>NZ_JBICUA010000015.1:0-214320 GCF_043197915.1 Actinomadura geliboluensis | reverse complement strand
AGCGCGGCACGGTACAACAGCACGTGAAGCTCCTGTGCAGACAGGGTTGATCTTGGTCGACAACCTCATCTAGCAGGAGCTTCGCTACTTATGGGCGGCGGTCACCCGTCCGCAACCGCCCCGTGACCTGCGGACTCAGGTTGGAATCAGCTCACGGTGGAGCTCGGCCAGCGCGCGTGCCATCCCGGCCGATGGGATGTGGAGCAGGCTCCCCGAAGCCCACACCCCGGCCACCGACGCGTCCCGCAGTGGGAGTGCCAGGGCGTTCAGCCGCAGGAAACCGAGCGTGCGCCCTTCCCCTCTCGATCGGTCCCGAGCCCATTCGAGCATGGCCGGGGCGTAGTCACCCGCGATCACCGTGCGGCCGAGCGATGCCAGCAGCCGGGCGTCCCGGCCACCGCCGCATCCCAGGTCCAGGACGGGCAGGTGGCGAGGAGCGAGCCGCGCGAACTCGACGACCTCCGCACGCAGTCCCGGAAACCGGTCGTAGTCCTCGGAGGCTTCGCCATAGGAGTTCGCATTGGCGTCATAGCAGCCACAGGTCTCACGGGTGATCTCGCCCGCCTCAGACATTCTCGAACCCATCCTCTCCCACCACGAAGCTCAATGAATTGAGAATATGCCAGATGCGCTGCACATTGAGGCCATCGTAGCCATGCGAGACATCGAAGCTGACGCAGCCTACGAACCTGGAACGACCGTTTCTGATCGGAGTGGCGAAGACCGCGCCACGATGACGGTAACGCTGGAACTCCTCCCAATTGAACCCCATAACGGCATCCGCGCCCTGCTGCGCCCGGAATGAGGCGAATGCGTCCTCGTCGACAAGATCTCGGGCAAGGCTCGCCACATCGACGCTCACTTCCTGATCGAGCTTCCAACATAGCCCCACAACACCGACACCCGGCGTCGGCCGAATCCTTCGAGTCGCCGGTGACGCACCGAGGCGGTACGTGGCCACGCGCGTGAGCTCACCGCGAAGCGGATGCCGGTAATTGCGTTTCCGCTGCCAGATGTGCAACCCCAGATCGCTCACCGCGATCGCGGGCGCAACGGCCGCGCAAACTTCGATCAGTTGCCCGAATGCGGTGAGGACATGCCTGCGCATGACCAGACGGCGCTCGACGTGAAGATGCCGAGACCAGGACTCGCAGGGGGCCGCGACGCCGAAGACTCCGGCGATAAGGATCAAGGTGACCAGGACGTACGAGTATTCGCGTTCGACATCGCTCCACAACTCGTCCGAGGGGAAGCCGTACTGCCTGCCGGCAAGTGTCACCGTCGCCGCCAGCACGATTAAGCGGTCTATGGCACGCGCCGCCGACAACTTCATCTGTCGCTCATCCCCGCTCGCCACACCGCGACCCCGCCACGGGCTTGCCAAACTATACCTCGGACGAGTAACAATATGACTGCCGACTTGGCTGTCCATATTCCGGTCAGTCAAAGAAGGCGAATAAGGCAGCCCGAATCGCGGCCGAGGTGATCCGTGGTCGAACGAGCCTCTTGTGTCGGATCCGACTTCTGCGAGGAACTCGCCGGGGCCGAGGACGTCGCCTTCCATCGCGTCTACGGCGGGTCTCCACCGGGAAGGATCATCGGACGCGGCAGCACCCTCACGTTGATCGCGGATATGTCGCCACTGACCCGGGGGCATCTGCTGCTGGTGCCCAACGACCACTACTTCAGCTTTGGCGCTGTGATGTGCGGGCACGCCGAAGAGGTGGCAACGGCACTCAAGCAGATAGTTCCACCATATGCGGCAAGTTTTGGCGAACCAGTCTTTCTTGAGCATGGCTCCACAATGCGGATGGAAGGGTCCGCATGCGTCACCCACGCGCATATCCACCTGCTTCCCCTGCCATTTGATGAGGTCAACGCGCTGATGGCTCGGGACGGTCTGGTGTCGACCACCCTGGGCGACCTCGCCGATCTAGAACAGTTCGGGCATGACGATCTCCCATACTTCTATTGCGGAGACGCCACCGAACACCAGGTGTACGCTGCGGTGCAGGCAAGGCCCCGTCAATATCTCCGATCAGTGGCCGGGAGACTCCTGGGCATCGCAGACCCGGAGTGGGACTACGCAGTCGTAGTCCGGAAAGACGTCCTAATGGCGACGATGAAAGAGACTGCACACTGGAGGCTTTCGCTGCCTTAGGCCATTGACACCCCGCAGAAAGTTGAGGATGGGATGGGTACCATGCAGAGCGCCGGCATCGCCTCCGACGAGCCGACGCGGCTGGCCGACATCATCGCGCCCATGTTCGGCGGGCAGTCAGGATGGTCGCAGCGGCTCAAGAACGGAGTCCAGGCCGAACTCGTCGCGGGCGCCGACGCCCAGGACGACTGCGCGGTCTTCGGACTCGACGGACCCATGGAGATCGTCGTCGGATCGGACTACGTCCGCGGACCGAAGTTCCTACTGTACGAACTCGGTTACCTGTCGAACTACGACATCGGCTACTACCTGGCGATGGCCAATCTCAGCGATATCGCCGCCATGGGCGCGCTTCCGATCGCGCTCCTGACGGTCGTTCGTTATCCGCGGTCACTGCCGGACGATGACTTCACGGCCCTCATGGAAGGGATCCGCGATGCCTGCCGGCAGGTGGGCGCGCCGAACGTCGGAGGCGATATCGGCAGCGCGGAGAGGATCATCCTGTCCGCGTCCGCCGTGGGCATCGTCGAACGAGGTGGCTCACTGCTGCGGACCGGTGCCCGCGCGGGAGATCGCCTCTGCGTCACCGGGCCGACGGGGGTAGCGGCATCCGCCCAGCGCTACTTCGGCGGTCTCGGCACCGGCACGACGAAACTCCCGCTGGCCGAGGAGGAGGCGCTGATATCCGCATGGCGGCGCCCGCAGGCGCTCGTACGGGAGGGGCGCTGCCTGAGCACGAGCGGTGTGGTCACGAGTTGCCAGGACACCTCGGACGGCCTGAAGGCCGGCGTTCAGTCGCTGGCGGCCGCCAGTGGCGTCGGCTTCGTAGTCGAGGAGAGCGCACTCCCCGTCGCCGACATCGTGGCCGAGGTCGCACGGCTGACCGACGGTGATCTGACCTCGGTCATCCTGGGCGACTCGGTGGATTTCCAACTGGTCTTCACCGTCGGGGAAGACGTAGCGTCGCAGCTCTCCAAGAACTTCGCGGACGCCGGTCTTCAGTTCTTCGACATCGGCTACGCCACCGAGGAACGCGAAGTACGGCTGAGGCGCACGGACGGCCGAGAGGAAGAGCTTCCCGGGGTTCCCTGGCGTCACGCCACCTGAGCCGACCGGGGTCCGCTGCTTGCGCTGCGTTCTTCGGACGAAGAGGAGCGGCGGGAGCCTCTCAGCAGGTTCTACGTATCGCTCCATAGGGGAAACGTGGCTGGCCAGGTTTGCTGATGTTGTTGGGCGCTGTCTTAGCTGCGCGGCGACGCTTTTGCTGGCTTGCGCTCTTCTGCCGTGGGCCGTTCGGCTCTGTCGTGGAGTGGTGGGTGGGTCGTGGGAGCGATTCGGTGGAGGGTGGGGCGGGTTCGTGGTGGTGGCTGTTGAGGGACGTTTGTGTCGGGTACGTTGTTGCGTCGTGCTCGAGACGCGGCTCGATCTTGACCGGATTCGCGCGGCTCGCCGTGTGATCGACCCGGTGTTCCTGGACACTCCGTTGTTCCGGTGCGAAGCCTTGGGGCACGCGCTGGGCTGTGCGGTGAGCATCAAGCTGGAGACGGCGAACCCGGTCCGCAGTTTTAAAGGGCGGGGTACCGAGGTTGTCGCGGGTCGGCTGAGCGATCAGGGCCGGACGGCCGTGGTGTGCGCCAGCGCCGGCAATCTGGGGTGGGCGCTGGGCTGGTCGGGTCGCCGCCATGGCCTGGACGTGACGGTCGTGGCGTCGCGGCGGGCGCCGGCCGCCAAGCTTGAGCGGATTCGCGCTTCAAGTGCGACGCTGGAAGTGGTCGATGGCGACTTCGACCTGGCCCGGGAGTGGGCGGCGGGGATCGCGCGGCGGCGCGGCGTCCGGCTGGTCGAAGACAGTCTGGACGTCGAGACCTGTGAGGGTGCGGCGACCATCGGGCTCGAACTGGCGCAACAGGCGCCCTCCTTGGACGTCGTGCTGATCGCCCTGGGAGGCGGCGCCATGGCCACCGGGGTGGGCTACGTCTTGAAGGCTCTGATGCCTGGAGCCGAGGTGATCTGTGTGCAGCCTCGTGGTGCACCCGCGATGACCCTCTCCTGGCAGGAGCGCCGGGTCATCACGACCGAGTCCACCGACACCATCGCCGACGGCGTTGCCGGTCGGCGTCCCATCCCCGCCGTACTGGATGATCTCTTGGCCGTGGCCGATGATGCCGTCCTGGTCGAGGAGGCGTCCATCGTCGCGGGCATGCGGATGCTCTTGCAGCACGCGGGTCTGGTCGTCGAACCCTCAGCGGCCCTTGGCGTCGCCGCCGTTCTGGAGGACCCGGACCGCTTCGCCGGCCGCAACGTGGTCACCATCATCTGCGGTAGCAACGTCGATCTGGACGACTACCAGCGGTGGGTTCGTGTCGATCCGCCGGGCCGCGCTTAGGCACCTACAGCCTTGATGGATGGGTGCTGCACACCCATCCCGACCTGCTTGGACGGCTCTCGCAAATCGCTCCGGACGACACCCTGGTCATCCCGCTATTCGGTGTTCCCGCACTCGCGTCCAACGGAATCGCCGCTGTCGTTGCTCTTGGAACCAGTTGGCTGATGGTCAGACTTCCGCGACTGCCGAACGACATCGAAACCCTGGATCCTGTACTCCCGCTGACTGATCATGGTTGGCATGTGGTCTGTGCCTGGCAGAGTGAAATCCTCTCCGTAGAGGACACACGCCGCCTTGCCCTCTTGGTGAATGACGCGCTTCAGTACGCAGGTAACCTCAACCCCTAGCCACTCGATCGGCTATTACTCTTTGGTCTAGGAATTCTTCGGCCTGAGGCTCAGGACTCGCCTCTTCTTGCTCAAAATGCGCGCCGAACTACGTCCACTCGGTGGCGCGGCTGATGAACAGCGTCGGCTCTCTTCATTCCTGGGTGGGGAGCCATGCTCCGTGCAGGCCCAGTGGTACGCGTACGGGGATGCGGAGGCGTGCGAGTGGCCCGTCGGACGGGTTGCTTCCCGGTAGGACCAGTAGCCAACTGGAGAGGTCGGTACGGTTCGTGGCGAAGGTGAGCCAGTAGCCCTCGTCGGCACCGCTTCGTCCGGGGACAGGGGCGAAGACCGGCTCGCCGACCGAGAGGTCACCTGCGTCCCAGATCTCGACGGCTGTGTCGTCGTCGCCGACGTCGTACCAGCGCAGCGCGTCGTACTCGCCGGGCAGCAGGCCCGGCGTGCGTCCGCTGCCGGCGGCCGTGGCGATCCGTCGGTGCGGGCCTGTCAGGGCGCGATCGTCCACTCGGGGGAACTCCACCCGTGCGTCGTCGAGGAGATTGCGCTGGATGGAACCGGTGGCCGGGTCCATGACGGCGCACGCGAGGCCGTGGGCGGCGCCGTCGGAGGAGGCCGGGCGCGGGCCCAGGCCGGGGCTGGGCCACTGTATGTAGTCGAGGACGACCCGTCCGTCCGCTGTGTCGTGGGCGTTCACGGTGTGCCAGACCCAGAAGGCCGAGTCGTGCGCCCAGCGCACCGGGCCGCCGTCCCGGGGGATCAGGGCGATCCGCGTGCCGCGCTCGGGGCACCAGTCCAGGAATGAGCCGCCCCGCATGGCGGCCCCTAGATCGAGGAAGGCCGGCGCGAGGACGAGGACGAGATAGCGCCCGGTCAGAGCCATGTCGTGGATCATCACCGGCTCGTCGACGTCCGCCACTGGTGTCGGGGCACGGCTCACGTGTCCGTTCCGGTCGAGCATTGCCCAGGTGAGGTACGGCTCCTCCAGCGCGTAGCAGAAGACCGCCATCTCCCCGGTCCGTGGATCGATCTTCGGGTGGGCGGTGATCCCGGCCGGCAGGCCGCCCTCGAAGGTCTCCTTGCCGAGGGTCTCCAGGTCCGGCGCCATCCGGAACGGGCAGTCGGACTCGGCGAGGGCCAGGAGTCGTCCCCCGTGCCGGACGACGTTGATGTCCGGCAAGTCCTTGAGTGTGTGCGCCAGCTCGGGGCCGACCTTCTCGGGGCCTGGAGTGATCAGCGACTCGATCCCGCCCCATAGGGCGTGGCCTGCCTTCTCCTCCGCGCGCATGGCGGGCGTGCGCACGAAGCGGTTCCGGTACCGGGCCCGCCCCTCGCTCATCCACACGCCGTGCACCATGCCGTCGCCGTCGATCGGGAACAGGTAGGAACCGATCGGGGCGAAGCGCGGGTTCGGCCCGTTGCGCAGGTACACCCCGTCCAGTTCGGCGGGCAGTTCCCCCTCCACCTGCAGCCCGGCCTCGTCCACCTCCTCGGTCACCGGCGCGAACGTCCCAGTCAGATGCGCGACGCGCGCCGGATCGAACCCAGTGGCCATGGCAATCCCCCCAACAGCGGGCCTCCGGCCTCGGGTTCTTCCCGCCCGGAACTACATCAGTCCAGGTCAGGGGCCTCAACCCGACGAGAGGCCGTATGTCGGTTGCTGACCGGGTGGCTCTGACGCGCAGGGGTGCAACCTCGTCGGTAGGGCGAAGACCGTCACTGGCAGCGCTGGCGGGCCTCGGTGTGCCGACGGCGCGGTTGTCGGGTGGGTGACCCGTCAGCGGCGTGGGCCACCCCTTACTTTCCGGACGGTGTGATCGTCTGGGCGTCGACATCACTCGAAGGCGAAAAAGAAGGCAATGTGGCGACAAGATCAGCTGACGCGAACGCCCCCGCCCTTCTCGCACCGACGAGGCGCCCAACTCTCGCGCCCATCGGAGACTTAATCGGCTCTTCGGCCCGCCCCTATGCACCTCGGCTCCGGGACGGTCGTTCATTGCGCGGGAACGGGCATTCTGGCGATATGCTGGGCGAATGGTGAACAAGGAGGGGCCCCAGAACGGTTCCAAGCCGGGGCAGGGAGTCCCTCCGCTGGCGGCGCTGGACACGACGGATCGTGAGATCCTCCGGATCCTCCAGAAAGACGGGCGTACGTCGAACTCCGCGATCGCCCGGCAATTGGGGATCACCGAGACGACCGTGCGTAAGCGGATCGCGGCGATGCGCGACCGCGACCTCATGGAGATCGTGGCGGTGCCCACGCCGCGGCTGGCCGGGTACAACATCTCGGCGATCATCGGGTTGTCGGTGAGCCTGCCGCATCTTCGCGAAGTGAGCCGGAAACTGGTCGAGGCGTCGGAGGTCCGCTATTGCGGGCTGTCCACGGGGCGTTTCGACGTGATGATCGAGGCGTTCTTCTACGACAAGGAGCATCTGCTGCGGTTCACCACCGACGTGCTCGGGGCACTGCCGGGGATCACCGCCGTGGAGACGTCCCTGATCCTCAAGATCGAGAAGTTCTCCTACGAGTGGGAGCTCGGCTGAGCCGTTCCGGTCCGGCGTGCGGCGGCGCGGACGAGGCGCTCGAACAGGCCGGTCATGCCGCTCTCCTCCGCGTGGCCCTGCACTCCGCAGGCGAAGGTCCGGTCGCGGACTTCGATGCCCTCGACGATCCCGTCCGGGGTCCACGCCGTCTCCACGACTCCCCGGCCGAGGTCGCCGACCGACTGGTGGTGGTGGGTGGCGATGTCGGCGCGTTCCCCGAGTGCGGCGTGCAGTTCGCTGCCGGGCCGGATGGTGATCGGGTGCTTTCCGAACCCTGACGGGTCCGGGAGGTGCGCGTCGGTGCCGACGATGTCGGGAATGTGCTGGACGAGGGTGCCGCCGAGCGCGACGTTCAGCAGTTGCATCCCCCGGCAGATGCCGAGGACGGGCAGGTCGGCGGCCAGGGCGGAGCGGGCGAGCCGGATCTCCCACTCGTCCCGCAGGGGGTCCGCGGGGCGCGCGGACGGGTGCGGCCGGGCCCCGTACCGGCGGGGGTCGATGTCCCCTCCCCCCGCCAGCACCAGGCCGTCCAGCCTCTCGATCATGTCGGACGCGGCCCGCGGCTGGGGCGGGAGGACGACGGCGATCCCGCCGGCGGCCACCACTTGCTCGTGGTAGGCCACCGGCAGGACGATCGCTCGCCGCCGCCACACGTCCCATGCGGCGTCCGCCAGGTCGGCGCTGATGCCGATCAGGGGTTTGCCCGTCACCACTACCTCGCGGTCGGCGTTTCGCAGCGGCGGGGCATTCAGAAGACCTCGGTCCTGGTCAGCTGGGCGTACACCTCGGGCCGGCCCCGCTTGAGCTGCAGCGACCGCACGGTTCCGATGAGGAACGCCAGCGGGATGAAGCTGAGGAGGAGGTAGTTCACCCAGTCGGTCCGTCCGGACAGCAGGTCGAAGTTGCGCGCCACCAGCCACGACGCGACGCCGAGGCCGATGAGGCTGAGCAGCGGCGCCACCGCCGTGCTCCACACGCTGAGCCCGTGCGTGGTGTTCACCCGGTTGAAGTAGACCGCGATCGCCAGGGAGCACAGCGCCTGCAAGACGATCACGGCGAGCACCCCCGGCGCCACCATCAGCAGGAAGACCTGAAGGTAGGGGTCGGCTCCGGCGAGCATAAACGCGGTGACCGCCACCAGGCCGATGGCGCCCTGGACGGCGCTGGCCACGTACGGCGAGCGGTGCTCGGGGTGGACGCGGGCGAGCCGGCCGGGCAGCATCTTCTCGCGTCCGAGCGTGAACAGGTACCGCGACGCGGTGTTGTGGAAGGCCAGCGTGGACGCGAACGCGCTGGTCACCAGCAGGATCTCCATCACGACCACCGCGCCGTGCCCGACGTACTTCTCGGTCGCGGCGAACACCAGCCCGACCGGGTCGGCGGTGGCGGCGTCCACGATCGACGCCTTGCCGTAGGCGACGTAGACGATCCAGGCCATGAACGTGTAGAAGAGGGCCAGGAATCCCACGGCCAGGTAGACGGCCCGGGGGACGGTCCGCTCGGGGTCGCGGGCCTCCTCCGAGTAGATCGCGGTCGACTCGAACCCGATGAACGCGCCGAACACGATGGCGAACATCGCGCCCGTGCCGCCGCCGGCGAAGATCGCCGACGGGGAGAAGGAGCTCACGTCGAGCCCGTCCGCGCCGCCCTGCCAGAGCACCGGCGCGGCGAGGACGAGCAGGATCGCGGCCTCCGACAGCAGGGCGATGCCCAGCACCTTCGCGCTGAGCGAGATCTGCCGGTGCCCGAGGTAGACCACGATCGCCAGCGCGGCGAAGGAGAAGACCGGCCACGGCACGTCGATCCCGAGGGCGTCCTTGACCGGCACCGCGGCGAAGGCCCCGACCGCGCCGAGCTGGCCGATCGCGATCACCGAGTACGCCGCCATCGCGAGGGTGGCGGCGCCTCCGCCGACCGGGCGGCCGAGGCCCTGCCCGATGTAGGAGTAGAAGGCGCCGGCGTTCTTGATGCGCAGCGCCATCCTGGTCAGGCCGACCGCGAACAGCAGGAGCACGATGCCGGCGACGAGCTGGGCGCCGGGCGCCCCGATCCCGCCGATCATGAAGGCCAGCGGGGCGAATCCGGCGACCACCAGGAGCGGTCCGGCCGCGGCGACGACGAAGAAGGCCAGTTCGAACGGTCCCATCCGGCCCTGGATATGGGGTGCGGCCGCCTTCGTCGCTTCGCCGCCGGCGGGGTTCGCCTGCTCCGAGTACGTCATGGCTCTCTCCAGCGGTGCATGGTGGTCAGGAAGCGGTCGGGGTCGGGTAGCGGTCGGCGTAGCCGGCGGCCGCGGCGGTGAACGCCTCGATGCGGGGCCGCAGGACGCCGGCTCCGATCTGGCCGCCGGCGCGTCCGGCGAGCCCGCCGTCGATCAGCGGGGTGACACCGGAGGCGACGACGGCGTGCAGGTCGATGCCGACCGGGGTCCCGCGGAAGTCGAACGCCGGGATGCGGTAGTCGGGGTGCTCGGACGACGCGATGGCGTACATCGCCTCGTTGTTGCCCAGCATGGCCTGGAAACTGCCGCCCTGGTAATCCATGAGCGACGGGGCGCACGCCTGGGCCATCCCGCCGAGGCCGACGGTCTCGGTGACGCAGCTCTCTCCGCCGATCCATTCGGCGTCGGCCTCGGTGAAGCCGTCGAAGAACCGGCCCTGCAGTTCGGGGTGGCCGCCGCGGAACCACTCCTCGCCGAGACCGCTGACGCGGACGGCGAACTCGCGGCAGTTGATCGCCATTCCGGTGATCAGGCTGCTGTGCTCGACGCCGTGGGCGGCGTCCGCGGTGGCCTTGGCCGCGGCCATGCTGAGCCTGAGGAAGGTGTAGTCGTTCGCCAGGAAGAAGTCCATGACCTCTTCCACCCGCGTCCGCCACTGGTCCGTGGCCGCCAGCGCGAACAGCCGCGGGGTCAGTTCCCGCTGTAGCAGCAGGGTGGCCGCGGTGTTGCGGCTGTGCAGCTCGTCGCCGAGCCGCAGCGCCCGGGCCATCATCGGCTTGAGCCGGATCGGGTGATCGGCGAGGCACTCGGCCAGCACCGGCGCCATGGTCGACTCCAGCCACCGGAGCCCGTCCGCGACCTCCTGGTCGTAGGACCCGTAGTTGAGGCGGTAGCGGCTCTTGCCCTCGTAGAAGTTGCAGAAGGCGCGGTTGCCGTGCGTCTCGTCCTCGACGATGAACACCGGCATCGAGGCGGTGTAGATGCCGGCGACCGAGCCGATGCAGTCGTGCTGCTGGGTGGAGCGCACCCGGATGTCGCCGCGGTCGAGCTTGGCCTCGGCGTCCTCGACGCCGTCCGCCAGGCCCTCGTATACCGCGCCGTAGAGGATGGCGCGCCGCTGGCCGCCCGTGTACTGGTGCCATTCCAGCGGTGCCCCGGAGGTCAGGATCGTGGTGGGCGTCATCCCGGGCACGACGTCGCCGGCCGCGGCCACGCCCACGAGCACGGGCTCGGCGCCGACCATCCGCTCCAGGGCCTCGGCGTTGGCCCGCAGGCGGCGCTCTTCGGCATCGGCCTGCGGACGGCGCGTGTCGGCCGAGGTCTCGTTCACTGTGGACATCTCAAAGCCTCTGCAGGTAGTTCCGGGTCTCCCAGTCGGTGACCACTGATCCGTACTCGCGGCACTCCGCCCGCTTGTAGTCCAGGAACGTCCGGTGGAACTCCTTGCCCATGACCCGCTCGGCGAGGGCGTCGGCCTCGAACAGGTCCAGCGCCTGCTCCAGCGAGCGCGGCAGCGCGAGGTCTCCGTAGCCGGCGAGTTCCTCCGCGCTCATCCGGTAGGTGTCGCGGTTGAGGGGCTCGCCCGGGTCGAGCTTGTTGGCGACGCCGTCCAGCCCGGCGGCGAGGATCAGCCCGATGCCGAGGTGGTAGTTGACCGAGGCGTCCACGGTGCGGACCTCGAGGCAGTGCCGGTTCACCGGCATGCGGCACATGAGGGTCCGGTTGTTCTCGCCCCAGCTGCGGTAGACCGGGGCCCAGGAGATCTCGTCCATGAAGCCCTTGCTGGTGAACCGCTTGTAGGAGTTGACCGTCGGCGACGTCACCGCGCAGATGGCGCCCGCGTGGGCGAGCACGCCGGCCACGAAGTGGCGGGCGGTGTCGCTGTAGCCGCCGCCGGACGCGGCCTCGAAGACGTTCCGGCCGGTCTCCCCGTCCGCCAGGCTGATGTTCACGTGGGACGCGGAGCCGAAGTCGTCCTGGAACGGCTTGGCCATGAACGTCGCGATGCAGCCGAGTTCGCGGGCGACGTGCTTGGCCATCAGCCGGAAGATCACCATGCGGTCGGCCATGGTGAGCGCGTCGGTGTAGTCGAAGTTGAACTCGTACTGGCCGTCGCCGCCCTCGTGGTCGAAGGAGTAGACGCCGTAGCCGAGCTGGTTCATGTACTCGACCATCGGCCCGAGGAAGGGCGCGGCGAGCACCGTGGTCTCCAGGTCGTAGCCGCGCGTCGGCGCGTCCAGCCGGTCCTGCGGCACCAGCGGCTCCCACCCCTGGGCCGTCTCGCGGACGACGTAGAACTCCGGCTCGATCCCGACGTTCACGGTGAAGCCCATCTCCGCAGCTTCGTCGACTTGGCGGAGCAGGAAGTTGCGCGCCTCCTGCGGGTAGAGCTCGCCGTCGAGGTGCAGGCTGGTCGGCACCACCGCGAACTCCGGGTTCCAGGGCAGGACGACCAGCCGGTCAAGGTCGGGGATGCCCGCGCACTCGTCCTCGTGGGGGCCGAGGTCGCCCATGCCCTCCAGCGCTCCCACGGTGTACAGCTCCGAGCCCTTCGCCATGGACGGCAGCGACTCCACCGGGACGCACTTGCTCTTCGGCACGCCGTGGATGTCGACATAGAAGCCGAAGACGTACTTGACGCCCTGCTCGATCAGCTGGTCCCGGAGGACCTCCGCCTGTGACACAGAACACTCCTCTGCTTGATTTCGACCCATCGTGCGGGCATAAGGATCGAATGTCAACACTTCAGAGGCGTCTCAGTGCTTGATCTCGATCTGCTAGGCGGCGATCGAGGCGCGCCTGGGGAGGAGGGGACGGCGACCGGAGGGGACGTGGCGTCTCGGGGCAGCGCCGCCTCACCGGGGGAAGGCCCGGCCGGGCATGAAAAAGTGGCGGGCCCGGCTTGTCGCCGAGCCCGCCACGCAGGGTCCGCGCCAGAGCCGGACCCGTGTCTCCGTTACTAGCGCTGCAGCGTCAGCAGACCCGGCCGGTAGGGCAGGAGTCCGTAGTCGCCGCCGGAGTTGGGGCTGCGCCCCTGGTAGAGCAGTTGCAGGTTGCAGGGGTCGACGGTGAAGGTCTGGTCGGCACTGGTGCGGATCAGTTCACCGTGGCTGATGTCGTTGGTCCAGGTGGCGCCGCTGTTGGCCTTGCCGGCGAAGGGGTTGCCCTCGGTCGCGGCCTGCGGCGTCCACGAACCGTTCAGGCTGGTGGACGTGAAGGAGCGGAAGTAGCGCCCCTGGGAGCCGATCGCCTCGACGAGCATGAGGTAGCGGTTCTGGTCCTTGAGCTTGTAGACCTGAACGGCCTCGAACAGGTTGTTGGTCGAATCGCTCATGATCACTGTCGAGGTCGAGCCGAAACTGCCCGGGAAGTTCCCGATCGGCATGCTGGCCCGGTAGATCTTGCCGTTGTCGCCGGCGAAGAAAAGGTACATGTTCGTGCCGTCGCCGATGACCGTCTGGTCGATGGGTCCCGTTCCGGAACCCGAGATGCTTCCGGAGAAGAGCACCTGCGGCGATGACCAGCCATTCGGGTTGGTCGGGTCGCTGGACGTCCGATAGGAGAAGGCGGTGCTGCCCCACTGGTAGGCGAGCACCCAGATGTTCTTCGGCGCGAAGTAGAAGAGCGTCGGGGCGACGGTGGCATTCGACATGGTGTTCTGGCTGGCCGATGCCATATCCGACCAGTTGCTGAACAGGCCGAAGTTCATCGACCCCCATCTCGTCCCCGTGTCGTGCGTCGTCGCGTAGACGAGATGCCTGCCGTTGTAGGGGGCGACGGTGAAGTCCTTGAGCGAGACCCATCCCGCCTTGGGCTGCGCAAGCGGGCCCGTGGACGTCCAGCGGTAGGACGATGGGAGGTCGCACCCGGGGGCGGGGTCGCCGCCGCCCACCTCGACGAGCTGCCACTGCTGGTTGTTCCCGCCCCAGTCGTCGTACTGGACGATGTTCGCGCCGTCGGCGGTGGAGCCGCCCTGCACTTCGAGGGCCTTGTTGCTGTGGCGCGAGACGAACCTGACGTAGCCTCCCGGGCTGTCCTCCAGCCGCCACTGCTGGTTGGTGCCGTTCAGGTCGGACCATTGGACGATCGAGCCGCCGTTGGCGGTGGAGAAGTTGTAGACGTCCAGCACCTTGCCGGAGTGGCGGGATTTGATGCGGTAGTAGCCGCCGCCGGAGTCGACGAACTGCCACTGCTGCTGGTTCTGGTCGTTCCTGGTCCACTGGGTGATGCGGGCGCCGTCGTTGGTCGCCAGGTTGTAGACGTCCAGGGCCTTGCCGCTGTTGCGGTTGACCAGGACGTACCACTTGTTCACGTCCACTGTCGCGGCCTGAGCCGGCTCTGCGTTCGTCACGGACAGGAGCACCGACAGCAGGAGCGATGCCAGCACGGCCGCACCGGTCCTCAACATGAGCTTCTTCCCTTCAGGCGAATGTTAGCGCTAACATTTCCAGGGCGGGCGGGACCTTCTTTCCATCGGGGGATCGGGAGGTGGTGGTGGCCCGGAGTAAATACGAGGCAACGCGGCATCGTCAAGGCTCCGGGCACTTCGAAAACTTTCGAGTACAGATCTCCTGCTAGAACGCGTGCACAAAGCGGCAGCCGGATGCCCGCGATGAAAATTCTTTGAAACTGTTGACGGGATCTGGGAGGGCTCTCACACTGAGTCCGCGACGCCCCGGTGGTGTGTGCGCTCCCATACCGGAGCGCGGCGTCTGTCGCACGGCCCTGTCCGTGCTTCCGCCCATCGTTCATTCATGGAGGAAACAGACGTGCGTACGAACGCCACGCCCAGGCCCCGGATCCGCAAGCGGGCCGCCCTCGCGGCCGCCTTCGGGGCGCTCAGCATGACCGCCGCTCTGGTCGCCCCGCCCCCCGCCTCCGCCGCGGAGAGCACGCTGGGCGCCGCGGCGGCGCAGAGCGGCCGCTACTTCGGCACCGCCATCGCCTCGGGCAGGCTCAACGACTCGGTGTACACCACGATCGCGAGCCGCGAATTCAACATGGTGACCGCCGAGAACGAAATGAAGATCGACGCCACCGAACCCCAGCGGGGCCAGTTCAACTTCACCGCCGGCGACCGCGTCTACAACTGGGCCGTCCAGAACGACAAGAAGGTGCGCGGCCACACCCTGGCCTGGCACTCCCAGCAACCCGGCTGGATGCAGAACCTCAGCGGCAGCACCCTGCGCCAGGCGATGATCGACCACATCAACGGCGTCATGGCCCACTACAAGGGCAAGATCGTCCAGTGGGACGTCGTGAACGAGGCGTTCGCCGACGGCAGCTCGGGCGGCCGCCGCGACTCCAACCTGCAGCGCACCGGCAACGACTGGATCGAGGTCGCCTTCCGCACCGCGCGCGCCGCCGACCCGTCCGCCAAGCTCTGCTACAACGACTACAACATCGAGAACTGGACCTGGGCCAAAACCCAGGGCGTCTACGCGATGGTCCGCGACTTCAAGCAGCGCGGCGTGCCCATCGACTGCGTCGGCTTCCAGTCCCACTTCAACAGCGGCAGCCCCTACAACAGCAACTTCCGCACCACCCTGCAGAGCTTCGCCGCCCTCGGCGTCGACGTCGCCATCACCGAACTCGACATCCAGGGCGCCTCGGCCACGACCTACGCCAACGTGACCAACGACTGCCTGGCCGTCTCGCGGTGCCTCGGCATCACCGTCTGGGGTGTGCGCGACACCGACTCCTGGCGCTCGGACCAGACACCGCTCCTGTTCGACGGCAACGGCAACAAGAAGGCCGCCTACACCGCCGTCCTCAACGCCCTCAACGGCGGCACCTCCGAGCCCCCCACCCCCGGCGCCGGGACGATCCAGGGAGTCGGCTCGGGCCGCTGCCTGGACGTGCCCAACGCCAGCACCGCCGACGGCACCCAGCTCCAACTGTGGGACTGCCACGGCGGCACCAACCAGCAGTGGACCTACACCGACGCGAGCGAGCTCAGGGTGTACGGCAACAAGTGCCTGGACGCCGCCGGCACCGGTAACGGCGCCAAGGTCCAGATCTACAGCTGCTGGGGCGGCGACAACCAGAAGTGGCGCCTGAACTCCGACGGATCCATCGTCGGCGTCCAGTCCGGCCTCTGCCTGGACGCCGCCGGCAGCGCCAACGGCGCCCCGATCCAGCTCTACACCTGCTGGAACGGCAGCAACCAGCGCTGGACCCGCGCCTGAACCGGGGTGTGAATCGATGAAGAGCTACGGCGCGGCTCCGCCCGCCCCTCCTCCGCCAAGGCGTCGCCTGCGGTCCCGGTTCGCCGCCGCACTGGCGACGGCCCTCGCGATGGGCACGCTCGTCGCGGTGAACCCGACGCCCGCGGACGCGGCGACGGTGGACACCAACGCCTGGTACGTCATGGTCAATCGCAACAGCGGCAAGGCACTGGACGTGTACGGCGCGTCCACCGGCGACGGCGCGCGTGTCACCCAATGGACGCGCAATGACGGAGCCAATCAGCAATGGCAGTTCGTGGACTCCGGCGGCGGCTTCTACCGGCTGAAGGCCAGGCATTCGGGCAAGGTGCTCGACGTGGCCGGCGCCTCCACGGCCGACGGCGCCGGAATCCAGCAGTGGGCCGACCACAACGGGACCAACCAGCAGTTCCGCTTGGCCGACTCCGACGCGGGCCACGTCCGGCTGATCAGCCGCAGCAGCGGCAAGGCCGTGGAGGTGCAGGGCGGCTCCACGGCCGACGGCGGCAACGTCGTCCAGTACACCGACTGGGGCGGCGCCAATCAGCAGTGGGAAATGGTCAAACTGTCGTCCGATGGTGGCGGCGGCGGGTGCGGGAGCGCTCCGACGCTCACCAGCGGTACGTACACGATCCAGAGCAGCGGTAAGAGCCGCAGCTTCATCCTCCGGGTTCCGTCCAACTACGACAACGACCACCCCTACCGGCTGATCTTCGCCTTCCACTGGCGGGGCGGAACCGCCAACGACGTCGCGTCGGGCGGGACGAGCGGAAGCGCCTGGTCCTACTACGGCCAGCAGGAACAGTCGAATGACAGCGCGATCCTCGTCGCCCCTCAGGGCCTCGGCAACGGCTGGGCCAATTCGGGCGGTGAGGACGTCACCTTCGTCGACGACATGATCCGGCGAATCGAGGGCGGCCTCTGCGTCGACACGGCGCAGCGCTTCGCCACGGGCTTCAGTTGGGGCGGCGGCATGAGCTACGCCCTCGCATGCGCCCGGCCGAACGTCTTCCGGGCCGTCGCGGTCCTCTCGGGCGCACAGATCAGCGGGTGCGACGGCGGCACCCAGCCCATCGCCTATTTCGGAATCCACGGCATCGGCGACTCCGTCCTCAACATCGCGCAAGGACGGTCGCTGCGCGACAAGTTCGTCGCCAACAACGGCTGCACTCCCCAGAGCCCGCGCGAGCCAGCCCCGGGCAGCCGGACGCACATCACCACCGCCTACTCGGGCTGCCGCGCCGGGTATCCCGTCCAATGGGCGGCATTCGACGGAGACCACATACCGGGCCCGGTCGACGGCTCCCCCAACGAGAGCGGCGTCGCCACCTGGACCAAGGGAGAGATCTGGAGGTTCTTCGCACAGTTCCAGTGACACGAGCGCACGACGGAGTGGAGCCGGGGCCGTCCTGGTTCCACTCCGTCGTGACCGTGCAACGCGGGAAGGGCTCGGCGGGCCCGGTGGGAAGGGGAGGGGCGACCAAAGGGTGTCCAAGGAGCGACCTTCGAGCCGGTGATGGTCGTCTTTGGACGGCTGTCGGCGCGGTAGCGGCCTCCTAGGTTCGAGATCATGAACGTGGAAGCCCCCGGCCCGCCTCCGCTCCCGCGCCGGATCGCGCTGGTGGCGGCGCTGCTACTGCTGTCGCCGATCTGCGCCGAGTACCTCATCGGCTACGACCAGATCATCGGGCGTCCGCTGGAGTTGCTCGGCGGGCTGCTCATCCTCGCCCCGCTGTACGGGACCGTCGCGGTACTGATCCGTGAGGCCGCGCGCCGTACCGGGCGGGGCTGGCCGACGATCGTGCTGCTGAGCTCCGCGTTCGGGCTCGTCCAGGCGGGGCTGATCGACCAGAGCCTGTTCAACCCGGACTTCGTGGACGAGCCGTCCTGGGACCGCGACCGGCTGCCGACCCACCTCCCGGAGCTGGGCCTCAGCGCCAAGTACCTGCTGGTCTTCGTCGCGGGCCATGTGATCTGGAGTTTCGGCGCGCCCATCGCGGTCATCGAGGCGTGCGCGCCGAGGTACGCGCGGCGTCCGTGGCTGGGACGGGCGGGCATCACGGCGATGGTCGTCCTGTACGCCCTGGGGGCGGCGATCATCTTCCACGAGCACACCGAGGATTTCATGGCGAGCCCGGCGCAGCTCGGCGTCACCGCAGCGATCGCCGTGCTGCTGGGCGTCGCCGCCTTCGCCCTTCCCCGGCGTTCTGCTCCCGCGCCAGGGCGGGTTCCGCCGCCGTGGCTGGTGGGTTGCGGGGCCGTGGTGCTGTGGGGCGTCCACCAGTTGGCCCCCGCGTCCTGGACGGGGGTGGCGTTGTCGGCGCTCGCCCTCGCTCTCGCGGCCGGCTGCCTGCTGCTGTTCTCGGGGCGCCTCGGCTGGAACCACCGGCACGTCCTGGCGGCCAGTGGAGCGGCGCTCGTGGTCAACTCGGCGTTGGCCTTCGTGGTCGAGCCGCTCGGCGAGACGTCGTATCCGGTGAAGTACAGCGTCAATACCGTCTTGCTGCTGGGCATGCTGCTCCTTCTTGGTCTCATCGACCATCGGTTGCGCCGCTCGAAGGAGACCGTCGCGCCGGCAGGGAGGTTCTGAACATGCGATCGCATCCGGACGCCTCCACGACGCTGGCTCGGTCGGTCTGGGCGCAGGGGGCGCTGTACGCGGCGGCGGCGGTGCTGCTGGCCGGAGTCGGCTGGTTGCTCGATCCGCTCGCGAACTGGCTGGTGAGCCTGAAGTGGGCGCCGATGCAGGGCCCCGCTGAACTGCTGGTCTCCGTTCCCGAGCCGTGGCTCACCGTGAGCCTGATCGGCCTGGGAGCGCTCGCGGGGATAGCCCTGATTTTCTTCGACTCGCTGGAGCAGGTGTCGGTCACCGTGTCCGGCGAGTGGGTGGTCCTGAAGCGGGCGGGCCGCCCGCAGAAGATCGCTCGCGAACAGGTCGGGCATGTCTTCCGGGAGAAGGACCGGCTGGTGCTGCTCGGCCTCCAGGGCGAGGAGATCGCCCGGGAGAAGTGCGACCTCAACGCCCGGCGCCTGGCCGCGGCCTTCACCCAGCACGGCTACACCTGGGTGGACGGCGACCCGTACGAGGACGAGTTCCGGATCTGGTTTCCCCAGACCCCGGAATTGCCCGACCTCGCGAACGCCCTGCTCGCGGCCCGCGCGAAGGCCATGGAGTCCTCGGATTCCGGCGACTCCGTCAAGGAACTGCGCCGCGAGCTGGCCCGGATCGGCATCGTCGTCCGCGACAAGGGCAGGCAGCAGTACTGGCGCGGCCCCGGCTCCAGTTCGCGATGACGCGACGGCGGTCGAGCGGGCAGGGGCGGCGGGAAGGCATTCGATCTTCCTGGCCCGACATGTGATCCTTGTTCCGCGAAGGTGCCGTCCGGTGCGGGCTCCGGCGGCGGTCTGGACGGGACGGTGATGAACGGGAAACGCCTGCTCGACCGGGCCTCGGAGAAATACGGCCCCGCCAGGCTCGGGCACTTCGCCATGACCCAGCTTCTGCTGGGCGTCGGACTGCTGATGATCTGGCCCTTCGTCTTCGGCGGCATCGTGGAAGAGGCCACGGCCACCAGGCACGCCGCGAAAGGCGAAGGGGTTCCGGGCACGTTCACGGCCCACTCGGAGGTGTGCGGAAAAGGCGGATGCAACTGGTACGGCCCGTACACGACCGGCGACTTCTTTCAGCTGACCCTGGAGAGAGTCGAGCTGAGGGGGGACGGCGGCCGTTCCATCCAGGTCGGGGACTCGGTTCCCGCTCTCTACGTCGGCTCGGGGGACTTCGTCCACATGCGGGGCGGGTCGCCGGAGTGGGGGGAGCCGCTCGGCGCCGGCGTTCTCGGTGTCTTCACCGGCGGTCTCGGGACATTCCTGATCTGCATGGTTCTGTGGGGCGTCTACTGGACACGGGCCGCCCCCGCGTCGCGCAGACGAGCGGCCAGGGAACGCGAGGGCTCCGCACTGCGCCGCCTCGCCGACCGGGACCGGTGGATCTGGTCGGCGCGACCCGGCTCTTCCGCGACCGAGGTGAAGATCGCCAGGTCCGGGGGGCGGACCCTGGCCGGTGCGGTCGGCATGCTCTCGCTGGCGGCGTCGCTCCTGGCGTTCGGTCTGCTCTGGGACGAGTTCAACAAGGAGATCACCCTCGCCGAACTGGTCGCCGCCTCGTGGGCGCCGGTCTTCGCGATCGTCGTCGCGGGCGTCGCCGTCCAGACGCTCAGGCTCGTGCTGGCACGGCCCCGGATGTGGGCGACCGACGATGAGCTGGTCATCTGGGACGCGCTGCTGCTGTGGAAGGTGCTGCGAATCCCGCGCGCGGAGATCGCGTCGATCCACTACGGCGACGGCCCGCGGCGGCGGGACGAGGAGCATTCGGCCCAGTTGACACCGTTCCGGGAAGAGCTCAATCTCGTCCTGCGGATGCGGGAGGGCGTCTCCCTTCCCGCGCGCCGGCTGCGGTGGGGGAACTGGTTCTGGGTCCTGCTGACCCTGAGGGATCTGGATCCGCAGACGAGGATGCCTCAGCGGGGTTTTCTCTTCCGCCGGTTGTGTCTTCGGGTGAAGGATCCGCGCAAGGTGGCCGCCGACCTCGACCGCTGGCTGGCGGAGGGCGGGACGCGCCCGCCGGAGGCCGTGCCGGTCGATCACCCCCATGACGGCACGGTCCGGACGCACCGTGGCGTCGGCGCGGCGCGCGTCAAGATCAAGGGACGGCTTCCCCGGCCGGTGCTGGCCGAGTTCGCCCACGAGGGCCCCGGGACGCTGCGGGCCTGGCTTCGGCGCACCGAGTTCGGCCGGGGGACGCCGGTCATGGTGTCCGGACCCGGAGACCCGCCGGTCACGACCGTCCTGGACGACCGGCTGCTGTCCGACAGGGAGCTCACGAAGAGGTACCTGCACGTCGAGGCCGAGGGCCCCTGGACCGTCACGATCAGCGGACCGGAACGCGCACGCGGCTTCACCCGCTCGACCACGGGCACCGGGTCCGAAGTGCTCAGCTACCAGGGGCCGGCCGGAATCGCCGTCGTGACATGCCCCAGTGGGCAGCCCCACCAGGTCTACCTGCACGGGCCGGACCTCGCCGTCCTGCATGGCTGCGATCCAGTCGTGTTCGCTGACGCACCCAGCCCGGTGCCGGGCGACGAGGCCCCGCCGAGCCGGAGCACCTTCGCCGTTCCGGCACATGCGGTACTCCAGGTGAGAACCGCCGAGGCAGACTGGCGCATCGACGTAACGCCCCTGGAAAAGGCCGACGTGGACGACATCACCGTGCCGCCCACCGGGCACGTCCGGCCGTTCGAGCACTCCCTAACGGGTGCCCGGCCTGCGGTAGTGCGCTACCTGGGCCCGCCGGGGCCCGTGCTGTTCCGCAGCGGAGACGGCTTCGGCCTCCTGCTACTCGACGCCGCACTGACCCCCGTTCGGACACTCGCCCTCCCGGAGGGCGACACGGAAATCCGCCTCCGCTCCCACTCGCTCCTCCAGGTCACCGGCGGCCACGGCACCTGGTCCCTGAAAGAGGCGCACACCCGCCCCTCACCTCACTGACCGAACGAATCCACGCCGTCGGCCGTATCACGCGCCGGCCCGCGCCAGATGCTCGTCTACGCGACGGGCAACGCCCCGGACGCCGTGTGCTCGGGCAGTAGGTTGGCCGGGTGGATCGAGAGGTGTTCGCCGCGCGGTTCGCCGAATCGACCCGGGCAGCATGGCGGTTCGCCCAGTCGCTGGTCAGCGAACGATTGCCCGAGCCGCTGGTGTTCCGGGTACGGCTCAACCAGTCCTACGACGGGCACGCCCCACGACCCGGCGAGTTGAGATTTCCCGAGGACGGCGCCCACCGCACGGCCGTCGCGCTGAGCAGATGCGACGCGGAGACCGCCGTGGCCACGCTGTGGCGCGACGGCCACGTCCCCGAATGGGTGAACGTCGCGGTGGTCGGCGAGACGGGGACGGAAACGGTCGTCGAAGTGGTCTGCTGCGGACGCTTCACGAGCGACGATTCCCGTCTCTACCACTCCGAAGAGGGGTGGCCGCCATTTCACGTCCTCGGCCCGGCCCTGCCGCCTCGGCACGACGGCACCCCGTTCAGCATTCACACGCGAGCTGAATGCTGGAATCGTTTCGACCTCGAACATCTGGCGACCGCCTCCGACAAGGTGTGGTCGTTCACCGTGATGACCGACGAGTTCGACGACGAGCTGCTTTCCGCGCTGCCGGATCTGCCGAGCGTTGAGATCATCGAACATCGGGTGTGCACGCACGCTCGGGGGCGAAGCCATGTCGGCCTTTCTCCGGTTCCCCGAACTGCGGGTCCTGCGCCTGCATCTCGGCGAACTGAGCGGCTTCCACGCCGCCGCCGGTGGCGGACGGCTCAACGCCCTCACCGCTCTGACGATCACCGGGCTTCCGCCGCGTCCGTGGGGGCAGGAGATGCTGCCCGAAGTCGCCCCTCACCTCACGAGCGTGAACCTCGCTGCGGAGGAAACCCTCTGGTCGGATGCCGCCTTCCCTTCGTCCGTGCGTGACGTGAGCCTTACGGCAGCCAAGGTCGTCGGCCCAACAAGACTGCCGGAAACGCTCGACCGCCTGTCGATCCACCTCACCGCCGCAACCGATGAGGACGTGGCAGCACTGCTCGACGGCGTCACGCATATCAAGTCGCTGAGCCTTCGCGGCACTCCGGTCAGCGATGCGATCGTTCCAGTGCTGAGCCGGTACGACCTCGATCACCTCGACCTGGTCGATACCGAACTGACGGACACGGCACTCTCCGGGATTCGTGCCGAACGCCCCGGGATCAGGATGTTTCCGCGCCCGCCCTTCCAGAACAATGACGCCTGACAAACGGCCGCCGACCGCACCCGGAGCATTCAAGATGATCCGCGGCACCGCCGACCTCGGCGGCCGGTCCCGAAGGAGACCTTCATGAACGACACCGACCACCCGCAGCGCGGGACGATCCAGCGGATGGACAACATCGCCATCGTCGTCGACGACCTCCCGGCCGCCAAGGCGTTCTTCGCCGAACTCGGGCTGGAACTGGAAGGCGAGGCTACGGTCGAGGGCAGCGCCGTGGACCGTCTCGTCGGACTTGAGGGAGTCCGATCGGACATCGCGATGATGCGCACCCCGGACGGCCACGGGCGGCTGGAGCTGACCAAGTACCACTCGCCGCCAAGCCCGGACGGCGACCCGCACGCTCCGGCGAACATGCTGGGCGCACATCGCATCATGTTCGCCGTCGACGACATCGACGACATCATCGACCGCCTGCGGCCGCACGGAGCCGAACTCCTCGGCGAGCTGGTGCAGTACGAGAACAGCTACCGGCTCTGCTACCTTCGCGGCCCGGCGGGCATCCTCATCGCTCTCGCCGAGCAGACAAACTGACCGGTCAGCGGCATCGGTCAGGTCTCTGACCAGGAGGTCTCGCGTTCGCGCACCAGGGCGGTCAGCGTCGCGTTGACGGGGGCCTCGCGTCCGATCTTGGCGGCCTCGCGGGGGACGGCGCCGTTGATGAACATGATCTCGCTGACGCGCCGGGCTTCGTGGTCGAGCAGCGCGGAGGGCTTGGCCGCCGGCATCTGGGCGCCGAAGTCGCGGACCAGCGCGACGGGGTCGGCCGCGGAGACGGCGACGCCGCGGGCGCGGGCGACGTCCCATGCCTCGGTGGCCGCCGCGCGGCTGACCGGGCCGATGTGCTCGTGGTCCATGACCTCGCCGACCGTCAGCCCGGTCAGCGCGCACGGGGCGCTGTAGGCGACGTTGCAGATGAGCTTCTCCCACTGCATCGCGGCTATGTCGGTCACGGCCCGGGCGTCGAATCCGGCATCGCGCCAGGCGGCGGCGACGCGCTCGACCTCGGCGTGGTCGAGGTCGCCGTGGCCGCCGAAGCGGAGCGCGCGCATCGCGTTGTGGTGGACCTCGCCGGGGCGTTTCACGGACGCGCCGAAGCCGCTCGCCACCCCGACGGCGAGCCGGTCGCCGCCGAGCTGGGCGGCGACCACGTCCGCCGAGCCGAAGCCGTTCTGGATCGTCAGGACGACGGTCTCGGGCGCGAGGAGCGGCCGCGCCTGGAGCGTGGCGGTTTCGACGTCCGCGGCCTTGACGGCGAGGACGACGAGGTCCACCGGCTGCCGGGGCGGGGTCGTGTGCGCCCGCACCGGGACCCGGGTCTCCCCGTCCGGCCCGGAGACCAGCAGCCCGTGCTCGGCGATGGCCGCCATGTGCTCGGCCCATCGGTCGACGACGAGGACGTCGTGGCCCGCCGACGCGAGCCGTCCGGCGTACACCGATCCCATCGCGCCGCATCCGACGACGGCGATTCTCATGGCTCTTCCTTCCGCGGTCATGCGACCAGCCGGGCGATCTGCTCGGTGAGGCCCGGCTTCGCCTCGAGTCCGAAGCCGGGGTCGTCGGCGGGATGGATCCGGCCGTCCGCGAGCCGGCAGCCGGGGCCGTAGCCGCCGAACGGCTGGAAGACGCCCGGGTAGGCTTCGCAGCCGCCGAGGCCGAGGCCGGTCACGATGTGCAGGTTGATCAGGTGACCGCCGTGCGGGTACGCCGACCGGCGGTCGATCCCGTGCTCCTCCATCAGCTCGATCATCTGGACGTACTCGGTGAGCCCGTAGCTCAGGCCCGCGTCCATCTGGAACACGTCGAGGCCGGCGCGGACGCCGCCGTAGAGCAGCAGGTTCCGCACGTCCTGGACGGAGAACAGGTTCTCGCCGGTGGCGACGGCTCCCGGATAGACCTCCGCGAGCCGCCGGTGCAGGTCGAAAGCGAGCGGGTCCCCGGCCTCCTCGTACCAGCGGAGCCGGTGGCCGGCGAGCGCCTCGGCGTACGCGAGCGCCTGCGTCCAGCCGAAGCGCCCGTTCGCGTCGACGGCGACCGCGCCGCCGCCGCCCATCACCTCGACCGCCGCCTCGACGCGGCGC
This sequence comes from Actinomadura geliboluensis, assembly GCF_043197915.1. Classification (NCBI taxonomy): domain Bacteria; kingdom Bacillati; phylum Actinomycetota; class Actinomycetes; order Streptosporangiales; family Thermomonosporaceae; genus Actinomadura; species Actinomadura geliboluensis. Next base: position 189,519 of record NZ_JBICUA010000015.1, on the reverse strand, counting down.
AGGTCCTCGCCGAGCGGCAGGCCGCCGATCTTGATCTTCACCGCCGGGTACCCGTCGTCCCGGTAGCCGCTCAGCTCGGTCCTCAGATGCCGGACGTCGTCGCCGGGACGGTAGTAGCCGCCCGCGGCATAGACCGGGGCGCCGTCCCAGCCGGGGGCGCGTCCGTACGCCTTGGCGATCACCACGTGCGCCGGTTCGGCGGCGTGCTTGGCGAGCAGGTCCCAGCAGGCGAGTTCGAGGGCGGCGGCCGCGGCGGCGCGGTCGCCGTGGCCGCCGGGCTTCTCGTCCTTCATGGCGCGCTTCAGCACGCGGCCCGGGTCCAGGAGTCCCGTGTCGGGCGCGAGCAGCGAATCCGGGTCGGCGCTCAGCACGCGCGGGATCATGCGTTCGCGCAGGATGCCGCCCTGCGCGAAGCGTCCGATGGAGTTGAACGCCACGCCGGCGAGCGGGCGTCCGTTCCGGCGCACATCGCTGATCAGCGCGACCAGGGAGACGGTGTGGTCGGCGAAGCTGACCACGGAGTTGGTCACGTTCCCCTGAAGGGGGATGGACATTTCTCGAATGTCGACGATACGCACACGCTCTCCTTCTCTTGCACGACGGCCGGCCACGACGCGCGCACGGGCCCGGCCGGTTCCGGGGCCGCGGCGCCGTGCGCGCTCACGGGTTCGCGGGCACGCTCCCCGCGACCGGCTCACGGAGGCTGCGCTTGAGCACCTTGCCGCTGGGCGTGCGGGGCAGCGCGTCGACCAGGTCGACCCGGGTCGGGCATTTGTAGTGTGCGAGCCTTTCCCGGCAGAAGGCGATCACTTCCGGCTCGGTGAGCCGGGCGCCGTCCCTGGCGACGATCGTCGCGACGACCGTCTCGCCCCAGCGCGGGTGGGGGACGCCGACGACGGCGGCCTCCGCCACTCCGGGGTGTTCGGCGAGGACGTTCTCGACCTCCACCGGGTAGACGTTCTCTCCCCCGGTGATGATCATGTCGGTGATGCGGTCGGTGAGGAACAGGTAGCCGTCCTCGTCCAGATGGCCGGCGTCGCCGGTGCGGAACCAGCCGCCCGCGCGGAACACGCGGGCGGTGTCGGCCTCGTTGCCGAGGTAGCCGCGGGTGAGCAGGGCGCTGCGCGTCCACACCTCGCCGGTCGCCCCGGCGGGCAGTTCCTTCTCGGTCGCGGGATCGCGGATCTGGATCTCCACCCCTTCGGCGGCGCGCCCGGCGGAGGCCAGCCGCACGCCTCCCGCACGGTGGTCGTCGGGGCCGAGGAACGTGATGGGCCCGCACGCCTCGGTCATCCCGTAGCTCTGCACGAGGTCGCAGCCGAGCGCCGTCCGCGCCTCCTCGATCACCGCGGGCGGCATCGGGGACCCGCCGTAGATGAGGGTCTTCAGGCTGCTCAGGTCGGCGTCCGCCACCGCCGGGCTCTGCACCAGGGTCTGGACGACCGCCGGGACGCTCAGCATGTGCGTGGCGCGGACGTCCGCCAGCACGCGCAGGACGCCCTCGGGCGAGGCGTCGGTGAGGAAGACCGACCGCGCTCCCCGGCCCAGGCAGTAGAACAGCCACCCCGTCCCCGAGACGTGGAACAGCGGCGCGGGGACGGACACGACCGATCCCGGGCCGACCTCCCAGGGCGCGGGCGTCGCCAGGTTCGCGGCGATGTTGGCGTTGGTCAGCTGCACCGCCTTCGGGTGGCCCGAGGTCCCGGAGGTGTAGATCAGGAGGGTCGTGTCGCCGGGGTCCGCCGGATGCCGGTCGGCGGTCGTGGGACGCCCGTCGAGCCAGGCGTCGTAGCCGGAGACGAGCCGCAGGTCGCCTCCCAGCACCACGACGTTCTCCCCGGCGGGCGCGACGTCCTCCTCCGCCAGGCCCAGCGCCCGCAGGTACGCGGTGTCGGCGACGACGGCCTCCGGCCTGGCGTGGTCGAGGACGCGCGCGAGTTCGGCCGGCGCGAGCCGCCAGTTGAGCGGGACGGCGGGTATGCCGCGCCTGTTCGCGCCCGCCATCAGCTCGGCCCAGACGGCGGCGTCGCGGCCGAGGTACGCGACCGGGCCGCCGGTGTCCGCCAGCGCGTTCGCGACCTGGGCGGAGCGGTGCGCGAGCTCGGCGAAGGTGAGCTGCCTGCCGCCGGCGTTGCCGGTGGCGGGCCGGTCCGGTGCCTCCCGGGCCCAATGGTCGACCATGTCGGCCATCGTGCTGGTGAATCCGCGGTCGTCCATGCTGAATGCGCCTCCCACCGAACTTCGGACCGGTTCCGTCCCGATGCCGCCGGCGGGGCGCATCCGGGGGCCGGGACAGCGGTCACCCGTACCTATCACTAACCTGACGTCACTTTCAATAAGATGTTCTGCGGGCGTCGAGCCGCCGCAGCCCCCGCTCGGCGATCGCGCGGACCTCGTCGTCGAGGTCGCCGAACTCCTGGCCGGCCATCGCGCCCGCCCGCTGCCGGGCGGCGACGCCCTGGGTGATGACCGCGCACTTGAAGTGCGCCAGCGCCTCGTAGAAGGGCAGGTCGGCCATCTCCACGCCGGTCTGGCGGCAGTAGCGGGCGGCGATCTCGGCGCGGCTCGGGAAGCCGGGCAGCGCGGTGACGGCCGGGGTCAGCCGCAGGCCCGGCTCGCCGGGCTCCTGCCAGTAGAAGAGCAGCAGGGCGAGATCGGTCAGCGGATCGCCGAGCGTGGACATCTCCCAGTCGAGCAGGGCCCGCATCCGGCCCGGGTCGTGCGGGTCCATCACGCAGTTGTCGAGCTTGAAGTCCCCGTGGACGATCGAGGCCCCCCGCGACGCGGGCACGGCCTCCGCGACGCGGCGCCCCAGCTCCTCGACCGGGGCCACGGCCGCGGTGCGCGACCGCCGCCACTGGTCGGTCCAGCGGCGGACCTGCCGGTCGAGGAAGCCGTCCGGCCTGCCGAAGCCGTCCAGCCCGACCGACCGCGGGTCGATCCGGTGCAGGGCGGCCAGGACGTCGACGAGCGCGAACGCCAGCTCCGCCCGCTGCCCGGGGCCGTCGGCGTAGCCGTCGGGCATGCGGTCCCGGATGACATGGCCCTGGACGCGTTCCATGACGTAGAACGGCGAGCCGATGAGGGCGCCGTCGTCGTCGAGGACGACGCGGGCCACCGGCACGGGGGAGGAGGCGAGCGCCCGCTGCACCCGCGCCTCGCGGGCCATGTCGTGGGCGCTCGGCAGCAGTTCGCCGGACGGCGGCCGGCGCATCACCAGTTCCCCGGCGGGGCTGGTGAGCAGGAAGGTCAGGTTCGACTTCCCGCCGGCGAGCAGGGTCGCGGTCAGCTCGGTCCAGGCCGCGTCGCCGGTCGCCCGGGCCAGGGCGGCGCCGAGCCTGTCCGGCCGGACGAGCTCGTCCACCCCGGCCTGCGCCACCGCCCCTGCCTGCGCCACCGACCCTGCCTGCGCCGCCGGCTCGGTCGCCCGTTCGCTCGTCACCATGCGCCCTCGTCTCCTTCCTCGGCCGCGCTCATGCTCCGAAGTCCCAGCCGTTCCCGTTACGGAACTCGCGGAGCAGCCGCCGCGCCACGTTGACCACGTGCACCTCGTCCGGGCCGTCGTAGATGCGGCCCGACCGGGCGGCCCGGTACATCCGGCTCAGCGGGGTGTCGTCGGTCAGGCCGGCCGCCCCGTGCACCTGGACGGCCCGGTCGATGACGTCGTGCAGCATGCGCGCCCCGACGACCTTGATCGCGCCGATCTCGACGCGTGCGCCGTGCCCGCGGTCGATCTTGCTGGCCGCGTCCAGGGTGAGCAGCCGACAGGACTGGATCTGCGCCCAGCTCTCGAAGACGTGCCGCTGCATCAGCTGCGTCTCGCCCAGGGGTGCTCCCTTGAGCATGCGGCCGTTGAGGCGGTCGCACATCAGCTCGAAGGCCCGCTGCGCCTGGCCCAGCCAGCGCATGCAGTGGAAGATGCGTCCCGGTCCGAGCCGCTCTTGGGCGATGGCGAAGCCCGCGCCGCGCTCGCCGAGCAGGTAGCCGGCGGGCACCCGCACGTCGGTCAGGGTCAGCTCGTAGTGCCCGCTAGAGATCCCCAGCACCGGGGTCTCCCGGACGATCCGGAACCCTGGCGTGTCGGTCGGCACGACGATCAGCGAGAACGCGCGGTGCGGCGGCGCGTCCGGCTCGGTGCGGCACAGCACCGTGGTGAAGGCCGCGTCACCGGCGCCCGTGATGAACCACTTCCGGCCGTTCAGCACCCATTCGCCGTCCACGAGTTCGGCGGACGTGGTGAGCCCGGTCGGGTCCGAGGACGCCACGTCCGGCTCGGTCATGGCGAAGCTCGGCCCCACCTCGCCCCGCACCAGCGGGTCGAGGAAGCGGTCGCGGCACTCGCCCGCCGCGTGCCGGGACAGCATGAGCGAGTCCTGGAGCGTCCAGGTGCCGAGGGCGTACTGGCCGAAGTCCGAGCGCCCCTGGACTTCGTTCACGTAGACGTAGTCGAGGAACGGCATCCCGCCGCCGCCGATGTCTGCGGGATGCCCGAGCGCCCAGAGCCCTTCCTTCTTGGCCTGGGCCTGCAGCTCCGCGAGCAGCTCGCGGGACTCGGGGCTGCGCGTGCCGAGCGCGTGCTCGACGGGTTCGACGCGTTCGGTGAGGAACCGGTGCACCGCCCGGCGGAGCGGCACGACGTGCTCGGGCACCGAGAACGCGCTGGTGAGAGTCGATGGATTCATCTGCGGCTACTCGCGCGTGGACAGCATCGACTTGTTCCGGCTGTGGTCGACGTCGTCGAGCGTCGCGGTCAGCAGCCGGTGCGCCTCCGCCGGATCGGCCTCGAAGCCGGGGGTGTCGACGCACAGCTCGATCATGATCCCGTTGGGGTCGATGTAGTACAGCGAGCGCAGGTAGTCGTGGTCCACCTCCATGTACGGCTTGACTTCGGCGGCGTCCATCCGGGCGCGCACCTCGGCGACCTTCTCGGCGGTGACGTTGAACGCGATGTGGTTCACCCACCGGGGCAGGTTGTTGCCGATGGAGATCTCCGAGCTCCAGCCCTCGCGCTCCCCCGCCCCGTGCAGGTCGAAGAACGCGATGCAACTGCCGTCGCCCGTGTCGTGGAACGTGTGGCGGAAGAACCCGCCGCTCGGTCCCGCCGCCACCTCGGTGTGGACGAGCGGGAACCCCATCAGTTCCTCGTAGAAGCGTGTGGTCGCCTCAAGGTCGCGGCAGGCATAGGCGACGTGGTGGATTCCTGGGGCCGGCATTGCGTGCACCTCCGAATAGAGCGGGATAAATCTGTCGTTAGATTCAGTTTTAGGCCGCCGGAACTCCCCGGCGAAGCGCGGAGCGCCGCGTGTCAGCGGCGCGTGAACACCGGCGGACGGCGTTCGGTGAACGCGCGCACGCCCTCGCGGAAGTCGTCCGTTCCGTGCAGCAGCGCCTGGTCGCTCGCCTCTTGGCGCAGCACCGCATCCAGCCCTTGGGGACCGGCGGCCAGCATGGCCTTGGTGAACGCCACGGCCGCCTGGGGTTGTTCGGCCAGCACGCGGGCTATCTCCATGGCGCGTTCCAAAGCCTCCCCTGGCCGCGACCGGTAGTCGGCAAGGCCAGCGTCGACCGCCTCTGCCCCGCGCACCGGCTCGTCTAGCAGCAGCATCCGGCGAGCCATGCCGTAGCCCACCCGGTGCGGCAGAGACCAGAGCAGACCCAGATCCGCCATGAGCCCCAGGCGCGGGAAGGCGCACCGGAACGTCGCGTCCTCGGCGACGACCACCAGATCGCAGGCCAGCGCCAAGGACAGCCCGGCACCGACCGCATGCCCCTCTACCGCGGCGACCACCGGCTTCCGGCCCGCCGCCAGCGTGCGGACCGTGCGATGAAGCGCGACGAGGTTGTCATGGGTCGAGGCGACGGTCGCGTTGTGCAGGACGGCGATGTCCACACCGGCGCAGAACGTCCCCTCGGAGCCGGTAAGGACGAAGACCCGGACCCCAGGGTCGTCCAGCGCCTCCTCCAGCCGCCCCTGCAAGACGGCCATGGACTCCATGGTGAAGGCGTTCCTCTTGCCAGGCCGGTTGAGCCTGAAGACGCGCACCGCCCCCACGTCCTCGACGCCCACCTCACCGGACGGACGGCCGGTCGCGGACGCAGGAGAAGCCGCCGACGGCATGCCCTCATGGGGTGCTGACATGGTCACCTCTCCTAGACCGCCGTCCATCCACCGTCGACGGATAGCGTGCTGCCGGTGACGTACGTGGAGGCGTCCGAAGCCAGGTACACGAGCGCCCCGTCCAGCTCGTCGGCACGCCCTCCGCGGCCCATCGGGATAGTGCGGCGGATATAGGCGCGGCCCTGGTCGGTGGAGAAGAGCTCCTGGCTCATCTCCGACTCGAAGTAGCCCGGCGCGATCGCGTTCACGCGCACCCCCTCGCGCGCCCACTGCGAGGCCAGTTCCCGCGTGAGGTTGACGGCTCCGGCCTTGCTGGCGCAGTACCCCGCGTGCGGGATGCGCTTGGACCCGACCAGGCCCAGCGCGGAGGCGATGTTGACGATGCTCCCCCCGCCCTGCTCGACCATCGCGAGCCCGGCGTACCGGGCGCAGGTGTAGAGGCCGACCAGGTTGACCTCCAGCAGGCGGCGGAAGTCGTCGGTGGTCTCCTCGGCCACCGTCTTCACATGGGTCGCGCCGGCGTTGTTCACCAGCACGTCGAGCCGTCCCGCCCACGCCCGCGCCCGGTCGACGAGCTCGCGCACCTCGGCCTCGACGGTCACGTCCGCCGTCACCGGCAGGACGCGGTCCTCGCCCAGCTCCCGCGCCAGCTCCTCCAGGTCGCGGGTGCGGCGCGCGGCCGCCGCGACCCGGGCCCCGCGCCCGGCCAGGCACCGGACGAAGCGCCGGCCCAGACCGGACGAGGCACCGGTGACGATCACGCCGCGCCCGGTGAGGTCGAACAGATCGGACTGTGGCTCGGCCACTTAATGCTCCTGACGGCTGGAGGGTTCTTCGGACGTCACGCGGGGTCGGCCTCGGCGCTGCCGAGGTAGGCGGCGAGGACCGCGGGATCGCGGCCGATCTCCTCGGGGGTGCCGACGGCGACGAGGCGGCCGAAGTCGAGGACGGCGATCCGGTCGCAGATGTCCATCACCACGCCCATGTTGTGCTCGATCAGCACCACCGTGAGCCCGAGCCGCTCGTGGGCGTCGAGGATGGCGTCGACCATGGACTCGACCTCGTCGTGCGTCATCCCGGCGACGGGCTCGTCCAGCAGCAGCACGTCGGGCTCGGCGGCGAGGGCCCGGCACAGCTCGACCTGGCGCTGCGTCCCGCCGGGCAGTTCGCCCATCCGCGTGTCCCGCAGCTCGCCCAGGCCGAACATCTCCAGGGTCTCCTCGGCCTTGGCCCTGCTCTCGCGCTCCTCGCGCGCGGCCCAGCCGTACCAGAGCATGCCGCGCAGGATGCCGGCGCGCTGCCGGGCGATGCAGCCGAGCAGCACGCTGTCGAGGACGGTCATGGTGGGGAAGGACTCGACGTTCTGGAACGTCCGCCCGATGCCGAGCGCGTTGACCCGGTCGGGCCGGGAACCGAGGATGTCCCGGCCGCGGTGCCGGATCCTGCCCTCCTGCGGGCGGTAGACCCCGGACACGCAGTTGAACAGCGAGGACTTGCCCGCACCGTTGGGCCCGATGATGCCGAAGGTCTCCCCCTCGCGGATCTCCAGCGAGACGCCGTCGAGGGACCTGACGCCGCTGAAGTTCAGCGTGACGTCCTGGAGTTCGAGTACCACGGGGTGCTCGGTGGTGGTCATCGGCTCGCCCTCTCCGCGGTCCGCCGGGCACGCCGCCCGCTCATGTCCTGCCCGCCCATGTAGTAGCGCGCGATCCGCTCGTCGCCGGCCAGCTCGGCGGCCGGGCCGCCGCACACGATCCGGCCGCCCTCCAGCACGTAGCCGTACTCGGCGACCTGGAAGGCCAGCAGGGCGTTCTGCTCGACCAGCAGGACGGTGGTGCCCTTGGCGTTGATCGCCAGGACGACGTCGCGGATCTCCTCGACGATGCGCGGCGCCAGCCCGAGGCTCGGCTCGTCCAGGACCAGCAGCCGGGGCTGGGTCATCAGCGCCCGGCCGATCGCGAGCATCTGCTGCTCGCCGCCGGACAGGAAGCCCGCCCGCTGCCCGAGCCGCCGCCGCAGCACCGGGAACAGGTCGAGGATCTCCTCGAACGCCGGCTCCCGGCGGGCGTCGTCGCGGCGCAGGGTGTGCGCGCCGGCCAGCAGGTTCTCCCGCACCGTGAGGTTGGGGAAGACCTGCCGCCCTTCGAGCACCTGCGCCACGCCGCGCCGCACGACGGCGGAGGCGTCCGCGCCGGTGATGACGTCGTCGTCCAGCGTGACCCGCCCGCGGTGGACCGCGCCCTCGTGGTGCTTGAGGAGCCCGGAGACCGCGCGCAGCAGCGACGTCTTGCCGGCGCCGTTCGGCCCGACCAGCGTCACGATCCGGCCGGCGGGCACCTTCAGGGAGACCTCCTCCAGGACGACGCCGCCCGTCCGGTAGCCCACGGTGAGGTCGTCGACGGCGAGGCTCGCCGCCGCGTTCTTCTCAGCCGCGTTCTTCTCAGCCATCTGACCGTCCCTTCCGGTTCTTCCGGCCGGCGGCGTCCAGCACCCGTTCGGAGATGCCGGCGAGCCCGCGCGGCTCGAAGACCAGCACCGCCACCACGGTGAGCCCGTAGAGGAAGTTCGCGAGCACGTCGACGGAGACGCCGCCGCCCGCCGAGGGGGTCGTGCTGATCCCCGGGACGACGCGGGCGAGGAGCGTCACCACCTGCGGGATGGCGGTCACGAAGACCGCGCCCGCGATGGCGCCGCGCAGCGACCCGACGCCGCCGATGATGATCATCGCGAGCAGCTCGACCGACAGCATCAGGTCCCACTGGTCGGGGACCGCGTACGTCTGGTAGGCGACGAGGAGCGCGCCGGCGATGCCCGCGTACGCGGCGGCGACGGCGAACGCCGCGCTCTTCATCCGGGCGACCGGGACGCCGACGACGGCGGCGGTCAGGTCCCGGTCGCGGATCGCGGCGAAGCCCCGCCCCGGCCGGGTGCGGCTCAGGTTGCGGGCCGCCACCGCGGCCACCGCGAGCACCGCGCAGGCCAGGTAGAAGAACTGCTGGTCGCCGGTCAGCATGAACCGGCCGATGATGACGTCGTCCAGCAGGTCGTGGCCGAACAGGACGGCCGACTGCGAGGGCCGGCCCTTGCTCCCGCCGGTGAGCGTCTCCCAGACGTCCCACAGGTACTCGGCGGCGAAGAGGACGGCGAGCGTGACCACCGCGAGGTAGAGCCCGCGCAGCCGGGCCGCGAACGGGACGACGAGCAGCCCGACCGCCGCGCTGACCAGGGCCGCGGCCGGGAGCCACACCCAGATGGGCAGGCCCTGGTCGGCGCCCAGCCAGATCGCGGTGTAGCCGCCGACCGCGACGAAGGCGGAGTGGCCGAGCGAGACCTGCCCGGCCATCCCGGTCAGGACGTGCAGGCCGAGCGCGGCGATCGCGTAGATGACCGAGAAGACGGCGATCGCCTGCCACTGCGGCGTGGTGAACAGCGGGACGGCCAGCAGCGCGGCGACCGCCGCGGCGCGCGGGGCGCGGGACGTCCACGGGCGGGGCCGGCCGCCCGGCGCCGAGGCGGCGCCGGTGCCGGGACGGGTGGAGACGGTGGAGGTCATCAGATGCGCTCCGCTTCGTGGTGCCCGAACAGTCCGGAGGGCCGCAGCGTGAGCACCAGCAGCATCGCCAGGTACGGGAGGACGACGTGCACGCCGCCGTACTCCGCCAGGTAGCCGGAGCCGAGCACCAGCAGCAGCCCCACGCTCATCCCGCCGACGACCGCGCCGGCCAGCGAGTTGAACCCGCCGATCACCAGCGCCGGCAGCGCGCCGAGCGCCGTGTCGACCATGTCCGGCGAGACGCGGCGCGGGAAGGCGCCGAGGAAGACCCCGCCGGCGACCGCCAGCACCCCGGCGATGCCCCAGGAGACGGTCTGGACCCAGCGCATGTTGATGCCCTGCGCCAGGGCCGCCTCATGGTGGTCCGCGGCGGCCCGCAGGGCGAGGCCGTAGCGGGTCCGCTGGAAGAACGTCCACAGCAGCGCGAGGAGCAGCAGGGAGACGGTGATGATCCACACGCCCGTCCAGGAGAGGGCGACGCCGCCGACGCGCAGCACTCCGCGCCCCATCGGCCCCTCGGTCGACCCCTTCGGGTTGACGCCCCACGACATCGCGACGACCGCCTGCCCCATCACGGACAGGCCGAGCGTCGCCATGATCACGACGTAGAGGGAGCGTCCCGCCAGGCGGCGCAGGATGACCTTCTCGCACACGATCGCGAGCGCCGCCATGCACACCAGGGCGACCAGGACGCCCCAGCCGAACCCGTGGGGGGCGAGCGCGGCGACGATGTAGGCGCTGATCATCACGAACACCGGGTGCGCGAAGTTGAACACGCCGGAGCTCTTGAACACCATGACGAAGCCCAGGCCGATCAGCGCGTAGATGCACCCGAGGGTCATCCCCTGGAAGGCCAGCTGCAGGAAGTTGTTCATGATCGCCTCGCCGGCCCGTCAGCCCTTGGCGCCGTCGGCCAGCCGCCACTTGGCGGCCAGGTCCGTCGCGCCGAAGCCGGTGACCGGCACCGGGATCCCGGTCTTCAGGTCGATCTTGTTGACCCGGGTCTGCCGCGAGGGGATCCGGCTGTCGGGGCCGGCCGCGCCGTACTCGAGGTCGGGGCTGAGCCCGTCCGTCGTGACGCTGAGCCCGGACATGGCCGCGACCACGCCCTTCTGGGTGAGGTCCTTCTTCTCGCAGGCCTTCTCCAGCGCCGCGACGGCGACGGACGCGTCGATCCAGCCGGCGATGACGAGCTGGTCGGGCTTGGTGCCGGGCGCCACCTTCTCGACGTTCTTCTTCACCTCGGCCATCGCGGGCACGTTCTCGGTGTAGAGGACGCTGCTGGTCACGACGTGCAGCTTGTCGAGCAGCTTGCCGAGCTGGGGCGCCAGCGCGCTCTCGTAGCCCGAGTCGACGGTCAGCCAGTGGGGCGAGAAGTCCAGCTGGGACGCCTGGCTGAGGATGGGGCCGGTCTTGGAGGCGATGCCGTGGATCCACACGGTCTCGGCGCCCGCCTTCTTCATCTTCAGGATCTGGGCGGTGAAGTCCTCCGCCTTCACGTCGTAGCCCGCCTCGGCGACGACCTCGACGTCCGGGTCGTTGGCGGCGACGTAGCGCACCGCCTTCTGGCCCTCCTGGCCGAACGCGTCGTCCTGGTAGATGACGCCGACCTTGAGCTTGCCGCCGGACCCGGCCTGCTCCCGCTTCGCCCAGTCCAGCCCGTTGATCACGTACATGGGGAACGGGGTGGTGAACAGGTAGACGTTCTCCAGCTTGATCACCTCGGCCGCGCTGGTCGCGGCGAGGGTGGCGATGTCGTCGCGGGCGATCTGCTGGCTCAGCCCGTAGATGCTCGTCGCGCCGAGCAGCTGCCCGATCATGACGATGTCCTTGACGTTGGCGCGGTACACCTGCACCGCCACGGCCGGGTCGTACTTGGTGTCGGCGCGGACCGAGACGAGCTTGCGCCCGCACACGCCGCCGGCCGCGTTGGCCTTGGCCAGGCGCGCGTCGAAGCCGGCGGCCCCCGCGATCGCCCCCGCGGCGACGGGGCCGGTGTAGCCGTTGAAGAGACCGATCTTGATCTCGTCGGCGGTGACTCCGGCGTCGACCTTCACGCCGTCCTTGCTCGTGGACGCGGCCGGGGTGGCGCATGCGCCGGCCAGCGCGGCGGTGGCCACCAGGGAGATGCAGGCGAGTCGTGTTCTCAAGGCGCTACCTCATGATTCGCTGAAGGCTGGCGGGGGATGTGACACTGACCTCAGATTTAGCTAAGCATTTACGAAGCTAACGTCAGTGTCAATACTTCGGGAGCGAATTACTGCTGCTCAGCGGAGCGGACGGCCGCCGACCGCAGCTGCGCGCGGCGGCGCACGAGGGTCGCGACGACCCCGGCGAGGACCACGGCGAGAAGAAGCGCCGACTCGCGGAGGCCCGCGAGGTCGTCGATGCCGAGAAGATGGTCGAGCGAGACGCGTCCGGTCCCGGTGAAGAGCAGGGCGAGGCCGGCGGTCGCGAAGACCGCGGGCAGTTCCACGCCCTTCCTGCTCTCCCACAGGCCGTTCGGGACGTGCAGCGAGCAGGCCACCAGCATCACGCCGACGACCGTCGCGGCGGCGGCCGGGCCCGCGAACCCGGCGACCAGGGCCAGCCCTGCGGCGATCTCGAGGCTTCCGGCGAGGGCCGCCATGGGACGTCCCGGACGGAAGCCGCCCCGCTCAAAAGCCTGCGCGGTCGCGGCCAGCCCCGGCCCGCCCAGCCGGCCGAACTTCTGCAGCCCGTGCCCGGCGAGGTACAGCCCGAAGACGACGCGCAGCGCGAGCAGGCCGATGTCGGCCGACGCACCGGTCATGCCAGGCGCGCCTTCGTCCAGTCCGCGACCAGGTCCGCCAGCTCGGCGCGGGCCGCGTCGCCCCCGTCCCGGCGGAAGTAGTGGTCGGCCGCGATGACGTGGGACTCCTTGTCCGCGGAGCCGAGCGCCTCCAGGATCGCGTCCGCGTCGCTGGGGAAGACGCCCGTGTCCATGTCGGCGTTCACCACGAGCGCGGGCTCCTTGATGCGGGCGAGGTGCGGCGTCGCGCGGGTCTGGGAGTCCTCCAGGCTCCAGAGGGAGAGCCAGGTGCGCAGCGTGCAGGTGCTCGCGATGCCGAAGACCGACGCGTTGGCGCGGGCGGGCTCCCCGCCGTAGCAGGAGTTGGGCTCGCGCCGCGTCGGTTCGATCGTGGGGTCCACCATGCGCGGGTCCGCCCAGGTGCGGTGGACGTTGAACAGGCGGTCGTGGACCCCGGCCGCCTTGAGCCGGCGCATCTCGTCCTTCACCCAGCGGGTGATGCGGTGGTTGCGCCGCGTCTGGGCCTCGCGGTACCGGGCGAGGAACTCCGCCGAGTAGGGCGCCGGGTTCCCCTCGTCGAAGAGGCTGAGCGCGGGGTCGGTCGAAACCGGGTCCGACTCGTCGACGACCGACGGGTCCATCCACGCCGTGAGCACCTCGGGGCGGCCCAGGTGCGCGGCGGTCGAGATGTACGCGTCGGCCGCCGGAAGCTCCTCGACGCCGCGCGCGGGCCGCATGCCCGGGAGCGGCGCGACGTTGGGCTCCCTGGCCTGCGACTGGTAGGCGGCCATCAGGGACCCCCCGCCCGAGTTCCCCAGCAGGACGACCCGCTCGACCCCCGCCTCCTCGCGCAGCCACCGGACCCCGCTGCCGATGTCGACGAGGGCGTGGTCGAGCAGGAAGTGGCTCTCGGCGCCCCGGAAGCGCGTGTTCCAGCCCAGGAACCCCAGGCCGCGCTCGGCGATGAAGTCGGCGAGGTAGTGCTCGGAGAAGTCGACGGAGTAGTGCGTCGCGATCAGCGCGATCTTCGGGGACCGGCCCGATGGGCGGTGGTACACCCCCTGGCACGGGTGTCCCCCGGCACCGGCCCGCTGGGCCGTGGGGGAGTCGAGCCCGACGAAAAGACGCTCCACCGGCATGGCGACACTCCCAAAAGTAAACCTGACGTCGGATTTGGACCTTAGCCCGCGGCCGAGGACGATGTCCATACGCGGAGCGGCACCGATGTCAGGCGCGGCCCGTCGGCAACCAGGGAGAACGCGTGCGTTCGTAGGCGGTGATGGCCTCGTTCCGGCCCAGGGTCAGGTCGATCTCGTCCAGGCCGTTCACGAGCCGGTGATGGGCGGAGTCGTCCAGGTGGAAGGGGCTGTCGCGGACCCCGGCGGCCGGGCAGTCGATGGATCGTTCCACGACGTCGATGACGATCTCCGTGGCGGGGTCGGCGGTCGCCGCGGCGAGCAGGGCCGCGGCGATCTCGGGCGCCACCTGCACCGGGACCAGGCCGCTGTTCGGCAGGTTGCCGCGGAAGATGTCGGCGAAGCCCGGCGCGACGATCGCCCGGAAGCCGTAGTCGCGGAGCGCCCACGGCGCGTGCTCGCGGGAGGAGCCGCAGCCGAAGTTCGGGCCGCCGATCAAGATCGTCCCCCCGCGGTACTCCGGGCGGTTCAGCACGAAGTCCGGATCGCGGCGCCACTTCTCGAACAGGCCGTCCGCGTAGCCGGTGCGCTCGACCCGCTTCATCCAGCGGGCCGGGATGATCTGGTCGGTGTCCACGTCGCCCCGGTCCAGCGGGACGGCGCGGCCGGTGACGACCGTGACGGGCTCCATCAGTGCTCCCGGAGATCGGCGGCGCTCGCCAGGTGCCCGAGGACCGCCGAGGCGGCGGCGGACTCGGGCGACACCAGGTGCGTGCGCGCGCCCGGCCCCTGGCGTCCCTCGAAGTTGCGGTTGGACGTGGACGCGCTGCGCCCGCCCGGCTCGACGGCGTCGCCGTTCATCCCGACGCACATCGAGCAGCCGGAGGAGCGCCATTCGAACCCGGCGGCGCGGAAGACCTCGTCCAGGCCCTCCTCCTCGGCCAGCCGCTTGACCCGCGTCGAGCCGGGCACGACCAGGGCCCGGACGCCGGGCGCGATCCTGCGGCCGCGGAGCACGTCGGCGGCGGCGCGCAGGTCGGCGAGCCGGCCGTTGGTGCACGACCCGATGAAGACCGTGGAGATCCCGATGTCGCGCATGGCCGTGCCGGGCGCGAGGTCCATGTAGGCCAGTGCCCGTTCGGCGGCGGCGCGTTCGGCGGGGTCCGCGAAGGACTCCGGCGCGGGCACGGCCCCGTCGATGCCGGTGGTCTGCGCCGGGTTGGTGCCCCAGCTCGCCTGCGGCCCGATCGAGGCCGCGTCGATGACGGCCTCGCGGTCGAAGACCGCGCCGTCGTCGGTGCGGAGGGTGCGCCAGTCGTCCAGCGCACGTTCCCAGAGCCGTCCGCGCGGTGAGCGCTCGCGGTGCTCCAGGTAGGCGAAGGTGGTCTCGTCGGGGGCGATCATCCCGCTGCGCGCCCCGGCCTCGATGGCCATGTTGCACACGGTCATGCGCCCCTCCATCGGCAGCGCCGCGATCGCCTCGCCCCGGTACTCGATGAGCGTCCCGGCGCCCCCGGCGGTGCCGATGCGGGCGATGATCGCGAGGGTCAGGTCCTTGGCGGTGGTGCCGGGACGCGGTGTTCCGCGCACCGTCACGGCCATGGTGCGCGGCCGCGGCGCCCAGAGCGTCTGCGTGGCCAGGACGTGCTCGACCTGGCTCGTCCCGATGCCGAACGCGATCGCGCCGAACGCGCCGAGGGTGGCGGTGTGGCTGTCGCCGCACACGATCGTCATGCCCGGCTGGGTCAGGCCGAGTTCGGGGCCGATGACGTGCACGATGCCCTGCCCCGGCGACCCGAGCGGATGGAGTTCGATGCCGGCCTGCCGGCAGTTGTCGCGCTGGATCCGCAGCTGCCGGGCGCTCAGGCCGTCCAGCAGGGACAGCCCCTCGGCCGAGGTGGGGACGTTGTGGTCGGCGGTCGCCACGGCGAGGTCGGGGCGGCGGACCGCGCGTCCGGCCGTGCGCAGCCCCTCGAACGCCTGCGGCGAGGTCAGTTCGTGCAGGAGATGGAGGTCGATGTAGAGGAGGTCGGAATCGCCCCGCTCGATGACATGACGGTCCCAGATCTTTCCGGCGAGCGTCGTCGGCGCCATCTTCGCGCTCCTTGCTCGGGCCGCCGCGCCCGGCGGGGCGGCCGCGGTTCAGTCGTCGTCGGCCCGCCAGTAGATCGCCCGGTACCAGATCTCGCCGAGCGTGCGGACGGCGGCCTCGTCGTCGATGTCGGCGCCCTCGCCGGCCCCGGCGAGCAGGTCGTAGCAGAACTGGTTGAGCATCGCGACGATGGCCCTGGCCGTGAGCTCGGGGTCGGCGCCGGGGCAGTACCCCTCGCGCTGGGCGCGCCGGACCCCGTCGGCGATGCTCTGCACGGCGTCGTCGCACAGCTCCCGCCAGTGCCCGGCGAACTCCTCGTTGATCATGGCGAGCTGGAAGACGCCCACCATCTCGGCCAGCCGCTCGCGGTAGGTCTCCCAGTGGGCGCGCGCCGACTCCATGACGCGCTCGCGGTGCGGGACCCCGTGCTTGTAGGCGACGACGGCGCGGGCCTTGGCCTCCTCGCGGAAGCCGCCCGCCCAGTGGGCGAGCAGGTCTTCCTTGGAGTCGTAGTAGTTGTAGAAGGAGGCGGGCGAGCGCCCGGCCTCCTGCGCTATGTCGGCGACCGTCATCAACAGGAAGCCTTTACGGGCGATGATCCGACGGGCGGCCGCCTCGATGGCCGCGAGCGTCTTGCGCCCGCGCTGTGTCGGACGGGGGGTCTGTGCCTTCTCCACACCTGAACCTAACATCGGCTTTTGCTCGCTGGACCGCACCGCGCCGCGCACCGGAACCGCGGTGGAGGCTCGGCCGCACGGGGCAGATATGAACCTGATGTTAGCATCAACAAAGTGGCCTCCCGCGCGGGTCCGCGGTGCGGCGTATCCTTCGGCCGTGGAGCTGCGCTTCGGGACGCGCGAGTCCGATTCGCCCTGGATCGACGCCGTCTGGACCTGCACGAGCGAGCAGGTCACGGAGATGACGTCCGTCGCAGGGGTGCGCTGGGGCCTGGTGTTCTGGGAGCAGGACGGCCGCGCGCACACGACCGTCACCGGGCCCGAGACCCGGACCAGCACGGCGCCGGTGCCGGAGGGCGCGACCTTCACGGGCATCGATTTCGCGGTCGGCACCTCGCTGCGGGCCATGCCCACGCCGGCGCTGGTGGACACGGGCGTCGTGCTCCCCGACACCACCCGCCGGACGTTCCGGCTGGACGGCGCGCGCTGGGAGACGCCCGGCCCCGACGACGCCGAGGCCCTGGTCGACCGTCTCGTCCGGTCGGGGATCGTGGTCGCCGACCCGCTCGTCGCCGAGGTGCTGCGGGGGCACCGCCCGGACGTCTCGGGGCGCACGGTCGAACGCCGGTTCCGCGCCGCGACCGGGCTGACGCGCGGCGCCGTCCGGCAGATCGAGCGGGCCCGCACGGCGGCCGGGCTGCTGGCGGCCGGCGACCCGGCGGCCGCCGTCGTCGCCAAGCTCGACTACTTCGACGAGCCGCACCTGGCCCGGGCGCTGCGCACCTACGTCGGACGCACCGCCGGGCAGCTGCGCGAGGGCGGCGGAGGCGCGATCGGCCTCGCCCTGGATCAGCGCGCGACGTCGTAGACCAGCTTCAGGATCCCGTTCCGGTAGGTCTCCGACTCCCGGAGCTTCAGCATCTGCTTGTCGCGGTCGGCCCGCGCGAACACGCTCTTCCCGGCACCGAGCAGCACGGGGAAGACGAGCAGGTTGTACTGGTCGATCAGGTCCGCGTCCGCCAGCCGCCGGGCCAGTTCCGCGCTCCCGTGGATGAAGATCGCGCCGCCGTCGGACTCCTTGAGCGCGGCGACGTCCTCGGTCGAGCGCAGGATCGTCGTCGGCCCCCACCCGTCGACGAGGGCGTCGTCGCCCAGCGTGGTCGACACCACGTACTTGGGCAGTTCCTTGTAGTCGGCGTGGTCCGCCGAGCCGGGCCAGACCGGCGCGAACGCCTCGTAACTGCGGCGGCCGAACATCAGCGCCGTCGTGTCGGCGAGCTCCTCGCCCTTCAGCGACCAGGCTTCCGGAACGAACTCGAGGTCCTTGAACACCCAGCCGCCGCTGCGGTGCCCCTCCCCCGGCCCACCGCCGGGCGAGTCCACGACCCCGTCGAGCGACATGAAACCGGTGTAGACCAGCTTGCGCATAGCGTTTTCTCCTCATGTTCCGAGCCGGCTGCCGAGTTTCACACTAGGCCGCGGACATGAACCCGTCTTGGACGGAAACGACACCGGCTCCAGCCCGCCGCGACCACCGCATCGAGTTTCGCGATGCGCGAGGACAATCGTGGCGCGCCGTACTCGGAGGGTGGTGTGTCCAGTCCGCGACCGGACACATGGCCCGCCGCACCCCGCCCACGCCACAGGCGGAGGGTGGGCCTATGGGTGGTCGGAGGTGAGGAGGTCGCCGGGCTGGCAGCCGAGTTCGCGGCAGATGGCGCTGAGGGTGGTGAAACGGATGGCCTTGGCGCGATCGTTCTTGAGGATGGACAGGTTGACGACGGTCACGCCGACACGTTCGGCGAGTTCGGCCAGGGTCATGTCGCGTTCGGCCAGGAGGCGGTCGAGGTGGACCTTGATCTGGTGCGGTTCTTCGGGTGGCATCAGACCAGCCCTTGGGTGTCGGCGCGCAGCAGGGTGCCTTGGCGGAATGCCTCAGCGGCGGCGGCGACCAAGAACCCGAGGAGCAGGGTGGAGCCGGACAGCTCGTAGGTGGTCGGGACCTTGGAGGCGAGTGCCGTGCCGCTGACCAGAAGGTGGGTGGTGACGGTGTCGGCGAGCGGGACGATGGTGGCGGTGGTCAGGATGGCCAGTGCGATGACGCCCAGCCGTCGGGCGTTCTGCGTCACGAAGACGTCGCCGTATCGCAGGGTGCGCGCCATCCGGTAGAGGAGTCCCAGGATCACCAGCAGCAGCGCTGCCTGGACAAGGCCGGGAAGGACGAGCAGCAGGCGCTCGGCGAGGCCGGGGTCGGCCAGGCTCAGCTCGGCGGTGTGCGTGCCGCGCAGTCTCACACTGCCTGCCGACGCCGCCGCGGGCACCTGCGCAAGATCCTCGATTTCGACCTGACGGGTGCGGGTCGGCTCTCGCAGCCCGGTCACGCCCAGAATCGGCAAGAGCGCACCGAACAGGGCCACGAGCAGCAAGGCCAGACCTACGGTCGCTTCCAGGATGCGGCTGTCTCCCTTGCTCCAGGTCCACCAGCGCATGTCGCTCACGTCTCTGGCACCTCCTCGTCCCCAGGCTGACGCATATCGAATCTCGATATTAACGATAAACGATATGTCGCTCAAGCCGGACCAGTTCACGCCGGCGAAACCATCGCGATGGCGGCCCCGTCCGCTGCCGAGCAGCCACAACCGAGCACGCGGGTCAGGCCGTCAGGGCATATAGGTCACGGCCGTGACCGCGGTGGACGCGGCGCCGGTCCCTCAGCACCCTGCACGACCCGCCACACCCCGCCACCTTCCAGGCGACCGTCAATGCCGGCCGGCCCTGGCTCTGTGTGGCGCGGCACCGGTCTTCCCGGAGGGGGCGGAGGGGCGGACGGGAGGGAACGCCCCTCCGCTGGCCTTCAGGTGCGGTCGATGACCGCGAAGACGACCTTGCCGACATTGCCGGCCAGGGAGCGGATGCCCCAGCAGCGGGCGTACTGATCGACGATGAACAGGCCCCGGCCCGTCTCGCTCGTCGTATCGGCCGCCAGCATGTGCGGCAGGCCGCAGGCGGCGTCCTGGACCTCCATCCACAGCGCGTCGTCCTCGGTCCGGCTCAACCGCAGCACCACGTCCTCGTCCGTCTCCGACTTCGCGTGCTGAAGCGCATTGGTGACCAACTCGCTGGCCACCAGACACGGCACGAAGTCGTCCATCCCGTACTCGCCGGTGACCAGCCGCACGAACTGCCGGACCTCCGCGACGACCTTGGGATCCCGCTTCACCACCATCTCGTTCTGCGTCGCCGCCTGCCCCATGACCTCTCCTCACTGTGTGTGGCGTGCAACACACAGTGCGCTATTTTCGCGTTAAGATGTGGCTACCGCTGTGAGGTGGCAGGCAGTGGTAGGTCATCCCCCGAACTCGACAGATTCCGCCGAGAGGTAAAACCCATGCCCCCACGACGCCAACGCCCCCGTGAGTCGCCCGCCCTCGTCGCCTTCGGTCGCCAAATGCGCCGGTTGAGGGAGGCCAAAGACATCAAGCAGGAGACCATCGCTCATCTGACGAAGGTGAGCGGCCCCCAGGTCAGCCGCATCGAGAACGGAAAGAAGCGCGCAACACGGTCATTCGTGGTCGCCGTGGACGACCACCTGGAGGCAGGCGGCTCTCTCATCAGCCTGTGGGAAGACCTGAACAAGGACGGGCACCCGGTACCGATCTGGTTCGACTGGCCACAGATCGAGTCGGACGCGGTCATGCTGGTGAACTGGCAGAACTCCGTAGTCCCTGGGCTGGCCCAGACACCTGCCTACGCCTTGGCAATGCTGCGCGGCAACCAGGAAGCCGCCGACGCTCGTATCAGCCGCCAGGCCATCCTCACCAGGGACGACCCAGCCCCACCGACAGTCCTGTTCCTACTCGACGAGCACGTCCTGTACAACCTCGTCGGGACGCCGGAGACGATGCGTGAACAGCTCGAACACCTTCTAGAGCTGAGTTTGTTGCCCAACGTCACGGTTCAAGTAGTGTTGTCTAGTGGTGAGCACGAAGGCGTCCTGGGCGCCTTCGTGGTCGCGACGATGGAGGATCGGAGCGAGATCGCCTACATCGAGACAGCGATCCGAGGTATCACCACAGACAACCCCGCGGATCTGTCCAACCTCGCGAAAACTCTGGTCGAGCTCCGTTCTCAGGCGCTCACGCAGGCGATGTCGCGTGAACTGATCCGAAAGGTCATCGAGGAAAGATGGACCTGACAAACGCCAAGTGGCGCAAGAGCAGCCACAGCGGTTCCAACGGCGGTAACTGCGTCGAACTGACAGGGCTCTCCTGGCTAAAGAGCAGCTACAGCGGTCCCAACGGCGGTGAGTGCGTCGAGCTAGCGGACGTGGCTGGAGCGGTCGGTGCGTCGGTGGTGGCGGTGCGGGACAGCAAGGACCCGGACGGCCCCGTCCTCCTACTGACCCGCGCAGCCCTCCGCACAGCCGTCCAATCCGCCACCAACACCCACTGACCACCCGGCACCACCACCCCGCCGCCCTCCTTGAGTAGCGGCGAGTCGTCGCATCGCCTGCCCGGACGACCCGCCGCACCTCACCCTTCGCCACAGGCGAGACCCGAGCCCGTCCACCTCCCCCAGAGGCAACCCCAGCCGAACGGACACGCTCGCTGACAAGCTCAACCACGCGTCCGACACTGGCCCCATGCCCCTGGAAAACGTCAACTGGCGCCGCAGCACTTACAGTGCCTCCAACGGCGGCGACTGCGTCGAACTGGCGAGCATCCCCGACACCCACTGGCGCAAGAGCACCTACACCACCTCCAACGGCGGCAATTGCGTCGAGTTGGCCGCCGTCACCGGCGCGATCGCCGTCCGCGACAGCAAAGACCCGGACGGCCCCGTCCTCCTACTGACCCGCGCAGCCCTCCGCACAGCCCTCCAATCCACCACCGACACCCACTGACCACCCGGCACCACCACCCTGCTGGGCCCCCTTGAGTAGCGGCGAGTCGTCGCATCGCCCGCCCCGGACGACCCGCCGCACCTCACCCATCGCCACAGGCGGAGCCCAAGCCCGTCCACCTTCCCCAGGGGCAACCCCAACCGGACGGACACGCCCGCTGACAAGCTCGACCGCGCGTCCGACACTGGCTCCATGTCTCTGAAAGACCTCAACTGGCGCCGAAGTGCCCACAGTGGCGAGAACGGCGGCGACTGCGTCGAGCTGGCGAGCGTTCCCGACACCCACTGGCGCAAGAGCACCCACACCGGCTCCAACGGCGGCAATTGCGTCGAGTTGGCCGCCGTCACCGGCGCGGTCGCCGTCCGCGACAGCAAGGACCCGGACGGCCCCGTCCTCCTACTGACCCGCGCAGCCCTCCGCACAGCCGTCCAATCCGCCACCGACATTCACTGACCACCCGGCACTACCACCCCGCTGGCCCCCTTGAGTAGCGGCGAGTCGCATGTCCCGTCCCACATCCCGGACGGGCCGCTGCCCCCCGCCCCTCTCACAGGCGAAACCGAGCCGGCGAGTGCGCACCACGTCCGGGTCAGGTTCGGTATCGATGCTCCGCACCCATGCGTCACTCCAGCGCATCAGCTCCGAGAAGGGCGTCCTGACGACCGCCTCGGACATTCCCGGACCGCGGGTTCAGGGCCCGCCGCCGGTGGCGGCGTCGATCGCTTCGAGTTTGTCCTCGTTGAGGACGTAGAGAACGCCGGAAGCGACGACGATGCCGCTTCTGACGTCCGAGTCCCGTGTCCAGCGCTGGTGCCCCGTTCGCGCGTCGAAGGCGATGAGCGTGTTGTCGTCCGGCCGGAAGGAGCGGTCCTTGTGGGAGGCCACATAGACCGTGCGCCCCTCGACCCCGGCGAAACCCGCTCCCGAGTCGAGGCGCTTGTGCCATAGGCGCCGGCCGGTCTGGACGTCGATCGCCGCCAGCGAAGTTCGCTCAACGGTGTGGATGTAGCGGGTATAGCTGTCGTTCCAGTCAACGTAGGCCACGCCGCCCGTGACGAAGAGGCGCCCAGAGGTCTCATCCGAGATGGGGGACTTCCAGAGTTGACGCCCGTCCGAACCTCGGAAGGCGTAGAGAGTGCCGTCTTCGAGCACGTATAGATCCGAGCCCGCCGTGGTCATCTCGGGGTCGTCGACATCATTCGCACCGTCCGGGCTCGGCAGTGCGACGTCCCAGCGACGGCGGCCCGTGTCCGCGGCATATGCGCGGATCCGATACCCGTCTTCGGCCTTGGTGGCCGTGTAGACGTTCGAGTCGCCGGCCGTGAAGGTCGCCACCCGTTCGGTCGTCGCGCGCCAGCCTTCGCCGGATTCGGCCGCCAAGAAGACCAGGACGTTCTCGTCCTCGTCCTTGCCGGACGTGACCGCGATGATGCCTCGCTCGGTGACCCCTATGTCGGATGTGCAGGCACTGGCGCGGAGCGTCTTGCTCCAGATCCGGGCTCCGGTGGCGGTTTCGACGGCCGACACGCGCGCGCCGTCCTGCCGGTCGCTCTTGTCGATCACCAGGATGAGGCCCGAAGAGCCGGGCCGGGTCGCGCAGCCGTCCGGATCCATCGGGATCCGCCAGAGCCGATTCCCCGACCGCGGATCGAGGGCGCTCAGCCGCGTCGGGCTCCAGACGACGAGCACGGCGCCGTGACGGCCGACCACCACTTCTCTCTCGCCTGCCTTAGACTCCCAGCGCCGCCTGCCCGTCCGCGCGTCATGGGCGGCGGTCCCGTCCTTCTTACCGATGTAGACCAGCCCGTCGGAGACGACGGCGGCTCCGACCGCGTCATCGACGGACCACGGCCGGAAACCTCCATCCCGCCCCGAGCCGCCCAGATCCAGCACGGTGAAGACGATCGTGCCCAGCAGCGCCGCGAGCGCCAGCATCGTCCAACCACGTCGCCGGGACCGCCGGGACGTGCGGACGATCGCCTCAGGAGGGCGGGGCCGTGAAGCGGCGGGCCTCGGCTCGGGGGCCGGCTGGAGCGGCGGCTCGGTCTCGATCTCCGGGTCCGGCTCGGGTCTCCGCCTCGGTTCCGGCTCCGGTTCCGGCTGCGGCTCCGGGGCGGGTTTCGGGCCGGTGTACGACGAGATCCTGGTGGCGTACTCGTCGATCAGCGTGCGCTGCGGCCCGGCCGTCCAGTCGACCGGGCCCTCCGCGACCGAGTCGGCCAGTTCAGCGAGGATCTCGTCCGGTACGGGGCGCATGGACGGCTCTTTGGCCAGGCAGCGGCCGATGAGGTCGCGCCGCTCCGCCGGGACGGGGGCCAGGTCGGGTTCCTGTGTCAACACGCGGTGCAGGACCGCCGGGAGGTCACCGGACCCGAAGGGCGGGTGGCCGGTGGCGGCGAAGTACAGCACGCCGCCCAACGAGAACACGTCGCTCGCGGGGCCGATCTCCCCGCCGTGGACCTGTTCCGGCGACATGTAGGCGGGTGTGCCGACGAACCCGCCGGTCGTCTCGGTGCCGTCCGCCGCCCGCACGATCCCGAAGTCGATCACCCGGGGCCCGTCCTCGGCGAGCAGGATGTTGGACGGCTTGAGGTCCCGGTGGACCAGCCCGGCCGTATGAACGGCCTTGAGCGCCTCCGCGAGCGCCGCCGCCAGCGCCGTGACCGTCCGCCGGGGCAAGGGCCCGCGCGTGCGGACGACGGCGTCGAGTGCGGGACCCGCCACGTGCGCTGTCGCGAGCCATGCGGGGCGGCCGTCGGTATCGGCGTCGATGACGGGGGCCGTATAGAAGCCGCTGACCGCTCTGGCGGCCTCGACCTCGCGCCGGAAGCGCCGCAGGAAGCCGGGGGCGTCGGTGAGGTGAGTGTGGATGACCTTTACCGCGACGAGCCGTCCCCCGGGAGAACGTGCCAGGTAGACGAGGCCCATACCGCCCGCGCCGAGCCGGGCCAGCAACTCGTAGGAGGCGATGCGGGCGGGATCCGACGGCGCTAACGGCTCCATTCAAGGGAGCCTTCTGCAGACGTGCGCCGCATGCAACCCATTAGCCGCCTTGACCCCGTCACCGATCCGGTCTCCGACATCCGCACGGCCTGGGACGGCGTCTGGACGGCCGCGATCACGCGGCCGTCCAGACCCGGCTCACCAGTTCCTGCGGCTCGTCATCCAAGGGCGCTCGCGTGGACGGTCAGGGCAGGGTGGGGATCCTCGGGGCGCTGTCGGTCCAGCCGGCCTGGAGGTACAGGGTCTTGTCGACCTCGCCGGGGACATTGGCAGTGGTGCGCGACAGGCTCAGCACGAAGGAGGACTCCGGGTCGATGACCAGGGTGTCGGCCACCTCGCGCATGACCCGCACGTGCAGCCCGACTCCCTTGCGTCCGCGCTCGTCGGTCACCGCGCCCACGGCCGTGACCCCGGGCATGGCGGCGAGCATCCGGTAGGTGGCGGCGCGAACCTTCGGGGGCACGGGGACGGAGCTGAGCAGATCGGTCGCGCAGTTCTTCACGACCTCGTCCGGTGTGCCCCCCGCGGTGGGGTGGTCGCGCGGGATCGCCCGCTTCAGCGCGCTCCTCAGCTCGCCGGGGTCGGTCGGCAGCGCCTGGACCTGCTTGAACGTCATGCCCCTGTCGCAGACCAGGAAGGTCTTCGTCCCGGTGTCCTTGTCGAGCGTGGGGCGGATCGGGTTCGGGTCGGGCGAGCCGGCCCGCCGGAAGGGGGCCGCGTCCTTGGGGGACATGGGCACGGGGTCGAGTCCTCGGGTTCCCGTCCAGGACCGGCCGTCCGGGCGGCTCCACTGCCCGATCAGCTGGCGTCCGTACGACCAGTAGTCTTCCTTCTCGTTCCAGAAGGCGCTCGACTGCACCCTCAGGACATGCCAGTACTTGCCGCCGGCCGGGGCGGTCTCGGCGTGCTCGGCGGCGGTGAGGAGCACGGTCTTCGCCGACATCGGCTGCACGGCGGCCGGCCCGTGGCCGGGATCGGGCGCACGCGGGGTCGTCCCGGACGACAGGACGACCGTCCCCGTGACGGCGGCGGCGGTGGCGGCCAGGCCGAAGCCGCTCCACAGGGCGGGACGGCGCCAGACGCGGCGCGCGGGCCGCTGCGCCCCGCGCATCCCGTTGAGGACCTGGTGGCGGACGGCCGCCTCGGTCTCCGGCGTGGGCGGCTCGTCCAGCATCGTGGCGATCATCTGGAACTCGTCCATGGTCACAGTCCTTCCGTGTGGGCGGGCAGTCCGGCGCGCAACTTCTTGCGCGCCCGGTTCAGGCGGGAGCCGACGGTGCCGTACGGGATGCCGAGGACGTCGGCGATCTCCTCGTGGGTGAGCTGGGCCAGGGCCTTGAGCAGCACGACGTCGCGGTCCTTGCGGGACAGCGAGGCGAGCGCACGGGCCAGCGCGGGCTGGAGCCGCGCCGCGGACACCGAGGCCGCGACCCGGTCGTCGTGGCCGCCGGGGTCGCGGTCCACCCCGACCTGCGCGAACGCCCGGTAGCGCCGGGTCTCGGTGCGGCGGTGCCGGGCGACGAGGTTGGTCGCGATGCCGAACAGCCAGGGCCGGACGGACCCGCGGGACGGGTCGAAGGCGGCGCGGCTGCGGAAGGCGGCGAGGAAGGTCTCGGCCACGACGTCGTCGGCCGCCTGCGGGCCGAGGCGCCCGGCGATGTAGCGGTGGACATCGGCGTAATGCCGGTCGTAGACGGCGGCGAAGTGGTCGCCGTCGCGGACGGAAGCGGCGAGCAGTTCCGCGTCCGTCGGAGCCGTGTCGGGCGGGGCGGTCATGCTGCCGCCCCTTCCGTGGGGTCCGGCATGGGCACCTCCGGGTGGATGGTCGTCACCCGTACTTCGCTCGCTTCCCGGATCGCTTTCACGCGGGCCCGGTCACGCAGGCGGGGCCCCTCAGCACCCGAAGAGAGCGGTTGGAGCGTGAAGGCTGGTCCGCTCCTGGACGTGTGGATCTATCAGCCGCTGCCGGAACGGCGCGTTGTGATCGTCACGTCAGCCCGAGGGGACGCACAGGAGCAATTCCTGGGCACGGCGGTCGAACCATTCCAGGAGACTGTCGCCGTGCGAGGAGCCGTCCTGGTCATGTGTCACGACCAACGGGTCCGGGGACGGTCGCCCGTTGCCGAGGTCGTAGTAATACCCCTCGGCGGCCTCATCGCAGTGCCCTAGATAGATGCATCGGTCGAACACTCCCGCGCGGAGATCCGCGAGCTGCCAGTCCTCCTCTTCCTCCTCTTCCTCGTCCACGTCTTCTTCATAGAACTCGGCATTGCGCTCCCGCAGCAGGTCGCCGAGGGTTTCGCCGCCGGAGTCGGTGAACTGCAAATGGGACTCAGGGGACCTCAGCACGGTGTGCACCCCGGCCAGCGCCTGGATTGCGGCGGGAACGGATACGTCCAGCACCGAAATGGGAGGCGAGTCCGGCGGGAACGGCCTCTCTCCCCACATCACCTCCAGCCGGGCTCCCTCTTCGGCTCGCGAGAGCAGCGCATCCAGGCTCCTCGGCGCCGACGAGGAGGCCCGTCGGCCGAAGCATCGCAGGAATAGGTAGGCGAGTGAGAACTCACCCGACGCTTCCACTAGCGCCAGCCCGAAAATCTCCCGCCGGACGGCGGCCAGGAATTGCGGACACCGCTCGGCGACCGGAAGCCACACGCGGCTCAGCGCCTCGTCGAGGCCGTAAGAGGCGGATATACCCCAGGGGTTCGGGGAGAACGGGACGTCACCGCGCCCACCGAGGAGCAGCAATCCCCGCAGCACTACCTCCCTCTCCCCCAAATGAGGCGCGTGGCCCCGAAGCACCGCTGCGATGGCGTCCGGATCGCTGCTCGCGACCGCCTCAAGCTCTCGCTGCGTACGGAGGAGCCGATTCTGCCCAGTTGTCGTCACAGGGCCCGAGAATAGTCATGGAAGGGTCGGAATCGAATGCCTGGCCGCCTCCGGCAGCGCTGCCGGAGGCGGCACGATTTGTGGGCAGGTGGGTGTTTCCCCGCGCCGCCGACGCCCGGTCGGGTGCGGGAGCGGCGCCGCCCGGGTGGGCTCCGCGGCCGGAGATCACGACCTTCCCCGCCACCGCGGTCCCGCCGGTCGGAAGGCCGGGCGGCGAGACCGCGCGTCACCAGGTCAGGCCGAGTAGCCCTTCGGTGGGATCAGCGTCGCGAGCTGGTTGAACGAGAGCCAGTAGATCTGGTAGCCCCCGAACGAGGCGGGGTCGGCGATGAGGACGGTGCGCTGCACGTCGTCGTAGCCGATCACGGTGAAGTAGTGGTAGATCGTCTGGTCGGACGGGTAGCCGGGCGGCTGGTTGCCGGGCGGGGCCACGATGTTCGCGACGATCGGATAGTTGTTGTCGATGTCGAGCACGACGTCCCGCCACAGCAGGTCGCGCTGCGCCTGCGTGGGCGGGTCGTCGGGCATCTCCTTGGTCTCGTACCAGCCCGTTCCGAGCCGGGCGTTGAGCACCCATGTCACCTGGCTGATGTGGTCCGTGCCGTTCTGCGTGGTGCCCAGTTCGGCGGCCAGGGTCGCCTGGCTCGGCGGCGCGACACGCGCGGAGAGGGCGATGCGGGTGGCTGCGGGCCCGCACCAGTAGCCGGTCTCCTGGACCTGGTAGTCGATCTCCAGCGTGCGGACGGCGGTGGTCCGCGCGGGCTCGACGTGCAGCCGGGTTCCTGGCCTGTTCTGGCCGGCGACCAGGGCCGTTCCGGCGGAGGTCGCATGGCCGGCCACGATCACCGGGGCCGGGGACGGGGGATCCTGCGCGGCGGCCGGTCCGGCCAGGCCGGTGAGGACGGCGGCGGTCGCGACGGCGGTACCTATGGCGGGTGGGATGAGTCTCCTGCGCATCGGGGCTCCTGGGGCGGGCGTCGTGTGGGGATCACGAGGAGGGGCGGGGGAGCAGGGACCGGGACGTCCGGGAACGACTGGTCACGCTTTGCGGAGCCGACCGATGATGCCGTCGAGGTCGAGGCGGAACATGCCCTCGCGGAGGACGTGGCCGCCCGGCTCCTCATGCCATTCGTGGGGGATGCCGGCGTCGCCGAGGCGGGCGCGGAACTCCCGCTGGCCGGCGAGCACCTGGGTCTCGTTGACATAGTCGGCCCAGTTCACCGGGTCGGGGCTGGTCCCGGCGACCAGGAAGATCCGCTTGTTGAGGTAGCTGGGGATGCGTTCCACGGGGTTGTCCGCGGTGACCCTGGCCTCATCCCACAGCGGCGCCCCGTACACGGTGCCGCCCGCGAGGTCGGCGACCGCGGAGCTGACGTTCGCCCAGTGCACGACGAGGCCCGCGTCGCGGCGCAGGCTCGCGGGGCCGGAGTGGGCGCTGACGGACGCGAAGTGGCCGTAGTACTTCGCCGCGTACTTCAGCGCGCCGAAGCCGCCCATGGAGAAGCCGGAGACCGCGCGTCCGTTGTACTCGGCGTAGGTGCGGAAGTTCGCGTCGATCCAGGGCAGGAGCTGGGCGATGTGGAACGTCTCCCAGTTGCGGGGGCCGACGTTGGAGGAGACGGGGTTGCTGTACCAGCCGGCGTGCCCCCCGTCGGGCATGACGATGATGATGGGCTTGCCGACGGTGATGGGACGGATGCCCCATCGGTCGAAGGCGATGAAGTCCTGGTCGAGGCCGCCGCCGTGGAACAGGTACAAGACGGGGTAGCGCCGCCCGCTCGAGTAGTCGCTGGGAAGGAGGACATTGACCCCGGGGTTCCATCCGATCGCGTCAGTGGCGAAACGGTAGTACTTCATGCGGGGGTCGCTCTCGTTGCGTTCGACGATCCGCAGGCCGAACCCGTCACCGGCCGCGTGGGCGGCGGTGGCGGATCCGATGACTCCCGCGCCGCCGAGCGCGGCCGCGGCGGTCACGCCGCCGGCGGTCTTCAGCACCTGCCGGCGGGACATGTTCGATTGGCTCACCCGAACCTCCTGGTGGGGGATTTCCTTGCTCCGGTCGGAAGAAGATCGGTTTGGCGGAACTCCGGAAGTCGCGCCCCGGAGGCGACCGCGAAGAATCCAGGGATGCGGCCGCCGCGGCCGGTCGGACGACTCGTGCGTGCTCCCCCGGAATGGCCGTCCGGTCCGGGAATGAGAGGCGGACCGGCGATGGCGACGGCCCGCGGACACGTGCCGCCGGGTGCGCGGAGCCGCGGCCGGGAGCGGCGGACCTCGGCAGCGGAGGTGCCCCGGGCAGCGGAGACGGCGCCCCGGCAGGACGCGCGCGGATCCGCCGCCTCGGGGCTCTTTCGGCCGCGGTTCCGCGTCGGCACTCGGGAGACGAATCAGCACGCAGCGGATGGTAAGGGCCTGGGAAACAGAAGGCGGCGGAGGTATTCGGGCCCAGTCGAAATCCCCTCGTGACCGCCGCTCTTTAATCTTGGGCGATGGGCGGCGTCCTGCGCATTCACTTCAGTGACCGCGATTTTCGGCACGTGCAGCTCGCGAGATCCGCCGATCCGATATGGGAGGCGTTCCTCGGGCTCCACGTCCTCACCACGTCCCTGGCCCGGCTGCCCCGGCGGCTGCACCCGTGGCGGCGCCGAGCGGTGGAACGGCTGCGGGACGACGACCTGCGCGCGGCGTCCCGGCTGCTCCGGGACCTGGCGCCCGCCGACGCCGCGTATTTTCCCGACTTTCTGACCCCCACCGAGTCGGAGGAGGGGATGGCGGCCGCCTTGCGGACGCTGCGCGCCACGCCCGGCGCCCGGCTGGCCCGCGAACTGCGCGAGGCGGCCCGCCATCGGACGCTCCCCGGCTGGACCCGGCGGCTCGCCTCGGGCGACCGCGCCCTGCTCGACCAGGTCGCGGACGCCGTCCTGCACTTCCACACCCGGCTGATCGCACCGGACTGGAGCGAGGTCGAGGCCACCGTCGCCACCGACTGGGAGCGGCGGATGGAGGCGCTGGAGGGCGGCCCGGTGGCGATGCTGGAGACGCTGGCACCGTTCGTGTGGCGAGACCCCGTCCTCACCGCGCCGTACCCGGTGAACGCCGAACTGCGCCTGAACGGACGCGGCGTCCGGCTGATCCCGTCCTTCTTCTGCCACACCGCGCCGATCGCCATCGCCGACCCCAGCCTGCCGCCGGTCGTGGTCTACCCGATCCGCGGCGAGCCCCGGGAGTCCGGCACCGCCACCCGCCACGCTGACGCCCTCGCCGCCCTGCTGGGCAGCGGCCGGGCCCGTGTGCTCAGCGCCCTGACCGTCAGGTTCACGACGGGGGCCGTCGCCGTCCGCCTGGGCATGCCCGCGTCCACGGTGAGCGGTCACCTGAAGGTGCTGCGGGACGCGGGCCTGGTCCACAGCGAGCGGGACGGCACCCATGTCAGGCACCGCCTGACCAGCCGGGGCCGGCACCTCCTGATGCCTCCCTGAGAGCCCGGGGAGGGGAGTCACTTCCCTAGCCCCTGGCGTCGGCCAGCCTGTAGCGCAGCGCGCCGACGGCATCCACAGCTTGGGGCGCCGGCGGCCTCCCATCGTGGGGCGGTGAGGCCGCGGTGTTCATCGGCTGGGGCGGCGGCCTGGGGTTGGGAAGACTTTGTGGGCGCGTTGTGGGGGGAGCTGCCAGATTTGCTGGAGTTCCTCTTCGGTGAGCGGCTCTGTGCGGATCACCGGGTCCGGTGCGGGGAGGGTGCAGCGGCCGTCCACGTGCATGCTGCCGTAGACGATGTAGGGGCAGCGGCCCGGTGATTGGTAGCCGTGGCCGCGGGGGCTCACCTCGACGACCGCGTCGCACCACTGGCAGCGGCACCACCATTCCCAGTGGACCGACAGGTCGAAGGGTTCGAGGGGGATGAATCCGACGCGCCGCACGGCGGCGGCCACGTCCTCGGGTACCGACGGGTCGGACAGGTAGCGCTGGCCGCGCTCCCATTCCGTCCGGACGGCGGTGGCCGCGGCCATGTAGGGCTCGCCGGTGGCGGCCTGGCGGCGGCGGATGCGGCGCTGCAGGTTGCGGGAAGGGCGACGATGGGGGTCGGCGGTCACGACGTCCTCCGGCGGAGTCCTACGCGCACCGCTGGACGGCATGGGCTCGGGTACCACGCGTCGTCCGAGGACGCTTCGTCGTCGGCGCACCAGCGGCGTAGGCGCTCAGTGCTCAGACGGGCAGGCGTGGCTTGCCCGGGCAGGAGGATACCGTCCTGTGACCGCACCGCGCTGGAGAGTAACCAAAAACCGGTCCCTCGCGCTGGTCGGAGGGACCGGTCCCGGTTCAGAAGCCGATGGCTTCGCGGAGCAGCAGCACGATGCCGCGCCCCGGCTCGGGTTCGGCGTTGAGGATGAGGACGCGGTTGAGGGCGCTGGGCTGCCCGTAGACGCCCATGGCCCGCTGGTTCTCAAGCGGGAGGCAGTGGTCCTCGACTCGGCGCAGCGCCGTGTCCAGGTCGGGCACGACCTTCTGCGCTCCGACGATCCAGATCGCGCGCATCGCGGCGCCCGAGTAACCGGCCAGCTGGCTTCCGCTGGCCGAGCCGGCGACGAGGGATCCGGTCTCGGTGACCGCGGCGACGCTGCCCACGATGACGTCGGGGCAGGCGATCATCCGCCACATCTCGTTCAGCTGGGTGGCACGGTCCATGGTCCTGCTGCGCGCCTTGACGGACGCGTACCGCCCGCTGCCGTTGATGTCCTCGTCGATCCCGGACAGGCGGAGGGTCTCGCTGGCCCCGGTGAACACGTCGGCGCCCTCGGGAATCAGCTCCTTGACGCGCTCACGCGCCGCGGCGGCGTCATCGAGGATCTCGACGGTGAAACCGTGCGCGGTCAGTGCGGCGGCCGCCCGTTCCAAGCGCTGCGTGGGCGCCGGGACGGTGAACGGTGCTTCCGGCGTTGAGGTGGTCATGGTCTTCGTGAGCCTCCGGGTGATGTGCTGGTCTCGGTGGTTCGACAACGTGGCCGTCCGGAATGTGAGGCGGCGGGCCGGCCTCACATTCCGGGGCGCCGTCTTGTCGGACAGGTGAGGACGGAAGCGACCGAGGGAGCCGCCGGCACCATGACCACCCGAGGGGAGGACCCGCTCGACCCGGGTCTGGACGCGATCATGAGAGAGCGGCGCCAGCTGATCAATCTCGCGTACCGGCTGCTCGGATCGGTGGCCGAGGCCGAGGACGCCGTCCAGGAGACCTACGCCCGCTGGTACGCCATGTCGCGGGAGCAGCAGGACGCCATCCAGTCGCCGGGCGCCTGGCTGACGACGGTCGCGAGCCGCATCTGCCTCAACGTGCTCAACTCGGCGCGCGCGCGGCGCGAGACCTACGTGGGCGAGTGGATCCCCGAGCCGCTCCCCGAACGCGCGGAGTGGACCGGCGGCGTCCCCGCCGACCCGGCCGACCGGATCACCCTGGACGAGTCGGTCAACCTGGCCTTCCTGGTCGTGCTCGAATCGATGACTCCGGCGGAGCGCGTCGCGTTCATCCTGCACGACGTCTTCTGCCACTCCTTTGCCGAAGTCGCCGAGATCGTCGGCCGCACGCCGGCGGCCTGCCGCCAGCTGGCCTCGTCGGCGCGCCGCCGCATCCGCAATGCGCAGGCCCCCGCGAGGACGACCGCCCAGCGCGCCGAGGTTGTCAGGGACTTCAAGCGGGCGTGGGAGGCCAAGGACATCGACGCCCTCATCGGCCTGCTCGACCCGGACGCCACGGCGATCGCCGACGGCGGCGGCCAAGCCGTCGCCTTCCTGGACCCCATCGAAGGCGGCGAGCCGATCGCGCACGCTTGGGTCGAACTGGCCAACCTGAGGCCCGCCAACATGGCGCTCTTGGAACGCACGGTGAACGGTCAGCCTGGCCTAGTGGCTCAGGAGGACGGCGTCACCGTGACGGTGTTCGCGTTCGACGTCGTCGGCGACCGCATCAAGCACATCTGGGTAATGCGCAACCCCGAAAAGCTCCGCCACTGGACGGCAGGCTGAGGACGGCTTCGTCCCATCGGGCATCATGCTCAGTGCAGGATCTGCGACACCACTGGCGACTTCGCTACTACGAGGAGCGGGGCTGTCCGTCCGTCCCCAGACCGGAGCATGAACGGTTGTCGGAACAATGACGACCACTACGTGGACGTCAAGCAAGTAGGCGGGTGACAAGATCTGAGTCGGGCGCGGTTCCCTAGTCGCCGGTCAGCACTCCAGAGCCGGTGCCGGATGGCTGGTCTGGCTTTCTGTTGCTGGACGTACGCCACTGCCCAATAGAACACCGCCCGCCGGCATCGTGAACCGTTGCGGACATCCGGACAAGTAGATCCAGCCTTTGATGCGTGTTCCCTTCACATCCCAACTGACGGATTCGTATTCATCGGCGTTTACATGGCCGGGATTGTGTGCGATGACGGTGTCATAGGTCAGCCCTGACGCGATGACGCCTAGGTCGGCCCCCGTCGCGGCGAGTCTTTGCCTCAGTGGTGCGGCGTCGAGGAGCCGGGCCGCGTTGATGATCGTCCAGCCGGAGACACCCGGTGGATCGGGCAGCACGGGTCCGACGTCGACCGCGACCCTGAGCTGGATGCGGGCCGCGCTGGCAGACCGCCGGTTGTGACGACGCAGACGCATTTCAAGGGAAGCGATGACCGGGTCGACGACCGTAGCGCTGGGGACCTCGGCCGGCACGACGATCAATGCCCCATCGCCGCGATCCTCGCTGTAGCACGATTCCCAGGGAATCCGCGCCTCCTCGAACGACTCACGCAGGGCGGCGAACATGGCACGCCGCATCTCGATCCTGCTCTTCTCGTCGCGGCTGCGGGAGCTGAAGCCAGTGATATCAGTGAACACGATGGTGCAGTGCTGGTGTGCCGGCGCCGGACCGGAGGATGCGGCCGGAGTAAAGGCCATCGACGGGGTCTGCTGCGCGAGAGGCGATGACTGCATGCTCCCTCCAGACAGCAACGAAGGAGTGCGGACGGACGGCTCCCCCATGGAAACCAAACCACTAGCGCTTGGGGTGCCTCCGGCAGGAGTGGTGAGGATGCTCGCCAATGCGTCTGTGTCGTAAAGGCTGCTCCGTCGAGATGGTGTCATGGCTCTGACCAACGACGCCGGATGGGGCGGGGCGTACTGTGACGCCTCCCCGTCCAACCCTGCGGCCGTCCATTGTGCACCTTGCTGCTGGAGCGGCTCCTCGGTAAGCCGCTCGTACATCTCGCCTTCCAATACGCCCACCACGCGGGGATGTGCGCTCAAGTAGCCGACGAACTGTTGCGTGGTCAGGCCGAGCACGTGCAGCGGCTCCATCGCGACGATGGTCGCCGACCGCCGCCGCAGTAGCAGGGCGGCGCGCTCGCCGACGATGTCGCCGCGGCCTCGGAAGGCGATGATCCGTTCGCGCCCGTCCCGCTCCACGCAGACGCGCACCGATCCGGATTTGATCACGATGGCGTGGTCGGCGACATCGTCTTCCTCCCACAGCACCGTCCCGGCCGGATGCACGGCTTCCTGCGCGATCGCGAGAAGGTCGGCTCTCTCAACACTAGTGAGGGCACTCCAGAACCCGGGCCGCTGGGAGGAGGAGCCCTCTTGGGCTGGAGCCGCGGGACCGGCGGTCGCAGGGGCGCCGCGTCGCCTGTCGCTGCGTTGCCTGTCATCGGACTTGAGACGTCGCCATGCCGCCTCCCAGGCGGCGATACGGGGTGGCGCCACATCACATGCTCGCAGGAATGTCTCGAGTGCCCCCTTACTGGGCATCCGCCGCGCGGCGAGAAAGTCGGCGATGGTTGAACGGCGCAGGGGGAACGGGGAATCCTTGGTGACCGCCTCTAGGCGGCGATATGAGGGGCTACCCGCGCCTGCGTGCACCCTTTTGAGTGCGGCGGCGAATGCAGCAGGGGTAGCGACCGAATCCAGATCCGACTCCCACATCTCGGAGCATGTTCTACCCGCATCCGCAGCCTGGCCGTGTGCCCGTTCGCTGCTCTCAGGAACGGCAGGGGCCTTGAGACGTGGGCCGTTCAGCGAGAAGCGCGGACGGCCAGGTCGGTCGTTGATCTCGTGCGGACGCCCGGTTGGATAGGCCAGCCAGCCCGCCGGCCGGCCGCTGACCGTGACTGGGGAGGCATTGGAGAAGTACGGCCCGGCTCGCAACTCGGAATGGATGTGGTCGGACGTGATGACCGCCAAGTCCGCTCGCGGCGTACTGTCGGCACGCGCGATCTCGAGCAGCTGCATCAACTGCATCAGCTGCCGATTGGGCCGTTCGTCCTGACCGGTGCGCCCCGCTCCATGGAGAGCAAGGGTGATTCTCACGTGGTCGGCGGCGGAACGGACACTGTTGAAGCGGCCCACCAGCCCGACGAGGTCCTCTACCAGTTCGTGCAGTTCGGAGCTTTGCCAGATCGGTGCCTGCACCACGACCAGCAAACCGCTCTCACCGGTCTCGTACGTCGTCGGGTTCCAGATGCGCGCTGCGGCTGCCAACGCTTGATGGATCATCGCGTAGAGCACGCTCGCCACATCGGCTTCGCCGCCGGAGGGGTAACGACGCAGGAACCCGTCCCGACCCTGGGCCTCCTTGTAGTTCAACTCCACTGCCAGCAGCAGTGATCGTTGTCGCTGGAGCACACGTCCGGAAGACGACTCGGCCGGCAGCGTCCGAGGCATCGACCGCGTTCGTTTGCTCCTCAACCCGCAATCGCCGGGCTCGGCCAGCAGTGCGAGATCAGCCAACAAGTCGCTTCCAGCAGCCTCCGGCATGTTCACCCAGCCCGCTCGGACCGGCAAGGTATGAGCGCTGGAGGTTCGCAACCGGGTCGCGACGGCTGGCAAAATGCTGGCCGCCTCCCATTGGGGGAGAGCCGAGATGGCGAAAACGGCGTATCCGTTGCGTTCAAAGCATCGCGGCTCCTGCAACACCACGCCCGTCGCGAACGCGGCGGACTGCAGTGCGTACATCACCGCCGCCCAGGAGCGTTGCGGAAAAGACTCTCCGTCGTCGAGGGAATCCACACACATGATGAACACCCCGGACGACACCAGCGCCTGGCCGGCTTGCGGATCAGTCGATGCTCCGAGGTTTCGCTCGATCTCGTGGACGTGGTCCCGCACGGGAGAGGAGCCTGGACCGCTTACTCCTCCCCCTTCAAGACCGCTCGACCTTCCGACATAGACCCAGACGGCCGTTGAAAGCTCTCGGAGATAGGTCCGGCGGAACATCTTCGGACTCATACCGATGTCATACCGGGACTCTTGGATCCGCCGAAAGATCCAGTCAGGAAGGATCATCGCCAGGCCCGCCGACGGCGACAGGTCCAAGAACCGATCGAATTCCTTCGCCCCGAGGAGGCGCCTGGTGAAGATCGGAGCCGGGCTGTTCGCCTCGAAACCAAGAGCGGCCATGCCCGCATGCAGCGTGACCTTCAACTGGGATGGCCTCTCCTGGCCAGTGTTGTAGGCGGCCAGTTTCTGTTCGAGCAGCTTGACCACATCCCCGACCAAGGAGACATCTGCCAGCGTGATCGGCAAGAGGAAAGCGTCAGCGTCATTGAGCGCCGTCCAATACCAGCGCAAAGGATGCGATGCGGTCATGGCATCGGTGACCAGCTTGAGGAGGTGATAGCGGTCGGCAAGTGGTTCTTCTCGACAAAAGGACACCACGAGCGTGAAGCCGCCGCGCTGCTCACGTGGCTTCATCGCGCCGATCATGGTCTCGATGATGTCATCGCCGTACTCGGCGTTCGGGAACCGCTCTGGTACTGCGAGCATCGCGGACTCAACGGCTCCGGATCCTGCGGGTGGTAGTTCACCGGCATCCGCGGAGGAACCGGAAGATTGCTCCTGCATGATCTGTTCGGCTTCCTCCGGAGCGGTCATAGACCTGATTCGGCGGGCCGCGGGAGTGCCGAGCGAGGAAGTCTCAAGAAGCATGCGGAACTGATCGTCCACCTGCCCCGCCTCATTGGCCTCCGCCGGCCTGTCGTCCGGTTGGGATTCGGGAACATCGGTCGGGGCTTCGAAGTCATCCTGTCCAGCCATCAGCACTGCCCTTCCCCTCCGCCAGGCCGTGGATCCCTTCCACCTGCTTGCTTCTTACGAAGCCTGGCCAACGCTCCCTCAAGCCGCTTCTCCGTTATTCCTGCTCGCTCGGCGGCTTCTTTCATTGTAAATCCTGCGGCGTAATATGCAAGAGCATTTTTTATCTGCGGGTCCACGGGTCCCAGCGCCCGAGCAAGCCTGTCCTGGGTCACCGCCTGCAAGGCCGGGTCGGCGCTCCGGCCATCCGACAGAGCCTTGATGTGCTCGTCTTCAAGCGACACCATCCGCCGACGATTTTCATTCCACTTGCGATAGATGGCCGGAAACTGGAGAGCACAGGCATTGACGAAGTATGTGGCGAGAGAAGCCCCTTTTTCAGGAGCCCACCTTCGCTGCTCGAAGACGCTCTTCCTGAACACCGGCAACGCATCGGAGATCATGTCCTGGGCGATCTCGTCGCGGTCCATGTCCGACCAATCCAGGAAGGAGATCTCATCGCCGACCGGCCGATGCAGTCTGCTGCACTTGGCGAAGATCCGGCCGTCGCGCAACAACGCCTTGAGCACAGGACGCGCGTACCGCACCAACTGCTGCAGGAGATAAGCCTCGCGAGGGCCGCCAACCCCCTCTTCGATCACCATCGTGACCATCAGGTGGTCGGCCTTCAGCCGTTCGGCCTTGGAAATTGGTGCGGGTTGCCCCGATGCCTCCGGTACCAGCTCCGCCTCGGCATCGGCGATCAACTCTTGAGTCAGGTCGAGGTCGATGGCCAACTCAGCCTCGTCTTGGGGCACCTCCACCTCGTGGTCCTGGCCCGTCGCAGAACCCGTCCCGGGCGGGACGTGCGGCCCTGGCGATTCATCCTGCACCGTGGACATGCCACGCCTCCGTCCCGTCGCGGCTCTTGAGGGTTACTACCGTGCACGACGACATAGGACGGCAACGCAGGTTTCCCCTCGCGCCATCACCAGGTTTTTTGGGGCGTCCCTCACGCAACAGCCTTGAGCTGGGAGAACACCACCCAGATCAGTTCACTCGATCAACGCGAGGGGAAACGGGACGGATGGGCCTATGCCTTGGCGTCCACCACTTCAGCCCCTCTCTCAAGGAGAGTGCGACATCATGGCTCAGCGTCCCAACTCCGATCAGGGGCCGGCTCTACTCACCATCCGCAGCGCGCTGATCTTCCTCCTGGCCGCGCTCGTCGCGGTCGCAGTCTGCCTGCTCACCTACGCGACACGCCGTTCCGTCCCCGAGGCCCTCATCGCCGGCGGTGCCGCCGGGGGCGCAGCGATCGGACTGTTCAACTCAGTGATCAGTTCCTGAAGGAGGCGTCGGACGAGTCGAACCTAGACGCCCGGTTCGTCCGGTCGAGCAACTGGTCATCTGCACGTGATGTCGCAAGAAGGGCGGACACATCAGTCCGTCCTTCTTGCGTTGTTCTCCCGGTCCCTCTGTGCGAGCCGAGTTGCCGCCCGGCGGCCGCCACCTTGGCCAACCCGCGCCTAGGCAGAGCAGTACTCAGCGAGACAGCGGGCTGAGGACGGTCGGTTAGTGGGGCTTCTGTACGTGGGTGGTGTCGGCGTCTAGGACGGTGCCGTCGGTGCTGGTCGGGGTGAGTTCCGGTACGGGGTCGCCGTGCTGGTCTACGAGGGTTGAGTGGGCCTCGCCGGGGGCGAAGGCGTGGCGTTCTCCCCACTGCCGCAGGGTGAGGACGACGGGGAAGAGGTCGCGGCCTGCGTCGGTGAGGACGTACTCCTGGCGGCGGCCGGACGGCGCGGTGCGCTGGTCGAGGAGCCCGTGGGCGGTGAGCTTGCGCAGGCGGTCCGTGAGGATGTTGCGGGCTATGCCGGTGCGTCGCTGGAACTCGGTGAACGAGCGTGCCCCGTCCATCGCGTCGCGGACGATGAGCAGGCTCCACCTGTCGCCGACGAGGTCGAGCGTGCGCGCGACAGGGCAGGTGGGGTCCGTCCAGTCGACGTCCTGAGCGCGCCCCATGACCCCTCCCGATTGGTTGCGGATTGAAACCATCATGCCGTACGGTCCGATTGGTTGCAATTTGCTACTAATCAGCTTGGAGGGGCGATGGGCGTGTGGCGGCGGTTGCTGCTCGCGGTGGTGTGCGGTGTCGCGGTGGCGAGCATCTACGCAGCGCAGCCGGTTCTGGAGCCGATGGGACGCGATCTCGGTGTGCCAGCACGGCACACCGGGTGGATCATCGCGGTCGGGCAGGTCGGTTACCTGGCGGGGCTCGTGCTGCTGGTGCCGCTCGGCGATGTGGTCGACAGGCGCCGGCTCATCGCCGTGCACCTTGCGCTCACCGCCCTCGGCATGATCGTCACGGCCTCGGCGCCGGCCGCATGGGTCGCGTTCGCGGGGCTCGCGGCGGCCGGGGTGTTCGCGGTCGTGGTGCAGACGACCGTGGCCTACGCCGCGTCCGTCTCGCCGCCCGGCGAGCGCGGACGGACCATCGGCGTCGTGACCTCCGGCGTCGTGGTCGGCATCCTGGGCGCGCGGGTCGTCACCGGCATGCTCGCCGAGGTGTGGAGCTGGCGGAGCGTCTACGCCGTGCTCGCGGTGCTGTCGCTCGGGCTCGCGGGCCTGGTCCTTGCCGTTCTACCGGCGGAAGAGCGTCGCGATCGGACGGGGTACGGGCAGGCCGTCGTCTCGCTCGGCGGGCTGTTCGGGCAGCGCGTCTTCCTGACCCGCGGGCTCATCGCGTTCTTCCTGTTCGCCTCGTTCGGAAGCCTGTGGAGCGGGCTGTCCCTGCCGCTGGCGGGCGGGCCGTGGCACCTGAGCGAGAGCCAGATCGGCCTGTTCGGCGTCGCCGGGCTGGCGGGCGCGCTCGGCGCGGCACGTGCGGGCAGGGGGGCGGACGCGGGACGGGCGGCACCGGTCACCGTTCTGGCGCTCGTCCTGCTGATCGTCTCGTGGGCGGCGATCGGGCAACTGCCGTGGTCGCTGTGGCTCCTCGGCGTCGGAATCGTGGTCCTCGACTTCGCGGTCCAGGCCGTGCACGTGAGCAACCAGCACGTCCTGACCGCCTCGTATCCAGATCGCACCAGCAGCGCCATCGGCGGCTACATGGTCTTCTACTCGCTCGGCTCCGCCTTGGGCGCGGCCGCGACCACCGCCGTCTTCGCCTCCCACGGCTGGACGGGCTCCAGCCTCCTCGGCGCCGCTTTCGCAACGTGCGCGCTGGTCGCCTGGACATCCGCCAGGCGTCCACACGTGCCGCGCGTTGCTCGTGAGCGCGTTGAGGTGCGACCGTTGCGGCGAGGGGGTGTGCGATGAAGTCGGGCGGAGCCAGCCGGACGGCGGTCTTCGTGTGCCAGGGGCGCGCGGTGGCGGACGGCAGGCTGGCCGCGGGGCGGTTCAGCGATCCGGTGGCAAGGCGACTGCTCCGGCCGGACGAGCTGGAGCCGGTCGAGGCGGCGCGGGACGAGGCCGCCGCCGAGCGGGCCGGCGGCCGGGAGCGGTGGGCGGTGGAGTCCGTCCGCGCCTGCGCCGAGGTCGTGGTCCCCCGCACGGTGGTGATCGACGAGGCGGTGACCCGCGCCGTGACGGACCGGAACGGCATGCAGGTGGTCCTGCTCGGCGCCGGGCTGGACGGCAGGCCGTGGCGCCTGCCCGCCTTGGCGGCCGCGACGGTGTTCTGCGTCGATCACCCCGCCACGCAGGCCGACGCCCGCGAGCGTGCCGCCGGGCTGACGCCGGTGGCGGGACGGCTGGTGTTCGCCCCGGTCGACCTGACCACCGAGCCGCTGGACGCCGCCCTCGAGGCCACCGGGCATGACCGGGCGGCGCCGACCGTCTGGGTCTGGGAGGGAGTCGTGCCCTACCTGCGCGAGCCCGAGGTCGCCGCGACGGCGACCGCGCTGGCGGGACGGTCGGCGCCCGGCAGCGTCCTGCTGGTGAACTACCAGGTGCCTTCGCTGACGGCCGCGCTCGGCCGAGGCGTGCTCAACCTCGTCGCCCGTG
This sequence comes from Actinomadura geliboluensis, assembly GCF_043197915.1. Taxonomy (NCBI): domain Bacteria; kingdom Bacillati; phylum Actinomycetota; class Actinomycetes; order Streptosporangiales; family Thermomonosporaceae; genus Actinomadura; species Actinomadura geliboluensis. The sequence goes on along the minus strand of NZ_JBICUA010000015.1, from coordinate 148,335 downwards.
CCGGCCGCGTCGAGACGGCCACGGCGGACGAGCCGTGGCGCTCGGCATGGAGGCCCGCCGAGATGGCCGGCCTCCTGGCGGCGCGGGGCTTCGCCGTCGAGAGGGACGCCGACCTGCTGCGCCTCGCCCGTGAGATCGGATCGCCCGCCGCGCACAGCCGGTCGCTGCGCAACGGCCGGGTGGCCGTGTCAAGGATGCGGGGGTAGCAGGGCGCGGAAGGTCGTGCCGGTGTCCGGGGTCGTGCGAACCTCCACGTGGCCGCCGTCGGCCCGGACCGGGGAGTCGACGATGGCGAGGCCCCGGCCCGCGCCGCCGCCTCTGTTGGCGCGGGCACGGGCCTCGTCCGCGCGGACGGATAGGGTGCGTCCGGAGGACCGAGTTATGACCCTGCCGAGTAATACCGACGATCTGCCCCGAATTCCGTTGAGTCGGAGGCGGGTGCTGCGCGGCGCGGTGCGGCTGGCCGACCGGGACGGCGTCGACTCGCTCACCATGCGCAAGCTCGCGCAGGAGGTCGGGGCGGAGGCGATGTCGCTCTACCACCACGTCGCCAACAAGGAGGCCGTGTTCGACGGCCTGGCGGAGATGGTCCTCGAAGAGGTCATGGAGGCCGTGGGCAAGGTCGAAGCGCCCGACCCGGCGGAGGACTGGCGCGCGGCCCTGCGGGCGCGGGTCCTCGCGGCCCGGGAGGTGCTGCTGCGCCACCGGTGGGCTCCGCAGTTGCTCGCGACCCGCACGAATCCGCTCGTCATCGCCTACTACGACCAGGTCGTCGGCATCTTGCGGGCGGGCGGGTTCTCCTTTGATCTCGCGCACCGCGCGCTGCACGTCCTGGGCAGCCGCGCCCTTGGCTTCACGCAGGAGTTGTTCCAGCCGGACGCCGCCCAAGGCGTGGACGCCGAGGCCGCCATGGCGGAGATGGGCGACCGGTTCCCCAACATCGTCGGGATGCTGGCGGACGCCGTCCACGACGATCCGGACGGCACGCTGGGCTTCTGCGACGACCAGTTCGAGTTCGAGTTCGCGCTGGACCTGATCCTGGAAGGGCTGGAGCGGCGCCGCGCCGCCGGTTCGTAACGCCGACCGAGTGACCTCCATCGGGTGACCCTTTCTTCAGCGAGCCCCTTGACTCTCTTACGGCGTACGTTAGCCTTACAGGGTACGACAGACTTACGACGTACGACGAAGACAGGCACGGGACTCCATCACCCCCCGAAGGGAACCCGCCATGAAGGCTTGGAGCTGGCACCGTTACGGTCCGCCGTCCGAAGTCCTGACGCTCGTGGACGCCGCTGAGCCCGGCGTCGGCCCGGACGACGTGCTCGTGCGCGTGCGGGCCGCGTCCGCCAACCCCTACGACTGGCGCCACGCGATGGCCGACCCGAAGCTGGCGCGGCTCAGCGCCGGGCTGCGGAGGCCGAAGCCGGGGCTGGTCCTCGGGGCCGACCTCGCCGGCGTCGTCGAGCGGGTCGGCGAAGGGGTGACCCGGTTCCGGCCCGGCGACGCAGTGTTCGGGGAGGTCAAGCTGGGCTCGTTCGCCGAGGCCGCCGCCGTCCCGCAGGACAGGCTGGCCGCCAAGCCCGCGCGCCTCACGTTCGAGCAGGCGGCGTCGGTGTCGATGGCCGCGCACACCGCGCTGCAAGGGCTGCGCGACTACGGCCGGATCGCCGCCGGGCAGCGGGTCCTCGTGAACGGGGCGTCCGGCGGGATCGGCACGTTCGCCGTCCAGCTCGCCAAGGCGCTCGGGGCCGAGGTCACCGGCGTGTGCAGCACCCGGAACGTCGAGCTGGTCCGCTCCCTGGGCGCGGACGACGTCGTCGACTACACCCGCGAAGACTTCACCGAGCGGGACGGGCGGTACGACCTCGTCATGGACATCGTGGGCAACCGGTCGCTGGTGCGGCTGCGGCGTCCGCTGGTCGCGCGCGGGACGCTCGTGATCGTGGGCGGTATCGCCTCGGCTCGCGGCAGGCTGCTCGGCCCCGCCGCCCTGGGGCTGCGAGGCGTCCTGGTGTCGCCCTTCGTCGGCCAGCGCATCGCCAACGTCAGCTGGAAGCCCAACTCTGCCGACCTGGAGTACCTGGCGGAGCTGATGGAGAGCGGGAAGGTCACGCCCGTCATCGATCGGACCTACCCGTTCGCCGAGGTCCCCGAGGCGCTGCGGTACATCGAACGCGGCCACGCTCGGGGAAAGGTCGCCATCTCAGTTGGCGATGGCCAGGGTGAGTGAGGCGGCGGCCAAGGCCAGGTAGGCGCCGGGGAAGGCGATGTTGTAGAAGACCCTCGCCCGGACGTGCGCGGCCACCGCGATGACGAAGAAGGCGACGAGCCCGGCGGCCGCGGCGATCCCGATGACGTGCAGGCCGAGCAGTCCGAGGACGAGCCCGGCGGCGCCGGCGCCCTTGAGCGCGGCGAGGAGCGGGAGCATCGAGCGCGGCACCCCGACCTCCGCCGAGTTCGCCAGGACGAACCGGGCCTTCGCCAGGTCGGCGACGACGATCGCGGCGTTGATCGCGACCGTGATGAGCGTGACGGCGATGTACGTGGTGGACATGGTCAGTCCTCGATGTGGAGCAGCGCCAGCCGCCGGGGGTCGGCGACGACGTCGTAGCGGACGATGAGGCCGCCGGCGATGTGGAACACGAGGGCGGCGCGCGGGCGGCCCGGGCCGACGGCGATGCCGGGCCGTCCGTCGATGCGGACGAGGCGTGCCCGCACGGCGGCGGAGCGCATCGCGCGGGTCTCCTCGACGACGGCCTCGATCCCGTGCACCCGCTGCGGGGAGCCGGGGCGCAGCACCTGCGGGTCGGCCGTCCTGACCACATCGGGATGCAGGACCTCGACCAGGCCGTCGATGTCGCCCTGCTGGGCCGCCTTCATGAAGGCGGTGACCACGCGCTGGGCCTCGCCCGACTCCGCGTCCGGCCACTCTGTGCGGCGGACGCGGCCCCGGGCGCGGCTGGCCAGCTTCTTCGCCGAGCCCGGTGTCGTGTCCAGGATGTGGGCGATCTCCTCGAAGGGCGCGCCGAACACGTCGTGGAGGATGAGCGCGACGCGCTGCGGAGGCGTCAGCTCCTCGACCACCACCGTGAAGGCCGCGGTGAGCTCGGCGGCGAGCAGCGCGACGTCCTCGGGGTCCTCGCCGGTCGCGGGGGTCGGGAGTTCCTCGGGGCTCCGCGGGGTCTCGTGGGTGCGGCGCAGGACGTCCAGGCAGAGGCGGGTCACCACGGTGGTCAGCCACGCCTGTGTGTTGCGGATGTCGGCCGGTTCGGCGCGGGCGTACCTGGTCCATGACTCCTGGACGACGTCCTGCGCGTCCGCGTCCGACCCGAGGATGCGGAACGCCACCGCCAGCAGATGCGGTCGCTCGCGGTCGAAGGCCGCTGCCTGGTCGGTACTCACGTCCCCTCCTGTCCTTCGTGTTCGTCTACACACCAGACGCACCAGGGCCGCCGAAGGTGACTCACCCAGGGGCTAGGTGCGCAGGGTTCGCGCGACGAGGAGGGCGATGTCGTCCTCGGCCTGCCTGTTCCCGGTCATGAGCCGGATGACGGTGGTGCAGAAGTCGTCCAAGGGCGGCTCAGCCTGGGCCAGCGCCGTGCCCAGGCGCTCGATGCCCGTTTCGATGTCGGCGTCGCGGGTCTCGATCAGGCCGTCGGTGTAGAGGGCGATGAGGCTGCCTTCGGCGAGATCGACGGTGAGCGGCTCGTAGTCGCCGATCCCCAGCCCGATCGGCAGGCCGCCCGGCGGGCGCGGGAAGGCGACCTCGCCGTCCGGATGGACGATCGCGGGCGGCGGATGCCCGGCGGTGGCGATCGTGCAGAACCCGGACGCCGGGTCGTACACGGCGTAGACGCAGGTCGCGCCCGCGGGGTCGAAGGGGGTGCGCTCCTCCTCGGCCTGCCGGACGACCAGCCGGTCCAGCTGGAGGAGCACCCGGTGCGGCGGCAGGTCCAGGTAGGCGAGGGTGCGGACGGCGGTGCGCAGGCGGCCCATCGTCGCCGCCGCGTTGATGCCGTGGCCGGTCACGTCCCCGACGACCAGGGCGATCCGGCCGCCGTCCAGCGGGATCGCGTCGTACCAGTCGCCGCCGACGCCGACGTGCGCGTCGGACGGCAGGTAGCGGGAGGCGACGTCGACCGCGCCGCCGCCGGTCAGGTTGCGCGGCAGCAGGTTGCGCTGCAGCGCGAGGGCGGCGGCGTGCTCGCGGGTGTACTGGCGGGCGTTGTCCAGGCTCAGCGCCGCCCGCGCGGCCAGTTCCTCGGCGAGGACCAGGTCGTCGCGGGTGAACGGCGTCCGGTTGTCGGTGCGGACGAACACGGTCACGCCCAGGATGTCGCCGCGCGCCTTCAGCGGGACGACGATCAGCGTGTGCATCCCGGTGGCGGCGATGACCCGGGACCGGTCCGGGTCGACGTCGAGCCAGCCGCCGGGCGAGGTGTCGAGCACCGGCTCGAAATGGGACCGGCCCGTGTCCAGGACGCGGGTGAACGGCGAGGCCGGCGGCACGTACACCGGCTCCCCGATCGGCCACATCGACTCGGGGACGCCGTCGTGGATCGACGCCGCCCCCGCGCGGCGGAACACCGGGACGCTGTTCTCCGACGAGGTCAGATGCTGCAATGGCTCGGCGTCCGGCAGGACGGACTCGGCCAGGTCGACGGTCACGAAGTCGGCGAGGTCCGGGACGGCCAGGTCCGCCATCTCCTGCGCGGTCTGCCGGACGTCGAGGGTCGTGCCGATGCGGGTGCTGGCCTCGCGCAGCACGGCGAGGCGGCGGCGGGCCCGGCTGTCGCTGATGTCCAGCGCGACCGAGCACACGCCGAGCGGCCGGCCGTCCACGCCGTCGAGCCGGAAGTGGGAGATCGACAGGGTGACGTCCTCGCGGCCGTCGGGCGAGGTCCGGTGCACCTCCTCGTCGAACAGCGGGACGCCGTCGGCGAGCACCCGGCTGACCGCCTCCACCGCCGCCCGCGTGTCGATCCCGGGCGGCGGATCGGTGAGCCGGCGGCCGACCCGGTAGTGCGGGAACACCGGCTGGAGGCGCTCGGCCGCCGTGTTCACCCAGACGCACCTCAGGTCGCGGTCCCAGACGAGCAGGGCGAGGGGCGAGCGCCGCAGGAGCGGTTCGAGCATCGAGGACATGCGGTCGGACGCGTCCTCCACGGAGCCCATGCAGACCAGCCAGGACGGCCGCTCCCCGGCGCCGTCCAGCCGGAGGACGTCGGCGTGCACGACGAGCGCGCCGCCGTCGCCGCCCTGCACCTCCAGCAGGCCCGACCAGTGCTGTTCCGTCCCGTCCGGCCAGGTGGGCGGCCCGGCGTCCGGGCCGCGCGGCGGGAGCAGACGCACCTCGCCACGGCCGAGACCGGTGTCGCCGTGGCCGAGGAGTTCGCGCGCGGCGCGCGTCCAGCCGGTCACGGTCCCGTCCGCGGCGAGCACGGCGACCGCGTCAGGCCGCCCGCGCGGCGCCCCGCCACCGGCCGTGCTGTCGGATGTCGTCATCGTGGCCCCCGTCCGATGTGAAGACCCGGCACCTATGGGCAATGCCCCGATACGGAGAGTGAGCGACATCTGATCATTAAGGAGTCCCCATGGGGATGGACGTCGGGACACGGCCGCTGGAGCGCGGCCCGGAGGCGCGCGCGGTCGTTCTCACCGTCAACGGCCGGGAGCGGCCCGTGCGGATCGAACCCCGCGTGAGCCTGCTGGACGCGCTGCGCGAGCATCTCGGGCTGACCGGCTCGAAGAAGGGCTGCGACCAGGGCACGTGCGGCGCCTGCACGGTGTGGGTGGACGGCCGCCGCGTGCTGGCCTGCCTCACCCTCGCGATCGCCTGCGAAGGACGCGAGGTCACCACGATCGAGGGCCTGTCGGACGGCGACCGCCTGCACCCGATGCAGGAGGCGTTCATCGCCCGGGACGCGTTCCAGTGCGGCTACTGCACGCCGGGACAGATCATGTCGGCGGTCGCGCTGCTGGAGGAGGGCCGCGCCGCCGACGACGGCGAGATCGCCGAATGGATGAGCGGCAACCTCTGCCGGTGCACCGCCTACCCGAACATCCGGGCCGCGATCCGCGACGTCCGCGACGCGAAGGGCGGCGCGGGGCGGTGAGGGCGTTCGACTACGCGCGGGCGGACGGCGTGGACACGGCGATCGCGGCGGTCGGCGCCCACCCGGCCGGCGCGTTCCTCGCGGGCGGCACGACGGAGGTCGACCTGGTGCGCCAGAACGTCCTGCGCCCGGACCTGCTCGTCGACATCAACGACCTGCCCCTGGACCGCGTCGAGGACCTCCCCGACGGCGGGCTGCGCATCGGCGCGCTCGCGCGCATGAGCGACGTCGCCCGCGCGGCCGGGGTGGTGGACAGGTTCCCGCTCATCGCGCAGTCGCTGCTGCTCGGCGCGTCCGCGCAGCTGCGGAACATGGCGTCGATGGGCGGCAACCTGTGCCAGCGGGTCCGGTGCGGCTACTACCGCGACGCCGTCTCGCCGTGCAACAAGCGGGAGCCCGGCAGCGGCTGCTCGGCCCTAGGCGGCCTCCATCGCGGGCACGCGGTGCTCGGCACCAGCGACCTGTGCATCGCGACGCACCCGTCCGATGTCGCGGTGGCGCTGGTCGCCGTGGACGCGGTCGTCCGCACGCGCGGGCCGGGCGGCGAGCGGGGCATCCCGATCGACGACTTCTTCCTGCTCCCCGGCGACACCCCGCACCGGGAGCGTCCGCTGGAGCACGGGGAGCTGATCACGGCGATCGAGGTGCCGCCGGTCCCGACGGCCCGCCGGTCGGTGTACCTGAAGGTCCGCGACCGCGCGTCCTACGAGTTCGCGCTGGTCTCGGTCGCGGCGGCGGTGGACGTCCGGGACGGCGCCGTCGCCGAGGTGCGGCTGGCGCTCGGCGGCGTCGCGACCAAGCCGTGGCGGGCGCGGGCCGCCGAGCGGAGCCTGCTCGGCGGGCCCGCGACGCCCGACGCCTTCGCCGAGGCCGCCGCACGGGAACTGGCGTCGGCCGAGCCCCGGCCGCAGAACGCCTTCAAGGTCGAACTGGCGCGCCGGACGATCGTCCGGGCGCTGACGATGCTCACGAACGGGGATGACCGATGAGCGGATCCATCGGACGGGAGGTCCCGCGGGTCGACGGCCGGGAGAAGGTCACCGGCGCGGCGCGCTACTCGGGGGAGATCGCGCTGCCCGGCCTCGCGCACGCGCGGATCGTCGGCGCGCGGGTGGCGGCCGGGCGCGTCGCCTCGATCGACACGGCGGAGGCGGAGCGCGCCGCCGGGGTCGCCGCCGTGCTGACCAGGCACGACCTGCCCGAGGTCGCCAAGGTGCCGCTGGTGCCGTCCCTGATGGGCGGTCCGGCGCCCGGCGAGACGTTCTTCCCGATGCAGGACGACACGGTCCACTACGCGGGCCAGCCGGTCGCGGTCGTCGTGGCCGACGGGCTGGAGCAGGCGCAGTACGCCGCGTCCCTCGTCCGGGTCGAGTACGCCGAGGCGCCGTCCGTCACCGTCGTCGAGCAGGGCCGCGCGGACGCCTACGAACCCGAGAAGATCTTCGGCGGCTTCATGCCCGCCCAGCTGCGGCGCGGCGACATAGAGGACGGGCTCGCGGCGGCCGACACGCAGATCGACACGGTGTTCCGGTTCGCCGCCAACCACCACAACGCGCTGGAGCCCATGACCACCACCGCCGTGTGGGACGGCGACCGGTTGACCTTGTACGACTCGTGCCAGGGCATCAAGGCCGTGCAGCTGACGGTCGCCGCCCTGCTCGGCATGTCGCCGTCGAAGATCCGGGTGCTGACGCGGTTCGTGGGCGGCGCGTTCGGGTCCAAGGCGATGGTCTGGCCGCACGTGACCCTCGCCGCGCTGGCCGCCCGGCACGTCCGCCGGCCGGTCCGGCTCACGGTCACGCGCGAGCAGATGTTCACCTCCTGCGGGCACCGGGAGGAGCAGGAGCAGCACATCGTGCTCGGGGCGCGGCGCGACGGGACGCTCACCGCGATCCGGCACCACAAGATCTCCGTCACCTCGCCGTTCGACGACTGGGCCGAACCCGCGTTCGGCGCGTCGTCCCAGGTGTACGCCAGCCCCGCGTTCGAGGGCGTCCACCGGCTGGTGCGCGGCAACACGATGACGCCGACGTTCACCCGCGGGCCCGGCGAGTCCGCCGGGATGTTCAGCCTCGAATGCGCGATGGACGAACTCGCCCACGAACTCGGGATCGACCCGGTCGAGCTGCGGCTGCGCAACATCAGCGACGTCGACCCCAACACCGGCCACCCGTGGTCCAGCAGCGGGCTGGCCGACTGCCTGCGGCAAGGAGCGGAGCGGTTCGGCTGGGACGGCCGCGACCCCGCGCCCGGCGTCCGCCGCGAAGGCGACTGGCTGATCGGGACCGGCATGGCCACCGCCGCCTACCCGGTGGCGTTCTTCATGCGCACCCAGCGCGCCCGCGCCCGCCTGTACTCCGACGGCACCGCCGTCATATCCACCGCCGCGCAGGAGTTCGGCACCGGGATGACGACCGTCCTCACCCAGGTCGCCGCCGACGGCCTCGGCGTCGGCCTCGCGGACGTGCGGCTGGAGTACGGCGACACCGACATGCCGACCGCCGGGTCACCCGTGGGCTCCAACGGCGCGATGATGGTGAGCGCCGCCGTGCACAACGCCGCCGTCGCCGTCCGCGACCAGATGATCGCCGCGGCCGTCGGCGACCCGGACTCGCCGCTGCACGGCGCCGACCCCGTCACCGTCACCGTCGCGGACGGGCGGATGACCGCCTCCGGCGGCGCCGAGACCTACCGCGACCTGATGGAGCGGCACCTCATGAACGACGCCGAGGCCATCGGCGGCTGGGACCCGCCGCCGCTGGACACCCCGTGGGGGCTGCTGACGTTCGGGGCCCAGTTCGCCGAGGTCGCGGTCGACGCCGACCTCGGGCTCGTCCGGGTGCGGCGCATGACCGCCGCGTTCGCGCCGGGCCGCGTCCTCAACCCCATGACGGCGCGCAGCCAGCTCATGGGCGGGATGCTCTGGGGGATGAGCCAGGCCCTCCTCGAAGGCACCCGCATGGACACCGGCCTCGGCCGCTGGGCCAACGCGAGCCTCGGCGACTACCTGGTGCCGGTCAACGCCGACGCGCCCGCCGTCGACATCGCGCTGATCGAGGTGGACGACCCGGTCACCGGCCCGCTCGGCGTCAAGGGCGTCGGCGAGATCGGGCAGGTCGGCTCGGGCGCCGCGGTCGCCAACGCCGTCTTCCACGCGACCGGCGTCCGCGTCCGCGACCGCCCGATCACCGCCGAGCACCTCCTCAACGGCCTGGCCGGCGCTCCGCGCCGCTAGGAGCCGTGGGCGCCGGCGCCCGCGTCCACCGGGTCGGGTGCGCCCTCCGGGTCGCCGAGCTGGCGCACCTCCCGGTAGACGCGCCCGCGCAGCCGGGCGAACTCCGGCAGCTCCTTCGTGCTGAGCTGGTCGCGGGGGCGCGGCAGGTCGACGTCGACGATGCCGCGGACCCGGGTGGGACGCGGGGTCAGCGCGATGACCCGGTCGGCCAGGTAGACGGCCTCGTCGATGTCGTGCGTCACGAACACGACGGTGACGCCGTACTCGTGGCGGAGCTTGAGGGTCAGGTCCTCCAGGTCGGCGCGGGTCTGCGCGTCCAGCGAGGCGAACGGCTCGTCCATCAGCAGGATCTGCGGTTCGTACGCGAGGGCGCGCGCGATCGCCACGCGCTGCTGCATGCCGCCCGACAGCTGCCACGGGTACCGGCGGCCGGCGTCGGCGAGGCCGACGGCCGCGAGCGAGTCGCTGATCAGCGCCTGCCGCTTCTTGCGGTCCAGCCGCTTGCGCCGCAGCGGGAAGGCGATGTTCTCCTCCACCGACATCCAGGGGAACAGCGACCTGCTGTAGTCCTGGAAGACGATCGCCATGTCCTCGGGGGTCCGGTCGATCGGCCTGCCCTCGACGCGGACCTCGCCGGTCGTGGCGGGCATCAGCCCGGACAGGCAGCGCAGCAGCGTCGTCTTGCCGCAGCCGGACGGGCCGACCACGCACACGAACTCGCTGCGCGCGACGGTGAAGCTGATCTCGTCGATCGCGTGCACCGCCTGGTCGCCGCCGCCGTAGACCTTGCCGAGGCCCTCGACCTCGAGCATCGGCGCTTCGTTGCTCATCAAGACGCTCCTTTTCGTGCCCCGTGGTGCCAGCGCAGCGCGCGGCGCTCGATGACGCCGAAGGCGAGATTGAACAGGTAGCCGAGGACCCCGAGCAGCACCATCCCCGACCACATCTCGGGGATCGCGAAGGTGCGCTGGGCCTCCAGGATGAAGTAGCCGATCCCGCGGGTGCTCGCGACCATCTCGCTGATCACCATCAGGATCAGCGAGAGCGACAGCGCGACGCGCGCCCCCGCGAAGATCTGCGGCGCGGCGGCCGGCAGCACCACGCGCACCAGCCGGTCGCGCCGGCCGACGCGGTAGGCCCGCGCGCTGTCCAGCAGGCCGGGGTCCACGCCGCGCACCCCGTCGATGGTATGCATCAGGATCGGGAACAGGCTGACCATCAGGATGATGAACACCTTCATCGACGTCCCGACGCCCAGCACGACGATGCCGAACGGGATCAGCGCGGGCGGCGGGATCGCCCGGACGAACTCGATGACCGGCGCCAGCGCCGTGCCGAGCTTGCGCACCAGGCCGATGAGGATGCCGAGCGGCACGCCGATGAGGATCGACAGCGCGAAGCCGGAGAACATGTTGGTCAGGCTCGGGACGACGTCCGAGCCGACCCGGTCGAACAGCCACGTCTCGCGGAACACCGAGAGGATCTGGGTCAGCGGCGGGTAGAAGATGTTGGCGCTGCCGGCCGACCACAGCCCCCAGCCGAGCAGGACGAGGACGGGCGCGGCGATCTGCACGCCGAGAAGCACTGCGCGGCGGCTCACTGGACGACCTCCTTGGCGCGCTGCGACGGGTGCCACCGGAGCAGCCGCCTCTCCAGCGCGACGAACACGAGATTGAGCAGCACGCCGAGCAGCCCGGTCGCGATGATCAGCGCGTACATGAGCCGGTACTGGCCGCCCGCCTGCGCGACGGTGATCGACTGGCCCAGCCCGGGCGACCCGATCACCAGCTCGGCGGTGACGCAGAGGATCAGCGCGGTCGTCGACGCCACGCGCAGCCCGGTGGCGATGTAGGGCACCGCGCTGGGCAGCACCACCGACAGCAGCCGGTCGTGCGGGCGCGCCCGGAACGCGCGCGCCGTTTCGAGGGCGACCGGTTCGACGTCGCGCATGCCGTAGATGGTGGCGATGAGGACCGGCCAGGCCGCGGCGAACGCGGCCAGGAAGACCTTGCTCTGCAGGCCGGTGCCGAGCACCAGGACGACGAGCGGGATCAGCGCGACCGAAGGGATCGGGCGCAGGAACTCGATGACGGCGTTGGTCGCGGCCCGCAGCAGGCTGTTCGAGCCGATGGCGACGCCGAGCAGCACCGCGACCGCCACGGCGATGCCGAAACTGATCGCCCAGCCCTGCAGGGTGCGGCCGATCGCGGTCCACAGCTCGGTGCCGCCGGCCAGCCGGGCGAGTTCGCCGAGGTCGCTGGAGATGCGCGGGAACGTCCGTTCCGGCAGCAGCCCGGCGATCGTGGAGAGCTCGAGGACGGCCAGCGTCGCGGCGAGCCCCGCCGCGCCGAGCAGGCCGTCGGCGAGTCTCGGCGAGCGGGCGAGCCGCCGCCTCCTGCCGGGGACGACTGACGTCGACATGGTCGAGGTCCGGGTCAACGGAAGCTCCTTCCGGATACGGCCCCGCCGCGTCCGCAGCGGCGGAACGGCCGACCCTGGCCACACGCGGGGGACGTCGGGGCACGTCGGGACACCGCGAACCGTTCGGGTGGCGGGGTGGCCACCGCGGGGCTTCCTTCAGCCCTATAATGACGGTATTAAGCATGATGATTATCTGTCAAGGCATGGCGGCACCCGCCCCACCACCTCGCTGACCGGCCGCTATCCGACCGACGATCTGGAGAGCAACCCGATGAGTCGTCCCGACCACACCGACCGCACCGAGTGGCGGCTCTCGCGCGCCGAGGCCATCGCGCGGGAGATCGAGCGCAAGATCATCGACTCCGCGCTGCCCGACGGCAGCAGGCTCGGCACCAAGGAGGACGTCCGCCAGGAGTACGGCGTCGCGGTCGGGACCGTCAACGAGGCCGTCCGGCTGCTGGAGACGCGCGGGGTCGTCTCGGCGAAGCCGGGCCCCGGCGGCGGCCTGTTCACCCTGCGCGCCCCGAGCCACGTGCGCATCAACCACCTGGTCCTCGGGCTGCGCGAGAACGGCGACACCAGCGCGAACTGCCTGGCGGTGCGCGACGCGCTGGAGGAGCCCATCCTGATGGACGCCGCCGCCCACCGCACCGACGAGGACCTCGCGGACCTCCGCGAGCTGCTGGACCGCATGGACGAGCAGCGCACCGACGCCGCCGCGTTCCTGCGCGCCAACTGGGCGGTGCACCGGCGGCTGGCCGACATCACCCCCAACCTGGTGCTGCGCGTCATCTACACCACCATGCTCGACATGATCGAGAACGAGATCGAGCACGTCAGCTCCGACGACCTCTTCACCGCCAGCAAGACCTTCCGCACGCACGTCGCGCTCGTCGACGCCGTCGAGTCGCAGGACCCGGCGCGGGTCCGCCGCGCGGTGCGCCGGCACACCCCGCCCAAGACGACCCTCAGCTGACCGGGGGCGGCCGCGCGGGCGCGCCGAGCCGCGTCCCCGGTCCCCCGGACGCGGCCCGGCGCGAGGCCGCGCCCGGGAGCCGTCCCGGCTAGGCGCGGTGGCGGATCCGGCCGTCGACCGCCGTGGCCAGCACCGGCAGGTCGCGCAACTCGTCGGGCGGGCACCGGGTCGGGTCGGCGCCCAGCGCGACCCAGTCGGCGCGCATACCGGGACGCAGCACGCCCACGGCGTGGTCGTTGAACGCGGCGTAGGCGGCGTCCGCCGTGTACATCCGCAGGGCCGCCGCCACGTCGAGCCGCTCGTCCGGGCCGAGCGGGCCGCCGGACGGCGGATGGTGGCGGGTCACCGCCTGCCAGATCCCGCGCAGCGGCTGGAACGGGGTGACCGGCGAGTCCGAGCCGCCGGCCAGCCGGACGCCCGCGCGGTGCCAGGTGGCCAGCGGGGTGGCGGCCGCCGCGGCCTCGGCGCCGAGCTGGGCGATGAGCCGGTCGGCGAACTGCTCCTGCATCGTCGGCTGCGTCGCGACGACCACGCCGAGCCGGCGGGCGTCGGCCATGTTGCGCTCCGACGGCGTCAGGTACGCGTGGATGGCCTGGCAGCGCAGCGGCTTCACCGGAGCCACCCGGTCGGCGTGGTCGAGCACCTCGAACAGCAGGTCGAGCGCCCCGCCGCCGACGGCGTGCACGCCGAGGGACCAGCCATGCGCCACCAGCCCGGACGCGAGCGCGCGCATCGAGTCGGGGTCGAGCAGCAGCTGCCCGTGGTCGCCGCACCGCCCCGGCCAGGGCTCGCGCAGGTAGGCCGTCCCCAGCGAGCCGCCGCCGTCCAGGAACACCTTCACCGGGCCCAGGCGCAGCAGGTCGTCGCCGAAGCCCGAGCCGACCCCGAGGCCCGACAGCCGCGCGACCTCGTCCTCGACGGAGGCGCCGGCGAGCTGCAGCGGCATCGCGGTCACCCGCAGCGGCAGCTCGCCGTCCGCGCGCATCCCCTGGTAGGTGGCGAGCTCCTCGGGGCGCAGCCCCGGCTCGATCACCGAGGTCAGCCCGGCGGCCAGGGCGCGCTCCGCCGCGGCGGCGACCGCGGCGCGGCGGGCCCGGTCGTCCTGCGGCGGCACGTGCCGCCGCACCAGCTCGATCGCGGGCGGCTCGACCAGCTCGCCGGTGAGGCGTCCGGCGGCGTCCCGGCCGAGGCGGCCGCCGGGCGGGTCGGGCGTGCCGTCGGTGAGGCCGGCCAGGGCCAGCGCGGCCGAGTTCGCCGCGCCCTGGTGGCCGCAGCGCAGGATCAGCACCGGGCGGTCGGGGCAGGCGCGGTCGAGCTCGTCGCGGGTCGGCAGCCGCCGCTCGGCGACGTCCTCGACCTCCCACCCGTCGGCCGAGACGACCCAGGGTGCGGCGGGATGGGCGTCGGCCCAGGCGCGGGTCGCCCGGAGGATGCCCTCGATGCTGCGCTCGCCCTCCAGGTCGAGCAGGACGTGCGCGAGGCCCGTCCACAGCAGGTGCATGTGCGTGTCGATCAGTCCCGGCAGGACGGTCGCGTCGCCCAGGTCCAGGACGGGCGCGTGCTCGCCGAGCGCCGCGCGCGCCTCGTCGAACGAGCCCGCGGCGACGACGCGCGCGCCGCGGACCGCGAGCGCCTCGCCGCGCGGCCGATCCGCGTCCATGGTGAGCACGCTCCGGGCCCGGACGATGTAGTCACCCTGAAGATTCCTCATAACGATTGTACGTTATCAGGGGGTCCCTCTCGGCGAACACCGTTGACCTTCCCCGCGTATTGATGATAATCGTTCGGGTTTAAGTGGCGGCAGACGCCGCTCCACTCAGAGGAGTGAGCCATGATGAGAACGATCCGACGGCGCCGACTCCGGGTGGTCGTCGCGGCGCTCGCCGTCGGCCTGGCCGCCGGCTGCGGCTCGGGGGGCACCTCGGCCGGCAAGAGCGACGCCGACGGCGTGACCACGGTGAAAGTGGGCCTGATCCCGATCACGGACGTCGCCCCGCTGTACCTCGGCGTCCAGAAGGGCTTCTTCAGCGCGCAGAAGCTCAAGGTCGAGCCGCAGCTGGCCGCGGGCGGCGCGGCGATCGTCCCGGCCGTCGTCAGCAACAGCAACCAGTTCGGCTTCTCCAACAACGTCTCGCTCATCATCGCCAAGAGCAAGGGCGTACCGCTGCAGGCCATCACGCCGGGCGTCGGCATCGCCCCCGGCAAGAACGAGGCCTGCCAGGTGCTGGTCCCGGCGAAGAGCCCGATCCGCGACGTCAAGGGCCTGGCCGGCAAGACCGTCGCGGTCAACACGCTCAACAACATCGGCGATGTCACGATCCGCGCCGCGCTGGAGAAGAAGGGCGTCGACCCGAGCTCGGTGAAGTTCACCGAGCTCGGCTTCCCCGACATGGTCACCGCGGTCGAGACGGGCCGCATCGACGCGGCCTGGGAGTGCGAGCCGTTCGTCACCTCGCTGCTGGAGCGCGGTGCCCGCACCATCCTCAACAACTACGCGGAGACCCACCCGAACCTGGCGATCGCCTCGTACTTCACGTCGACGGCCTACGCCAAGAGCAACCCTGACGTGGTGCGGCGGTTCGACGCGGCGGTGCGCCAGTCCCTGGAGTACGCCAACGCCCACCCCGAGGAGGCGCGCAAGATCATCCCGACCTACGCCAAGATCCCCGCGGACCAGGCCGCGCAGATCAAGATGGTCGACTGGCCGGCCGCCTTCCAGCGCGACTCGCTGGAGGAGCTGGTGCGCCTCACCCAGAAGTACAAGCTCATCGAGAAGCCGGTCACCCTGGACGACCTGATCCAGGAACCGAAGTCCTGACCCGAACCGAAGAAGGTGGGCCGGATCCGATCGGATCCGGCCCACCTTTTCGCGTCGCCTACGGGTTTAGCTCACGGTGCCGGTCGCGGACACGGTGCCGAGGCCCTCGACGTGGACCTCGACGCGGCCCGGGGTGAAGGGCGCCGCGGCGGTGGCGCCGCCGGCGAGGACGACGTCCCCGGCGCGCAGCGCCATGCCCTGGCGGCGGGCGATCTCCAGCAGCGCGGGCAGCGCCCGGTCCGGATGCCCGAGGATCGCCGCGGTGGAGCCCGTCTCGACGACGGCGCCGGCGACGGAGAGCCGGACGGCGAGATCGCCCAGGTCGGCGCCCAGCGGCCGCCAGGGGCCGACGACGAACCCGGCGGACGAGGCGTTGTCGGCGATCACGTCCGGCAGGCTGAACCGGAAGTCGCGGTAGCGCGAATCGATGATCTCCAGCGCGGGCGCGACCGCGTCCACGGGGATCTCCTCGTCGTCCGGGGCGACGTCGCGGGCGATGCGGTAGGCGATCTCCGGCTCGACGCGCGGATGGATGAAGCGCCCCAGCGCCACCTCCCCGCCGTCGGCGACGCGCATGGCGTCGGTGAGCCGTCCGACGATCACCTCGGAGACGCCCATCTGCGCCATCTTCGCCTTGCTGGTGAAGCCGAGCTTGAGCCCGGCCGGGCGCTCGCCCCGGCCGAGCCGGCGGGCGATCACCGCGTCCTGCACGGCGTACGCGTCGGCGGGCGTGAGCCCGGCGGGGAGCTGCTCGACTGCGGTCGCGGTGTGCTGCGCGGCGTCCAGCCGCTCCGCCGCCCGGTCGAGGATGTCGGTCCCAGTGGTCATGTATCGGCCCTTTCGGGGGCGCGCCGGTGGATGCGTCCGACCGCCGGGTACCCCACGTAGTTCTCGCAGAAGTCCTTCATCGCCGCCTCGGACGTGCAGACGTGCTTCAGCTCGGCGTGCTGCAGCCGCCACTCCATCGGGCTGCTCGGGTCGTGGTGCAGCAGCGACGTCATGGAGCGGGAGAACTGCTGCGCGCGCCACACGCCGCGGAGCGCGTCGTCGGAGTAGCGGTCGAGCGCCGCGCGGTCACCGGACTCGTACCAGGTGCACAGCGCGTCGGCGAGCAGCCGGACGTCCGCCGCGGCGAGGTTGAGGCCCTTCGCCGCGGTCGGCGGGACGATGTGCGCGGCGTCCCCCGCCAGGAACAGCCGCCCGTACTGCATCGGCTCCACCACGAAGCTCCGCATCGCGGTGATGCCCTTCTTTGTGACGGCGCCTTCGGCGAGCTCCCAGCCGTCGTCGGTGCCGAGCCGCGTCCGCAGCTCGCTCCAGATCCGCTCCTCGGGCCACGCGGCCAGGTCCTCGTCCGGCTTCACCTGCAGGTAGAAGCGGCTGACCTCGGGCGACCGCATGCTGTGCAGCGCGAAGCCGCGCTCGTGGCAGGCGTAGATGAGCTCGAAGGTGGACGGCGGGACGTCCGCCAGCACGCCGAGCCACGCGAACGGGTACTCGTGCTCGTACCCGGTCAGCACGCCGGCCGGGACCGACGCCCGCGACACCCCGTGAAAGCCGTCGCAGCCCGCGATGAAGTCGCAGGCCAGCACGTGCTCGGAGCCGTCCGCGGCCCGGTAGCGGACCTTCGGCTCGGCGCCGTCGACGTCCTCCAGGCGCACGTCGTCGACGTCGAACTCCAGCGGGAGGCCGGAGGCGATCCGCGCCTCGATCGCGTCGCGGACGATCTCCTGCTGGCTGTACATGACGGCGGTGCAGCCGCCGGTCAGCTCGGCCATCGGGATCTGGTACCGCTGCCGGTCGAAGCGCATCTCGAACCGGTGGTGGACGGCCGCCTCCCGGTGCATGCGCTCCGCCAGGCCCAGCTCGTCCAGGAGCAGGGCGGTGCGGTGCTCCAGCATCCCCGCCCGGATCCTGCCCTCCACGTAGGCCCGGGTCCGGTGCTCCAGGATCACCGCGTCGACCCCGGCGAGTTCCAGCATCCGCCCGAGGAGGAGGCCGGCCGGGCCGGCTCCGATGATGGCGACCTGTGTTCGTTCCATGGTGGACTCTCTCTGCGGCCGGTCACCGCCGGTAACCGAGGGGGGTTCAGTAGGGCTGCAGGACTTCGCCGCAGCTCTTGCAGGTGCGGGCCTCCACGTCGTCGAAGAAGCGCTGGTAGGCCTCGCCGACCGGGTCCGTCGAGTAGTCGGCGATGTGGCACGACTCCTCGTGCAGGAACTCCCCGCAGCCCTGGCAGAACCACTGGAACCGGTCCAGTTCGCCGGGGCGGCGGAGCCGCTCGATGACGATGATGAAGGCGTCGGGGTCGAACCGGGGCGAGTGCGGCAGCCGGGACGGGGTGAAGATCGCCGACCCCTCCGGGATCACGTCGATCACCTCGGTGCCGTCGGGCTGCCGGCTGTGCAGCCGCAGCTCGCCCCGGATCGTGTACATGACCTCGTCGCTCGGGTTGAGGTGGAACTCGCTGCGGTACTCGCGGCCGCGCGCGACGAACGCGAGGGACTCGCTCTCCTGCCACAGCACCTCGACGCGCCTGCCGCTCTCGCCGAGGCGCTCGGCGATCGCGTCGAGGTCGACGACCGGCATGCGGTACGGCTGGCTCATGGTCGCTCCCATCCGGGGGTCAGTCCGCCTCGACGACGGCCGCCACGCACTCCACCTCGACGCGCACGCCGGCGCGGTGCGGCGGGGCGTTCACCGTCGTGCGGGCCGGGAAGCTCTCGCAGTCGGCGAAGAACTCCCGGTACGCCTGGTTGAACTCGGGGAACTGCGCGGCATCGCGCAGGTAGCAGTTGCACTTGAGGATCGAGTCCTTGGTGCCGCCCGCGGCCTCCACGACCGCGAGCAGGTTGGTGAGCGTCTGGCGCACCTGCTCGGCGATGTCGTCGGAGACGATCTCGCGCGTCGCGGGGTCCAGGGGCCCCGTCCCGGAGCAGAAGATGAGGCCGCCGTGCACGATCGCCTGTGACAGCGGCGGGACGGTACCGGCGGAGAAGCCGACCTTGGGCGCGTTGGGGGAACTGACCGAGATCTTCGACATGGCACTCCTCGCTCGACTCGTCGTCCGGCCGGCGGAGACGGTCCGGGGGCTACCTCGCCCCTCGCTTCGGCGCGACTCTAACCACCATATTCGTTAGAGTCAATGATCCTTCTTGACCGCACCGCCTCTGACCTGGCCCACCATCCGGATGATTGTCAGCTTCGACATAATCCATCATAATGGTTATCTGAAACTAGGGTCGGAGGAAGGCATGACACCGAGTCACGACCGGGCCGCGTCCGAGCCCCCCGCCGGGGCGGACGGGCCGGCGACCGTCGACGTCCACGCGCACGCGCTGCCCATGCCGCTGCTCCGGTACCTCGCCGACCGCGGCCTCGCCGACCTGTCCGAGGTCGGCGCGGGCGTGCTCCTGCTGGACCCGGCCGTCTCCGGCGTCCCCAAGGGCGCCCGCATCCCGCTGCCCGCCGACCAGTACGACGTCCCCCGCCGCCTCACCGCGCTGGACGCGGCCGCCATCGACCTGCAGCTGGTCTCGGCACCGCCGTTCGTGTTCGGGTCGGACTCGGACGACGGCGAGCTCGTCATGGCCGTCACCCGCCGGTCCAACGACGCGCTCGCCGAGTACGCGGCGGCGGGCGGGGGACGGCTCGCGGCGCTCGGCACGGTGCCGGTCGGCCTGCCCGGCGCGGCGGCGGAGGCGGCGCGCTGCCTGGACGAACTCGGCATGGCCGGACTCGCGATGGGCACCTACGGCGGCGGCCGCGAACTCGACGACCCCGTCAACGAGGACGTGTGGGCCCTCATGACCGAGCGCCGGGCCTTCGGCCTGGTGCACCCCAGCCGCGCCTCGGCCCCCGCCCGGCTCCGCGACTTCTACCTGGTGCAGCTGCTCGGCTATCCGGCGGAGACGGCGCTCGCCGCCGCCCGCCTCATCTTCGGCGGCGTGCTGGACCGGCACGACCCGGTGCTGTGCCTCGTGCACGGCGGCGGCTGCCTTCCCGCGCTGGCGCCCCGGCTGGCCCTCGGCTGGGAGCGCAAGAAGGAGGCGCGGACCGTCCCGCGGTCGCCGCGCGAGTACCTGCGCCGGCTGTACTTCGACACCGCCGTCTTCGACGGCACCGCGCTCCGCCGCCTCATCGAGGACGTCGGGCACGAGCGGGTCCTGCTCGGCACGGACCTGCCGTTCGACCTCGCCGACGTGGACGCGGTCGCCGCGATCCGGCGGCTGGCCCTGGACCCGGCGGCCGAGCGCGCCGTCCTCGCCGGCAACGCGGCGCGGCTGATCCCCTCCGTGCGGCCGGACTCCTCCGCGCGGCGGCCCTGACCCAGAAGGAGCAGCACATGCCACTCGTCCAGATCAGCCTCGCCGCCGGGCGCCCGCCCGACCAGATCCGGCGGCTGATCGCCGAGGTGCACGACGCGGTCGTGCGCGCCACCAGTAGCGATCCGGCCCGGGTCCGGGTGCTCGTCCAGGAGCTCCCGCAGACGCACTGGGCGGCCGGCGGCGTCACGCTCGCCGAGCGCGACGGCCCCGGCGCCCCTCCCGGCGCCGGCGCCCGTCCCACCGGCACGGCCCCCGGCACCCCCGCCCCCGGCACTACAGAGGAATGAGGGTTAGCAGCACATGGAGTTCTTCGGGCACGTCATCGACGGCGAGGAAGTCGAATCGCAGGACGCCGCACGGTTCGACAGCGTCGATCCCTGGACCCGGCAGCCCTGGGCGCAGGTGGCGCTCGGCTCGCGGGACGACGTCGAGCGCGCCGTCGCGGCCGCGCGGCGCGCGTTCGATGACGGACCGTGGCCCCGCATGGGATACGCCGAGCGCGGCCGCGTCCTGCACCGCCTCGCCGACCTGGTGGAGGAGAACAAGGACCGGCTCGGCATGGCCGACACCCGCGACATGGGCAAGCCGGTCACCCAGAGCATCGGCAACGACGTCGGCCGGTCGGCCCACAACCTGCGGTTCTTCGCCGAGCACGCGCACCTCTCGGCGGCGGACCGGCTGCCGATGGACAGCGGCCACCACGCCTACACCGCCTACGGGCCGGCCGGGGTCGTCGCCGCCATCTCCCCCTGGAACTTCCCGCTGATGCTGGAGACCTGGAAGATCGCGCCCGCGCTGGCGTGGGGGAACACCGTCGTGCTGAAGCCCGCCGAGGACACCCCGGCCTCGGCGACGCTGCTCGCGCGGCTCGCGACCGAGGCGGGCCTGCCGCCCGGCGTCCTCAACGTCGTGCACGGGTACGGCCCGCGGTCGGCGGGGCAGGCGCTCACCGAGCACGCCGGCGTCGACCGGATCACCTTCACCGGCGCGTCCAGCACCGGACGGGCCATCGCCCAGATCGCCGGCGGCAACCTCGTGCCGGTGAGCCTGGAACTCGGCGGCAAGGGCGCCAACGTCGTGTTCGCCGACGCCGACCTGGACAACGCCGTCGACTGGTCGATCCGGGCCATCTTCACCAACGCCGGGCAGGTGTGCCTCGCCGGCAGCCGGCTCTACGTGCAGCGCGAGATCTACGACGCGTTCCTCGACCGCTTCACCGCCGCCGCCGAGGCGATGGTGGTCGGCGACCCGTCCGACCCGGGCACCCAGCTCGGCCCGCTGGCCTCGCAGGAGCACTACAAGAAGGTCAGCGGCTACGTCGAGACGATCGAGGCGCAGGGCGGCCGGATCCGCACCGGCGGGCTCGGCTCCGGCTGGGTCGTCCGGCCCACCGTGGTCACGGACATGCCGCAGGACGCGCCGCACTGCCGGGAGGAGATCTTCGGCCCGCTGGTCGTGGTGGCCCCGTTCGACACCGAGGCCGAGGCCGTCGCCCTGGCCAACGACACCCCGTACGGCCTCAACGCCATGGTGTTCACCGAGAACCTCAGCCGGGCGCACCGGGTGTCCGCGGCGCTCCGCGCCGGGACGGTCTGGGTGAACTGCTTCTTCATCCGCGACCTGCGCGCCCCGTTCGGCGGCGTCGGGGCGTCGGGCGTCGGACGCGAGGGCGGCGACTTCAGCCGCGAGTTCTTCACCGAGCCGAAGGCCGTCGTCATGCAGATCGACCAGGGCTGACCGCGCGCGGCTTGAACGCCCCGTCCCTCTCACGGTTCCGGGCGCGCGGCGGGCGCCCGGAACGCCCGCCGCGCGTCTGGCCGCTGTACGCGGGCGGCTTCCTCGGCCCCTACAGCGGCACCATGGTCACGCCGATCCTGCACGAGGCGGCGGACGGCCTCGGCAGCACGCCCGAGACGGCCGCCGCCGCCGTGACCGCGTACATGATCCCCTTCGCGGCGCTGATGCTGGTGTCGGGGACGTGGGCGGAGCGCTGGGGCCGGCGCCGGACCCTCCGGCTCTCCCTGCTCTGCTACGTCCTGGCGTCCGGGGTCTGCGCCCTCGCCCCCACCATGGAGGTCTTCCTGGCGGGACGCGTCCTGCAAGGCGCCACGAACGCCTTCACGACGCCGCTGCTGCTGGCCGCGATCAGCGACATCACGCCGCGGGAGCGGCTCGGGCGGGCGCTCGGCCGGTTCGCCGCCATGCAGGCCGCCGGCCAGTCGTTCAGCCCGCTGATCAGCGGGATCTCGGCCGCCGCGGACTGGCGGCTGGCGTTCGCCTTCCCCACCGCCGTCGCCCTCGCGCTCGTGCTGCTCCCGCCCTCGGCGGCCGCCACCGCCCGCAGGGCGGCCGGCCGGGCGTCCTGGCGGGTCCTGGCGGACCGGCGGCTCGCGGCGACCGCGGCGCTGTCGTTCCTGTGCTACCTGCCCGCGGTCGCGCTCACCGTCCTCACGGTGCTGCGCGCGGAGGAGCGCTTCGGGCTCGGACCGGCCGAGCGGGGCCTCGTCAGCGCCGGGTTCGGCGTCGCCGGGCTGATGTGCGCCACCGCGCTCGGCCGCGCCCTCGACCGGGCGGGCCCGCGCCGCCTCGGCATCGCGCTGAGCGTCGTGCTGACCGCCGGCGTCCTGACCGCCGCGCTGGGGCCGTCCCTCACGCTGCTGGTGTGCGGCGTCGTCGTCGCCGGGATCGCGGTGCCCGGCCTGCGCAACACCGTGAACGCGCTCGCCGCCGACAGCGCTCCGTCCAACCGCGGGGGCGCGACGTCGCTGGTGCTCTCCGCCCAGTTCTTCGGCGGCGCGCTCGCCCCGATGGTGTGCGTCCCCCTGTACGGCGGGCACGGCGACCCGGCCTTCGCCGCGGTCGGCCTGGTCCCGCTGCTCGCTTTGCTGCTCCTCTCCAGCGGGCGGCTCATGGGCACGGAGCCCGGTGAACGCCGCGCCGCCGCGTCCGCGGGCGACTGAACGGGCGGGTCAGGACGCGCTGCGGAGGAGGTCGTGGACGGCCTCGCTCATCGTGACCGGGTCGACCCGGCCCAGCGGCACGGCGTCCTTCGGGGTCTGCGCGGGGGCTGGGCCCGCCCAGAGGGCGGTGACCTTCTGGTCGTCGCCCTCGCCGTACATGTAGGCGTAGAGGCCGGGGCTCAGGCCGGCGACGACGTACAGGCCGGCGGGGTCGCGGCGGGCCAGCCAGCCGCCCGCGAAACCGCCGTCGGCGTCCACGGACTCCCAGCGGCCCTGCGAGTGGCCCTTCGCCTTGCCGTAGGGCAGCACGAGCCCCTCGACCCGGGCGAGCCGGTGCGCGGCCCGCTCGTCGGCGGTGAGCCGGTACACGGGACGGCCGAGCTGCTCGAACGGCTGCAGGATCTCGTAGTCGGCGAAGAGCTCCGCCCAGGCTTCGAGGTCGTCCAGCAGGACCGGGTGGGCGATGCCGATGCGGTCGTCCGGCGCGGGGGTGAACGCGTCGTCGCGGACGTCGGCGTAGGTGCGGTCCTCGGCGACGCGGAACGCGGTGCCGGAGTCGGTGATCCACACCAGCCGGCGGACGATGTGCCCCAGCAGCGGATGGCTGACGAAGAACGTGTGGAAGTCGTCGGGCGTCCAGCTGCGGCGGGTCGTCATGGCCTGTTCGAGGCGCTTGATCTCCTGGGCGGCCAGCGTGCGCAGGTCCTTCTTGAGGCCGGTGAAGAGCGCGTGCGCGGACGCGGCGAGGGCGGGATCGTCCGTCGCGGCGGGCTTCGGGGCGCTCTTGCGGGTCTTGCCGTTCGGCGCCGTGACCAGGGGGACGAGCTGCTCGTCAAAGGTCACGGTGAACCGGCGGGGGCCGTAGTCGAGGACGAGGGCGCCCTGGTCGTCCAGGCCGAAGTCGGGGACGGCGCGGTCGGCGAGGGCGTCCGGCGTGATGCCGCGCGCGGCGGCGATCTCGTCGATCTTCTTGGCGGCGCGGTTCTTGAGCCCCTTGTACCTGCCGGTGCGGGTCAGCTCGAAGAGGTGGGTGAGGGCGACGTCGGAGCCGATGCCGGCGAGGACGTCCAGCGCGGACGCGGCCCGGCCGGTGAGGCCCTCGCCCGGCCAGCGTTTGATGAGCGGGCTGAGCCGCCGCACGGTGGTGTCGTCGCCGATCAGGCCGAGCTGCGCGAGCGCCCAGTTGTGCTTGGTGGGCGCGCCGAGCGCGTACCAGCGCTCGAACACCGCCCAGGAGAACTCGGCCAGCGAGTGCCGGTCGCAGAAGTCGCGGACGCCGGCGGCCTCCGGGGGCTTCCGGGCGAGGAGGTGCAGCAGGCGCCGGGTCGCGGCGGCCGGCAGCGCCCGGTCGCGGTCGCGGGTGAGGACGCGCGGCAGGCGCGCCGGGTCGGCCCAGTCGGTCTTCGCACTGCGGGCGGGCGGCTTCCCCGCGAGGACGCCGGGCAGGTCGTCGGCGTCGGGGACGGCCGGCTCCGCCCGTTCGGTGCGCGTCAGCCCGCGCAGCAGCCCGGCCGCCCGCAGGCCCCGGGTCGTGCCGTCGCCGGCCAGCGGCTCCAGGACCCGGAGCGCGTGGTCGGGGTACCGTTCGACCGCCTCCTGCAAGGCGGCCGGGACGCCCTGCTCGCCGATGTGGTCGAGGAGCACGGAGAAGATCTGCTCGTCGGGGATCGCCAGGAGGGCCTTCAGCACGATCGGGCGGGTCTTCTCGGCGTCGTGGGCGGGCCTGAGGGCTTGGGCCAGCAGGGGGAAGGCGTCCGCGCCGAGCCCGTCGAGCAGCGTCGCGACCACGGCCGGGGTCACCCTGATCCAGCCGGCGTGGGGCGCCTGCTCGGCGGTGGACAGCGAGCAGACCAGGAGTTCGTGGTCGGCGACGGTCATGCGGGCGGCGTCGGTGAGGGACTCGTCCACCCAGGCCGTCTCGGTCGGGACGAGGTAGGCGGCGACGCGCCGTCGCGTCGCGTCGCCGCGGTGGGCGGCCAGCCGCGCGACGGCGTCGGCGTACTCGGCCTCGGGCGCCGCCGCCAGGAGTGCGCGGAGCCGCCTGGCGGCGGTGTCCTCGGTGCCCCAGTCGCTCGCGCGCATCCGGTCGTCGAAGGTCGCCCGCCGGATCTCGCCGCGCCATCCCTCGTTCGGCCCGCTGTAGGAGACGAGCCAGACCGCTCCGGCGGTGTCCCGGCGCGCCGGGCGCGGCACGGGGCCGAGGGCGATGGAGGACGCCTCGGTGAGCGCGCAGGCGGCGAAGGCGAGCCCGTGGTCCAGGATCCAGGCGTCGGCGAAGCCGTCACCGCCGCAGCCTTCGACGTGCTTCACCGCGATCGCGGCGACGGCCGCCGCGCCGACCGGGTCGGGATCGCCGTCCAGCCAGGCCCGGACGGCGGCGGCGAGGTCGGGGGCGGTACCCGCGTGCTCCGCCATCTCCGCGGCGATCGGGCGGGCGGCGCGCTCCCACGCGCGGGCGCCGCGCGCGGCGTCCTCGTCGGGGACGAGCCGGGGCCCGGCGATGCCGCCCCGCCGCGGATGGACGTGCTCATGCCACTCGACCGGAATCTCCACCGTCTGGCCCATGGCCCCGCAAGCTAGCGGCCGGATCGGACAATCCCGGGCCCCGGTGCGAGACCAGGGCGGCGACCAGGGCGGTGACCAGGGACCGGACCCGTTTGGCCCCCTCGCCGGGTGGAACACACCCTTCGCCATTCGATGTGAACCCGGAAGGAACCCGCACATGAGCACGGACGGGACCCGACCCGCCGGCAGCCAGCCATGGCTGCACCAGCACGGACGCGAGATCCAGCAGTTCGGGACGGTACGGCAGTTCCCGCTGGCCCTCTCCCGTGACGCCCGCTTGTACTCCTGCCAGCGCCTCAACCGGATCCTGGCGGACACGCAGATCCTCTACGCGCTCTACAAGAAGCACCACTGGCTCGTCCGGGGGCAGACCTTCTACCAGCTGCATCTGCTGCTGGACAAGCACGCGGGAGAGCAGCTCGCGCTGGTCGACACCATCGCCGAGCGGGTGCAGACCCTCGGCGGCGTGGCCGTCGGCGACCCGCGGCACGTCGCCGAGATCACCGCCGTCCCGCGCCCGCCGGACGGCGTCGAGGAGGTCCCGGCGATGCTGTCCCGGCTGCTGGAGGCCCACGAGATCATCCTCACCGAGGCGCACGACGCCGCGGCGCGCACCGCCGAGCAGGGCGACGACGGCACCAACGACGTGCTCGTGTCCGACGTCATCCGCACCGGGGAGCTGCAAGCCTGGTTCCTGGCCGAGCACCTCGTCGACACGCCGCTCGTCGTCGCCGACCACTGAGCGGGCGCGGCGGCCCGCTCCCACCCGGCCCGGGTGTAGTCCGGGCCGGGCCTCGTCGCCCACTGGTTGTGTTTTGCTCCGCTTTGCCGGGGTTCGTGGGCTTAGGCTGTCGCCGTGACCTCTGCGAAGACGGTGATCGACGGCCGTTTCGAACTGCGCGACCGCCTCGGCAGCGGCGGCATGGGCACCGTCTGGCGCGCGTTCGACCTCGCCCTGGAACGCGAAGTCGCGCTGAAGGAGGTGCGGCTCGCCGAGGCCGGGGCCGCCGACCCCGACCCGGACGTCGCGCGGATGCTGCGCGAGCGGGTGATGCGCGAGGCCCGCGCCCTCGCCCGGCTCGACCATCCGAACGTGGTGACCATCCACCACATCGTGGACACGCCCGACATGCCGCACCCGTGGCTGGTCATGGAGCTCGTCCGCGGGGAGTCCCTGCACGACCGGCTGGCGCGCGGGCCGCTGAACCCCGGGGAGGCCGCCGCCGTCGGGCGCGGGCTCCTGGCCGCGCTGCGCGCCGCGCACGAGGCCGGGATCTGCCACCGGGACGTCAAGCCCGCGAACGTCCTGCTGCGCGCGGACGGGACGCCGGTCCTCACCGACTTCGGCATCGCGGTGCTCCGGGAGGCGTCCCGCGTGACCGCCACCGGCGGGCTGGTCGGCTCGCCGGAGTACATCGCGCCGGAACGGCTGAACGGGCACGAGGGCGACCCCGCCTCCGACCTCTGGTCCCTCGGCCTGCTGCTCTATGTGGCCGTCGAGGGGACCAATCCGCTGCGGCGGTCCACGACGGCCGCGACGCTCGCCGCCATCATGACGGCCCAGGTGCCGCCGCCCCGCAACGCCGGGGCTCTGGCGCCCGTCCTGCAGTCGCTGCTGGTCCAAGAGCCGACGGCCCGTCCCACGGCCGACCAGCTCGACCACATGCTCGCCCAGGTCGCCGGGCAGAGCCCGACGCACCTGTCCTTCGCCCCCGGCCCCGCTCCTACTCCTACTCCTGCTCCCGCTCCTGGCAACGGCCCCCGCACCTACCCCGCGCAGGCGGCCCCTCCGCCGCAGCGGCGGCGGAGCCGGGCCGGGCTGATCGCGCTCATCGCCGCCGTCCCGGTGGTCACCGCGATCGCCGCGCTCATCGGGACCGCCTTCGTCGTCCTTCCCGGCCTCCTGGACGCGGCCGGCGAGTCGGCGTCCCTCGGCGAGGGCCGTCCCAACACGTCCCCGACCGACAGCCTCGCCGAGACCGGCAGCGGCCCGAAGGAGCCCGCGACCCTGCTCACCCCGGCCGCCGTCCGGGACGTGATCAAGAAGTTCGCGGCGGCCTCCGGCAGCAGGGAGTTCGCCGAGCTCACCGTGTACCCCGAGCACGCCGACGCCGACGCCCCGGTGGCCGGGCGGCGCGGCGCCTTCGACAACTACACCTACGAGAAGGGCGCGGACGCGGCGGTGCGCCGCCGGCCCAGCATCGCCATCACGACCGGCGACGCCAAGGTGAACCCCGCGACCTTCGACTGGAACGCGCTGCCCGCGCTGATGCGCCGCGCGGAGCGCACGCTCAAGGTGCCCAAGCCGACCAACCGGTACGTCATCGTGAAGGCCGCCTGGACGTTCAATGGCGACCAGCCGACGATGATGGTCTACCTCACCGACGACTACGGCGGCGGCTACCTCGCCGTCAACCGGAAGGGCAAGGTCATCAAGACCGTCCCGTCCAGCTCGTAGGCCGCCCGGCGCCGGGGGTCAGGTCACCAGGCCGCGGCGGTAGGCGTAGACGACCGCCTGGACGCGGTCGCGCAGGTCGAGCTTGGTGAGGATCCGCGACACGTACGTCTTGACGGTCTCCTGGCTGATCACCAGCGTCCCGGCGATCTCGCTGTTGGACAGGCCGTCGGCGATGAGGCGCAGGACCTCCAGCTCGCGCGGGGTCAGCGCGGTCTCGGGCGGGGTGTCCTCGGTGGGCCGGATCCGGGCCGCGAACCGGCCGACGAGCTGCCGCGTCACCTCGGGCGCGAGCAGCGCCGCCCCCGAGGCGACGGTGCGGATGCCGTGCAGCAGCTGAGCGGGCGGGGCGTCCTTCAGCAGGAACCCGCTCGCCCCCGCGCGCAGCGCCTCGTACACGTACTCGTCGAGGTTGAACGTCGTCACCACGAGCACCTTCACGGGGTCGGCGACCCCGGCGCCCGCGAGCAGCCGGGTCGCCTCGATGCCGTCGAGGACGGGCATCCGGACGTCCATCACCACCAGGTCGGGCTTCAGCCTGCCGACGAGGTCGACGGCGGTGCGGCCGTCGCCGCACTCGCCCACCACCTCCAGGTCGGGCTGCGCGTCGATGATCGTCGCGAAGCCGGTGCGGATCAGCGCCTGGTCGTCGCAGACCAGCACCCGGACCGGATCGGTCACGAGCCGCTCCCCGCGGGGATGCGCGCCCGCACGGTGAAGCCGCCGTCCGGCCGGCCGTCCGCGCTGAACTCGCCGCCGAGGGTGCCGACCCGCTCGCGCAGCCCGGTGAGCCCGCGCCCGCCGCCCCCGGGAGACGCGGACCGCGACCCGGACCCGTCGTTCCCGACCTCCACGGTGATCTCCTTTTCGGCGTAGCGGACGCGTACCTCGGTACGGCTGCCGTGAGCGTACTTGAGCGCGTTCGTGAGGGCCTCCTGAACCACCCGGTAGGTGGTGAATTCGGCGTTACCGGTCGAGGTGGCCGGTGTGCCCTCCTCGGTGAACTCCACTGGCTGCCCGGCCCGCCGCGTCTGCTCGACGAGCGTCCCGAGGTCGTCGATCGACGGCATCCTCGGCTCGGCGCCGTGGTCGGGGTTCAGCACGTCGAGCAGCTGCCGCAGGTCGCTGATGGCGCGCCGGCCCGTGTCGGTGACGGCGGTGAGGGTGTCGTCCAGCCGGTCGGGCGCGGCGGTCAGGTAGCGCGCCGCCTCCGCCTGGACGACCATCGCCGTCACGTGGTGGGTCACGACGTCGTGGAGTTCGCGGGCGATGCGGCTGCGCTCGGCGGCGCGGGTGGCCTCGGCGAGGCGGAGGCGGCGCTCGGCCTCGGCGGCGCGGGTGGAGCGCAGCCACGCCCCCACGCCCCACACGACGCCCAGGGCCAGGTAGAACGTCACGTACTCGTCCGGCCGGTCGCCGCCGCCGGCCCGGTCGAGGGCGACCGCCAGCACCGCGTACGCCGCGGTGACGACGACGAGAACGGTGCGGCGGAACCGCTCCTGGTGCGCGCCCATGCTCAGCACCGCGATGGCCAGCCCGGTGCCCGCGAACGTGTGGTAGCCGCGGAGCTGGTCGATCGCGAAGCCGGCCGCGACGACGGCGAGGCACACGTCCGGCCACCGGCGGCGCACCACGAGGGGGAGGCCCTGCAGGACGACCGCCACGATCGCCAGCGCGTCGTAGGGCCGGTTCGCGACGTCGCCGACGTGGGTTCCGTAGCCGTGCAGGGCCGGGATGAGCGACCCGACCACCAGCACCAGCGCGAGGGGCAGATCCCGGACCATGACGTCCCATCGGCGCCACATGTCCGGGATCGTCCGGAGATCGATCACTGGGCGAGGCTAGCGGTCGCGGCGGCGCGGTCGCGGCGCCTCCGGGGAACCAGGTTGCCGCGCCGGTGGGCCAGCCGCATGAAGAAGACCGTCAGCAGGGCGCCGAACACGACCGAGTACAGGCTCGCCTCCGGGCCGAACTCCCCGCCGCTGATCAGGGTCGGGCCGGAGGTCACGCCGTCCAGCAGCCCCTCGGGGGCGTCCTTGCCGGAGACCGCGGTGCCGAAGATGCCGGCGCCGGCGAAGTTCCAGGCGAAGTGCAGGCCGATCGGCAGCCACAGGCTCCGGGTCGCGGCGTAGGCGGCGCCGAGCATGCCGCCCGCCTCGATGGCGATGGCGATGGCGCCCCAGAAGGTGGCGTTCTCGTTGCCCAGGTGCATCAGGCCGAACACCAGGCCGGTGAGCGCCAGCGACCACCAGGTGCCGATGCGCTTCTCGACGATGCGGAACAGGACGCCGCGGAAGAGCAGTTCCTCCGTCACCGCGGCGGCGGCCATGAAGCCGACCAGCGCGATCGGGCCCGTCCACGAGCCGATGCCGTCGACCTCGTAGTCACCGAGGAAGGCGAGGTTGACGATGACGGCGCCGAACATCGCCAGGCCGATCAGCGCGCCCCGGCCGAGGGCGGGCAGCGCGCCCTCGCGGGCCAGCTCGTCCACCGGGCGGCGCTCCGTCCGGCCGACCACGAAGGCGTACACGACCAGCGCCAGCACGGCGGACGCGAGGCCGAGGCCGAGCGTGGGGAGCGTGCTCCACGTGACCGCCTGGGTGGCGGCGCCGCCGATGGCGGCGACCGCCCCGACCGCCAGGAGCTGGATCAGCAGCTTCATGGTGACTCCTTCGCGAGATCCCCGCGGCATGGGCGCCGCGGCCAGGAGAAACGCTATGGATCACGCGATTCGGAATCTTCACCGTGCGGTGGACACTCTCCGGTAGCTCGCTCGGGGGACAAGCAGCCCGTCCCGGCCCGGACGTACCGGGCCGGGACGGGGGACGGACGGGTCGGTGGACAGGTCGGTGGACAGGTCGGTGGACGGGTCGGCGGACGGATGGATCAGCGGTGCTCCTGGACGCGGAGCAAGTTCCCGGCGGGGTCGCGGAACGCGCAGTCGCGGATCCCGTACGGCTGGTCGGTCGGCTCCTGGACGATCTCGACGTCGTGGGCCTGCACCTTCTCGAAGGTCTCGTCGAGGTTCGGGGTGGCCAGCAGGATCCAGCCGTAGGTGCCCTTCGCCATCATCTCCGCGATGGTGCGGCGCTCGTCCTCGGTGATGCCGGGGTCGGTGGCGGGCGGCGCCAGCAGGATCGAGGTGTCGGGCTGGCCGGCGGGGCCGACCGTGATCCAGCGCATCTTGCCCTGCCCGACGTCGTTGCGGACCTCGAAGCCCAGGACGTCGCGGTAGAAGGCCAGGGACTCCTCCGGGTCGTCGTGCGGCAGGAAGCTCGTGTGAATGGTGATGTCCATGGACACCACGCTAGGCACGGCCTCCTGACCTGCGCTTCTCGATTCCTGACCGATTCGGTCCGGACTCGGCCGCGGCGACGATCGCCGCCGCGTCCTCCGGCAGGAGGTAGCGCGCGTCCACGGACTGCTGCGCGGCGGCCCGCACCTTGGCCACGTAGTCGGCGTGCGTCGGGTAGAGGCTGCTCAGCACCGGTTCGGCGGTGCGGGGGAACGACGGGTCGGACGGGTCGCCGCCGTCGTGCCGGTCCCACGGGTCGGCGTCGCCGTTCCACGGGTCGCTGGCGCCGTACAGCCCGCAGAAGATGCCGCTGCCGCTGGTGTCGCGCTCGCCGCTGAGGGTCCGGGTGGGGACCGCGACGTCCGGAAGCCGGATGCCGCCGGTGGCGAGGCCCGTGCGCGGGTCGCGCAGGACCGTGCTCAGCTCCGGCCCGCTCGGCGGCGCCGCTCCGCCCCGCGCCCAGCCCGCCAGCAGGCGCAGCGCGGCGTTCATCGAGTAGTGGCCGGGGCCGTCGTTGAACGGCGCCGATCCGGCGGCGCAGTCGGGCTTGGGCGCGGCGTCGCCGGCCGACTTCCTGATCGTGGGACCGCCCAGGTCGAACGCCCACTGGTCGCCGTGGGCGGTCCCGGCCAGCTCCCAGTGGACGACGGTTCCGGTGTCGGGCTGCCGGGCCGCGAACGCGCCCGGGACGTCGGTCTCGGTGAGCACGACGAACGTCGGGACGGTCAGGTCCGTCCTGATCCGGGACGGGTTCGGCATCCACAGGATGTCGGCCAGCTCGCCGCTGATCGGGGACGCGACGGCGCTGTTGCTGTGGATCATGAAGCCGTCGTAGACGCGCGCGACGGGCTGGACGGCGTTGGCGTAGGTGGTCATGAAGCCGGCGGACTGCGACTCGCCGTCCGCGAGCAGCGTCGTGACCTTCAGCCCGCCGAGCGGGTCGGGGCCGTCCGGGCTGCGCAGCGCCCGCCCGGCCTGGGAGAAGATGTCGTACGCGTAGGCGTCGCCGGGGTGGACGAGGGTGCCGTAGCGGGCCGGGTCCCAGCCCTTGAGCCCCTTGATCTCGCCGAGCCCGCCGTTGACGCCGACCGACTGCGCGGAGACGCCGACCCAGGCGTACCCCTTGCGGAGCAGCTCGTCCCGCGTGAACCAGTAGTCGGGGGAGATTTCGAGCTGGCCGCTGACGTTGAGCCATTCGACCACGACGGTGCCGTTGAACTTCGCCGGATCGGCGGGGCGGCGCACCAGGAGCCGGCTCTTGAACGCCGCGCGGCCGGACTCGCGCACGTCCCAGCGGCCGTCCGACCGCCAGAGGCCGGCCTTGGCGTAGGACGCGGCCGTGCCGGAGAAGAAGTACTCGCTTTCGGTGTAGCCGAACGAGCCGAGGTCCTCGGCCGCGGCCAGGAACGGGAAGCCGTGCTCACCGGCGGGCGGGACACTGGTCACCGGATCGGTGGCCGCATGGGCGGCGGGGACGGCGGCCGGGGCGCTGAGCAGTGCCGCGGACAGCACCGCCCCGAGGGTCGCGGCGGCCGCCCGCCGCTTGGGGAGCCGTAATGCCAGGCGCATGGTTGCCTCCGTGGAAGCGGGTTGGGGGAAGCACAGTGTCCGCCGCCCCCGGCGCCTGAGGCATCGCGCGAATCACCGGCCTTCTCCTCCGCCGCAGGCCGCCGAAGGCCGGTCACGACCGACACGGCGCGCTCGGCGGCGGGCGATCAGGCGCGGCGGGGGCGGCGGAGCACGTAGGGCCGCACGCGGCCCAGTCCCTGGAGCGGGCGGGGGCGGAGGCCGGACGTGTGGAAGGCGCCGGACGGGAGGGCCGCCGCCAGGTCCGGCCCGGCCAGGACCGTCCCCGGATAGGCGGTGGAGGTCAGCCGGGCGGCCATGTTGACCGGTGTGCCGAACACGTCGCCCAGGCGCTGAATGACCTCGCCGTACGCGAGACCCACGCGGACCTGCGGGAAGTCGGGGGCCTCGTTGAAGTGCTCCGCGACGCGCAGGCCGATCTCGGCGGCGGCGGACGGGGACGGGGCGACGAACAGGACCTCGTCCCCCAGGGTCTTCACGACGCGGCCGCCCGCCTCGGCGACGATCTCGGCGGTCGCCGACTCGAAGCGCTCGACGAAGGCGGCGAGGCCGTCCCCGTCGAGGCGGCGGCTCAGGCGGGTGAAGGACACGACGTCGGCGAAGCCGACGCCGAGGTGGGCGAGGCCCGCCGCCGGGTCGGACTGGGCGGCGGCCGTGGTCGCGGCGGCGCGCATGCCGGCGGCGGTGAGCTGGCGGCGCCAGCCCTGCAGCAGCAGCCGCTCGAACGCCGGGCGCAGCTCCTCGGTGGCGGCCAGCGCGGCGGTGACCAGCTCCGCCGTGACGGGCTCGTCGGACGGCAGCGCGGCGAGCCGCTGCAGCCACACGTCCCCGAGCCAGCTCGCGAGCCGGCCCATCGTCTGGCCGACGGCGCGGGCGAGCTGGAGCACCATCTCCTCGTCCACCATCGCGTGGGAGAGCAGGTCCTTGATCTCGCGGAGCGCGGCGACGTCGCCGTCGGTGAACGCGACCTCGTCGTCGGGCGGGGCCGGGAAGCCGAGCGCCTGCCAGATCCGGCGCGCGTAGTCGTCCGTGACGCCCGAGAGGGCCTCGACCTCCTTGCGCGTGTAGCGCAGGGGGCCGCCGAGGAGGGTCTCCTCGATGTCGTCCGCCATGCCGGGCAGCCTATGTGCCATCGGACGATGTAACAATGCCGCGCGGGTAAGATCACGGGGGGACATCGAACGAGCCGGCGGACGGGGCATGGCCGAGTACCGAATCGACGAGCTGGCGCGGCTGGCCGGAAGCACCGTGCGCAACATCCGCGCCTACCAGGACCGGGGGCTGCTGCCGCCGCCGCGCCTGGAGGGCCGCGTCGGGCTCTACGACGACTCGCACCTCGCGCGGCTCCGGCTGATCGGCAACCTGCTCGGCCGCGGCTACACCTTCGCGGTCATCAAGGACCTGCTGTCGGCGTGGGAGACGGGCAAGGACGTCGGCGAGGTGCTCGGGCTGGAGAAGGTCCTCACCGACCCGTGGTCGGACGAGATTCCCGGCACCACCACCTACGAGGAACTGGTCGAGATCTTCGGCGCCGGCCTCGACGAGGACGAGGTGGCCCGCGTCCGGGAGCGCACGATCGAACTCGGTCTGATCGAGCCGGACGGCGACACGTTCCGGGTGCCGAGCCCGCGCCTGCTGCACGTCGGCGCCGAACTCGTCGCCGCCGGCATCCCGCTCGACTCCGTCCTCGACATCGCCGCCGAGATCCGCGCCGACTGCGACGTGATCGCCGGACGGTTCGTCAACCTCGTCCAGGAGAACGTCTTCGACCGGCTGGAGCGGCAGCCGTCCCCGGACGGCGCCGAGGTCGCGGAGATCGCCGCCGTGGTCCGCCGGATGCGGCCGCTGGTGAAGATGGTCGTCGACCCGTTCATCGCGCGGGCGATGGAGGCCCGCGTCCAGGAGGCGCTCGGCGAGCGGCTCGAAACGCTCCGCGACGCGCTGGAGCGGCAGCCCGCCGACGGCTGAGCCGTCACAGCAGGGTGGCGCCCCAGACGACCTTCACCTGGTGGCTCGCGCCCTCGGAGTCGGTGAACGTGAGCGTGCCCTGGCCGGGCAGCCCGATGAGGGCCGTGCGGAGGGTGAGCGTCAGTTCCGTCGTGCCGCCCGCCGACATGCCGCCCTGCATCTCCGAGAGGATCAGCTGGTTCGACGACGTCATCGCCGTCCACGACACCGGCCCGCTCTCGGCGGCGAGGCTGACGTGGGCGGTCTTGGTGCCGTACATCTCGACCTTGGCGGGGTTCACCACGAGGACGCCGGTCTTGGCGGGCGGCTGCGTCGGCTGCGCCGGCGGCGTCGGCGAGGACGGGTCCGTGGGGTGCACGGTCGTCTTCTCGTCCGGCCGCAGGCCGGGGGACGGCTGCACGGGCCGGGCCTGCGGCCCCCCGCTCGGGCCCCCGGGCGACGGGTGCCCGCCGCCGCCGGAGCCGCGCTCCTGCGGCGACTCGTGGGTGATCGACGGCTGCGGGCCCGTGCGGAACGGCGGCCATGACAGCGTGCCGCTGCCGATGCCGGGCCCCATCACGAACGCCGCGACCAGCGCTGCGACGAGCGCGCCCGCCATGCCGCCGACGGTGAACAGCCAGCGGCGGGTGAACGGCGACGGCACGTCCGGCTGGCTCGGCAGGCCGGACGGGGTGAGCGGGCCGCCGCGCGCGGCGATGTCGGCCCGGTAGCCGGCCAGCTCCGGGTCGGTGGCGGTGTGCATGACGCGGTGCCGCAGCGCGGCCGGCAGCACCGGCGCGGGCGCCCGGCGCAGCAGCGCTGCGGGGGACACCCGGCCGCGGCGCAGGCAGGCGAGGCAGTCGGCGACGTGCCGCTCGGTCTCGGGGTCGGCGGGGGAGTCGTCGCCCCCGCCGCGCAGCATCCGCAGCACCCGTCCGGCCGGGCCGGGACGGGCGGCGGGCGCGGGCGGCGCCGCCTCCTCGGCCTCCTCCGCCGGGGCGCGGGCGGCCAGGACGGCGATCCCGGCGTCCCCCGCGGCTTCGGGGGCCTCCTCCACCGGGCCCGCCGCGCAGGCGCGCTCGGCGGCGCGGACCGCGTCCCGGAGGGCGTCCTCCAGCTCGGCGCGGACCTTGCGCACCCGCATCGCCGCCCGCCGCGGCGACAGCCCGAGCGCGGCGCCGAGCCGGGCGGGCCGCAGCCCGTGCCGGAACGCCAGGAGCATCACCTCCTGGTCGACCGGCTCCAGCCGGGCGAGGGCGGCGCGCAGCAGGCGGTGCATGTCGCCGGACGGCGGCCAGTCGAGGCCGGGGCCGTCGCCGTCGGCACGGTCCGGGAACGGCGGGTCGGCGAACTCGGCGTCCCGGTCGAAGAACAGCGCCTTCGCGCGGCCCCGCCGGACGCAGCGCCGCCGCGCCGCCCCGTACAGCCAGGAACTCAGGTACAGATGGTCGCGCATCCGGGGGGCCCGGCGGCAGGCGTCGATGAACGCGTCATGGACGATGTCGGCCGCGACCTTCGCATCGCCCGACATTGACAGTGCGTAGTCATAAAGGCGCTCGGCGTACTCGTCGTAGAGTGCGGCGAGCGCCGCCTCGTCGCCTTCGTTCAGCCCCTTGACCAGCTTGTGGTCGGCCGAGCGTGCGGAGGTGGACAACCTGGGCATTCACGCTCCCGGCAGCGGCATGAGGGGTCCGCCCCCACGGGGGTCATCCGGACAATCAGCCCACCTTGCATACACCCGCGGACCCCATTCGCACCACATCATCTCCCGAAATCACCATTAAGGTAACACCCGGGCGCGTTATCGCCTCTCTCCGTGCCCACGTGGCGCATGACTCGTCGTCAGAATCGAGTCAGCCGCCCGGCCGGCTCAGTCCGCGCGGCGAACCTCCAGGTCACCGTCGGCGTACCGGCGCCGCAGCACCTTCTTGTCGAACTTGCCCACGGACGTCTTCGGCACCTCGGCGATGAACGACCACCGCTCGGGCAGCTGCCACTTCGGGATTCGGTCGGACAGGAACTCCCGCAGCGCCGCCGGGGTGACCTCCGCGCCCTCGCGCAGCACCACCGAGGCCAGCGGCCGCTCCTGCCACCGCTCGTCGGGCACGCCGACCACGGCCGCCTCGACGACGTCCGGATGCGCCATCAGATGGTTCTCCAGCTCCACCGACGAGATCCACTCGCCGCCGGACTTGATGACGTCCTTCGCCCGGTCGGTGAGGACGAGGAAGCCGTCCGCCGACAGCGTCCCCACGTCCCCGGTGCGCAGCCAGCCGTCGTGGAACTTCGCGGGGTCCGCGTCGAGGTGGTAGGCGCCGGTGATCCACGGGCCGCGGATCTCGACCTCGCCCACCGCCTCGCCGTCGTTCGGCAGCACCCGGTCGCCGTCCCCGACGATCCGCATCTCCAGGCCCGCGAGGACGCGGCCCTGGCTGATCCGGGCCCGCCACGCGTCGTCCGGCGCGGCCTTCGCCGGCGGGTGCGCGACCGACGCGACCGGCGAGGTCTCGGTCATCCCCCACGCCTGCACGATGCGGACGCCGATCTCGTCGAACCCGCGCATCAGCGCCTCCGGCACCGCCGACCCGCCGCACGGCACGAGCCGCAGCGAGCTGAGGTCGGACCCGTGCTCCCGCGTGTACCGCAGGACGTCCGACCAGATCGTCGGCACCGCCCCGGCGACCGTCGGGCGCTCGGTCTCGATCAGCCGGACGAGCGGCTCGGCCTGCAGGAACCGGTCCGGCATCGCCAGCGAGGCGCCCGCCATCACCGCCGCGTAGGGCATCCCCCAGGCGTTCGCGTGGAACATCGGGACCACCGGCAGCACGACGTCGGACGCGCTCAGCCCGATCGCGTTGCCCGTGCACGTCGCCATCGAGTGCAGGTACGCCGACCGGTGCGAGTAGACGACGCCCTTCGGGTTCCCGGTCGTGCCGCTCGTGTAGCACATCGCCGCCGCGGACCGCTCGTCGATCTCCGGCCACGCGAACTCCGCCGGCGCCGCGTCCAGCAGCTCCTCGTACCCGTGCAGCTCCTTGCCCGCGCCCTCCAGCGGCGCCCGGTCGCCGTCCCCCACCACGACCACGTGCTGGACGGTCTTCAGCTGCGGCAGCACCGGCGCCAGCAGCGGGATCAGCGACCCGTCGACGATGACGACCCGGTCCTCGGCGTGGTCGGCGATGTAGACGAGCTGGTCGGGGAACAGCCGCAGGTTGAGCGTGTGCAGGACGGCGCCCATCGACGGCACCGCCAGGTACGCCTCCAGATGCTCGGCGTTGTTCCACATGAACGTGGCGACGCGCTGGTCGCCGTCCACCCCGAGGCCGCGCAGCGCCCCGGCCAGCCGGCCGGCGCGCTCCCCGACCTCCGCGTAGCTCCGGCGCCGCGCGCCGTCCCCCGTCCAGGTGGAGACCTCGGCGGAACCGAAGATCTCCGCGCCGTAGCGCATGATCGTCGTAATCGTCAGCGGGAAATCCTGCATGGTGCTCCACATGAGCGACCTCCAGCTCGCAGCGGATTCCAGAACCGGATTCTTGCAGTGTTGGCCCAGGGGGGCGACCCCCTGGAATCCCTGTTTGCGTAGGGGGAGTCGCTCCCTGGGCCAAGCCTGCGGCTAGTACAGCTCCCTTAGGCGGGCCATTGCTCGGGAGACGGTGGATTTCACCGTGCCCACGCTGACGCCGAGCACTTCGGCGATCTCCCTTTCCGACATGTCCTCGTAATAGCGGAGCATGACGGCGAGGCGCTGCCGCTCGGGGAGGCGGTCGAGCGCGCGGCCGAGGGCGTCGCGCATCTCGCTGCGGTCGGTGTGGTCGTCGACGGGGCGGTCCGGGAGCCGGTCGGTGGGGTAGACCTCCAGTTTGCGGCGCCGCCACCAGGAGATCTGCGTGTTGACCATGGCGCGCCGGACGTAGCCGTCCACGGCGGCGCGGTCCTCGATACGGTCCCAGGCGAGGTAGGTCTTGGCGAGGGCGGCCTGGAGGAGGTCCTCGGCCTCGGCGCGGTCGGAGGTGAGCCGGGTCGCGGCGCGCAGCAGCACGGGCCCGCGTTCCGCCACGTACGCGCGGAACTCCTCGTGCCGCGTCGCGTTCACTTCACCACCGGACCAAGGGGTTGCGGAGCCGCCGTCGGCGACTCCCGGGTATGGTCGACCCTCGCATGAAGATCGTAATTCCGGGCCTACAAAAACTACATATCCGGGTCAACCAGTTCATAATCTTCATCCCAGGTAGATCAGACATCCCCCGGCGGTCGACTTATCGCGACAAATCCGTCGACAGGCCGAGTCACGGGACGTGACCCTTGACGCACCGTCGTCCCGTCGGTCGCCCAGAGTGATCAATCCTGCCGGAGTCTCCGTGATGCCGCCCTCCCCGCGCACCGACGCACGCCTCGAAACGCGCGCACGCCTCGCCACGGCCGCGCGGCGCCGGCGGCGGGAGGCCGTCTTCGGGATGGCCGCGCCCCCGTCACAGGACGCCGAGCCGCCGCTGCGCGCGCTGGCCGGGACCGTCCTCGACGCCAGCCCGCACCTGCTCGTGGTGGACGCGGGCGGCACGGAGGTCCGGCTCGCGATGAGCGACGCCACGCGGATCTGGCACGGCGGGCGCGGGGGCCTCGCCGCGCTCCGTCCGGGCCGTCCCGTGGTCGTCCGGCAACGCGGGGGGACGGCCGGCGCCGGGGCGCCGGGGGTGGCCGCCGCCGACCGGGTGTGGGTCGGGATCGGACGCGTCGCCGGCACGATCTCGGCGTGCGGGAGGGACACCGTGGAGGTGGACATGGGGGCGCACCGCGGGCGCGCCCATGTGGTGATCCCCCCGCACGCCCTGCAGCGGATCCTGGTCCGGCACCCGCGGCTGGAGCCCGGATACCTCCTCGACGTGATCTGCGTCGGGACCCCCGACGGTCCGCACGCGGTGCGGCCCGGCACGTCCCAGCCCGGATACCGCGCGGACGACCTCGCCGCGCCCGATGCGACGGCCCCCGTGCCCGAGGTGCTGCACGGCACGGCGACCTGGTTCGGGGACGCCGACGGGGCGGCGCCGGACGGGGCGGCCTATCCGGCGGTCGACTCCGAGGGGACCTCCGGCGGGTGCGCGGACGCCCCGTCCGGTTGCGTCCCGTTCCCGTACCTGTCGCTGGGCGGGGAGCTGACCGTCCGCAACGAGTGCGGCGGGCGGGCCGCGACCGTCCCGGTGATCGAGTGCGGCTGCACGGCGGCCCGCTTCTGCGACCGGTGCGTGGAGTGCGACGCGTCCCCGCGCGGCCGGATCGTCGAGCTGACGCCCGTCGCGTTCGCCGGGCTCGGCGGCGACTTGGAGGCGGGGTGCTTCAATGCCTCCGTCCGCCCGCACCTGCCGCCCGCCGAGGAGGGGCCATGGTGACCGCGTTCCAGAACACGCAGGTGCTCCTGCTGGCGGCGGTGCTGCTCGCCGCGGGCGCGGCGAAGCTGATCGTCCGGGAGCGGACGGCGGGCGCGCCGCCCGACCACGTCCACGGCGTCCCGGTGCCGGCCGGGCTCGCGCGGCTCACCGCGCTGCGCGGCAGCCGCGGCATGGCGGTCGGCCTCGGCTTCGGCGAAAGCGTCCTCGGGCTCGCGCTGCTGGTCACCTCGCACCTGTCGGTGCGGCTCGCGACGACGGTCGCGTTCGCCGCCGCGACCTGGGTGGTCGGGGAGCTGCGGGTCCGCAGGCCCGACGCCGGATG
Source organism: Actinomadura geliboluensis (assembly GCF_043197915.1). Lineage (NCBI taxonomy): Bacteria > Bacillati > Actinomycetota > Actinomycetes > Streptosporangiales > Thermomonosporaceae > Actinomadura > Actinomadura geliboluensis. Next base: position 107,926 of record NZ_JBICUA010000015.1, on the reverse strand, counting down.
CGGCTGCTTCGGCGGCCTCAGCGGCAAGCGGGTCGGGCGGCGCAGCGTGCTGCGGGCCGTGCTGTTCACCGGCGCGGCGGTGGCCTCGCTCGGTGCGCCGCTCGCGGGCGTGGACGTGCTGCGCGACGTGCAGGTCCAGGTGGGGCTCGTCTTCGCGGTCGAGGTGGCGCTGTTCGCGGCGCTCTCCCCCGAGCTGGCCGAACTGGCGGAGCGCCGCCGGCGGCCCGCCGGCCTGCCGAGCGAGCGGCGGCGCAGCCCGCTGGCGGAGACGTACGCGGCGCTGTACGCGAGCGCGGCGTGGGCCGAGCACGAGAACGCGATCGCCAGCGCCGTCCCGCTGGACGTGTGGCGCGAGGGCGGCTGGCGGTTCGTCGCGTTCGCGGGCCGGGTGGACGACCGCGACGTGGAGATCGTCTTCGCCGTGTCCACGGCCGAACGGGACCGCACCGTCCGCTCGGCGATCGCCGTCCCCGACCTCTCTGCGCCCGTCTAGCCCCATATTGGACAGGCCCAATAGCCCCGTAGAGACCTCTCGACCGGGTGAACCGGGGGTGGCCGTTGGGGGCCGCGGCCCCGGCGGGGGCGCGGCCCCTCGCTCACGCGGCGAGATCACCAGGTGGCGTCGTCGCTCCCCGACTCGTCCTCGAAGCTCCCGAAGTCGTCGTCATGGCGGGACGGCCCGCGCACTCCGCCGGGCGAGGACTCGTCCTGCCACCGGTAGCGCCCCGGGTCGTGCTGCGCCGCCGGCTCGTCCTGGACGTCGTCGTCCTGATTGAACTGGTGGTCCGGATCCTGACCGCGGAACCGGTCGTCGTCTGCCATGTTTCCCCCCGACATGCACGTCCTGCCCGTCACATGGCCATACGTCGCCTATCTACCCATTCACCGAGGCCCTCACGTGCGTCCCGCGGTCAGTGAGGCGGCATGGTGATCGAGGAACAGCCGGGCGATCAGATCGCCGCGCGACCGGCGCCCGACCGCGACCCGCGCCGGATCTCCCGCTGGCGCGGGCCCCGGTCGGGATACCACCCGGCTCCGCGATCTCACATTCTGGGCACGTACCAGGTCTCACCCGGACGGCGTCACCCCGCCGGACATACCGAAAGGACCCGAATGTGAGTCAGAGCGTGCTGTACATGTCGATGTCGGTGGACGGGTTCATCGCCGGGCCCAATGCGGCGCCAGGCAACGGGCTCGGCGACAAGGGGCATCGGCTCCACGAGTGGTTCCTGCCGGATGCCGACGCCGAGCACAGAAGGGACCTCGACCGCCTGGCGGGCGTGAACCGCGAGGTCATGGACGAGGCCATGGCCACCGGGGCGGTCGTCGCCGGGCGGCGGACGTTCGAACTCGCCGGCGGCTGGGGCGGCGACCACCACGACGGCGTGCCGATCTTCGTCCTGACCCGCCGCCGGGCCCCGGAGCCGCAATGGCCCGGGGTCACCTATGTGAACGACGTGACGGCCGCGATGAACGCGGCCAAGGACGCGGCCGGCGACAAGGACGTCCTGGTCCACGGAGCCCGCACCGCGCGGCTGGCACTCGACGCGGGCGTCCTCGACGAGCTGCAGATCCACCTGGTCCCGGTCCTGCTCGGCCAGGGCGAACCGCTCTTCGCCGACATGCCGCCCGACCACATCGAGCTCGAACTGCTCCGCGCCGCGGACGGGGCGGGCGTGACCCACCTGCGCTACCGCGTGCGGACGGAGGGCTGAGGCGATGGCGACCATCCGCCTGTACATGACCATGTCCCTGGACGGTTACGTCGCCGGGCCGCAGGACGGCCCGGACGCGCCCATGGGCATCGGCGGCTTCCGGCTCTTCAACTGGCTCGACCGCCGCAACGACCCGGGACCCAGCGGACAGGTGTACCGGGAGGTACTGGCCACCCGCGCCGTCATCTCCGGCCGCCGCACCTACGAGCACGCCGGCCGCTGGCAGGGCGACCATCACGACGGCGTTCCCGTCTTCGTCCTGACCCACGACGTCCCGGACGACTCGCCGCCGGGCAGCGTCCGCTACGTCACAGACGCCGCCGAGTGCGCCGCCCGGGCCCGCGCGGCGGCCGGCGACGCCGACGTGATGGTGCACGGCGCCGGAGCGGCCCAGGCCCTGCTGCGGGCAGGCCAGCTGGACGAACTGGAACTGCACGTCGTCCCAGTCCTGCTCGGCCAGGGCCGCCGCCTGTTCGACGACCTCCCACCCGAACACATCGAACTGGCCCCGATCCGCCGCCTGGCCACCCCGCAGGCCGAGGACCCCGCAAAACAGGTCATGCACCTGCGCTACCGCGTCGACACCCAGAACCACCACGTGTTTCTGTGAGCGTCTAGTGCTTTATACGAGAGATGTTAGAGAGCTTTAGATTTGCCCAGAGGCGTGGCGAGGGAAATATACGGCTCTCTATGGCTGGGGCTAGAGAGGCGTATATTCGGCTGACGGCGCGGTGTCGATGCGGCTTTCTAGGGTTCTCTAGCCTTTTTGCTAGAGAAGTTGATAGAGCCTAAGCGGGCGTCAGGCGGGTTGGGAGCGGAGGAACTTGCCGAAGTGCGGGACCGTGAAGGCGACCATGCCGCGTTCGGCGCTGTAGATGAGGCCCTTCTTGATGAGTCCGTCGCGGGCGGGCGACAGGCTGGACGGTTTGCGGCCCAGTTCGTCGGCGACCGAGGCCGTGGGCACCGGGTCGTCGCCGAGCATGGCCATCGCGCGCATGTAGTCGCGCTCGGCGGGGGTGGCGCGCTCGTAGCGGCTGCCGAAGAAGCCGACCGCGAGTTCGCTCTCCGCCTCGGGGGCGGCGACCTTGATGTCGTCCGCCGTGATCGGGGTGTCGGGGGCGACGTCCCAGACGACCTTCGCGTACGCCTGGACGAAGTAGGGGTAGCCGTCGGCCGCGCCGTACAGGGCGTCGAGGGCGTCCTCGGTGAAGGTGACGTCCTCGCGCTCGGCGGGGGCCATCAGGGCATGGTCGGCGGACTCCCGGTCGAGCCGGTCGATCCGCGCGTACCGGAACAGCCGCTCGGAGTAGGACTTGCTGGCCGACAGGACGGCCGGCAGGTGCGGCAGGCCCGCGCCCACCACGATCAGCGGCCCGCCGACCTGCGACAGCTCGTGGCACGCGGCGCACAGCGCGGAGACGTCGTCGGCGGGGATGTCCTGCATCTCGTCGACGAACAGGGCGATCCCGACGCCGACGTCGGTCGCGACGGACGCGGCGTCCACGAACAGCTCGGTGAGGTCGATCTCCAGGTCGCCGGAATCGGCGCGGCCGCGCGCGGCGGGCACGTCGATGCCGGGCTGCCAGCGGTGCGCGCGCGCCTTGGCCTTGCCGGACGGCTCGGGGCCCGACTGGGCGAACGCCTTCAGCACGCCGAGGAACTCCTCGATGCGGTCGGGCGCGCGGTGCCGGGGCGCGAGTTCGCGGACGGCCCGGTGCAGCGCGGAGGCGACCGGGCGCCGGATCGACTGGTCGGGCCGGGCCTCGATCTTGCCCGTCCCCCACAGCCGCTGGATGGCCATCGACCGGAACGCGTTGAGCAGCACGGTCTTGCCCACGCCGCGCAGCCCGGTGACGATCATGCTGCGTTCGGGGCGGCCGCGGGCCACGCGTTCGAGCACCACCTCGAACTGCTTGAGCTCGCGGTCGCGGCCGGCCAGCTCGGGAGGGCGCTGCCCGGCGCCCGGGGCATAGGGGTTGCGCACGGGGTCCACGCTGTCGGACTCTATGAGGCGATATAGCTGCGGCCGTAGATTTGCGTAGAAAACGCTGCGGCGTGTCGCCTGCCGCCGCCCGCAGCGCGCCGGGGCCTCATGCCCTCGCGTGGCCGTCGCCACCATGTCGCCTCCCGAGGCGAGCGCGTTCCGAACAAGTCGAACTGCTGTTCGACTGTTCGAACACAGTAGCGCATGCGCCGGGTCGCGTCACGCGAACCGCGACAACGACCCGGCCGCCGTCGGAAAAGGCCCGGGGCGGGCCTGTCCGGAGCGGGGTACCGGACAGGACCGCCCGCGGGAGTCAAGCGAGGGACTCGTCGGCGTCGGACCGGTGCGGCACCTTCTCCGCGGGGACGGTGCCCATCCGTCCGGCCTGGAAGTCCTCGAAGGCCTGGATGATCTCGTCACGGGTGTTCACCACGAACGGCCCGTACCGGGCGACCGGCTCGCGGATCGGCAGCCCGCCGAGGATCAGGATCTCCCACCCGTTCGCGCTGGCGGACGGCTGGGCGTCGGCCGCGCGGACGACCAGCCCGTCACCGGTGCCCTTGTTGTGGGTGCCGGCGAACACGGCGAGCTGGCCCTCGTCCAGGCCCACTTCCTCCACGCCGACCGTACCGCGCCCGGAGAGCACGTACACGAGCGCGTTGAACTCCCGCGGCCACGGCAGCGCGAGCCTGGCGCCCGGTGCGACCGTCGCGTGCAGGTAGTTGATCGGCGTGTAGGTGACGCCGGGGCCGTCGTACCCGGCGACCGATCCGGCGATGACGCGCACGAGGGACGAGCCGTCGTCGGCCGCCAGCAGCTTGACGTCGCGGGCCTCGATGTCCTGGTAGCGCGGCGCGACCCACTTCTGGGCGCGCGGCAGGTTCACCCACAGCTGGACGCCGTGGAACAGCCCGCCCTTGTCGACCAGCTCGGGCGGCGGCTGCTCGATGTGCTGGATCCCGGACGCGGCCGTCATCCACTGCGTGGCGCCGTCCGAGATGAGGCCGCCCCCGCCGGTGGTGTCCTGGTGCTGGAACGCGCCGTCGATGATGTAGGTGACCGTCTCGAACCCGCGGTGCGGATGCCACGGGGTGCCCTTCGCCTCGCCGGGCGCGTACTCGACGGCGCCCATGTGGTCGAGGAGCAGGAACGGGTCGGCCAGGGACAGGTCGATGCCCGGGAAGGGGCGCCGGACCTGGAACCCCTCGCCTTCGAGGTGGCGCTGGGCGGTCACGACCTTGGCGACGCGGCGCCAGTCGGTGTCCGCCTGCGGCAGCAGCGGGAGGCGGGGCAGGGTCAGCGGGTCGGCCATCACGGCAGGCATGGGGTTCTCCCTCGTTCGGGTGCCCGTCCCGGCCGGGCGGTGCACTGCTCCCCGGAACGTAGTTGAATCATCAACTATTCCGCCGTACGGGTCCGGCGGCGGGTACTGCTACCGTGAAGATAGCGCGCACTAGTTGAATCTTCAACATATGTTCTATACTTCCCGGTATGAGCGAACCTCGCTGGCTCGACGCCGCCCAGCAGCGCGATTGGCGGGCATACGTGGACGGCAGCGTCCGGCTCACCGAGATGATGGACCGGGACCTCAAGACCAAGCACGGCCTGTCGGTCTCGGAGTACGAGATCCTCGTCCGGCTGTCGGAGGCTCCCGAGCGGCGGCTGCGGATGGCCGAACTCGCCGAGAACGCCAGCCAGTCCCGCAGCCGGCTGTCGCACACCTGCTCCCGCCTCGAAGGCAAGGGCCTGGTCAAGCGCGACAGCTGCCCCAACGACAAGCGCGGCGTCTTCGCCCACCTCACCGACGACGGGTACGCGGCGCTCGAACGCGCCGCCCGCGACCACGTCGAGACCGTCCGGACGTTCTTCATCGACGTCGTCGACCCGGCCGACCTTGAGGCCGTCGGGCGCGCGTTCAGCCTCGTCCTGAAGCGCCTCGGCCCCGCCTGACCGAGCGCGGACAAGGCAGAGGGCGGGTCAGAGGGGGAACGTCACCCCGGTCAGGAAGCCGACGGACACCAGCGTCAGGAACACCCAGGCGAGCATCATGCCGATGCCGAACGTCCGCCACCGCCCCCCGACCTTCCACACGAGCAGCCCGCCGAGCCCGTACGCCAGCAGCAGCAGCGTGACGAACTGCGGCAGCAGGCTCGGACGGCGGCTCATCATCAGCGGCGCCCACATCATCACGATGTCGACGAACAGGAACACGCAGAAGCCCGCCGTCAGCGCCTTCACGTCCCGCCCGAGGAACACGCGCGCGCGCTCGACCAGGACCTGCGCCCTGTCCGCGGGCAGCCGCGGCTGCACGGCTCCCTGCTCCACCTCCACACTGTGCGCCACGGCGAAGATCTCGTCTTCGAGGCTGGGGAGGTCGCTCTCCTGAGCTTCCGTCATGCCGGCTCCCTGCGACCGGACGTCACCGGGCGACATGCCCGGCGGTTGAGTCAGCGTCCACGGCCCGTCCGTCCCGGCCCCTATCCGGCGGGCGCGCGTTCAAACGCACGGTAGCGAACCAGTGGCGTCGCACGTACCGCTCCTGACCTGCGTATGCTGCAAAGATGCCAGGTAGAGGGCCGATTTCCAGCGCGACCATCCTCGCCGCACTGCTCGGGGTGGCGCTCGTGGCGACCGGATGTGGCCGCGGCGACGAGTCCGGCGAGTCGCCGCCCGCCACCCCGCCCACCGCGTCCGGCACGCCGTCGCCGCCGGCGGCCCCGACGAACCAGGGCTTCCAGGCCGCGGTCAAGAAGGTGACCGCCGGCGACCTGAGTGCGTCCTGGCGCAAGGGCTGCCCCGTGGCGCCGTCCGGGCTGCGGATGATCGAGATGACCTACTGGGGGATGGACGACCGGCCGCACACCGGCGGCCGCCTCGTCGTCAACGCCAAGGCGGCCGACGACCTCGTCTCCGTCTTCAAGAAGCTGTACGCCATGCGCTACCCGATCGAGCGCATGGAGCCGGTCGACAAGTACGGCGGCAGCGACTTCGACTCGATCGAGGCCAACAACACCTCCGCGTTCAACTGCCGCAACGCGACCGGGTCCGACTCCTTCTCCCAGCACGCCTACGGCCTCGCCGTCGACATCAACCCCTGCCAGAACCCCTACGTCTACGCGGACGGGCGCATCGCCCACAAGGACTGCGCGAAGTACAAGAACCGCGAGCTGGACGCGCCGGGCATGATCCACGCCGGCGACAAGGTGGTGAAGGCGTTCGCCTCGATCGGCTGGGGCTGGGGCGGCGAATGGAGCGGCGCCAAGGACTACCAGCATTTCAGCAGCTCGGGCCGGTGACCCCGGCGTCGGCTAGCCGAGCATCATGATCGCGCCGACGAGGACCACGACGACCGCGACCACCGCGACGACGCCGACGATCAGACCGACGTTCGGGCCGGACTTCTGCGGCTGCGCCTGGCTGGCGAAGTTCTGGAACTGGTGCGTCGTGCCCGCCGGATCATTCGGTGTCTGCGACATGCCGAAGAGGGTAACGGATGCCTTCCGCACGAGTCGGCCCCTTTGTAACGTTCGGCGAGTCCCACGGCGAACGTCCCGCATGGGCGGGGTGCACCCTTCCGAGCGGAGAGTGTGGGATTCGAACCCACGAGGACTGTCCCCAGCCCTGGGCGCTTTCAAGGCGCCTGCACTAGTCCACTATGCGAACTCTCCCGGCGGCCGTTCATGCGGCCACCGACCACGATAGCGGTCACCGCAACCTGCCATCGACCGCATATGCGGAGTTCACCCGACCCTGACATCGGCGCGCGCGCGGTCGCAGCCGCACGGCTTGCGTCCGGCGGTGAACGCCATCGTCGCAGTCCCCTGCACCACGCCGGTCTTGCCGCGCCTAGACGTGGTCACCCGCACGGGCAGCCCTGCCAAGGGACGCGCCTCACCACTGAGGGTCACTTGCAGGGCGTCCGGCCCAGCCCAATTGCAGGCAACCTGCCCGCACGAAGGCGTCGCCTTCCGTGCGGGGACAGGCAGGGCCGTGCACGGCAGTTCCCCGACGCAGACACGGACGCGCCAGCCGTCGCCCACCAACTGCCCCAGGCCCGACACGGTGACGGTCACCGGCGGCCCGCACGGCGAGCACACCACCTGGCCGGACGAAGAACCCGAGCAGCCCGCGCACAGCGCCAGGACCGCCGCGGCCGGCGCCGACCGCACTCTGCCGATCATGGCCGCTGGGACGCGCCCCGGCCGCCTACGGTTCCTCAGAGGCTTCGTCGGGGACGCGGTAGCCGGGAATGGACGGCCACCGGACCGTCATGACGACCGACTCCTCCTCGGCCTCCCACGAGTGGTCGACGCCCCGCCCCCACACCACGTAGTCGCCCTGCTCGGCGAGGACCACGTTCCGGCCGGGGAACTCCAGCCGGAACCGGCCGCTGATCAGGACGAGCAGCGCGGTGCGCTTCTCGCCGTCCGTCCACTGGGCGCGCCGCTCCCCCTTCGGGTGGACGCCCCACTTGATCTCGACCTCGTCGCTGTGCCGCAGGTCCCCGGGCGCCTTGAAGTGCCCGAGCAGCCACCCCCGGTCCCCGGCCGCGTCCGGCCCCGCCTTCCCCACGTACAAGCCATCGACGTCCGTCACGGAACGTGACCCTACCCGGCCGGTCAGGGCTGGGGCGGGCGCTGGAAGGCGAAGCCGTCGCCGACGACGGCGGCGAGGGTGAGGTACGCCTCGCGCGTCGCGGGGGCGAGCTGCTCCAGCTCGACCTCGGCGCCCTCCTCCAGGTGGTCGTCGTAGGGGATGCGGACGACCGCGCGGCAGCGGCTCTCGAAGTGCGCCTGGAGCTTGTCGAGGTCGACCTGGCTGCGGGTCCGGTTGCGGACCATCGACAGGACGACGACGCCGTTGCGGACGAGGTGCCCGTGGTCGTGCGCCTCCAGCCAGTCGAGGGTCGCGCTCGCGGAGCGGGCGCCGTCCACCGACGGGGAGCTGACCAGGACGAGCTGGTCGGCGAGGCTCAGCACGCCCGCCATCGCCGAGTGCAGCAGCCCGGTGCCGCAGTCGGTGATGCAGACCGAGTAGTACTGCTCCAGGACGACGGCGACGGCGGCGTAGTCCTCGGCGGAGAACGCCTCGCTGACCGCCGGGTCGCGGTCGGAGGCGAGGATCTCCAGCCGCGCCTCGTTCTGCGAGGTGAACGCGCGCACGTCCGCGTACCGGTGGATGTTGTCGCGGTTGTTGAGCAGGTCGCGGACGGTCGCCGCGGTCTCCAGCCGCACCTTGTCGGAGAGCGTCCCGCGGTCGGGGTTGGCGTCCACCGCGATGACCCGGTCGCCGCGGAAGGAGCCGAGCATGGAGCCGAGGCCGGTGGTGGTGGTCGTCTTGCCGACGCCGCCCTTCAGCGACATGACCGCGACCCGGTGGTGCCCGCCGGCGACGGGGGTGCGGGCCCGCGCGATGAGGTCCTTGCGGCGCAGCTCACCCTGCGACTCGCCGGGGTGGATGCCGCCCGCGGTCGCCTTGTAGACGGCGCGCCGCCACCCGGAGGACGGCGCGATGCGGCGCTCGCCCAGGAGGTTCTCGGAGCTGAGGCTGTCGGTGTTCTGCGGCTCCTGCTGCGGCGGGGCGGTGTGCCCCGGCGGCATCATCTGGCCCTGCTGCGGGCCCGGGGGCGGGCCGTAGCCCGGGTAGGGCTGCCCGGTGTTCGGGTCGACGGGCACGTACGGCTGGCCGGTGGCGGGGTTGATCTGCTGGTACTGCTGCGCGGGGGCGTTGGGGTCCTGCGCGTACGGCTGGCCGGTGTTGGGGTCGACCGGCAGGTACGGCTGGCCGGTGTTGGGATCGACCGCCGCGTACGGCTGGCCCGTGTTCGGGTCGACCCCCGGATACGGCTGCCCCGTGGTCGGGTCCACCGCCGGGTACGGCTGCGGGTACTGCGCGGGAGGCGGGGCGTACGGCTGGCCGGCGTTCGGGTCGGGCTGCGGGTACGGCTGCGCGGTGGTCGGGTCGGCCGGCGGGTACGGCTGGGCGGCGCCGTTGGCGTCCTGCGGGTACGGCTGGACGGCGCCCGGCTCCATCATCGGCGGGAACTGCGGGGCGGCGATGTCGGCCGCCAGCGGACGGCCGGTGGCCGGGTCGATCGGCACGTAGGGGCGGCCGGAGTCGTCGGTGTCCTGCGGGTAGGGCTGCCCGGTGGCGGGGTCGACCGGCTGGTACTGCCCGGCGGCGTTCTGCTGCTGCGCGAACTGGTCGGACGGGTACGGCGGCAGCTGGTCGAGGGGCGGGGCGGAGCCGTCGCCCGCGTCGTACGGCGACTGCTGCGGGGGCTGGGGCGGCTGCGGGACCTGCGACGGGTCGTAGACCGGGGCCGGGTAGTACGGCGGCGGGAGCATCCCCCCGTCGAACGGCTGCGGCATCGGGCCGCCCTCGTAGGGCGGCGGCTGCGGGACGGGCCCACCCTCGTAGGGCGGCGGCTGCGGGACGGGACCGCCGTCGTAGGGCGGCGGCTGCGGGACGGGACCGCCGTCGTAGGGCGGGGGCTGCGGCGGGCCGAAGTTCTCCGCGCCGAAGCCGGTGCTCTCCGGGGCGCCCTGGAAGGCGGGCGGCGCGGCGAGCCAGGGGTTGCCGTTCTCCGGGACGGGCGGCGGCCCCTGCTGCTCCGGCGCGGGAGGCTGCTGTTCCGGCGCGGCGCCCTGCTGCTCCGGCGCGGCCGGCGGTGGCCCCGGCGCGGCGGGCGGCTCGGGCGCGGCCGGCGGCTCCGGCGGGGCGTTCTCCTGCTGGGCGGGGGCGGACCGCGCCGCCTGCTCACCGTCCCGGGCCGGTTCCGCCGTGTCGCCGCTCATCGCGTCCAGAGAGGCCAGCCGCTCCTCCAGGGAACGCCCGTCGTGCTCGTTCCTCGCCACCGTTTATCCCCCTCGGGCACGCCTCTGATGATCAACACGGTGCAGGTGGGCAAAATGGCCCCCACGCAGGATACCCATCACCCAATACCACGCATCCCGCGTGTAGATCGACCTTGGGGCGGGACTCCGGGGAGGGGGAGCACTCCGCGGCGCGCCCGGTAGCGTGATCGGTATGCATGCGATCGTGATCCGCGAGCCGGGCGCCGCCGACGTCCTGGAGTGGACGCAGGTGCCGGACCCGGAGCCTCAGCCGGGCGAAGTGCTGATCGATGTGGCGGCGAGCGCGGTGAACCGCGCGGACGTCATGCAGCGGCTGGGCTTCTACCCGCCGCCGCCGGGCGCTCCCCCGTACCCGGGGCTGGAGGTGTCCGGCCGGGTCTCGGCCCTGGGCGCCGGCGTCACCGGATTCGCCGCCGGCGACGAGGTGTGCGCGCTGCTCGCCGGGGGAGGGTACGCCGAACGGGTCGCCGTGCCCGCCTCGCAGGTGCTCCCGGTGCCGCGCGGGGTGGACGTCGCGGCCGCCGCCGGACTCCCGGAGGTCGCGTGCACCGTGTGGTCGAACGTGTTCTGGCTGGGCGAGCTGCGCAAGGGCGAGACGCTCCTCGTCCACGGGGGCGGCAGCGGCATCGGGACGTTCGCCATCCAGCTCGCCAAGGCGCGCGGCGCGCGCGTGGTGACGACCGTGGGCAGCGCGGAGAAGGCGGCCCGCTGCCGCGAACTCGGCGCGGACGTCGCCGTGAACTACCGCGAGGACGACTTCGTCGAGAGCGGCCCGTACGACGTGATCCTCGACCTGATCGGCGCCAAGTACCTGGCCCGGAACGTGGAGGCGCTCGCCACCGGCGGACGGCTGATGGTGATCGGCCTCCAGGGCGGCGCCAAGGCGGAGCTGGACCTCGGCAAGCTGCTGCGCAAGCGGGCGCTGGTGCACGCGACGACGCTGCGGGCCCGTCCCCCGGAGGAGAAGGCGGAGATCGTGGCCGGGGTCCGCGAGCACGTGTGGCCGCTGCTGGAGTCGGGGGACGTCCGTCCGGTCATCGACCGGTCCTTCCCCATGGCGGACGCGGCGCGCGCGCACGAGCTGATGGAGGAGAGCGGTCACGTCGGCAAGATTCTGTTGACCGTGTGAGGATGTGATGTTTATGAGCGAGCCTTCGAAGAACCAGTCTGAACAGGAACCGCAGGTCCTCGTGGTCGGCCCCAACGGCATCGCCATGGAGAGCGTCGGCGAGGGCGAGTCCGAGGGCAAGTCGGTCACCGAGATGGTCGAGCAGCCCGCGAAGGTCATGCGGATCGGCGGGATGATCCGGCAGCTCCTGGAGGAGGTCAAGGCGGCCCCGCTGGACGAGGCGAGCCGGGCCCGGCTGCGGGAGATCCACAAGTCGTCCATCAAGGAGCTGGAGGACGGCCTCGCCCCCGAGCTGGTCGAGGAGCTGGAGCGGCTGTCGCTGCCGTTCGCCGAGGGATCGGTGCCGAGCGAGGGCGAGCTGCGGATCGCGCAGGCGCAGCTCGTCGGCTGGCTGGAGGGGCTGTTCCACGGCATCCAGACGACGCTGTTCGCGCAGCAGATGGCGGCGCGGGCGCAGCTGGAGCAGATGCGCCGCGCGCTGCCCGCCGGCATGGTGCCCCCCGGCGAGGAGGAGCCGCAGTCCCGGCCGCGCTCGTCCGGCCCCTACCTGTAGGACGCCCCCGGCCGCACCCTCCGGCGAGGGTGCGGCCACCCGCTACGGGAACAGCCGCTCCAGGACCTCGGCCACGCCGTCGTCGTCGTTGCGGGACGTCGTGTGCGTCACCGCGGCCCGCACCAGCGGGTGCGCGTTGCCGACGCCGTAGGACGTGCCCGCCCAGGTGAGCATCGGCAGGTCGTTGGGCATGTCGCCGAACGCCACGACGTCGGCGGCGGCGAACCCGTGCTCGGTGCACAGCGCCGCGAGCGCGCTGGCCTTGGTGACGCCGAGCGCGCTCATCTCCAGCAGCCCCCGCCCGGACGAGTGCGTCACCGTGACGATGTCGCCCACCGCCTGCACGGCCTTCTCCGAGAGCGTGTCGGGGTCGGCGTCCGGGTGGAAGGCGAGCAGCTTGGTGCCGGGCCTGGTGACCAGCTCGGCGGCGTCCACGCGGCGGCCGCCGAGCGCCTCCACGTCCCAGCGGCCGAGGTGGTAGCTGGTCTCGAAGTAGAACCCGGCCGGGTGCTCCACCGCGAACTGCAGTTCGGGCGCGATGCCGCGCAGCCGCCCGACCGCCTCCGCGATCACCTCCGGCGGGATCTCCCGCGCCTCCAGGACGGTCTCGGTGTGCAGGTCGTAGACGACGGCGCCGTTCGCGCAGATCGCGACGCCGTGGTGGTCGACGGCCGCGGCGACGTCGGTCATCCAGCGCGGCGGCCGCCCCGTGACCATGACGAGCATCGCCCCGGCCCGCTCGACCCGGGCCAGGGCGTCGACGGTCCGGGCGGAGATCGTGCCGTCGGAGCGCACGATCGTGCCGTCGAGGTCGGTCGCGATCACGCGCGGCGAAGACTGGCTCATGTCACCTTCCAGGGCAGATGCCACAAACCATAGGCGACGCCACCGACGCCGGGCGGCCGAGGGTCAGCGCTTGAGCGGCTCCAGGACGTCCTGCCCGAGGAACTTGCGCAGCGCCTCCGGCACCCGCACCGACCCGTCGGCCTGCTGGTGGTTCTCCAGGATCGCGACCATCCACCGGGTCGTCGCCAGCGTGCCGTTCAGCGTCGCGACCGGCTGGTTCTTGCCGTCCGCGTCGCGGTACCGGACGGACAGCCGCCGCGCCTGGAACTCCGTGCAGTTGGACGTCGAGGTGACCTCGCGGTAGGTCTGCTGCGTCGGCACCCACGCCTCGCAGTCGTACTTGCGGGCCGCGCTGGAGCCGAGGTCGCCCGCCGCGACGTCGATCACCCGGTACGGGAGCTCGACCTTCGCGAGCATCTCCTTCTCCCAGTCCAGCAGCCGCAGGTGCTCGGCGTGGGAGTCGGCCGGGTCGCAGTAGGAGAACATCTCCACCTTGTCGAACTGGTGGACGCGGATGATGCCGCGCGTGTCCTTGCCGTAGGAGCCGGCCTCGCGGCGGAAGCACGACGACCACGCCACGTACCGCCGCGGCAGCTCGTCGACGATCTCGTTCATGTGGTACGCGGCGAGCGGGACCTCCGACGTCCCGACCAGGTACAGGTCGTCGTCCGGGAGCCGGTACACCTCGGCGGCGTGCGCGCCGAGGAACCCGGTGCCCTCCATCGCCTCCGGCTTCACCAGCACCGGCGGGTACATCGGCGTGAACCCGTTCGCGACGGCCGTCTCCATGGCGAGGTTCAGCAGCGCGTACTGGAGCCGCGCGCCGACGCCCGTCAGGTAGTAGAACCGCGCGCCGGACACCTTCGCGCCGCGCTCCATGTCGATGGCGCCGAGGCTCTCGCCGAGCTCCAGGTGGTCCTTCGGCTCGAAGTCGAACGCGGGCGGCTCACCGACGTGCTCCAGGACGACGAAGTCCTGCTCGCCGCCGGGCGGGGCGCCCTCCTCGATGAGGTTCGGGACGCCCTTCAGCAGGGCGTCGAGCTCCGTGCCGAGCCGGTCGGCCTCCGCCTCCCGCTCCTTGACCTGCTGCGCCAGCTCCTTCGCGCGGACGAGCAGCGCGTCGCGCTCCTCGCCCTTGGCCTTGGACACCGACTTGCCGAAACTCTTCTGCTCCGCCCTGAGCTGCTCGAACGAGGTCAGCGCGGAGCGGCGCCTCCCGTCCAGGTCGAGCAGCCGGTCGACGACGGCGTCATCCTCACCGCGGGCGCGCTGCGACGCGCGCAGCCGCTCCGGATCCTCTCGAAGAGCTCGCAGGTCAATCACAAACCCGAGGCTACCGTTCCGAGCCCCGCGCCCGCGCGCGCATAACCGCGCTTCTACCGGACGCCGCTCGCGAGCAGGGCGTGCGCGGGCAGCGCGACCTTGCCGCCGTCCACCCCGTAGTCGGCGATGATCGTGTCGTAGGCGTCCTTGATCCGGGCGACGGTCTCCGCGTCCTGCCGCCCGACGATGACGCCGTTGGTGCCGACCCCGGACAGCGCGCCCGTCTCCCACCACTCCTCGGGGTCGACGACGTGCTCCCAGGTCACCTCCTCGACCGCGACCTCGGCGATGCCGGCCTCCGTCACCAGCCGCCGGAACGGCGCCGCCTCCCCGTACTCCATGAACGGCGACTGCGGGATGTCGTCCGGCCACGGCACCCCGGCCTGCTCGATCGCCTCCCGGACGATGCCGAGGGCCCCGCTGCCAGGCATCACCCAGCAGCTCAGCGCGAGCCGCCCGCCCGGCCGCAGCACCCGCCGCAGCGCGGCAATCGCGGCGCCGGGGTCGCTCACGTGGTTGATGACGCAGTTGCCGGCGACCGCGTCGAACGTCCCGTCGGCGAACGGCACGTCCGGCAGGACGGCGACCCGCACGTCCAGCCCGGGAACGTTCCGCCCGGCCGCCTCCGCCATGCTCGCCTCGGCGTCCACCGCCGACACCTCGGCGCCCCGCCGGGTCGCCTCCAGCGCGACGAACCCGGGGCCCGTCCCGACGTCGAGAAACCGCGTCCCGCCGGTCACCCCGGCCGCGTCGAGCAGCGGACCGGCCAGGTAACGGGTGAGCCGGGCGAAGCCCCGCTCGTACGCGGGGCCCCGCCCGGCCCACAGTTCCCGCTCGTAAAGATCGAAGTCCTTGGCCACCAGGGCAGCCTACGTCAGCGCACGTCCACGTAGTCGTCCCGATACGTCTTGATGTAACTGGACGTCGCCGAGGTGTAGGCGCGCCAGGTGCCGTCCTTGGTCGCCTTGAACCCCTTACGGAAGCGGCCGTACTTGTCGGCCTTCTGGGAACCCATGTACGTCCACTTGGACGACCCCTTCGGCAGGAAGTAGAACGCGATCGTCTTCGAGCCGTAGGGCTTCCACCGGTCGGTCTCCCGGTAGAGGGCCCCCATCACGGTGACGGTGCCGCCCTTCCGCACCGGCTCCGGAGCCGCGTTGAAGTCGAGGATCTTCGTCCGGTAGCGGACGTCCACGTAGTCGGTTCCGCCGACGGACGGCTCGGCGTAGTCCCCGCGCGGGACCACCGCGCGCCAGTACCCGTCCCGGTCCGCGCGCCCCTCGAAGCGGAACGTGCCGTCGCCGTTGACCCCCACGGCGGCCTTGGTGCTCCACTTCTTCCGGTCGGTGGAGAACTGGAGTTGCGCGGTCGCGTTCGAGGCCGCGCCGACCCAACGGCCGTCGGCCAGCCGGTTCATCACGCGCCCGCTCCCCGTGACCATGTTGCCCCGGCCGACCGGCTCGGGCGCCGCGTTGAAGCCCGTGACGGACGTCCGGTACGCGACGGGCCGGTTGGTCGTGTACGCGCTCGACATCAAGTAGCCGTAGTAGTCGTCGGGAAGGGTCTGCGGCTCGTTGGCGAAGGTGACGCTCCAGGCACCGGGCTCCGTCACGGTGACCTTCGCCGTGTAACCGCCGTCGGCGCCGGTCACGGGCCTGCCGACGACGCTCCAGTCGCCGCTCTTCGTCGCGTTGAAGCTCAGGTTGAGCTGCTTGCCCGCGAGCGGCGCCCAGACGCCGGCGCGGTCCCTGCGCTCCAGCCGCCCGGTCACGGTGACCTGGTCGCCCACGATGAGGCGGGCGGGCATGGCCAGCGAGAGGCGGGTTTGGAGGCGCACCTTCGCGATCGGGATCTCCGCGCTCTTCGCGGGCCGGTACAGGAACCCGCCGCCGTAGGTGAGCTGCGCGTCGCCCGTCGTGACGACGTCGCCGGTCCCCAGCACCCGGCCGTCCGCCCCGGTGACCACCGTGGGCGCCGGCCCGGCCGCGCCGCTGAGACGCAGGGTGGCGCCCTCCACGGGGGCGAGTGCCCCGTCCGCGCCACGGCTCATCAGCCGGCCGCCGAAGGCGACCTCGGGGTGCTCGACGTCGACGATCCGCGGCGTGACGTCGAAGTCGGTGATCACCGTGTCGAGGCCGTTGTCGATGGTGGCGCGCTGCCGGAACACGGTCGTCACGTCCGCGTTGGCCAGCTCGACGTCGACCCACCAGCGGCCCTGCTCGACCTCGACCGCGGACCTCGTCCGCCACACGCCGTTCGCGGCGGTGCCCTCGACGAGTTCGAAGTCGTCCGCGGTGAGCGGCTCCGCGGTGCCGCCGGAGTACGGCCGCACGACGGCGCGCACCTTCGTGATGTCGATGGACGAGTCGGCCGCGACCTCGATCTTCGTCGTCCCGCCGGGCGACAGGACGCGGGTCTCCCGCACCCGCAGGTACGGCGCCGCGGCCGCGGGGGCGGCGGCGAGGGACAGTGTCACGACGACGGCCGTGACCAGGGCGAGCAGTCGGCGCACCGCGCCTCCAAGATCAGTAGTTGTCATCGGGGGCCCGGCCTCAGCGCACGTCCACGTAGTCGGTGGGCGCGTTGGACGCGATGTAGGTGCCGCTCCCCGCGTACTTCGCCATCCAGGTGCCGTCCTTGGACGCGGTAAACGTCTTCTTGAACCAGCCGTCGCTTCCCGTCTTGGTGTCGGCCATCCACTTCCACGTGGACGTGCCGGAGGCCTTGAAGTAGACGGAGATCTTCGCCCCCGGCGCCACGCTCGACGCGGGCCGGTAACGGTACAGCCGACCCTTGACCGTGATGGTCTTCCCCTTGCTCACCGGCTCCGGCGAGGCGTTGAAGCTCGCCATGTAGGTCCGGTATTTGACGTCGATGTAGTCGGCCCAGCTGATCAGCCCCGCGTTGAGCGCGTCGCCCTGGTACCGGACACGCCAGTAGCCGTCCTGCGTGATGGGGTTGTCGCTGGAGAAGGAGAAGTCGCCCGGCTGCGTGAGCGTCTGCTTGCCCATGATCCGGTACCACTTGCCGTCAGCGGAGTACTCCAGGTAGACGGGCAGCTTCGTGGTGGCGGCGGGTGCGGGCTCGATCGTCAGCCGCCCCGCGGCCTTCATCCGGTCGCCGTACGGAAAGGGCTCCGGACCGGGATTGAAACCGGACAGCTTCGAGACGTTCTGGATGTCGTACGCTCCGACCAACGCTCCGGCTCCCGCGAAGAACGCGTTCTCCTGGGGAGTCACGTAGACGGGACCGTAGGTACCGGCGGTGCGCCCGGCCGTGAACGGCATCCGGAACGTGCCGTCAGCAGCGGTCTTCACCCAGCCGGTCGGGACAGCGGAACCGTCCATCGAGCCGGCGCTGACCCAGATACCGCCCACGGGGACATCGGTCCCCTCGCGGAGGGCCTTCCCCACGACGGCCATCTGCGCACCGGCCGCCACGACCATTCCGGGAGCGAAGTCCGCCCTGAGTTCGACGGGCAGCTTCTTGACGGTCAGCGGCACCGAGGAGAAGGCCCCGCACAAGTACTCCGGTGCGTAGACGCTCACAGAGGCTTCCGTCGAGCCGCTGTAGGTCAACTCGAAACGGCCGTCATCCCCGGTCGCGGTCTTCGAGCGGGGTCCCTGGACGGTCGCGCCGGGCGCCGGCTGCCGCGTCGCACCGCTGTACTTCACGAACTCGACGCTTCCGCGGAGCGTCACCTCGGAATGGTCGGCGTCGATGACGTCGGGCGTGACCGTGAGGTTTCTGACGCTCGTCAGGTAGCAGTCGTCGAAGGTGGAATTCCGGGTGATCGTGACCCCGTCCGCCATGGTGGTCACCACATCGACCCAGTTGACACCAGGCCGGGCGTCGATGTCGGGACGGAATTCCGCCGTCCAGACGCCGTTCTCGTCCGTCCCTTCGGTCCGCACGAGATCCACCGTCGCGTAGGACCCGCCCTTGTAGGACATCCGGGCCTGGACGCTCGCGACTCCGCTGGGAGAACGGGCGTCCACCTTGAGCTTGACCACGCGGTCCTTGGCCGCATTGTCGAACTGGAGGGTCAGCAGCGCGGAGGTCGTGTCCGCGTGCCCCGTTCCCGGGAGGAGCAGGAGCGGCACCGCGAGCGCGGCGGCCGCGAAGAGGGCAGAACTTCGACGCACAGGGTCTCCAAGAAAGTGAGTGCCGACCTAGGTCAGCGCACGTCCACGTAGTCGGTGGGCGCGTTGGACGCGATGTAGGTGCCGCTCCCCGCGTACTTCGCCATCCAGGTGCCGTCCTTGGACGCCGTGAACGTCTTCTTGAACCACCCGTCGCTTCCCGTCTTGGTGTCGGCCATCCACTTCCACGTGGACGTGCCGGCCGCCTTGAAGTAGACCGAGATCTTCGCCCCCGGCGCCACGCTCGACGCGGGCCGGTAACGGTACAGCCGACCCTTGACCGTGATGGTCTTCCCCTTGCTCACCGGCTCCGGCGAGGCGTTGAAGTTGTACATGTTCGTTCGGTACTTGACGTCGATGTAGTCGACCCAGCTGATCAGGGGCGCGTTCCGCTCGTTGCCCGGGTAGCGGAGGCGCCAGTAGCCGTCCTGCTTCACGGGCTTGTCGGCGATGAAGTAGAAGTCCCCCGGTCCGGCCAGCGTCCAATTCTGGAAGACCGTCCATGTCCTGCCGTCCGGGGAGAACTCCAGGTACACCGGCAGATCCGTGTCGGTGGCGTAGGAATTCAGCCTGCCGCTCACGCTCATCAGATTGCCGTAGGGGAAGGGCTCCGGGCCCGGGTTGAATCCGCTGAGTTGCAGCATGTTGCGGACATTGAGCGCGCCGAGGCCGACCTCGGAGGGAGCGAAGAACCCGCCGCCCATGTAGCGAGCGACCACAGTGGCCGACGCCCCCTCGTTCCGGCCGGCCTTGAAGGTGGTCCGGAACGTGCCGTCCGCCTCCGTCCGCACCCCACGGGGAAAGGAGAAGGCCACTTCGGCGGGCACCTCGACGCGGACCTCGCCGTCGGCAACGGGCACGGGTCCGGCAGGGCTCAGCCGGACGACCTTTCCCTCCACCGTCATGTCCGTGAACGGCACCACCGTCGACGACGGCATCATCTTCGCGGTGATCTGCGTGGCCTGCTTCTCGACGGTGATCGGGGCGGCCCGGTGCGTCCCGCAGAACTGCCCCTGCGAGAGGAGCTGGACGGTCGGAGCGGTGTCGCCCCTCGTGCTCAGGGTGAACGAACCGTCCTCACCCGTTGTCGTGGAATCGTCCCCGTACTGTGCGCTGACCTTCGCGCCCCGCGCCGGTTCCGGCGCGGCCTCGCGGTACTTCTGGACCAGGACCCTGCCGCGCATCGTCACGTCGGAATGCTCGAAGTCGATGACGTCCGGCGAGTTCGTCAAGTCGGCGATGGTCGTCATGTAGCAGTCGTAGAACTGGCTGTACCGCGTGACGGTGGCACCGTCGGCCGTGGCGACGAGCACCTCCACACGGGTCGTGCCGGGGCGGGCCTCGATGTCGGAGCGGAAGGCCGCCGTCCAGACGCCGTCGTGCTCGGTTCCCTCGGTCAGCGTGAGGTCGACCGTGGCGTACGGCTCCGCGTCGAGGCTCTGGTAGTGCATCTTCGCGCGCACGCTGGTGACGCCGCTCTCCGACTTCGCCTTCATCGTGAGCTTCACGACGCGGTCCTTGGCCAGCCGGTCGAAGTCCAGCGTGAGCATGACGCCCGTCGCGTCCGCCTGCGCGGCGGTCGCGGGGACGAGCAGGGCCGATGCCGCGAGCGCGGCGGCCGCGAAGAGGGCAGAACTTCGACGCACAGGGTCTCCAGGAAAAGTGGGTGCCGACCTAGGTCAGCGCACATCGACGTAGTCGGTGGGCGCGTTGGACGCGATGTAGGTGCTGCTCCCCGCGTACTTCGCCATCCACGTGCCGTCCTTGGACGCGCTGAACGTCTTCTTGAACCAGCCGTCGCTTCCCGTCTTGGTGTCGGCCATCCACTTCCACGTGGACGTGCCGCTGGCCTTGAAGTAGACGGAGATCTTCGCACCGGGGCCGGGGCCCACCGTGTCCCGGAAGCGGTACAGCAGCCCCTTGACCGTGATGGTCTTCCCCTTGCTCACCGGCTCCGGCGAGGCGTTGAAGTTGTACATGTACGTGCGGTACTTGACGTCGATGTAGTCGACCCAGCTGATCAGGGGCGCGTTCCGCTCGCTGCCCGGGTAGCGGACGCGCCAGTAGCCGTCCTGCTTCACGAGCTTGTCGTCGTTGAAGTAGAAGCTTCCGGGCCCGTCCAGCGTCCGGCTCTGGAAGACCGTCCATGTCTTGCCGTCCGGGGAGAACTCCAGGTACACCGGCAGCTTCGTGTCGTCGGCGTAGGAGGGCTGGAAGCCCAGCGTGCCGTGCGCGAGGATTCCGTCGCCGTAGGGGAGGGGCTCCGGGCCCGGGTTGAATCCGCTGAGCTGCGGCATATTCCGGATGTTCAGTGTGCCCAAGGCGGTCTGACTGCCGGTGAGGAAGCCGTTCCCCTGGGAACTGACGGTCACGGCGCCGGACGCGCCGGCGTTCCGCTCGGCCCAGAAGTGGGCGTGGAAGGTGCCGTCCTGGCGCGTCCGCACCCACGTGATCCCGTCCCGGCCGACCCCTGCCGGGACGGCGACGCGGACCTCGACGTCCGCCGCGGGCGCCGGACCGGTGGAGCCGTGCCGGACGACCTTGCCGTCGACGGACACCTGCGCGCCGGGGGCCACCGTCGACCCCGGCGTCATCGTGGCGGTCACCTCGGTGGACTGCGTGTTCACCGTGAGGGGCAGGTCCTCGCGGTCGCCGCAGAAGACGCCCCGCCTCAACACCTCGACGTGGGCGCTCGGCACACCGCTGTAGCTCAGGGTGAAGGAGCCGTCCGCTCCCGAGGTGGTGGAGTTCTTCCCAGGTCCCCAGACCTCCGCGCCCGACGCCGGCTCCGGCGCGGACTCCCGGTCCTTCTGGATCATGACTCGCCCGCCGACGGTCACGTCGGAGTGCTCGATGTCGATGACCGCGGGCGTGGCGGTGACGCCCTGCACGATCGTCGTGTAGCAGTCGTAGAACCCGTACGGACGTGTCAGGGTGGCCCCGTCGGCGGTGGTGATCAGCACCTCGACGCGCGTCAGCCCGGGACGGGCCTCGACGTCGGGGCGGAACTCGGCCTGCCAGACGCCGTCGTTGTCCGTCCCGCTCGTCCGCGTGAACTCCACGGACGCGTAGGGCTCGGCGTCCGTGGTCTTGTACCGCATGTTCGCCCGCACACCCGTGACCCCGCTCGCCGACGCCGCGGTCACCCTGAACTTGACGACCCGGTCCTTGGCGAGAAGGTCGTAGTCCGAGCTCACCGTGACGGCGGTCGCGTCCGCCTGTGCGGTTCCGGGGACCGCGAGCGCCGCCAGGGTGAGGACGGCGGTCGCGAGCAGGGCAGGGGTACGGTGCACGGGGCCTCCATGATCAAGGGTGCATGGAGGAGACGCACTTCACATTCGGGCGGTTTACCTCGAAATCCGATATTTCGGGCACAGAATGATCACGGAGGCGCCGTGCGGGGTCAGTGCTGGTGCGGCGGGACGGCGCAGGTGTCGTCGGTGCAGGCTTCCGCGTCGCCGCCGATGGTGGTGAGGGCGGGGTTAGCGTCCGTCCAGGCGCGGTTGAGGGCCTCGGTGAACGCTTCGGGCGGCTGGGCGCCGGAGACGCCGTAGCGGCGGTCGAGGACGAAGAACGGGACGCCGGTCGCGCCGAGGGCAGCGGCCTCGCGCTGGTCGGCCTCCACGTCGGCGGTGAACGCGCCGGAGGCGAGCGCCTCGCGAGCGGCGTCGGCGTCCAGGCCCGCCTCGGCGACGACCTGGACCAGGGAGTCGCGGTCGAACACTGAGCGGCGGTCGGTGAAGTGCGCCTTGTAGAGGGCCTCGACGACCTCGTCCTGGATGCCCTGCTTCGCCGCGAGGTGGACGAGCCGGTGCGCGTCCACGGTGTTGCCCGCGCGGCCGCCTTCCAGGTAATACTCCAGGCCCGCCGCCGCGGCGCGCTCCTCCATCTGCCGGTTCATCTCGACGGCCTGCTCGCGCGTCATGCCGTACTTCTCCGCCAGCATGTCGGCCACGTCGACGGTCTCCCCGGGCGGGAAGGTCGGGTCGAGCTGGAACGAGCGGTGCACCACCTCTACGTGGTCGCGGTGCTCGAACCCTTGGAGGGCCTTCTCGAAATGCCGCTTGCCGATGTAGCACCAGGGGCAGACGACATCGGACCAGATCTCAACGCGCACGGGGCAACCCTTCGATTAGGAGTCACCCGCTAGCAACACGCGGAGGACCGAATCTGTTTCAGCTCTGGCGGCCGGTGCGGATCGAGGTCAGCCAGTCGGCGGCCTCGGTGAAGTCGGCGTCGTGGGTGCCGCGCCGGATCTCGGGGCTGACACTGTCGGCGCGCGGGTAGGAGCCGACGAAGCGGAGGTCGGCGCAGACGCGGCGCAGCCCCATCAGGGCCTCGCCGACGCGGGCGTCGGAGACGTGGCCCTCGAAGTCCATCCAGAACAGGTAGGAGCCGAGGCCGGCGCCGGTCGGGCGCGACTGGATCAGCGTCAGGTTGATGCCGCGCATGGAGAACTCGGTGAGGATCTCCAGCAGGGCGCCCGGGTGGTCCTCGCCGATGAAGGCCACGACGGTCGTCTTGTCGGTGCCGGTCGCGGCGGGCGGCGGGCACGGGCGGTGCAGGACGACGAAGCGGGTGACGGCGTCGGCGACGTCGTGGATGTCCTCGGCGAGGACGGACAGGCCGTAGCGGGCCGCGGCGAACGAGCCGGCGAGCGCCGCGTCGTAGTGGCCGTCGGCGACGTGCTGGGCGGCCTCGGCGTTGGACGTGGCGGCGCGCCACTCGGCGTCCGGGACGTTCTCCAGCAGCCAGCGGCGGCACTGCGGCTGCGCGATCGGATGCGACGCGACCGTCTTGATGTCGTCCAGCGCGGTGCCGGGCCGCACGAGCAGCGCGAACGACACCGGCAGATGGACCTCGCCGACGATCTGCAGGGGCTCGCCGGTGGCCAGCTCGTCCAGCGTGGTGGGGACGGAGCCCTCGACGGAGTTCTCCAGCGCGACGACCGCCGTGTCGGCCTCGCCGCTGCGCAGCGCCTCCAGGACGGCCGGGACGGTCGCGTACGGGAGGTGCTCGGCGTCGGCGGCGCCGGGGAGGGTGAGCAGCGCCGCCTCGGTGAACGTGCCCTGCGGACCCAGGTAGGCGTAGCGCGCTGTCCTGTCGTCTGCGGTCACGGGTCCCCCGGGGCGAACGGTGTGGTGGAGTGCCTCTGACGTGAGGCGAGATACCCGAGTCTACTTCCCGGCGGGCGGAGCCTGGAGCGTCAGGTGGGCGGAGCCTGGAGCGTCAGGTGGGCGGAGCCTGGAGCGTCAGGTGGGCGGAGCCCGGAGCGTCAGGCGCGGGCCGAGGTGCGCTCGCCGCCGCCGAAGTCGGGCAGCGGGTCGTCCATCGAGACGACCGGGCCCTTGCCGAGGCGGGCCGCGCGCAGGGCGTGGCTCTCCTCGGGGGACAGCATCTCCACCGGGTGCCCGGCCTGCACGACCTTGGCGTAGGTGCGGGTCTCGGTGCGCCCGTTGATGGAGCTGACGACGACGCCGTCGCCGACCGCGTTGATCAGCGCGAGGGAGAACGACCGGTGCCCGGACATCTCCTTCAGTGCGTCGTAGTGGACGATGGCGAGGTCGCGCAGCGCGCGCTCGTCCACCGATCCGCTGGCGACCTGGAGCTGGCGCCTGAGCATTTCCCCGCACTCGTCGACGACCTGGTTGACCCGGTTGTGCGCGACCACCGCGATGGAGAGGCCCGCAACACCGGCGACCAGGCCCGCGACGGCCACCGCGACTAGCATCACGGGGCGAGCGTACCCACCTCGACCTCCGGTTGCGAAGGATCCTCCCGGCCGGCGTCCGGTTTCAGCCGGTTCACCAGCCAGCCGCCGAGCAGCGCCATGGCGGCGAGCGCCGCGATCCCGAACGAATCCCGCAGGACCTGGCCTGCGAATTCCGCTATGACGGAGTGTTCCGGGCCGATCCACGCACGTCCCCACCAGGGGAGCGGCCACAGGAACAGCAGCCACACGGCCCCCGCGAACAGACATCTTCGCGTGTCCCGTCCATCACCGGCCAAAGCCCCAATGACCGCGATCATCCAGACAAGGTGGTGGATCCATCCCACCGGGGACAGCATCACCGACAGCAGCCCGGTGATCGCGACGCCGGCGAGCAGCAGGCTGGAGGCGTCCGGCCCGGTCAGCTCGTCGGCGGCCAGGGTGGCGCGGCGGGCCCACCGGAAGCCGACGTAGGCGACGGCCAGGGCCAGCACGAGCCACACCGCCGTCCGGACCGGGCCCTCGTCGAAGATCCGCGCGACGATCCCCTGCACCGCCTGGTTGGTGGTGCCGTCGACCGCGCCCGTCCGGTCGCCGCCCTGGAGCAGCGCCCCGAACCAGTAGGCGGACGAGTCGGCGGGCAGCAGCATGAACCCGCCGAGGGTCGCGGCGGCGGCGGTCAGCACCGCGTTGACCAGCGCGTCCCGCCGCCCGGTGAGCAGGAAGTAGATGAGGAAGACGCCCGGCACCAGCTTGATCGCGACGGCCAGCCCGACCAGCGCGCCGCGCGGCCAGCGGGGCGTGCGGGCGCAGCAGTCGGCGAGGCACATCGCGAGCAGGAACAGCCCGACCTGCCCGAACCGGACCTGGTCGCGGACGGGGTCGAGCCAGGCCATCGCTGCGAACAGGACGCCGGCGGTGAGCGGCGCCCAGCGCCCGGTCCGGCGGATGAGGTCGCGGAACGCGAACCACACCACGATCGCCAGCGCCACGTAGATCAGCACGACCCAGGTCCACTGCGCGACCGGCCAGGACAACAGGGTGAACGGCACGGCGAGCGCGGCGGCGAACGGCGGGTAGGTGAACGGCAGCAGCTGCGGCGGCTGGGTGAGGAACTCGTACAGCGGCGCCCCCCGCAGCACGGCCAGGCCGCCCTCCCGGTACACCTCCAGGTCGACGAGCCGCTGGTCGGGCGGGTTGGTGAGCCACCGGGACGCGATCGGGACGACCGCGATCACGGCGACGGCGATACCGGCGAGGAGAAAGGGCAGGCGCGACCGCCGGACCCGCCCGCCGCCGACCTGATGCGCCCTGGGACCGTCCACAGCCCGCAGGATATGGCCCCTTCGCGGTAGTAGCGCTCTTTTGACGTGCTCCCGAGCCCAGGGGGTCAGGGGGCAGCCTGCGCCGCGTGTGGGGCGCTTCTGCGGCTTCCTGTTTCACCGAGCCCCGCCTCCCTGAGCAGGAGGTCTTATGGACTCTCCGCAGGCGTTTAACCTCTCCGCCCGTCCGGCGGCGAGAA
Source organism: Actinomadura geliboluensis (assembly GCF_043197915.1). NCBI lineage: Bacteria > Bacillati > Actinomycetota > Actinomycetes > Streptosporangiales > Thermomonosporaceae > Actinomadura > Actinomadura geliboluensis. Next base: position 82,145 of record NZ_JBICUA010000015.1, on the reverse strand, counting down.
TGTTGATGGCGGCGTTGACATCGCGGTCGTGCACCGCACCGCACGAGCAGGCCCATTCCCGGACGTGCAGGGGCATTGACTCGGCGACCCTCCCGCATGCTCCGCAAAGCTTGGAGGAGGGGAGCCAACGGTCCACTTTCACCAGCGTGCGGCCATGCCGTTCGGCCTTGTACTCCAGCATCGCCGCGAACTGGGACCAGCTTGCGTCGTGCACACTCTTGGCGAGCCGAGTGCGGGCGAGACCGTACACGCAAAGATCCTCCAGGTAGACCGCTTGGTTGTCGCGGATCAACTGGGTGGAGAGCTTGTGGTGATGGTCCCGCCGCGAATCGCGAACGCGGGTGTGCAGCCGCGCGACCTTCACGACGGCCTTCTTGCGGTTCTTTGAGCCCTTCTGCTTGCGGGACAGCGCCTGCTGAGCCTTGCGGAGACGTCGTTCGGCGCGGCGCAAGAACCTCGGGTTGGCGATCTTCCGGCCCGCAGAGGTCACCGCGAAGTGCGTCAACCCCAGATCGATGCCTACCTCGGACGCGGTCTCCGGCAGCGGCTCGTCGGCGATCTCGACGACGAACGAGGCGAAGTACCGCTCGGCCGCGTCCTTGACCACCGTCACCGACGACGGTTGCGACGGCAACTCCCTCGACCACCGCACCCGCACATCTCCCACCTTCGGAAGCCGCAGCCTTCCGCCCGCCGTGATCGTGAAGCGGGCGTTGCGGGTGAAACGGATCGCCTGCCGCCGGTCCTTGCGGGATCGGTATCGGGGCGCCGCGACTGCGCGCCCCTTCCGCTCACCCGACAGTGACGCGAAGAAGTTGCGGTAGGCGGTGTTCAGGTCCGCCAGAGCCTGCTGCAGAACGACGGACGACACCTCGCCCAGCCACGCCCGCTCGACGGTCTTCTTCGCCTGCGTGATCACTACCTTGGACAGGTCTCCGTCCGACAGGTACGGCCGCCCGGCCGCATGTGCCTCCTCCCGTGCGCGCAGGGCGTCGTTGAACACCACTCGCGCGCACCCGAACGCCCGCGCCAGCGACTGCTGCTGACCGACGGTCGGGTAGATCCGGAAGTTGTACCTAAGCCGCACCAGTTGATTGTACGTCCATGTACATGAGAGATCGTGCTCGTACACTGACGTAATGGAATCGGAAGAGATGAGCGTCGCCGACGTCCGCCGCCAGTTCGCCGACGTCCTCAACAGCGCCGCCGTCCGAGGACGCATCACCTACGTCACCAACCGCGGGCGCCGCATCGCCGCGATCGTCCCCGCCCCCATCGCCGAAGCCGCCGATGAGGACAGCAGGGTCACATGAACCGGCCGGGTCACGGCGCACCGGGGCTCGATGGCCCTCTCGCGCGGGCCCTCGTCCCCGATCCGGAGGCCGGAGCACCGACCCGCATCCCGGTAGCCTTGACGCCATGATGCGCCGGGGGACCAAGATCGCCGTGTTCCTCGCGACCCTCGGGACGGTGCTGACCGCGATTCTCGGCTGGTCCCCCGCGTTCGCCGACGGCCGGGCCGGCGCCGGCGCGGGCGCCGCCACCGGGCGGGTCGTGATCGTCGGCGTCCCCGGGCTCATGTGGAGCGACGTCACCCGGGAGAACACGCCGGCGCTGTGGGAGCTCACGGGCGACGGGTCCGCCGCGGGCCTCAGCGTCCGGACGACGCGGGTCAACACCTGCCCCACGGACGGCTGGCTGACGCTGTCGGCCGGGCAGCGGTCCCGGCTGCCGCACGGCGACTGCGCGCTGCCCGCCGCGCCGATCCTGCCGGGGCAGCCCTCCCCCACCGGCCCGCCGCCCGCCGGAGGCGCGATCGCCGCCGGCTGGCCGGCCATCAAGAGCGACAACGCGGGCACCAACTACCACGCCGAGATCGGGCTGCTCGGCGACGCCGTCCACAAGGCGGGCGGCTGCACGCTCGCGGTCGGGCCCGGCGCGGTGTTCGGCGCCGGCGACGGCGGCGGCCGGGTGGACCGCTACGTCGCGTCCCCCGACAAGGTCACCGCCGCCGACTGGGTGCACTGCCCGCTCGCCGCGGTCGACGTGGACGACCTGTTCCGCGGCTACATCGACGCGGGCGTCGACCCGAAGGGCGACCAGATCCCGCTGTCGGAGGCCAAGCGCGCCGACGCCGCCGCCGCTGCCGACCGCCGGGTCGCGCAGGTCGTCAAGGGCGTCCCGCAGGGCACGACCATCCTGCTGGCGGGCCTGTCGGACACCGGCGTCAACCCGCACCTGCGCGTCGCCGTCGCGAAGGGCGACGGGTACGGGCCGGGCTTCATGACGTCCAGCGCCACCCGCCAGGAGGGCCTGGTCACGCTGACCGACCTCACCGCGACCGCGATGAAGCTGCTCGGGCTGCCGCAGCCGAAGCAGGCGGTCGGGTCGGCGTGGAAGTCGCAGCCGTCGAAGGCGTCCACGCAGGACCGGATCGACGCGCTGGAGGACGAGGACGTCGCCGCCCAGGCGATCCGCAACGTGCAGACGTCGTTCTACTGGGTGCTGTTCGCGACGCAGCTCGTCCTGTACGGGGTCGCGGTGGTGGCGCTGCGGCGCCTCGGCGGCGACCGCCGGTCCCGGGCGCGGATACTGGGCGGCACCCGGGTGATAGCGCTGCTGGGCGGGGCCGTGCCGGGCGCGTCGTTCCTCGCCGGGCTGCTGCCGTGGTGGCGGGCCGATCATCCGACCCCGGTGCTGATCTGCACCGTGCTCGGCTTCGCGGGGCTGCTGACGGGCGTGGCGCTGGCCGGCCCGTGGCGGCGCTCCGTGGTGACCCCCGCGCTGATCATCACCGGGGTGACCGCGGCCGTCCTCGCGCTGGACGTGATGACCGGGTCGAACCTCCAGCTCAACACCCTGATGGGGTACACCGCGCTGGTCGCCGGCCGGTTCTACGGCTTCGGCAACCAGGCGTTCTCGCTGTTCGCCGTCGCCGCGATCCTGACGGCGGCGTGGCTGACGGAGTACCCGCTGCGGCAGGGCCGCAAGCTCGTCGCGGTCGCGATCGTCGCCGTGCTCGGGGTGGCCGCCGTGCTGGTGGACGGCCTGCCCGCGTTCGGCAGCGACTTCGGCGGCGTGCTCGCGATCGTCCCCGCGTTCGCGATGCTCGGGCTGATGGTCACCGGGCGGCGCGTGTCGGCGCCGCTGCTCGGCGCGTTCTTCGCGGCCGGCGCGGCGATCGTGCTGTTCATCTCCTACCTGAACGCGCAGAGCGCCAACCCGACGCATCTCGGCCGGTTCTGGCAGGACCTGATGGACGGGGACGCGTGGGGCATCGTCACCCGCAAGTTCAACGCGATGCTGAACAGCCTCGGGTACTGGCCGTACACGCTCGCGATCGCCGCCGCCGTCGTGTTCCTGTTCTTCGTGCTGGCGCGGCCGACGCGGTGGCGGGTGTCGCTGCTGCGGGGCGCCTACAAGCAGAGCCGGTCGATGCGCCCGGCACTGATCTGCGCGCTGACCATCGGCGTCGTCGGGACGCTGGTGAACGACTCCGGCGTGGTGATCCTGTCGGTGGCGTTCAGCCTGGCGACCCCGCTGATGCTCGCGGCCGGGCTCCGCTCACTGGAGGTCGATCTGAGGAACGCAGACACGCCGCCACCAGCGCGGCCAGAATCGCCAGAAGCGTCCACGGGACCACGGTCGGCCGAACGACGGTGAACAGCCACTCCAGGTCGTCCGGGAGCCGGATGCGGGCGGGGGCGCGGGCCGGCAGGTAGGCGAGGCTGAGCGCCGCGGTGTGGGCCAGCAGGATCCAGTCGATCCGGGTCCAGGGGAGCAGCGCGAGGACCGCCCAGCCGAACCCGTCGTACCAGGGCAGCGCGTAGGGCGCCACGAGCAGCCACGCGAGGACGAGGGCGGCGGCGACGCGCCGGTCCTGCTCCACGCCCTCCTTGGGCAGGGCCCGGATGAGCAGCACGAACAGCGCCAGGCCGAGCAGCATCGCACCCGTCTTGATGATGTCGCGCTGGGAGCCGCGCCCGAGCGACTCGTCCAGCAGGTGCCAGGGCGTCGCGAACGACACCATGTCGCTCGCCTCGCGGACCTGGTCGAGGGAGTGCGGCCCGGCGAGGGCGTAGGAGACCACGGTGACCGCCGCGGCGCCGCAGGTCAGCGCGGCGAGGCGGCCGAGCGGGCGCCACCGGTGCCCGGTCCGCGCCGAGCGGAGCAGCGCCCAGGCGGGCCCGCCGGCGACGAGCGCGGCGGGCAGCTTGATCGCCGCGCCGGCCCCGGCGAGGGCGCCGGCGGCCAGCGACCGCGCCCATCCGGCCCGCGGCCCGAACACGGCGAGCGCGGCCACCATCGGCGCGATCGCGAGGACGTCGTTGTGCGCGCCCGCGACCAGGTGGAACAGCACGAGCGGGTTGCAGGTCCACAGCAGCGCGGTGCGGAGCCGCCGCTCCTCGGTCCTGGACGCCCGGTAGAGGACCAGCGCCGTCACCGCGAACGCGAGCACGTTCACCACCGACATGACGAACACCGTCAGCCGGACGGAGCCGTCGCCGATCCACGCGGCGAGCGCCTGCTCACCGGTCGCGATGGGCCCGTACACCGACGGCGTCGTCCGCCACTCCTCGGGGGCCCCGGCGACCGGGTCGCGCGACAGGTCCTCGGCGCTCGTGGCGTACGGGTCGTGGCCGGTCGCCGCCATCCGCCCGTAGGACGCGTAGTTCAGATGGTCGGTGGAGCCGACCGGCGGCATGCACATGAACGCGACCGCCGCCAGCAGCCCGGCGGCGACCAGCGGCAGCGCCCGCACCCGCCAGCCCCTGCGGACGGCGGCGAAGCACAGCGCGAGGCCCGCGGTGCTCGCCACGATCCCCGCGACGACCAGGCCGATCACCAGGTACGGCGACGGGTGGACGTCCAGCGCCCACGGCGGCTGCCCCGGGCGGCCCTCCAGTTCCGGCTCGAACACCGACGGGCCCAGCAGGGCGGTGCCGAGGAAGCAGGCGATGCCGGCCCCGATGCCCCACAGCCCGCCCGTCCCGAGACGGGTCACGGGCGGCTGCCGCGCAGCCGGTCCAGCCGCCGCGCCACCGCCGGGTCGCGGCTCGCGAGCGCCCGCGCGACGTCCCGGAACTGCCGGCCGCGGTGCAGCTGCGCGCGCCAGTCGGTGCCGGTGGCGCGGTGCGCGAGCGGCACCTCCACCTCCCGCACTCGGAAGCCCTGCCGCAGCAGGTCGATGGTGAGGGCCGTCTCCACGCCGAACCCGGGGGCGAGCGGCAGCGCGGCGTCGAACGCGGCGCGGGTCAGGCAGCGCTGGCCGTTGAGGGGGGCGTCGGGCTCCCAGCCGGTGGCGCGGCGGATGCCCTCGCGGGACAGCCGCACCACGAAGCCGTGGCCGCCGAGCTTCACCGTCGTGGTGAACACCGCGATCGTCATGTCGGCGTCGCCGGCCCGGACGGGTTCGACGAGCGGCGCGGCCTCGCGGGCGGTCTCGGCGAGGTCGGCGTCAAGGAACAGCAGGTGGCGGGGCTGGTCGCGGCCCCCGGCGTCGACTCCGTCGAGCAGCCGCGCCGCCTCGGCGCCGGTCTCCATCGCGGCGCCCTTGCCGCGGTTGCGGCTGTGCCGCACGACCCGGGCCCCGGCGTCGCGCGCGACCCGGCCGGTGCCGTCGGACGACCCGTCGTCGACCACCACCACGAGGTCGGCGCCGGGCAGCTCCTGGGCGGCCTTGACGGTGGCCGCGATGCGGTCGGCTTCGTCCTTGGCCGGGATGATCACCGCTACGTCCTGCATATCGCGATGGTAGTCGGGTGGCGGCGCGGGCGGCGGCAAGGCGCCGCGAACCGTTACCCGCGCGCCGACGCGGCGACCCCCGGGGTTCACCCGGCAGGCCGCCTCCGCTCGAAGGACGGTTGGTCGGACGGTGGGACGGCCGGCCGGGACGGCCGGGCCGGATGGGTCGGACGGGTCAGCCGGCGTCCAGCACCGGCGCGGCCTTCGTCACGGTGAAGACGGTGTCGAGCCCGGTGACCTGCAGGATCCGCTGGACGGCCGGGCGCGGGGCGGCGAGTTCCAGCGCGCCGCCCTGCTCCTTGAGCCGCTTCATCGCCGAGAGCAGCACGTTCATGCCGGTCGAGTCGCAGAACTCGACGCCGCTCAGGTCGACCACGACGCGGGTGACCTCCTCGCGGAGCAGCCCCGCGAGGGCCGCCTGCAGCCTGGGCGCGGTGTACAGGTCCAGCTCGCCGGTCGCCGTGACGACGGCGTGACCTCCTTGAGACGCGGTCGAGACATTTAGCTCCACGTTCGGCACACTATCTCGGGAACGGCCGGTGGGCCAGGCAGTTCGCCAAGTCCCCTGTGCGGTGGGTGTTTCCTGGGCGTGTCGCCGCCTTGCCAGCCCCGCACGCTTTGGTTACTACGTACCGTGATGTCCTGGTTTCGGCGTTCCTGCGGCGCGATCACGCCCGGACCATCTCCTCGGTTCCCCCCTCACGGGAGGCCGGAGTGAGAGAGGCTGAGCGGGTGCAACCGAAGGCCGATCCGAGAGAGACCCGGCTCCGCGAACGCCTGGAGGCGATCCGGACCCGCTCGGCGAAGTCCAGCTCGTGGCGGACGTCCACCCAGCTGCTGTCCCGCCTGGTGAACCGGAACGGCTTCGTCCCCGTCCGGACGCGCCTGTCCCGCGAGGACCTCGCCTTCCTCGCCGGCGCCCGGGAGGAGGTCATCGCGTTCGCCGACCTCGGCGTCCGGCTCCTCGACCTGCACCGCCCGCAGGAGTCCGGCGGCATCACCAGCGACCCCGACCGGCCCATCCGCCGCTGCCGGGCCTGCATGTCCCGCTGGCCCTGCCCCACCTTCCGCACGATCGCCGAGACCCTGGAGACCTGAGGCCGCCGGGCGACCGGGCGGCCTCAGACGGCGGTCAGCGGGAGCCGGACCTCGAAGCGGCAGCCGGGGCCGTCGTTGGCGACGCCGATCCGCCCCGCGTGCGCCTCGACGATGCCGCGGGCGATGGCGAGGCCGAGGCCCGCGCCGCCGCCCGGGGTACGGGCCGCCTCGCCGCGGAACGCGACGTCGAACACGCGCGGCAGGTCGGCCTCGGGGATCCCGCCGCACGCGTCGGCGACCGTCACCCGCGCCTCCCCGTCGGCGACCTCGCCGATGATCTCGACGGAGCCGTCGCCCGGGGTGTGCCGGATCGCGTTGACGACCAGGTTGCGCAGCGCCCGGCCCAGTTCCCCCGCGTCCACCTGGACGGGCAGCCCCTCGCGGACGTCGCCGCGCAGCCGCACGCCCTTCGCGCGGGCGAGCGCCTCGGTGCCCGCGACCGCCTCCGCGACCAGGTCCGCGAGGCCGACGCGCTCGCGGGACAGGCGCAGCGCGCCCGCGTGGATCCGGGACAGCTCGAACAGGTCGTCCACCATCTCCGTGAGCCGCTCCACCTCGACGCGGATCCGGCCGTGGTAGCGCTGGACGGTGTGCTCGTCGGCGACGACCTCGTCCTCCAGGGCCTCGGCCATCGCGCGCAGGCCGGCCAGCGGAGTGCGCAGGTCGTGGCTCACCCAGGCGACGAGCTCCCGGCGGCTCGCCTCAAGGGCCTGCTCGCGCTCGTGGGACGCGGCCAGCCGGTCGTAGGCCGCCTCCAGCTCGCGGGACAGCTCGGCCAGCTCGGCGGGAAGGCGCGCCGCGGGCGGACGGAACCGGTCGGCTCGGACCGCCTCCACCAGCGTGCGGTTCGCGGCCACCAGGCGGCGCCCGAGCAGCACCGACACCGCCATCGCGACCACGCCCGCGGACGCCACGACCGCGAGGACGACCGCCCGGTCATGGTCGTTCAGCACCATCATGAACGAGATCACGATGATGCCGGAGATCGTCGCCAGCACCGTCGCCACGCCCACGACGATCATCTGGGTGGCGACCGAGCGGCCGCGCAGCACGTACAGGGCGGCGAGCGCCACCGCCGCCACGGTGCACGCGGCGAGCACCGCGTACCAGACGACCCACAGCAGGTCCTCGAAGGGGATCACGGCTCGTCCACCACGCGCCCGTCCACCAGAGGCTCGTCCACCACGGGCTCGTAGCGGTAGCCGACGCCCCACACAGTGACGATGCGGCGCGGGGCGGTCGGGTCGTCCTCGATCTTCTCGCGCAGCCGCCGGACGTGCACGGTCACCGTGGAGGAGTCGCCGAACGTCCAGTCCCAGACCCGCTCCAGCAGCTCGTCGCGGGTGAACGCCCGCCGCGGGTGCCGGAGCAGGAACGCCAGCAGGTCGAACTCGCGGGAGGTGAGCGCGAGCCGCTCGCCGCGCAGCTGCGCCTCGTGCGCGCCGACGTCCACCGCGAGGTCGCCGTCGCGCAGCGGCCCGGCCGGGACGGCGGGCACCAGCGCCCCGCGCGCCCGGCGCAGCACCGACCGGACGCGCAGGGCCAGCTCGCGCGGGCTGAACGGCTTCGTCACGTAGTCGTCGGCGCCGGTCTCCAGCCCGACGAGCCGGTCGGTCTCGGCGCCGAGCGCCGTCAGCATCACGATCGGCACGGCCGAGGTCTCGCGGAGGCGGCGGCACACCTCCAGGCCGTCCATGCCGGGCAGCATCAGGTCGAGGACGATCAGGTCCGGCGGCTGGTCGAGCGCCCGGCGCAGCGCGGTCGGGCCGTCCGCCACGCAGGCCACCTCGTGCCCGTCGCGGGCCAGGTAGCGGGCGACGACCTCCGCCACCGTCGGGTCGTCGTCGACCACCAGGACGCGTCCCGCGGGGGTCACGGAGTTCACGCAGGACACGGTATGCGGTGGACGCGGCCGCCCCGCGTCCACGTCACCACCCTGTAAGGATTTGCGGCGGCCGTAAGGGTTCGCCTCAGGGGTTCTCAGGGTGCGGCTCCGCCGCGCGTCGGGGACGGGTCAGGGCCAGGGTCGTTCCCAAGGGTGATGTCCCCCGCCGAACCGGCGCATACGGTGGAGACATGGGTAAGACGATCCTGACCATCATCGGCGTAGTGCTCGCGATCTGGCTGGCGATGACCGTCATCGGCGCCATCATCTCGATGCTCAAGTTCTTCTTCTTCATCGGACTCGTCGCCGTCATCGTGGTACTCGCCGTGACCGCCGTGTCCAAGATGTCCAAAAGCCGCTGACCGAGCAGCTCATACCCCTTGCGGGGCGTCGCCGGTGACCGCATGATGCCGGAATAACCAGGCGGTCATCGGCGAAAGGGACATACCGTGCCCGGTCTGACTGAGGTGCTGCGCGAACGCGCACGTTCACATCCCGATCGCCTCGCGTACATCGCGGGCGACAATGAGATCACCTTCCGCGACTTCGACCGGCGCGCCGACCGGGTCGCGAACGCGCTCACCGCCGCGGGCGTCGGCCCCGGCGACCGGGTCGCGATCCTCGACAAGAACTCGCTCGAATACGCCGAGCAGCTGTTCGGCGCGGCCCGCATCGGCGCCGTCCAGGTGCCGGTGAACTACCGGCTGGCCCCCGACGAGGTCGCCTACATCGTCAACAACGCGCAGGCGAAGGTCTTCATCGTCGGGCCGGAGTTCGTCCCCGTCCTCGACGCGATCGCCGGCAAGCTCGAACACACCGACCACATGGTGGTCGTCAACGGTCAGGACCACGCCTACCGGGACTACGCCGCCTGGGTGGACGCGGCGCCCGACACCCCGCCCGAGCACGAGCCCGAGACGTCGGACGTGTTCGTCCAGCTCTACTCGTCCGGCACGACGGGGCTGCCCAAGGGCGTCATGCTGACGCACGACAACTTCCTCGCCGCGCTGAGCGTGACCACCGACGTGTGGGACATCGACGAGTCGTCCGTCCTGATGGTCGCGATGCCGATGTACCACGTCGCGGGCAACGTCCTCACCGTCTCCGCGGTCTACAACGCGATCACCGGCGTCATCGCCCGCGAGCCCGACCCGACCCTGATCGCGCAGGCGATCGAGCGGCACCGCGTCACGCACATCTTCCTCGTCCCGGTCCTGCTGCAGTTCATGCAGCTGATCCCGGAGGTCGCCGCGTGCGACCTGTCCAGCCTGAAGCTGATGCTGTACGGCGCGTCCCCGATCAGCGAGGACGTCCTGCGCGGCGCCATGCGGATGCTGCCGGGCACCGAGTTCATGCAGGTGTACGGGCTGACGGAGGTGACCGGCGCGATCACGATGCTGCCCGCCGCCGACCACGACCCGGACGGCCCGAACACCCACCGGCTGCGCAGCGCCGGGCTCGCCAACGACACCACCGTCCTCAAGATCGTCGACCCGGCGACGCAGGAGGAGGTCCCCGCCGGGCAGGTCGGCGAGATCCTCTGCCGGACCCCGCAGAACATGAAGGGCTACTGGGGGATGCCGGAGGCGACCGCGAGCGCGCTGTCCGACGACAACTGGTTCCGCACCGGCGACGCGGGCTACCTCGACGAGGACGGCTACCTGTACATCCACGACCGCGTCAAGGACATGATCATCTCGGGCGGGGAGAACATCTACCCGGCGGAGGTGGAGAACGTCCTGATGGGCCACCCCGCCGTGTCCGACTGCGCGGTCATCGGCGTCCCGGACGAGCGCTGGGGCGAGACCCCGAAGGCGCTGGTCGTGCTGTCGTCGGACGTCCCCGAGAAGGACATCATCGACTACTGCCGCGAGCATCTCGCCCACTTCAAGTGCCCGAGCTCGGTCGAGCGCCGCGACGAGATCCCGCGCAACCCCACGGGCAAGATCCTCAAGCGCGAGCTCCGCGCCCCCTACTGGCAGGGCGAAGAGCGCTCAGTGCACTGACGTGACCGAACCGCCGGGGGCGTCCACCGCCCCCGGCGGCCGCGTCACTTGAAGCGGACCTCGGCGGACATCGGGCGGTGGTCGGACGTCCGGACGCGGGTGGCGGGGACGCTGCACGAGACCCCGGCCGCCTTCGGGATGAACAGGTAGTCGGTCTTCTGCACGGCGGCGCCCTGCCAGTTCTGGCGGGTCATCGCGCCGGTGCGGGACGAGCCGGACTGGTCGCACTCGGCGTAGGCGCCGTAGAGCGGGTCGAGGGCCGGGCTGTCCGGGCTGTCGGCGAAGTCGCCGCCGAGCAGGACGCGGCCGCCGCCGCCGAGCACGGCGAGCGCGCGGGCCTCCTTCTGCCGCCAGTCGCCGCCCTCGGACGGGTCGAGCCGCGTGACGCACACCCGGGTCGCCCACGACGCGACCTCGCCGCACAGCGCGATGCGCGTCCGGCCCGCCGGGGCCGGGAGCTTGGCCTGGCGGGTCTCGGTCAGCGGGCTGTCGGTGCCGATCGCGACGCCGACCCGGCCCTGGCCCTGCGCGCAGGACGCGCCGCCGGGGGTCGCGGCGAACGCCCACGTCCAGGTGCCGGTGGACTGCTCGGCGGTGCGGACCTGCCCCTCGCAGACCTCCTGGAGGAGGACGGCGTTCGTCTTGACCTTGCGCCCGCCGACCTCGGTGGCCCGCGTCCGCTGGACGATCTGCTTGGCGAGCGCCGCGGGCTCCGCCGCGGACGGGCAGCCGGGGCCGCCGCAGACGTTCCAGGTGACCGCGTTGATCGTCACCGCGGCGGGGCGGGGGGCCGGGGCGTCGGCGTGGGCGGGACCTCCACCCCCCGGCAGGCCGTCGATGCTCGCGCCGGTGGCGGCCGCGGTGACGACCGCGGCGGCCGCGCAGACCGAGAGCAGGGGAATCAGGGCGCGGGGGGATCGCACACGTTCTCCAGTATGAGGCTATCTGCGGGGGTAATGCCGAAATCTCACCACATCAAGATCGCATCCGCCAGCGTTTCACGACCAAGCGGTCATCCCGGATACGGCGATTCCCGGCGCCCCAAGGCTAAGGGGCCCGGCGGATGCTCCCGCCGGGCCCCCGCCCGCTAGCCGAGCAGCTCGGTCACCGTGCCGGCGCCGACCGTCCGGCCGCCCTCGCGCACCGCGAAGCCGAGCCCCTCGGTCATCGCGACCGGCCTGCCAAGCTCGACGGCCATCTCGACGGTGTCGCCGGGCAGCGCCATGCCGCCCTCGCCGCCGAGGTCGATGCCGCCGACCACGTCCGTCGTGCGGAAGTGGAACTGCGGCCGGTACCCGTGGAAGAACGGCCTGGACCGGCCGCCCTCGGCCGCGGTCAGCACCCGGACCCGCGCCCGGAACCGCGTGTGCGGCCGGATCGCGCCCGGCGCGCTGACCACCTGCCCGCGCCGCACCTGGTCGCGCTTGACCCCGCGCAGCAGCATCGCCGTGTTGTCGCCCGCCTCCGCGCGGTCCATGGTCTGCCCGAACGTCTCCAGCCCCGTCGCGACGGTGCCGAACGACTCGCCGAGCCCGACGACCTCGACCGCGTCCCCGAGCCGGACCGAGCCCTGCGCCACGACCCCGGTCACGACGGTGCCGCGCCCGGTGATCGTGAGCACGCTCTCGACCGGCATGAGGAACGGCGCGTCCAGCACCCTGCGCGGGACGGGCACGTACGCGTCGATCGCGTCGAGCAGGTCGCCGATGCGGGCCGTCCAGTACGGGTCGCCCTCCAGCGCCCGCAGCCCGGACACCCGGACGATCGGTATCTCCTCGCCGGGGAACCCGTACTCGGAGAGCAGCTCCCTGACCTCCAGCTCGACGAGGTCGAGCAGCTCGGTGTCGTCCACCATGTCGGCCTTGTTCAGCGCCACCACGATGTGCTCGACGCCGACCTGCCGCGCGAGCACGACGTGCTCCCGCGTCTGCGGCATCGCACCGTCCTGCGCGGAGACCACGAGCACGGCCCCGTCCACCTGGGCGGCACCGGAGATCATGTTCTTCACGTAGTCGGCGTGCCCCGGCATGTCCACATGGGCGTAGTGCCTGGTCGCAGTCGAGTACTGGACGTGCGCGACGTTGATGGTGATGCCGCGGTCGCGCTCCTCCGGGGCTCGGTCGATGCGGTCGAACGGCACCGCCGACGCGAGCCCGCGCTCGGCGAGCACCTTGGTGATCGCCGCGGTCAGCGTCGTCTTGCCGTGGTCGACGTGCCCCATCGTCCCGATGTTCAGGTGCGGCTTGTCGCGCTCGTAGAGCTTCTTCGCCATGGTCTTTCCGTCCTCACGATGCCGAACGTGAGAACCCGCGCGGCGCACGGGCCGCGTTCACTCGGACCACCCCCCTCCGCTGGTTCTCCGGAGGCAGGACGGAGAGGGGTCAGCGTCGGACGCCGTCTGCGGCGACCGCTGCCGCGAAGAAGGCGACCGGCAGCGCGCTCAGCAGGTCGGTGCCTGCGAGCGTCGGAGTGCCGGCCGCGATGAACATGTCCCGCACATTACGGAGCCCGCCGGCGGAAGTCGAAGCATTAAAAAGGAAGCAGCCGGCGCCGCGCTCAGCGGGATGATGACCGCGAGCGTCCGGGCGCCGGCTGCAAGCCTCGCTGTCCGGACATTACGGGCGAATACCATCCACGTCGACCGGTTTTCGGCGCCCGGGGACGTACAGCAGGAGCATCCCCGCCGCCGCGCCGACGAACTGGAACCCGGCGATCCCCAGCACCAGGCCGACGGGGCCGACCGCGTCCGCCGCGACGGCCGTCAGCGCGGCGCCGAGCGCGGACGCGCCGATCTTCAGGCTGCCCGCCGTCGTGTTGACCTGGCCGAGCCGGTCGGGCGGCGACTCGCGCTGGCGGAGCATCAGCGTCGCCGCGAACACCGGCCCCTCCGCGATCCCCGCCGCGACGAACGCCGCCGTCGCCCACGGCAGCGACGGCGCCACGGCGAGGGCCGCGAGCGACGCCCCGAACGCGACCAGCCCGGCCACCATCACGGGCTCCGCATGCTTCGGCGTCAGCCACCGGCTGGACGCCAGCGACCCGATCAGCGACCCGACCGCCAGCGCGACGAGAAGCCGTCCGCCCGCGCTCGGCGGGGCCCCGATGTGCTCGGCGAGCAGCACCGCCGTCACCGCGACGCCCCCGAAGCCCGTCCAGGCGAGCGTCGTGGCCACCGTCAGCGCCCGCAGGACCCGCCCCTCGACCAGCACGACGAGCCCACCCGTGATCACCGAGAGACCACCCCGCCTCTCCGCCGGCGGCGCGGCGTCCGGCCCCGGAAAGGGAAGAAGCGGCAAGGTCAGCAGCCCCAGGACCCCCACGGCGACGACGGCGGTGCCCGCATACTGACCGCCCGCCAGCGAGGCGAGCGCCGCCGCGAGACCGGGCCCCGCGATGCCCGCGAGGTTGTAGCTGGACGCCTCCAACCCATAAGCACGCGAAAGTCGTCCCTCCGGGACGAACCTCGGCAAAAGGCTGGTCAGCGCGACCACGATCGGCTCGGTGCAGCCGATCACCGCGGCGATCGCGAGCGCCAGCACGAGCGGCGAGCTTCCCGCCGTCGCCAGCAGCAGCCCGGTGGCCACGGCGTAGCAGGCCGCGAGAACCACCGCGACCGACCGGGGACGCATCACCCGGTCGAGCGCGCTGCCGATGATCGGCCCGCTCAGCACGTACGGCAGCGTCATCGCGGTCTGCAGGTACCCGGCGGTGGCCGCGTCCCCCGTCCGCGCCTCGACGGTCAGCACCAGCGCCGTCGCGACGCCCTCGGCCGACACCCGCAGCAGCGTCGCCGAGGTGAGGTGAAGCGGCAGCGCCGCGGTCCGTCCGAACACGCTCGAATGCTGGCACATGCTTAGACTTCGAAGAGTGACGGCAGCGAAGACAGAGCACCGGGTCACCAGTGAGGTCGGACGGCTGCGGACCGTCCTGCTGCACCGCCCCGGCGCCGAACTGAAACGGCTCACCCCGCGCAACAGCGACAAGCTGCTGTTCGACGCGATCCCGTGGGCGGGTCGCGCCCAGGAGGAGCACGACGCGTTCGCCGAGGCCCTCCGCTCCCGCGGCGTCGAGGTCCTCTACCTGACCGAGCTGCTCCAGGACGCGCTGGAGTACGAGCCGGCCCGCGACCAGGCGATCGCCGACGCCGTCGTCGACCTGCGCCTCGGCGACCAGCTCCGCCGCATCGTCGAGGAGTACCTCCGCGACCTCGACCCGGAGAACCTCACCCAGACGCTCATCGGCGGCCTCGCCCACGAGGAGCTGAAGTCCGGGCACGGCCTGGTCTACCGGCTCATGGACCGGCTCGACTTCATCATCGACCCCCTGCCCGGCCTGCTGTTCACCCGCGACAACAGCACCTGGATCGGCGACCGCGTGGCGGTGACGAGCCTCGCCATGGAGGCCCGGCGCCGCGAGTCGGCCCTGACCGGCCTCGTCTACGCCCACCACCCGCGCTTCGCCGACGTGGAGCCGGTGTACTCGCCGTCCCTCGAACACGTCGAGGGCGGGGACGTCCTCCTGCTGTCCCCGGGCGTGATCGCGGTCGGCACCGGCGAGCGGACGACCCCCGCCGGCGTCGAGCGCCTGGCCCGCCAGGTCTTCGCGGCGAACCTGGCGCACACCGTCCTGGCGGTCCCGATCGCCCAGGAGCGCGCCACCATGCACCTCGACACCGTCTGCACGATGGTCGACGTCGACACCGTCGTCATGTACCCGCCGGTGGCGCACTCGCTGACGGCCCACACGGTCACCGTCGCCAGTGGCGACCTGCGCGTCTCGGAACCGCGCCCGTTCCTGGAAGCCGCCGCCGAGGCGATGAAGCTCGACCGCCTCAAGGTGATCGACACCGGCCTGGACCCGGTCACCGCCGAACGCGAGCAGTGGGACGACGGCAACAACACCCTCGCCGTGGCCCCCCGCCTCTGCGTCGCCTACGAGCGCAACATCGAGACGAACGCCCAGCTGGAGGCGTCGGGCATCGAAGTGATCCGCATCAGCGGCAGCGAACTGGGCACCGGCCGAGGCGGCCCCCGCTGCATGTCCTGCCCCGTCCTCCGCGACGACATCTGACCCGCACGACCACCACCGGAGAACGGCGCAAGTCACGGCCGCCGAATGGCCATGACCAGCACGAACAAAGCCGCGCACCCCACCACCTGGCACAACAGCGTCCAGAGGCATCGCGATCCACGAAAACGGATCAGAGAGAACCACGCACAAAGCGCCAGGGACGCACCAGCATCAGCCGAGGGACCCCGGCCGAGCGCGAGCGGCAAGCCGATCGTCCGTAAGCGAGATTGTCGACAAGGGTCACGTTGCGATCGCGTCCGAAGGCAGGTTTCGAGCGAAGCAAGAAACCTGATCGCGAAGCGAGCCGCAAGGCGAGCCGGAGCGATGCAGCGATCGCCGTTTTGCTCGTTGAAGGAAGGCGCCCCAGCGCCTGACGCCGAGAGCAAAAAAATATAAACAGCTCGGGCGGTGTCGACGGGGGCACGACAGCGCCCGAGCTTGGGAGGACCATACAAGGTCGGGCGGGGTTCCTTCCAGGCGGGGCCCTCTTATGCCGGATATGCCCCGCTTGGGGCACTTCCATTCCTGCTTCTGTTGCACAGATCTTCGTCGGGCTCGTCCAGCAGGTCCGGAAAGGCCGACAGATCGGGCACTACGGCGTGCATGCCGGCGGGGGCGGAGCGGCCGTTGTCCTCCGTTGACCTGGGAGCACGCAGAACGGCCCACACCGTGGTGGCGCCCTCTTCGTGGCGCACGCCCCAGCCGTCGGACAGGGCCTCCACGATGCCGAGGCCGCGGCCGCCGAGCGAGGAGAGCGTGCCCGGGCCCCGGCGCGGTTCGGTCATCGCACCGCCGTCGCTGACCTCGAGTTCGAGGACGTCGCCGCGGCGCAGCCAGCACACCCGGACCTGGCCGGACGGGAGCGGGCGGGCGTGGCGGAGGGCGTTGCTGATGAGTTCGCTGACGATGACGCTGGCGTCGTCCACGACGGATTCGTAGACCCCCGAGTCGACCAGCTCCGAGCTGAGGCGCCTTCGGGCGACCGCGACGCTGGACGGTGCGTGTGGCAGCAGTACGACGCTCAGACGCCCTCACCTCCCCCTGGTTCCGCTACTCGGACGAGTCCCGTCGTCGCTCTTCCGGTACGACCGAAATGCCCTGATGGCCAAGACCGGAAACCCGGACCATCCAGGTCATCACCTGCACAACGAGTCACCGGCCGTCCGGTCACGGTGATCACCCCCGGAACGGAATCTCGTCACCAACGGCAACCATCAAAGGATCTATCCAGCCAACGGCGGACTTACTCCTCCCGCACGCGTTTCGTCCATCACACCCTGCGGTCACCGTACTTTCTCGCACCAACCCAGGTTGCCACCCGTCGAGACCGCTGAACGCCCAGGTCACAACGGTCTCACCGGGCCGCACCGCAGGGAGTGTCGTCACGGTGAGTGACCAAACCGGGTCAACGGGCACCGCGCAGCACGAGCCGCATGCACGTTCCCTCGCCCGCACGCGCGCCACCTGCGGGTCCGCGGCCGGGCGCGGTCCGCAGGAGCGCGGGCGGACGGCTTATGGTCCGTTCCATTTCCGGCACTTCACCACTCGGGGTGACGTTGTCCGCTTTCATGTGAGATCCCTCACGTTCAGCCGGATGAGCTGAAATTCTCCCGCCTTGTGCCTCTGTCAGCCGTTTGACGATGTACAGCCCGAGCCCGATGCCGCCGAAGCGGCGGCGGTCCCCGGCGTCCCCCTGGACGAACCGCTCGAAGATCCGCTCATGGTCGCCGGCCGGGATGCCGATCCCCTCGTCCACGACCTTCACCACGATGTCGGCGCCCTCCGGGTAGGCGTGGACGCTGACCGTCCCGCCGTCCGGCGAGTACTTGAACGCGTTCTCCAGCAGCTGCCCGAGCACGATGTCGGTCGCCATCGCGTCCCCCCGGCACGGCGGCAGGTCGGGCGCGATCTCCAGCTCGACGCGGTGCAGCGGCGACAGCGACCGGAACCCGGCGACGACGCCCTCCAGCACCCGGCTCAGGTCGAACGGCTCGATCGTCACGGCCAGCTCGTCGGCCCCGGCCCGGGAGCCGAGCAGCAGGTGCTCGACGAGGCGGGCGAGGGACTGGGCGCGCTCGGCGATGGTGGCGACGGCGGTGCGGCGGTCGGCGTCGGCCAGCTCGTCCCACCGGTTGACCAGGGTGGACGCGAAGCCCTGCACGACCGTGATCGGGGTGCGCAGCTCGTGGCTGGTGGTGGCGAGGAACAGGTCCTTGGCCTCTTCGAGCGCCTTCGCCTCGGACACGTCGCGGAAGTCGACGACCAGCTCGCCGGTCTCCTCGATCTCGGCGGCGAGGACGTTCAGCCACGTCCCCGACTCCAGCCGGAACGTGAGCATCTCGCCGAGCGCGGGCATGCCGAACGGCAGCGGGCGGCCGATCGCCTCCTCCGGCGGGACGCCGGTCAGCGCGTGCGCGGCCGGGTTCCACTGCCGGACGACGAGGTCGTGGTCGAGCACGGCGATGCCGTCCGCGCTGGAGTCGATCACCGCGCGCTCGTGCGCCCGCTGCCGGACGACCTCCGCGTACGCGACGGCGTTGCCGACCGCGACGCCGGCGTGCCCGGCGAGCAGTTCCAGCAGCTCCAGCTCGGTGTGCCCGGCCTTGCTGCCGGAGAAGAGCGCGTAGAGCGCGCCGTACGGCCGGTTCTGCAGGTAGGACAGGCCGAGCGCGATCGTGTGCAGGCCGGGCAGCTCGGACCAGATGAGGTCGCCGAGGCGCCGCGCGCCGGTCGCGAGCTTGACGGTCTTGCCGGACCGCAGCAGCTCCCCGACGAGGCTCGGCCGCAGCTCGGCGGTGCGGTCGCGCATGTGCTCGGGCAGCCCGGTCATGCTGACCAGCCGCAGCCGCTCGCCCTCGATCCGGACGAAGCCGCCCGCGTCGGCGCCGGTCAGCTCGATCAGCGCGGTGGTGATCCGGTCGAGGACGACGTTCAGGTCCAGCTCGGCGTTGAGATCGGCGACGATGTCGTTCAGCCGCCGGACGAGCCGGGCCCGCTCGGTCATGTGGTGCTGGACGATCTCGTCCTCCTCGACCGGGTGGTACACCCCCACCCAGCCGAGCAGCGTGCCGCCCGGGTCCTGCAGCAGGCTCGTGTCGATGCGCACGTCGATGAGGCGGCCGTCGCGGTGGAAGCGGCGGGTGGCGATCGAGATCTGCCCGCTGTCGCCCGGCCCGGCGGGCCGGGTGAGCAGCCGCTCCTGGACGGCGTTGTGCTCGGCCTTCAGCTCGTGCGGGACGATCGGCGGGACGCGCCCGATCATCTCCGCGGCGCTCCAGCCGAACATGCGCTCGGCCGCCGGGTTCCACACCGTGACCCGGTGCCGCTGGTCCACCGCCACGATCGCGTCGGCGGCGCTCTCGATGACGGCCCGCGCGATCGGATCGTGGACGTGCTCGTACACGTCTGTCATCGTGCCACCGGACTCCGGCGCGGCGCCGGGTAACTTGCATCGAAAATTGCCACGGGAACCTTACCTTCTGGTAAGGCTACCGCCTGGTAAGCCTCCCGATGAGGAGCGCGGCCGCGCCCGCGACCAGGAACGACAGCAGCGAGGCGCTCATCCAGCTCTGCGGCGTGAAGTGCACCGCCTCCTGGACGTCCCGCCAGAAGCCCGCCCAGTGCTCGACCGTGCCTGGGTTGATCAGCTGGTAGACCGCGAACCCGACGGCCCAGGCCGCGATCATCCCCCAGCGGGACGGCGCCCGCCGCGACACGTCCCACCCGTCCAGCTCGGCCTCCTTACCGCCCGTGGCCCGGCGGCGGCGTCCGAGGAAGAAGTCGGCGGCGAGGACGCCCAGCATCGGCACGAACACCGACCCGATCAGCGTGAGGAAGCCCGCGTAGTCGCCGATGTCCAGGACGAGCGCGAGGACGGTGATGCCGGCGCCGAGCGCGACGCTCAGCACCCGGCGGTCGGCGCGCGGGAACAGGTTCTGGATCGACACGGCGGTGGAGTAGGTGTCGGCGAACGACTGGTCCGCCTCCCGCAGCACGAAGATCGCGAAGAAGACCACGCCGAGCGTGGCGCCGAGGAACGGGTCGAAGATCCTGGTGCTGTCGCCCGCGACCAGCGCGAGCGCCAGCAGGCCGAGCACGTAGGCGATGATCTGCGTGACCGAGTAGCCGACGGACGCGGCGCCGAACGCCGCCCGCTCCGACCGCGAGTGCCGGGTGTAGTCGGCGGCGACCGGCACCCAGGAGATCGACACCGCGAGCGCGGCGTCCGCGCCGATCCAGAAGCCGCCCCACGAGCCCTCCGACAGGTCGGGCAGCGGCTGCCGGACGAGCTCCACGTAGAAGTAGACCAGCGCGATCCCCACCGCGACGGTGACGTACCGGCGCAGCAGCCGCACCGAGCCGAGCGGCCACACCGTCAGCACGGTCGTGATCACGCCGGCGGCGACGACGTAGCCCCAGCGCGGCACGCCGTCCCACAGCTCGCGGGCCGCGTCCGCGATGACGATCAGCTCGAACGTCCCCCAGCCGATGAGCTGCGCGATGTTCAGGACCGTCGGCGCGTACGACAGCCGGGCGCCGAACAGGCCGCGCAGCAGCACCATCGCGGGCTGCCCGGTGCGGGCGCCGGGGACGGCGGCGAGGCCGAGCATCAGCCCGCCGAGCGCCGTCCCGACGGCCATCGCGACGATGCCCGCCATGATGGAGATGGTCGGCCTGCCGTCGGCGTCCGGCGCGAGGACGGTGTAGGCGCCGGAGAAGGCCAGGAGGCTGACGCCGAGGTTGGCCCAGAAGGCGCTCTGGTCCCAGAACCCGAGGACCTTGGAAGCGGGCTCGTCGAGGGTGAAGGGGGCCTCGTTGGCGGGCGGCTCGCCCTGAGGGCGCCGTTCGACGTCGGACGTCACGGGACACGCTCCCTACGCCGGCATTACCCGGACAGGTTCATGCGGTCGGCGGCGCCCTGCTGGCCGCCCTCTCAGCCCGGCTTGTGGCCCAAGCTCCCGCGGTTATCGGTCAGACCTGATCGTACAACCGCCCGTCGCGCCCCAGAAGGGGGCATACGTTACGGATCACGCCACGAACGGCGGCCGGCCGCCGGCGCCCTCCATGGGCCGCCCGGCCTCCGCCCAGCTCTGCATCCCGCCGTCGACGTTCTTCGCCAGCCAGCCCGCCTGGTTGAGCGCCACCGTCACCTGCGCCGACCGCACCCCGGACCGGCAGATCACGAACACCTCCCGGTCGCGCGGGACCTCCCCGGCCCGGTCGCCCAGCTGCCGCATCGGGATGTGGACCGCCTCGGGCGCGTGCCCGGCGTCCCACTCGTCCTGCTCCCGGACGTCCAGCAGGTAGCCGTCCTGCGGGACGTCGGCGGCGCCGACCGCCGGTACGTCTTCCCCGAAATTCATCACACCCCCCATGGAACCGCGCGAACCGGCCCCGCGTCGAATCACGCATGCGGTATCGGACGCTCCTGTTCGCCGCGCCCGGCGTGGCCATGCTCCTGACCCTGGCCGCCTGCGGTGACGAACAGGCCAACGGAAATCCCGCCGCGGAGCCTTCGGGCACCACGTCCGTGCAGCCCTCCGGCACCCCGGCGGACACGCTCACCATCACCGTCAGGGCCTCCGCGGAGGCCCCCGCCAAGACCTGGACGCTGACCTGCGATCCTCCAGGCGGTACCCATCCGAAGGCCGCCGACGCGTGCGCGGCCCTGACCAAGGCCAAGGAACCCTTCAAGCCCGTCCCCAAGGACCAGATGTGCACCAAGATCTACGGCGGCCCTGAGATCGCCACGGTCAAGGGCACCTGGCAGGACAAGCCGATCGACACGAAGTTCACACGTGCCGACGGCTGCCAGCTCCACCGGTGGACGGAGGTGGCACCCGTCTTCGGCGACGTCCCGAAGGTCCGCTGAACCCAGCCATCCCCGTTCCGGCTCGGTTCTCCGGCATCAGCCACACGTCAGGCCCCGGCACCCGCCGGGGCCTGACTCGTGACTTGCACAGAACCTCAAGTTGCTCACACTAGGCAAGTTTTGGCCAAGGCAAACTTGCCTGAATCGACAACTTGCTTGCTCGAAGAAAGTTGGCTATTCAGGCAGGTTTGCTTGGATGCGCTGGATCCCACGTGTCAGGATGGTGAGGTGAGCCTCGACAACGACTTGACTCCGGACTCGCTCCTTGAGCAGGGGCTGACAGTCTTGCGCGACCTTCTCGGCTCCGGCTGGCAGGTCACCGTCCAGCCGCACACGCAGGAGGCCCGGGGGGACCGGCCCTTGGACGCCTTGGTCGAAGTGAAGGCGGACGGCGACAGCGTCCTGACGCAGTTGATGATCGATTTGAAGACGAGCGTTTCGGCCCGCATGGTAGAGGAGCAGTTGCTGCCCAAGTGGAGCCTGCTGCGGCAAGTGAACCACTACACGAACCTTGTGGTGATCACCCCCTGGATCTCACCGCGCGTCCAGGCGCTCCTACGCGAGTACGGCATCGGATACATCGACCTGACCGGCAACGCGGCGCTGCGTATCACGCGACCGGCCATCGCCATCTTCACGCAAGGCGCGAGCCGCTCTCCGCACAGGACCGCCAAGAGCGGCAAGGTGACTCTGGCCGGGATCAAGGCTGGCCGACTTGTACGGCTCCTCGCTGATGTCGCCCCGCCCTACCGCGCCGCAGAGCTCGCCGGTACCGCCGGACTCAGCCTGCCTTATGTCTCACGGCTTCTCGACACCATGGCGGACCAGCTGTTGATCCGCCGTGAGGGCCGAACCATCACGTCTGTGGATTGGTCGCAACTTCTCCGCATCCGCGCCGAGAATTACCACCTTCTACGACATAACTCCTACGTAAGGATGGTCGCTCCAAACGGCATCGAGGCGGTGTTCGAGGCACTGCGCGCGCTTCCTGAGCAGCACAGGCGGCATATCGCCCTAACAGGGCCATATGCCGCACGGACGGTGGCGCCGCTGGCTGTAGGCGGACAGTTGATGCTCTATCACCCCGCTGGTCCACCGCGCCTACCCGACGAGATCGGAGACGAACTCTCCCTGTTGCGGGTCGACAAGGGAGGCGATGTGCTTCTCCTACGAGCTCACGACCCGGTGGTCTTCACACGGACCGCAGACTACGACGGCGTCCGCAGGGTTGCTTTGAGCCAGCTTGCCGTGGATTGTCTCTCCGGTCCCGGCCGGATGCCGGCAGAGGGCGAAGCCGTCCTCGCCTACATGGCGGAAAACACCTCTCTGTGGCAGTTGGACCGACTGCCATCTTGATCAAGGTCTCCGGCTCTAGGCTCGAACGCCGACGACATCGGCCGACCAGCAAGGATATGGCCGGTTCAGAGAAGCGGGGGAGTCGGACATGGCCAAGGTCCCTGAGGGCCTCGACCGGAACCAGTTGGTTATCGCATCGCGGCGAGTCCTGCTCGACGGCCTCATCGCCCTTCGTCCGCACCTTGCAGCGTTCACCGTCGTCGGGGCCCAAGCCGTCTACTTGCGTACACCCGACGCCTCTTTGCAGAACGCTCCCTTCACCTCCGATGCCGATCTAAGCCTCGACCCCGCCGTACTGGATGATCAACCGCTCGTCGACGAAGCTCTGCGGACGGCGGGATTCACCCTGCTACAGGACAACCAGCCAGGTCTCTGGGCGCGCACCGAGCGGGTAGACGGCAAAGACGTCCCGATCGAGCTGGACATCCTTGTAGGCAAGGAACTAGCGGACAAGATCGGAAGCAGAAGCGCCAAGATCCCTCCGCACGGAAAAATGACTGCACGGTGGGTCCCCGGCCTGGAGGTCTGTGCCGTCAACCGCTCCCCAGTGGTCATCCGCAGTCTCGACCCGGCCGACGAGCGCAGCGTGACGGCCAACGTGGCCGGCCCCGCGGCTCTCCTGGTCGCCAAGGCTTACAAGATCGCTGAACGTCACGGCCGGGGCCACACCCATCCGGACCGCCTCACCAACAAGGACGCAGGCGATGTCTACCGGATCATGGCCACTGTTCCCGTCCGGGAAGTAGCCGAGACCTTTACTGCCCTCGTCCGGGACCCTCGGGTAGGGGTGATCGCTTCCGAGGGATTCACACTTCTCCGCCAGTACTTCGGCGGTGCCGCCACACCTGGCGTCAACATGGCCGTCGACGCGCACACCGGCGATGTTCCAGAAGAGACAATCCGCCTCACGGCTCCCGCCTACGTCGACCGCTTGGCAAGGGAACTGCCTCGTCTGTGAACGTCAGGACCAGGCCCCGACCACTGCCCTGGATCGTAGTCCCCGGACACTGCCGTACCGGCGGGACTGTACGGTTTTCGGTGTAACTCCTGATCAAGGAGTGACGCATGACAATCGAAGCGAGCACGGAGGCCGTGGTGGCCGAGTCCGACAAACCAGCCCCGGATGTGGCGGGGATTGATCAGGAGCTGGTCGGCCGGCTGGTGGCCCAGGCCCGTGAGCAGGGCCTGGACCTGACCGGTGAGGGCGGGCTGCTGCAGCAGCTGACCAAGCGGGTGCTGGAGTCCGCGCTCGAGGGCGAGATCACCGACCATCTGGGCCGGGACCGGCACGAGCGGGCGGGCGAGGGCGGCGGGAACGTCCGTAACGGGCACCGTTCCAAGACCGTGACCACCGAGGTTGGGCCGGTCGAGATCGAGGTGCCGCGGGACCGGGACGCCACGTTCGAGCCGAAGATCGTGCGCAAGCGGCAGCGGCGGCTGACCGGGGTGGACGAGATGGTGCTGTCGCTGTCGGCGAAGGGCCTCACCCATGGTGAGATCTCGGCTCACTTGGCCGAGGTGTATGGCGCCTCGGTGTCCAAGCAGACGATCTCGACCATCACCGACAAGGTCATCGACGGCATGGTCGAGTGGCAGAACCGGCCGCTGGACAGCGTGTATCCGGTGATCTTCCTGGATGCGATCCAGGTCAAGATCCGTGACGGGCAGGTCGCCAACCGTCCGATCTATGTGGCGCTGGCGGTCACCGTCGAGGGCACCCGCGACATTCTCGGGTTGTGGGCCGGGGACGGTGGTGGCGAGGGCGCCAAGTACTGGCTGCAGGTCCTCACCGAACTGCGCAACCGGGGCGTGGCCGACGCGTGCATGGTGGTGTGCGACGGGCTGACGGGGCTGCCCGACGCCGTCGCCCACGTCTGGCCCCGGGCCCTTGTGCAGACGTGCATCGTGCATCTGCTGCGCAACTCGTTTCGGTATGCCGCCCGGCAGGACTGGGACAAGATCGCCAAGGCGCTCAAGCCCGTTTACACGGCTGCGACCGAGGCGGCGGCGATGGAGCGGTGGCTGGAGTTCGCCGAGACCTGGGGCGGCAAGTATCCGGCGATCGTGCGGTTGTGGGAGAACGCCTGGGCCGAGTTCGTTCCGTTCCTGCAGTTCGACCCCGAGATCCGGAAGGTGGTGTGCTCGACCAACGCCATCGAGTCGGTGAACGCCCGGATCCGCCGCGCGGTCAAGGCCCGCGGGCACTTCCCCAACGAGCAGGCCGCGCTCAAGTGCGTCTATCTCGCGGTGATGAGCCTGGACCCGACCGGCACCGGCCGCAAACGCTGGATCGTGCGGTGGAAGGCCGCCCTCAACGCCTTCGACATCGCCTTCGAAGGCCGCCTCACCACCACCCGCAACTGACCCCAGCAAGATCGAGTTACACCGTTAACTGGACAGACCCGTACCGGCCGGCCGTTTTGCGGCCACGGTGTGCCCGACCATTGGGCCTCGTCACTGAGAGGTACCGTGCGCGCATGGACGAGGACGAGTTCTAGGCTGTGATCGAGGAGTGCCGCGCCGGCAGCGGCAGCGACCTCGCAGCGTTGGTCAACGCCCTGGAACGAAGCCTGTCGATGCTTCCCGCCGACGAGGCGGCCGCTTTCTTCGATCGTTGGCAGGCGGTCGGTGAGCGGGCGCGGCGTTGGTTGGGGTGGGACGCAGCCTGCGTGCTACTGGGCTGGACGACCGACGGCTCGTTCGCCGATTTCCGGGCGTGGCTGATCACTCGCGGTCGTGCGGCGTTCGAGGCCGTCGTCGGTGATCCGGACAACCTTGCCGACCTTGCGGGTGAGCTACTGGCAACTGGCTGGGCCGTGGTCGAGCAACTCGATGGGGTTGTGGGCTGGGCGGCTTCTGCGGCCAAGGGAGTCGAGCATCCCGCCGAGATCCGGCATGTGGCCGAGCCGGGAATCCGTCTCGGGGAAGAGCGGCTCGATCTTGATGACGCGATGGCGGTACACGCCCGGCTTCCGCGCGTCTGGGACGCACGTCACCTGGTCTGATCGAGCCTCTGGCCGCTCTTCACACGGGTCATGAACTCCCGCCAGGCGGATGATGTGAACGCCAGCTTGGGTCCGTCCGGATCGACGGAGTCACGGACGGCGATGAGCCCGGTCATGGCGGTGAGTTCGACGCACTCGTTGCCTGTCGCAGTGCTCTTGGAACTCTTCCGCCAGACCACGGTGGACGAGTCTGCGGAGGGATGCATGGGGTCAGGTTATCTACAGGTCTGCGGCTATTGCGGTGATGAGGGCCGCGCTCTGTTCCTTGCCGAGGGCGGCGTCCCAGATGGCGTTGAACGCGGCGTTGCATCGGGCGACGTGGTCCGCACCTTCGATGTAGACGTTGCCGTAGATGCCTTCGGAGTAGCCGATGTCGGGATCAAGCGGGTCGGCGTAGCCGAGGATGACGAACGAGCCTTCAACTCCGGCATGGGCGCCGACCGAGTAGGGCAGCGCTCGGATGTCGACGTTGGGCCGCTGGGCTGCGCGGTTGAGGTCAATGAGTTGGTCGTGCATCACCTGTCGGCCGCCGATCAGTTGCCGGAGCGCTGACTCGGCGAGGACGGCTCTGAGCGTAGGTGCGTCAGGGCGGCTGAGCAGTGTCTTGCGCGCCATGCGAGCGTGGAGCCGCTTGTTGACCTCGTCCGGGTCGTTGGGGACGCCGGCGGAGATGATGGCCCGAGCGTAGTCCTCAGTCTGGAGCAGGCCAGGGATGAGCTGGACGTGGTAGGTGCGGATCTCTAATGCTTCGTCTTCGAGGCTGACGTATCCGCCGGTGAAGACGCCGGAGTAGGCGGTCCACCAGCCGCGCCGGCCTGCGTCGCGTGCCAGTTGGACAAGCGCGGCGTGCACGAAGTCTTCGGTGCCGTAGAGGTCGAGGATGCGCTCCACGTCCGCCACTGTGGCCTTGGTCTTGCCGGCCTCGATCCGGCCGAGCTTGAACCGGTTCCAGCCCAGGGCCGCCGCAGCCTGGTCGAGTGTCATCCCGGCCCGTTCGCGGTGGGCTTTGAGTTCGCGGGCCAGTCGGCGGCCGCGTGCGGTGAGGCTGTGGGGTACCGGTGCCATGGCCCCCAGTGTGCCGGAAATGCGTTGCTCTGTGCACAGACTGAGCAACAGAAAGCCAAAAAGATCATGCACGGTGCATTGACGGACAGCTCAGAGCGTCATCAGAATCTTGCCGGATGGCGCACAAATGGCCGTAGCTGGAGTCTCAGCAGTCCAGGGGGACGGAACACCGAGCGCCGCACCCAGAGACAAGGCGGCCCCGGACGCGGTGATAGCAGCACCGGCCGGGGCCTTGATCGGAAGGAGCCCCGATCCATGTGCAACGTAGCGGAAGCCGTCCGCTCTGGACGGACCGACGTGCGCACCGAACAGGTCAGGCGGGAGTTGGAGAGGCTGTTCCCCGGTGTGATCGCGTGGTTCGGCAGGTGCACCGGGCTCTGGTGGGCCATGCTGGGCGATCGGCTTCTGGAGGCCGACAGTCCTCGGCAACTCGCCGACGAGATCCGTGCGGGGCTCGCCGTCCGTCCAGCGGGGTGTGCGGTCATACCGCAGGCCGGGCGGGCGGGCGTCCCGTCCACCATGGGCGTGTCGGGTCGGGGCGGACGCGGCGGGTACGTCCGGTGATGGGTTCCTTCTTGGGCGGCCCTGTGGAGTTGTACGCGTGGGACGTCTGGTCTGGTGATGGTGGACGAGGTGGCGTCACCGACGACCGCGTCAAGGCGATCAGGGACGTCCACAACGCGCTTCGCGAGACGGAGGGCGGTACGCGCGGGGTAGTGCGGCGTGTCGGGCTGTCGCCGGTCGGGTTCGCGAAGTACGTCGAACTCGGTCACGTCGGTGAGGCGTGGCGGGACGGGACGACCGGTGCGGTGACATGGCGGGACATGTGAACGCAGCCGACCACCTCGGCGCCTTGGGCCAAGCGCTCGCTGCGGCGGGCTGGTCTACGCGGGGGCAGTATGACGGCGTCCCGCCGGTACTGCTCGTTCTCGCGCCCGGGGTCGAGGTGTGCGTGAACGTCAAAGCCGGAACGGGTGGCGTGCCGTGGTTCATCTCGTCCGGCGGCGACCCGTTGCGGCCATGCCATGACCTCGGCGGCACGGTTCTCGAGATCGAGGCCCGGTTGGGCACGGCCCCCACAGTGTCTGTTCATCCGACCCGAGGGCGGGCGCTTGGGAGGTTCCGCTCACTCCCGCGGAGATGAGGTGCATCGGGTGGCGGCGCCGTGGGGCCTGGGCGGCGCCGCCAGCCGATGCGGCTAGATCCAGCCGCCGATGCTGCGGTTCTGGGAGACGGCGGTGTCGAAGGCGAGGGGGCAGGCCAGGATGAGGGTGCGCATCGGCTCCGCCTGCTGCGCGTACATCTGCAGGACGTAGCGGTCGGCGCCGGTGAACATCTGCGACAGGAACTCGCCATAGCCGTCGAAGCCGCGCTGGATGCGGGCGATCTCCTGCTGCTGCCAGTCGGTGACGCGGCCGCTCAGCAGCTCGTAGTAGCCGATCTGCCGCTCCTGCGCGGTCAGGATCTCCCAGCCGCGCAGCGCCCGCTTGCGTAGGTGGCCGATGAGGCCGCCCTGCGGGGTGAGCACCTGCATCTGGGGCGTGCCCATGAAGCCGTACGGCTTGTAGAAGAGGAAGTACGGCATCCCGTCGGGGCGGTAGATCGTCAGCTTCCGCTCGGCCTTGGTCTGGCTCGCCTGGTTGAGGACGCGGAACGCCTTCTTCGCGCCGCTCACGCCCTCTTCGCGGACGTAGGCGGAGGGTTGCCCCTGCGGGCTCCAGATCGTGTAGTTCGCCTCGGTCGAGAAGAACTGCGCGGGCTGGTCGTAGACGAGGATCGGCGAGGCGTAGAGGTCGGGGGCGGCCTGCTGGGGCATCTGCTGCTGCGGGTATCCGGCCTGCTGGGGCGGGTATCCGGCCTGTTGCGGATACCCCTGGGGCGGATATGCCTGCTGCTGTGGCGGGTAGCCGCCGTGCTGCGGCGGATGCCCGTAGCCGGGGGCGGGACGTCCGGGCGCGTACGGCGGGGCGGGCGGGGCGCCGCCGTGCTGGTGTCCGCCGTAGCCGGGGTGCGGTGGACCGTAGCCGGGACCGGCGGGTGGGGGTGGGGGGTATCCCATGACGGCTCCTGAGCGAAACGATCACCGGGGTTCTCTCGCGACACGATACGCCGCCGGACGGTCCCAGCCGGGCCCGGTCGCCGGATTCCCCGGGGGTTTCACTTCAGCAGGCGCGACATCCGGCGGTCGGCCAGCGGCTTGCCGCCGGTCTGGCAGGTCGGGCAGTACTGGAGCGCCGAGTCGGCGAACGACACCTCGCGGATCGTGTCGCCGCAGACCGGGCATTTCTGGCCGGCCTTGCCGTGCACCCGGAGGCCGGTCTTCTTCTCGCCCTTGAGGTCCTGGGCCTCCAGGCCGCGCGAGCGCTCCACGGCGTCCCGCAGCGTGGTGACGATCGCCTCGTGCAGGACGGCGACGTCCTCCTCGGTCAGCGAGGCGGCGATCTTGAACGGGGACATCCTCGCCGCGTGCAGGACCTCGTCGGAGTAGGCGTTGCCGATGCCGGCGATCACCTTCTGGTCGCGCAGCAGGCCCTTGATCTGGGTGCGCTTGCCGCCGACGATCGCGGCGAGCGCCTCGGCGGTGAAGGCGTCGTCCAGCGGGTCGGGGCCGAGCGTCGCGACGCCGGGCACGTCCGACGGGTCGCGGACGACGTAGACCGCGAGGCCCTTCTTCGTGCCCGCCTCGGTGAGGTCGAAGCCCGAGCCGTCGTCCAGGTGGACGCGCAGGGCGAGCGGGTTCTTGCCGCCGGGCCGGACGGGCTTCGCGGGGATCTCGTCCCGCCAGCGCAGCCAGCCGGCGCGGGCGAGGTGGACGACGAGGTGCAGCCCGTCGACGTCCAGGTCGAGGAACTTGCCGTGCCGGGACGCGCCGGTGACGGTCAGCCCGCCGAGCGCCGTCACCGGCGGGTCATAGGTCTTCAGCGCGGAGATGGCGAGAACATCGACGCGGGCGACGGCGTGGCCGACCACGCGCTCCCGCAGGAACCCCGCCAGCGCCTCGACCTCGGGTAGTTCAGGCATGACCTCAGTATCGGCGAACCGGCCGGCGGTTCGTCCACAGGGCTGTGGACACCTGTGGAAAACCCTGGGGAGCGGGTGTGACCGGGATCTCGAAATAACCCATAGGGGGTACCGGTTGCCAGGAGGTGAAGCGTTATGGCAGCATGAGGCCCGGAAGATACCCCCCAGGGGTAAATATCCGGAAAAGCGAAGGAGATGCCGATGAGCACCGCCACTTACACCGTCACCGGTATGACCTGCGGCCACTGCGTGAGCTCGGTCACCGAGGAGGTCGAGCAGATCGCCGGCGTCACCGCCGTCGACGTCGACCTCCCGACCGGCAAGGTCACGGTCACCAGCGAGGCCCCGCTGGACGACGCCCAGGTCAAGGGCGCCGTCGAAGAGGCCGGTTACCAGCTGCAGGCATGACCGGCGCGCGCCCCCTGCCCGGGGGGCGCGCCCGGACGAACAGCGAGTGGAGTGGATCGGCATGAACAGCGCGACCAAGGTCGGCGTGTACGCCCTGGGCCTCGCCGTCGTCTTCGGCGGCGCCGCCGGAGTCGGCAAGGCGGTCGGACCCGTCGGCGGCACCGCGGAGATGGCGTCCCATGAGGGCGACGGCCACGGCGGCGGGCACGGCGGCGGAGACGGCGGCGGGGCGTCCCACACCCCCGGCGGCCTCCAGGTCTCCGAGGACGGCTACACGCTGACCCCGCGCACGACCACCGTGACTCCGGGCGAGAAGACCGACTTCCGGTTCACCATCAACGGGCCGGACGGCACGCCGGTCACCGGGTTCAAGCCCCTGCACGGCAAGCGGCTGCACCTGATCGTCGCGCAGCGCGACCTGTCCGGCTTCCAGCACCTGCACCCGACCGAGATCGGGGGCGGCGTCTGGAGCGTCCCGATCGAGCTGCCCGAGCCCGGCGTGTACCGGTTCTTCACCGACATCCAGCCGGACGGCGCGACGCGGCAGCTCACCCTGGGCACCGACGTCTTCGCCCCGGGCGACCTCCGGCCGGCGCCGCTGCCGAAGCCCGCGCAGGTCGCGAAGGTCGACGGGTACGAGGTCGCGCTCACCGGCGGCCTCACGCCCGGCAAGTCCACCGAACTCACGCTGACGGTGAGCAAGGACGGCAAGCCGGTCACCGACCTGCAGCCGTACCTGGAGGCGTACGGCCACCTGGTCGCGCTGCGGCAGGGCGACCTCGCCTACCTCCACGTCCACCCGGACGGGGAGCCCGGTGACGGGAAGACGGAGCCGGGCCCCGGCATCACGTTCTTCGCCGAAGCGCCCAGCAGCGGCGCATACCGTCTGTACCTGGACTTCAAGCACGGCGACAAGGTCCGCACGGCGGAGTTCACCGTGCACGCGGGCGGCGCCGCCGTCCCCGCCGGGCCCACGCAGGAACCTGCGAAGAAGCCGGGGCAGGGGCACGACGACACGCCGCACACGCACTGAACGTCCCACTCGATCGAGGCAGAGGAGGAGCGATGAGCACGGACATCGAGTCCGCGCGTATCGAGCTGGCGATCGGCGGGATGACGTGCGCGTCGTGCGCCAACCGCATCGAGAAGAAGCTCAACAAGATGGACGGCGTGACCGCGACGGTCAACTACGCCACCGAGAAGGCCAGCGTCGAGTTCGCCCCCGGGGTGTCCCCGGACGAGCTGATCGCGACCGTCGAGAAGGCCGGCTACAGCGCCGAGCTCCCCGCCCCGCCCCGGTCGGACGCCGCGGGCGGGGACGAGCCGGAGCCGGACGACGGGCTCCGCCCGCTGCGGCAGCGGCTGATCACCTCGGTCGTGCTGTCGGTGCCGGTCATCGCCATGGCGATGGTCCCGGCGCTCCAGTTCGACGCGTGGCAGTGGCTGTCGCTGACGCTCGCCGCGCCCGTCGTGGTGTACGCGGGCTGGCCGTTCCACCGGGCCGCGGCGATCAACCTGCGGCACGGCGCGGCGACCATGGACACGCTGATCTCGCTCGGCACGATCGCCGCGCTCGGCTGGTCGCTGTGGGCGCTGTTCTTCGGCACCGCCGGCGAGATCGGGATCAAGCACGGCTTCGAGTTCTCGATGACCCGCTCCGACGGGTCGATGAACATCTACCTCGAGGCCGCGGCCGGCGTGACCATGTTCATCCTGGCCGGGCGGTACTTCGAGACGCGGTCCAAGCGCCGCGCCGGCGCCGCCCTGCGCGCCCTGCTGGAGCTCGGCGCCAAGGAGGTCTCGGTCGTCCGGGACGGCCGCGAGGAGCGGATCCCGGTCGACAGCCTCGCGGCGGGGGACGTGTTCGTCGTCCGTCCCGGCGAGAAGATCGCCACGGACGGGACGGTCGAGGAGGGCTCGTCCGCCGTGGACGCGTCCATGCTGACCGGCGAGTCGGTCCCGGTGGAGGTCGGGCCGGGCGACGCGGTGGTCGGCGCGACGGTGAACGCCGGCGGCCGGCTGCTGGTCCGCGCGACCCGGGTCGGCGCCGACACCCAGCTCGCGCAGATGGCGCGGCTGGTGGAGGAGGCGCAGACCGGCAAGGCGCAGGTGCAGCGGCTCGCGGACCGGATCTCCGGGATCTTCGTCCCGATCGTGATCGCGCTCGCGATCGGCACGCTCGGCTTCTGGATCGGCACCGGTGAGCCGCTCGCCGGCGCGTTCACCGCCGCGGTCGCCGTGCTGATCATCGCCTGCCCGTGCGCCCTCGGCCTCGCCACCCCGACCGCCCTGATGGTCGGGACGGGACGCGGCGCGCAGCTCGGCATCCTGATCAAGGGCCCGGAGGTGCTGGAGTCCACCCGCGCGATCGACACGGTCGTCCTGGACAAGACCGGCACGGTCACCACCGGGAAGATGGCCCTGGTCGACGTCATCACGGCCGAGGGGGTGTCCGAGGACGAGGTGCTCCGGCTGGCGGGGGCGCTGGAGAACGCGTCCGAGCACCCGATCGCGCAGGCGATCGCGCGCGGCGCGGCCGACCGGGTCGGCGAGCTGGGCACGGTCGAGGACTTCGCCAACGTCGAGGGCCTCGGCGTCCAGGGGATGGTGGACGGCCACGGCGTCCTCGCGGGGCGCCCGCGGCTGCTCGCCGAGTGGTCGCAGCACCTCACGCCCGAGCTGGAGCGTGCCATGGCGGAGGCGCAGGCGCTCGGCCGCACCGCGGTCGCGGTCGGCTGGGACGGCGCGGCCCGCGCGGTCGTCACGGTCGCCGACCAGGTGAAGCCGACCTCGCGGGAGGCGATCGAGCAGCTGACGGCGCTCGGGCTGCGTCCGGTCCTGCTGACCGGCGACAACGAGACCGTGGCCCGCACGGTCGCGGACGCCGTCGGGATCGAGGAGGTCATCGCCGAGGTCCTGCCGCAGGACAAGGTGGACGTCGTCAAGCGCCTGCAGTCCGAGGGCCGGACTGTGGCGATGGTCGGCGACGGGGTCAACGACGCCGCCGCGCTCGCCCAGGCCGACCTGGGGCTCGCGATGGGCACCGGGACGGACGTGGCGATCGAGGCGTCCGACCTGACGCTCGTCCGGGGCGACCTGCGGGCCGCGGCCGACGCGATCCGGCTGTCGCGCCGCACGCTCGGCACGATCAAGGGGAACCTGTTCTGGGCGTTCGCCTACAACGTGGCGGCGCTGCCGCTCGCGGCGACCGGCCTGCTCACCCCGATGATCGCCGGTGGCGCGATGGCGTTCTCCTCGGTCTTCGTGGTCAGCAACAGCCTGCGCCTGCGGCGGTTCAAGCCGCTGACGGGCTCCCAGGACGCGGCGGCCGCTCCGGCGGCCGGCGGCTGAGGCAGAACCCGCGAGCTGAGGCAGAACCGCGAAGCGCGCGGCCCCGTCCAGGGGTCGCGCGCTTCGGCGTTTTCGGACGTCAGGGGCGCAGGACGGCCAGCAGGGGCGCGAGCGCCGGGTCGTCCGCGGCGTCGTCGAGGGCCGCGGTGAGGGTCTCGGCGTAGGTGGGGGCGGCGTCCCGGTGGACGGCGCGTCCCTCGTCGGTGATGACGGTGTAGACGCCGCGGCGGTCCTTGGGGCACATGTCGCGGCGGGTGAGGCCGGCGGTCTCCAGCCGGGCGACCAGGCGGCTGACGGAGCTCTGGTTGAGGCCGATGAGGTCGGCCAGCTCCTGCATGCGCAGCTCGCCGTCGGCGGCGCGGGACAGGCGGCACAGCGCCCGGTACTCCGACAGGCCGATGCCGTGGCGACCCTGCAGCGCCTTGGAGAGCCGGTGCTCGACGCGCCCGTGCAGGGTCACGACGCCGTCCCAGAGCAGACCGTCCGCCGTGACCGGCGCCTTCTCGTCCACGCTCATCCCGTACCCGCTTCCTGGTTGACACCAGCTTACATGCAGTGCGAATATCTGCATGCACATACAAGACATGCATGTACATGCAAATTGGAGTCCGGCATGATCGAACGCGTCGCCACCACCCCCGACTGGTACGAGCCGTACCGGATCTCGCAGGCGATCCGGGCCAACGGGTTCATCTACGTCTCCGGGCAGGCCGGCATCGACGAGCAGGGGCGGACGGTGCCCGGCGGCTTCCTCGACCAGGGGCGCCAGGCGTTCCGGAACGTCCAGCGGGTGCTGGCGGCGGCGGGCGCCGACCTGACCGACGTCGTGAAGATCGGCATCTTCGTCCGGGACATGGCGGCCGACCTCGACGGCGTCATCCGGCTCCGCGAGGAGTTCCTCAGCGAGCCCTACCCCGCCGACACCCTCCTCGAAGTGAGCTCCCTGGCCCAGCCCGACTGGCGGATCGAAGTCGAAGCCGTCGCGGTCGAAAGGTGAACACGATGACCAGCACGCTGCTGACCCCCTACGAAGGCCCGCACCTCGCGCTGCCCAACCGGATCGTCATGGCGCCGATGACGCGCGGACGCGCGGACGACGTGACCGGCGTCCCGCACCCGCTGACCGCCACCTACTACGCGCAGCGCGCGTCGGCCGGGCTGATCGTCACCGAGGGGCTGTGGCCGCACGTCCTCGGCAAGGGCGGGCCCGGCATCCCCGGACTGGTCACGGACGCGCAGGTCGCCGGGTGGCGCGAGATCACCGAGGCCGTCCACGCGGCCGGCGGGACGATCTTCGCCCAGCTCTGGCACGTGGGACGGATGACGCACCCGCTCAACCTGCCGGACCGGACGACGCCGGTCGCCCCCTCCGCCGTCCGGATCGAGAGCGAGCCGATCTACACCGCCGAAGGCGACGTCGAGCACGTCACGCCGCGCGCCATGACCACCGCCGAGGCGGAGGCGGCGGTCGCCGACTTCGCGGCGGCGGCCCGCAACGCGATCCGCGCCGGGTTCGACGGCGTGGAGGTGCACGGCGCGAACGGCTACCTGATCCAGCAGTTCCTCGCCGAGAACACCAACCGGCGCACCGACCGCTTCGGCGGGTCGCGCAACGGACGGCTGCGGTTCGCGCTGGACGTGGTGGAGGCCGTGGCCGCCGAGGTGGGGCCCGAACGGGTCGGCCTGCGCGTCTCCCCGCACAACCCGGAGAACGAGATCGCCGAGGAGGACCCGCAGGGCACCTACCGGGCGCTCGTCGACGCCCTCGACCCGCTCGGCCTCGCCTACCTGCACGTCATCGAGCGGGGCGCCTACGGCGCGCTGGCCGACCTGCGCCCGCGCTGGTCGGGCACCCTGATCGGGAACTTCAACGGGCCGGAGCCGACGACGCGGCAGGCCGGCGAGCAGGTCGTGTCGGTGGGGCTGGCCGACCTGTTCTCCTTCGGGCGGCTGTTCATCTCCAACCCCGACCTGCCGGCCCGCTTCGCCGCGGACGCGCCGCTCAACCGGCACATCCCCGGGCTGGTCTACGGCGGAGGCGGCGAGGGCTACGTCGACTACCCGGCCCTCGCCGCCGCCGACGCCTAGAGCGGGACGTCCCAGAAGGCGAGTTCGTGGCGCATGCCCTCCAGGAAGAAGCGCTCGGCCGTCTCCGTGTCCGCCCCGGACTCGTCGATCATCTGCGCGATGCGGGCGGTCAGCTCGGCGAAGCCGGGGTCGGCGTAGGTGTCGACCCAGCGGCGGTAGCGCGGCTCGGACGGCGGGTTCTCGGCGAGCCGCTGCCCGAGCGTGGAGTAGCCCCACATGCAGGGGTACAGGGCGGCGAGGCCCTCGTCATAGTCGGCGGCGCTCTCCAGCAGGAACGAGGTGTAGGCGACGCAGGCGGGGCCCTTCTTGGCGCCGTCCAGGTCGGCGTTGAACTCAGCCGAGAGGGAGCGGTGCAGCTCCATCTCGTCGTGGAAGGTCGAGTAGGCGAGGTCTACAAGGTCGCCTAGATGGGCGTCGGGGGCCTGCCAGGCGAGGCGGGAGAACACGCGCACGTAGTCGTGCAGGTAGAGGTAGTCCTGTTCGAGCCACGAGCGGAATACGGCCTCGTCAAGGTTCCCTTGGGCGATGCCCGCCACGGTGGGGTGCTTGAGCTGCTCCTCCACGAGGGGACGGCCGAGTTCTTCCAGATGTGCGGCGAGACTCATGGCCGTCAGTCTGCCCCAGACCCTCCCTGACCTGGACATCACCCCGAAATGACCAGACCCCGCCGGGTCGGGAGACCCGGCGGGGTCCTGGTCGTGCGGCCGATGTGCGGGTCGCCTCTCGGCGAAAGGCACAACACGGCTCCAGCCGAACGGTATTCCGTGAAGGCAATAGGTGAGGCCCGGGGACACCAGGCACATCGGCCATCAGGTGTAACCGACGGGTCCCCAGGATTGTTCCCGGCCCTCCGCGAAGGTCCCGGTACGCCGGATCGTGTGCCAGCCCAGGCGCGACCCCAGCAGCGCGGTGACCACGGACTGGACGACCACCAGGTACATGAGCTGCCGGTAGACGAACTGCTGGAGCGGCAGTGCCCACAGCGGACGGACGGATTCGCCGTCCAGCCATAGGGCGTAGGCGCCGGCGGCGGCCTGCGCGGCGACGAACGCCGTCCAGGTGAGGACGGGCAGGGTCGGGTCAAGGAAGACCAAGCCGAACAGGGCGAACAGGTCCACGGCGGGCGCGAACAGCGGAAGCAGCACCTGGAACACCGTCAGGTAGGGGAGGCAGCGGCGGCCGAAGCGTCCCGAGCCGCCGCCTTCGATGAGGGAGCGGCGGTGCTTCCACATCGCCTGCATCGTCCCGTAGCACCAGCGGTAGCGCTGCCTCCACAGCTGCCTGAGGGACGACGGCGCCTCCGTCCAGGCGATGGCCTTCTCCTCGTACACCACGCGCGCGCCGGTGCGGCATATCGCCATGGTGAGGTCGGTGTCCTCGGCCAGAGTGTCGTCTGGGACGCACCCCACCTCGGCCAGGACCTTCCTCCGGAAGGCGCCGATCGCGCCGGGCACGGTCGGCATGCACTGCAGGACGTCGAACATGCGCCGGTCGAGGTTGAAGCCGATGACGTACTCGATGTGCTGCCAGCGTCCGAGGATGCCGCCCCGGTTCGCGACCTTGGTGTTGCCGCTGACCGCGCCCACCCTCGGGTCCGTGAACGGCGCGACGAGGTGCCGCAGGGTGTCGCGCTGGAAGACGGTGTCGCCGTCCACGAGCACCATGATGTCGGCCCTGGCCACGAACAGGCCGGCGTTGAGCGCGCTCGGCTTGCCGCCGTTCGGCTTGCGGATCAGGTGGACGCCCGGCAGGCCGAGGTCCTCGACGATCTCGGCGGTGCGGTCGGCGGAGCCGTCGTCCACCACGATCACCTCGACGCTGCCCGGATAGTCGGTGTCCAGAAGCGACGCGACGGTCGCCGCGATGCCCGCCTCCTCGTTGTAGGCGGGGACGATCACCGACACGGGCGGGAACGGATCGGGCGGCAGCTCCCCCGGCTCCCCGATGTCCGGCATGGGGGGCGGGCCCGGCCGGCGGACGCGCCGTATGTGGACGTGCGCGAACACCAGCAGCAGGATCAGCCGCAGCACGTAGAGGAGCCCGGCGACGGCGAACAGGGCGCCCATCGTCCCGGTGAGCGCGGACGCGGCGCGCTGCGCGGCGACCAGCGTCCAGCCGACGGCCTTCTCGCGGGCGGGCACGCCGACCTCCGCCGCGGGCATGCCGAGCGCCTCGGTGACCGTCGTGAAGCGGTACCCCTGCGGCTGGAGCCGGGCGAGGATCCGCTCGACGGCCGCGACGGTCTCGGTCCGGTCGCCGCCCGAGTCGTGCAGCATCACCACCGCGCCCTCGCCGCGCCGCTCCGCCGCCAGCGCCGTCCGCACGATCGCGTCGGTGCCGGGCCGCGCCCAGTCCTCGGTGTCGCGGTCGGTGAGGACGACGATGTACCCGGCCGCACCGGCCCGCTCGGCCGCCCGCCACTCCGGCGCCGTCAGGCCGTCCGGGCGGG
This sequence comes from Actinomadura geliboluensis, assembly GCF_043197915.1. Lineage (NCBI taxonomy): Bacteria > Bacillati > Actinomycetota > Actinomycetes > Streptosporangiales > Thermomonosporaceae > Actinomadura > Actinomadura geliboluensis. The sequence continues at coordinate 43,726 of NZ_JBICUA010000015.1, read as the reverse complement.
ACGAGTACGGCATCCGCATCAGCCGGGTGTGGACGCCGGCCGCGCCCGCCAGCGCCCGCTGCGTGAGGTCCATCTCCAGGCGCCCGCGCCACGCGGGCGCGGTGGCGAGGTCGGCGTGCGTGTACGTGTGCGAGCCGATCTCGTGGCCCTCGCGAAGGATCCGGCGGGTCAGCGCCGGGTTCTCCGCGACGCGCGCGCCGACCGTGAAGAACGTCGCGCGAGCGTCGTGGCGGCGCAGGACGTCCAGGATCCGCGGCGTCCACTCGGGGTCGGGGCCGTCGTCGAAGGTCAGCGCGATCGTCTTCGGCGGCATGCGGCGGCTGCGCGGGGTGGCGTCCGCGAGGTTCAGCACGGGCCCGCCGGTGAGGGCCTGGGAGGGAGCCTGGACGGGGTTCGTCGGCTCGTCCCTGGGCGCCTCACCCAGGGCTCCGTTCGCGAAGCCGTCCAGCAGGAGGAGCACGGCGAGCGCCAGCCCGCCGAGCAGGAGCAGGATCCAGTGGCCCCGCGGTTCGCTGCGTCGCACGGTCAGGGGCTCTTCTTCTTGGTGTTGTTGCGTCCCCATGCCGGGGGCTCCGCCGTGGACCTGCCGGGATGGCTAGTGGACGCGGCCCCCGCCGGTGTGGTCGCCGACGCAGACGACGGCCTGGGCGTCGCAGGGGGAGCCGGTGCCGCGCCCCTGCTGCTGGGTGTCGCCCTACCGGCGGCGGGCGATTCGGACCTCTCCGTCGGGGTCGGTTTGGCCTGGGGTTGGCTCACCTTCACACGCGGGTGCGGGGACGGGTCGCTCCATGGCGTCAACGGCACATCGGTTCCCGTCGTCATACCGAGCCCCAGCGCGCCCAGGAACACGATGAGGAGGGAACCGGTGAGCAGGCCCAGCCGCCGCCCCAGGCGCGACCGCCATCCGGACGCGTCGACGAAGACGGGAGCCGCGGCCGTTAACGTTTTCGTCTCGGTGACGGGATCCGCCGAGGGGTCCGTCAGCGGGCGCGGCACCCGTTCCGCGGCTGGTGGGATACCCGTTACGAGAAGTTCGTCCCGGTCCTGCGGGCTGTTGCCGTTCATCGTCGTCCATCACTCTGAGGCGGGGAGAGGACGTCCCGGCGGCGCGGGAGTCATTCGTTCAGCGCGAACCCACGCGTAGGTGTCACACCACCGTGAGATTTTCTGCACAATGGCGCGATGGGCGAGGAGGAACTCGGTCGTGCGCTGCGGGCGGCGCAGGACGGCGACGAGGAGTCCTTCCGCATGCTCTACCGCGACGTCCAGCCCCGGCTGATCCGGTTCGCCGGCGCGATCGTCGGCGCGGACGCAGAGGACGTGACGTCGGAGGCGTGGCTGCAGATCGCGCGCGACCTGCGCTCGTTCCGCGGCGACCTCGACGGCTTCCGCGGCTGGACCGCCACGATCACCCGGCACCGCGCGCTGGACCATCTGCGCCGCAAGTCCCGCCGGCCCGGCTCCGACCTGCCCGCCGAGGAACTGGTCACGATGGCCGCGGACGGTGACACCGAGCTCGACGCCCTGAACGGCATCGCCACCGAGGAGGCACTCCGGCTGATCTCCGAACTCCCCCGCGACCAGGCCGAGGCGGTGCTGCTGCGCGTCGTCGTGGGCCTGGACGCCAAGTCCGCGGGCAAGGTGCTCGGCAAGCGCGCGGGCGCCGTCCGCACCGCCGCCTACCGCGGCCTGCGCCGCCTCGCCGACCGGCTGTCGGACGGCGGCGCCGAGCGGTCGCTGGTCCGGGGTGACAAAACCGGCGGTACGGGCGCTGAAGGGGTGTCATGAGCGACCACACCGAGGCCGGACGGCTCGACGAGCGCACCGCCGAGCGCCTGCTCGACGGCGCCGGCGGGCACCCCGCCCTGCACACCCTGCTCGCGGCGGCCGCCGCCCCCGGCCGCGCGGCGGAGATCGCGGGCGAGGACGCCGCCGTCGCGGCCTTCCGGTCCGCGCCGCCCGCGGCCCGGCCCTCCCGGCTGGCCGCGCTGCGCCGCTTCCTGACCGCCAAGGTCATCGCGCTGGTCGGCGGCACCCTGCTCGTGCTGACGGGCGGCGTCGCCTACGCGACCGGGCACTTCCCCGGCATGGAGCCGGCTCCCGCGCCGTCCCCGACGCAGCAGGAGTCGGGGGGCGGCGGCCACGACAGCACGCCGGCGACGCAGTACTCGCCGTCGCCGCTGCCGAGCGCGTCGCCGTCGGTGTCGTCCTCGTCGTCCTCGTCGACCTCCTCGCCGTCCGCGCCCTCGTCGGCGCCGGGCAAGGAGCACGGCAAGCCGGCCTCGCCGGGCAAGGCGTCCCAGAGCCCGAACGCGCACAGCACCAGCCCGCCGCCGCGCGGCCCCGACAACACCAACGGCAAGAAGCCGAGCGCCACGCCCACCAAGAGCAGGGACCGGGGCGCGGACGCCGGCGTCCCCATGGTCGGGACGCCGGACGGCGCCGGCGCCCCGCGCCGGTGACCGTCCCGGCGGTCACAGGCAGCCCTCGAACTGGGGGACCTCCAGGTCCGACAGGTCGAGGCCGGACGTGCCGAACCATTTGGCCATGAACTTCCCCATCGTCCCGTCCTGGTACATCTGGGTGATGGCCCGGTTGAGGGCCTCGCAGCCGTCGGGGTCGCCCATGCGGATCGCGATGCCCGTGCGCCGCTCGCCGAACCTGGCGTTCAGCAGCCGGAACCCGGCGCCCTGCCGGGTCTTCAGCCCGGCCAGGATCGTGTCGTTCGTGGTGATCGCGTCGATCCGGCCGTCCCGCAGCATGGTCATGCAGTCGGCGTAGGACCGCGCCGTGACCGGCACCGCCGGCACCTGCCGCTCCACGGTCACGGCCTCGGCCGCGCCCGACCCGGTGACGGCGCAGATCTTGCGCCCCTGGAGGTCGCGCACGCCGCGCACGGCCCGCTCGCCGTCCCGGACGAGGATGTCCTGGTACGACAGCAGGTACGGCCCGGCGAACGCGAGGCGCTGCTGCCACTCGGGCTCCAGCCAGAACGTCAGGACCATGTCGACGCCGCCCTCGCGGAGCAGGCGCTCGCGGTCGCGCGCCAGCGCGGGGACGAACCGGACCCGCTTCCCGAGCCGCTGAGCGAGGTAGCGGGACACGTCCACGTCCAGGCCCTCGAACGTCCCGTCGGGGCGCCTGAACCCGATGCCGGGCAGGTCCGGCCGGACGCCCGCCACCAGCGTGCCCTTGCCGAGGATGGACGCCGCTTCGTCGCCGCCGCAGCCGCTGAGCGCGGCGCACGCCGTCACCGCCGCCGTCCCGGCCGCGATCAGTCGCCGCATACTCCGGACCCCCGACTCGTCAGCGCGGTGGCTGCCCCGGCGGAGCGCGGGGCGCACTGCGATACAAAGTCGCAGCCGAGCGGGGACGGCTCCACCCCGTGACCGGATCCGGCCCGTCTCACTACGGTGCGTCGCGCTCCGGGGGGTCGGTGATGAGGGCGGCGAGGGCCGCGGCGAACCGCTCGGGGGCGATGTCCGCCGGCGGGCGGCCGAAGAAGCCGCGGGACAGCTCGTAGCCGGTCAGCGCCGACACCACGACCGCGAGCAGGGCGTGCGGGTCGTCGTGGCCGTCGCCGTCCGGCATGTCGCGGGTCAGGTGCTCGGCCTCCTCGGCGATGCCCTGGTCCACCAGGACGCTGCGGATCCGCCGCGTCACCTCGGGGAACCGGCCGTGCTCCCGCGCCAGCAGGTTGATCAGCGGCCGGACCCGGGCCAGGTAGTCGAGCTGCTGGACGAGCCGCCGGGCCAGCGCCGCGCGCGGATCGTCGTCGACGGGGCCGCGCTCGAACTCCTCGCGGTGCCGCCGGGCCCGGTCCAGCTCCCGCTCCAGGACCGCGCGGAACACCTCCTCCTTCGAGCGGAAATGCCGGTAGAAGCTGCCGCTGCCGGGGGACAGCCCGGCGAGTTCCTCGATGTCGGTGACCGTGGTGCCGCCGAACCCGTGCTGCTGGATCAGCTCCAGGGCGGCGTCGAGGACGCGGTCGCGCGTGGTGGAGGGCACGTCTGCAAGATAGTTCTTGCGCATGCAAGAAGGTTCTTGCACACTGCTGGATCAAGAGCCCTCGGAAAGGCCCCCGCCATGGCAGCGATGCGCGCTTCGTCCGCCCGTTCCCGCCGAACCGTCCTGGCCGCCGCGCTGGTCGCCGCCGCGGGTACGGTGGCCGTCGCCGCGGCTCCCGCGCAGGCGGACGTCGTCGTTTCCCCGCAGCAGCGGAATTGGGTGCTGCGGGACGCCGCGGGACGCGAGGTCACGCTGCGCGGCTTCAATGTCTCGGGCAGCACGAAGCTTTACGAGAACGGCCTGCTGCCGTTCCGCAGCACGGCCGACGCCGTGAAGTCGGCGCAGGCGATGCGCGACCTGACCGGCGCCAATGCCGTCCGGTTCCTGATCAGCTGGGAGGGCGTCCAGCCTGCCCCCGACCGGATCGACAACGCCTATCTCGACCGGGCCATCGCGCAGATCAGGGCGTTCACCGACCGGGGAATCCGCGTCCTGCTGGACTACCACCAGGATCTGTACTCGTCCCACCTGTTCAACTCCGGCAGCTGGTACACCGGGGACGGCGCTCCGAAATGGGTGATCGACGCGGGCGGCTACCCGAAGGAGTCGTGCGGGATCTGCATCATGTGGGGCCAGAACATGCAGACGAACACCGCCGTGCGCAAGGCGGCCTACGACTTCTGGCGCAACCGCGTGCTCACGACACCGGCCGGTCAGATCGGCGTCCAGGACGCCTACATCACGCAGGCCAAGGCCACCATGGCGTACCTCAAGCAGAAACTCCCCCAGCCGGCGTTCGACAACATCCTCGGCCTCGACGCGTTCAACGAGCCGTTCGACGGCGGCCTCGACGGCAAGAACGGCACCGACTGGGAGAAGAACTTCCTGATGCCGTTCTACCAGCGTGTCCGCACCGCCATGGACGAGGCCGGCTGGACGGCCAAACCGGCGTTCGCCGAGCCGCTCGTCTTCTGGAACACCGGGTTCTTCGAGCAGGGCGGAATGACGACCGTCGGGCAGCTCGGCACCCGGTTTGTGTTCAACAGCCATTACTACGACGGGGCGCGCATGACGCTCGACCCGACCGCCGCGTCCGACGGGACGTACGACGCCGCGATGAACGAGATCCGGCAGCGCGCCGCCGACCTCGGCACCGCGCCGCTGGTCTCGGAATTCGGCAACAAGATGTCGGACGGCCGCACCCCGTGGATGATCCGCGCCATGTACCAGGCGATGGACTACGGCGTTCCCGGCAAGAACTGGTGGAGCGCGCCCGCGTCCGGCGGGCAGGTGCTGTCGTCCATGCAGTGGCACTGGGACATCTACAGCGGCCGGCACCACGAGCTGATGAACGGCAATCCCGACAAGGTGCAGACCGAGGGCGACGGCTGGAACGACGAGGACCATTCCGTGGTGGCCACCGACGACGCGGGAGCCGTCGCGCTCCGGCTGGACCGGCGCGTCCTCGACCGGCTCTACCCGTCCGCCGTCAACGGCGACACCCTGGCATTCGCCTTCGAGGACTTGGCGCGCTCCGGCTACGGCGGCGCCGGGCAGGAGAAGGCGTGGCTGACCGCGCCGTCGTCCCTTACCGCCCTTCTGCAAGGGCGCCAGTACGGCATTCTCGTCTGGCGTTCAGCGGGTACGAGCGCACCGACCGAACTGCACCTGCCGAACTCCTTCGCCCCGTCCGGCACGGCCATTGTGAGCGACCTGGCGACGCTCAACGGCGTCCCGGCGTCGGGCCCGATCGCGGCCGTCGCCGAGACCGGTTCCGCGACGGCGAAGAAACTGCGGATCACCGCTCAGGACGACGCCGTCCACTTCGCTCTCGTGGTCAACACCGCGACCGGCACCCCGCCCACCGAAGCGCAGCTCGGCGCCGCCCGCACGGCCCTCTCCACCTGGCTGACCGAGGAATTCCCCGCCGCCGCTAACTGAGGTGGCGCAGGGTTCCGGTGTCGGCGACCGACCGGTAGTAGCACGTCGGCCGGGCCTCGCCGGACGCGTCCTTGGTGTGGCAGGCCCCGCCCGTCGTGCGGTTGACCAGGTACAGCAGGGAGTTCTGCTCGCAGTTGACGCGGACGTCGACCAAGCTGAGGACGTCCCCCGAGGTCGCGCCCTTGCGCCACAGCTCGTTGCGGGACGTCGACCACAGCACGGCGATCCGCTCGTCCAGCGTGGCCTTGAGCGCCTGGTCGTTCGCGTAGCCGATGAACAGGACGTCGCCGGTCGCCGCGTCCTGCAGGACGGCGGGCACGACCCGCGCCCCGGTCGCCGCGACGCCGGCGAGCTTGTCGAAGTCCAGGGTCAGCCGGGTGCCTTCTTCGAGTTCGTTCACCCCGCCATCCTGCCCGCCGAACCCGCCGCCGGCGTCCCATGACACTCAGACGACCCCGGCGGCGAGCGCCACGAGGGACCGGACGAGCGGGCTGGGCCGCGCGGCGGGCCACGCCACCACCAGGCGGCTCGGTGAGGGCGTCGGCTGCTTCTGCGCCGAGCATCCCGCTTAGTCTCGGGCGCGCCGCGTGAGAATGGTCGCGGTCGCCTCGTCCGCGGGCAGGAACGCTTCGAGGCGCAGTTCCGACAGCGTGACATCGACGGCGGTCGCGAACGACGTCAGCGTGGTGATGAGGCGCAGGTCGCCCTCCGGTACTCGCAAGAGCAGCGGCACGGCGAAACCCAGGTGGCCGGCGGACGACTCCAGGTCGGGCAGGTAGCCGTCCAGTTCCTCGATGAGCGCCGCGAGCCCCGGAGCGGGCACGCGCCGGGCCTGGTCGCGCAGGCTGCCGGTGATGTGGCGACCCCATTCGGCCAGGTTCCCGACCCTGCGGGCCATCCCGTCCGGATGCAGGGCGAGGCGCAGCACGTTGACCGGCGGTTCCCGCAGTGCGGGAGCGGCGCCCTCGGAGAGCACGGCGAAGGCGGGGTTGGCGGCGACGAGTTCCCCGTACGGCCGGACGACCACCGCCGGGTACGGCATGTGCCCGTCCAGGACGCGCTCCAGTGCCTCGCGTACCGGCCCGAGTTCAGGGGCGTCCAGCCTCGACTCCGGGTAGATCGGCGCGTAACCGGCGGACAGCAGCATTTCGTTGCGTTCGCAGCGGCAGTTCCAGGGACTCGGCGAGCCGCACCACCATGGCGCGTCCGGGCCGCGAGCGCCCCTGTTCGAGGAAGCTCAGATGGCGCTGGGTCGTGTCGGCCCGGATCGCGAGGTCGAGCTGGCTGAAACGGCGGCGTTCCCGCCATCGCCTCAGCTCACGGGCGAACTGGTCGGATTCCACCGGCACCGTCATACCCCCATCCAAACGGGGCGCCCGCCGTTCCGCGATTCCCCGCGGGGAATCGCCGCGCCGCAGGCCGGGCCCGCACACTGCTCGCCATGAGCGACACCTTCGACGCGAAACGACTGACCGACCGGTACATCGCCCAGTGGAACGAACCCGACCCGGCGGCGCGGAGCGCCCTCATCAGGGAGCTGTGGGCGCCGGACGCGCTGCACGTGCTCGTCAACCCGCCGGAGGCGATCCGGGACGCCGCCGCGGGGCTCGCCGTCCCGGCGCCGCCGCTGGACGTCCGCGGCCATGACGCCTTGGACGCACGTGTCACCAGGGCTTACGAGATGTTCGTCGCGCCGGGCGAGCACGTGTTCGCGGCGGCCGCGGACCCGGTCGTCCTGGCGGCGAACGTGGTCGCCGTCCGGTGGTCGATGGTGACGGCCGGCGCGCACGAGCCGGTCGGCGGCGGCCTGGACGTCCTCTCCCTGGACCCCGGTGGCCGCATCCGGACCGATCACCAGTTCGTCGGCTGATTCCGCTACGCGGCCAGGATGGACTGGACGGTCGCGATCACGACCCGGGCGGTCTCCTCGGGCTTCAACCGGTCGGCGCGGTTCTCCTCCGCGGCGCCGTGCAGGACGTAGTGCACGACGTTGACCAGCCAGTCGATCGGCATGTCGGTGCGGAAGGCGCCCTCGTCCTGGCCTCGGCGGATGAGCTCCTCGACGCGCTTCGCGGACCCGGCGTGCATCTCCCGGACGCGTCCGGCGGGAAGGACGCCCTGGGCCGCGGCCAGCAGGGCGGTCGACTCGGCCACGAGCGCCCAGCTCGATTCGAGCAGCCGGCTCAGGACGTCCCGCGCGGGGCCGTCGAGATCGACGTCCGACAGCACCTCCTCGCCGTCGCGGAGGGCGTCGGCGAGGGCGGCCTCGACGAGTTCACGCCGGTTGCGGAAGTGGCCGTAGAGCGTCATCCGCCCGACGCCGGCGGCCTTGGCGATGTCGTCGATGCTCGCGTTCGGATCGGCGCGCAGGCACTCGCGGGCCGCGGACACGATGCGGGCGATGCTGCGCTCGGCGTCCGCGCGCCGGCGGCGGCCGGTAGGGGCGGTGGGCATGCCCGCATCTTAACTCGTACTGCCTCATACGTGTTACTCTCCAAGAACTCGTATGGGGAAGTACGAGTTAAGGAGACGTGATGCAACAACAGCAGACATCCGCGCACCCGCTGCGCTGGCGCATCCTGGGCTTCCTGGGCGTGGCCCAGTTGATGCTGATCCTCGACGTCACCGTCGTGGCCATCGCACTGCCGCACATGGAGACCGACCTGGGCCTCAGCCGCCAGGCCGTGACCTGGACGGTCAGCGCCTACACCCTGACCTTCGGCGGGCTGATGCTGCTCGGCGGCCGCACCGCCGACCTGATCGGCGCCAAGCGCGTCGTCCTCGCCGGACTGCTGATCTTCACCGCCGCGTCCCTCGCGACCGGCCTCGCCGGATCGGCGGAAGTCCTGCTCGGCGGCCGCATCGCGCAGGGGCTCGGCGCCGCGCTGCTCTCTCCCGCCGCCCTCTCCCTCGTGGTCAGCCTGTTCGACGGCGACGAGCGGAACCGGGCCCTCGGCATCTGGTCGGCGCTCGGCGGTGGCGGCGCCGCGCTGGGCGTCCTGCTCGGCGGGGCGCTGACCGCCGGCCCCGGCTGGCCGTGGGTCTTCTACGTCAACGTCCCCATCGGCGTGGTGATCATCGCGGCGCTCGCCCGGATGCTGCCGCACCAGCAGGTCACCGCGCCCCGGCCCCGGCTGGACGTGCTGGGCGCGCTCCTGGTCACGGCCTCGTCCGGCGCGCTGATCTACGCGTTCATCCGCGCCGGCGACGACGGCTGGCTCACCGCCGCGACCGGCGTCCTGATCCTGCTCGCCGCACTCGGCTACCTCGCGTTCGTCGTCCGGCAGCGGACCGCCCGCTCGCCCATGATGGACCTCTCGCTGCTGGTCAGGCGGCCGGTGGCGACCGGCACCTTCCTGATCCTGATGGCGACGGCCCTGATGATCGCGGTGTTCTTCCTCGGCACGTTCTACTTCCAGCACGCGGAGGACTACGGCGCCCTGCGCACCGGCCTGCTGTTCCTGCCGGTGGCCGTCGCGACGATGATCGGCGCCAACGTCACCGGGCGGACGATCGCCACGATCGGCGCCCGCCGCCTGGCCGTGGTCGGCCTGCTCACGGCCGCGCTGGGCATGGCGCTGCCCGTCCTGTCGCTGCACCCGGTGTCCGTCGTGATCGGCACGGCGGTGGCGGGCGCCGGCACGGGCGCGATGTTCGTCGTCGCGTCGGCGACCGCGCTGGGCCAGGTGGCGCCGCACGAATCCGGCATCGCGTCCGGCATCGTCAGCACGTTCCACGAGTTCGGCGCGTCCATCGGGGCCGCGGTCATCTCCAGCGTCGCCGCCGCGAGCCTCACCGGCGACACCCTCGACGGCTTCACCGACGGCTTCGTCCTGGCCGCGGTGGCCGCCGCCGTGGGAGCCCTCGCGGCCGCCGCCCTCACCCCGCCGCGCGACCGCGCGCCGCAAAGCACTTGACCCTGACCCGCGGGTCAAGGGTTAGCGTCTCGGCGCCGTCTCCGGGCACCGTGCCCGGACGCCCGAGGAGCGTTCGATGTCGTCCACCACATCCCGCATAGTGCGGCTCACCGCCCTGCCGGACGGGCTGCCGCAGCCGGAGCACTTCACCGTCGAGCAGGTGCCCATGCCGGTGCCGGACGACGGTGAAGTGCTCGTCCGGAACCGCTTCTTCCAGGTCTTCCCCTCCTTGCGGACCCTGATCGGCGGCGGGGTGGAAGGCACCCCGTTCCCGGCGCTGCGCCCCGGCGACGCGCTGTTCGGAGCGGCGATCGGCGAGGTCGTCTCGGCGCCGTCCGGCTCCGGGCTGCGGGCGGGCGAGCTCGTCCAGCACTGGCTGGGCTGGCGCGAGCACGCCGTCCTGGCCGCCGACCAGTGCGCGCCGCTGCCCGGCGCGCTGCCCGACCCCGCCGCCCATCTCGGGCAGGCGGCCACCTCCTACGCGGCGCTGACCCGGGACGCGCGGGTCCGTCCCGGCGACACCGTGTTCGTCGCGGGCGGCGCCGGCGGGGTCGGCTCGCTGGCCGGCCAGTTCGCCCGCATGCTCGGCGCGGGCCAGGTGATCGGCAGCACCGGTTCGCGGGACAAGGCGGCCCACCTGGTGTCCGAGCTGGGCTACGACGCGGCCCTGGTCCGGGGCGAACGGCCCATCGCGAAGCAGCTGGCGGAGGCGGCGCCCGAGGGGATCGACGTCCTCGTGGACAACGTCGGCGGCGAGCAGCTCCGCGCCGCGATCGCCGCCGCCCGTCCGGGCGCCCGGTTCGTCCTCGTCGGGGCGCTGGCGGGGCAGCTCTCACCGGGCCTGCCCGGCACCACGTCCCCGGTCGAGATCGACACGTTCACGCTGATCGCCAAGCGCATCGAGATGCGCGGCTTCGGCGGCACCGCCCCGGGCGCCGAGTGGGCCGAACGCTTCGGCGCCTGGCTGCGCTCGGGCGCCGTCACCTTCCCGCACACGCGCGTCGCGGGCATCGAGCGGGCGCCGCGGGCGTTGCACGAACTGATCAGCGGACGACACCTGGGCGCCGTCATCGTCGAGCCTTAGACGGCCGGAGGAGGACCCATGCGGATCGGCGACGCGGCGGCGGCGGCCGGAACGACCCCGCGGGCACTGCGCCTCTACGAGCAGCGCGGCCTGCTGCCACCGCCGTCCCGCACCCCGGGTGGGCAGCGCCGGTACGGCCCGGCCGAGGTCGCCCGCGTGCTGACCATCCGGCGGCTGCTGTCGCTCGGCCTCACCATCGAGGACGTCCGCGGCTGCGCCGACCGGCTCCACCTCCTGGACGGCGACGCCCCAGGGTGCGCGGCGCAGAGCAACGGAACCGCACGCCGCCGCCTCAGGGCCCTCGACGCCGAGATCGCCCGCCTCACCCTCCTCCGCGACACCCTCGCCGCCGAACTCGACGTCTAACCGGACAGCCTGAGAACCCCGAACGCACGGTCGAGCAGTGCGGCGCGGTCGGCCGTGCCACCACTGCGGAGCCATTCCCGGTCGGCCGCGTCCAGGGCGGCGGCGGCCGCTCCCGTGAGGAGGTCGGCGGTGAAGGCGTCCACCCCGCCGCCGGGCCGCTCCCGCAGCGCGGCGCTGATCAGCTCGCGCATCCGGTCCCGCTCGGCGTGCAGCCGCGCCCGGAGTGCGGGCGCCTCCTCGATCAGCCGAAGCGTCCGCAGGTCGGGTTGCGCCGCGTGGATCGCCTCCTGCCACTCGCGCAGCACCGCGCACAGGCACGCCCATGCCGCCTCGTCGCCGGGACGTCCGCGAATCGCCTCGGCGACACGTTCGGCGACATCCCCCGCCTCGCCGAAGACCACGTCCTCCTTGGACGGGAAGTACCGGAAGAAGCTGCGCCGCGACATGCCCGCCGCCGCGGCGATGTCCTCCACCGTCGTGCCCTCGTAGCCGCGTTCCAGGAACAACTCGACCGCCAGGGCGGACAACTCCGCCCGTACCGCCCGCCGCGTCCGCTCCCGCAGCCCCGCTCGCTCTCCACCGCTCACGCATGGAGGATACTTCTGGCACCTGCTAGCGTTTGTGTCACTGAGTGCCAAACATGACAGGAGACGTCATGGAACCGATGAGCGGTAAGACCGTCCTGGTGACCGGCAGTACGGGCGGGATCGGCAAGGAGACCGGGCGGGAACTCGCCCGGCTCGGCGCCCGCGTCATCCTCGTCGGACGCGACGCCGGACGAGCCGAGGCCGCCGCCGCCGAGATCGGCGCGACCGCCTGCACCGGCGACCTCACCAGCCTCGACGGCGTCCGCCGCCTGGCCGACCAGATCGCGGACCGGCACCCCCACCTGCACGTCCTCGTGAACAACGTCGGCGGCATGAGCCCGTCCCGCACCCTCACACAGGACGGCGTGGAGCGGACCTTCGCCCTCAACGTCCTGGCGCCCTACGCGTTGACCTGCCGACTACTGCCCCAATTGCGCGCCGCAGAAGGCGCCCGCGTCGTCAACCTGACCGGCGGAATCCCCGGCAAGCCCCTGGACATCGCCAATCTCCAAGGCGAAAAGAAGTACCTGGGCTGGACGTTCTCGCAGTACAACCACGCCAAGACCGCCCTGATGGCCGTCAGCCGCAGGATGGCCGACTGCTTGGCCCCAGACGACATCACCGTCAACGTCGCCTACCCCGGCCACGCCTACACGCCGGGCAACAAGGCCACATCAATCAGCGCGTTCCCCTACGCCTACCGGCCCGTGGCCCCGCTCATCCATTTTTTCGGCCCTCGTCTGCTGAACGACCTGGCAAAGGCGGCACGCTCAAGCGTCCACCTGGCCGCCAGCCCCGACCTGGACGGCGTCACCGACACCTACACCAACGCCCAACTCCAGCGCGTCCCCTGGCCGCCCGGAGCCCGCGACGAAGAGGCCGCCAAAGCCGTCCAGCACCTCTGCGAACAACTCTCCGGCCTCATCCTCCAAAGCCCGCGCACACTGTGATCATGACCGTCCTGCAAACAGACCGCCTGACCCTCCGCCCCCTCACAGGGGACGACTTCGACGACTACGCCGCAATGATGGCCGACCCCCAAGTGGCGGACGGCCTAGCCGCCCCGATCGGCCGCACACCCGCCGACGCCTGGCGCAGCCTGGCCCTGTTCATAGGCCACCGCGAAATCCGCGGCTACTCCCATTGGGCCGTGATCGAACGGGCAACGGGCCGTTTCGTCGGACGCGCCGGCCCCTGGCAACCCCACGGCTTCCCGGGCCTCGGCGTCGGCTGGTGCCTGGCCCGCCCGCACTGGGGCAAGGGCTACGCCACCGAAGCCGCCCGCGCCGCCATCACCTACTGCTTCACCACCCTGAAGGCCCCCGAGGTCATCTCGGTGATCCGTCCAGGAAACACCCGCTCCATCTCAGTCGCCGAACGCATCGGCCACCACCTCCTCCACGAAACCGCCTACAACAACGCCCCCGCCCTCATCTACGGCCAACAAAACCCTCAAAAGCCGTGATCAAGGATTGGATGGACTGCGTTGTGAACGGAGGAGCATGGTCGTCGTCATCAGGGCCGCTGCGGTCCCGCCGAGAAGCATGACCGTCGAGAGGGACGTGCGGTCCACGACGATGCCGCCGACCAGCGCGCCGGTTGAGAGAGTCGCCTGGAACGACGACGTGAACAGCACGGATGCGGCCTCCGGCGCGTGCGGGGCGGACTTGATGAACCACGTCTGCGAGCAGACCGGGACGGCGCCGTAGCCGACGCCCCACACGATCAGCAGCGCGATGGCGCCCGCCTCCCATCGGCCGAGAAGAGGAAAGCTCAGCGTGGCGACCGCGATGAGACACCCGGCGACGCCGAAAGCGGCGTACGGGTGACGAGCGACCGCCGCGCCCCCGAGGAAATTGCCGAGGATTCCGGCGAGACCGTAGATCAGCAGGAACACCGTGAGCAGTTCTGACGGCACATGCGTGACCCGCTCAAGGGAGGGCGTCACATACGTGTAGGCGGCGAAATGCGCCAGGACGACGAGGAAGGTCGCCAGCAGCGCGAACCGGGTGCCGCCGTTCCGGATCATGCCGCGCAGGACGTCCAACCGCGTGGCCCGTTCGGCGGGCAGCGGCGGTACCAGTACGGCGAGCGCGATGAGCACCGCCGTGGACAGCACGCCCATCACCGCGAAACTGGCCCGCCACCCGGCCAGGTCGCCGATCAGCGTCCCCAGTGGCACACCGAGCACCGACCCCAGCGGGACGGCCGAGAAGATCACCGCGGTGGCCCGGCGCGTCGAGCCGGCGGGCACCAGCCGGCCCGCCAGGCCCGCGCCGATCGACCAGAAGCCGCCGATGACGACTCCGACCAGGACGCGCGACACGAGCATCGCCCAGTAGCCCGGCGCGGCGGCCGCGAGGAAGTTCGCCGCCGCCAGCAGGAACATGCAGGCGCACAGCATCGACCGCCGGTCGATCCGCGCCGTGGCGATGGTGACCGCGGGAGCCGCGACCGCCGCCAGGTATCCGGGCATGGTCATCATCAACCCGGCCGTCCCGTCGGAGACGGTGAAGCCGGAGCCGATGGACGTCAGCAGTCCGATCGGGAGGATCTCGGTGGTGACGATCGAGAAGATCCCCATCGTCACCGAAAGCACCGCCGCCCAGCCTGCCGTCGACGAGCGGGGCGACGTGGCGGCACCTGCTATGGACATCGATTCCGTCCTGTGGGTGGAGAAACGCCAGTGAAAGCGCATCCCACCCAACAGCCGTCATCAGCGAAGCTCTCGCGAGTTTCCGCCGTCACCCTGCACACCGGAGGTTGCCGTCGCATTCCCGCGACCATTTATTCGCGACAAGCGGGCCGCGTTAAGTGAGGGTTTTGGCTTTGTTTAGTAGGTAGCGTTGTTCTACCTGGTTGGCGGTCAGGTCGGCTGCCTGGCGGTAGAGGGCGGCTGCGCGGGTGGTGTCGCCGGTCAGCTGGAGCAGGTGGGCGCGGACGGCGTGCTCGCGTTGCCTCGTGAGCGGGTGCTGGTCCAGGTGGTGGCGTTGGTTGAGGTCGTCCAGCAGGGCCAGGCCGCGGGACGGTCCGTGGGCGTGGGCCACGGCCACCACGCGGCTGAGCTGGACCGGTGCGGTGGGGGTGAGCCGTTCGAGCCACAGGTACAGCATGGCGATCTGGGCCCAGTCGGTCTGGTCGGGTGAGGCGGCCGCGGCGTGCACGGCGGCGATCGCGGCCTGGAGTTGGTAGGGGCCGGTTTCGGCGCGGTTCCAGACGCCGTCGATGAGGGCGGTGCCCTCGTCGATCAGGTCGCGGTCCCAGCGGGTGCGGTCCTGTTCGTCCAGGGGGACGAGGTCGCCGCCGTCGGTGCGGGCGGTGCGTCTGGACTCGGTGAGCAGCATCAGCGCCAGCAGGCCGGTCACCTCGGCGTCGTCGGGGAGGGTGGCGTGGAGCATGCGGGTCAGCCGGATGGCCTCGCGGGTCAGGTCGACGCGGGCGAGGCGGTCGCCGGCGGTGGCGGTGTAGCCCTCGTTGAAGATCAGGTAGAGGACGCGCATCACGGCGGCCATGCGGCTGTCGCGGTCGGCGTCGGTGGGTGGTGTGAAGCGTGCTCCGGCGCGGGCCAGCCGCTGTTTGGCGCGGCTGATCCGGGCGCCCATGGTGGGTTCGGTCGTGCCGTAGGCGTGGGCGACCTCGGCGGTGGTGAGGCCGCCGACCGCGCGTAGCGTGAGCGCCACCTGGGAGGTGGGCTCCAGCGCGGGGTGGCAGCACAGCAGGAGCAGGGTCAGGCTGTCGTCGGTCTCGGGCGCGGGGTCTGCCCGGCGGTCGGGTGCCTGCATGGCAAGTTCGGCCGCACCGGCCTGCTGCTCGCGGCGGGCGCGGGCCTGGTCGGAGCGGATCAGGTCGACCATGCGCCGGTACCCGACGCGGATGAGCCAGCTGCGCGGGTTGTCCGGGACGCCTTCGGACGGCCAGGTCCGGCTGGCGGTCAGCAGCGCCTCCTGCACCGCGTCCTCGGCGATGTCGAAGCGGCCGAAGCGGCGGACCAGCGCGCCGAGCACCTGCGGCGCCTCGGTGCGCAGCAGGTGCTCCAGCTCCCGGTTCACGCCGTGAAGTCCTCGCCCATGATCGGGCGGATCTCGATCGGTTCGCCGAGCACCTCGACGATGCGCGCGGCGATCTCGACGGCGCGCTCCCTGCCGGTCACGTCGATCACGGCGAAGCTGGCCAGGACCTCTTTGAGCTCGGCGAACGGGCCGTCGGTGGCGACGACCTTGTCACCGTCGCGGTGGACGGTGGTGCTGACCGCCGGGTGTCCGAGGCCCTCGCTGGTGACGAACTCGCCGGAGGCGATCAGCTCCTGCTCCAGCTTCTGGTAGGTCGCGAACGCGGCCAGCGCCTCCTCGGAGGGGGCGTCGGCGGTGGCGGCGTCCCACGCGGCGGCCGGGGTGTAGCCGAGCAGCAGGTATTTCATGGTGAATCCCTCGGTTGGGTCCTCGCAGGTCACGTTACGGGCGTCTCAGGCGGCGCGCCGCAGCGACATCGCCAGGACGGTCGTCCAGGTGAAGGCGACCAGGCCGTTCACGGCGATCTGGATGCTCATGTGATCGGGCGACATCGGCACCAGCAGCACCAGCGCGGCGATGGCGTTGAGGACGGCGGGCGCGATCGCCCGGCGGCGGGCGCAGCGGACGGTCATCACGATGGCCGCGATGGCCAGCGCGGTGAAGGCCACGACGGCGGCGGCCGAGTGCGCGATGCCGTGCCAGGACATCTGCGCGACCGGCCCCTCGGAAGTGCCGACCGGGAAGCCCTTCTCGGGGTCCATGGTGAAGACCCCGGCCGCCACCAGCCCGGCGCCGAAGACGCCCACCAGGATCGGCAGCGCCCGGCGTCCGCCCCCTTCGGTGAGCGTGTGCCTGATGCCGGCGGCCAGCGCCAGCGCGCCCGTCCCCGCGAGGACGAAGGTGAGGATCTGGATCCACCCCAGGTCGCCGGTGGACAGCTGGCTGATGGGGTGCCGGGTGATGTCGAAGCCCTCGCGCGTGAGCATCTGCGTGATCGCCGAGGCGAAGAAGAGCGGCCCGGCGAGCGCTCCGGCCAGCAGCAGGCGTCCGGACGTCTGGGCGGTCCGGCGGACGGGAACGGCGGTGGCGGCGGTCATGACGTCCTCCCATGTCGTTGGGTTCTCGCCCGCTACCTCGGACCCGGATCGGCCTTTTTGACGCCGATCCAATGTGATCCATGCCACATCGATGTCGCGTCAAAGCCCGGCTGGGGGCTCCGAGGTACCGGCGAGCAACCCACAGAGGAGGACGACATGATCGAGACCCAGCAGCCCAGCCCCGAACTGAAGGCCCTGGACCGCCTGGTCGGTACCTGGCAGGTCACCGGCGGCGCGGAGGGGACCGTCCGCTACGAGTGGATGCCCGGCCGGTTCTTCCTGGTCCAGCACGTCGAGCTCACCCAGTTCGGCGAGCCCGTCACCGGCATGGAGATCATCGGCAACCTGCGTCCGTTCGGCGAGCCGACCGGGGCGGAAGTGGTGTCGCGCTACTACGACTCGGCGGGCAACACCTTCGACTACGTCTACGAGCTGGAGGGCGACACGCTGACCATCTGGGCCGGTGCCAAGGGCGGCCCGGCCTACTACAAGGGCACCTTCAGCGCCGACGACACCACGCTCACCGGCGAGTGGGTCTACCCCGGCGGCGGCGGGTACGCCTCCACCTCAACCCGCATCTGATCAAGGGACCCGGCCCGACCTCTCCGGAGAACACGCGCCAGCGGCGAGCCGTCCTCAACGGCTCGCCGCCGGACTTCAGAGTGCGCGATTAAGGAAGCCGTCGCCAGCGGGACGGTGTCACCCGCCGTCCTTGAGCCGGACGAGCAGCGCACTCCAGGTGTCGGGCGTCAAGGTCAGACGTGGCCCGTCCGGGTTCGTGGAGTCCCGGATCCCGACGGTGCCTTCCGATCCATTCGGCAGGAGCGCGCACTCGACGCAGGTCTGCGGCTCAGCGCCGCTGTGACTGCTCTTTCGCCAGCGAATCACTTGTCGTCTCCTTAGCCGTATCGGTTCAGAGATCACGGATGGCCCGTTCGATCCGCTCCCTCGTCTCTTCCTGGGTGAGCGCGACCCGGCACAGCTCCGCCTGTATGTCCCGGTAGGGCGCAACCTCCTCGTCTTCTTCCAGGAAGATGCTTCGCCGTAGTCCGTCGATGACCACGATGAGGAAGTCTCCCGCCTCAACGTGCAGGATCGCGAACGATCCGTCAACACCGGGGTTTCGAGGGGCGGTGAAGGGCAAGATCTTGATCTCGATGTTCGGATGCTCCGACTGTTCGAGCAGGTGCCGGAGTTGGGCGACCATGACCTCGCGGCCTCCCGTCAGCTGACGAACCGCGGCCTCACCGATCACGACGCTGAGCTTCAAGGGATCTGCTCTGGTGAGGGCATCCTTGCGCGCCATCCTGTAGGCCACCGCACGGTCGATGTCGCGTCCGGCATTGCTGGGTACCGACGTCATGACGGCACGGGCGTACTCGGGCGTCTGCAGGAGCCCGTGGATGAGATCAACGTGGTACGCGAAGAGCTGTGAGCTGTCTTGTTCGAGAAGAACGTACTCGCCGTAGTTTGCTCCGATCCCTAGCTGTTTGTGCCGCCGGATCCAGTCGCGGGAGGGGCCGCCGGTGGCGAGGCCGATCAGTGCGGTTCTGAGGTCGTCGTCCTCCTGGATGCCGTACATCATCAGGATGTAGTTGATCTCGTGGACGCGTGCCACGATCTGGGCGTTCTCCATCCGGCTGAGAGCGGACTTGGAGATCTTGAGGTAGGCCGCGGCACCGTCGAGGGTGAGGCCGCGGTCTTCGCGGATCTTGCGCAGTTGGACGCCGAGTCGCCTGCGGCGAACGGTCGGGGGTCGTGTCGCCATGACACTGATTGTCACGGACTCGACACAGACTGTCACGCGATTTCCAACAAGCGGGAAATCCCGCTTTACGCCTCTCCCATCGGACCGTCCTCCCTCTCTCAAGAAGACGGTTGTGGGCTCTCACCTGGGCATTCATGCTTGCGGGCGTCGATTACCGGAGGGAGTGAGGCAATGACGCCTTGTGAGGCGGAGTCCGGAGACTTGCGGTTGCTCGGGACGATGACGATGCCCGGTGAGCCGAGGTCCGCGCGGGTCGCGCGGGCCTTCGTGAGCGGGGTCGCGACCCATGTGGACGGCGAGGCGCTGGCCGACGTCGTCCTCTGCGTGGACGAGCTGGTCGCCAACGCGTGCGAGCACACCGCGTCCGGCACGGGCGGGCAGGTCACCGTCGTGGTGAGCGCCCGCGAGGACGTGCTGCGCGTGACCGTCCTCGACCAGGGCGGCGCCCAGAAGCAGCCGCAGGTCCGCACCGACCCGTACGCGGAGGACGGCCGTGGGCTGTTCCTCGTCGATGCGCTCTCCAAGAGTTGGGGGTCGCATCCGTCGTTGAACGGCACGGCCGTGTGGGCGGAGTTCCGCGCGGTGCCGGCCGAGGACGTCAACGATGGGTGATGTGGGCGAGGACGTTCTCCCGTCCCCAGACCCCCAGCGGGGCCAGGGCCTCGTTGAGCGAGACGCCGCGCGGCGTCAGCGAGTACTCGACGCGGGGCGGCACCTCGTCGAACACCTCGCGGTGGACGATGCCGTCCTGCTCCATCTCGCGCAGCTGGGCGGCGAGCACCTTCTCGGTCACGCCGGGCAGTTCCCTGCGCAGCTCGCCGAAGCGGTAGGGCCGCTCGTTCAGCGCCCAGAGGATCAGCCCCTTCCACTTGCCGCTGATCACGTCCATCGCCGCGTCGATCCCGCAGATGTAAGACCCCGGCCGCTGTGCCGTCCGCATCGTTCCGTCCCCTGACCTCGTCGCTGAGGTCAGGGTAACCACGCACTTCGAAGTGCGTACTTGATCAACTGCGCGGACGGGGCCGAGCCTGGACGGCATGGGACATGACTCTAAGCAGATCAGCGTGCTCGGCCTGGGCGCGATGGGCGCCGCGATCGCTCGCGCGTGGCTGGCCGCCGGATACGAGACGACCGTGTGGAACCGGACGGCGAGCCGCGCCGAGCCGCTCGTCGCCGAGGGCGCGAAGGCGGCGGCGACGGCCGATGAAGCCGTCGCCGCGAGCGGCCTCGTGATCGTCTGCCTGCTGGACGACGCGTCGGTCGGCGAAGCCCTCGCGGACGCCGACCTCACGGGCAAGAACCTGGTCAACATCACCACCGGTACGCCTGGTGACGCCCGCGAGCGCGCGAGATGGGCGGCCGAACGCGGGGCCCGGTACCTGGACGGCGGCATCATGGCCGTGCCGCCGATGATCGGCGTCCCCGAGTCGGGCGCCTACGTCTTCTACAGCGGGTCGCCGGAGTTGTTCGCCGAGCACCGCGACGCGCTGGGCGTCCCGGCCGCCGCCAAGTACGTCGGGGAGGACCCCGGTTCGGCCGCACTGCACGACGTGGCGCTGCTGAGCGCGATGACCAGCATGTTCGCCGGGATGGCCCATGCGTTCGCGCTCACGCGCGGGGCAACGTCGCCGAAGGAGTTCGCGCCTCTGCTCATCGAGTGGCTCACCGCCATGGCCGGCGGGGCGGACGGCATGGCGGAGCACCTGGAAAGCGGCGACTACACCTTGGGCGTGACGTCCAACCTCGCCATGATGGTGCAGGGCAACAGGACGCTGCTGCGCACGGCCGAGGAGCAAGGGGTCAGCCCCGAACTCCTCACCCCGTTCATGGCACTGATGGAACGCCGCCTCGCCGACGGCCACCCCGACGAGGGCACCACCGGCGTGGTCGACCTGCTGCTCCGCGGAGCCTAGGGCGTCTCGGGAAGGGGACGATGATGATCGTACGACCGGCCGAACCCGCCGATCTGCCGACGCTCGCGCCGCTGTGGCGGGCGGCCTGGCACGACGGCCACGACGGTCACGTCCCCGAGGCGCTGATGAAGGCGCGCGGCCCCGACCACTTCGCCGACCGCGCCGAGACGTACCTGGCCTCCACCCTCGTCGCCGCCGGGGATGACGGCCGGATCCTCGGCCTGATCATCCTCGGGGACGACGACGGCGAGGTGATCCAGTTGGCCGTCGACCAGTCCGCGCGCGGGCAGGGCGTGGGCGGAGCGCTGCTGCGGAGCGCGGAAGACCGGTTCCGGGGACGGCACCGCGAAGCATGGCTCGCGGTCGTCCCCGGCAACGCGCGGGCCGGGCGCATGTACGAGCACCACGGATGGCGCGACACCGGCCCGATCACCTACCAGGCCCCCACCGCGACCGGCACCGTCGACGTCCCCGTCCACCGCTACGTCAAAGACCTGACGAGCCCTGGGACGGTCTAGGGCGATCTTCTACAGCGGGTCGCCGCAGTCGTCAGCCGCGCGCCCCATTCGGGGCCGGCTGGTGGGGGCCGAAATCTTCCCAGTCGGACCAGTAGCCGTCTCGGGCGACCTGCCACAAGTGCCATAGATGATTGTCGGCGCCACGCACGAACACCTCAATCCGACCATCAGCCGAACTATGCGCAGCCGGATCGCCAGCCACCGTCAGCAAATCACCATTCGGAAGTGGACGATGGCGACTGAGATCCTCCCAACTCGACCAGTTGCCCTCCCGAGCAACCTGCCACGCATGCCACAGGTGGTTGTCGGTACCGCGCACGAACACCTCAATCCGACCATCAGCCGAACTATGCGCAGCCGGATCGCCAGCCACCGTCAGCAATGCCCCATTCGGCAGCGGCCGATGCTGAGCAAGATCCTCCCAATTCGACCAATTGCCATCCCGAGCAACCTGCCACGCAT
The DNA here is from genome assembly GCF_043197915.1 of Actinomadura geliboluensis. Taxonomy (NCBI): domain Bacteria; kingdom Bacillati; phylum Actinomycetota; class Actinomycetes; order Streptosporangiales; family Thermomonosporaceae; genus Actinomadura; species Actinomadura geliboluensis. The sequence continues at coordinate 22,055 of NZ_JBICUA010000015.1, read as the reverse complement.
GCCACAGATGGCCGTCCACACCACGCGCAAATACCTCGATCCGACCATCAGCCGAATTATGCGCGGCCGGGTCACCCGCGACCTCTAGCGGGCCGTCACTCGCAAGCAAGCGATACCCGCTCATATCATCCCAATTGGACCAGCCGCCATCCCGCACGACCTGCCACACATGCCACACGTGATCGTCCGCATCACGCATGAACACCTCAATCCGACCATCAGCCGAACTATGCGCAGCCGGATCACCCACCTCTCCGAACAGGCCACTCGGCATGACCCGGGTCGCTTTGGAGGTGTCCGCGAAACGGTCCAGGATCTCGGTGAGACCCGGCCGTAGCGCAGGGTCCTTGGCCAGGCAGTCGCCGACCAGACCCGCGAGGTGAGAAGGGAGCCGGGTCAGGTCGGGGGCTTCATGGACGATCCGGTAGACGATCGTTCCGGCCGGCCCTGTGCCGAAGGGGCCGCGTTCGGTCGCGGCGAAGGTGAGGACCGCTCCCAGTGCGAACACGTCGCTGGGCGGCCCGACCTCCAACCCGCGCGCCTGTTCGGGTGACATGTACCCGGGAGTCCCGAGCGCGACGGTCGAGGTGTGGGCGTCGTCCAGCGCACGGGCGATGCCGAAGTCGATGACGCGGGGGCCGTCCGCCGCGAGGATGATGTTGCCGGGCTTGAGGTCGCGGTGCACGAGACCCGCGTCGTGAATCGCGGCCAGCCCCTCGGCGAGTCCCGCTCCCAGGGCGCTGAGCGCATCGTCGGGCAAGGGCCCGTGGTCACGGACGGCCTGTTCGAGCGACGGGCCGGGGATGAACGCCGTGGCCAACCACGGGGGATGCGCCAGGGTATCGGCGTCGACCACCTGGGCGGTGTAGAAGCCGCCGACTCGCCGGGCCGCCTCCACCTCGTTAGTGAACCGGCGCCGGAAACCGGCGTCGTCGGCCAACTCCGGGCGCACCACCTTGACCGCGACGGGCCTTCCACCCTGAGACCGGCCCAGAAACACCAGCCCCATCCCGCCGCCGCCCAGCCTCCCCTCCAGCCGGTACGGGCCCACCCTGCCCGGATCACCCGGCTGCAACGGCTTCATCCAGAGACACCTTCCAAAATGCCTATCCCCGAAGGACGAGTTGAGATCATCCCAAACGACTCATCTTCGGGGGAAGGCGAGGCCCAGATCAGCGGACGGGCATGGACGGCCGATCTCGATACGGGCCAGTCGCCGTGCCGTGCCGTGCCGCGCCGCGCTCTGAGCCAACAAAGACGCGCTCAGCTCGTGCTTTAACTTTGGCGGGTGCTCGGGCTGGTCAGCATGTGGAATGGAAGAGGCCGCCGACGGCCTTGCTCTGGGCGAGCCTGTTGTAGTGCTCGACGGCTGCGGTGGTTTCCTCGATGTGGACCTCGATCCCGTGGTCTTTCAGCATCTCCACGGTCTCGGGCATCGTCTGCAGGCGCAGTTCCATGCCGCGGCTGAGCACGATCACTGTGCAGCCGTGTTCGAGAAGCTCCTGGACGTCGGCCGGCTGGATGCCCGGCTCGTGACGAGTGCCGTGCTCGGACCAGTCCCAAGCGCGGCCGCCGCCTGGATACAGCTTGAAGTCCTTGCCGGCGGCAAGGCCCTCGACCTCCATGCGGCCCCATGACACGTGCGTGATCTGGGGTGACCTCGCCATCAGGGCCCCCTTTCGGACCAACCTCGGCGGAGGTTATAGAGCAAGCTTAGGTGGCGAGTGGGATGTTGTGGTTCAGGCTGAAGATGTTGGACGGGTCGTAGGTCGCCTTTAGCGCGGCCAATCGCCGGTACGTCTCCGGTGCGTAGGCCCGGCGTACCTGATCCGGGGTCGCGTTTCGTCCGAAGAGGAAGTTCAGGAGTGTGCCGGACGCCTTTTCCGCGAGCGTGTCCCCAACTCGCGTGTGCAGCGGCTCGACGTCGGAGCCGGGCTCCAGCTTCGACAGGACGCCGACCAGGTATCCGACGCCTCGATTGCCGACCGCGTTCGGGACGGACGGCTGCCGCGCCATCGCCCCGCCCAACTGCCGGATCTCCAAGATCGCGCGCTCGGGCGCACCCGGCCCCACCAGGGCGAGCAGGTCGCGAACGGTTCCCGCGTCCAGTTCTTCCAGGGCGACATTCGTCGCGTGGTACGCCATCGGGACGGGCGGTTCGTTGTGGATCGTCCCCGACTCGGTGTACGGCATGTCGTCCACCGTGTCGATCAGACGAGGGGCGACGGCGCGCAGGGGCTCGATGAGCCGCTCCCCGTCGTCGCCCAGGTGCGCGATGCGGACGTGCGCGACATGCCGCCCACGCAGCGGTTCCGGGAAGACCGGGATGTCGGGGACGGGCATCAGCGCGAGCGATGACGTCATCTCGTCCGGCACGGTCGCCGTCCACGTGCGCCAGGTCTCCAGGACGTCCGGTATGTGCTCGGCGTCGAAGTACAGCCCGCCTCCGTACAGGCGCGTGACCGGGAGCAGCCCGATCTCCAGGCCCGTCACGACGCCGAAGTTCGCCCGGCCGCCGAGCAGCGCCCAGAACAGGTCGTCGCCGGGCGTGACGTGCCGCGCCCGGCCGTCCGCCGTCACGACGTCGATCGACCGGACATGGTCGGCAGCGAACCCACACATCCGCGACATCAGGCCGATGCCGCCGCCGAGCGTGTACGACACGGCGCCGACGCCCGGCGACGACCCGGACAGCGGCGCCAGCCCGTGCTTCGCCGCCTCCTCGACGACCTGTGCCCACCGCACGCCGGCCTCGATCCACACGGTGCGGGCCTCGGCGTCGACGCGCAGCCCGATCATCCGCCGCGTGCTGATCAGGAGACCGCCGTCGGCGCCGAGCGGCAGCCCGTGGCCGGTGTTCTGGACGGCCACGGGCAGCCCCTGGTCGACCGCGTACCGGACGGCGGCGCGCACATCGTCCGCGTCCGCCGCCGCGACGATCAGCGCGGGCCGGTGCGGGCCGGCCGTCTGGAAGCCGACCCGCTCGCCGTCATATCCGTCGTCGCCCGGCGCGAAGACCTGCCCCTTGATCATGTCGAGCACGGCGACCCCCTCTAAGACGTTCTCGCTGCTCATCTCCCATCCTGGGGAGCCGCCTGCCAGAAGTCCAAGAGATAGATCTGATCAGAGCCAGCAGGTTCGCTTATGACTCAGAATTCCTTGAGGAAGCCGGAGTCGACCGCGTAGTCGGCGCCGGTCGTGCTGGCCGAGCGCGGCGACGCCAGGTGGACGATCACGTCCGCGACCTCCTGGGGGTCGGCGAGGCGGCCGGTCGTGAGGCCCATCATCTCGGCGGCCCCGCCGTTCAGCACCGCGTCGCGGTCGGAGCCGGTCGCCCCGGCGATGACGTCGGCGGCGCCGCCCTCGTCCGTCCACCACGGGGTCAGGACCGGACCCGGCGACACCGCGTTCACCCGGACGCCCTGCGGCGCGTACTCCTCGGACAGCCCCAGTGTCAGGTTGGTCAGCGCCGCCTTGGCCGCGTTGTAGTCGTAGTTCATCGGCCCGGGGCGGCGACCGTTCCCCGACGAGACGTTCACGATCGACGCCGCGTCGCTGCGCAGCAGGTGCGGGAGCGCCGCGCGCACCGCCCGGACCACCGCGAACAGGTTGAACTCGAACATGTCGCGCCAGTCGTCGTCCGACGGGGTCAGGAAGCCGAAGCGCGGCAGCGTCGCTCCGGGCGGCGGGCCGCCCGCGTTGTTGACCAGCACGTCGAGCCGGCCGAACTCCTCCACCGCCTGCTCCACGGCCGCGGCCGGGGCGGCCGGGTCCATGAAGTCGGCGGGGACGTGCAGGAGGTTCGGCCCGGCGAGCGCGTCCAACTCCGGCCCCGACTTGCGCGACACCGCCGCCACGCGGGCGCCCTCGTCCAGCAGCGTCCGCACGACCGCCAGTCCGATGCCCTTCGACGCTCCGGTGACGACGGCGACGCGTCCGGCAAGCCGCAGATCCATGGGTTTCCCTTCAGAGAGCGAGCACGCCCGATCGGACGTGAACCCTCTGAACCCCGCCCCGCCCGAGCCGGTTGCAGCCCGGCCGGAAAACCTTTAGCGGAGGGCGGCGTAGACGCCGGCGGCTACGGCGCCGTAGGCGAGGTGGGGGACGGCGTCCATCAGCCAGTCGGTCGGCGACCATTCGCGGGGGTCGGTCAGGCCGAGGGCGGTCATCGGCGCGCTCGACCCGATCATCGCGAGCACCGTCAGGGCCGCGGTCGCGACCGGCATCGGGACGCTGCGGCGTCCCGCGATCGCGCCGTACGCGGCCCCGGCGCCGAGGCCGGTGCCGAAGCCCAGCATCGGGCCGAGCCCCGCCTTCCGGTTCTCCCCCTTCTCGCCGTCGCCGAGGTCCACTCCGGCGGCGTCCGCCAGCTTCTCCACGCTCTGTTCGGGGGTGCTGCTGGCCGGACGCCCCCGAACCGCCATGTCCAGATATGTCACCGCGTTGAGGGCGGTGGTTCCGGCGGCACCGGCGATCAGTCCGCGCGTCATCTTGTCCATGCCCTGCCCGCTACCCGAACGAGCGGCGATCCCACCCGGGGCGCGACAAGGCATGGACGTGCGGGCAGCGGGTAGCCCGTGCGTGCGCAGGTAGAGCCCGTGGGCGCGGGCCGAGGACGCACCGACGACGGGAGACGCCGATGAGGGAGTCGATCCGCCTCGGCCGCATCGCCGGCGTCAGGGTCGGCGTCAACTACAGCGTGCTGCTGATCGTGGTGATCCTGGTCTTCGGGCTGGCGTTCGGCCGGTTCCCGCAGGTGCACCCGGGCCTCGCCACGTGGGCCTACGTCGTGGCGGGCCTGGTCAGCGCGATCCTGCTGCTGGTGTCGCTGCTCGTCCACGAGCTGGCGCACGCGGTCGTCGCGCGCCGCAACGGGATCGAGGTCTCCGGCATCACGCTGTGGCTGCTCGGCGGCGTCGCCGAGCTGCGCGGCGAACCGCGCTCGGCGGGCGCGGACCTGCGGATCGCCGTCGTCGGCCCGCTCGCCAGCCTCGCCGTGGGCGGGATCTTCGCGGCCGCGGCCGCGGTGGCGGCCGCCGCGACCGGCGCCGGCCTCGGCGTGGAGACGCTCACCTACCTGGCCGGGATCAACGTGATCCTCGCCGTGTTCAACCTGGTCCCGGCGGCGCCGCTGGACGGCGGCCGGGTGCTGCGGGCGTACCTGTGGTGGCGCCGCGGCGACCGGACCGCCGCCGCCGTCACCGCCGCCCGCGCCGGGCGGTTCTTCGGCTACCTCCTGATCGCGATCGGATTCCTGCAGTTCGTGCTCGGGCTCGGCTTCGGTGGTCTGTGGCTGGCCCTCATCGGGCTCTTCGTCGTCGGCGCCGCCAGTTCCGAGGAGCAGCAGGCGCGGGTCAACGCGGCCCTGCACGGCATCCGCGTCGGCGAGGTCATGACCCGCGACCCCGTCGTGGCGAACGCCGAGCAGCCGGTGCAGGCCCTGATCGACGAGATCGTCCTGACCCACCGCTTCTCGACGTACCCGCTGGTGGAGGACGGGCGGCTGGCGGGCCTGGTGACGCTGAACCGCGTCCGCGCGACCCCGCCCGAGGAGCGGAGCACGCTCCGCCTCGCCGACATCGCCTGCCCGCCCGACCAGGTCCCGACCGCGCACCCGGACGACCCGCTGACCGACCTGCTGCCCCGCATGGCGGGCTGCACCGACGGCCGCGCCGTCGTGCTCGGCGGCGGCAACCAGGTGGTGGGCCTGGTCAGCCCCAGCGACATCAGCCGGGCGATGCAGACCAGCGACTTCCGCGGCAGCCACCCCTACCCGCCGCCGCGCGGCGCCGACATGACGCTCCGGCACGGGCGGCGCGGCCCCTGGTCGTCCTGAACACGGGCGCGGCGGACGGCGCTCAGGTGTCGCTGGTGACCTGCTTGGACACCACGGCGGCGGGCGCGGACGGGGCGTGGTGGGCGCCGGCGACCGCGCGGCGTCCGGACGGGATGGTGGCGGCGATGAGCGCGGCCAGCAGCGCGACGCCGGCGCCGATCAGCAGGCCGACGCGGAACCCGTTCTCGGACGCGAGCTCGTGCCCGCCGAGGTTGATGGTCATCTCGGCCAGCACCACGCCGACCACGGCGGCGCCGACAGAGGTGCCGAGCGAGCGCATGAGCGTGTTGAAGCCGTTGGCGGCGGCGGTCTCGCTGAGCGGCACCGAGCTCATGATCAGCGCGGGCATCGCGCCGTAGGCCAGCCCGACCCCGCAGTTGATGATCATCAGGCCGACCATCAGGCCCCAGGCCGCACCCATGAGCCCGAGCGAGGCGCCGTAGCCGGCGGCCACCACCAGGATGCCGATGACGAGCGTGAACTTCGGGCCGCGGACGTTGGTGATCTTCCCGCCGATCGGCGAGACGAGCATCATCACGATGCCGGCGGGCGCCATCCACAGGCCGGCGGCGAGCATCGACTGGCCGAGGCCGTAGCCGGTCGCCTCGGGGTACTGCAGCAGCTGCGGGACGATCAGCATCGACGCGTACATGCCGACCCCGACGAAGATCGAGGCGAGGTTGGTCAGCAGCACCCGGGGACGGGCCGTGGTGCGCAGGTCGACGATCGGCTGCGTGGTGCGGATCTCCCAGACGCCCCAGCCCAGCAGCACCACGACGGCCGCGACGAACAGGCCGAGGGTGGTGGCGGACGCCCATCCCCAGTCGGCGCCCTTCGACACCGCCAGCAGCAGGCAGACCAGCCCGATGCCGAGCCCGACCGCGCCGGGCGCGTCGAACCGCTCGCCCTTGGCCCCGGCCGGGACGTCAGGGATCAGCCGCCAGATCAGCACCGCGATGAGCACGGCGAGGCCGGTCGACCCCCAGAACAGCACGCGCCAGCTCGCGTACTCGGCGATCGCCGCGGCGATCGGCAGGCCGAGGCCGCCGCCGATGCCCATGGACGCGCTGACGATCGCGATGGACGAGCTGAGCTTCTCCTGCGGCACCACGTCCCGCAGCAGGGCGATGCCGAGCGGCACCATGCCCATCCCCATGCCCTGCAGCCCGCGTCCGATGATCATGGGGACGACCGACGACGACAGCGCGCACACCACCGAGCCCGCGATCAGCGGCACCGCGCAGACCAGGAGCATGGGGCGCTTGCCCACGAGGTCTCCCAGGCGGCCGAAGACCGGCACGCACACGGCCCCCACCAGCAGGGTGACCGTGATGACCCACGCGCTGTTGGACGGCGAGGTGTGCAGGATCTTCGGCAGGTCGGCGATCAGCGGCGTGACCAGCGTCTGCATGATCGCGGCGGTGATGCCGGCGAGCGCCAGCGTGGCGACCACACCGCCCGATCGGGCAGCGGGCTGAGGGGCGTCCATGACGCGGCTCCTTGCGTGTCGTCCGTATCCGTCCGGCCGTCGGCCGGCACCAAACGTGCACGATACACGTACTATGTATCAAGCACACGATGTGTGTGATGCACACCTCCCCGCGAGTCCGGGGGGCTCTCTGCGAGGATGGAGGCCGGGGACGCCCCCGAAGGGGCGGGCGGTCCCGGCAGGAGGAGGGCAACGGCCATGGTCAGGCCCACGCACGAGGTCGAGTACGAGCAGATGCTGCTCAGCCGGCACGAGGTCATGCGCCACCGGGCCGGGAGACTGGAACGCAGCGCCTACGTGCTGCTCAGCCGGATCCGCCTCCAGGGGCCGATGTCCATCGGCGAACTCAGCGAGGCGTTCGGGCTCGACGCCTCGACCCTCAACCGGCAGACCGCCGCGGCGATGCGCGCCGACCTCCTGGAGCGCATCCCCGACCCCGAGGGCGGCATCGCCCGCAAGTTCCGCATCACCGCCGAGGGCGCCCGCCTCCTCGACGAGGAGCGCACGATCATCATCAACGGCCTCGACCGCGTCATGGCCGACTGGTCGGACGAGGACATCGCCACCTTCGCCGCCTACCTGCGCCGCTTCAACACCGACATAGAACGCCTCAGCGGCCGCACCTGGCCCCGTCCGACGAACACGAAGAAGAACTCGGACGCCGACCAGCCCACCGACACCAGACTCCACGCCTGACAACGCCCTACCGGGCACGGGCGCTCGGGGTGCCGGCCGTTCTCAGTCCTCGCGGACGAACGTCGCGCACTCCGGGCATTCGTCGAGATACCGATGCCGGCACTCGGCGGTGTGCCGCAGGAAGGTGACGGCCTCCCGGCGCCGCGCGATCTCGGCCTCCAGCGAAGCGATCTTCGCCTGCACGACCGCCTGTGCCGCCGCCTTCCGCGGCGCCATCGCGGCGATGACCTCGGGCAGCGACAGGCCGACCCGGCGGAGCTTCAGCACCGTGCGGGCCTCCTCCACGGCGGCGTCGTCGTAGCGGCGGTGGCCGTTGCCATCGCGGCGGACGGCGAGGGCTCCGACGTCCTCCCAATGCCGCAGGACATGGGGGGCGACACCGAGCTCCGCGGCCACCTCCCCGATCGTCCGCACCGCGCGCCTTGCCTTCATGTCGACCTGAACCCCTACCGTCTCGATCATGCCCGACGCCGACCGCCCCGCGAGCCCCCGGCTCCGTCCGACGATCCTGGTCACCGGCGCGACCGGCAACCTCGGCCGCGAGGTCGCCGGCCGCCTCCGCGCGCGCGGCGTGCGGGTGCTGGGCCTGACGCGCCGACCGACCGCCGGAGCGGTGGTCGGCGACCTCACCGACCGCGCCAGCGTGCGCGCTGCCCTCGACGGCGTCGACGCGGTCTTCCTCATCTGGCCACTGCTCGATTCCGCGCCCGCGCACGGCCTGGTCGCGGAACTCGCGGCGGCGGAGCCCCGCGTCGTCTACCTCTCATCGACGGCCGTGGACGACCGGGCCGCCCGCCAGAGCGATCCCATCGTGCAGGTGCACGCGGACATGGAGGGCCTGCTGCACAACGCCGGCCTGCGGCCCGTGGTGCTGCGCAGCGACACGTTGGCGACCAACACCCGCGGCTGGGTGCCGCAGTTGCGCGCGGGCGACGTCGTGTCGGGGCCGGACGTCGCGCGCACGGCCGTCGTCGATGAGCGCGATGTCGCCGACGCGGCCGCGGCCGTGCTGCTCGGCGGCCACGACCCGTCCGGTCACGGCCCCTACCTGCTGACGGGGCCCGAGGTTCTCAGCCGTGCCGAGCAGGTCGAGCGCCTCGGCGCCGCGCTCGGACGCCGGCTGCGGTTCGCGGCCGTCCCCGCCGACGCGGCACGGGCCCGGATGCTCGCGGACGGGCGTCCCGCACCGCTGGTGGAGGCGTTGATCGCCGCGTCGGTGCGCAGGCCGGCGTCCGAGCTCACGACCGACCACGTGGAGCGCCTCACCGGCCGCCCGGCCCGGTCGTTCACGGAGTGGGCCCTCGACCACGCGGCCGAGTTCGTCGTCTGAGCGGCGGCCCGGCTACCCGTCGTCCGGCTTCGGCTCGGTCGCCGGGGTGCCGCTGTAGAGGACCTCGCGGGCCTGGTCGGCGGCGCGGCCGAGGCTCTCGGCGACGAAGTCGAGGAAGCGCGAGACGTTCTCCAGCCGGACGGCGGCCGGGCTCCCGGACCCGAGGATGCCGACGCCCTCCCGGAGGATCTCGGCCTGCTGGTGGAGGGACCGGACGCTGCCGATCATGGACTGGTAGTAGAGGTCCTCGTCGACGACGTAGCGCTCGCGGCGGCCCTCGTCCCGGACCCGGCGGACGAGGTCCTGGCTCTCCAGGAACTTGATCGCTTTGGAGACCGACGCCGGGCTGACCTGGAGCCGCTGGACGAGCTCGGACGCGGTGAGGCTGCCCGAGTCGCTCATGTAGAGGGCGACCAGCATCCGCGCCATCATCCGGTTGGCCAGGCCCGACTGCATGAGGACGTCCGTGACGGCCTCCTCGTACTCGCGCAGCACCTCCGGGTCGCGCCCGTCGGCCTGCGGGATGGCGCCCGGCGCGCGCGAAGCGGTCTGCCTGCGCCGGTTGGCGCGGCGCTCGGTGGCGCGATGGGCGAGGTCGGCGCGGTAGCCGGTGGGCCCGCCGTTGCGCATCACCTCTCGGGTGACCGTGGACGTTGGTCGGTCGAGCCGTCTGGCGATCTCCGCGTAGGCGAGGCCGTCGGCCAGGCCCAGCGCGATCTGCCGGCGTTCCTGCTGGGTGAGCCGGCCTCCCGGCATCGCGGCCTCCTTCATGCGTCTGCGCTCCGCGCCCAGCTTAGCGTTCACGGTCATTCCATTGCAATGCAACGACGCTCGATCATTGCATTCCATTCTGGGTCGTTGCAACGATTAACATGTATTGACGTGCAGAGATGCTGGTCTAGTGCAACGAGCTTGTTGCCAAGATCGGAAAGGCAACGTAGCGTTTCCATTGTTCGAAACAACGAGCAGAGGAGTGCACGATGCACCGCTTCGACACCCCGGCACCGATCACCGCCGTCCTCGACATCCCCGCGGGCCGCGTCCAGATCATCGCCGCCGACCGGGCCGACAGCGCGGTCGAGGTCCGGCCCGCGAACCCCGACAAGTCCCGCGACGTGCAGGCCGCGGAGCAGACCGCGGTCGAGTACGGCGACGGCGTCCTGCGGATCACGGGCACCGCGCCGCGCAACCAGCTCTTCGGCCCGTCCGGGTCCGTCGAGGTGACGGTGCAACTGCCCGCCGGCTCCCAGGTCGAGGCGAAGTCCGCCAGCGGCGAGTTCCGCGGCGTCGGACGGCTCGGCGAGGTCGCCTTCGAGGGCTCCCACGGCCCCATCAAGATCGACGAGGCGGCGGGCGTCCGGCTCACCACCGCCGCCGGCGACGTCTCGGTCGGCCGCCTCACCGGCTCCGCGCAGATCAGCACCCAGAAGGGCGACATCAGCGTCGCCGAGGCCGTGCGCGGCACGGTCGTGCTGCGCACCCAGTCCGGCGAGGTGTCGGTCGGCGCCGCCGCCGGGGTCTCCGCCTCGCTGGACGCCGGCACCTCCCACGGCCGGATCCGCAACTCGCTCAAGAACGCCGGCGGCGTCGCCGACCTGGCGATCCACGCCACCACCAGCCACGGCGACATCGTCGCCCGCAGCCTCTGAGGAGCACCGACCATGACCCCCCTGGCCATCGCCGCGACCGGGCTCCGCAAGTCCTACGGCGACAAGACCGTGCTCGACGGCGTCGACCTGGCCGTCCCCGAAGGGACGATCTTCTCCCTGCTCGGCCCGAACGGCGCCGGCAAGACGACCACCGTCCAGATCCTGTCCACCCTGATCGAGGCCGACGGTGGCGCCGTCCAGGTCGCCGGCCACGACCTGGAACGCGAGCCGGACGAGGTGCGCGGCGCGATCGGCGTCACCGGCCAGTACTCCGCCGTCGACAAGCTGCTCACCGGCGAGGAGAACCTGCTCCTCATGGCCGACCTGTGGCACCTGTCCCGCCGGGACGGCAAGCGCAAGGCGGCCGAACTGCTGGAGCGCTTCGACCTGGTGGACGCGGCGCGCAAGCCCGCCTCCACCTACTCCGGCGGGATGCAGCGCCGGCTCGACCTCGCGATGACGCTCGTCGGCGACCCGCGCCTGATCTTCCTCGACGAGCCCACCACCGGCCTCGACCCGCGCAGCCGGCGCGGCATGTGGCAGATCGTCCGGGAGCTCGTCGCGGGCGGCGTCACGATCTTCCTCACCACGCAGTACCTGGAGGAGGCCGACGAGCTCGCCGACCGGATCGCGCTGCTCGACCGCGGGCGGCTGATCGCCGAGGGCACCGCCGAGGAGCTCAAGCGGCTCATCCCCGGCGGCCACATCGAGCTCACCTTCGCCGACGCGGACCTGCTCGGCGCGGCCCGCGACGCCGTCGGCACCGGCATCGCCGACGCGGACGCGCTCACCCTGCGGGTGCCGAGCGACGGCGGCGTCCACGCCGTCCGCGAACTGCTCGTCCTGCTGGACGGACGCGCCATCGACGTCGCCGAGATGAGCGTCCACACCCCCGACCTCGACGACGTCTTCCTCACCCTCACCGGCCAGCAGAACCAGAAGGAGCCCGTCCGATGAGCACCCTCGCCCTCGCCGCCCGCGACTCGTCCACCATGGTCCGGCGCCAGCTGAAGCGGCTGCTCCGCTACCCGTCCATGACCGTCCAGCTGATCATCACGCCGGTGATCCTGCTGCTGCTGTTCGTCTACGTCCTCGGCGGGACGCTCGGCGGCGGCCTCGGCGGCGGCCGGGACGCCTACGTCGACTACGTCCTGCCCGGCATCCTGCTCATGGCGGCGGCCACCGCCGCGACGGGCACCGCCGTCATGGTCGCCACCGACATGACCGAGGGCATCATCGCCCGCTTCCGCACCATGCGGATCTCCCGGGCGTCGGTGCTCACCGGCCATGTCGTCGGCAGCGTCGTCCAGCAGCTCCTCGGCATGGCGGTCCTCATCGGCATCGCCTTCGCGATCGGGTTCCGCCCGAACGCGACCGCCGTCGAATGGCTGGCCGCCCTCGGCCTGCTGACCCTGTTCATTCTGGCCGTCACCTGGCTGGCGGTCGCGCTCGGCCTGAAGTCCTCGACGCCCGAGGCGGCCAGCAACGCGCCGCTGCCGCTGGTCCTGCTGCCGTTTCTCGGCAGCGGATTCGTCCCCACCGACTCCATGCCCACCGCCCTGCGCTGGTTCGCCGACTACCAGCCCTTCACCCCGATCATGGAGACCGTCCGCGGCCTGCTGCTCGGCACCGAGATCGGCGACAACGCCGCGATCGCCACCGCCTGGTGCGCCGGCATCGCCGTCGCCTCCTACCTCTGGGCCAAGCGGACCTTCAACAAAGCCTGACCCCGAATGCCCGCCCACCGACAGGGCCGCCCGACCTCCAGGTCGGACGGCCCTGAACTTTTGCACGGACATGTTCCCTCCCATTCGAGCTGTCACAAACCGCGGGGCCGGTTGGTCGTACGTGGTGGCGGACGGCGACCGACGCCCCGGGGAATGGCTTTTCGCCGCCATTTCATCGACCGGGACGAGGCACATTGACCGCCCCTTGGTCCGGGCGCGATGCGCGAAACGAAGGAGACGGACATGATCGTGGTGGTGGCCGACGGCTCGCAGGCGGGCCTCCGGGCCGTCGGATGGGCCGCGCGCGAGGCGGCTCGGCGCACGATCGCGCTGCACGTCCTGCACGCCGCCTCGGTGGCGTGGAAGCCGTTCGCCGAGGAGGACGGGATCGCCGAGGCCGTGGAGGCGATCGGCGACGGCCCCGGCGCGGTCCTGGAGCGGGCGCGCGCCGCGGCCCTGGCCGCCGGGCCCCGCGTCCCCGTGACCACCGCGGTCGTCCGGGGCGACCCCCGGCCCGCGCTGATCGAGGCGGCGCGCGAGGCCGAACTGCTGGTGATCGGCGACCGGGGGCTCGCCGACCACGGCCTTGGCACCTTCAGCGAGCCGCCGGTCAACTCGGCCGGGCTGGGCGTCTCCACCTACGTCCTGTGCGACGTGGTCGTGGTGCGCCGGACGGCGCAGGCCGTCCGGCTCTCGCCCGCGCAATGGCTGTTCGACCCGGTCGACGCACAGCAGGACGAGATCGGCCTGCACGGGCTGCTCGCGACCACCGGGCCACTGGAACTGCACCTCAATTCCGGCCTCCTTTTCCCCGGCTAATGGCGCGGGAGGCGGCCATGAGAAGAACCGGAGCAGTCACGAGCCTCGGCCGGCCAGGGCGGAGGAATGGGCGCCGACCGCTCCCGCGCGGTCACCACGTCTGGTCGCCGGAGCGCACCAGCATCTGGTTGACGGCGACCCGCCGGTCCCGCGTAACGATGTAGCCGATGGCGTCCGCGACGTCCTCCGCACGCAGTGCCCCCGCCCCGGCGATACCCCGGCCGGCCTCGCCGAGGTGGTCCATCAACTCGGTGTCGACGAAGCCGGGCTCCACCACGCTGACCCGGACCCGTTCGCCGAGCAGTTCCTGCCGCAGCGACTCGGTGAAGGCGTTCAGGCCGGACTTCGTCAGGGAGTAGACGCTGCTTCCCGGCCGGGCGGCGCGCCCGGCCGTCGAGCCGACGTTCACCAGGTCCGCGACCTGCCGCGGCGACGTCGACGCCGCGTAGATCAGGTGCGGGACGGCGGCGTGCGTGACGTGCAGCAGCGCCGCGACGTTGACCGCGACCATCCGGTCCCACTCCTCGACGGTGGTGTGCAGCGCCGAGTTGAGCAGCATGATCCCGGCATCGTTGACCAGGACGTCCAGCCGCCCGAACCGGTCCAGCGCCTCCTGCACCGCGTCCTCGGCCCGGTCCGGCTCGGTGAGGTCGGCCTCCACCGCGACGGCGTACCCGCCGAACTCCGCGATGTCGCCCACGACCTGCCGCAGGCGGTCGCCGCGGGAGCCGAGCAGCGCGACGACCGCGCCCTCGCGGGCGAGGCGGCGCGCGGTCGCCGCGCCGATCCCGTCGCCGGCTCCGGTGACGAGCGCGACGGCTCCCTCCAGCGGCTGCTCCGACAAGGCTGCCTCATTCGCTCGTGGCCACGGAGGACTCGGTGACCGGTGGGACCCGGGACGTCCGGGGAGCCGGTCGCTGGACCCGCGCCTCCGGGCGCTCGGCGGAACGCCGACGGTCCAAATCTCGTCCAGCCGGTCACCGGTCGCACCAGGGTGTGTCACTGGTCGGCTCCGGCTAGGGCCGCCGAGACCCCCCGGACGCCGCGTGGCAGGCCGCTACGCGCGGGGTGTGGACACCGACTCGTCGCGCGGCAGGACGCCGGGGAGCTGCTTGCGCGAGCTGATCCCGAGCTTCGCGAACACTTGCCGGAGGTGCCATTCGACGGTGCGGGGGCTCACGAAGAGGCGGGCCGCGACCTCCGGGTTGGACAGGCCGTCCCGGACGAGCAGGGCGATCTGCTGCTCCTGCGGCGTCAGCTGCACGTCCGTCGCGGCATCGCTCCTGCGTTTGCGGACGGTCTCGCCGGTCGCGAGCAGCTCGCGCCGCGCGCGCTCGGCGAACGCCTCCATCCCGATCGACGTGAACATGTCGTACGCGGTGCGCAGGTGGGTCCGCGCCTCGACCCGCCGGCGGTCGCGGCGGAGCCACTCGCCGTACAGCAGGTGAGCGCGGGCCAGTTCGGGGCGCAGGACCGTCCGTCCCAACCGCTCGATCGCCTCGCGGTACAGGTCGGCCGCGGCGTCGTCGTCGCTCAGCAGCGCCCGGCAGCGGGACAGGATGCCCTGCGCCCAGTCGGTGTCGCAGGGTTCGGCCGTGCCCGCCAGCTCCTCCAGCGCCCCGTGGGCGGCCGTGCCGTTCCCGGTGCGCGCCGCCGCCTCGACGAGCTCGGGCAGCGCCCATTGGCAGACCAGCTCGTTCGCGCTCTGGATGGTGGCCTGGGCCGCCGACAGCGCGCGCTCGTAGTCCGCCAGGCCGTTGTAGAGGATCGCCGTCGCCCATTGCGCGGTCGCGACGCCCGCGAGCTGGCCGCCGGCGCCCGCCTCTTCGATCGCGGCGGTGAGCAGCGGCGACGCGTCCGCCTCCCGGCCCCGCAGCGCGGCCAGCAGCAGCCGGGTGTGCTGCGTCATCGGCACGCCCGTCGCGGCGGCGACGTCCTCGGACTCGGCGGCGATCTCGGCGGCGGCGTCGAGGTCGCCGCTGAGCGAGACCGGTATGCCCAGCGCGTGCAGGTAGACGGGAAGGTCGGCGAGGGCGCCGGCCGCGCGGACCTCCGCCAGCACCCGGGCGGGCGTCCCGGTCATGAGCCCGTCCTCCCAGGCCAGCGCGACCAGCCCGTTCGCGGCCCAGCTCCACTTCAGCAAGTCCTGCGAGGGGGCGTCGACGAGCGCGCGCACCGCCTTCCGCATCACCGGCAGCGCGGCGCTCCGGCCGGCGGTGACGAGCAGCGCGTAGCTCTCCAGCACGAGATCGCGGACGCTCGGCGGCCCGTCCGGCGGGGGCAGCCGCCCGATCGCCTCGGAGATCGCCACGAGGCTCTCCCGGTTCGCGGCCCCGTAGGACGCGCTGCCCCAGGCGATGAGATAGGTCTCCCGCGCCGCGTCCATGTCGAACGGCTCCAGCCGCCGCGCGGCCTCCAGCAGCATCGGCGGCGCCGCGTCGTCGAAGCCCGCCGCGAACGTGATGTGGCTGTGGACGAGGTGGGCGCGCACCCGCTGGATCTCGGTCCGGGCGTTCCGGTCGGCGAGGGCGGCCAGCTGCCGCGCGGCGTCGAGGTCGCCCGCCCGGAGCGCGGCGTCGGCCGCCGCCAGCGCGCGGTCGGCGCGCCGCGCGGTGTCGACGCTGAGCACCGCGGACCGCTGCAGGAACGCCGCCGCCGCAGCCAGCCCGCCGCGCGCCTGCGCCCGCCCGGCGGACCGTTCCAGTTCGGCGGCGACCTCCTCGTCCGGCCCGGTCGCCGCGGACGCGAGATGCCAGGCGCGGCGGTCGGGGTCGGCCACCGCGTCCGTCACCTCGGCGAGGGCCAGATGCGCCGACCGGCGGTCCCGCCGCCCCGCCGACCCGTACACGGCCGACCGCACCAGCGGATGGCGGAAGATCACCCGGGTGTCGAACTCCAGCAGCCCGTCCGTCCCGGCCGCGAGGGCCGCCTCGGGCGTGATCCCGAGCCGTTCGGCGGCCGCCCAGACCAGGGCGGGCCGGCCGGTGGGCTCGGCGGCGGCGACCAGCAGCAGCATCCGGGTCTGCTCGGGAAGCGCCTCGATGCGGGCCAGGAAGCTCTGCTCGATCCGGTTCGGGAGCGCGCCGGCGTGCGGCAGGCCGAACCCGCCCGCCAGCTGCGTCGCCGACAGCCCGCGCGGCAGTTCCAGCAGGGCCAGCGGGTTGCCCCTCGTCTCCGCGAGGAACCGCTCGCGGACGTGCCGGTCGAGCCGGACCCGCGCCACCGACTCCAGCAGCGCCCGCGCGTCCGCCTCCGCCAGGCCCGCGACCTCCAGCTCCGGCAGCCCGATCAGATCCCGCGGACGCTCCCGGGAGCCGAACAGCAGGGCGACCGACTCGGCCAGCAGCCGGCGCGCGACGAAACCGAGGATCTGCGCCGACGCGCGGTCCAGCCACTGCGCGTCGTCCACCACGCACAGCACGGGGCCCTTCTCGGACGCGTCCGAGAGCAGCCCCAGCACCGCGAGCCCGACCAGGAAGCGCTCCGGCGGGGGCCCGGCGCGCAACGCGAACACCGTCTCCAGCGCCTCACGCTGCGGCTCCGGCAGGTTCGGCAGGCCGTCCAGCAGCGGGACGCACAGCTGGTGCAGAGCGGCGAACGCCAGCTCCATCTCCGATTCGACGCCCGCCGCACGCAGCACCCGGATGCCCGTCGCCGCGCGCTCGGCGTACCCCAGGAGCGTGGACTTCCCGACCCCGGGCTCTCCCAGCAGGACCAGCACGCGGCTCTCCCCGGCGCGCACCGCCGCGATCGCCTGATCCAGAAGAGCGCGCTCCGCGTCCCGCCCGAGCAGTTGGTCCACCGCTACCAGCCTTAATTGCGGACGATGCCGCAGCACCGCTCATTATGTCCGAATGCGCCCGGCGGTGGAGAGGGCGAGGGATGCTCTGAGGCAGAGACGATCAGGCGACGACCGAGCCGATGAACTCGTCCAGATTCGCCCTGATGCGCGCAGCCTTCTCCTCAATGGGGACACCGTCATCACCAGTGCCCAGCAAGGTCTGCTTCCGTCCCCGCACGTAAAGGGAGCAGGCCAGGTCGGCGCACAGGTACCGGCCAATGGTGTTGCCCTGCTTGCCGGCGTCGCCGCCGCGCCGCGCGCTCATCAACGCGACACCGCCGCCCGTGTGCACGGTCTGGCAGAACGAGCACAGGCTGGTCGAGTTGAACCCGCGCGCCTTGCCCGGCGCGGACGCGAGCCGCAACGCCACCCCGGTGAGCCGGTCGTCCGTCTCGACGACCAGGTAAGCGCGGTCGGGGGCCTTCGGATCCCGCCAGCCGAGGAAGTCGAGGTCGTCCCAGGGCGACTCCGCGAAGTCCTTGGGAAGGGTGAGGCGCTTGGCCTCGCCCTTGGAGCAGTTGACGAAGCAGGACCGCAGGCCGCGTTCGGTTATCGGACGCATGACCTGCGAGTTTAGGTTCGCGTCCCACGCACGGGCAAAGCATTATCGGCGTAGCTCAGCGCAGGTTCTCGTTGGTACGCGCCCACCAGACCGCCACTGCGGCCGCCAAGGCGAAGGCACCACCGACCCACAGGACGGCCTGGAGGGTGAGCGAGTCGACGATGACACCGCCCACCAGGGCGCCCAGGCCGATCGACAGGTTGAACACCGCGACCCACAGCGAGGAGGCCGCCTCCACGGCCTGGGGCGCCGCCTTGATCATCCACGTCTGCAGGCCGACCGACACGCCGCCGAAGGCCAGGCCCCAGGCGATCAGCAGGACGGCGCCGCCGGCCGGCGTCCCGCCCAGCACCGGGTAGAGCGGCATCGCGGCCGCCAGCGCCACGGCGATCACCAGCACGGTCCGGTGCGGACGGCGGGCCAGCGCGGCACCGGCGATGAAGTTGCCGGCCATGCCCGCCGCACCGAAGGCGAACAGCAGCGGGCCGACGAGCCGCTCGTCGATTCCCGACAGCCTCTGCAGCGCCGGGCTGACGAAGGTGTAGGCCGCGAAGTGGCCGGTCACGATGAGGAACGTCGCCAGGATGCCGACGCGGACGCCCGGGTCGCGGAACTGCGCGGCCAGCAGCCGCAGCCGGACCGGACGCGACGCGGCCAGCGGCGGGAGCACGGCCAGCAGGGCCAGCAGCGCGAGGAGCGCCAGGACGCTCAGCGTCGCGAACGCGACGCGCCAGCCGGAGAAGTCGCCGAGCAGCGTGCCGAGCGGGACGCCGAACACGTTGGCGGCTCCGACGCCGCCGAAGATGACCGCGGTGGCGCGCGGCACCGCCGCCGGGGCGACGAGCCGGACGGCGAGGCCGCTCGCGACGGCCCAGAAGCCGCCGATCGCCACCCCGACCAGCACCCGGGAGGTCACCAGGACGGTGAAGCTCGGCGCCAGGGCCGAGGCCACGTTGGCGAGCGTCATCAGCCCCATCAGCCCGAGCAGCAGCAGGCGCCGGTCCATCCCGCCGACGAGCACCGGAACCAGCGGCGCCGCGACCGCGGCGACCAGGCTCGGCACCGTCACCATCAGCCCGGCCGTCCCCTCGGAGACCGCCAGCGCCGACCCGACGCGGGTCAGCAGCCCGATCGGCAGCTGCTCGGCGGTCACCAGCAGGAACGTCCCGAGCGCCACCACGGCGACCGCCGCCCACCGGTTCTTCGGTGGAGCCTGCTCCGCCCGGACCGCGGACTTGCCCATCGTCGTCACGGATGCCTCCTCGCCATTTGGGAACGATCGCTCCCATATGACGGCGGACCCTAGTATGGGAGCGATCGCTCCACAAGCCGGGTAGGGTGACGGACATGGCACGCCCCCGGCAGTTCGACGAGCAGGACGCGGTCACCCGGGCGACCGGGCTGTTCTGGCGCCGCGGCTACAACGCCACCTCGGTGCGCGACCTGGGCGCCGAACTCGAACTCACTCCGAGCAGCCTGTACCGGACGTTCACCGACAAGCACACGCTCTTCCTGCGCGCGCTCGACCACTACCGGGCCACCGACTCCGCCGAGGCCGAGCAGCAGCTGGACGCCGCCGGCCGCCCGGTCCGCGAGGTGCTGCGCGACTGGATGCTGTGGCTGGTCTCCTGCCCGTCCGACGGCGAGCCCGGCCGGGGCTGCTTCGTGGTCAACACCGCCACCGAGCTCGGCACCGCCGACGACCAGATCCACCAGCGGACCGAGGCCGCCTTCGAGGTCACCCGCCAGGCCCTGCGCTCACTCCTGCGCGAGGGCCACCAGAGGGGCGAACTGCCCACCACCCTCGACATCGAAGCCTCAGTGGAACTGCTGTTCACAACGGTCCTCGGGCTCCGCGTACGAGAACGCGCCGGCCACGACCCCGCCCGCCTGGCCACCGCGATCGACGCCGCGATCCAGTCCCTGGGCCCCGACACGACCACGGACCGGTAGATCCGAACAAAACCATCTACAACAAAACTATCTGCTAAAGTCCCTCCTGTTGGCTACCACCAGGAGGGCGACCATGACCGACGACAACACCCCCGAGTACCGCCCCGGCCAAGGGCCCGGCCCCCGCGCCCTCACCCAGGAAGAGGCGAGCCGGCTCCTCGGCGGGCAGCAATTCGGTTCGCTGGCGACACTGAAGCGCAGCGGCCAGCCGCACCTGGCCTCGATGGTCTACGCGTGGGATCCCGACGAGCGGATCATCCGGATCCCGTCGGTCGCCGACCGCATCAAGGTGCGCCACCTCCTCCGGGACCCGCGCGCGACCTTCCAGGTCCAGGGCGAGACCGTCCTCTCCTACGCCGTCGCCGAGGGCGAGGCCGAGGTCTCGGGCGTCACCACGCGGCCCGGCGACGCCGTCGGCCGCGAACTGCTGCCGCTGTTCGGCCCCATCGACCCGGCCGACGAAGCGGAGTTCTTCGAGCGGATGGTGCGGGACCGGCGCCTCGTCATCCGGCTCCGGGTCTCCCACATGTACGGAATCGCCCTGGACGGTCCACTGACCTAAGAGGGCGGTTCGCGAGTTGATGTCCCTTTCGTCGTTGGGGTTGGGTCAGGCCTGCTGGTCGGAGACGAACCGTTCGGACTATGGGCGCGGCTGGGTGAACAATCCCGGTTCGGTCTCGACGAGGATGCTGCGGCTGGTCAGGCGTTTGAGCTTGGCGCGGACGTTCTGGATGGCGTTCTGTGTCGGCGGCAGGTCCATGGCCATGGCCAGATCGCGGGCGCGCAGGGAGCCGCCGGCCTTGCCGAAGACGGTGAGGATCTGCTGATAGGCGGGGTGATCGGGGATGGTGGGAGGAGTTGCGACCGGCTCGACCGGGGCGGCGTCCTCCTCGGCGAGGGAGATGAGGGCCTTGCGGCTGATCCGCAGATGCTCGATCTGCTCGCTGAGTTCGCCCAGACGAGCTCGTAGGACACGGTCTAATACTGCAACGGTCTCCGGCGTGACTGGTTGCCAGGCTATTCACTGGCCTGGGCATGGAGGGGATCTTGGTGATGTCAGGGCGTAATGGGGAGGCTAGCGAGGTGCCGCGAGTACGTCCTGGAGTACTTTCTCGAGCGTGACGCGGGCCAGCTCGTGTCTCAGGGTCTCCTCGATGCCGTCGTAGATGCCCTGCATTGCCGGCTGGATGCCGCAACCCACCGCGCATCCCTGGTCCGGGGTGGTGCGGTGCATCGCGAACAGCGGGCCGGGTTCCACTGCCTCGTACACGTCGAGCAGGGTCATCGACCCCAGCTCGCGCGCCAGTGACCAGCCCGCGCCCACGCCCCGCCGGGACTCCACGAGCCCGGCCCTGCGCAGCTCGCCGAGCAGCCGCCTGATGACCACGGGATTGGTGCTCGCGCTGGTCGCGATCTGCTCGGAGGTGGCGACTTCATGGCCCTGGCGCTGGTAGAGACCGATCCAGGCCAGCGCGTGGGCGGCGATGGTCAACCTGCTGTTGGCGCTCATGAACTCGTTCCTCTCGATCGCAACTCCCGATGTTACGACGAACCAGTCGTAACAGCCAAAGTTGCGACAGGCTGTCGTAATCATTATCGTTACGACAGTCGGAAGATGGTCAACCAGTGAGGTGAGAAGAATGAACAAGCCGCTGACGGGCAAGGTCGCCCTGGTCACCGGGGGTTCGCGCGGACTGGGAGCCGCGACCGTACGACTGCTGGCCGAGCAGGGCGCCGACGTCGCCTTCACCTATGTCAGCTCCGAGAAGCAGGCGCAGGCTGTCGTCGACGAGGTGCGCGGCAAGGGAGCGAAGGCCGTCGCCTTCAAGTCCGACCAGGCGGACACGAGTCAGGCGCCGGCGCTGATTGACGACGTGGTGGCGCACTTCAGCGGCCTGGACATCCTCGTCAACAACGCGGCGATCGGCGTGAGCGGCACGGTGGACGACCCGGACGCCGACACCGCCGCACTGGACCGGATGCACGCCACCAACTACCTCGGCGTGATCGCCATCATCCGGGCCGCCTCCCGAGTGCTGCGCGCGGGCGGCCGCATCATTGAGCTAATTCCAACTTCATTGGCCCTGGTGGTGAAGGGTGAGGATGGCTTGGACGGTGGCGGTGAGGCGGCTGGGTGAGCAGCGGGCCTTGCG
>NZ_JBICUA010000014.1:0-217769 GCF_043197915.1 Actinomadura geliboluensis | reverse complement strand
TGGCCTGTGAGCAGGGGCAGATGCCGTTGTCGCTGGTGGTGACCGCCGGGCAGCGCGGCGACGCCCCGCAGTTCGAGGCGGTGATGGCCGGGATCAGGGTCGCCCGGCCTGGTCGGGGTCGTCCCCGGACCCGGCCGGATCGGGTCCGGGCCGATAAGGCCTACTCGTCCCGCGCAATCCGTGCTCACCTGCGCCGCCGCGGTATCGCAGCCACGATCCCGGTGCCGGCCGACCAGGCCGGACACCGGCGGCGGCGGGGCCGCCGCGGCGGCCGTCCGCCCGCCTTCGACCCGGTCGACTACCGCGGCCGCCACGCCGTCGAGTGCGGCATCAACCGCCTCAAACGCCACCGGGCCGTGGCCACCAGATACGACTGTGAGGATGATCGGGTGCCGCTCCGGGCGGTGGTCTGACCCGAGATACGACTGGCCTGGTGCCTTGAGCTTGATCTGTCGGCCATCGCTTGGAGCGGCTCTTGCTGCCGCCGGGCAGTAGAACGTGTCCCGATAGGGGCCTTCGCGACAGGCACCATCACAGTCTTGACCGCTCCCCGGCCCGGCGACGGCCACCGGTTCCCGAGGCGATCAGGAGACAAGCGGCCGTGCCCAGCACCACCCAGCCCCCGTCCTCATGTCACGACCCGGCCGAGCTCGAGGAAGACGTCCTCCTCGGCGTGGACACCCACAAAGACCTCCACGTCGCCGCCGTGATCACGGTTCTGGGTGCCGTGCTGGGCAGCCACCACTTCCCGACGACGACCGACGGCTACCGACAGCTCGTGGCTTGGGCACGGTCGTTCGGTGTCCTTCGTCGAGCAGGCGTGGAATGCACCGGCTCCTACGGGGCCGCACTGGCCCGCTATCTGCGCACCGACGGCCTTGAGGTGATCGAGGTCAACCAGCCGGACAAGGCAGCCCGACGGCGGCATGGCAAGACAGATGCCACCGACGCCGAAGCCGCGGCCCGCGCGGTCCTGTCCGGCCGCGCCACCTCCGTCGCCAAGACCAGCGACGGGCCGGTGGAGATGCTCCGGCTGTTCAAGCTGGCGAAGGGATCAGCGGTCAAGTCACGGACCCAGGCCATCAACCAACTCAAGAGCGTCCTGGTCTCGGCCGACTCGGCACTACGCGAATCTATGGCCGGGCTCAGCAACCCACTCCTGATCAAGCGATGTGCGCAACTAGACGACCTTGACGGCCAGGGCCCGGACCGAGCCGCCCGCCACACCTTGAAGCTCCTGGCCCGCCGAATCCAGCACCTGACCGAAGAGATCGACGACCTGAACAAGCACCTGACCTCCGCCGTCGAGGAAGGCGCCCCCGGCCTGCTGGACGTTCACGGTTTCGGCCCGGACAGCGCCGCCGCCCTGCTGATCGCAGCCGGCGACAACCCCGAACGCCTCTCCAGCGAAGCCTCCTTCGCCGCCTTGTGCGGCACCAGCCCGGTCGAAGCGTCATCCGGCAAGACACAACGACTCCGGCTCAACCGAGGCGGCGACCGCCAGGCCAACTCCGCCCTCTACCGGATCGTCCTCAGCCGCCTGCGCTGGGACCACCAAACCCAGGACTACCTGCGACGACGCCTCACCCAGGGCAAGACACGGCGAGAGATCATCCGCTGCCTGAAACGATATGTGGCCAGAGAGATCTACCGATTCGTCCTCAGGTCAAATGACCTGCCCGCCTCAGCCGCGATCGTCTGTTGACATCCATAGGGGCATCAAGCTCTCCGTCCGCTACCAGGCAACCCTCGAGATCACCGCCATCAACGAATGGCTCCAACTACTTCGAAACACGCCCTAGTGTTCTGCGCCTGAGATCCGTTGTAGATATCGGGCGAGGGAGTCGAGGATCTCTTCGCTGGTCTTCGTCCAGACGAATGGTTTGGGGTTGGTGTTCCATTGCCGGACCCAGGCGCGGACGTCGGCTTCGAGGGCTTGCACGCTTTTGTGGACGCCGCGTTGGGTGAGCTGGGTGGTGAGGTAGGCGAACCAGCGTTCGACCTGGTTGAGCCAGGACGACCCGGTCGGGGTGAAGTGAATGTGGAAGCGGGGGTGGCGGGCCGGCCAGTCGTGGATGAGGGGTGTCTTGTGGGTGGCCAGGTTGTCGCAGACCAGGTGCACCTGCAGTTGGGCCGGGACGGCCTTGTCGATCGCGACCAGGAACTTTTTGAACTCGGTTGCGCGGTGCCGGCGGTGCAGTTCGGTGATGACGGTGCCGTCGGCGATGTTGAAGGCGGCGAACAGGCTGGTGGTGCCGTGCCGGGCGTAGTCGTGGGTGCGCCGCTCGGGCATGCCCGGCATCATCGGCAGCACCGGCTGTGACCTGTCGAGGGCCTGCATCTGCGACTTCTCGTCCACGCACAGCACCACGGCCCGTTCGGGCGGGTGGTGGTAGAGCCCGACCACGTCCACGACCTTTTCCACGAACAGCGGGTCGGTGGAGATCTTGAAGGTGTCGGTCCGGTGCGGCTTGAGGTCGAACCGGCGCCAGATCCGCCCGATCGTGGATTTGCTCAGGCCGGTGCGCTCGGCCATCGACGCCCTCGACCAGTGCGTGGCGTCTGGTGGTGTCTGCTCCAAAGTCAGCGTGACCACTTCCTGGACCTTGTCCAGCAGGATCGAGGGCGGACGACCGGGCCGGGGCTCATCGGCCAGCCCGGCCGGCCCGTGCTCGATGAACCGGCGGCGCCACTTGGCCACCGTCGGCGGCGAGACGCCCAGCTCGGCAGCCACATGCGTGTGAAATGCCCCCGGCCGGGCGCATGCCAGCACGATCCGGCACCGCAACGCATACGCCTGCGTCGAGGTCGCCGCCCGCGCCCCACGCTCCAACTCCGCCCGCTCGGCCGCGGTCACCGAAAACGGCGATCGCCTCGATGGGCACCTCGCCGTCACTCATGATCGAGACGAACGAGTGACGCAACTCGCGCGGAGACCAGAACTCCCCGATCCCCGCCTTCCGGGTGACGAGCCGGAACGCCCGCCGCAGTTCGCCGCTGGCCGATCTTGATACTGCGCAGACGCCCCGTCCGCAGCAGCATGTAGACCTTGTCGCGGCCGACCTGCAGAATCTCGGCGACCTGCGTGTACACGCCTCCGCAAACCCCCTGTTCCATCGAGGACTCCTCGGCCACTGCCTCGTGCGGTCTCGTCCCTCCGAACCCGGGACGCGCGACTGGCACGGTCAGATGGTCGATTCCCTCCGGCCGTGTCACGGCTCGTAGCGGATCGCCTGGACGACGGCGTCGTCCACGACGCAGTACACCGTGCCGTCCATCGCGGTGTAGTACTGCACGCTGCCCACCGTGCGGAGGACGTCCTCGAACTCGAAGCGGTGGCGTAGGCGGCCTGTCGGCAGATCAAAGACCGACAGGCCGTCGACGGCGCCGTAGTACACCAGCGATCCCGAGATCAGGGGCCGTTCACCCAGTCCCCGGCCCACTCCGCGCTCCCAGCGGGGCGCGCCGGTGGCGGCGTCGAGGGCGACGATCCGGCCCTCGTTGTCGGTGGCCACCGCGAACCCTCCGCCCACCTCGGGGACCAGGAAGCCACGCGACCCGCCGCTTCCCGCGGTGCCCGCGACGGGGCGCTGCCACCGCCGGCGTCCGGACGCCGCGTCGAGGGCGTAGAGGGTGCCGTCCTGGCCGCCGACGAACACGGTGCCGCCGGCGGCCCCCACCGGGGCTTCCCTCCCATGCTGGGACGCCGCGGCGCCGCCAAGGGGGACGCTCCACCGCTTCCGGCCGGTGGCCGCCTCCAGGCCGAGGACGGAGCCGTCCTCGGCGACGACCACCACCACGTCGCCCGCCACCCGCGGCGTCGTGGCGGCGCCGGCACCCGTCCGCACCTGCCAGCGCGCGTTGCCGGTGGCGATGTCGATCCCGTAGACGAAGCCCTTCTCCGAGCTGAAGCAGCACAGGCCGCCCGCGAGCGCCGCCTGTGTCTGGAGCAGGCCGTCCACGCGGTACTGCCAGCGCGGCCGGCCGCTCGCGGCGTCGTACCCGTACAGCCCGTACTCCCCGGTGCCGCTGCTTCCGGTGAGGCAGACGACTCCGGACCCGGCGACCAGGACGGGCGCAAGACCGAAGCTCTTCAGCGACTGGGTCCAGAGGACCTTGCCGGTCGCCTCCTCGAACCCGACCACGACCTCGCGGCCCGCGGAGTCGTAGAGGAAGGCCCTGCCGCCGAGCAGGGCCGGCGATGAGTCGCGGGCCGCCGTGAAGTCCGCCTGCCACCTCTGCCGCCCGGTCCGGGCGTCGAGCGCGAACGTGCGGCCGTCCAGCCTCGTGGAGCCGAACACGTACACGGTCCCGTGCGACGCCACGAGCCGCGTCCTGACGTACATGTCGTCGGGCAGTTCGAACGTCCAGCGGACCGGGGAGTCGCCCCGCCGCAGGAGGAAGGCGCCGGCCGAGCCCGCGGCCAGGGCCGCCAGGACGCCGCCCGCGCCGAGGGCCAGGAAGGCGCGGCGGCCCGAGCCGCGGGGGACGGCGGTCTCGCCTCGCCGGGCGACGTCGTGCGCGATGGGCGGCGGAAGCCAATGTGTGCCTCGCGCGGCGGCGGCTGGGTCGGCGGACAGCTGCGCCAGCAGCCAGTCGGCGCCGGGCCTGCGGGCGGGATCCTTGTCCATGCAGGCCGCGATCAGCGCGCGCAGGCCGGGATCGGGGACGCCCTCCAGATGGGGCGGCAGGTGCATGACGCGGTACACCATCTCGTGGACGGCGCCCCGCCCGAACGGGCCGGCTCCGGTGGCGGCGTAGGTCAGGACGGCGCCGAACGAGAACACGTCCGACGGCGGCCCGGCCGCACCGCCGGACGCCTGCTCGGGGGACATGTAGGCGGGGGTGCCGAGGGCGGCGCCGGTCCGGGTGAGCGCGGTGGCCTCGCTCGGGCGGGCGATGCCGAAGTCGATGACGCGCGGTCCTTCGGGCGTGAGCATCACGTTGGACGGTTTCAGGTCGCGGTGCACGACTCCGGCGCGGTGGATCGACACCAGCGCCTCGGCGAGCCCGGCGCCGAGCGCGCGGACCGCGGGGGGAGGCAGCGGCCCGTGCGCGGCGACGGCGTCCTCCAGGGACATGCCGTGCAGGAACGCCGTGGCCAGCCACGGCGGCGAGGCGTCGGGGTCGGCGTCCACCACCGGGGCGGTGTAGACGCCGCCGACGGCGCGGGCCGCCGTGATCTCGCGCCGGAACCGCGCCCGGAAGTCGGCGTCCTCCGCCAGGGCCGGGTGAATGATCTTGATGGCGACCGTCCGGCCGCCGGGTGAGCGGCCGGCGAAGACCTGCCCCATGCCGCCCTCGCCCAGCCTGGACACAACGCGGTAGGGCCCCACCTGCCGCGGGATTCCCGAACGTGTCGCGGACATCGGCTCCCCGTCTTTCACCCGGTCGCGGTGCCCGAGCCACCGCGCGCGTCGAGAGCGTACAGGTAGCCGTCTTTGCAGCCGGTGTAGACGACACCGTCCGCAACGGCCAGGCCGGACTCGATGCCCCCGGCGGTCCGGAAGCGCCACACCTTGCGGCCGGTGCCGGCCTCGATCGCGTACACGCCACCGTTGGAATAGATCCCGCTGGGGACGTACAGGGTGCCGCCGGTCAGGACGGGGTTCGCGTGGATCTCCCCCTCCACCTGGACCTGCCAGCGCATCGTCCCCGTGGCGGGATCCAGAGCGGAGACCTTCCCGCCGTAGTCGCACACGTACACCAGGCGGTCCGTCACCACCGGCCGGGACGTGGCGGTCTCCCCCATGTCGAACGTCCAGCGCGGCTTGCCGGTACGGGCGTCGACCGCGTGGACCTTCTCCCCCTGGAAGTCGGCGAAGCAGACCATGCCGTTCGCTGCCGTGGCGTCCTGGACGCCGTTGAGGGACTGGTACGTCCACCGGGTCCGTCCAGTGGAAGCGTCGTAGGCAGCGAGTCTCTTACCGCTGGGAACGTAGACCATGCCGTCGGCGACGGCGGGGGTATGGGCGGCGCCGCCGCGCTGCCATCGGACCGCGCCCCCGGACGCGTCGAGCGCCTGGAGGGCGTCGCCGCCGCAGAAGACGAGCCCCCGGTCGACCATGGGGTCCGCCTGGGTGTTCCCGACCGTCCGCCGCCATTTCAGCTTGCCCGTACGGGCGTTGACCGCGTGCAGGACTCCGTCCTGGGAAAGGGCGTAGACGAGGCCCGACGCGACGGCGGGACCGGTGACGATCCGCTGCGCGGTCCGGTATCGCCACCGCGGTGCGCCGGTCTTCGCGTCGAATGCCAGCAGGCCCCGCTTCTCACTGCCCACGAAGACCTGTCCGCCGGCCACCACCGGGGTGGAGATGAGGTATTCGTCGCCGGAGAAGCGTTTCCACAGCACCTTGCCGCCTCGCATGGGCGGGGGCGCCGGTGCGGAGGACGTGGTGGGCGGCACGGCCGGCGTCCGCCCACCGGGCCCGTCCGAAGAAGAGGCCCGCAGTGCGCGGACCAGCGCCACGACTCCCCCGGTGCCCAGCACGACGCCCGCGGCCGCTCCGCCGAGGAGCAGGAGCCGCCGCCGTTCCGGAGCCCCGGCCTGCCGGGGCTCGGTCAGCGGGACGTCGGGCATGTCCGTGCCCGCCTGGAGGATTCGAGCGGCGATGGCGTCCGGCAGCCAGCCGACGCCGTGCAGGTCGGTGCTCTGCGGCACGAGGGGGGCGAGCCGGTGAAGCAGCCGGTCCGGGGGCGGCCTCCTGTTCGGGTCTGGGTCCAGGCATGCCTCGACGACCGCGCGCAGGCCCGGATCGGTGACGGCGTCGAGCCGCGGCCGCTCGTGCACGGCGCGGTAGATCAACACGTGGGGCGGCCCCTGCCCGTAGGGGCCGGCGCCCGTCGCGGCGAAGACCAGGACCGCGCCGAGGGAGAAGACGTCGGCGGCGGGCCCCGTCGGTGCCCCGCGGGCCTGCTCCGGCGCCATGAAGCCCGGGGACCCGACGGCGAAACCCGCCTGGGTGACGACGGCGCCGCCCGCGGCGTGGGCGATGCCGAAGTCGATCACCTTCGGCCCGTCGAGCCCCAGGATGACGTTGGACGGTTTGAGGTCGCGATGCACGATCCCGGCGCGGTGGATCGACACCAGCGCCTCGGCAAGCCCGGCGCCCAGCGCCGCGACGGCGGGAGCCGGCAGCGGCGCCGCCAGGTCCAGCGGCACGCCCGGCAGGTATGCGGTCGCCAGCCACGGCAGGGCGGCGTCGGGATCGGCGTCCATGACGGGCGCGGTGAAGGCGCCGCCCACGGCCCGGGCCGCATCGACCTCGCGGCGGAACCGCGCCCGGAAGCCCGGATCCTGGACCAGCTGGGGGTGGACGACCTTGACCGCCACGAGCGTCCCGCCAGGGGAACGTCCCAGGAACACCTGGCCCATGCCGCCGGTGCCGAGCCTGCCCAGCAGCCGGTGGCCGCCGACCCGCCGGGGATCACCGGACCGGAGAGGCTCCATGCCCGCCCCCGCCCTCTCTCCTGCTCCTGACCTCCGTGGACCACGCTCCCGTCCGCGCAGTGAGATGCCGGTGCGTACCGCCCCATTCGCCTGCGTCCGCCAGCGAGACCGCCACGATTCTGACAGAAGAGGACGAGGTGCTCAGCGAAGTCGCCGCCACGGCGGCGCCCGACCGATCCGGGCGGCCGGCGCGGGCGCTCACTTGCACTGGGGGACGAGGCCTGCTCCACTGGCGGTCTCATGGGGACGGTCGGCTCGAATCAGCGTTCGCGTGGCCCGGGGCAGACCCGGAGGGCGATCACCGAGGCCCTCCTCGATCTTCTGCGAGAGTCCGGCAAGGTGCCGACCGCCGCCGATATGGCCCCTCGGCCCGTCCTCTCAGTTGGAGGCGGCCTGCCGAGATTTCTGCCAGGAGGTGAACGGCCGTGTCCACCGCGAGACCAAGCGCAAGCCGGTCGAGTTGCTGGCCGAGGAGCGCCAGCGGCTGCACCCGTTGCCCAAGGCGCCGCCCACTGCGGCATTCGGCACCACCCGCCGGGTGAACTGGGACTGCACCATCTCGGTCGAGGGAGTGCGGTACTCGGTTCCGCACCGGCCGGTCGACACCCGGGTCTGGGCTCGGTTCCACGCAACTCATATCAGCCCAACTCTTCCCCAGATCATCCACCGCCATTCGACATCCTGACGGGGCTGAGCGAAACGGACGGGGCCAAAATAACGAACCGTCCCACGGTTTACGTACCAGCATAATTTAGGTGACAATGGTGGAGACTTCTGATCTTGCTGGAGGCATTGGTCTGTGCCGCTTCACGACCCGGTGGCGGTCGGCCGCCGGGCCCGGCGGTGACCGACCGGGCCCGGCGGCGCTGCG
This sequence comes from Actinomadura geliboluensis, assembly GCF_043197915.1. NCBI lineage: Bacteria > Bacillati > Actinomycetota > Actinomycetes > Streptosporangiales > Thermomonosporaceae > Actinomadura > Actinomadura geliboluensis. The sequence continues at coordinate 209,448 of NZ_JBICUA010000014.1, read as the reverse complement.
GGGCTCAGCGGGCGTAGACCTCCAGTGTCCACTTCCCCGCCGGTTTCACGCTCTTCATCAGTTTTGCCAGCGCGGCGTCGCTGGTGGCGTGCACCTTGCCCGCCTCGGCGGGCAGCACGGCGATTTTGATTGCGTTCGTCCCGCCTTCGACGTCCTGATCCCAGGTGATGCCCGTGGATTCGGCGATCTCACAGTGCACGACCTTGGTCTGCCCGCCGGTTCGGACGACCGCCACCGCCGCGCCGTCCACGCATGTCACCCGTATTCGCATCAACTTGCCCGGCTCTTTGAGCGGGACCGTCCGGGACCTGCCGTCGGCGCTCCCGGTGACTCGCGCCAACCGCTTCAGCCCGGTCACCGCAAGCTGTTTCGGCTGTGTGGGCGGACGGGTTCCCATGTTGCAGGCGTCGGTGTTGCACTGGCCGCTGTAGACGCGGACGCTCCAGTTCCCTGACGTCGGCTCGTGGCTGCCCAGGTACCGGTCAATGCCGATCATTGAACTCAACGTGTTCGGGTTCTGTTCGCTGCTGTCCTTCAACGGGAGAGCCACGACCTCGATGGTGATCGGCACGCCCGGCACGACCTTGGAGACCGAGGTGGAGTTGTCGTCGGGTGAGCCCTGGCTGCAGCCGCCGCTGCTGAAGGCACCGTTCTCCCGCTGCTGGTAGACCATGAAATCGCCGGAGCACCGGAGGGTGACGCCGATGAACGGCCCGGTCGGCGTGATGGTGAACCGTCCCTTGGCCCGAATTTTTGAGAAGCCGACCTCCTGCAGCGGCTGCATGCCGTCCCGCCCCGCAGACCTCTGGAAGTCCTGGTTGACGACGCCCGTCATCGTCGGTGCGAGCGCGTGCCGGTCGCGGGCGTTGCCGTCCTGCTGCTGGACGACCCCGAAGGCCGCCCCCGCCATCAGCACCACGCCGAAGGCCGCGGCGGCTGCGCGCAGCCGGTTGCCGCGCCGGACCCGGCGGCGGACGCCGTCCAGCAGATCCGGGGACGGAACGCCGCGAGCGCTCTCAGCCTCCATGACCTCGGTCAGGTCCTTCAGTTCGCGTGCCATCGCTCACTCCCCTCCCTGCGGTACGGCGGCCAGGACGCCCGGATCGATCCGGAGCTTGGTGAGGGCCTTGCTGGTCTGGCTCTTCACCGTCCCGACCGAGCAGCCGAGTACCTCGGCGACCTGCGGCTCCGACAGGTCCTCGAAGAAGCGCAGCACCAGCGTGGCGCGCTGCCGGTGCGGGAGCCGGCCGAGCGCCGCCCACAGGACCGCCTTGTCCTCGGCGGCGCCGATGCCGTCCGCCGGATCGGGGCCGTCCGGGGGCCGTTCCGTGGGCCGCTCGCCGCGCCAGTGCCGCTTCGCCCACGACGCGTGCGTGTTGACCAAGATCCGGTAGACGTACGGATCGGGGTTGTCCTCGATCCGCCGCCACGAGCGCCACGCCTTCACCAGCGCCGTCTGCAGCAGGTCCTCCGCCTGCGCCCAGTCGCGACACAACAGATAGGCCGTTCTGAGCAGCCGCGGCGACCGCTCCGTCACATACGCCGCGTAGTCCGGGCGCTCCCGCATCCGACCTCCCAGTAGATCTCTCTCCGACATCTACCGGCTGGACCCCCGAAACGGTTGCCCGGCAAGGGAGTCTCTTCCACATCGAGGTGCCGGTTCTGCAACTACGCCATTCGACCGGCCCACCTACGCCAAGCGGGCCCTGGCCCTTCACCCTTGCGGTCCTGCTTCGTTCAGGCCTTCAGTGCGGGATACCGCCGCTCAGGTCGCGGGCGCCCTTGCGCAGCAGATCACCCGCCACGTACGCGCCCAGATCCTCGCCCTTGTCCGGCGGCGCCCACTGAGCCTTTTTCAGCGTGCTGCGGTCTCGCGGAGTTGAAGGGTGTGGACGGCTTTGGCGAGGCGGCCGGCGCGGTGGGGGCAGCAGCGTAGCTTGCGCAGGATGCGCCATGATTTGAGCTGGGCGTTCGCGTGTTCGCCGGGTCCGCGGAGCTTGGCGTGTGCGCGGTTGGCGTCCTTTTGCGGTTCGGGCTTGTCGCGTCCCTTGTAGGGCTTGGGGATGTGCGCGCCGGTGCCCTGGTAGGCCTTGTCGGCCGGCACGAGCAGCCCGGTGGCCGCCAGGGCCCGGATGACGCCCCAGATCCTGGCCGCGGTCAGGTCGTGGACCGAGCCGCGCAGCGGTCCCGACACCCACAGCAGGGTCCCGTCCGGTGCGGCGATGACCTGGAGGTTCATGCCGTGGCGGCGATGCTTTCCCGAGTAGTGGGGCCGGTCGGCGGCGACCCGGTCGATCGAGATCAAGGTGCCGTCCAGCACCAGGCGGGGCACCTACGGGGTGCACGACCCCTTGCTGTCGGCGACCCGCAGGCTCAGTGTCGTGCCGTAGTGCTGGCGCATGCTCTGGCCGACGGGCGGGTCCTGGGTGCAGACGGTACGTTCCAGGTGCGAGCTGTCGTCGTATCCCTCGGTCACGATGGGCTCGCTGCTGACGAGCGGGAAGCCGAGCCGCAGGGCGGCTTGCTTTGCGTCGGTGCCGGTCTTGCCGACGAAGTTGGGCACGACGGGCCAGGTGGTCACGCGGCCGTCGGGCGGGCAGGACACCTGCGGGGGCAGGAATCCCAACTCCACCTTCTTCCCCTGAGGGTCCTCGACCTGCGTGCAGACGACCCAGGTACCGGAGTAGGACTCGCCGTCGAACAGGTGACCGTCGGGCAGGGCCCTGAACGCCGTGGTGTAGGCGGGCCAGGAACGCTGCAACTCGCCGCTGACGGCGTCGAGCTTCTTTCCTTTGAAGGAGGGCAGGACAGGTGAGGGACGAGGCGATTTTGCGCCGCTCCCCGCGCTCCCTGCGGCGGAAGTGCTGTCGCCGCCCGAGCAGGCCGCCAGGCCGAGCACGGGCACCATCAGCAGACCAAGAGTTAAGGGTCGGATCCCCACCATGTGCCGCTCCCGAACATGATCAGACATGAACGCGGCGATCGTAACCGTCTCCCCCGCCGCCGGGCGGACTTTTCCGGCACTCGCACGGTAGATGCCCAGACCGCCCCGCTTCACAGTGCTGATGCTGCCATCGAGGTGCCGGAAGCGTCGGCTCCTACGTCGGCTCGCTGCTGCACCAGCTCCACCAGGTGAGTCGTACCTTTCACCCCGCCACCTGATGCGCAGTGGATGCCCTGGACCTTGCACACCGACACACCTGGAGCACTGATCAGCCACGGCAACATCGCACCCTGGCATGTGGTCTTTGACCAGAACCGCCCGACCGGGCTGATCGGCTGGGAGTACTCCGGGCCAGTCGACCCCCTCGATGAGGTCGCCGTCACCGCCTTCTACTGCGTGCAACTCTTCGATGATGACGTCGCCGAAGAGATCGGGCTGCCACCCGCCGCCACCCGCGCGGAATGGTTCAAGGCTTTCCTTGACGGTTACGGGCTTCCCCGCCGTCAACGCACCGATCTGATCGACCGGATCCTGCACTTCCTGATCAAAGACAACGGCTGGTACTCACGAGTTCAGGGCTTCACCCAGCACAACACTCACACCGAGGGGCTGTGGACCCTCGCATGGCAGTCCCGGGCCGCACTATGGACCCTCGAACACCGCGAACTCCTCACCTGCACAGCCGCCCGTTGACCGCACCCGCCGGTCGGCGACCGGCTGGGAAACGACCACTCTCAACCTTTCCCTTCGCCAGGGCTGACGGCGAAGAATGACGTCAGGTGCCGCACCTCATCGTCTCGGTCCATATCCGGAGACCGGCCGGCTTTGGCGCCCTTGGTGACCATCACGTGCGGGTCGTCCGTGCGCTGGGCTTGGCGGTGGGTCAGGCAGCGCTGCAGGATCGTCCAGCTTGCCGGGTCAGTGGCACCGGGTGGGGCCGACGCCCGAGCCGGACCGTCCGATCATCTGCCGGTGTCGGCCTGCAGGATCCGCTGTTTGCCGCACCCGGGACGGGTCGCCTTGGCGGCCGTCTCGCTCCGTCGCCGCCAGCATCGGCAGCGCTCGAGGAACCCTGGACCGGATGAGCCGCGATCGAATAGGTTTTCGACCATGGTTCCGGGGCTACTGTGCGTACAGCACTGGCTGGACAAGAACGCTCAGCAGCGCCTAGCAGCGGATATCGACGCCGCGCCCTGGTCGTCGCAACTGCGGAGGCGTGTCCAGCACTACGGGCATCGTTACGACTATGGCAGTCGTGGCGTGGGCGGCGCTCCGGCCCCGCCACTCCCCGGCTGGGCGGTGGCGCTGGCCCGGCGGCTACATGAGGACGGCCACTTCGACCAACAGCCCGACCAGGTGATCGTGAACGAATACCTGCCTGGTCAGGGCATCAGCGCTCACATCGACCGCATTCCTTCCTTCGGCCCTGTCGTCGCCTCGGTCAGTCTGCTGTCGGCATGCGTTATGGAGTTCACTCACCCTCAGGACAAGACGCGCGTGCCAGTACGCCTCGAATCCGGCAGTTTGTGCGTGATGACAGGCCCCGCACGATTCACCTGGCGGCACGCCATCCCGGCGCGGAAGACCGACCCTGGCCCCAACCGGCGGGTGCCCCGCAGCCGACGTGTGTCCGTGACATTTCGAACGGTCCTGCAAGAGAACTCTACGACGCTGACACGCTGACCTGCTCTGCAGGTTCACTCGGCATGGTTCTGCATTAGGACCTCGCGCGCCGCTTCTACGTTCCTGGCCCGCTACTCGCACGTCCCCTGTGATGTCCCTGGGCAGTAGCTGTGTATGCGTTCGCGAAAGCCAGGACATGGCTGCAGATGCCATGCCCCTACGATGATCCGATGAGCCAGGCCGCCCTTAAGCCGTACTGGAATACCAACGTCGCGCGTCACCCTGGCATCCTGCGTGCCGTCCCGGAGGGGTGCAGCGATGCGCTGGACGTTGGCTGTGGGGACGGTCTGCTCGCGCGCAAGCTGACCGGGCGGGCAAAACGCGTCACTGGCATCGACAGCTCGCCAAGGATGATCGCCCGCGCTCACGAACTCGCCGCCGGTGACCCGGATCTCACGTTCATCGAGGGCGACTTCCTCACCGTCGATCTCCCGGTCCAGGGCTACGACTTCATCTGCTCGGTATCCACGATCCATCACATGGACTTTGAGGCGGCCCTGACCCTCATGCGCGATCTACTGCGTCCCGGTGGCACGCTGGTGGTGGTCGACCTGGCCTGTGAGAGGACTCCGGCGGAGTGGGCAGCGATGATCGCGGCCGCCCCGGTCGTACGGACCATCAAGGTGCTGCGCCGTGCGCACGGCCCGGAAGGGATGCCGGTCGCCGACCCACAGATGAGCTACGGGCAGGTGCGAGCCGCAGCGCGGCGACTGCTGCCCGGCGTGCGCTATCGCCGACACGTACTCCGCCGCTACTCGCTGACCTGGGAAAACACCCGACCGCTAACCAGGGTTAATTAGTCATGGCGGTCAGGTGCGTGGACGGGCCCGCTGGTGTGGGCATATGCCAGTCGCATGGCCGGACACGATGGTTTGTCCGCCGTGGGTGAAGTAGCGGGTGGTGGTGACAGTGCCGCCGCTGAGGCGGAGCTCCATTTCCCGCAGATACAGGACGGTGCCGGTCTTGTCGCGGCGGATGAGCAGGTTGCCGTCGGCATCGTAGACGAACGGATCGTCCGGTGGTCCGTCCTTCTCTGGAATGGTCGCGGCGAGCCGGGCGCGGGTGAACGACCCGGATGGTGAGCCCGGTGGCGGCAGCTCGGCCTCGAAGCGCTCGACCGCGTCCAGGATCCTGTAGCGCGTGGCATCCCAGGTTTTCGCTTCACCAGCGGTTCGCCACGTGCTGCGCGATCAGTTCGTCGTAGATCTCGCGCACGCCCGCCGATGCCTCCTGCGACAGCGGAGCGGCGTCGGCCGCGGCGGCGTTGTCGCGGGCCTGGTCGGGTGTGCGGGCACCGGGGATCACCACGGACACCCCGGGCTGGTCGACGATCCAGCGCATCGCGAACTGCGCCATCGTCACCCCGTCCGGAACCAGCGGCCGCAGGCGGCGCACCGCCTCCAAGCCCGTGCTGAAATCCACACCGGAGAAGGTCTCGCCGACGTCGAACGCCTCGCCATGCCGGTTGTAGGTGCGGTGGTCATCGGCGGCGAACGTCGTGTGCTCGTCATAGCGGCCCGACAGCAGGCCGCTCGCCAGCGGCACTCGCGCGATGACGCCGACGCCGGCCGCGCGCGCCGCCGGCAGGACCTCCTCCAGCGGGCCGAGCCGCAGCATGTTGAGAATCAACTGGACGGTGGCCACGCCGGGGCGGGCGATGGCGGCCAGCGCCTCGGCCCGGGTCTCCACGCTCACTCCGTACGCGGCGATCCGGCCCTCCTCCACGAGCGTGTCCAGGGCGTCGAACACCGCGTCGTCCTGGTAGACGGCCGGCGGCGGGCAGTGCAGTTGCACCAGGTCGAGCCGTTCGACCTGGAGATTGGCGCGCGACCGGTCGGTCCAGGCACGGAAATTGTCCAGGGTGTAGATCGACGGGTGCTGCGGCATGACGCGCCGCCCCATCTTGGTCGCCACCATGACGCCCTGGACGCCGCTGCCGCGCAGGAACCGGCCGATCAGCCGCTCGCTGCGTCCGTCGCCGTACGCGTCGGCGGTGTCGATGAACGACACCCCGGCCTCCACCGCGGCGGACAGGACCGACAGCGCCTGGCGGTCGTCGACCGTCCCCCAGTCCGCGCCCAGTTGCCATGCGCCCAGGCCCACGACGCCGACCTTCCGACCGGCGCGCTGCAGCATTCGCTCTTCCACAGGTGTCCCCTCTGCTCCAGCGGTCTGCCACTCGGGACGCGGTTGCTCCGGCCGCTCCCGGCATCGACGCGAATGTTATCGCTAACACTTCGCCACGGTGCTCGGCGGGCGACAGGGGGCAGGCCGAAGGGACGGCAGGTCGGCCGCCGGAGCCGCCTGGTCCGGTCTGACCAGGCGGCTCGCGGGACGTGACGGAGCGGGCGCGGGCCTCTTCGCCTACCTCGAGGGCGAGGGCGGGCGGAGCTCCACCAGCCGGTCCTTCCAGAGGTTCTCGATCTCGCGGAGGCTTTCGATACCGCCGGGGGTGTCCACGTTCAGGCCGAGGTCGCCCAGCGACGACCGGCCGTCCGCCTTCCGCAGCGTCTCGAAGGTGTGGTCGCCGATCTCCGCCGAGCCGGCGGTGGCGTGGTTCGCGGTCAGCCGGGCCCTCTCGGCACCTCCCGGGGTGATCGTCCTCTCCAGCCGGGCGGAGCGCGGCAGGCTCGGTACCAGTCCCGTCAGGTCGCGGAGCTCGCCGCCGGTCTTGGTGGCGATGACATCCCCGACCACCAGGTGGTCCAGGCGGGTGGTCAGGAAGCAGCGGATCGCATCCTCCACCGAGTCCACGATCGGCTCGGCGTGGTTGTTGAAGGACGTGTTGAGCAGCACGGGCACGCCGGTCCGCCGCTCGAACGCGTCCAGCAGCCGCCAGTAGCGCTCGTTGACCTCCCGGTCCACCGCGTGGACCCGGGCCGTGCCGTCCACATGGGTGATCGCGGCCAGTTCCGACGCGCTCTCCGCGCGGACCGGGACGGTGAACACCATGAAGTCCGGCGCCGGGACGTCGGACGGGTACTCGAAGTAGTCCCGCAGGCGCTCGGCCTTCACCGACGGTGCGAACGGCCGGTAGGACTCCCGGTTCTTGACCATCAGGTTGATCCGGCGGTGGTTCTCCGCGGGGCGCGGGTCCGCCAGGATGCTGCGGTTGCCGAGGGCGCGCGGGCCGAACTCCGAACGGCCCTGGACCCAGCCGACGACCTTTCCGGCGGCCAGCAGTCCGGCCGTCTCCTCCGCCACGTCGGCGGAGCGCCGGAAGTCGAGCAGACCCCGCCATTCGGCCAGTCGCTCCTCGACCTCGGAGTCGCCGGGGATCCCCGGGCCCCAGAACACGTCCCGCACCCTCGCGCGCGGGAGCCGGCCGGCCGATTCCCGGTGGACCTTGAGGGCGGCTCCGAGCGCCGCCCCGGCGTCGTGCGCGGCCGGGTGGACGAAGACCTCCTGGAATCGCCCGCCCGTCAGCAGTTTCCCGTTGAGCGTGCAGTTCTGCCCGACTCCGCCGGCGATGGCGAGCCGCCGGTGCCCGGTGACCCACCGCCAGTGCTCGATCATGTGCAGCGCGAGGTCCTCGGTCGCCTGCTGGAGCGCGGCGGCGAAGTCCATGTGCCGCCGGGTCATCTTCTCGCCCTTGCGCCGGGGGACGATGCCCGCCCTGAGCGCGAGCAGCTTGAGCCGGTTGTGGTCCATGTCGAAATGGCCGTCGGAGCGGAGGTCGTAGAGCTCCTCGAAGAGCTTCCGGTAGGTCGCGGGGTCGCCGTACGGGGCGAGCCCCATGACCTTGTACTCGTCGAACAGCCGGTAGCCGAGGATCTCCGTGCCGGCCGTGTAGAGGTGCCCGATCGACCGGTCGATGTCCTTGGAGCCGAGGAGTTCGACCCGTTCCCCGTCGGCGCTGTAGAAGGACGTGGACACGCCTTCTCCCTGGCCGTCCATGACCATCACCAGCGCGTCGTCGTACCCCGACTGCGGATAGGCGGAGTAGGCGTGCGACTCGTGGTGCGGGACGAACGCGAGTTTCTCGTCCGGCAGGTCGTGGCCGAAGAGTTCGCGGATCCGCTCCTTGATCAGTTCTCGGCTCCATTTCACCTCCACTCCGGGATGCTGGGAGTAGAGCTGGAAAAGCACCTTGTCGACCCATTCCTCGGTGAAGAAGAACGCGACCTTGTCGACGTCCGCGATCGTGATGCCGGCCCTGGCCAGCACCGCGCGGACGGCGTCGCCGGGGAACCGGTTGGTGTGCTTGATGCGGCTGAGCCTTTCCTGCTCCACGGCGGCGACCACCCGGCCGTCGCGCAGCAGGACGGCGGACGCGTCATGGAAGAAGTACTCCGGCAGGCGGGGGATGAAGTCCTCGTCGGGCCGGGAGAAGAAGCAGTTGAGCCCCAGTACGTACATCGTCGGCCTCCTTCCTGGGCACCGCGGTCAGCTGTCCGTGGGGACCGCCGTGGAGGACCCCATGCTCGTGCCGTGCGCGTCCAGCGCCTCCACCTTGACGAAGCGGGGCAGCGGGTCGAGGCGGACGGCGGTGTCAAGCCCCTGCCACGCGGCCTCGGCCACCGGCTTGAGGGCGGTCGGCGCGTCTCCGCCGAGCACCCGCCAGCGGGCGACGCCCGTCGCCCCGTTCCAGCTCGCGTGCAGCGCCCCGTCCGGTCCGACGGAGACGGCGGGGGGCGCCGCCGGTTCGGCCGACCAGCGCGACCGGTAGACGCGGTAGCTGCTCCAGCCGGCCGGGAGGGTGGCGTCGAACAGCAGGCGCCCGCTCTTGGCGAACTCCGAGATCCGGCTGCTGGACCCCCAGCTCACGAGCGTGCCGCCGCCGGGCGTCCGCTGGCTTCCGCCCTCGTTCTCCACCGACTGGAGGACGGGGTGGGTGACCTGCCCGAGGTACGTGGCGGTCCGCCGCCGGGCGTCCACCCGGACGCGCACGACCCGCGACTCCCAGCCCGGGGACCCCGCGACGCTCCCGTTGTCGAAGATCCGGTAGGTGCCGCGCCCCTCCGGCATGGCGTCGTGCTGCCAGTTGAACCGCACCCCGGCGCCGAGGCGGAACGAGCTGTGGCGTCCGCCGAGCCTCCAGAGCACCGCTCCGGTCTCCCGGTCCACCTTGTAGACGGTGGAGGTGGTGCGGCCGGAGACCAGCAGGTCTCCGTCATCGTCGACGGCCACGGAGTTGACGTGGAAGTAGTCGTAGGGAGCGCCGTGCGTCAGTTCCACGGGCATGTCGCTCTCGGTGATCGGGACGTGCTGGAGGCTGCTCCACCGCATGATGCGGCGGCCGGTGGCGACGTCGATCTCCTCGACGACGCTGTCCACCGCCTGGCCGTCCTTGGGGCCGCCCACCGGCGTCAGGTCGTACGGCACCGTCCGGTAGCTGGTGACGAGGGCCGTGCCCTTCTCGGTGAGCGCGAACTCGTGCAGGTCGGGCGCGTAGTCGCCGTCGGGCCGGACGGTGGCGATGACGCGGTAGGAGGAGTCGGCGATGTAGCCGACGCCCTTCCCGATGCCGGTGTTGCTGCTCGTGCCCTGCCACCAGGTCAGCACGGGCTTGCCCCGGTACCGCTGGACGCGCAGGTCCGTGGCGAACTGACCGGCGGGGAGGGGGCGGAACCACACCACCCGCCCGCGGTCGTCGAGGATCTGGGGGCCGTGCACGGCGCCGGAGTCCCTGGCGGACTGCGGCGTGGCGAAGAGCAGCCCCGGGGAGGTTCCCGGCCGGTGGGTCACCACGGTGAACCTGGGCACCTCGCCGGTCTGCGCGGCGGGGGCGGCGGGCGCGAGGGCCGCCGCGGACGCCGCCCGCGAGGCGTGCGGCGGGAGGGCGGAGGCGGAGGCGGCGCAGAGGACGGCCGCCATGCCGACACCGCCCAGGGCGGTGGATCGGCGCAGGCTCAAAGAGAACACGCGTGCTTCCTTCCGGAGTGGACGGCGGGCCGTGGTCCGCGGCCGCTCAGCGCTTCGCTCCCTCGCCGGGAGCGCCGATCCACTGGGTGAGGCGCTCCCTGGCCACCTGGTCGGACTCCTGCGCGACGCTTCGCGGCGGCGCCTTGAACAGCCATGCCGACACCCACTCGTCCACGGCGACGTCGCCGCGGTCCATCGCGAGCTTGGCGATCCGCGCGGCGTCGATCACCACGCCGGCCGAGTTGGGCGAGTCCGGGACGGTCAGCTGCATCTCCAGGTCGATCCGCGCGCCGCCGAACCCGCTGCCCTCGCAGCGGATGAACGCCTTCTTGGTGTCGCCGAGGAAGGGGACGAAGTCGGACGGGCCGATGTGCACCCGGTCTGCGGGGAGATCGCCGTCGTAGGCGTCGGTCACGGCCCCGGTCTTGGACTGCTTCTTGGACGCGAGCCGCTCCCGCTCCAGCATGTTGTAGAAGTCCATGTTGCCGCCGACGTTGAGCTGGTAGGTGCGCTCCAGCGCGATGCCCCGGTCGGAGAACGCCCGCACCAGCGCGCGGTGCAGGTAGGTGGCGCCGAGCTGCGACTTGATGTCGTCGCCGATGAGCGGGAGGCCCGCGTCGCGGAAACGCCGGCGCCACTCGCCGGTGGAGGCGATGAAGGCAGGCACGTTGTTGACGAACGCCGTCCCAGCCTCCAGCGCGGCCGCGGCCCACCACTCGGTGGCGCGCTGGGAGCCGACCGGCAGGTAGTTGAGCAGCACGTCGACCCGGGCCGCCCGGATCTGCTCGACGATCTCGGCGGTGCGGTCCCCGGCGGTCTCGGGGGCGAGGCTCATCCGCTCCTGGTAGCGCGTCCCGGCGCCGTCCAGGGTCGGGGCGCGCAGCACCTCCACGTCGTCGCCGATCGGGAGGAGGTCGCCCTGCGGGATGCCGATGTCGAGGTTCTGGCCCGCGGCCCTGGCCGACCACAGGTCCTTCCCCACCTTCTCGGTGTCGACGTCCCAGGCGGCGACGGGCTCCACGGACCCCGCGCCGTAGGGGCCCACGTACGGGAACATCAGCCCGGAGGTCACTTCGGGGTTGGCCCGGTAGAAGGCGGTGCCCTCGATCAGCGCACGCGCGCAGTTGCCGACGCCGATGATGCCGATACGAGTCCGAGGAGTGTCCATGTTCAGCCTTCCGCGATCGTTTCGATGAGGGTGCAGACCTGCTCGACCTCGTCGTCGTTCCAGGTCATGGGAGGGCAGGCTTCGGTACCGAGGCAGAGGGTCTCGGCGGCCGCGCGGTCGGTGCCCGGAAGGTCCGGTCCGCCGGGGCCGCCGAACGCGGGGTGCCGGTGCAGCGGGAGCGCGCCCCAGCGGTGCGTGGGCACGCCGGCCGCGGCGAGCGCGTCCGCCATGCGGCGCGCCTCCGCGGGGTCCAGGCCGGGGGCGCCGAAGCGCACCTTGTGCCAGCCGGGTTCGGCGCCGTCCGGGGCGTGCTGGCGCCACAGGCCGAGCCCGTCCATCGTCTTGTGCAGCCGGTCGGTGACGTCCCGCGCCCGCGCGACGCGGGCGTCGAGGTCGTCCAGGCGGTGCGCGACCATCGCCATCGACAGCTCCGACGGCCGCCAGTTGTGCCCGCCGGGCCACCGCACGCCCGCGTTCGAGCGGTGCTCCCCGGCCGGCACGCCGTAGTCGCGCAGCTCGCGGAGGCGGTCCGCCAGCGCGGGGTCGGAGGTGGTGACCGCGCCGCCGTCCGGAGCGGTCACCATCTTGGCCGCGGAGAACGACCAGGCGTGGGTGCCGGACGCGCCGACGTGCCGGCCGCCGGTCCGGGTGCCGAGCGCCTGGCAGGCGTCGGTGAGCACCGGCCCCCGGTCCAGGCCGTGCGGGACGCCGTGCAGGTCCACCGCGATGACCAGGTCGGCGTCCGCCGGCAGGTCCGGGCCGAGCGTGAGGGTGTCCGGCCGGACCTCCTGGAACAGGAGCGTCGCCCCGATGTGCCGGGCGCCGGTGGCCGTCCCCGCGAAGGTCAGCGACGGCAGCGCCACCCGGGTGCCGCGCCCGGCGCCCAGGGCGTGCAGCGCGGCGTGCAGCGCGGAGGTGCAGCTGTTGAACGCCACCGCGTGCGGGGCGCCGGTGAGGCCGGCCATGCGCCGTTCCACCTCGGCCGTCCAGGGACCGTCGGTCCAGACGCGGGAGCGGGCGACCTCGCCGAGGAGCTCCGTCTCGCGCTCGGTCGGCACGGTCGGCCAGCGGCGGCCGTGCAAATCCATCGAGGCCATTTCACCTACTTTCCATCGTCGGCACGGTGCGAATTCCGGATGAACGGGTGATGGCCGCATTTCGCACCGGGGAAGACCGCGTTCTCGCGGAGATCTCAATTTCCCCGCACCACCCTGAGTCTGCGGTGCCGTGCAGCGATTGATAATCCCTTTGTGGTCGCGCTTACGCGCTACCCGGATGGGCATGCCTGACCGCGGTCGCCGCTGTCGCGCCGGACGGCGCGGACCGCGACGAGCACCACCGCGAGCCCGGCGAGGTTGGTCACGGCGATGGTCCCGTAGAGCAGGTCCTGGCTGTGGAAACTCCGGGCCAGCAGGCCGCCGACGCCGATGATCTGCGCCGCGTACACCGCGTTCAGCAGGAGCGCCGCGCGGCCCCGGCCGATCTGCTCCATCACCGTGATCGCCATGAGCACCATGCCGAAGCACAGGTAGGTGGGGCCCACCTCGTTGAGGTAGCGGGCGCATTCGGCGGCCATCCGCGAGTCGCCCGCCATCACCAGCCCGATCACGTCGCGGGCCGTCCAGACCACCAGCGCCACGGCGCCGTAGACGGCCGCCGCGATCCGCAGGCCCGCGCCCATCGTGGCCGGGTTCAGCCCGCGCCGTCCCGCGCCGCGCTGCTGGTTCATCACGATGGCCGTCGCGGAGCCGAGCGCGATGGCCGGGATGACGACCAGGCTCTGCACGGTCGCGGCGGCGGCGAACCCGTTGCGGATCCGGGGATCGAACGGGCCCAGCACCCACATCATCGCCAGGTTGGTCGCGAAAACCGCCACGTACGAGATCCCCACCGGCAGGCCCACCGACCGCAGCCCGCGCAGCACCTCCGGGCGCCAGCCGACCGGCCCCCGCAGCCCGGCGCGCCGCAGCAGCACGAGGCCCAGCACGCCGCCGGACAGCCCGGCCGCGGCCGTGGCCACCGGCACCGCCATCACGCCGAGCGCCACCGGATCGAAGCCGAGCACGGCCACCAGCGTGATCTCCACGGCCCCGTTCGACAGCGTGATCAGCGCCGCGGCGCGGGCCCGGCCGGCGCCGCGCAGGCAGGAGGCCGCGAGCACCGGGACGATCAGCGTCAGGTTGGCCGCCGCCATCCAGCGCAGGAACGACACGAACTCCGCGTCGGCTCCCGCGCCCACCTGGAGGAACCGGGCCAGCGCGGGCGCCGCGACGGCGATGACCGCGCCGAGCCCCGCCCCAGCGCCCGCCCACACCAGTCCCGCGCTGAACGCCGCGGCCGGCACGTCCGCCGTCCTCCCCGCGCCGTGCCGGAACGCCGTCGCCGCCTGGTTGCTCACGTCGAAGCTCATCTGGAGCGCGAGGAAGAGGAACGCCAGCGGCAGGTAGAGCGACCGGACGGTCAGGTCGGCGGCCTCCATCCGCGCGGACATGGCCAGCACGACGAACGGCACGATGACCCCCGCCGTCCCGGCGAGGGTCATCGGCAGCGCCAGCCGCAGCACCGCCCGCCGCAGTTCGCGCGGACCGGGCGCCGCCGGGGCGTGCGGCGCCTCAAGCACGGCGCAGCCGGCCCTGGACGAGCCCGGTGAAGAGGTTGAGCTTCTGGATGTCGGCCGTGCCCTCCATGAACTCCACGCCCCGGGCGTCCCGCGCCAGCTTGTCCAGGAGGGGGTGCTCCAGGCGCGCGCCCGGCCCGAAGCAGGCGAGCGCCTCCAGCGCGGCGTCCTCGGCGAGCCGCGACGCGCGCGCCTTCGCGGCCGACGCGAGGTACCCCGCGGCGCGGTCGCCGGCGTCCACCGCGACGGCGGAACGCCAGACGAGCTGCCGGACCGCGGTGATGCGGCGCCCGATCCGGTCCTGCCGGTCGCGCTCGCCGGCGGTGAGCGCGCGCCGGCCGTCCCGGACGTACTCGTGCGCGGCGCGGGCGATGCCGAGCGCGAACGCGGCCACGCCCGGCCGCAGCCGGTTGAGTCCCTGGACGGCGCTCCACATGCCGCGCTGGGTGGGCTTGAGGTGCCGGCCGAGCACCCTGCCGGGCGGCACGGGGACCTCGTCGAGGTCGACGGCGGCGATCTGGAGTCCGCGCAGCCCGACGGTGTCCAGCGGCTCGGCCCGGAAGCCCTTCGCGGACGTCTCCACGAGGACCGCGGTCACGCCGAGCGGCCCCGGGCGCGTGCGGGCGAAGACGATGCCGAGGTCGGCGCGCGCCGCGCCGCCGATGTAGCGCTTGGCGCCGGTGAGCAGGTACCCGCCCGCACCGTCGGGCGCGAGCGCGGTCCGCATGGCGCCCGCGTCGGATCCGCGGTCGGGCTCGGTCAGCGCGGAGAACGTCCAGGTGGGGCGCTCCAGGATCCGGGAGTAGAACCATTCCTTCTGCTCGTCGTCGCCGAGCGACTCCATCAGCACGCCCGAGATCACCGGGCCCGGCGCGGCGAGCAGCACGCCCGCGTCGCCGACGGCGATCTCCTCGGCGAACACCACCCGCTCCAGGGTGCCGGTGCCGTAGAAGCGGTACCCGTCCACGACGATGGGATCGGGGTTGTACTCGGCGGGAACCGGCATCCGCGACAGGTAGGAGACGATGGGAACGTCCAGGTGGCGGCGGATGGCCTCCGGGTCGCGGTCGAGTTCCAGGGCCAGCGGTCGCAGGTCCCGCGCCCACTCGCGCGCCCGGCGCCGGATGGCGCTCGTCCGCTCGTCCAGCTCGATCATGCGTCCTCCCCGCCGTCCCGCGCAGGGCCGGCGTAGACGTCGGCGATCAGTTCGGAGATCCGGGCGGCCTGGCCCGGGCCGGCCGCCAGGAAGCTCGACGCCCCCAGCAGGCGCAGCAGCATCCGGTCGGTGGCGGTGATCTGCTCGTGCAGGTGGGCGAGGGCGCTCGCGCCGAGCGGCTCCGGGCCGGGGGGCTGCGGGCCGTCCAGCATCGCGCCGATCTCCAGGTGCTCGATCAGCGCGTCGGCGACCCGCCCCTTGACCATCTGCTGGTGGAGCAGTTTGGCGTCGCCGGCGCTGCGGCTCCCCAGGTACTCCAGGCAGGCGTCGAGGAGCCGTTCGGAGAGCCCCCACCGCAGCCAGGCCAGCCCGAGCACCCATCGCGGGTGCGTCTCCCCGCGCGCACTCCCCTCGCATCGCAGGGCGACGACGGTGCCGCCTTCCGGAACCTCCAGGGTGTGCAGAACGGTCTCCTTCTCGCGGTCGCGGGGAACGACGGCGCCTCCCGCCCACAGCGACGGGCATCCGTCCGCCAGCTCGGCGGGGACCACGGCGTGCCCGCCGGGGCCGCAGGGCAGCGCGTCCCCGAGGACCGCGCCGTGCAGCCGCGACATCGCGGGCATGAGGCCCTCGGCGCGCGCGAGCCGCCGGATCTCCGCACCGTCGCGCGGCCGGCCGCCGCCGTCGCGGGCCGCGGGCTCCCCCGCGGGGACGGTCGTCGTGGCCTTCATGACTCTCCCTCCACGTCGATCGTGGCGGCGCACAGGTACCCGAGCGCGCGGTCGTAGTCGGCGATGATCAGGCGGTGCGGGTCCCCGTCCGCCGCGAGGCCGGGGAGCACCTCGGCCAGCAGGGCCCAGGGTCCGGTGCACGGGCGTCCCGGAGGCGCGCGGAGGACGTCGGCGCCGGGCGGGACGTCCCGCACCGGGTGGATCCCGTGGCCGGTGATCAGCGTGGTCCGTGCCGCACCGGGCGGTTCGCGCTCCAGCAGCGCCTCGATCTCCGCGCGGACCCGCTCCGGCGGCACGCCGTTGAGGCGTGCGGCCGACGGCGCGCTCGCGGGCCCGTCGGGGCCGAGGAGCAGCGCCACGACGGCGTCCGCGGCGGGCGCGTCGTCGAGCCCGGCGGCCGTGTGCAGGAGGAGCCGCTGGTCGAGCATGACGACCAGGACGTTCTGGAACGCCGCCGCCCGGGTGTACTCGGCGGCCGCCTGGAGGCCGGTGAACGCCGCGGCGACGCCCTGGTCGGAGATGGTGAACGCCAGCGGGTCGCCCGGCAGGGCGTCGGCCAGGAAGCACGACGGCGAGCGGCGCGGCACCGAGTCCGGCCCGACGTTGACGACCAGGACCATGTCCATCGCCCCGGCGAACGGCGGCAGCGACGGCAGGACGTCCTGCACCATCCCGGTGAAGGTGTTGCGCGTCGCGCCGACGAGGACGCCGGGGTCGAAGGGCACGCCGTAGGGCAGGGCGAGGTCGGCCTGGAACTGGTCCAGCCGCGACTCGACGACGTCGGGCCGGAGCGGACCGCCCGGCCCGAACGTCCGGTTCACCAGGCCCGAGAGCCGCAGCGGCCGGCGCCCGGCCGGCGCGTCCCCGGCACCGGCCGGGCGCGCGGACGTGGCGAGGTACATCGCGCCTACTCCCCGGCCTGTTCCGCGGCCTGCTCCTCGACATAGGCGGCGAGCGTGCCGACCGTCTCGAAGTGGTGCTGCTCCAGGGTGCCGGTGTCGAACTCGATGCCGATCTCCTCCTCGATCGTCATGAGCAGCCCCAGCACGGTCGTGGAGTCGAGCCCGAGCTCGTCGAAGAGCCTGCTGTCCTCGCCGATGACGGCGGCGTCGATCTCCATCGCCTCGGCGAGCGAGTCGACGATCGTGGCGACCACCCGGCCGCGGGGCGCGTCCCCGCCGCCCGGCTCCGTCACGCCGGTGTCCAGGGTCGTGTTCTCGGTCACGGTGCTTCCACCTCTCTTGTCGTGCGCGTTCGGCGGGCGACGCTCACCGGGACGCCTCGGGCAGCGCCGACGGCTCGTGCAGCCGCTGCCGCGCCAGGAGGTCCTCCGGCAGGTCGCGTTCTCGGATGAGGAGGTCCCGGCCCTCGTGGACGAGCACCTCCGCGGGGTAGCCGTGGCTGAGGAAGTGCACCGGCGACGCCGTCGGGCCGTACGCCCCGGACCGGTGGACGCCGATCAGGTCCCCCGGGCGGACGGACGGCAGCGGCACCTTCCGGCCCAGCGTGTCGTTCGGCGTGCAGAGCGGGCCGGTGACGGTCCACTCCTCCGTCGCGGGCTCGTCGAGCCGGTTGAGCAGGGCCATCGGGAAGTTGCGCTTGACGAACGACCCGATCCCCACCGCCGCCATGTGGTGGTGGGTGCCGCCGTCCGCCACCGCGAAGCGCTCCCCCATCGACTCCTTGACGTAGCGGACCCCCGCCACGTAGGTGCCGGCCTCGGCGGTCAGGTACCGCCCCAGCTCCATGACCAGCCTGGTCTCCGGATGCCGGGCGGCGAACGCGTCGATCACCGGGTTGAGCCGGGCGGTCAGCGCCGCCGCGTCCAGGTCCGGCTCCCCGTCGAAGTAGCCGACGCCGAGGCCGCCGCCGACGTCGACCATGCGCAGCGGGAACCCGTGCCGCCGGGACAGGCGCTCCGCCAGGTCGAGGATCCGCGCGGTGTTCTCCACCACCACGTCCTCGCTGAGGATGCGCGTGCCCATGTAGACGTGCACGCCCATCAGGCGGACCGAGGGATGGCGCGCCGCCAGCCCCTCCTCGGCGAAGACCTGCTCCTCGTCGATGCCGAACTGGCGGGGCTTGCCCCCCATGGCGAGCCCGGACCGCTTGACCGCGAAGCTCGGGTTGACGCGCAGCGCGACCGGCGCGACCGCGCCGCGGGCGCGGGCCAGCCCGTCCACCAGCGCCAGCTCCGGGAGGGACTCGCACACGATGGCGTGGACGCCCTCGTCGAGGCACGCCTCCAGCTCGGCGCGGCTCTTGCCGGGCCCGAGGAAGATGATGTCCGCCGGGTCCACGCCCGCCCGCAGCGCCGTCCTCAGCTCGGTCAGCGAGGACACCTCCGCCCGCGCGCCGAGCGAGCGGAGCAGCGCGCAGATCGAGACGTTCGGGTTGGCCTTGAGCGAGTAGAAGATCTCCATGGCCGGGGACAGCCGGTCCCGCAGCCCGCGGTAGCGGTCCCGCAGCACGTCGCCGTCGTAGACGAAGAACGGGGTGCCGTACCGTTCCGCCAGCTCCGAGACCGGGATGCCGTGGACCTGGAATTCACTGGATTCGGTTGCCATCTTGAGTCCTCTCCGAGAGCGCGGCGAGCCGGTGACCGATCTCGGTGTCCAGCACGGCCGTGCGGGCGGCCGAGTCCGCGACCACCACCCCGTACAGCCGTCCCTCGAACGTCGAGCCGGGGGCCGCCTCGGCGGGGGCGGCAGCGTTGACCGTCGCGTAGTTGTTGACGAGCAGCCCGGTCCCGGCGGACGGGTCGAACAGCGTGTCCGCCAGCGCGGCCCGCACCTCGCCGAACGGGAGCCGGCGGCCGAGGCGGACCGGGTAGTGGCGGACCAGCGCCGTCCTCCCCGCGCCGATGAACGCCTCCTGGACCGACGCCAGGTAGGTCGACATGTTGTTGCGCGCGTTGATCTCCACGACGGGATACAGGCCGCCGTCGGGATCGACCATCGCGTCCACCCCCACGACCCCGTGGTAGCCGTCGCCCGCGAGGCACTCGCCCAGCCGCCGGGAGACGTCCTCCAGTTCGGCGGCCTGGGGCGGCGCGAGCCCCGCCGGGATCCGGTGGCCCTTGTGCACCCCGTTCTCCGTGAGGGCCTCCTTGACGAAGTCGAAGTGGACGCCGCCGCTCCTCGCCACGGTGAACTGGTAGTTGAGGTCGGCGGCCTTGGCGACCCACTCCTCGACGACGACCGCGACCCGGTCGTCGCCGGACCGCTCGCCGCGGCGCGCCATCATGCGGTGGAGCCGGTCGAGGCGGCGCTCGTCGCCGACCACCTCGATGCCCTTGCCGGAGACGCCGAAGGCGTCCTTGACGACGACGGCGCGGCCGGACCGCAGCACGGCGCGGGCGGCGGTGAGCGCCGCCGCCAGCTCGGCCAGGGTCTCGCAGGTCCAGCCGCGCGCCTGGCGCAGCCCGAGCTGATCCGCGAGCCGGCGGCTGTAGATCTTGCTGTTGACCGCTTTGCAGACCGCCGCGGACGGCGCGGCCAGCGGGACGCCGGCCCGTGCGGACAGCCGCTCCTCCAGCTCGGACACGCCGTGCGGGAACAGGACCGCGCCCCGCTCGGCGAGGCGGCCGAGTTCGCCGAGCAGCCGCGGGTCCGCCAGGGCGTCCTCGGTGACGACGCGCCGCGGGTCCTGTTCGGCGGCCACGAGCAGGTCCGGCAGACCGAACCCGAGTTCCTCCAGGTAGGCCAGGTGGTCGGGGTCGGGCGCGGCCTTCAGCACGACGTGGTCGCCCTTGCCCGCGAGCAGCACGGCGAACTCGTCCATGCGGTTGACGACGGCGCCGCCGCTCCCGAACGGGAGCCTCGGCAGCCCCGCCTCGCCGCGGGCCCACTGGTCCTCGACCTCGAAGTTGCCGAGGAACACCAGCCCGGTGCGGGCGTCGCCGGCGACGGCCGCCTTCAGCCGGTCGCCGAAGCTCCGCGAAACCTTGCGCATGTTCACCCCTCAGTGCTCCAGGACCATCGCCGAGAACGTCGCGCCGAGCCCGACCGTGGCGAGCAGGTACCGGTCCCCCGGGGCCAGCCGGCCGAGGTCGCGCGCCGTCCGGTAGTTGATGAAGGGGTCGGCGCAGAAGCAGTGGCCGGTGACGGGGACGTTGTCGAGGAAGATCCGGTCGAGGGGAAACCCGAGCCGCCTGGCCACGCGCTCCCAGGAGATCCGGTTCACGTTGTGCGGGAACACCCACGCGACGTCGTCCAGGCCGAGCCCGGCGGTGTCCAGCGCGGCCAGCATCACCTCGGCGAGGGCCTCGGTGTAGACCTGCTGGAACTCGGCGGTCAGCTCGTCGGCCACCGCGTTGAAGCGGCCGTGCGTCCGCGCCGCGTACCCGAGCACCACGTCCCGCTCGTCGCGGGTCCCGACGAGCACGGCGGCGCCGCCCTCGCCGTTGATCGCGGTCCCCGGCACCGTCCTGGCCGCCTCGGTGTAGGTCTTCTCGCCGGTGAGGACCAGGGCCAGCGCGTCGGGGTCGCCGTCGGCGGCCAGCAGCTTGCCGCACAGGTCGACGGCGAGCAGCCCGGACGCGCAGGCGTGGTGGGTCAGCGCGAACGCCGTCGCGTGCTCCAGCCCGAGCGCGTCCCGCACGTCGTGCACCGGGTTCACCGGATAGGGGGCGACGACCGGCATGGTCCGCGCCTGGACGACGTAGCGGACGTGCTGCTCCCTGCCGCGCAGCGCGTCGAGCTTGTCGACCGTGGCCATCAGCAGGTCGGTCACCGTGCCGTCCGGCTCGCGGCAGATCTCGGCGAGGCCGAAGAACCGCCGGAAGACCTTGATCTCCGCGGGGGCCAGGCCGAGCTCCTCGCCGACCCGCTCGATGGGCACCCGGTGCGCCGGCAGGTAGGCGGCCACCGCCTCCAGCGAGGTCATCGGGCGTCTCCGGGCGAGCCGATCCGCGCCGCCAGCCCCTCGATGTGCGCGGCGAGCCCGTCGATCGTCGGGTGGTCCCACACGACCGTCGGCTCCAGGACGATGCCGGTGTGGTCCTCGAGGTCGCCGCAGAGGATCAGCGCGTAGACCGAGTCGAGGCCGTAGGCGGTCAGCCGGGCCGCCGGGTCGATGGAGCCGGGGTCGCGCTCGGCGTAGTGGGCCACCCGTTCCCGCAGCCAGTCGCGCAGGCCGGTGACCGGTGACGTCGGGCCGGGACTGTTCATCACTCTCTCCTTGGCGTCGGTGGATGGGGGGCGCCGCGCGGGCGGCGCCGTCACGGCGGCCCGTGCCCGGGCAGCGGCCGGTTCGCCAGGCCGAACGTGCGCCGGTCGCGCTGCCGGGCGAAGACCTCCGCCGACAGCCGGCCCGCCTGGTGCTCGGGCGCCGGGCCGGGGTCGCGGCCGATCCGCTCGGCGATGCGCCGCAGCGCGGCCACGGCCCACGCGGGGTCGCGGAGGAACGGGTCGTCGCCGTCCCGGTTGTGGATCCAGACGTTCAGGCAGGCGATGGCCGCGAGGACGGCGGCGTACCGCGCCGCGAGCTGCAGGGCCTCGGGGCGGGCCGCCACGGTGAGGTCGCGGGGCGCGAGCGCCGCGCAGTCGTTGCGCAGGTCGTCGAACTCCGCGGCGAAGACCAGCGCGAGGCAGCGCAGCGCGGGGTCCAGGCCGGGGTCGTCGAGGGCGGTCGCCAGCGAGGTGCTGAACGTGTCGCGCCCGCCCGAGCCGATCGACAACCGGTCGAACGGGAGCGGCGGCAGCGGCCCGTCCAGGCGGAACAGCTCCGCGGGCGCCTCGGCCTCGCCGGGCCAGGCCCTGCGCGCCAGCCGGGGGAGCTGCGGCAGGACCGTGCCCAGGCAGGCGACGCGGGCGGCGTGCCCGAACCCGGCGGGCGCGAGGTCGCGCAGCAGCTTCTGGAAGATGCCGTACGCGCCGTCCCGGAGATAGGACTGCGCCCCCAGGACCTGCCCGAGCCGGTTCATCGCGTCCATCAGGAGCGTGGCCACGAAGTACTTGGCCGAGGAGGCGTACAGGCTGGCCTCCCCGGGCAGCAGGTGCACCGAGCGCGCCACCGCCGTCGCCATGCAGTCGCAGACGAGCAGGTCGGTGAACGCGTCGCCGATGATCCCGCTGATGTGCGGCATCGCGGCGGCGGGGCGGCCGTACAGGACGCGTTCGGCCGCGAACCGCGCGGCGGCGTCGAGACCGCCCTCCAGGACGCCCGCCGCCATCGCGGGCAGCGCGGTGCGGGTGAGCTGGAAGGACCGCAGCGCCGTCTCCATGCCGAGGCCGGGCCGGCCCAGCACGGCGTCGGCGGGGACCGGGCAGTCGTGGAACTCCAGGCCGCCGAGCTGCACGCCCCGCATCCCCGCGCTGTGGAAGCGCGGCAGATCGGTCAGGGCCCCCGGCGGCAGGTCCGCCTTCTCGACCAGCAGCTGGGAGTGGCTGCGGCTGCCGGGGTCGGCGGACGTGCGGGCGAACAGCACCATGGCCGCCGCGCGCCGCGCGTTGGTGACGACCTCCTTGCGCCCGTTGAGCCGCAGCCGCCCGTCCGGTCCGGGCAGCGCGGAGAACTCGGCGCGGGCGAAGTCGTTGCCGTGGGCGAGCTCGTGGTACACCGACGCGACCCGGCGGCCGGACAGCAGCAGGTCGGCCGCGCGGCGACGCTGGGCGGGGTCCCCGGCCGTCCAGACGTTCACTCCGGCGATGAAGCTGCTCGCGCCGTACCCGAGGCCGAGGCACGGGTCGCGGCGGAAGACCGCCCGCATCACCTCGATCAGGCGGTCCAGGCGGGTCAGCCGCCCGCCGAGCTCCGCGGGCACGAACTCGGCGTTCAGTCCGTACTCGTCCAGGGCCCGCTCCCCGTCGGCGAACATCTCCCCCGCCTCGTCCGCGGCGAGGACGGCGGCGTGGCCGAGGGGGTTGGCCGGGTCCCACGGGTCGCCGAGGCGCCGGTCCAGGTCGGCCGGGCCGGGGTGCGCGGCGGTTCCGGTCATCGGGCTCCCCCCAGCCGCGGGCCGACCGGGCGGCCGGCCGCGACGGCGTCGAGAAGCCGGTCGAACACCTCTTCCTCGGCCGGCCGGCCGAGGGGGCGCAGCGACCGCAGCACGAGCGCCAGGCACGCCTCCGGCCACAGCGGATCGTCGCCGCGCGCCCGGTTGTGCGTCCACAGGCGCAGGACGGCCGCGCCGGCCAGGCACAGCTCGTACCGCCGGGCCAGGGCGAAGTGCTCGGGCGGGACGTCGCGCGCGGCGGGCCGCACGAGCGCCAGCGCGCCGTGCAGGCGGTCGCAGCGGTTGGTGAGCTCGTCGGCGAGTTCGGCCAGCCGTACCGGGGCCTCGCCCCGTGCCGCCATGGCGTGCAGCTCGACGGTCGTGGCGCGCAGGCCGCGGGTGAGGCTGCACCCGCCGCGGGAGAGCAGCGTGAGCCGGTCGAGCGCGGCGGCGGGCGGCGCCGACGACAGGTCGGCGGCCCGGCGCAGCTCGTCCTCGTGGGCCCCGCCCCGGCGGTGGCCGGCGGCCAGCAGCGGGAAGTGGTTGATCAGGGCGTGCTGGTTGACCAGGGTGCTGCCGTCGAAGATGCCGACCACCCGGTGGTCGCGTTCGAGCTTCTGGAACGCGCCGTGCTCGTGGACCCCGGTCAGGAAGGCGCGGGCGCCCAGGATCTCGCCGCAGGCCGCGAGCAGCGCGTCGACGCGGGCCGGGACGAACGACTTCACCGCGGCGGAGACCACGGCCATCTCCTCGGGCAGCGTGTGCACGAGCCGGGTCCCGAGGACGCTGACGGCCTCGGCGGTGAACAGGGCCGCGTAGCACTCGCCGAGCGTGCGCCGCACGTGCGGCAGCTCGATGAGCCGGTGCCCGTACAGGTCGCGCCGGGCGGCGAAGCCGGTCGCCAGCCGCAGCGCCTGGTCCGCCGCGCCGAGCGACAGGGCGGCGCAGACCGTCCGGGTCAGCTGCAGCGCCTTGAGGACCGTCTCCAGCCCGCCGCCCTCCGCACCGACCAGGGCGTCCGCGGGGACCGGGCAGTCGTCGAGGGCGAACCCGCTGATGTCGGCGCCGCGGATGCCGAGCGTGCGCACCTTGGGCAGGTGCCGGTAGCGGTCGGCGGGCAGCCGCCGCTTGTCCGCGAGCAGCAGGCTGAACCCGCGCTCCCCGCCCGCGGCGGACGTGCGGACGAGCAGGCAGAGCACCGAGCCGCGGGTGGCGTTGTTGATCAGCCATTTCTCGCCGCGGACGCGGTAGCCGGCGCCCTCCCGCGCCGCGGTCATCTCGCCCGCGAGCAGGTCGCTGCCGTGGCCGCGCTCGGTCAGCCCCCAGGACACCGGGACGCCGGCCATGATGTCCGCGCCGAGCGCCCGCGCCTGCTCCGGGGTGCCGGCGACCCACACGGACGCGCCGCCGAGGAACGACTTGGCGTGGCCGATCGCCACGGACAGGTCGCGCCGCGCCACCGACCGCACCGCCGCGAGCAGGTCGTCGTAGCGGGTCAGCGCACCGCCGTGCTCCGCCGGGACGTACAGCCGCGGCAGGCCGAGCCGGTCGAGGTCGCCGCAGATCCGCGCGGGGAACTCCTCGCGCCGGTCCAGCTCCGCGGACCCGGCGTAGGAGATCAGCGCGCCGGGGTCGGCGGGGTCGCCCAGCGCGCGTTCGAACCCGTCCAGGTCCACCTCGCCGGCGTCGATGAGGAGGCCGGGCGCCGTCACCGGGCCCCCTCGACGACCGCGCGCACCGCCGGGGACAGGTCCGCGTGGACGGCGTCGAGCCGCCCCTTCAGGAAGTCCTCGCGCATCAGCCGGCGCTGGATCTTGCCGCTCGTGGTCCGCGCGATCCCGCCCGGCCGGACGAGCACGACGCCCCGCGCGGGCACGCCGAAGTCCGCCGCGACGCGGTCCCGGATCGCGGCGACGATCTCCGCGAGGCCGGCGGGGTCGACGCCGCGGGCCCGGCACTCCCGGACGATCACGACCTGCTCGTCCGGCGCCGGCACCGAGAAGGCCGCGGCCACGCCGCGCGTCAGCGCCGGATGCGCGTCGCGGGTGGCGGCCTCCAGGTCCTGCGGGTACAGGTTGCGGCCGCGGACGATGATCAGCTCCTTGCATCGGCCGGTGACGTAGAGCTCGCCCTCGTACAGGACGCCGAGGTCGCCGGTGCGCAGGAAGCCGCCCTCGCCGTCCGCGGCGACGGCGCCGAACACCTCCGCCGTCTCCGCGGGCCGCTCCCAGTAGCCGCGGGCGACGTTGCGGCCGCGGACCCAGATCTCGCCCACCCGCCCGTCCGGGAGGACCTCGCCGGACTCCGGGTCGCAGATCCGCGCCTCCACCGGTCCCGGCCTGCCGCAGCCGACCAGCGGCTGCGCGGCGGGGTCGCCGGCGGCCGGGACGAACTCGCCGCGCTCGAGCGCGGCGGGGTCCACCGGGCTGACCACGGGCGACCGGTAGGCGTTGCCCGAGACGACGAGCGTGGCCTCCGCCATCCCGTACCCGGGCAGCATGGCCGAGGGGCGCAGCCCGGCCGCCGCGAACCGCTCGGTGAACCGGCGGACGGTCGCGGCCCGGATCGGCTCGGCGCCGTTCACCGCCAGCCGCCACCGCGAGAGGTCGAGCCCGGCGAGCTCCTCGTCGGTGACCCGGTCGACGCACATGTCGTAGGCGAAGTTCGGGGCGGGCGAGGTGTCGACGCCGTGCCGGTCGATCAGCGCCAGCCAGGACGCGGGGCGCTTGAGGAAGGCCAGCGGCGGCATGAGCACGCTCCGGGTGCCGATCACGAGGGGGGTGAGCAGCGTCCCGATCAGCCCGAAGTCGTGGTACATGGGCAGCCAGCCGCCGACGGGCCGGTCGGGGTCGACGCCGGTGAGCCGCGCGAAGTTCCGGGCGTTGACGAGCAGGTTGGCGTGGTCGACCACGACGCCCTTCGGGGCGTCGGTCGAGCCCGAGGTGTACTGCAGCAGGGCAGGCGCCCGGGGGTCGGCGGGCGGCCTGCGCCACGCGTCCGCCCCGGGCAGTTCCTCGGAGTCGGGGCTGAGCAGGTCGAGCCCCTCCAGGTCCTGCTCCTTGGCCCATGAGGAGACCAGGTCGCGGTCGGTGCCGTCGGCCAGGACCGCGGCGACCCGCGCGTCCCGCGCGATGGCGGCCAGCCGCCGCGCCTGCCGGCGGTACCCGTCGGGCGGCGGCGCCGACACCGGGATCATGCCCGCGTACATGCAGGCCAGGAAGGCGCGCGCGAACCCCGGCCCGGTCGGTTGCAGCACCAGCACCCGCTCGCCGGCGGCGAACCGGTCCTGCAGCAGCGCCGCCGCGCGCCGGGCGCCGGTGTCCAGTTCCGCGTAGGTGAGGGTCTCCTCGGACCCGGAGCGGAGCGGGTCCGCGCTGTGGACCAGCGCGACCCGGTCCCCGTGCTCGTGCACTCTCGCGCTCATGAGGTCGACGAAGCTCGTGTGCTCGTGCATCCGCTGCCAGCCTCCATCGGGCGAAACGTTCGAGTGACGAGCGTGGCCCGGCGGCGGCGCGCCGAGGAAGCCACAAACGAGCGCGCCATGGATCTGCACGATCGGCATGCCCGAACAGGCACGCGGACGGCGGCGGCCCGGCGCTGAGCTGCCCCGACGGTGCTCGCACGAAGGGGCATGGGCCGATGTCCTGCCCGAACGGGCAGTCCCGCGGCGGGCGGTGCGCGGTCTAGCGTGCGGAGCCATGAGGGCTGCGAGTCATGAGGGCGGAGCATGAGGCCCGGCATCGCCGAGCTGGTGGACGTCGCGGCGCGGGCCGCGGTCGCGGCGGGGGAACCGCTCGCCGGCCGGTTCCGGGCGGGCGCCGACGCGGACCGCAAGCCGGGCGTCCATGCCCATGACCTGGTGACGCGCGCCGACGCCGAGACCGAGTCCGCCGTCCGGTCCATGCTGACCGCCGCGTGCCCGGGCTCCGTCGTCGTCGGCGAGGAGACCGGACGAGGCGGCGGCGACGGCGGCAGAGACGGCGGCGGGGACGGCGGCTCCCGCGCTCCCGGGGCGCCGGAGGTCCGCTGGATCGTGGATCCGATCGACGGCACGAACAACTTCGTCCGGGGCGTCCCGCTGTTCTGCGTGTCCATCGGGGTCCGGCTGGCCGACGGCACGGCGGGCGGATGCGTCTACGACCCCGTCCACGGGGAGTTGTTCACCGCGGTTCCCGGCGGCCTGCGGTTGAACGGCGGCCCGCCGCCCCCGGTGCGCGGGCCGGCAGACGTGCCGCTGGTGCTCACCGACGTCCCCCGGCCGGGCGTCCCGCCCGATCCCGGGGAGCTGGAGCTGTTCGCGTCGCTGGTGGAGGCCGCCGACGTGCGGCGCATCGGCTCCTGCGCGCTGGCCCTGGCGTACGTCGCCTGCGGCCGCGCGGACGTGGCGGCGGTCGCCGACGCGTTCGTCTGGGACACCGCCGCCGGCACCGCCCTGGTCGCCGCCGCCGGAGGCGGGTTCGCCGCCGCGCCGGAGCCGCGCGCCGACCGGCCCGGCGGCATCACGGCGTGGGCGCCCGGCTCCGCCGCCCTCGGACGCAGGGTGGCGGCGGCCCTCGGCGCGGGAGAAGGGACGGACGGCTGATGCGCGACCACACGATGGTGTTCATCGGAGGGCTGCACCGCAGCGGGACCACGCTGCTGGCGTCCATCATGACCGGCCACCCCGAGATCAGCGGGTTCCACCGCACCGGGGCCCCGGAGGACGAGGGCCAGCACCTGCAGACCGTCTGCCCCATCGACGAGCACCACGGAGGGCCCGGGCGCTTCGCCCGCGCGGCGGAGGCGCACATGACCGAGAGCTCGCCGCTGGCGCTGCCGGGCCCGGCCCGCCGCCTGCGCCGGCAGTGGGAGCGCTACTGGGACCTGACGCGCCCCGTCCTGCTGGAGAAGTCGCCGCCCAACCTCCTGCGCTTCCGCTTCCTGCAGGAGGTCTTCCCGGGCGCGAAGTTCATCCTGGTGATGCGGCACCCCGTGCCGGTCGGCCTGAGCACCCGCAAGTGGGCTCCGGCGCTCACGGTCCGGGACGTCCTGGAGCACTGGCTGCACGCCTACGACATCGCGTCCAAGGACGCGACGTTCCTGCGGGAGGTCATGACGGTCCGCTACGAGGACCTCACCTCCCGCCCGGAGGAGACCATGGCGGAGGTCGCGGCGTTCACGGGCGTCGGCCCGGGCTTCGACACCGGGCGCGTCGACCCGGAGGGGAACCGGCGCTACTTCGACCAGTGGCGGGGCCTCCTATCGGCCGGCGGTCTCGAAGGCGAGATCGCGGGGCTGGAGGAGGGGTTCAACGCCTACGGATACAGCCTGTCCGCCGCCGACTCCGGGGAGCCGCGATGCCGTCCGTCCTGGTGATCCATGGGACCGGCGGCCCCCGCCGGTCCGCGGAGTCCCTCCGGCTGGAGTGGCGCACCTCGATGCAGGACGCCCTCGTCCTCGCCGGAGCGCCGGCCGGCCTCCTCGACGACCCCGGCGCCGTCGGCGTCGTCGGCCTCGACGGGCTCGGCGCGCCGGCGGGCCCGCCGTCCCCGACGCCCTGGGAGGAGGCGGTCCTGCGGAGCTGGCTGCGGTCGGCGGTGTTCGACGACGCGGCCGAGGGGCCGCCGCTGACCGCCCTCGGCCGGTCCCGCTACTTCGCCGGCCTGCCGCCGGAGGAACTCCTGGACACGGTGCGGACGATGACCGGGTACCTGCTCGCGGACGAGGGCGGCGAACGGGCGGTGCGCCTGGTCCGCGCGGCGCTCACGCCGGACGTCCGGGTGGTCGTCGGGTTCTCGCTCGGCTCCGTCCCGGCGTTCGACGCCGTGGCCGGTGAGCCCGGCCGCGCGCTCGTCACGGTCGGCTCACCGCTCGCCCTGCGCGACCGGCCGGACCTCCCCGGCGGGCCGCGGCGGCGGGGCCGTCCCATCGCCGCGCCCTGGCTCAACCTGGTGGACGCGGCGGACGCGCTCGCGGGCGGCGACGGGCTCGCGGGCCGCTACGGCGAGGCCGTGCGGGACGTCTTCCTCGACTGCGACCCCCGCCTGCGCGCACCGCGGCCCTACGCGGCCACCGCCGAGTTCGGTCAGGCGCTCTCCGAGGCCGCGGGCCTCGCCGCGGCGGGGACCGCGGCGGCGGGCTCGAACCGCCCGGCGAGCGGGACGAGCACCAGGACGAACGCGGCCGAGGCCAGGTAGCACACCCAGTAGCCGCTCACCGGCGCCACGGCGGCGGCCAGCCCGGTCCCGGCCACGGCTCCGGCGTAGTTGAAGACCCCGACCCGCGCGACGGCGACGCCCTGCCCGACCGGGTCGTGGCGGGCCGCCGCCGCGTACGCGCACGGGGCGACCGCGCACAGGCCGAACCCCGCGGCCGCGAAACCGGCGATGGCCGGCCACGGGCCCGGCGCCGCGGCCGCGGCCGCCAGGCCCAGCGCGGCCACGAGGGCGCCGCGCCGGACGAGCCACGCCGCGCCCCGGCGGCGCACCACGCGGTCGGCCAGCGCCCGCCCGGTGACGGTCGCGGCGGCGAACGCGGTCAGGGCCAGCGGCGCGACCGCGTCCGCGCCGCCCAGCTCGTCCCGGACGTACTTGACGGCGAACCCCGCGATCCCTCCCTCGGCCACGTACGCGGCGGCGAGCAGGGCGCCGAGGACCAGCAGCGGGCGCCACGGCACCCCGAGCGCCGCCGCGCGGGCGCGGGCCCGCTCCGCCGCGGGTCCGAGCGGGTTCTCCCGGGCCCTGGACAGGATCGCCCCGGCCGTCGCCGCCGCGACCGCCAGTCCCACCAGCGCCGGGACGAGGAATCCCGCGGCCAGGGAGAGGCCGAGGCGGTTGGCCAGCGCGCCCCAGAGCGAACCGGCGATGCTCATCCCGCTGAACACCGCGAAGAAGCCGTTGACCAGGGACCGGCCCTCGTGCCTCTCGATCGCCACGGCCTGCGCGTTCAGCGCCGCTTCGATCATGCCGAGCGAGGTCCCGAACAGCGCGACCGCGGCGGTGAGCGGCGCGGCTCCCCGGACCGCGCCGAGCAGGACGACCGCGGCGAAGAACAGCGGCTGGGCGCAGCGCAGGACGAGCCCGGACCCCGTGCGGCCGCACAGCCTCGCCGCCCCGAGGCCGCCGGCGACCGCCAGCACCGGGACCAGCGCCACCAGTACGCCGATGCCCTGGTCGCTCAGCCCGTTCTCGTGCTGGACCTGCGGGACGCGGGCCATGACGGTGGAGAAGGCGAGGGCCTCGGCGGCGTAGACGGTCGAGATCGCGTACCGCGCCCGCCGGACCACCGCCGCCGGCACGGGAGAGGGGATGATCGCTGCGCGCATCACTTCCCCCTTTTACACTAATTCGTCGGGCACCAGGCCGAGTCGCGACGGAGGCTGGAGACGGTGGGTTCCGTGGGCTTGCGCTTCGCCGTGCTGGGACCGCTGTCCGTCGAGGTGGACGGCGCGCCCGTGCCGCCTCCCCGCTCGCCGATCCTGCGCGGCCTGCTCGGGACCCTGCTCGTCGCCGCGCCGGACGCCCTGCCCGCGGACCGCCTCGTCGAACTCGCCTGGGCCGGAGGTCCCGAGGAGGTCAGGCCGGGGTCGGTGCAGGTGGGCGTCTCCCGGCTGCGGCAGTGGCTCAGGCGGATCGACCCGGCGCCGGAGCCCGGCTGGACCCTCGACCACGACGGCTCGGGATACCGCCTCACCCTCCCGGCCGCCGCCGTCGACCTCGGCCGCTTCCGCTCGCTCGTGGACCGGGCCGGCGCCGCCGAGGGCGCCGCGGACAAGGCGGAACTGCTCGAGTCGGCCCTCGCGCTCTGGCGCGGGCCCCTGCTGGCGGACCTGCCCCGCACCGGCTCCTCCGACCCCCTGCTGCGCGCGGTCACCGAGGAGGTCCACTCCGCCGCCGCGGAGCTGACCGCGGCGGCGGTGGCGGCGGGACGCGCGGGCACGGTCCTCGACCGCGTCGCCGCGCTGGCGGAGGCGTCCCCGCTGGACGAGCGGCTGGAGTCGGGCGTGATCGAGCTGCTCGCGGCCGACGGGCGCACCGCCGAGGCGCTGCGCCGGTACCAGGCGTACCGGGAGAGCGTCACGGCGGAGCTGGGCGTGGATCCGGGGGCGCGCGTCCAGGCGGCGTACCTCGCCGCGCTGTCCAAGGACGACCGGCCGCGGGAGGCCGTCCGGGCGGCCCGGCTGCCCGTCCCGGCGCAGCTGCCTCCCCTCATCCCGGACTTCACCGGCCGGGAGGACCAGGTCACGGCGCTGACCGGGCTGCTGTCGGCCCGGGAGTCCGCGCCGGTCGCGGTGATCACGGGCATGGGCGGGGTGGGGAAGACCACGCTGGCCCTGCACGTGGCGCACCGGCTGGTCTCGCGCTTCCCCGGCGGGCAGCTCTACGCGCGGCTGCGCACCGCCGACGGGGAACCGGTGGACGTGGCGCAGGTGCTCGGCGGCTTCCTGCGGGCCTTCGGCGTCCGCGGGCAGGACGTGCCGCGGTCCCTGGAGGACCGGGCCGCGCTCTACCGGACGGTTCTCGCCGGCCACCGGGTCCTGGTCCTGCTCGACGACGCGTCCGCCGAGAGCCAGGTCCGCCCGCTGCTGCCCGGTGCGCCGGGCAGCGCGGTCCTGGTCACCGGCCGGTTCCCGCTCACCGGCCTGGAGGGGGCCGGCCACCTCGCCCTCGACGTCTTCGACGCCGGGCAGGCCGTCGCGCTGCTCGGCCGCATCATCGGCGCGGAGCGGATCGGCGCCGATCCCGCGACCGCCGCCGAGGTCGCCCGGCTGTGCGGGGGCATACCGCTGGCCGTCCGCATCGCCGGGTCCCGGGTGGCGGGCAGGCCGCACCGGACGCTCGCGTGGCTGGCCGACTCGCTGCGCGACGAGCGGCACCGGCTGGACGAGCTGACCGCGGGCGACCTCGCCGTGCGCACCTCGTTCCGGCTCAGCTACCAGCGGCTCCCCGGCCCGGCCAAGCGGCTGTTCCGGCTGCTCGGCCTGCTGGAGGCCCCCGACTTCGCCGGCTGGGTCGCGGCCGCGCTGCTCGGCGGCTCCCACCGGGCGGCCCGGGCCCACCTGGAGACCCTGATCGACGCCCAGCTCCTCGTGGCCACCGGCACCGGCGCCGGCGGGGAGCCGCGCTACCGCTACCACGACCTCGTCCGGATCTACGCCCGCGAGCTCGCGGCCCGGGAGGAGTCCGCGGCGGAGCGGCTCGCGGCCGTGCGGCGCGCCCTCGGCGCCTGGCTGCGGCTGGCCGAGCGCGCCGCGGAGCGGATACCGGGCCCCTGCTACGCGGCCCTCCACGGACCGGCACCCCGGTACGAGCTGCCCGCCGAGGTGACGGAGCGCCTGCTGGCCGATTCCATGGCCTGGTTCGACACGGAACGGGCCGCGATGGCGGCCGCGGTGGAGCAGGCCTGCGAGCTGGAGCTGGCCGGGTTCGCCTGGGACCTGGCGGCGTCGATGGAGAAGTACCTCGACATGAGGAGCCTGACGCAGGACTGGGTGCCGCTGCACCGCAGGGCGATGGCGCTGTGCGCCGCGGCCGGCGACCGGCTCGGCGAGGCCGTCCTCCTGCGGGGCCTGATCGACATGACGACCTGGATCTCCACCGAGGAGACCGGCAACGCGATGGCCACCTCCTATGCCGAGGCCAGCCGGCTGCTGCGCCTGTTCGAGGAGGCCGGCGAGCGGCGGGGGATGGCGGACGCCCTGGTGGCGCAGTGCTGGGGGCTGATCGCCCGCGGCGACTCCGAGCAGGCGCTGGAGAGCGCGCGGGAGGCGCTGCGGCTGGCCCAGGAGACCGACCACCTGGGCGGCGAGGCGCGGGCGCACCTGATGATGGGCATCGCCTGCGGGGAGGGGCGCCCGCAGCCGGCCGCCCGGCACCTGACGCGGTGCCTGGCGCTCGCCCGGCTGCTCGGCAACCCCCGGTTCGAGGCCACCGCGATGCAGTTCCTCGGCGCCGCGCACTGCCTGACCGGACGCATCGAGAGCGGCCACGAGCTGCTCGTGGACTCGCTGCGCGTCTGCCACGAGCTCGGGGACCACTACGCGGAGGCGTTCTCCCTGCTCTACCTCTCCAAGCTCTACGCGGCCCTCGGCGACGAGCGGGCGCTCCCGACGGTGAACTCGGTGCTGTTCCTCAGCCGCCGCCACGGGTTCGGGCACCATCTCGCCGACGCCCTGAAGGTCCTCGGCGAGCTCGACCTGGCGGCGGGCCGGCTCGCGTCGGCCCGGCTGCACCTGGAGGAGTCGGCGCGCCTGTGGCGGACGCGCGGCTGGGACGCCTTCCTCGCCGACACGCTCCGCGTGCTCGGCTCGGTCCACTCGGAGCAGGGCGACGAAGCCGCCGCCAAGAAGGTCTGGGGCGAGGCGGTCAGCGTCTACGAGCGCCTGGGGGACGCCGCGGCGGCGGCCGAGACGAGCGCGCTCCTCGACGAGCGCTGACCCCGTCGCCCGCCAGCCGCCGGCCCGCGGTCAGCACCCACACGCGCCCGCCCAGTCCCCCGCGGCCAGGCGCATGCCCAGCTCGAACCGGCTGCGCACGCCGAGGGCGTCCATCGTCCTGTTGACGTGGCGCTGGACGGTACGCCGGGAGATGCCGAGCTCCTTGGCGACCACGGCGTCCGTGGCGCCCGCGGCCAGCCGGCCGAGTATCTCCTCCTGCAGGTGGACCGCCGGGTCGGCCTCCTCGTCGGGCAGTCGAGCGTGCCCCCAGTGACATTCGAATGCCTCGACGAGTTCCGCGATCCGGTCGGCGCCCCGCACGACGCCCGCCCGGCCGCGCTCGTCGGCGTGGACGCCGACGACGCGGTCCGCCACCACGAGGAACGCCGACAGGTCGGCGCGGACACGGACGCCGCGGGCGCGGCGGCGGCCGGCCTCGCGGACGACGACCCGCATCCCCCGGCGGGCCGCCGGCCGCACGGGCCGGCCGAAGCGCTCCCATTCCTCGCCGGTGCCCGGGAACATCACGAGGAGTTCCTCGCGCGCCGTGGCGAGGCACGCCCGGGCAATGGCGCGGTCAATGGACGGACGCGGGCCGTCCATCGGGCATTGGGCGACGGTTTTCCGTGCGGTCGTCATGCGCTTGGCGGGAGCCACCCGGCCATACTGGCAAATGGCGCATACAAAACGCTTACCGGTTCCGCGCCGACGGCTCGCCGACCATGCCCGCCCTGATCGCGGTGACGACCGCGGCGGTCCTGTTGGGCGCGCCGAGCTTGAGCAGGACGCTGGTCACGAGCCGCTTGGCCCCGTGGTCGGAGATGCCGAGCCGGCGCGCGATCTGCTTGTTGCTCAGCCCCTCGGCCAGCAGGTTCAGGGTCTCCTGCTCGCGCGCGGTGAGCCGGACCGGGCGCGGAGCCCGCTCCGGCGGCGGCGATCCGGCGCGGGAGAGCAGCTCGCGGGCCAGTCGGGCCGGCATCGGCACCTCTCCGCGCACCATGCGCTCGATCGATTCGCCCAGCGACTCGGCGGTGATCTCCTGCTGGACGAGGAAGCCGTCGGCACCCATCGAGGCCAGGAGCGAGGCCTCGCGCGCCTCCGTCTGGTCGAGCAGGACGAGCACCTTCGCGGACCGGCCCGCGGCGCCGGGCGGCACCTCGCCGAGCCATCCCGTCTCGGCACCGGTCAGGATGATCACGTCGGTCTCCCCCGAGCCGGCGAGCATGCCCGCCTCCGCCCTGCTCCTGCACCGCCGCACGGCCCCGACGCCCGCGACGCCGCGGAGCACGTCCTCCAGCCCGCGGGCCAGGACCTCGTTGCCGATGTCGATCGCCACTCTGAGGCCCGCCGCCTCCTGCCGCCGGGCGCCCCCGATGCTGTGCCTCATCGTCACCACTCCTCTGTCCCCCTGTGGCCCGTACCGGGCCTTGTCATGACAACGCACACGACGCCCCACAGCAAGCTCGGTGTCACTTTTCAGACATGAAGTCACCAATTCCGACCTGTTTGGTTTACTACACGCCGGCGCCGCAGTTCCCAAAAGCCGAAAAAGGCTCAAACTGGCCAGACCCAGCCAATTCTGGCAAGCCACTCCGGGCGCAACTTATGATCAAGAGGAGAAGTACGGAACTCGATCAACGCGGTTCACCGGGATGCGAGGCAACCCTCCTTCATGCGTTCCACGTTTCCATCGGCCGTACGGCACTGGCCCCTTGCCCTCATCACGACCACGGTCGCCGCCAGCACCGGCGCCACCGTGCTCGCGGTCACCCGGTCCGGTGAGGGCGGGGTCGTCTTCCCCGCCGCCGTCATCATGCTGACCTCCGCCTTCTTCACCAGCGGGATGCTGCTGGCCCACCAGCGGCCCTCGCGCGGACTCGGACTCCTGCTCATCGTCGCCGGCCTGACCTGGCCGCTGCGCCTGCTGGACCCCGCCGGGCAGGGCGCCGCCCACGAGCTCACGCTGCTCGGCCGCGCGCTCCCCGCCCCGCTCGCGGTCGGCGTCCTGCTCGCCTTCCCCGAGTTCCGGCTCGCCGACCGGCTGGAGCGCGCCACCGTCGCGCTGACCCTGCTCCTGCCCCTGACGCTCTACGCCGACTACCACGCCATGGACCGCAGCCGCTTCGAGCCCTGCCTGTCCTGCGTCTCCATGGGGTGGAGGGCCGAGGGCCCCGTCGCGGTGCTCGCGCACGCGCACGTCGTCGCGGTCGCCGTGCTCGTCGTCCTGGTCCTGGTGCGCCGTTGGTCGCGCTCGTGCTGGCGGCGCGAGCTCTACCCCGCGTGGACCCTCGGGATCCTGATCGGACTGCACCTGGCCATCGAGCCGCTGCTGCCCTACCTCCTCCCGTTCTCCGTCACCGGGCGGCTGCGGCTCCCGCTGAACGCCGCCGCGGTCGCCCTCCAGGTCCTGCTGGCGATCACGGTCGCCGGCGGCCTGCTGCGCATGTGGCTGGCGCGCAACGCCACCAAGCTGGACACCCTCCGCCGCGCGGCCGAGGCGCAGGTCGACCAGGTGCGCCGGCGGCTGCAGCGCGACCTGCACGACGGCGCGCAGTTCCGGATGCTCAACGCGATGCTCGCCGTCCAGATCGCCCGCGACCACCTGCCGGCGGGCGGCGCCGGGGAGGCCCGCGCGCAGCTCGACAGCGCCGCGGCCGAACTGCAGCGGGCGCTGGAGGAGCTGCGCAGGCTCTCCCGCGGACGCCGCCCCGCACTGCTCCAGCGGGGCCTCGACGGCGCCCTGCGCGAACTCGCCGAGGCGGCACCGCTGCCGGTCACCCTGACCGGGCAGGCGCCCGCCGAACTCGACGTGGAGCTGTCCGCGACCGCCTACTTCCTGGTCGCCGAGGGACTGACCAACGCCGTCCGGCACGCCCGGGCCCGCGCCGTCACCGTGAGCCTGCGGCAGCGCGGCGGCACGCTGCGGGTGTCCGTCGAGGACGACGGCATCGGCCAGGCGGCCCCGGACGGCAGGGGGCTGTCCGGTCTCGCCGAACGGGTGTCGGCGATCGGGGGTACCTTCGATGTCGTCAGCACCGCGGGGCAGGGCACGTCGATCATCGGGGAATTCTCTTGCGCGTCATCATCGCCGACGACGCGGTCCTGATCCGCGACGGCATCGCGGCACTGCTCTCCCAGCGCGGCATCGAGGTCGTCGCGACGGTCGGCGACGCCGAGGAGCTGCTCGACGAGGTGCGGCGGCTCCCCCCGGACGTGGTGATCCTCGACATCCGGATGCCCCCCACGTTCACCGGCGAGGGGCTGATGGCGGCGCGGGAGATCAGGGCGCGGCATCCGGACGTCGCCGTGCTGCTCTTCTCCCTGCACATCGACATCGAGTACGCGCTCAACCTGGTCAACGGCGGCGAGGGCCATGTCGGCTACCTGCTGAAGGAGCGCGTCGTCGACGTCTCCCAGCTCGTCGACGCGCTGCACCGGGTCGTCGAGGGCGGCGCCGTCATCGACCCGGTCATCGTCGAGGAGCTCATGGCCAGGCAGCAGGCCGCGGGGCCGGTGGGCCGGCTGGCGCCGCGGGAGCGGGAGGTGCTCGCGCTGATGGCGGAGGGGCTCACCAACCAGGCCATCGCCGAGCGCCTGAACCTGCGGCCCAAGACGGTCGAGAGCTACGTGACCGCCATCCTGGAGCGGCTCGACATCCCGCACGACGCGGGCCTTCACCGGCGGGTGCGGGCGGTCCTGCTCTTCCTCCAGGCGCAATGACTCCAGCGCGGTGACTCCAGCACGGTGACTCCAGCACGGTGACTACAGCGCGGTGACCCGGCCCGGGGACACCGGGGAATCCCCTCTCGGGTTCCCCAGGCTGCCCCGGTTACGGGGCGGGCCCGCGGTCCGTACTCTCGTCGGCGTCGCAGACCACTGGAGGAATCCATGGCCACGGGCCGTCGGGGGCTCACCCTTGCGCCGACTCCCCCATCCGCAGCCGCTCGACCGTTACCGTCCGCCGCGGCGGCGGGCCGCCGGCGGGCCGGCGAACTCCTGGACTCGGCGCGGCACGAGGTCCTCGTCCTGCAACCCCAGGGGTTCGAGGCTCCCCCGCCGCCGGATCGCCGCGGCGTCAGCACGCGCGTCGTGCTGGCGTACGGCCTCCCCCTGTACCTCGCCATCGTGGACCGGGAGGTCGCGGCCCTGGCCTGGGAACCGCGCCTGACGGACTGGACCCGCGTCGACGCGCCCGCCGGCGCGGTCGCCTCGCTGCTCGCCATCTTCGAGCGGTACTGGCGCGACGCCGCCGAGGACACCGGGGAGGACGCGGTCCTCGCCCCCGTCCACCTGCACGTGCTGCGGCTCCTCGCGACCGGGATGGCCGACAAGGAGATCGCCGCGAGCCTCGGCAGCTCCACCCGGACCGTGCAGCGCCACGTGACGACGATCATGAACGTGCTCCGCGTCCGGAGCCGGCTCGAGCTGGGCTTCGTCTGGCGCACGATGTCCGGCCGGACGGCGCCCGAGCGGTCCGCCGCCGGCTGGACCGTGCACGGCCGCCCCACCGCCGGGCGCACCCTGGACGAACGGGCAGGCCCATCGGGCAGGGCGATCGTGCGGGCCCGGACGGGCGGCCCATCCGTCCGCCCGTAGGCGTGCCCGTTCCGGCGTTACGGAGGCGCCCTCGTCCCGCCGAAGATGAACACCCCACCGGACACGGCGACTTCACGCCCCTCGGGCGGAGACAGGGCGAATGGCACACGATTCCCGCGGCTCCCATGCCGGACCGATCCGCATCGGCACCGTGATCATGCATCATCCCCGGCGCGCGGAGCGGCTGCGCGCGCTCACCGCGTCGTTCGGCGCGCTCCGGCCGCGGATCGTGCGCGATCCCGACCCGGACGCCGCGCCGAGCCCGCTCCGCACCGCCAAACGGGCATGGGCGGCGATCGACGACGACTCCACGCACCACCTGGTGCTGCAGGACGACGTCGTGCCCGCCCCGGGATTCGCCCGGCACCTGCACGAGGTCGTCGCCGCGCATCCGGACCACGGCATCGCCATGTACTCCCACTGGAACAGCCCGCACAACTCCTACCTCTCGCGCCGGGGGGCCGTGGCGGGCACGGCGTGCGTCCCGCTCTCCGCGACGGAGTGGACGCCCACCCAGGGGCTCGTCCTGCCCGTGGCCGCGGCGCGGCGGCTCGCCGCCCACCTGGCCGGCGTCCCCGACGAGGCGCAGGACGACGACGAGCAGGTGGTGGTCTTCTGCCGCCGGGAGGGCGTCCCCGTCGTGGCCACCGTGCCGCACCTGCTCGACCACGGCCACGATCCGACGATCGTCGGCCACCACGGCCGCCTGCACTCGACGGTCTTCGCCCCCCGCGCGGCCGTCCCCGACGGGCACTGGTCCACCGCCGGACGCCTCGAACCCGGCCCGTACGCCGTCGAGCTGCTGGACTCCCGCTGCGGCGTCCGGCTCATGGACCGCGAGCCCGTCGAGCACAAGTTCGGCTGGTACTGGTACGACGCCTGCGCGCTCACCGGCCGGGACCCGGAGGCGGTGCTCGCCGAGGCGGCGCCGCGCATGGGCCGGCTGCCCGGCCGGCTCGTCCGCCCGGCGACCGAGGTGTGGGCGGCCGGGTTCCTGCTCGGCGCTGACGTGGCGTCCGCCGGCGCGCCGCCACCGGGCGGCGGCCCCCTGACCCGGACGGCGGTCGAGACCTGGGTCGACTCGGGGCTGTCCGAGGACGACCACGCCATGGCCGGGCGGGCGGGCCGGACGGCGCTCGCCGACCTCGGAGTCGCGGCGGTGCGCGCGGGGCTGGTCGCGGCGCGCGGCGGCCTCGCGGCGATCGGAGGCCGCCATGCGGGCTGACCTCGACCGCCACGTCCGGGCGATGGCCGTCCGGGAGGCGGAGTGCGCGCTGCTGCCCCCGCCGTTCGCGCCCACGGACGCGGACGCTCCGGCGGTACGGGTCGACCTGGTCGGCTGCCCCGTGTGCGGCGCCGCCGGCGCGTCCCGCCCGTGGCCGCACCCGTTCCGCGAGACCGGCGCGGACCTGCCCTCCCTCGCCCTGCCCTCCCTCTCCATGCTCGCCTGCGAGTCGCTCACGGCGCGGGCGGTCCTGCCGATCGCGGCGGCCGTCCAGCGCCTCCCGGAGCTGCGCGCCGCGTCCTTCGCGACCCGCGCGGTCACCTGGCTGGGCCTCACCGGGCTGCCTCCGGCCGACGCGCTGGCCCGGGTGGACGCGGCGGAGCGGTGGGCGCTCGGCGAGGACCCGGCAGCCCCGCCGGGCCCGCCCGTGCCGCGGACCCTGCCCGCCTCCACCCGCCCCCACCGGCCGGAGGCCGGCTGGGAGCGGCACCGCGCCTCCCTCCGGCCGCGGTTCCTGACCCCGCATCCAACGCTGCCGTCCGCGCTCGAAGAGCGCTACGAGGCGGAGCGCCGATCCGCGCTGCTCCGCCGGTACAGGGGAACGACATGACCACGACCACCACACGGCGGATCGCGTTCCACGGAGACGGAGGCGGCACGGCGCCCTGCACCGTCGGGCAGTGGGACTTCTGGCGCAAGATGCGCCGGCCGGGCGAGCCGTCCTTCGCCGACACGACCTCGGGCGGGCTGCTGCCCGAGGGACTCGCCCTGGACGAGGTCCTGGACGGGCTCCGCCTGCTGATCGAACGCCACCAGTCGCTCCGCACCCTCTTCCACGGCGACGACCACGTCCTGAACCAGGAGGTCCTGGCGGAGGGCGAACTGACGGTCTGGCTCGTCCGCGTCGACGCGGTCGACGACCTGCACGCCTTCGCCGGCGACTGGCGGCCCCAGCCGCCGGGGGCGCAGCACGACCCGGCGGCAGAACTGCCGTTCGCCGCCCGGATCGTCCTCCTCCACAACCGGCCGGTGGTCTTCCAGCTGTGGATGTCGCACCTCGCCGCCGACTTCCTCAGCGGGCAGGTGGCGGCGGCCGAGTTCGTGCGGCTCCTGCAAGGCGGGCTCACCGGCGTCCCGCGCGCCGTCCAGCCGGCGGAGAAGGCCGTCCGCGAGCGCTCGCCGCGGGGGCGGCGCGCGCTGGAGCAGGCGCTCGACCACTGGCGCCGGGAGCTGGCCGCCGCGCCGCCCACGATGTTCCCCGCGCCGCCCGGCCCGCCCGCGACCCCGCGCTTCTGGCGCGGCGGGCTCCGGTCGCGGGCGGTGCCGCTCGCGCTGGACGCCGTCGCCGCCCGGCACCGCGTGGGGACGACGCACGTCCTGCTGGCCGCGGCGACGGTGCTCCTCGGCCTGCACACCGGCCGCGACCGGTGCGCCGTCCGGCTCATGGCCGGCAACCGCGCGGGCAAGGACCTCCACAACGCCGTGGGCAACCTCGCCCAGGAGACGATCTCCGTCATCGGGCTCGGCGGGGAGACGTTCGGGGACGTGGTGCGCGAGGCGTGGAAGGCCTCCTTCCGCGCGCAGCGGCACGGCCAGTTCGACGCCGACCTGGCGGCCCGGCTGGTCGCCGGATCGGGTGTCGACCTGAGCGTCGCCTTCAACGATCTGTGGACGCCGACCCGCACCCGCCTTCCCGGCCCGCCCGCGCCCCCCGGGGAGTCGTCGTTCGCCTGGGAGCGGCGCGTCGAGCGGGCGAGCGTCACCTTCTTCCTGGAGGTGTTCAGGGTCGTGGAGGATCCGCACGCCGTCCGGCTCAGCCTCCTGGCCGACACCGCCCACTTCCCGCCACCGGTCATCCCGGCCTTCCTGTCCGGCATCGAGAACCTCCTCGCCGAGCTGGCGGACCGGGATCTGCCGCTGAGCGAGATCGCGCCGGTGCGGCCGGCGCCCCGTCCCGTCCCGGCCTCGTGAACGACGGCCTCGCAGGAGAAAGGCGCACCATGCCGACGGCACGCATCACCGACCTGGCGTTCACGGCACCGCCCCCGGTCAAGATGGACGAGTTCGCCGCCCTGTTCGCCGGCGACCCGGGCGGCGACATCGTCGCGCGGGTCATCGGCAACTCCGAGATCGGCGCCAAGGGCATGGCCGTGAACCCCTTCGTGGAGGATCCGCGCGAGTGGGGCACCGGCCGGCGGATGGACCGCGGCCTCGCCGACGCCCGCGCCCTGGCCGCCGAGGCGGTCCGCCGCGCGCTCGACCGCGCCGGGCTGCGTCCCGGCGAGGTCGGGCTGCTCGCGACCTCGACCACCACGACGCACTCCGCGCCCGGGCTGGACGGGCTGCTGGACGACCTCGGGATGCCGCCCGGCACCGAGGCGCTGTCGCTCGGCCCCATGGGCTGCTACGCCGCGCTCCCCGCGCTGTCCGCCTGCCGGAACTGGGTGGAGGTGCACCGCAGGCCGGCCGTCCTGGTGTGCGTGGACCTCTTCTCGCCCCACCTCCAGCCGCCGCCGTACGACAAGGAGGGCGCCGTCGTCCTGACGCTCTTCGGCGACGGCGCGGCGGCGGTCGTCCTGCGGCCGGGCCGGCCGGGCCTGCCCGGGCTGGACATCATCGACACCGAGGTGCTCACCGCGCCCCGGTTCGCCCAGGACCTGCAGGTCCACGTCGGCGACCGCGGCCTGCACATCCGGCTCGCGCCGACCATGCCGGACGTCGTGGCGTCGTCGGTGCCCGCCCCCGTCGACGCGCTCCTCGCGCGCAACGGGCTCGGCCGCGGCGACCTGGCGTGGTGGGCGCTCCACCCCGGCGGCCGCCGCATCATCGACCGCGTCGAGGAGGAGCTGCGGCTGCCCGCCGATTCGGTCGGCGTGTCGCGCGCGGTGATGCGCGAGCATGGGAACACCGCCGGACCCGCGGTCCTCGCCGTCCTCGAACGGCTCCAGCAGGCCGCACCGCTCGAACCCGGACACCATGCCATGGCGCTGGCCTTCGGCCCGGGCGCCACCCTCTGGGCGATGCTCCTGCGCGGCGCCCGCTAGCAGCCCGTCCCGTTCCCCAGTGGAGGCCCTCATGCTCGACGTCATCGGAGTCGGTTTCGGACGCACCGGCACGCTCTCCCTCAAGGCGGCCCTGGAGCAGCTCGGTTTCGGCCCCTGCCACCACATGCTGGGCCTGCTGGACCGCCCCGGCGAGATCCCGCTCTGGGAGAAGGCGGCCGCGGGCCGGGCGGACTGGGAGAAGGTCTACGACGGGTACCGCTCGTCCGTCGACTGGCCGGGCGCGGCGTTCTGGCGCGAACTCGTCGCCCGGAACCCGGAGTCCAAGGTCATCCTGACCGTCCGCGATCCGGCCTCGTGGTACCGGAGCGCCCACGGCAGCATCTACCGGTCGGTCACCGCCCCCGACGACGGCCGCGATCCGGTGTTCACCCGGCTGCGCGCCCTGTCCCTCGACATCGTCTGGGACGGCGTCTTCGGCGGCGGGTTCGCCGACCGGGACCACGCGGTCGCGGTGTTCGAGCGGCACATCGATGAGGTCCGCCGCGAGGTGCCGGCCGGCCGGCTGCTGGAGTTCCACGTCGGCCAGGGCTGGGAGCCCCTCTGCGGCTTCCTCGGGGTCCCCGTCCCGGGCGGAGACTTCCCGCACCACAACGACGGCGCGCAATTCGCCGCCACGCTGGAGCGGCGCAAGGAGCACTGAGATGGCCCGCCGGCCGCCGGACGCGGTGCTCCCCTGGCGGCACTGGTCGGACACGACCCTCGACCTGGTGATCACGGCGGTCGTCACGACCGGGACGCTGGTCCCCGTGCTGCTCCCGAGGCCGCACGGGGCCGCCGTCGCC
Source organism: Actinomadura geliboluensis (assembly GCF_043197915.1). Classification (NCBI taxonomy): domain Bacteria; kingdom Bacillati; phylum Actinomycetota; class Actinomycetes; order Streptosporangiales; family Thermomonosporaceae; genus Actinomadura; species Actinomadura geliboluensis. Next base: position 166,265 of record NZ_JBICUA010000014.1, on the reverse strand, counting down.
GCGGCGCTGCTGGCCTCGGTGCCGGTGTTCTGGCGCCGCCGGTCCACCATCCCGGCCGGCTTCGTCGTCGCGGCCGCCACGACCTGGCTGAGCGCGGAGAACGACCTGCCCCCGCTCCCGCTCGGGGCCCTGGTGCTCACCTACACGCTCGCGGCCCAGCCGTCCCCCGCCAGGCGCCTGGCCGGAGTGGCGGTCGGCGGGGTCCTGCTGCTGGTCTCGCTGATCTTGCCGGGCGAGGAGCTGATCGACTCCGGGTACATCGGGATGTTCTTCGCGACCGCGTACGCCCTCGGCACCGGCGGCAGGGCGCGCCGGGCCCGGATCGGCGTGCTGGAGGAGCGCGCCCGCAGGCTGGAGGAGGAGCGGGCCGCGGCCGCCGCCAGGGAGCGCACCAGGATCGCCCGCGACATGCACGACGTCGTCACGCACTCGGTGGGGCTGATGGTCGTCCAGGCCGAGTCCGGCGCGCTGCTGGTGGACCGGTCGCCGGAGAAGGCCGTGGAGGCGTTCGACGCCATCGCCGACCGGGGCCGCGACGCCATCGCGCAGCTGCGCTTCGTCCTGGACGCGCTCCGCTCCGACGACCCGCCGCCCGCCCGCCGGGCCCAGCCCGGCCTGCCCGCCGTCCCGGACCTGGTCGCGGCCGCCCGGCACGCGGGCGTCGAGGTGGCCCTCGTCACCGAGGGCGAGGCGCGGGAGCCCCGGTCGGAGGTGGGCGTCGCCGCGTACCGCATCGTCCAGGAGGCGCTGACGAACGTGCTGCGGCACGCCCGGGCGGAGCACGCCGCGGTGACCGTCCGGTGGGAGGAGGACCGGCTGTCGGTGGAGGTCCGCGACGACGGCCGGGGGCCCGCGCCGGCCGGCGGCGGGAGCGGGCACGGGCTCGTCGGGATGCGCGAGCGCGTCGCGGCGTGCGGAGGTACGCTCCGGATCGGACCCGAGAGCGGCCGGAGGGGATTCGTCGTCCATGCCACGTTCCCGATCTGAGGACGCGGGCGCCGGTCCCGGCGGAGCGCCGGCCGGTCCGCCCCTGCGCGTGCTGATCGCCGACGACCAGGACCTCTTCCGCGCCGGGTTCGGGATGATCCTGGACGCCCAGGACGACATCGAGGTCGTCGGCGAGGTCGGGGACGGGGCGGCGGCCGTGCGGGCGGCGCGCGAGCTGCGGCCCTGCGTCGTGCTGATGGACATCCGCATGCCGGAGCTGGACGGCGTCGAGGCGACCGCCCGGATCTGCGCGCAGACGCGGGCGAAGGTGCTCGTGCTGACGATGTTCGACCTCGACGAGTACGTCTACGACGCGCTGCGCGCGGGCGCGAGCGGCTTCCTGCTGAAGGACATCAGGCGCGACCAGCTGGTGGAGAGCGTGCGGATCGTCGCCGCCGGGGAGGCGCTGCTCGCGCCCACCGTGACCCGGCGGCTGATCGGCACCCTGGTGGGCAATGGGCACGCCGTCCCGCGGCTCGCCGCCCGGCTCGGCGACCTCACCGGGCGGGAGACCGAGATACTCGCCATGATCGCGCGGGGGCTGTCCAACTCCGAGATCGGCGCGGAGCTGTACCTCAGCGCGAACACCGTCAAGACGCACGTCGGGAACCTGCTGTCCAAACTCGGGCTCCGCGACCGCGCCCAGGCCGTCGTGTTCGCCTACGAATCCGGCCTGGTCGTCGCGGGCGGCGGCTGACCCGCGGCGCGGCCGGCGCGCGGCCGGGTCACCCTGCGCGGCGAGAACGGATTCACCCCGGCCGGTGATCCGCGGACGCCGGTCCGGCGGCGAGCATCGGGAGCGTCCCGCCGACCGAGGAGCGTTCTCGTGATCCGTCACGTCTCCGGAGCCGCCCGCCGGCACCCGGTGAGCGTCATCGTCCTGTGGCTGGCCGTCACCGCGGTCGCCTTCACCGCCGGCAACGGCGTGTTCACCCGCCTCACCACGACGGTGGGCACGACCCCTGGCAGCCAGTCCGACCGGACGGCCGCCCGGCTCGACCGGGCCGGGCTGAACCCCCCGTCCCTCACCGCCGTCGTGTCCGGCCGGCCCGCCGGCGACCCCGGATTCCGCCGCTCCGTCCAGCGGGCGCTCGCCGAGATCCGAGGTCACCCGGAGGTGACCGGTGTCGAGGACCCGTTCGGCGAGCGGGCGCCGAAGGCCCGGAGCGGCGAGTCCGTGCTGATCGGCGTCGGCCTCGCGCCCGGCACCCCGAAACGGGTGGAGCACCGGATCAGCGCCCGGCTCAAGCGGATCGACGCGCCCCGCGTCGTCGTGGCGGGCGACGCGCTGACCGACGCCGAGTTCACCGAGCAGGCGCAGGCCGACACGCGCAAGGCGGAGATCATCGCCGCGCCGCTGCTGCTGGTCCTGCTGCTCCTGGTGTTCGGCGCGCTGCTCGCCGCCGCGCTGCCGCTGGTCATCGCGGTGATCGGGGTGTCCTGCACGTTCGGAGTCCTGCTGGTGATGAGCCTGGTGACGGACGTGTCGGTGTCCGCGATCCAGGTGACCACGATGCTCAGCATCGGCCTGGCCGCGGACTACTCGCTGCTGTTCGTCCAGCGCTACCGCGAGGAACGGGCGGGCGGCGGGGACGCCGGCGCCGCGCTCGAAGGCAGCTGCCTCAGCGCCGGCCGCACGATCGTGTTCTCCGGCCTGACCGTCTCGGTCTCGCTGCTCGGCATGCTCCTGTTCAAGGACCCGTTCCTGCGGTCGCTGGGCGTGGCGGGGGCGAGCGTCGTCCTCATCGACATGCTCGCCGCGGTGACGCTGCTTCCGGCGCTGCTCGCGCTGGTCGGGCACCGCATCAAGCCGGCGAAGGCCAAGCCGCGCCACGGCCGCGTGCTGGCCGCGGTCGCCCGGACCGTCCAGCGCGCCCCCCTGCCGACCCTGCTGGCGGTGGGAGCGGCGTTCGCGGTCATGGCGGCTCCCGTGTTCGGGATGCGGCTGGTCACCGCGGACCCGCATTCGCTGCCGGCGTCCACCCAGACGCGGCAGCTGCAGGACGCGATCGCCGCCGACTTCCCCGCCGCCGCCAAGCCCGCCGCCATCGCGGTCGTCACGTCCCTGCCGCCGGACGACCCGGCACTGGCCGCGCTCGGCGGGCGGATCGCCGAAGTGCCCGGCGTCGCGGCGGTGCGTCCAGGGCCGTCGCGCGGCGGCCTCACCGTGGTGAACGCGATACCGGAGCAGGCGACCAACAGCGCCCGGACCCGCCATGCCGTGGAGGCGATCCGGGCCATGGACGACCCGCGGATCCAGGGCGTCACCGGGGACGCGGCCCGCCTCGCCGACTACCGGGACGCGCTGGCGGAGCGCGCGCCGATCGCCGCGGGCGCGGTGATGCTGGTGACGTTCCTGCTGCTGTTCGCCTTCACCGGTTCGGTGCTGCTGCCGTTCAAGGCCGTCCTGACGAACGTGCTCAGCGTCGGCGCCGCGCTCGGCATCGTCGTCTGGGTCTTCCAGGACGGCCATTTCGTCTCGGCCTTCGGCCTGCCGCAACTCGCCGGCATCGACCTCACCGTCCCGGTGATCACGGCGGCGATCGCGTTCGGCCTCTCCACCGACTACGAGGTGTTCCTGCTGTCGCGGGCGCGGGAGGCATGGCTCGACGGCGGCGACCCCCGCCGGGCGGTGGCCGCCGGCCTGCGGCGCAGCGGCCGGGTCATCCTGGCCGCCGCCCTGCTGATCGGGGTGGCCTTCGCCGGGTTCCTGCCCGCCGGGTTCGCCCCGGTGAAGGAGATCGGGCTCGGCCTGCTGCTGGCCATCGCGCTGGACGCCCTCGCCATGCGGATGCTGCTGGTCCCGGCGGCGATGACCCTGCTGGGCAGGGCGGCCTGGTGGGCTCCGGGCCCGCTGCGCCGGCTGCACCGCCGCGTGGAGATCACCGAGGCGCCGGCCGCCCCCGGCCTCGCGTCGCAGCGGACCTGATCAGGCGGACACGGCGTCCTGGCCGGCCGGGGACGCGGCGCCGGGGTCGGCTTCGCCGCGGGCGTACTCGGCGGCGAAGGCGTCGCGGCCGAGGAGCGTCCGGACGCGGGCGGCGACGCGGTCGACATCGCCGCGTTCGGCGGTCGGCAGCGGCGCGCCGGCCGAAGCGCGCAGGGCGGCGGCCGCGCCCAGCAGCCGGGCCGCCGGACGCGCGTCGCCCGCGAGCGACCGTGCCCCGGCGAGTCCTTCGAGGGCGAGCGCGACGGCGCGCGGGTCGGCGATCCGGCGGGCGGCGGCGAGCCCGTCGCGGTGCCGGGCGAGCGCCTCGTCCGCGTCCCCGCGCTGCTCGGCGGCGAAGCCGAGTTCGGCGAGGACGAGCGCGAGCCCCGGCTCCCCGTCGACCGTCCGGATCCAGTCGAGCCACGGCAGCAGCCGCGCCTCGGCCGCGTCGAGGTCGCCGCGCCGCCGGGCGGACAGGGCGAGGCCCACCGCCGCGAAGTGCTCGGCGACCTTGTTCGACTGGTCGGCGGCCAGCTTCAGCGCGCGGTGGTGCCGGTCGTCGGCCGCGGCGTGGTCGCCGGTGAGGAGGGAGATCCGGCCGAGGCCGGACAGCCGGAACGACGCCTCCGCCCAGAGCCCGAGCTCCTCGGCCATCCGCAGGCCCTCCTCGTGCAGCCCGGCGGCCCGGTCGTAGTCTCCGGCGATCTCGGCCAGCTCCGCGAGCGTGTTGGTCGCCTTCAGCCGCCCCCAGCGGTCCCCGAGGCCGCGGAAGAGCGCCTCGCTCTCCTCGGCGTCGCGCCTCGCCGCGTCGAGCCGGGCGCGCGCACGGTGCACGGTCGCCCGGACGCTCAGCGCCGCGGCCGTCCCCCAGGGCTCGCCGAGCTCGCGGAACTCCGCCAGCGCCCGGTGGACCAGGTCACCGGTCACTTCGAGGTCGCCGAAGCCGCGGTGGGCGAAGGCGAGGAACCAGCGCGCCCAGGCCCGCGCGCCCGGATCGGCGATGCCCTCGTGCGACGCCGGCGCCTCCGCGGCCGCCCCGGTGTCGGTGAGCAGCACGAAACCGGCCCGCCAGACCGCCGCCTTCGCGCGCGCCTCCGGCGGCCCGCCCTCGGCGCCCAGCGCCAGATCGAGCGACCGCAGTGCCTCGGTCAGCCGTCCGCGCAGGTACCAGTGCCAGGCCAGCGCGTCGACCAGGCGCAGCGCGTCCGCCGCGAGACCGAGGCGGGCGGCGTCCTCCAGGGCGGCGCGCTGGTTGGCCGCCTCGGCGTCCAGGAGCTCCAGCCACCTCCGCTGGTCGTGCCCGTAGAGGTGCGGCTCGGCGCACGCGGCGAGCGCGACGTGGTGCCGGACGAACCGGGCACGGATCTCCGCGGACTCGCCCGCCTCGTCCAGCCGCTCCGCGCAGTACGCCTTGACCGACTCCAGCAGCCGGTAGCGGGGGCCGCCGCCGCTCCCGTCCGCCCGCACGACGAGCGACCGGTCGACGAGCCGCGCCAGGACGTCGAGGACGTCGAGCCCGTCCTCGGCGCACACCTCCTCGGCGGCCCGCAGCGTGCAGCCGTCCGCGTGCACCGCGAGCCGCCGCAGGACGGCGCGCTCGTCCCCGGCCAGCGGCTCCCACGACCAGTCGATCATCGCGCGGAGCGTCCGCTGGCGGGCGGGGGCGTCCCGGTTCCCCGAGGTCAGCAGGCGGAACCGGTCGTCGAGCCGGTCCGCGAGCCCGGCCACGCCGAGCGCCCGGACGCGGGTGGCGGCCAGCTCCACGGCGAGCGGGATCCCGTCGAGCCGGCGGCAGACGGCGGCGATCGTCGCCGTGTCGTCCGGCCCCGGCGCGAACCCGGGCGCGGCGGCGGCCGCCCGCGCGGTGAACAGCCGGACGGCGTCGGCCTCGCCGAGCGGCGGCACCGGCCACAGCCGCTCGCCCGACAGCGCCAGCGACTCCCGGCTCGTGGCGAGCACGCACACCCCGGGCGCGGCCCGCAGCAGGGCCGCGACCTGCACGGCCACCTGGTCGACCACGTGCTCGCAGTTGTCGAGGACGAGCAGGAGCCGCCGCGCGGCGAGCGCGCCCGCGAGCAGCTCCACGGGCGTCCGGCGGGCGGTCGCGGCGGCGGGGGCGTCGTCGTCCCGGACGCCGAGCACCATCGCGATCGCGTCGGCCGGGGTCGCGCCGGAGGCCCGGTCGAGCCCGGACAGCTCCACCAGCCACACGCCGTCCGGGAACCGCCCGTCCGCGTCCGCGCCGGTCAGGGCCCGCGCGGTCGCCAGGGCGAGGCGCGTCTTGCCGACGCCGCCCGGGCCGGTCAGGGTGACGAGGCGCGATCCGTCCAGGAGCGCGCGGACCTCCGACACCGCGGCGTCGCGTCCGACGAGGTCGCTCAGCGGCGCGGGGAGGTTGGTGGGGATCTCCCGCGGGGGCGCCGCGGCGGCGCGCACGGCCGTTCGCGGCGCGTCCAGCAGCGGGTCCTGCGTGAGGATCGCCTGGTGCAGCGCGGCCAGTTCGGGGCTCGGGTCGACGCCGAGCTCCTCCGCCAGCCGGTGCCGCAGATCCTCGAACCCGGCCAGCGCCTCGCTCTGCCGCCCCGCCCGGTAGAGGGCGCGCAGGTGCGCGGCCCGCAGCCGCTCGCGCAGCGGATGCCGCTCCACCGCCTCGCTCAGCTCGCCCGCCAGCGCGGCGTGCTCGCCCAGCTCCAGCCGCACCTCCGCGTACTCCTCCTGGACGGCGAGCCGTTCGTCCTCCAGGCGCGCGGCGTCCGGACGGGCGAACTCCTCGTCGGCGAAGTCGGCGTACGCCGGTCCCCTCCACAGCGCCAGCGCGCCGGCCAGCGAGGCGGCGCGGGCGCGCGGGTCTTCGGTGGCGCGGGCCCGTCCGGCGAGTGCGCGGAACCGGTCGCCGTCCACCGCCTCCGGCGCGGCGCGCAGCAGGTAGCCGGGCGCCTGCGACACCAGCAGCCCGCGCCCGCCCGGCTCCGCGGCGTCCAGCGCGCGGCGCAGCTGCGACACGCGCGTCTGGAGGGTGCCGACGGGGTTGCGCGGCAGCCGCGCCGTCCCGCCGCCCCACAGGTCGTCGACCAGCTGATCGACGGAGACGGGGCGGCCCCGATGGACCAGCAGATCCGCCAGCAGCGCCCGGGTCTTCAGCTCCGGGACGCGCACCGCCGCCCCCTCGTCCGTCCACACGGCGAGCGGACCGAGCACCCCGAAACGCATGCCCCGAAGGCTACCGACAGCCGACCCGCAGAAGATCCAAAGCGCCGTTCAGGAGAGTGGGGCCATCGACCGACACACCCCCGATGGGAGTTCCGATGACTTCGCACAGCACCCTCACCGGCCGTGAGATCCGCCTCGCCGCCCGCCCGGTCGGCGAGCCGGCCCCGACCGACTTCGCGCTCGCCGAGGCCGCCGTGCCGGAGCCGGGCGACGGGCAGATCCTCGTCCGCAACACATGGATGTCGGTGGACCCGTACATGCGGGGGCGGATGGACGACGTGCCCTCCCCCGTCCTCCCGCCGTTCGAGCTCGGCGCCCCGCTGGAGGGCGCGGCGGTCGGCGAGGTGATCGCCTCCCGGTCGGCGGACGTCCCGGTCGGCGCGACCGTCTCGCACTTCCTCGGATGGCGGGAGTACGCGGTGCTGGACGCGGCCGCCGCGACCGTCGTCGACACCGGGCTCGCCCCCGTCCAGGCGTACCTGGGCCCGCTCGGCACGACCGGCCTGACCGCGTACGCCGCGCTCACCGACGTGGCGCCCGTCCGCGAGGGCGACGTCGTCTTCGTCTCGGCCGCGGCGGGCGCGGTCGGCAGCGTCGCCGGGCAGCTCGCCCGCACACTGGGCGCCGCGAAGGTGATCGGCTCGGCGGGCGGGCCGGACAAGATGAAGAGGCTGCTCGCCGACTTCGGGTTCGACGCCGCCCTCGACCACCGCGCCGGCCCCATCGCCGCCCAGCTCGCGGACGCCGCCCCCGGCGGCATCGACGTCTACCTCGACGCCGTCGGCGGCGACCACCTCGAAGCCGCGATCGGCGCCCTGAACGTCGGCGGCCGCGCCGCGCTGGTGGGCGCCATCAGCGGCTACAACGCCACCGCGCCCGTCCCCGGCCCGGCCAACCTCGCGCAGATCGTCTACAAGCAGCTCACCCTGCGCGGCATGCAGGTCGGCGCGTACCTGCACCTGTTCCCCGAGTACATCGCCAAGGCCGCGGGCTGGCTCGCCGACGGCACCCTGCGCACCGAGGAGACCGTCTTCGACGGCCTCGACCGGGCCCCGGCCGCGCTCCTCGGCAACCTGCGCGGCGCCAACACCGGCAAGACGCTCGTCCGCCTCTGATCCTCTGGAAGGACGGTCCCATGGCCACCGCACTGCTCGTCGTCGCCCACCACCGCGCCGACTCCCTCACCGCCCACATCGCCGACCGGGCGCGCGTCCGGCTGGAGAAGGACGGGCGCACCGTCGACGTCCTCGACCTGCACGCCGAGGGCTTCGACCCACGCATGACCGTCGCGGACGAACCGGACTGGGGCGACCGCGACAAGACCTACTCCGCGGAGGTCCGCGCCCACATGCGGCGGATCGACGCGGCGGACCTCATCATCGTGGTCTTCCCCGTCTGGTGGTACGGGCTCCCGGCCGTCCTCAAGGGCTGGATCGACCGGGTGTGGAACTACGGCTTCGCCTACGGCCGGCCCACCGCGCGCTTCGGCGGGAAGCGGATGCTGTGGCTGGCACTGGCCGGGCAGTCCCGCGAGGAGTACGCCGGCCACGGCCTCGGCGACGCCCTCGCCCACCAGCTGACGGTCGGCATCTCGAACTACTGCGGCATCACGGACGCCGCAGTCCGGTTCGTCCACGACACGGTCTCCCCCGCCGCCCCGGCCCCGGCGACCGCCGACGACGCCCTCGGAGAGTTCCTCGCACCCTCCTGACCCGGGGCCCTGTCCGGCGCCGGTAGAGCCGCAGGGCCGCGGCCACTACTCAGTCGCCGCACCGCGGTCGCAGCCGGAGCCGGACACCGCCCCCGCGATCGGGGGGAGCGGAAGCGGTGCAGGTCACCACGCCGGGGTCGCGCACCACGGCCCCGGCGGGCACCGCCGCCCTGTTCCACTTTCCGCCGCTGTAGCGGTACGGGGACTCCCCCAGCGGCGCGGACGGTGCCTGCGCGACCCAGGGGCCCCCGGAGGCGTCCACGGTCACGGCGAGTGCAGCGTCACCCGGGCCGCGCGACGCTCGGGTAGCCGCGCGGCGCCCAACGCTCCGTCGTGACGATCGCTCATCTCGGCCGCGGGTGTCGTCCTGACCGCGTGAGCGTTCCCGGGCGGGCCGGTGCGGCGGGTCCTCCGTGCTCCTCGGGGCTGCGCGGCCTGACGGGCGGCTGACTGCGGGGTGCTCGCGAAGTTGATTCCGGAGGGGCTCTAGACATGAAATCGAACGATCGATATGTTCACCTCTCATTGGAGGTGATGACATGGGTCACATGGTACGTGTGTTCTGTGCCGCCACTGTCGTCCTGGCCGCTTCGGCCTGCGCCGGCGGGGCGTCATCGGGGGCGGGCGACTCGAAGCGGGTCGTGATCGCGAACTTCGGCGGGTCGGTCGAGAAAGTTACCGATACGTCATTCTGGAAGCCCTTCACGGCCGACGGCGGACTCGCCGTGCGATCCGATCCGGCGGGCGGCGGGTTCGCCGCCAAGCTGCAGGCCCAGGCGCAGAGCGGCCGGATGAGCTGGGACGTCATCGAGGCGCTCGAAGGTTCCAGTGCGGTGCTGCTGTACCGGAAGGGGCTGCTGGAGAAGCTGCCCGCAGACCTCACCGCGCAGCTGACGAAGGTCTCCGTGCCGGACTCGGTGCAGCCCTACGGGGTATCGATGGGCGACACCGGCGTCGTCATCACCTGCAATATGAAAGTCGTCAATAAATGCCCTGCCAATCCGGCTGAATTCTGGGACGTCAAGAATTTCCCGGGCCGCCGGGCGATGATCGACAACCCGCACGAGTCCATGGCGTCCGCCCTCATCGCCGACGGCGTTCCGGCCGGCGAGGTGTTCCCCATCGACGTCGATCGGGCGCTCCGCAAGCTCGGTCAGATCAAGTCCGCGGTCAACGTCTGGACCACGAGCGGCGACCAGCAGATGCAGCTGATGCGCAGCGGCGAGGTCGGCATCGCGTTCATGTGGAGCGGGCGGGTCAAGTCGCTGGCCGACGAGGGCGTCAAGTTGAAGACGAGCTGGGACGGCTCACTGGTGAATCCGTCCTACACGGTCGTGGTCAAGAACGGGCCCAACACCGACGGCGGGATGAAGTACCTGAAGTGGTACGCGACTCACCCGGACGCGCAGGCGAACCTCGTCAACGCGCTCGGCTACGGCACCTCCAGTCGCGCCGTGGGCACCCTGGTGAAGCCGGGGGTGCGCGCGTGGATGCCGTCCGACCCCGCCAATGCCAAGAACCAGGTGCGCATCGATTCCGCCTGGTGGGCGGACAACCAGCGCACGGTCGCGCCTCGCTGGCGCGACTTCATCGCAGGCTGACAAGGAGGTGACATGACGGCCTCGATCTCGCTGCCGCGCCCGTTCCGGCAGGCCCGGTCCTCCGATTGGAACGCCGGGCTACTCCTCGGGCTGCCGGCCTACCTGACCGTGCTGGCGGTCGTCGCCTACCCGATGGGCCGGCTGGCCTGGGATGTCGTGAGCACCGCCGGACCGGGCGGGATACTCGATCCGCTGCGCAGCGCGGCTGAGCGCGCGGCGCTGCTGCGGACGCTGCGCGTCAGCGGCCTGGTCGCGGTGGCGAGCGTCGCGCTCGGGTTGTTCGTCGCCTACGCGCTCGCCTGGTCCCGCAGCCGTGTGGTGCGGGTCTCGCTGTGGGCTTCGGTGCTCGCGCCGTTCTGGATGAGCGTCGTGGTCAAGAACTATGCGTTCGTCCTGTTGCTGCAACAGCAGGGACCGGTCACCAAGGCGCTGCGGTCGGCGGGACTGCTGAGCGCTCACGGCGACCTCCTCTACACCGAGGGCGCCGTCCTGGTCGGGATGCTGTACGCGATGCTTCCGTACGCCGTGCTCGTGCTCTACCCGAGCGTCCGCAACGTGCGGGCCGAGCAACTGCAGGCGGCGGAGACGCTGGGGGCGGGGCGGTTGCGCGCCCTGCGCGACGTCATGCTGCCCGCGACGGCGCCATCGCTCCTGTCGGCGGGGACGCTGGTGTTCGTCATCTCGATCGGGTTCTACGTGACGCCCATCGTGCTCGGCGGGGTGGGGTCGCCGTTCGTCGCGGCGCGGGTCCACGAGCAGATCTTCGAATACTTCGACCTCGTCGGCGCCAAGTCGTACGCGCTGCTGCTGATGCTGACGGCCCTGGCGGTTTTCGGGCTCAGCAGGTTCGCGGCCCGGTTCCTGCCGCAGAGCCGGGTGCGCGGGGAGGCCCGCCGATGAGCGCCGCAGTCGGCCGCCGGGCCGCTTCCTGGACGGGCCGCGCCCTGTACGGGGCGGTGGTCCTCGGCATCGTGGCGTTCATGCTGCTGCCCACGCTGGTCGTGGTCGGCACCTCGTTCTCCGCGTCCTCGTACATCGAATGGCCGCCGTCGTCCTTCGGGCTGCGGCAGTACGACACGCTGCTGCACTCGGCCGATCTGGCCGCCGCGACCTGGCGCTCGCTGCTCGTCGCCGCGGGGACGGCGGTCGTCACGCTGCTCGTGGCGGCCCCGCTGGTCCTCGGCCTGAGCCGGGCGCGGGTGCCGGGCGGGAAGGGGCTGCGCGTCGCCGTCGTCCTGCCGATGGTGACGCCCGGCGTCGCCTACGCCGTGGCGCTGTACGGGATGTTCGCAGGCTTCGCGCTCGTCGACACCGTCCCGGCGGTGCTGCTGGCCCATGTCGCGGTCAGCCTGCCGGTGGTGCTGCTCGCGCTCGAACCCGCGATGGACGCGGTGCCGCGCGAGTACGAGCTGGCCGCGATGTCGCTGGGTGCGTCCCGGGCCCGAGCCTGGGCCGGGGTGACGCTGCGGCTGATCGCGCCGGGGCTGGTGGCCGCCGGGGTGCTGGCCTTCGTCACCAGCTTCGACGAGGCGACCTTGGCGAGCTTCCTGACCGGACCTCGGACCGCGACGCTGCCCAAGGTCATCCTCGACTCGGTCAGCACCGGTGTCGATCCCGCGATCACCGCGGTGTCGGCGCTGCTCATCGCCGCGACCGGGCTGCTGATGTCGTTCGCGGGGACGGTCGGCCGGCTCCGGCAGGCGCTCCGGAACCGGAATGAGAGAAGGGCGAAGACCGATGACCAGTCCTGACGTGATCACCGGCAGGCGGGCCGGGACGGCGGCGGACGAGCCGCCGCGGCTGCGGCTCGCCGGCGTCACCAAGCGGTACGGGGCCGTCGTCGCCGCCGACGGCCTGACGCTGGAGCTCGCGCCCGGCGAGTTCCTCTCCCTGCTCGGGGAGAGCGGCTCGGGTAAGAGCACCGTGCTCAGGCTGGTCGCCGGGTTCGAGACGCCGGACGAGGGCACCGTCCACATCGGGGACCGCGACGTCACCGGGCTGCCGCCCGCGCGCCGCGACCTCGGCATGGTGTTCCAGCAGTACGCGCTGTTCCCGTACCAGACCGTCGCCCGCAACGTCGAGTACGGCCTGCGGCGCCGCAAGTGGGGCCGCGACGACCGGCGGCGGCGGGTCGCCGAGCTGCTCGACCTGGTCCGGATGAGCCCTTACGCGCGGCGCTACCCGGCCCAGTTGTCCGGCGGGCAGCAGCAACGCGTCGCACTCGCCCGCGCTCTCGCCGCCGAACCGGGGCTGCTGCTGATGGACGAGCCGCTGTCCGCGCTCGACCGGGCGCTGCGCCTCGACCTGCAGGACGAGATCCGGGCCGTGCACCGCTCAACGGGCGCCGGCATGGTGTACGTGACCCACGACCGGGACGAGGCGCTGTCGCTGTCCGACCGCATCGTGGTGCTGCGGCACGGCCGCATCGACGCGATGGGCACTCCGGCCTCGCTCTTCCAGCGGCCCCGTACCGCATACGTCGCCAGGCTGATCTCCGACGCCAACATCCTGCCGTGCGAGCGGGAACCTGGCGCGGCGTCCTCGAGCAGGCGGATCCGGGTTCGGCTGTGGGACCGGGTCGCCGAGGTCTCCACCGAGGGCGAGCCGCCCGCGGACGCGGATCTCGCCGTGGCCGTGCCCCGCACGGCGATCAGTCTGACGCCGTCCGGCGGTGGTCCGGGCGGAGGCGACGCGGTCGAACTGCCCGCGCGCATCGAGGACAGGGTGTACCTCGGCGACACCGTCCGGCTCCTCCTGCGCCTGGACGACACGACGACGATCACCGCGCACCTGCCGGAGGCGGCCGGATCAGGGTCGCCGACGGGCGAGCGGGTCACCGTGCGCATCGCGCTCGGCGCGTGCTCGGCGGTGACGCGTTGACCGAGGAGCTGGATCCCGTGTACTTCACCACCGGTGAACGGGACTTCCTGATCCCCGCGGTCTGGGAGGGCACCGGCGACGAGCTGCACACGAACCGCCTCGTCGCGGCGGCCTCCGACTTCGGCGGGCGCATCATGTCCGGGATCGCGACGATGACCCTCGCCGTCGCCCGGCTCGACGGAGCCCGCCTCGGCGCGCCGCCGGCCTGCCTCGAGTGGGACTTCGCGGGACCGGTCAGGGAGGGCGAGAAGGTCCGGGTGGTCGCCTCCCGGGCGGGCGGCGACCTGACCGTCGCGACGTCCGTCGACGGTGCGACCACCGGCACCGGCGTCCTGCGCGCCGCGCCCGCGGAGCCTCCGGCGCCCGCCGGCGGGCCGGACGGCGCCCGGAGCCGCGGCTGGACGATCACGGCGGCCGACCTCGAACTCTTCGCCGACTGGATCGGCGCCGGAGGAGAGGACGGGAGGGACGCCGGGAGCGGTCCGGTGCCGTGGCCGCTGCTGATCCTCGTGACATCCGGACTGATGGGGCGCGACCGGCTGTTCGGTAACGCCCCCTCCGGCCAGGTGCTCAACCGCTGGATGCGCTGGCGGTTCGCGAGCATGCCGGTGACCGGCGAGACCGTCCACTGCGTGCTGCGCTCGCACACGTCCCGCAGGAGCCGGACGAGACCGGGCGACCTGGTCTCCCGCATCGTCCTGGACACCCGCTCGGCCGACGACGGCCGGGCCCTCACCGAGATCGATTGGGTGGTGCTGTCCCGATGACCGCAGAGGAAACCCTCCCCGGGCGCGTCCCGGCCGCGCCGGAGCTGCCACCGGCCGCGGAGTCCGGGTTCGCGGCCCTGCTCGCCTGGGCCGCGCGGACCCGTCCCGACGCCCCCGCCCTGGAGGTCGAAGGCGACGAGACGCTGACCCGTGCCGAGCTCGCGGCCCGGGTCGGCGCCCTGGCGGGCGCGCTCGCGGACGCCGGCGTCACGGAGGGCGCGGTCGTCGGCATGGCGCTGGACAACCGCGCCCGGTCCTACGTCCTCATCCTCGCGGCGGCGGCACTGGGAGCGACCATCCTCCCCCTGAACCCCGGATTCCAGCCCGCCGAGTTCGAGGCGCTCGCCGAGCTCGCCCGCCCGACCCACCTCGTCGCGCTCCCCCGGTTCGCCGACGCCCACGCGGCGCTGCTGGCCGAACGCGGCGTCCGGGTCGTCGACATCGAGGGCACCGCGGCGGCCCCGGCCGGCACGCTGTCTGCGGCCGAGAGCGCACCGATGCGCGAGCACCCCGTCTGGTACGGGCTGACGTCGGGATCGACGGGCCTACCGAAGATCATCAGCAAGACGCAGGGCAAGTGGCTGGACGCCGCGTCGGTACTGCGCTCGGTCCTGGCGCTCGACCCCCACGACCGGCTGCTCAGCGCGCAGCCCTGCTACTACGGCGACCCGCTGATGCTGTTCTTGGCCTGCCTGCAGAGCGGTGCCTGCTTCGTCCTGCTGTCCAGGTTCCGGTCACAGACGTTCATGCGCAATGTCGCCGACCGCGCGGTCACCAAGTTCTGGACGATCGGCTCGATGCCGGCGATGCTCCTCAACGCCCCGCCCGGGCCGTCCGACCGTGAGCACCGCGCGGTCGCCGCGTGGAGCATCGGGATACCGCGCGCCCTGCACGGCCCGCTGGAGGAGCGGTTCGGGCTGCGCTGGCTGGAGGTGTACGGGTCGGCGGAGGCGAACGCCGTCCTCGCGCAGACACTGGATTCCCCGTCCACCCCGGGCGAGGGGTGGCTCGGCGGTATCGTTCCCGGCCAGGAGATCCGGATGGTGGACGAGCACGGCGCGGAACTTCACGGCGACGGCACCGGCCAGCTCCTCGTCCGCGGTCGCCTGGTCGTCGACGGATACCTGCGCAACCCCGAGGCCACCGCCGCCGCCTTCACCGGCGACGGATGGTACCGGTCCGGCGACATCATGGAACGGCGCGGCGGACGGCTCCGCTTCGTCCGCCGCGAGAAGGAGATCGTCCGGAGGGCGGGCGAGAACATCTCGACCGAGGAGGTGGAGCGGGCGCTGCGCACGCATCCGCTCGTCCAGGACGCGGCGGTCCTGCCGCACCCCGATCCGGTCCGGGGCGAAGAGGTCTGGGCCGTGGTCGAGCCCGTCCCCGGCGCGCGCCCGGAGGCGGGCGCGCTCGCCGAACACGCGGGCCGCCATCTCGCCCGGCACAAGGTGCCGCGTTTCGTCAGCCTCATCGACGCACTCCCCCGCACCCCGTCGGAGCGCGTCGCCAAGCGCCTCCTCCGCGACCGCGACGACCTGGAGACCACCGATCTCCGCCCCGGCGACGCACGCATCAGGAAGGACACCCCCTAGTGCCCCGAAACCAGCGCAGGGACTCTGAGCCCGGCACCCGAGAACGCATCCTGCGGTCGGCGGGCGCGCTGTTCACCGAGAAGGGCTACGCCGCGGTCGGCATCCGCGAGATCGCGACCGGGGCCGACATGACGATCGGCGCGCTGTACCACTACTACTCCAACAAGGAGGCGCTGCTCATCGCGGTCACCGAGGACGCGCTCCAGCGGGCGGTGACGGTCGCCAAGGAGGCCGCGGACCTCGACGCCGACCCGGCCGCGAGGCTGGCCAACCTCGTCCGGGCGCACGTCCGCGAGCAGGGGGCGGACGCCGAACTGTGGAACACCAGCGCCCGCGAGATGCCGAGAACGGACGCCAACGGAAACTGGACGCCCGTCCGCGAGTTGCGCGCCGCGTTCGAGCGCATCTGGAACGAGGTGCTGCAGGCCGGCGTGGAGGCAGGCCAGTTCGAGCTGCGCGACCTCTCGGTCACCCGCCTCTCGCTCCTCGCGATGTGCAACGGCATCAGCGACTGGTACCAGCCCGCCGGCCGGTTGTCGCTGGACGAACTGGCCGACCTGATGGCCGAGATGGCACTGGACCTCGTCCAGAGCCGGCGCGGCTAGGGCCTGCTCGAAGTCGGGCGTGTGACGGTGTGATGATCGCTGAGCGACGAGTTCTCCGGTAGAGACTTCATCGACCAAGAAGAAACAACACCGGAGATCTCGTGGCCACCGCCTCGATCCCGTCCATGATCTGGCGGTAGCCCGACGCCGAGCTCCGGTTACAGGTGCTTTTCGGCGGGGGCGATTCGCACCCTGCGGACCTCGATCGCCGCGGGCACGGGGAAGCCATCGGCACCGTCGGCCGTCTTGATGTCGCGGCACAGTGCGAGCGCGGCCTCAAGCGGGACGCACCTTGACGCAAGTAGAGATCTTCGCGGAGGATCCGGGTGCGTCGGCGGCGCGCAACGCCGCGCCGGGGCGGCGCCCGGGCAGGACGGGCACCAGGAGGAACCGGGTGGTGTGGTCCTGGGCGGCCACCTGACCCTGGCGTCGGGGACGGCGCCCTTGCTGGACGACGGTGTCCGCTCGGATCCGGCGGACACCGTCGTCGTACAGCCTGCGCCCGCGCCGGGAATATTCGTCAGCGCGAGTCCGCGAACGAGACATAGCCGCCGGTGTCGGTGATAAAGACCGGCGTGCCATCCTTCGTTCCGGATGATGGCCGCGGTGTTCGCACTCGGGGGGCCGGCCGGTTATGGCACGGAATGGTGCGTCCGCTGACCAGGTAGGTGCCGACCGAGGAGGCGGATCCGGTGCGCCGACCGTTCTGCTCGTAGACACCAGAGGTGGTCAACGTCCAGACCATGAACTGGCCGGGCTTGAAGTTGCCCGGATTGATCGTCATCTTCCAGCCGCCGCCCGGCTTCGGGAGATCACTGGGCAGGGTGTACAGGCCGTCCGGCATGTCGTACACGTTCGACGGGAGGTCGACCTGCCTGGCATGGGGCTGCGGGCACACCGTGCCCTCCGGGATGGAGTACACGACCGCCGGCACGCCCAGCGACCGCAATTCGCGCGAGAGCGCGTCGGCATCGCGCGAGTCCAGGGTCTTCTCGGTGACCTTGACCGTTACCAGGCCGGACGGACCTCGGGTCACCGCGTAGGCGGGCTGAGCGCTCCCCGTCCAGGTCAGCAGCACACCGGCAACCGCGCACGCCGTGCACGCCGCCCCCGCGAGGCCCCACGCCGATCGCCGGCGCATCACCCCCGGGCGGCGCGGCGGCCGAACCGCCGATACGCGAGCGCCCTGCTCGTTCTTGGCGGCAACCGCCGCGGTCAGCTCGATCAGCCTCCGTTCCTGATAGCCCGCGAGCGGAGTGTCATCGGTGGGGATGTTGCTCATGAGGAGGCTCCTTTCGCCAAGGAGGACTGTGGATTAGCGATTGACTGGACGAGCACCGCATTGTCCGGTGGAAAGGCGGCTTTCAGCCGGTTACGGGCCCGGTGCAGCCGAACCCGAGCGGTACCGTTGCGGATGCCCAGCGCCGCGGCCGCCTCACCCAGGGTCAGGCCGTCGAGATCGACCAGCTCGATGACGCTGCGCAACCGCTCGGGCAGCGCGGAGAGCGTCGCATGCAAGGCGCGCGCCACCCGCTCGGCGTCGATCTGCTCTTCCAGCCGGACGATGTCGTCGCCGTCCAGGTGGCGATGGCCTCCCGCCCGCTGAGCCTTGTCGCGTTCACCAGCATGGCGCCGCCATTCAGCGGCCACCACGTTCCGGGCGATGCCCAGCAACCACGCTCGGGGGCTTCCCCGGCCGACCTGATACCGCTCGGCCGTATCGATCGCGGCCAGGAACACCTCGGTGGTCAGATCGTCGACCGTGTGAGGATCGGAGATCCGGCGAGCCACGAAGCGGGTCACATCCGCGACATGCCGCCGATAGAACACCTCCAGCGCCGCCCGATCACGACCGATCGCGCTGACATCCGCCGGATCTGTCCTCACGGCCGGCTTCACATCTCCCATCCAAGGGCCTCCCGCTCTGCACTGTTTGCTCTTCTTGGCGAGAGCGCCTCGTCGTGTTACATCCCACCGGCCCTTCCTTGTGCCGGCGTTGCGGACGCGAAGCTTGGAACGGACGGTTCTGCCAAGGATCGCGGGCCGCAGATCTACCGGGCGAAGCTTCGACTCCGCCGCCAGATCGCCACACCCACCACGGCACCGCCCCCCCCAGAATCACCCTGCGCGTCCCCGACACCTGCCGTCGGTCATTCGGAGCCGGTGATCAGTGGTCTTCGATTTGGCGGTTGGCAGGCTTCCTGCCGACGGTGGTGTCGGCCTGCCATGCCCGCCGCCGCTCGCGCGTGAACCTTCTCGGGGTCGGCTGGCAAAGAGGGGTGTTGTTGCCAGCGATCCAGGAGGGCCGGTATGTGAAGGGTGACGCCATGACCGCTGTCGGGGCGGTCGCGTCCACCAGTGACGCCGAGGAGATCGAGCGTTCTCGGCAGGAGCCTGAGCGGTTCGCTGTGCTGTTCGACCGGTACGGCGCGCGTTTGCATCGGTATGCGGCGCGCAGGCTCGGGGACGGCGAGGCCGACGACATCGTCGCCGAGACGTTCCTGGTGGCGTTCCGGCAGCGGGATGGATACGACCTCGGCCGTTCCGAGGCGCTGCCATGGCTGTACGGGATCGCCTCCAATCTCATCCGCAGGCATCGGCGCGCCGAGGTGAGCCGGTATCGGACGTTCGTGCGTACCGGGGTGCTGCTGGACGCGGCCGAGGGTGTCGCCGAGCGGGCGGTCGAACGGGCGAGCGCCCAGATGAGCGGGCGTCGGCTCGCCCGGGCGATCGCGGGGTTGGCGGCCCGCGACCGGGACGTGCTGCTGCTGGTGGCGTGGGCTGATCTGTCGTATGAGCAGGTCGCCGACGCGCTGGGGCTTCCGGTGGGGACGGTGCGGTCCCGGCTGAACCGGGCCCGGAAAAAGGTGAGGCAGGAGTTCGGCGGAGTGAATCCGACCTCCGCCCATGATCGGAATGAGGACATCGGTGATGACTGACCTGCGTGAGGTACGGGAGTTGTGGAGCGAGGCCGCCGAGCCCGAACCCGCCAGGCTGGCCGCCGTCCGGCAGCGGTTTCTGCGGGACACGCGGCCGGGGGGTCTTGGTGCGCGCAGACGGTGGCGGGCGTGGGGGGTCCGGACGGCGGCGGCGGGCGGACTGGTCGCGGCGGTGACCGCGGGCACCTTCGTGGTGGCGGGCGGGAGCGGTCCCGGTTCGGCACCGGCCAGCGCCGCCGAGCTGCTCACCCTGGCCGCGCAGGCGGCCGGGGACGGGCAGGTCGCGGATCCGCGTCCGGGCCAGTTCGCCTACCGGGAGTCGGTCGCGCTGGAGCTCTCGACCGGCAGCGGGGGCTCCTGGTTCCGGAAGGTGCGCTACCAGGAGTGGCGGCGGGCGGACGGCGGAGTCCCGGTCTATCGCCGGACCACGCTGCTGGGGCTCGTGCCGCTGCCGGGTGGGAAGGTGCCCGCCCAGGCCTGGGAGCTCGCGCGTGCCGGCACGGGCGCAAGGTTCCTGCCGTGCGCCTTTGAGCCGACCGAGCCGAACGCGCCGTACGCCGTGCACAGGGCACTGCCCACCGACCCGGCGCGGCTGCGCGGCGCCCTGGCCGCCGGGGTGGACGCCGGGCAGCGAGCGGAACTGTCGGAGGACCAGGCCGTGTGGATCAACCTCACGGCACTGGCCTCCGCGCAGCCGCCGCCCAGGGTCCAGGCGGCACTGTTCACCGTCGCCCGCCAGATCCAGGGCACGCGCCTGTCCGGCCGCACGACCGACGCCGCCGGGCGCCCGGGCCTCGCGGTGACCCTCGACACCCGGCCCGGCGAGCACGAGGAGCTGATCTTCGACGCCAAGACCTACCGCTTCCTCGGCTGGCGCGGCACGGCGACGGGCGACACCCTGCCCGCCGCGACCACCACCGCAGACGTCGCCGTGACCAAAACCGCAATCACCGACGGCCTCCCTGCGGGGGTCTCCACCTCCGGACACACCTGCCCAGACACAACCGGCGGCTGACCGACCGAACAGATGCAGGGCCGTGTGAGCCTCTTGGCGCTCACACGGCCCTGCTGGGCAACTCGGGCACAACCCAGGCAAAGACGACCGAACCGGCCCCTTTGGACGAAGGAGAAGGGAGCGGTTCCTGCTGAGAGACGAAGGAGGTCACGCGGTGAGGCCGTACCGCTCCGTCTGTTCGGCGGACCGGAACCACCGGTCCTTGCCACGAAGGGAAGGTTGGCCGCCTGGCCGTATACGTCGCCGGAGTGGTGTGCCAGGATGCGCGGCATGGGTTTTGCTGACCGGTATCTCGCTGAGGACGAATCCCTGGTGCACGCCACGCGCCAGCACTGGACCGAGATGGTCGGCGAGTTCGTGATCCTCTGCCTCATCTGGATCGTCGCGGGCGCGCTGCTGTGGGTCATCCCGTCCGGCGAGTACTGGGGTCGGATCGCCGACTACGTCGTCCTCGGGGTGGCCGCGATCCTCTCGCTGTGGTTCTGGCTGATCCCGCTTCTGCGCTGGCGCGGCACCATGTACATCGTCACCACCAAGCGGATCTACAAGCGCAGCGGGTTCCTGACCAAGACCGGTCACAGCATCCCGCTGGTCCGCGTCAACGACGTGTCGTTCCGGGTGACGCTGTGGGAGCGGATCTGGCGATACGGGACGCTCGACGTCCAGTCCGCCTCCGAGCACGGGATGCTGCGGCTCAAGCGCGTCCCCGACCCCGAGGGCCTCAAGTCCAAGATCTACCAGGCCGTGGACGAGGAGCAGAGCCGGCACCAGATGGGCCCGGGCGTCGCCGACCACAGGTGAGATCACACGGGCGGCGCCGTCCCGTGTTCGTAGGTGAAGTACCTGCCGCCGCCGTCGTCACAGGCGGCCGGATCGACCGGCTGGACTGTATCCGCCTTGCGGTACGACGAAGGCCCGCCCCGCACAGGCAAGGAGCATGCCGAGTCCCCAGCCGGCGATCGCGTCGGTCGGCCAGTGGTAGCCCAGCGTGACCACGGCGACGGCGACCCCGGCGGCCAGGGCGTGCGCGGCGATCGTCCATGCGCGGGACGCGCCGACCAGGGCCGCCACGAACAGCAGGCAGGCGGCGGCGTTGGCGGCATGGCCGAAGGGAAAGGACAGGAACCCATCGGCGAGCAGCGCGTCTCGGCCGGTGCGGGGCGGCGTCCTGGCGAATCCGATCTGGGCTCCCCGTACGAGGAGTTCGGCGGTGACCAGCCAGACCCCGGCACGGATCGCCAGTGCGGCGCTGCGCCGCCGCCAGGCGACCGCGAGCGAGGTCAGCGCGGCGAGGGAACCGACAAGCCAGTACTGGCCGGCGTTCACGACCGTCCGCCAGAAGAAGTGCCGGTAACCGCTCCGGGGCGGCAGGCCATCGGCGAACACCTGATCGTCGAGATGCCTCAGCGGGCCGCCGACCAGCACGTCCGCGATCACCACCACCGTGACCACCGCGGAGGCGACCACCAGCCCTTGTGGCCGCCTCCTGGCGCTCACGAGTCCGCCTCTGGCCTCGATGTCCGGACCCCCCATCCGTCGAGCTATCCAAGGTACGTCGTGGTCGCCGGACACCCGCCGTTCGCCGTCGCGTCCGTCCCGAACGTGATGATCACGACTCCATCCGGCGAACTGCTGAAGGGCCCCTGACGGACGTGCTACAAGTGTAGTAGCAATCGCCGGGACGCCCCATCGAGCGGCATGAGGAGGCCGGGGTCCACGTGCCGCCGCGGTACAGGAGACAACCGAACGGATTGAGCCCGCGATCGCGGACGGAGGACGCCGCTGCGGGGTCGGGGCCGGAGGATCGGCGAGGCCACCGAACGCCGTTTCGCGAACGTGTCGCCTCCCTGGTGGAGTCGCGGCACTTCCAGCGTGTGATCGTCGCGGTGATCCTGGTCAACGCCGTCACGCTCGGGCTGGAGACGGTGCCGTCGGTGCTGGACCGGCACGGTGCCGTTCTGCACACGGTGGACCGTCTGGCGCTCGGCGTGTTCGTCGCCGAGTTGGCGGCCAAGATCTACGTCCAGCGTGTTCGGTTCGTCCGGGAGCCGTGGAATCTGTTCGACTTCACGGTCATCGCCATCTCCCTGGTGCCGCACTCGGGTGGCCTGTCGGTGCTGCGCGCGCTGCGCGTCCTGCGGGCGCTGCGCCTGGTCTCGGTGGTCCCCAGCCTGCGCCGGGTGGTGTCGGCCCTGCTCGGGGCGATGCCCGGAATGGCCTCGATCGCCGTGCTGCTCGGCCTGGTGCTCTACGTCGCGGCGGTGATGGCCACCAAGCTGTTCGGCGCGACCAACCCCGAGTACTTCGGCGATCTGGGCGTCTCCCTGTTCACCCTCTTCCAGGTGATGACCGGGGAGGCATGGTCGGAGGTGGCCCGCGCGGTGATGCGGCACCATCCTTCGGCGTGGATCTTCTTCGTGGTGTTCATCCTGATCTGCACGTTCGTGGTGCTGAACCTGTTCATCGCCGTGGTGGTGCGCGCCATGGAGGACGACGACCTGGAGCAGTCCGAGGCGATCGCCGCCATCGTCCACCGTGCTCGGCGAGAGTCCGACACGGTCCTGCTCGAGGAGATCACCGCGCTCCGCGCGGAGGTCAGAGCACTGCGCCGCGACCAGGAGAACACCGTTGGGGAGGCCTCGGCAGCGCCGGCTGAAAGGGCCGCGCGGCCGTGAGTGTGAAGGTTGCGAAGCCGTCAATGCACGGGTTTTCCAGTACACGATCCCAGCCGGACGACAGGCGTTACCGCCCCGGTCGGATGCGGCACCGATCGGTACGGAAACACGATCACGGAATCGCCGAATACAAGGCCCAGGGCAGGATTGAATCGCCGCCCCACTTGGTGTAACGATGATCAGGTCGAATACAGCGTCGCCAAATAAGTCGGCTTTACGATGGCCGCTGGTCTACACCCCTCATCGGCATTGTCCCGCCCGGCGGATGCGGGAGGGGCTACTGCCGTCTCTCCCAACACACCGGTGTAAGGAGCCGGCCTTCAGCGAGCCCGGATGGCCCTTTCACAACTCTCTCGCTGCCTCCTCATGGGCTAAGCGCCCGCTCCTGGTCGGCCGTCGCTGGCGGCACGGTCGCGGCTCGGGAGCGCGTCCGAGATGCGTTCGCGGACGGCCCGGGAGGGGGCGGCGACCGCCCCTCCCGCGCGACCGGGTTCAGGGGGCGGCGTGGTTCCGCGGGCGGGACGCGAGGTGCTCCCCGACCCGTCCGACCAGGAGTGTCATCTCGTAGCTGATCTGCGCCGGGTCGGCGCTGGTGTCGGAGAGCACGGTCAGCGAGGCGCCCTCGCCCGCCGCGGTGACGAACAGGAAGGCGTTCTGCATCTCGATGATCGTCTGGTGCACCTGGCCCGCGCCGAACTGGGTCCGCGCGCCCTGGGCGAGGCTCTGCACGCCGGCGGCGAGGGCGGACAGGTACTCCGCGTCCTCCCGGCTCAGGCCGGCGGACGCCCCCATGAGGAGCCCGTCGGCCGACTGCACCACCGCCTTGGTCACCTGGGGCACCCGTTCGACGAGCCCGTCGATCAGCCAATCCAGCCGGTTGGTCGAATCGCCTCGCAGCGGCGTCACGTGGCTTCTCCTCTTCCGAGACATCGGCGGGGTTCAGGGACCGCCGAACGCCGGAACATGTTTTCATCGTCGGCCCGCCAAGATACATGGAATTCCAGACACATGATCAAACTTGTGGCACGGTGTAGCCCGAGTTCGGTCGTCCGGTGCCCCGCCAAGCCTGAAAGAGACACCATGAACGTCCACGTCAGTCATATCCGCGTTGACCTCGGCCGTTTCGCCCGGTGAGGAGCCCACGCCGCCGGCGTTCGATCCGGTTCTCCCTTTTCGGTCTGATCATCGTTCCGATGGTCTCCCTGGTCACGCTGTGGGTCTTCGCGGCGCAGAGCACCGCGTCCAAGGCCGTCAACCAGCGCGACCTCGACACCACCAACGAGATCTACGGCGGCGCCGCGCAGCCGATGCTCGTCACCCTGGCCCAGGAGCGGCAGGAGTCGGTGACCTGGCTGAGCCGCAACCACCGGCTGCCGCGCACGCCGTTGGACGCCGTCCGCGCGAAGATGGACGGCACGATCGTCCAGATGAACAAGGCTGTGGACTCTGAGAAGTTCCAGGCCACGCTGACGGACGCGATGAAGCAGCGGCTGTCGGTGCTGATGGACAGGCTCAACGGGATCGGCGGGCTGCGGAGCCAGGTCGACTCCCGCGCCCTGACGAGGCTGGAGGCGTTCAACGCCTACAACGACGTCCTCGAAGCCCACTTCCAGTACGTCAACGTGCTGGTGGCCGGCGACGGCCTCCAGCAGTCCGCCCACACCGCCGCCATGTCGCGCGGCATCGAGCTACGCGGGCGGGAGATCGCGCTGGTGGGCGGCGTGCTCGCGGACGGCCGCCGGATGACCGCCGGCGAGTACGCGGCGGTCAGCAGGCTGGTGTACGAACGGCGGTTCCTGGAGAGCTCGAACCTCGCCGAGCTCCACCCGGCCATCGCCGCTCCGTTCAAGCAGGCGCTGGCGTCCCCCGCCGAGAGGTCCTTCACCGCGGTGGAGGACGGCATCCTGGCGACCCGTCCCGGCGCGAAACTGCGGATCTCCGCGGCCGACTGGAAGGCCGTCGCGGGCGCCTCCATCGGGCAGATCGACGGCGCGCTCGGCAAGTCCCGGGCGCAGAACGCCGCCGAGGCCAAGGCGGCCTCGGACGAGACGCTGCTGCGCCTCGTCCTCATCGGCGTCATCGGCCTGGTCGCGATCACCCTGACCGCGCTCCTGATGTTCCGCTTCAGCCGCCGCATCAGCCGCGACCTGCTCGGCCTCCAGGGCGCCGCGCGCACCATGGCCGAGGAGCGGCTGCCGGACGTCGTGCGCCGGCTGAGCCGCGGGCACGAGGTCGACGTGGCGGCGGAGGCCCCGCCGCTGGAGGTCGGCCGGACGGCGGAGGTCTTCAACGTGTCGGCCGCGTTCTCGTCGGTGCAGCGCACCGCCGTCGAGGCCGCCGTCCGCCAGGCCGAGCTGCGCGCCGCGGTCAACCAGGTGTTCCAGAACCTCGCCCGGCGCAACCAGTCGCTGCTGCACCGGCAGCTGGCGATGCTGGACACGCTGGAGCGCAAGGCGTCCGACCCCGACGCCCTCGCCGACCTGTTCGCCATCGACCACCTCACGACCCGCATGCGGCGGCACGCGGAGGGTCTGATCATCCTGTCCGGCGCCGCGCCCGGCCGCGGCTGGCGGCACCCGGTGAGCATTCTGGACGTGCTGCGCGGCGCCATCGGCGAGATCGAGGACTACGCCCGCGTCGAGGTGGTCAGCACGGCGGAGGAGGGCATCGTCGGCGGAGCCGTCGCCGACGTGATCCACCTGCTGGCGGAGCTGATCGAGAACGCGACCGTCCTGTCGCCGCCGAACACGCCGGTGGAGGTCGACGCCGGGCTGGTGGGCCAGGGCTTCGTGGTCGAGATCCAGGACCGCGGCCTCGGCATGAAGCCGGACAAGCTGGCGGCCGTCAACGAGCAGCTCCGCCGCGAGCCGGAGTTCGACCTGACCCACGGCGACCAGCTCGGGCTGTTCGTCGTCGGGACGCTCGCGCACCGGCGCGGGATCAAGGTGGCGCTGGAGCCGAACGCCTACGGCGGCATCAAGACCGTCGTGCTGCTGCCGCACTCGCTCGTCGTCTCGGCGGACCAGGTCGGCCGCGCCGGCACCGAGCAGGCGGACGCCCCCGCGAACGTCCCGGACCTGTCCGCCGCGGACGGGACGGTCCCCCCGGCGGGCTCCGGGCCGCTGGACATCATCGGCCACGACACGCAGGAGAACGCGATGGACCCCGTCGGACGGCACCGCGCCGGCGGCACCGAGCCGCCGGACGGCGACCACGGCGACCCCCTCGGCATGCCGCCGCCCGGCCCGGCGACCGAGCAGAGCACGCCGAGCGCTCCGTCCGAGCCGCAGCCGGCGCGGGCGGCGTCGTCCACGGCCGAGGGCACCCACGCGGGGATGCCGCGCCGCGTGCGCCGCCAGAACCTGGCGCCGCAGCTGCGCGACACCGCCCCGCCCGCCCGGGACGAGAAGCGGCCGCCGGGACGCGGCGCGCGCTCGCCGGAGCGCGCCAGCTCGGTCATGGCCTCGATGCAGAGCGGGTGGCGGCGCGGGCGCGGCGAACCGCCGTCGGTCCCGCCCACCGGACGTGACGAGGAGGACGAACGTTGACGGAACCATCGATCACGGCCGACGAGGTGCGCCGGCTGCTGGACGGCATCGGCGGCCGGGCGGAGCTGGTGAGCGGCGCGGTCCTGCTGTCCAGGGACGGGCTGGTCGTGGCCTGCTCCTCCGGCGTCGGCCGGGAGAACTCCGAGCATCTCGCCGCGCTGGTCGCGGGCATGCAGGGGCTCGCCCGCGGCGCGTGCCGCCGGTTCGACGGCGGTGAGCTGCTGCAGAGCGTCATCGAGATGGACACGATGCTGGTGTTCATGGTCCCGGCGGGCGAGGACGCGTGCCTCGCCGTGCTGGCGCACGCCGACGCGGACGCGGGCGCGGTCGTGCTGCGGATGGTCCAGCTCGCCGAGGAGCTGGCCGAGCGGCCGCCGTTCATCCCCCGGCTGTCGGGAACGGGCGCCAGGTGAGGCCGGGGTGACCGATGAGCGATGACCGATGGCTCGACGGGGACGCCGGCCCCGTCGTTCGCCCCTACACGGTCACGCGGGGCCGGACCCGGCTCCGCGACGACGGCCTCGACCTGAACCTGATCTCCGTGCTGGAGGCGACCGGTGTGCCGGTCCCCCGGCGGGTGCGGCTCGACCCCGAGCACCGCAGGCTGCTGGCGATCTGCCGGCGGCCGATCACCTTCGCCGACCTGGCGTCCGAGATCGACCTGCCCGTCGGCGTCGTCCGGGTCCTGGTCGACGACCTGCGCGACGAGAACGCGCTCAGGGTGCTGAAACCGACTCCCACCGGCGACGTCCCGGACGAGCTCGTACTAAGGAAGCTGCTGAATGGACTACGCGCACTCTGACACCGCCGTCCGGCATCCGGGCGCCGCCGGGGGCGGCCAGCTGACCGCCGCGAAGATCCTCATCGCGGGCGGGTTCGGGGTCGGCAAGACGACCATGGTGGGCTCGATCAGCGAGATCCGCCCGCTGCGCACCGAGGAGATCCTCACCGACCAGAGCGTCGGCGTGGACGACACCACCGGCGTGGACGGCAAGACCAGCACCACCGTGGCCATGGACTTCGGCCGGATCACGCTCCCGGACGACCTGGTGCTGTACCTGTTCGGGACGCCGGGCCAGCAGCGGTTCTGGTTCATGTGGGACGAGCTGGCCCTCGGCGCCGTCGGCGCGGTGGTGCTCGCCGACGTGCGCCGCCTCGCCGACTGCTTCGGCACCGTCGACTACTTCGAGGACCGCCGCACCCCGTTCATGGTCGCCGTGAACTGCTTCGACGGCGCCGAGCGCAAGGACCCCGAGGACGTGCGGATCGCCCTGGACCTGGACGACGACGTCCCGCTGATGCTGTGCGACGTGCGCAGCAGGGCCTCGGCCAAGCAGGTGCTGATCACCATGGTCGAGCACGTCCTCACCAAGACCGCGTCCAGGCGCTGAACGCATCCGCTCCCGCGCCGCCGACGCCGCCCCCAACCCCCCGCACCCAACCTAGGGATCACATGCCAATGCCCCTGCCCTCCTTCCCCGCCGCGGACGAGAAGCCGCTCGACACCTGCGTCCGGCTGCGCGAGATCGCCCCCGTGGTCGAAGTGGAGTTCCCGGGAGGCGTCGCCGCCTACCTGGCGCTGACCCACGACGCCGTGAAGGAGATCCTCGCCGGAGACAACAGGACCTTCCTGCGGGAGCCCGAGAACTGGCCCGCCCTGTACGACGGGACGATCCCCGAGGACTGGCCGCTGCGCGCCGTCGTCCAGGGAGGCCACCTGTCCACCAAGGACGGCGACGACCACCGGCGGCTGCGCGGCCTGGTCGGGAAGGCCTTCACCCCCGCGCGGATCAAGGCGATGGAGCCGCGCGTCCAGCAGATCGTGGACGAACTGCTCGACAACGTGATCGCCGCCGGCGACGGCGTGGACCTGGTCCCCGCCTTCACCGAGGCGCTGCCGATGTGGGTGATCTGCGAACTGTTCGGCGTCCCCGCCGCGGACCGGACCCAGATGCGCAACTGGACCGCCGCGCTGCTGGCGCACACGACACCGCCGGAGGAGGCTTTCGCGACGCAGAAGGCCCTTCAGGCGTACCTGCACGACTTGGTGGACCGCAAGCGGGAGAACCCCGGCGACGACCTCACGTCCGGCCTGGTGCAGGCGCAGGACGAAGGGGACAGGCTCACCACCGAAGAACTGGTCGGCGTGCTGTGGCTGATGCTCGTCGCCGGCCACGAGACGACCGTCCACATGCTCGGCCACGCCATCCTGGCGCTGGCCCAGCACCCCGACCAGCTGGCGCTGGCCAAGGCCGAGGACCGGTGGGACGACGTCGTCGAGGAGACCCTGCGGTACCGCCACTCGGTGATGATGACCAGCTGGCGCTTCACCGCGCGGGACGTGACCATCGCCGGCGTGGACATCCCCAAGGGCCAGGCGGTCGGCGTCGTCTACCAGGTGACCGGCATCGACCCGGCCGAGCACGGCGAGACCGCGGACCAGTTCGACATCACCCGTGAGCAGAACACGCGCCTCAGCTTCGGGCACGGACCCCGCTACTGCATCGGCGCGTCACTGGCCCGCCTGGAGGGACGGCTGGCGCTCGCCACGCTGTACCGGCGGCTGCCCGACCTCGCCCTCGCCATCGACCCGAACGACGTTCCCTACTCCCCGTCCTTCTTCACCATCGGCCCGCTCTCCATCCCCGTCACCCTCGGCCTCTGACTCCCGAACGCCCGGCCCGGCGGCGCCCAGCCGCCGGGCCGCGCCCGCGCCCGCGCCCGCGCAAGCCGGCGGAAGTTGGATCGTGTCTTGTCGGTGAACAACGTGATGGGTGGGCGACGCACGCACGTTGAACTCCATTGTTTTGACCGCCTGAACCGATCCGCGATTTAAAGGGCTGCTCCAAACCATTCCGTCCACGTCGGCGACGGTGCCGGAAAAATGTTCAGCGGCACGTGGCGGCAAGGCGGCGGGCTGCTACAGAGGCAGGGCCGGGTCCCGGACGGTGAATTCCTCGACATCGGCACCGACCTGCTCTGCGCTCTGAAACGCGACGCTGAGCGCGGACGCGCTCGCCGAGCAGGGGCGCATCGACCCGCCAGCTCCCACAACACGAGCAGGCTCCACGGTGTGCTCCGCGCCCCTGACCAGGTGCCCCATACATATCGGGGTCGTCTGGCCGGGCCTGCCGCCACCTGCGAGTTCCCCGCAGGAACTGGGCCCGCGCGGTCGCCTCCGCAGGCTGCATCCCCGCCTTTGACGCGGTCTTGGCGGCCATTGGAGACAGTCTTTCCGCCAGTGGAATCAGATGGACACGCCCTTTGAGAGCAAAGTCACTCACTCCCCGTTTACGACTTGCGAGCGCGGGCAGGTCAAACGAATGCTTGATCTTACATTCGCTTAGTATTCAGGCTCTGGGAGCACAAAAATGCGGCGGGTCGAGTCCAAGCCTGTTCCACTCTTCCCCGGCCCGAATGACGTCTTCGCGGCCATCGGACGGGGGATCTTCGCGGGGCTGGCCGGAACGGCGGTGATGACCGCAGGGCAGCGTGTGGAGATGCGGTTGCGCGGTCGTCAGGGCAGCACAAGCCCCGGCGATCTCGTCGCGGGTCTGCTGGGTGTCGAGGCGATCGACGAGGCACAGAGACGGCGGTTCTCTGACCTGGTCCACTGGACATGGGGCACGGGATGGGGTGTACCGCGCGGGCTGCTGCGTTCGTTCGGTCTGCGCGGAGTTCCCGTCGTCGTCGCGCACTTCACGATGGTGGTGGGCACCGACTGCTGGCTGCTGGCGTCCAGGGGCTTGGCGCCGCCGCCGTGGCGCTGGACGCGTCAGGAACTGATCTTTGAATTGCTGCACAAGGGGGTCCTCGTCGGCACCACTCACCTTGCGTTTCGGCTGCTGGAGCCTTGATGGGCAGGGCTCGTCGCGCGCTGCACGACAGGAAACGCCCTGGCGCGGCGTCCGGTCGCCTGGCCGACCCGGTCCCCTTGGGCTCGCCGCAAGCGCGGTGGCTGCTGGCGGTGACGGTGCTGGGGTCGGGCATCGCGTTCCTGGACGGCACGGTGGTCAACGTGGCGTTGCCCGCGATCGGCCGGGACCTGGGCGGCGGTCTCGCCGAGCAGCAGTGGGTACTGGACGGCTACCTGCTGACGTTGAGCGCGTTGCTCTTGGCCGGCGGCGCGGCCGGAGACCGCTACGGCCGCCGGCGGGTGTTCATCGGCGGTCTGGTGCTCTTCACCCTGGCCTCGCTCGCCTGCGGGCTGGCGCCCACCGGCGGCACGTTGATCATCGCCCGGCTGGTTCAGGGCGTGGGGGCGGCGGCACTGGTGCCCGGCAGTCTGGCGTTGATCGATGCGGGCATCCGTGAGCAGGACCGGGGCCGCGCCGTGGGGCTGTGGGCGGGGATGTCGGGGGTCACCTCGGCGCTGGGCCCATTCGTGGGGGGCTGGCTCGTCGACGCGGTCTCCTGGCGGTGGGTGTTCTGGATCAACGTGCCGCTGGCGGGAGCGGCACTGGTCATGGCACTGCGGCACCTGCCCGAGAGCCGCGACCCCACCAGCCGGAGCCGCGGCCGGTTCGACGTCGCCGGCGCGGCCCTGGTGACGCTCGGTCTGGCCGGAGTGATCTACGCGCTCATCGAGGGGCCGAGCCGCGACTGGCGGCCGGCGACCATCGTCGCCGCCGCCGCGGGTGCCGCCGCGATCGTCGTGTTCCCGCTGGTCGAGGCGCGGGTGGCGGCGCCGCTGCTGCCACCCGTCCTGTTCCGCTCCCGGCAGTTCACCGGCGCCAACCTCACCACCCTGGCGGTGTACGCCGCGCTCGGCGGAGCGCTGTTCCTGCTCACGCTGCAACTGCAGCAGAGCCTGGGGTATTCGGCTCTGGAGGCCGGGCTGGCCACGCTGCCCACCACCGTCATCATGCTGCTCGCCTCCCCGCGGATGGGCGCGGTGGCGCAGCGTACCGGGCCCCGGCTGCCGATGACCGCCGGCCCGCTGGTGGCCGCTGCCGGGCTGGCGTTGATGGCCCGCATCGTGCCGGGCGCGGGCTATGCCGGAACGGTGCTCCCAGCGGTGGTGGTCTTCGGGATCGGGCTGTCGCTCACGGTCGCGCCGCTGACGACGACGGTGCTGGCCTCGGTGGCCGAACGGCACGTCGGAGTCGCCTCCGGCGCCAACAACGCGATCTCCCGGATGGCCGGGCTGCTCGCCGTCGCGGTGCTGCCGGCCGCGGCCGGGATCAGCGCCGGCCCCGGAGAGGCCCTCGGCCCGGGTTTCTCCCGCGCCATGCTCATCGCCGCCGCAGTGTGCGGCGCGGGCGGGCTCATCGCGCTGGCCACCGTGCGCACCGCCGCCACCGTGGATCCGCATCCGCTGCCGGGTGTCAACCAGGCCTGCCAGCACCCCTGCACACGCAAGCCTTCACCGCCCGCGGACGACCGGACCGCTCGCTCAGGCATCTCCGAGGACCCGGGGTAGGCAGACTGGTCGGCGACGGGGTCACTCGCCGACGTTGCCGAGCAGCCGTTGCATCTGAGACAGCTCCTCGGCGAAGGCGTCGCGGCGGGTGCGCGGACCGCACGACAGCAGCAGCCGCGTGTAGTCGGCGGCCGCCTTCCCGATCCGCTCGCTCAGTCCCGCCGCCGCTTCCCCGCCGCCGTCCCCGGTGCCGAAGTCGGCGGTCGCCGCGTAGACCCCGGTCGGGGACACCACGGCGTGCAGGTAGGAGAACATCGGTCGCAGCGCGTGCTCGAGGACGAGCGAGTGCCGCTCGGTGCCGCCGGTGGCCGCGATCAGCACCGGCATGTCCGACAGCGTCTCCTCGGGCAGCACGTCGAAGAAGGACTTGAAGAGCCCGCTGAACGAGGCGTTGAACGCCGGGGTCACCGCGATGAGCCCGTCCGCCCGGGCCAGGGCTTCGAAGATCTCCTCCAGCTCGGCCCCGGCGAATCCGGTGAGCATCGCATCCATGATCGACCGTCCGAATCGACGCAGGTCCACCACCGACGTGGTCGCCTCCGTCCCCTCGCGGGAGAGCCGGTCGGTGACCGCCCCGGTGATCCTGTCGGCCAGCAACCGGGTCGAGGACGGCTCCCGAAGCCCGCCGCTCACCACCACCAGCGTGGTCATGTCCGCTCCCCCTGCCGATCGGAGCCCGATCGCCGGGCGCGCGCGGCGTCGCCGGCCGGGCCACTGGCCTCGCCGGTGGCCGGGGACTCACCGCGGGCCGCGGCGACGAGCGACTCGTGCGTCGGGGCGTCCGGGACGCGCTCCGGACGGCCGATCGCGAACTCCTTGCGCAGCACCGGCACGACCTCCTCCCCGAGCAGGTCCAACTGCTCCAGGACCGTCTTCAGTGGCAGGCCCGCGTGGTCGATCAGGAACAGCTGCCGCTGGTAGTCCCCCACGTAGTCCCGGAACCCCAGCGTCCGCTCGATCACCTGGTGCGGTGAGCCGACCGTCAACGGGGTCTGCGCGGTGAACTCCTCCAGCGAGGGCCCGTGGCCGTACACCGGGGCGTTATCGAAGTAGGGCCGGAACTCGGCGACGGCATCCTGGCTCTTGGGGCGCATGAACACCTGCCCGCCCAGACCCACGATCGCCTGGTCGGGGGCGCCGTGGCCGTGGTGCTCGTAGCGCTCCCGGTACAGCCGCACCATCCGCTCGGTGTGCGTGGCCGGCCAGAAGATGTGGTTGGCGAAGAACCCGTCTCCATAGAAGGCCGCGAGTTCGGCGACCTCGGGGGTGCGGATGGAACCGTGCCAGACGAACGGAGGCACCCCGTCCAACGGCTGCGGCGCCAGCGTGAAGCCTTGCAATGGCGACCGGAACTCTCCTGACCAGTCGACTACCGGCTCTCGCCACAACTGGCGCAGCAACCCGTAATGCTCCACCGTGAGGGGCACGGCCATGCGGATGTCCTGCCCGAACCACGGATACACCGGGCCGGTGTTGCCCCGCCCGAGCATCACGTCCACCCGTCCGTCCGCCAGGTGCTGCAGGACGCTGAAGTCCTCAGCGATCTTGACCGGGTCGTTGGTGGTGATCAAGGTGGTGGACGTCGAGAGGATCAGCCGCTCGGTCCGCGCGGCGATGAATCCCAGCAGTGTGGTCGGCGACGACGGCGTGAACGGCGGGTTGTGGTGCTCACCGGTCGCGAAGACGTCCAACCCGACCTCCTCGGCCTTCTTCGCGATCGCCACGGTCGCCTTGATCCGCTCCGCCTCCGACGGCACCCTCCCCGTGGTCGGGTCCGGCGTGACGTCCCCGACCGTGAAGATCCCGAACTGCATCCCCGACATGCCGCCCTCCTCGCTCGCCTCCTCCTCGTGTCGTTCGCCAACGGCTGCCCTACCCCCGCACGAGCTCGGCAAATGCCCGGATCTAACTGATCTACCCCCCTTTGAGGCGGTGAGACGGCCCGCCGCATCCTGCCCCTGAGGTGGCCTGTCGGTCACGGTTACGTGATCCGCTGCCCGCAGGCGCGCGTCGGCTGGGCTGCCCGTCAGTGCTTCGTTCGGAAGGGCATGCCGCTGGGAGTGCGCAGCCCTTCACTGGTGACGAAATAGAAGACCGGCAGCAGCAGGAACACTCCAAGAGCGATCGTGGGGACGACCAACCACCCCAGGGCGCCACCGAGGAGATAGCCGACAATCCCCGCCAAGGAGCGGAACTGGCCGTGCCGGAGGTAGTGCGGCTCGGCTCGGGCATTGAGCAGATCCGGGTGGCGGCCGAGGTGGGCATAGATCCACACCCAGCTGCCGCACATGGCGGCGGCGATCACGGCGTACAAGGCCACGGCCGTGCGGGCATCGGTGCCGTCGACATCCTCCTGCATGGCTTCGGACAGCACAGCGGTGGGGAAGGCCAGTGCCGCTGTGGTCAGCAGCAAGAACAGGTTCGCCGAGTGCAGGCCGCGGTCGACCGTCCGGATGCGGGTGAACGCCTGGTGGTGATTGAGCCAGATCACCCCGATGTAACCGAACGAGATCACATACCCCAGATAGACGGGCCACTGATGCAGCAGCGCTTGCCGCAGATGGCCGGGCGCATGTTCAGGCGTGCGCATGTCCAAGGCGAGGATCGTTATCGCGATGGCGATGACGGCGTCGCTGAAGGCCTCCACCCTGCCGGTGTCAGTGCGGACGAACCTGGC
Source organism: Actinomadura geliboluensis (assembly GCF_043197915.1). Taxonomy (NCBI): domain Bacteria; kingdom Bacillati; phylum Actinomycetota; class Actinomycetes; order Streptosporangiales; family Thermomonosporaceae; genus Actinomadura; species Actinomadura geliboluensis. The sequence goes on along the minus strand of NZ_JBICUA010000014.1, from coordinate 131,707 downwards.
ACCACCACGCGGCCCCGCCACGGGTGCCTCATCTTGCTCCTCCGGCTGCGAAGAGTCAGCCATCTGCCCACCCCGCCCTCGTCCCCGACAAGAGCCCTACCCCACTCCACCAGCAGAAGTACCGGTTGCGTGCACGGCGACGGCGTCCGCGCACACGCTCATCCGAGACCTACGACATCGCTCGCGCCTCTGCGCCGCCAGCTGATCGCTCCCATCGGCCACCAGCCACACCAGCACGTCCTCCCCAAGGTGAGCTCCCCGGGAGGAGGAGCCTCTGAACTGGACGTTTGAAAACAAGTTGATCTTCAGATGGGCGTCGGAGAAGCTGCCCGCCAGAGTGTCCCGGCCGGATCGCAGGGCGTCCGGGCGCGGAACGGAGGTCAGGCCGTGTGGTATCCGAAGATCCCTCGGCGGTTCGGCGGCGGGCCGTTGCCCGGCGGGAGCTGGGTGGCCGAGGAGAAGGTGCACGGCGCCCATCTCGCGTTGGTCAGCGATGGTCGGACGGCGCGAGCCGTCGGGCGGCGCGGGCTGTTGGACGAGGACCGCCTTGAGGCGTTCTTCGGGGCGACGCGCCTGTGGCCGGTACTGGCGACAGCAGCAGCCGCAGCCGCCCGGGCGGGGACACGACGTGATCTTGTATGGGGAACTGGCCGGCGGAGGCTATCCGCACCCGCAGGTTCCGCCGGTCGAGGGCATCGGCCCCGTGCAGACCGGCGTGTGGTACAGCCCTGACCTGGTGTGGATGGCGTTCGACGGCGCCGTCGCCACCTCCTCGGGACCGCGCTGGATGAGCCGCGCAGAACTGGCGGAACTGATGGCCGGTGTCGGCTTGGAGTGCGTGCCGCTGTTGAGTCAAGGCCACCGACAGAAGCTCAGAGAGCTGACGGTCGACTTCCCGACGCTGGTGCCCGGCGCGCTGGGTCTCCCCGAACTGCCCGGCAACCGCGCCGAAGGCTACGTCCTCAAGCCCGCCGGATCCTGGGATACGAGCGAACGCGGACCGCGGCCGGTCCTGAAGGTCAAGCATCCCGACTTCGCCGAGGATGCCCGCTACACCGGCGCGCGGCCGTTCGTGCCGCCGCCCGGCGGGGTGACGGGGGTACCGCCCTGGCTGCTGGCCGCTGCGGTCGAGCGGCTCACCCCACCGCGAGCGGACGCGGCCCGCAGCAAACTCGGCCCGGCCGCCGACACCGCCGAGGTGGTGGCCGACCTACTGGCCGACCTTGATGACGACCTGGGCGGCCTACCCGGACCCGATCACCAACGCCTGGCCGCCGCGCTCACGCCTGCGGCCCGCACGCTGGCCACCCTTCGAGACCACTGAACCGGCCGTACTCGACCCACGCACCACCTCGCGGCGATGTGAACAAAAGTGGCCGGAGACACCCAGGCGTCAACGGTGATCGTCAGTTGTAGATCTAGTCGCGCTCGGGCCAGACGAGACCCTGGTCGGTCCAGATGACGCCCTTGTTGCGGCAGAGGCAGAAGGGGTGGCCGATGGGATCGGTGTAGACGCGCCAGCCGTAGCCGTCCGGGCGGATGAAGTCCTGCTGCAGGGTCGCGCCGAGAGCCAGGACCCGGCCCTGTTCGGCTTCAATGTCGTCGACTTCAAAGTCGAGGTGGAACTGCTTGGGGTGCTCGCTGTCGGGCCACTGCGGGGCGCGATAGTCCTCCACACGGATGAAGGCCAGCTCGATCTCGCCGTACTGGATACCGGCCCAGTCCCCGTTGCTGCCCTCCTTGACCGGGCGACCCGTCACCTCGGAGTAGAAGGCCGCCAGCTTCATCGTGTCCGGGCAGTCGATGATGAAATCGGTGAGTCGCAGCATCCTGCGATCGTGTCACAAGATCAAACAAGGCGGTCGATTTCCCCTCGATGCCACAAACTGGGCGGTCGGCGATCGGGGCGATGAACAGGCCGGCGAGCGTCTCGCACCACACCGGGTCGTCCCACACGGCCGCGAACGCCATTCCCTAGGACATCCGACCGGAATCCGCCGGTTCCTCCCTCCAGGCATCGACGTTGCCGAGGGGGATGGCGAGGGCTGCCGGGACTGCCGCGACCGCGAGGGCTGATGCGAGTATCAGGGCGCCGGGGAGGGACCAGGCCGCGGCCGGCCCGGTGATCGCCGCTCCCACCGCGAATCCGGTGATCTTGAGGCTGGCGCCGGTGGTGAAGATCTGGCCGCGCAGGTTCTCCGGGGCCTCCCGGTGGCGGATCGCGAACAAGGCGACCAATTGGGGTCCCTCGCCGATCCCGGTGATGATGACGGCCACGATCAGCAGGGCCGGCCGTCCCGCAGCGGCCAGGGCCAGCGCGGCGGCCTGGACCAGCGCGCTGACCCGGATGATCGTGTCGGGGGCGATGGCGCGCGGAAACCGCGCCAGCAGGGCGTTGGCCGCCAAGGCGGAGATCGCCGAGCAGGACAGGAGCATCACTCCCTGGTTGGGGCCGCCCAGGACGCGCTCACCGAGTAGGGGGAGGCAGGCGGTCAGCATGCCCTGCGTGGTGCAGCACATCACCGAGGCGAGGGTCGCTCGCGCCAGAAGGCGCTTCCCGGCGATGACTCGCATGCCCGCGGCGAGGTCGCTGATCAGTGAGGCCGGTTGGGCGTGCGGGGCTCGGGCGGGACGGGCGGGGAGCCTCCACGCGGCCGGCAGCGCCAAGGCGATGAGCACGGCGGAGACCACCACGGCCGTCGACGCTCCCAGCGCCTCCGCGGCGACGCCGGTGAGAGCCGGGCCGACCAGGCTTGCCGCGCTGAAGGTCATGGCATCGAGCGCGTTCGCCCGAGGCAGGCGGTCGCCGGTCACCACTCGGGGAAGCTGGGCGGTCCACCCACCCGACAGGGCCGGTCCCAGCAGCCCGGTCACCACGGCGATCACGATGGTGACGGTGAACGGGACGTGGCCGAGCCCAAGCAGGATCAGGGCCAGGCCCGCCGCGTACAGCGCGATCGCTCCGCCCAGCATGCGGCCGGGTCGTCCCGCTCGGTCCAGAAGTGCTCCGAGGACCGGCCCCCCGACCGCGGCGGAAACCGTGATGCCCGCGAGGAGCGAGGACGCATCCGTGCTCGACCCGGTCAAGGCGAATCCCGCCAGCATCAGCGCCGGCCCGGACATGTCGTCTCCGAGACGGGCCGCCACTGCCCCGGCGAGGTACGAGTACAACGAGTAGCGCCGCTTCACCGGCGCAACGATACGGAGGTAACTCAAAAAACAGCAATATGCGTTACATTCGGTCCATGCGACCCGATACCGGCGACTGGTCCACCCGCCATTCCGTGCTGACCATGGCCCGGCGGGCCGCCGCGCTCATCAACGCCCTCGCCGGTGACCGCCCCGACCCGGCGGCCGTCGCCGACGTACTCGAGACCTACGGCGAGTCCGAGCCTGCGGAACTCACCGCCGCCGATATCACCGAGATGCGTGCGGCCGCCGCCTTGCTCCGCGACGTCTTCGCCGCCGAGCACGTCGACGCCGCCGCCGGCGTCCTCAACCGCCTCCTGCGGGAGCACACCGGGCCGCTCCGCCTGACCTCGCACGACGGCAGCACGCCCTGGCATCCGCACCTCGATCACAACGACAACGCTCCCTGGGGCCAGTGGCTCCTCGCCTCCTCCTGCATGGCCCTGACCGTCCTGGTCTGGGACCGGCAGCGGACGCCCGGCCGGATCTGCTCATCTCCCAGCTGCCAGAACGTCTTCATCAACCAGGGCAGCGGACCTGAACGCCGCTACTGCTCGCGCCAATGCGCAACCCGCGAACGTGTCGCGGCCCACCGCCGCGCCCGCTTCGCCGTGCAGACCCGCGAGGAGCAGCAGAACGGCCGGTCGTGACCTGGCGGGCGTATCTCGCCACGCCTGGGCACGCAGGCGCAGCACCATGCCGAGCATGGCGTCGTCGGTGAAGGCGGTGTTCGACCGGACTTTTACTGGTCGCCGAACCCGGCGATGATCACCGGGCTTTCCGGTTGCGTTGGCGGATCGTCTCGGCGACGATGCCGGCGGTCACGTGCAACGGGCCGGTGTCGTGGCCGGTGCGGCTCAGGATGAGGGCCCCCTCGAACGCGGCGAACACGAAGGTCGCCAGGTCGTCCGGCGATTCGAGTCCTTCGGCCGCGAACCGCCGCGCGGTCGCGGCGCGCCAGCCGGCGAACACGTCCGCGCATGCGTGGCGCAGCGGTTCGCTGGTGGTGGCCGCCTCCAGCGCGACCGTGGCGATCGGGCAGCCGTCGGCCCACCCCGACTTCTCCAGGGCTTCGGCGCTCAGCCTGAACATGTCGTGGACGGCCTCGTCCGCGGCGCCGGACCGCTCGTACACGACGTCGAAAAGGCGCAGGTAGCGGGTGCCTGAATGCTCGACCGTCTCGACGCCCAGCTGTTCCTTCCCGCGGGGGAAGAAGTGGTAGAGCGACCCCCACGGCGCTCCCGCCTCCGCCGTGATCTGCTTCAGCCCGGTCGCCGCGTACCCCTGCTCCCGGAAGAGCTGCGCCGCGGCCTCCAGCAGGCGCGCCCGCGTGTCGGAACCCATGGCGGACAGCCTAGCCCTTGCACTCGCTAGATCGATCTATCTAGTATCCGCGGCATGATCCGCACCGGACGCCACGGCGACATCCACCTGATCACCCTCGACCGTCCCGGCCGCCGCAACGCCGTCGACGGCCCCATGGCCGAGGCCCTCGCCGAGGCCGTCGCAGCCGCCGAACGCGATGACGAGGTCCGCGCCATCGTCCTCACCGGCGCAGGCGGGACGTTCTGCGCCGGCAACGACCTCAAGGCCATGGCCGCGGGCGAGTTCCCCGTCCCGACCGCGGACGGCCCGCCGCCCATGCAGGTCACCCGCACGCCTCCGGCCAAGCCCGTGATCGCCGCCGTCGAGGGCTACTGCTTCGGCGGCGGGTTCGAGCTCGCGCTCTGGGCCGACCTGCGCGTCGCTTCCACGACCGCCGAGTTCGGCACCCTGAACCTGGCCCAGGGCCTGCCCTGCCTGGACGCGGCCACCGTGCGGCTCCCCCGGCTCGTCGGCCAGGGGCGAGCGCTCGACATCTTGCTGACCGCCCGCCGCGTCCCTGCGGACCAGGCCCTCTCCTACGGCCTCATCACCCGGCTGGTCGAACCCGGCCGGGCCCTGGACGAGGCGCTGGAGCTGGCCGAGACGGTGGCGCGGCTGCCGGTAGAGGCGCGCAACGCCGCCCGCCGCTCCGTCCTGGAGCAGTGGGCCCTGCCAGAGGACGAAGCGGTCCTGAAGGAAGCGCACCTGGCCCTCGCCCCGTGAAGCTCCGGGTCGGGCGCGGCAGCGTGGTCGGCGTCGTAGTGGCTGAGCACGCCCTGCCGCGCCGCAGCGGCAACCCCTCCCCGATCGCTCTGGCACTGCCGGCAGCGGGCAGCGCACGCGGGACGCGTGAGCCGAGCCGTTGCACCCGCCCCTGAGGCCCCGCGCCGTCAGGGGGCCGACGGGGTGAGCTGGATCGCGGCGTGGGCGATGGCGCGGAGGGTCGCGATGGGCTCGCTGTCGCGGTTCTTGGGGAGCCACGCGAGCGCGATCGTCCACGGTGGGAGGCCGTCCACCGGCACGTAGGAGACGTGCGGGCGCGGGTACAGCTCGCGGGCGACGGTCGGGACGAGCTGGATGCCGGCGCCCAGCGCGATGGCGGCCAGCGCCGACTCGTAGTCCGTGACGCGGTGGGACGTGTAGCGGACGGAGGCGCCGTCCGGGCGCGGGTCGACCGACCAGTAGTCCTGGAACACCTTGGGGACGTCCGGCGAGAACCCGATGACGGGCCGGTCGGAGAGGTCGGACAGCGAGAGGACGTCCCTGTCCGCGAGCGGGTCCGTGCTGGCCATGACCGCACAGCGCTCGCCGGTCGCGAGCGGCAGCGTCTGGATCCCCTCGGGGACGGGCAGGGCGACGAACGCCGCGTCGACCTCCTCGTTGAACAGCGCGTGCACGCCCCCGGCGAACCCGGAGCGGACGATCTGGATGTCCAGGCCGTCGATCCGGTCGCCGAGCTCCTTGATCATGGATGCTACGGGCGGGATCGCGGTGATGGACTCGAACGCGCCGATCACCATCCTCTTGGAGGCGACGTTGAGATGCTGCCGGGCGGCCTGGAGGAAGCGGTCGGTCGAGGCGACGACCGCGCGCGCGTAAGGGATCAGCGCCGCCCCGGCGGGGGTGAGCGTCACGCGCCGGGTGGTGCGGTCGACCAGGCGCAGGCCGAGGCGGCGTTCGAGCGCGCTGATCTGCTGGGAGAACGCCCCCTGGGACATGAAGAGGCGCTGCGCCGACCGCCGGAAGTGAAGCTCGTCGGCCAGCGTCAGGAATAGGTGGAGCTGGTACGCGCTGGGGGCGTTCTGGCGCACAGCTTCGGGGGTGTTCCACCGCTCGTTCATCCCGGCTTCACCGGACGGCGTGGGGGGCATCGAGACATCTCCAACAGTCAGAGATGTCCAAAAGTAGTGGATGTGCCCCTTCGGCCCTGCCCTGTGCGTGCCGGCCGGCTCCCGAGCCGCGGTGAGGCCCGGGAGCCGCCCCCGTAGACGGCTGTTCGGCGGCGGCGCCCCGGCGGCCCTGGCCGGGACGCCCGTCACGCCGCCGCGATCACCAGCCGAACCAGCTCTGGAACTCCGTCGAGTTGCAGGCGTACGTGCGCAGGCCGTACGCGAAGCTGTCGTCCACGCACCGGCCCGTGGCCTGGTTCTTGATCTGCGTGGTGCCGTCGTTCCAGCGGTGGAGGTACCAGCTCTGGAACTTGCTCGAGTTGCACTGGAACAGGCGGAAGCCGTAGGCGTCGCTGTCGTCGAAGCAGTTGCCGCCGCGCACCCACTTCAGCTCGTAGGTGCCGTCCCGCCACGGATGGACGTTGATCTTGTTGTTCTCCGGGTAGGCGCAGTTGGAGTTGGGCCAGTTGAAGCAGCGGCCGGTCGCCTGGTTGTTGAACCAGTGGATCGAATCGGCGTGAGCGGTCGCGGGCGCGACGAAGGTCAGCGCGCCCGTGGAGGCCGCGACCGCGGCCGCCCCGGCGGCGGCGCGGCCGAGGCGCCGGCGCGGGCGGTTGCCTTGTCCATCGCGTGTGGTGAGCACTTCTCATCTCCTCTGGGAGCAGAACCGGATGAGCGGCGGGCAGGACGCGCCGCTTCCGTTTTGAGATCTTGCACCAGGCCAGGTCGGTCGGGCAGTGTTCGGCGATCCGCATGCGCGCCCGATTGATCAAGGACGCCGATCAATCGGGTCGGCGGCGGCGCGGGCGTCCCGTCAGGTGCCGCAGGGGCCGGTTCGACACCACGGCCGTCGAACCGGGCCATCGGACTGTCGGCGACAACCTGAGGGGGTCAGGTAGCGAATCCGCCTACATGCCCTCCGGCACGGTCACGCTGGTCAGCAGCGGTCGCGCAGGATCGCCACGCCGTCGCCTTCGAGTTCGTCGCAGTAGGTCGCGCGGCCGGTCATCGCCATGGTCAGGGCCAGGGCGGTACCGGACACCAGCGGCCCGGAGCCCGTGCTGAAAGGTCCGTCCACGGCGACGAGTCGCAGGCCGCGGATGCGCCCTTTGGCGAGGACGACGAGGTCGGAGCCCTGGTAGTTCTCGGCCACCCGGGTGAGCGTCTCGATCGGGTACGCGCGGCGAATGCCCAGCGGCCGCCGGATGTCCTCGCCGTGCACGATCGTCTCACCGAGCATCGCCGTGGCCGGGAGGGGTGGTTTGGTGGTGCTGGTGACGACGCGGCGGAACCGGTCGAGCGTCTCGGCCGGAGTCGCGCCCATCTGCTCGGTCAGCCGCATGGCCACCTGCCTGTCGAAGTCGAACCGGCAGCGGATCACGCCCGCCAGCCAGCGCACGGGGGTCAGGCTCGCCCCCGCGGTGAGGTGCGCCAGCACCTCCCGCACCGTCAGCCCGGCGCACAGCGACGGCGTCTCCCACTGCTCGTCGGTCAGTTCCGCCAGGTCGGCCGCCAGGGCCGCCCGCTCGCTGTGGATCAACGGCCAGATGCCCGTCCCGCGGCGGGGGTGTGTCTTCGGTGCCGACTCGGCCATGTCAGATGTTCTCCTGTCGTAAGTCCACGTCGTAGGGCGGACGGGTGAGTCCGGTCGGCAGAGGAGACTTTCCCCGTGCGGCAGAATCGTCTCTTGTGAGCCAATTCGTTTCCGGGCCGGCTGCGGACTCCGTATCAGAGAGCGGCGACCTGGCATTGGCGTGCGACGGGGACGACGCTGCGTTCACCCGCCTGGTGGCCCCGCTCCGCCGGGAGCTGCACGCCCACTGCTACCGCATGCTCGGCTCGGTTCACGACGCCGACGACGCTCTGCAGGATGCTCTGCTGCGGGCCTGGCGCGGGCTGGCACGCTTCGAGGGCCGCAGCTCGCTGCGTACCTGGTTGTACACCGTGGCCACCCGCACCTGCCTGGATACCGTGAAGTCCCGCAGCAGGCGCGCGATGCCGGTCGATCTCGGGCCCTCCAGCGACCTCGCCGTGATCGACGCCGCCCCGCAGACCGAGGTCGCCTGGCTGGGCCCCTATCCTGATGCGGGCCTCGCACCAGGCGCGAGCGGCCCGGACGCGCGCTACGAGCAGCGCGAAGCCGTCGAGCTGGCCTTCGTGGCCGCGCTGCAGCACCTGTCCGGAAACCAGCGGGCTGCGCTGCTGCTGTTCGAGGTCCTCGGCTTCTCCGTGGCAGAGATCGCCACCATGATGGACACCTCGGCCACATCGGTGAACTCCGCTCTGGCACGGGCCCGCCGGATGATCGCCGCCAAGGTGCCCACTCCGACCCAGCAGCACACGCTGCGGACGGTCGACGACGCACGAGTACGCGAGGCCGTCAGCGGATTCGCCACGGCGCTGGAACGCGGCGACGCCGATGCTCTGGTCGCGCTCGTCACCGAGGACGTCACCTGGTCGATGCCGCCCATGCCGCACTGGTACCGCGGAATCGAGGCGGTCGTCGACTTCGCCGTCCAGGTCCCTATGACCAGATGCCCGAGTTGGCGGCACCTCGTGACCAGCGCGAACGGGCAGCCCGCCGTGGCGTTCTACCTCGGCCGGGACGACGCCGGCCCGCACCACGGCTGGTCGATCACCGTCCTCACCCTGCGCGGCCACCAGATCGCCGACATCACCTCGTTCATCGGCCCCGACCACTTCGCCCCCTTCGACCTGCCCGCCTCGCTTCCCTGACCGGCCGCCCCGCCACGCATCCGGATACCCGCTCATGCCGCGGGTCGCGTACTCACGGCCGAGAAGAGTGCACGCGAACCGGCCGACCGGTGCCGGTGGTCGAGGGCGGGGCAGGAGTTGATGGCCGGGTCACTCTTGCGCGTCGGTTGTGTCGAGGTCGCGGACGGTTTGGGCGAAGGCTAGAAGGAGCGGACCTGCGTTGGCGGTGCGCCAGACGAGAGCCCATCGGCAGGGCGGGGCGTCGCGGACCGGGACGTAGACCAGGTTGGGCCAGGGGTAGAAGCGGGCGGCCTCGGCCACGGTCGCGGCGACGGCCTGTCCCGAACTCACCGCCGTCAGCTGGTCGTGCCAGCTCGCGACATGCGGCCCGCGTCGGATGGGACGTCCGGCGGGGGTGTGGGAGGGCTGGAAGACCTCCTCGACGTATGCCGGGACCGCGGACTTGGGCGAGATGAAGGTGCAGTCGCCGAAGTCCTCCAGGCATACCGATTCGCGCCCGGCGAAGGGGTGGGTGTCGGCGACCATGAGCATGAGCGCGGAGGTGTGCGTGACCGGGCCGACGGTGAGACCCGGTTCGCGGATCGGCAGCCACAGCAGTCCGAGGTCGATCTCGCCTGAGCGGAGCAGGGAGAGTGGGTCGATCGGGTTGATGTCGCGGTGGCGGATCCGCGCGGCCGGGTAACGGGTCTGGAACAGATCCACGACCTTCTGGATCATCCAGGCCTGCGGGCCCATGGCGCCCAGGGTCAGCGTCCCCGAGGTGCCGCGGGCGGCGGCGGACACCGCCTCGATCCCGTCCATGATCTGGCGGTAGCCGGCGCTGAGCTCCCGGTACAGGTGTTCTCCGGCCGGGGTGATGCGCACCCTGCGGCTGGTGCGGTCGAACAGCGGGGCGCCGATGCGGCGCTCCTGCTTCTTGATCGCCTGGCTGACGCGGGCCTGGGAGACGTGCAGCCGCTCGGCGGTACGGCCGAAGTGCAGTTCCTCGGCCAGGGCCAGGAAGATCTCGATGTCCCGCAGCTCCACTCGCACCTCGTTCCGATCCATAACAGCCGGGTTATCGATCAGTTTACGAAGTTCACATTGATCAAGAACGGCGTGCTGACGGAGGGTGGGACCCGTACAAGGTGCCCCGGGCCGCCGCTTGCGCCCTGCCGCCCCGACCCGTTGCGACGCCGACCGATCTGCGAAGGACTTCCCTTGTCTCCAGACCATGCGACCGACTTCGAGCACCACAACCTGCTCTACGCCTACGGTCCCGAGCGGCTGATCGTCGGCAAGTACTGCGCGTCGTCGGCAATGACGTGTGGTTCGGCCACCAGTCCGTCGTCATGCCCCGGCGCGCGAGATCCGGCGGCGCTTCGATGACGCCGACGTGGACCGGCTGCGCCGTGCCGCCTGATGGGCCTGGCCCGCCGACCCGGTCACCGAGCACGCCCGCACCATCATGGCGGCCCGTATGCGGTCACGACCGGGTCGGACGAGCCGCCGCGCCTCACGCGAACCATTGACTAACTCGAACTTTTCCGATGTGGCTGTCACGTCCGCCGGTCTGGGGGCTGGAGAAGTGAACGTCCTTATAGCTGACCTTAAGGAGACCCCGTTGTCCACCACCCTGATCGCCGTCACCGCCGCCACCGCCGCCTGGGTCGGCTTCTCCGGCATCTCCCTGCTGCGCCGCGCCGACTTCGTCGTCCAGCCCCTCATCGCCTACGGAGTCCCCCGCACCTGGTGGACCTGGCTGGGCGCCGCCAAGCTCGCCGGCGCGATCGGCCTGCTGGTCGGCCTTGCGGTCCCGGCGGTCGGGATCGCCGCGGCGATCGGCCTGACGGCCTACTTCCTCGGCGCCATCGCCACCGTGCTGCGCGCACGCTCGTACAAGACCCTGCCCTTCCCGGTGCTCTATCTGGCCCCGGTCGTGGCGACCCTGGTCGTGACCTCCTAACCCACCGCACCGCCGATTACAGCCCACCGGCACCTCTCGCTCTTCGCATGGGTTCATCGTGTGCGCGACGAAATGCCGCCAGCCACTCGCACTCCGGACCGAATAACCCCCGGAGGGGTGGCGCCTCGGCGAAGCGGAACGGTAACTCGAAATTCTGCACGGAAACGCCGGGCCCCACGGTACGCGGGGCCCGGCGGGAGCCGGTGCTGCAATCATGACCTGGCTGCTGGATTACTGGCGGTGTTCCTGGTACCGATGGCGACGTTCACCGCCACTGGCGAGCCGCCAAATAGCCATGTCATCACCCAGCCTGGCTGGAGTATCAGTGGTCGTCCCAGGATCCCTGGGGCGGTCCGCCCGTCAGCGGAGTGGTGTCGAGGTATCTGGGCTCGAGAACGCGCTCGGCGAACTTCCAGCCGTCCGAGGTGCGCTTGTAGTGGTCGTGGAACAGGCCGTACATGACGACCGACCTGCCGTCGCGCTGGCGACCGATCTCAAAGACGTAATCCCGGCCGGTCGCCGTGTCGCCATCGACGTGAATCGTTCCCGAGTGCGAGTTCTGCACCCAGAACTCCCACGCATGCTGCAGCCGTTCGATCCCGGCGCGGATATTCTCCCGCCCGACGAGTTCGACGTGGGCGAAGGGCAGCTGCCACACAGCGTCCTCGGTGAACAACGACGCGAAACGGTCGTAGTCGCCGAGCATGGGCGCGTCGACGTGCTCGGCGCGCAGCGCCTCGATCTGGACGCGGTCAGCGATGACCGCAAAGTCACTCATCTATGTCCTCCTTGATGTCGCTGAGTGCTCTTCTCATTGGTACGACCACACAGCCCCTCGGAATGTGAGTTGGCATGCCACCCCGCCACATGGCCTGCGACTTTTTGACGGGTGTGCCGGGCCGGTTCGGCGGGGTCGGCGTGCTGGGCGTTCAGGCTGGTGATCGTGAACACGGTGGTGGTCAGGCTGGTCACCAGCTGTACGGGCCGAATCGTCCCCAGCTGACGAACGCGGCGAGCACCAGCAAGATGGCGGTGACCGGCACTCCTGATGGCTCCTTACGACGGACGTGCATGGCCACCGCCAGGAGCATCAAGATCACCAGCCCGGTCGCGGCGATCGGGGTCAGGACGGGGGCGATTCCGATCGCGGCCGGCACGATCAGTCCGATCGCGCCGAGCAGTTCCATGACACCGATGAATCGCAGCGTTGCCAGAGATACGTCCTTCGCCCAGGCGTACTTGCCGGCCAGCTTGTCCTTCGGCTGGGTGAGTTTCTCCAGGCCGGACATGACATAGATGGCCGCTAGGAGCGCCTGGACGATCCACAAGAACACGTTCACCAAAAGGTCTTTTCTGTTGGCGTGAGAAGCTTTTCACGAGCCTCGTCGAAGCCGGGGGCTGCCCCTCAGGACCTCGGCCGCCAGGTCATGAGGGGCCTGCGGGGATCACTCCGAGCTGTCGCATCTGCGAGAGGACGTCGACGACCCCCCAGCTCTCGGCGATCCGCCCGTCCTCGAATCGAACGATCATGATTTCCTTCCAGGTGACGACCTTTCCGGTGGGCGGGATGCCCATGTACTCGCCTTGATGGGTTCCGCTCACGGTGTTACTGGAGACGACTTTGTCCCCCTCGGCGATCACGTCCTCGATCGTGACGTGCAGGTCCGGAAAGGCGCCGAGGAGCTTGGCGAACACCTCTTTGATCGCCTCGACTCCCGTCTTTCCGATCGGCAAGGGAGTGCGGATCAGCACGTCAGGGTGGAAGACCTCGTCGAAGGTCGTGGAGATGAGGTCCGCATCACCGCTGTTGACGACCTGGACCCCGCGGCTGCACGTCGCCTTGTTGATTGCGGTCTGGCTTGCCGACATGTGTTTCTCCTCGGATTTCCATGCGCTTTCAGTGGCCGCCACGGCTTACGGTGAGATCTGGCCGTATGTGCGCGGCGGTCTCGGAACATGTGCCGACGCGACCACACGATGCGGAAGGCGGGAGAAGTGGTCGCTCATATCCAGGCGACGAACGAACACGTGCCCAGGGGACGGCCCGGGTCAGAAAAGTTCGAGGCGACGGGTCAGGAATCTCCGCTCGGGAGGCGAGGTGGCCAGGTCGAGCGCGCGGCGATACGCGGATCTGGCTTCTCCGTCGCGGCCGAGACGCCGCAGCAGCTCGCCCCGGGTCGAATGGAAGTAGAGGTAGCCGTCCAGGTCGAGGTCGTCGACCGCGCGCAGTGCCGTGGCGGGGTCGCCGGCCTGGGCGAGCGCCGCGGCGCGGTTGAGCTCGACCACCGGCGAGCCGGTGAGTTCGACCAGCCTCTGGTACATCGCGGCGACCTGCGTCCAATCGATCTGAGCTCGGGTCTGCAACGAGGCGATCGCGGCCTGGACGACATAGGGGCCGCGCCCGCCCAGGGCGATCGCCCGATCGAGCGCGGCCCGCCCCGTCGCGATCTGGCGCTCGTCCCAGAGCGAACGGTCCTGGTCTTCGAGCAGTACGAGATCGTCGCCGGAGAAGCGGGCCCGCCGCCTGGCCTGGTGGATCGTCATCAGGGCGAGCAGCCCGTGCGCCTCCGGCTCGTCCGGCAGGAGCGCGGCGAGCACTCCTGCGAGGTGGATGGCCTCGTCGCCGAGGTCGATCCGGCCGCTGTAGCCCTCGTTGTAGATCAGGTAGATGACGGCCAGTACGGCGTCGAGGCGGTCCGCCAGCAGCTGCGCCCTGGGCACCGCGAACGGGATCCCGGTCGCCTTGATCTTGGCCTTGGCTCGGGACAGGCGGCGCTTCATGGTCTCTTCGGAGACGAGGAACGCCCGTGCGATCTCGGCGGTGTCCAAGCCGCCCAGGGCCCGCAGCGTAAGCGCGACCTGCCCCTCCAGCGGCAGCGCCGGATGGCAGCAGGTGAAGATCAGCTCAAGTCGTTCGTCCTTGATCCCGCTCTCGTCGAACTCGTCCATCGCAGCGGCCTCCGGCACCGTCAGCAGCGGGATCTTCTCGGCGAGGGTGCGTTCCCGGCGGATCCGGTCGATCGCCCGGTTGCGGGCCGTCGTCACCAGCCACGCACCAGGGGTGTCCGGCACGCCCGACACGGGCCAGCGCTCCGCCGCGATCGCGAACGCCTCCTGCGCGGCGTCCTCCGCCTTGTCGAAATCACCCAGAAAACCGACCAGCGAGGCCAGGACCCGGCCCCATTCCTCCCTGAAGGTCTTCTCAAGCACGCTCATGGCCGGACCAGCGGCCGTACCTCAACAGTGCCGCCGAGCCGGGCGGCCGGGATGCTCGCGGCCATCTCGAGCGCCTCGTCCAGGTCGGCCGCCTCGATGAGGCCGATTCCGCCGAGCACCTCCTTGGTGTCCGCGAACGGACCGTCGGTCATCAGCGTCCGGCCCCCGACCACGCGCACGCTGGTCGCCGTCTCGACCGACTGCAGTTGCGCGTGGACGACGCAGCGGCCGTCATCGGCCAATGCGCGATAGTCGGCGTTGACCACGTCGCGGTCCGCGTCCGACAACCCCTCGTGGGAGCCGGGCACGACGTAGATCAACAGGGCGTACTGCATCGCAACCTCCAGGGCATTGGACTCTCATTCCTAAGACGAGCGAGCAGCCGCGCATGGGACATCACCGATGCTCCGAATTCCGGCGCTCCCAGGGCTCGTCGCCAATCCGGTGCGGGTCCACCCCGGCACGATGTTGACCGCGCCTGCCGGATCCGCCGCCTCTCGGCGATCAGCTTGCTTCGTCAAGGGTCCACAGCCTGTATCGGCGGCGGCCGGCTGGCACGGCGGGCGGCGCACGGTGATCGTGCTGGAGGTTCGGCGGCTGTTCTGCCAGGAGTTGGGCTGCGAGCGCCTCTCCGTCGGTCAGGGCCGGACGTACAAGGTTCTGACGTCGAGCAGAACGATCCCCGCTGACGAATGGTCCGGCGATGTGTCGGAGTGCGCGCGGTGCCGTTCGTCTAGGAGGTACAGCCTCCCGGCAGGGAGGAGAACATGCACCCATGTGAAAGGGAATCGTCGTGCAGGTTGACGAAGAACTCGCCTCGGTCCCGGCCCCACGCAGCCTGGCCGAGCGGCAGGCCCATGCTCGAAACCGGCTCGAGACCGGCTTCCAGATGTGGCTGGCCACCGGCAGCGACGGTCATGGTGCGCATCTGATCCCCGTGGCCTATGTGTGGGCCGGCTCGGCTCTCTATACCGCGACCTTCGCCAAGAGCCGCACTGTCGCCAACATCAGAGCCCACCCGCACGCGCGGGTCGCCGTCGGCGATACCGCTGACACCGTCGTGATCGACACCAGCGCGTCGCTCATGGACGTCCCCGACATCGACGCTGACATCGCCGAGCGCTACGCCGAGGTTTCCACAGACCCCCGCACCTCCCCGGAGGGCACGTTCGTCTACCTACGGCTGCGCCCCAGGCGCATCCAGGTCTGGAACGGCTTTCACGAATTCGTTGGACGCACGGTCATGCGGAATGGCCGATGGCTGGATAACCCAGTCGACTGACGTCGGGTCGCCGAGCGACCCGACCGCGCAGGCTGTCCCGGCCGTGGTCCTTGTACGGTGCGGCGAGCATCCGGGAGCAGGAGCCAGCGGTCGAACGGCGTGCGTCCGCTTCAGTCGCTTGTTCCGGAGCTGCACGGTCCGCCGGGCCCGCACCGGATCGATGCACTCCGTCCGGAGTCTGGCGATCTTGGCCATCGGGGCCGCGGGGCGTCAATAGGATTCTCCGATGATCACCAGACGATGGTTCGCGGGCGGCGGCGTGCTCGGATTGCTGGCCGCCCTCACGGTCTTCGGCGCGCCTCCCGGCACCGCCGATGACGGCGCTGCCGGGGGTCGTGCGGAGCCTCCCAAGGTCGAACTGGTGCTCGACGTCAGCGGTTCGATGCGCGCCCGCGACATCGACGGCCGCAGCCGGATGGCGGCCGCTCAGCAGGCGCTGAACGAAGTGGTGGACGCCCTGCCCGGCGAGACGCAACTGGGCATCCGGGTGCTCGGGTCGCAGTACCGGTTCCCCGGCAGTCCCAAGTCCGTCGGCTGCCGGGACACCCGGCAGCTCTTCCCGGTCGGGCCGATGAACAAGGTGGAGGCGAAGACGGCGATCGCGACGCTGCGCCCCACCGGCTGGACGCCGATCGGGCTGGCGCTCCGCGCGGCGGCCCGCGACCTCGGCACCGGGGAGACGACACGGCGGATCGTCCTCATCACCGACGGCGAGGACACGTGCTCGCCGCCCGACCCCTGCGAGGTGGCCCGCAAGCTGGCCGCCCAGGGGACGCACCTGGTCGTGGACACCCTCGGGCTCACCCTGGACGAGAAGGTCCGCCGGCAGCTCACCTGCATCGCGGACGCGACCGGCGGCACCTACACGGCCGTCCAGCACCAGGAGGAGCTGACCGGGCGGCTCAACCAGCTCGTCCAGCGGGCCGGCGCGACCTACCGGCAGACCCCGCAGCAGGTGGCCGGGGGCGCGCAGTGCGCCAACGCGCCGCTGCTGACGCGCGGCGTGTACACCGACAGGGAGCGGTTCAGCGAGCACCGCTGGTACCGGGTGCAGGTGGCTCCCGGGCAGGAACTGCGCGCCTCCATCAGCCTCTCGCTCGACCGGCGGCTGAACCCCGACCACGGCGTGCTGCTGCGCGCGGTGTCGACGGACGGCCAGGAACTCGTCCGCGGCACCGACGCGGGCAGTGGACGCACCGACGTGAGGTCCACCGGCCTGCGCTGGGCGGAACGGCAGGTGAAGGCGGACGCGTCGCCCACGTCCGACGGCGGGTCCGAGCTGCGGCCGGTCTGCCTGGTCGTCAGCAACTCCTTCTCCTCCCCCGCCTACGTGAGGACGGCGCCCGGCATGCCGCTGGAGCTGACCGTCGACCTGGTGCCGTCCTCGGACGCGCCGGGCGGGCCCGACCTGGGCCGCGGCTGGCTGCTGCTGGTCGTGCTCACCGGGACCGGCCTGGTCGCCGGTCTCGTCATGGGATGGCTCGCCCGCTGGCGGGTCGCCATCTGGAAGGAGAACTGACCGTGCGCGCCGCCCCCCGGCTCGTCCTCCCGGCCGCCATGCTGGCGGCCACCGTCCTGCCGCTGTCCGCCGGACCGGCCGCCGCGGACGAGCCGTCCCCGCCCCCGACGGTCGGCACCGCCGGAACGTCCTTCCTCACGGCGACCACTGTGGAACCGGGGCAGCCGGTCCGGGTGTCCGCCTCGACCGGTGACCATCTGTACTGGTCGTTCGCGCTCGCCGCCGGGCAGACCGGCCGGGTCACGGTGACCGTCACGCTGCCGCCGGCGGGGAACCGCCACGGCGCCGCGACGTACACGGCCGACGTCTTCGACGGGCTGCGCCGCCGCCAGGCGTGCACGGCCGGCCCGCAGAACGCGACGGCCGGCGCCAACGCCGCGCGGGTCGACCTCCGCTGCACGCTGCGGCGGGTCCGCGCGTGGGCCGAGCCGTGGTCCGACGACCCGCTGCCGGGCACCTATTACCTGCGGCTGTCGGCGAGCACCCTGCCCGAGCAGGACCTCGGCCTGCCGATCCGGGCGGACGTCCGGATCACCGCGAAGGACGGCGACGCGCAACCGGCGGGCGCGAATCTGAAGGCGCCGCTGTCCCCGCCCGTCAACGCGGGGGCGACGCTGGCTCCGGACGCGGCGGCGCCCGCATCGCCGTCCGAGTCGCCGTCCGCGGCCGGTTCGGCACCGAAACCGACCGAGCGCGTCAAGGGCTGGTTCTCCTGGCCGTCCGGCCGGTGGTGGTGGACGATCGGCGGCGGTGTCCTCGCCGCCGCCGCGGCCGTGGCGGGTTACAGCTTGACCCGCCACCCGCACCGCTGGTTCTCAGCCTCCCGCTGAACCGGCCTGCGGCCGGGCACTGCAAGCAGCGCCCGGCCGCGGAGCCGTCCAGCCGGCTGCACCGCCCAGCGGCCAGGCACAACAGCCACACGCCAGACTCCCGGTGAAATGGCGGCGCCGACAGCGCCGACCGACAGCCCCGGCGACCGCATCCCGGCCCCGAAAGTGACTCGTGCACTGCTGGCTGCCCGGTCAACGGGGCGATGGTTGCGGTGGAAGTCGTCCAGCAGGTCGGCCCCGTGGTCGAGGTCGACAGTGTGGACGAGGAGTTCGCGCGGCCGCGGCCAGGGCAGTTCAGCGGCGGGCACGGTGCCGTGAACTCGGGTCGAAATCAGATATCGTTACCCGATATCGACTTCGCAGCCATCAGGCCGTACCGCCCGGGAGCACACCATGAGCGAGCCGTCGAGCATCCCGCCGGCCGGCGGAGGCGCGCCTGAACTGCGCCGGCGGCTGGGGACGTCCGACGCCGTGGTGATCGGCCTGGGGTCGATGATCGGTGCGGGGATCTTCGCGGCATTGGGCCCGGCGGCCCGAGCCGCGGGAACCGGGCTGCTGCTCGGACTGGGGGTCGCGGGGGTCGTCGCGTACTGCAACGCCACCTCGTCGGCTCGGCTCGCCGCGCTGTACCCGGCGTCCGGCGGCACCTATGTCTATGGCCGGGAGCGGCTCAGCGAGTTCTGGGGCTACCTCGCCGGCTGGGGGTTCGTCGTCGGCAAGACGGCCTCGTGCGCGGCGATGGCCCTCACCGCCGGCCTGTACATCTGGCCCGGCCACGCGAACGCCGTCGCGGCCGCCGCCGTCGTCGCGCTGACGGCGGTGAACTACGCGGGCGTGCACAAGTCCGCGCGGCTCACCCGGGTGATCGTCGCGGTCGTCCTGGCCGTCCTCGCGGCCTTCGTGGTCACGACCCTGACGTCCGGGCAGGCGGACGTCTCCCGCCTGAGCATCGGGGCGGACGCCTCCTTCGACGGCGTCCTGCGCGCGGCGGGACTGCTGTTCTTCGCCTTCGCCGGGTACGCCCGCATCGCCACCCTCGGCGAAGAGGTCCGGGACCCGGCCCGCACCATCCCCCGCGCCATCCCCCTGGCACTGGGCATCGCCCTGGCGGTGTACGCGCTCGTCGCCGTCGCGGCCCTCGCCGTCCTGGGCGGCTCCGGCCTCGCCGCCGCGACCGCGCCGCTGGCCGACGCCGTCCGCGCCGCCGGACTTCCCGAACTCGCCCCGGTCGTGCGGGCGGGCGCGGCCGTCGCCGCGCTCGGCTCTCTCCTGGCGCTGATCCTCGGCGTGTCCCGCACCACGCTGGCGATGGCCCGCGACCGGCACCTGCCGCACGCCCTGGCCGCCGTGCACCCCCGGTACACGGTGCCGCACCGCGCCGAACTCGCGGTCGGCGCCGTCGTCACGATCCTCGCCGCGACCGCGGACCTGCGCGGCGCCATCGGCTTCTCGTCCTTCGGCGTACTGGCCTACTACGCGATCGCGAACGCCTCGGCGTGGACGCTCGGTCCCGGCGAGGGCCGCCCGGCGCGGATCGTCCCGGCCGTCGGCCTCGTCGGCTGCCTGGCGCTCGCGTTCGCCCTGCCGCCGTCCTCGGTCGTCGCGGGCGCCGCCGTCCTGGCCGCGGGAGCCGCCTGGTACGGGATCCGCCGCCTGGCGACGGCGCGCGACTGACCGTCCTCACACCCGTCCCGTCCCTCCCCCGCTGATGGCGACTGCGGGTGGACGGGCTCAGACTCGGATCTCTTCTCCGATCGCGGTCGAGGGAGCAGGGCTCTTTCGCGGGGCTCTGCGCCCGGGCATCCACCAGTTGCTCTTGCCGAAGAGCTCCATCACGGCGGGGACCAGGACCAGCCGGACGATGGTGGCGTCGATGAGCACGGCGACGGCCATGCCGAGGCCGCCCTGCTTGACCGCGAGGTCGGGGCCGAGCAGGGAGGTGGTGAAGACCGCGATCATGATGGCGGCGGCGGCCGTGATGACCTTCGCCGTCCGCGCCAGTCCTCGGGCGACGGCCGCACGGGTGTCACCGGTCCGCTCGTACTCCTCGCGGACCCGTGAGATCAAGAAGACCTGGTAGTCCATCGACAAGCCGAACAGGACCGGGAACATCATCATCGGCACCCAGGTCGTGACCGGCATGGCGGCGGGGAAGCCGAAGGCCGGGCCGAGCCATCCCCACTGCACGACCGCGACCACCACACCGTAGGCGGCGCCGATCGACAGCAGGTTCATCACCGCGGCCTGCAGCGCGATCGTCACCGAACGGACCAGCGCGATCAGCAGCACCATGGACATCGCGATGACGACCGCGATCATCAGGGGCAGACGCGATCCGGACTCTTCGGCGGCGTCGATGGTGCCGGCGTTCGGTCCGCCGACGAGGACCTGTTCGCCGCCGGGCGTCCGCGGCAGGACGTCGTCGCGGAGCTCGTGCACCAGGTCGGCGGTGGCCTCGTCCTGGTATCCGGTCGTGGGGAAGGCCATGAAGGTGGCGGCACGCCCGTCCTGGCTGACGCGGGGCGGCGTGGCGTACGCGATGCCCTCGGTCCCGCCGACCGCCGCGACGACGTGGCGGAGATCGGCGTCCGGGGAGTCGATCTCGGTGGCGAAGATCAGGGGCGCTCCGTAGCCGGGGCCGAAGCCTTCGGAGAGGATCTCGTGCGAGATGTAGCTGCTCCGGTCGCGAGGCTGGACGCTGGCGTCGGGCTGCCCCAGCCGCATCGACAGCGTGGGGGCGGCCAGCACCAGCAGGATCGCACCGGCGAGGAGGGCGGCGACCAACGGCCTGCGCTGCACGACGCCGGCCCAGCGCTCGGCGAGCGTGCGGCGCTCCTGGAGCGGTGCGCCGGCGTCCTTGGCGCGGCGGGACGCGCGGCGCGGCAGCCGAAGCGAGTTGATCTTGTGTCCGGTGAAGCCGAGGAACGCGGGGAGCAGCGTCACCGCGGCGATCATCGTGATCAGCACGGTGATCGACGTCGCGATGGCCACGCCGGTCATCAGGCGCTGTCCCATGACGACCAGGCCCAGCAACGCGATCACGACGGTCGTGCCGGCGAACAGCACCGCGCGGCCGGCGGTGGTGATGGCGATGACCGTGGCGCCCTCGGGAGCGTCGCCGTCCCGGAGAGCGTCCTTGTAGCGGGTCACGATGAACAGCGCGTAGTCGATGCCGACGCCGAGGCCGATCATCGCACCGAAGATCACGGTGAAGTCCGGCGCGGGGACCAGATGGCCCACCAGTTTCGTCAGCGCGAGACCGGCCGCGATCGCCATGAGCGCGGTCACGATCGGCAGGCCCATCGCCACCAGGGAACCGAAGGCGATGAACAAGATCACCGCCGCGGCCGCGATGCCGACGCTCTCGGTCGGACCTTGCGGCGGCGTCTCGGCCTTCTCGGCCATGTAACCGCCCAGCCCCATCGTGACGCCGTCGCCGGAGGCGTCCTTGACGAGGTCGACCAAGGGCTTGACCTCGGCCTTGTCCGCCTCCTGGTCGCTCAGGGGGATGGTCGTGCGGGCGATGCGGCGGTCATCGGTGACCAGGTTCTCGTCCTGATACGGGGAGACCACGGGCCCGGTGACGGGCGAGCCGGCGAGATCCGCGATAACCCCCTCGATCTGCCGCCGGGCGGCGGGGTCGTCGATGCCCTTGTCCGCCTTGATCGCGAGGGTCAGCGTGTCCCCTTGCTGCTCGGGGAAGTGCTCCTCGATCAGCTGCTGCGCCTTGGCCGACGGCGAATCTCCTCCGGAGAAGTCGTTGTCGGGGGCGGCGCCGTAGCCGAAGCCGACGAACGCCACGGCGATGACGCTGGCCAGCCAGGCGAGAAGCACCAGGCGGCGGCGCCGGTGGCAGAACCGGGCCAGCGTCGCGAGACCGCCGTCCGTTCGGGGGGATTCAGCTGTGTTCTCCAGCCCTTTCCTCTTTCGCGGCTCCTTTGAATCCGAGGACCGGTTGCGGTTCGGGGACGGGTGATCTCTCATGGCGGCGATCGTCGCGCCGCCGGGGCGGCCGCCGCGTCTGTCAGCGGACGGCGGCGGGTGCGCGTCCGGACGTACGACGCCCGGTTCTCCCTACTCCCTCTGGAGTAGCGAGTCGCGCATCTGAGCGCAGCGGCGTTCACGTGGCTGAACAGTAAGATCGCGACATGGAACGCCGAACCGGGTCGTTCTCCCCGCGTGCGGTCGCGCAGAACACGCTCCTCGCCCTCTTCGTGACCGTGATGCAGGTCCAGGGAACGATCACCCGCGTCCCTGAGGGAGCCACACGCCCGCTGACCGATCTGGGAAACCTCGGATACGTCCTGCTGGTGGTGAGCGGACTGGTCGTCGCCGTCCGCCGCCTGTGGCCGACGCCGGTGTTCGCCGTCGCCGCTCTCACCAGCGTGGCCTACTACGCCCTCGACTTCCCGGACGGGCCCGGCTGGCTCGGGCTCTTCGTCGCGCTGTACACCCTCGCGGCCTACGGCGACGGCCGCCGATCCCTGGTGATCGCCGGTTCGGGCATCGCCGCGCTGACCGCCGTGTGGCTGTACACGGCCGCCGACATCGAGCCGCGCGCCGCCATCGGCTGGGTGTTCTTCCGCATCGGCGCGTCGGTGATGAGCGCGGCCCTCGGCGAGTCCGTCCGGTCCCGCCGGGTGATCGCGGCGGAGGCCCAGGCGCGCGCCGAACTGGCCGAACGGACCCGCGAGGAGGAGGCACGCGCGCGGGTCGACGCCGAACGCCTCCGGATCGCCCGCGAGGTCCACGACACCGTCGCGCACGCGATCGCGATCATCAACGTGCAGTCCGGGGTCACCGCCCACGTGCTCGACAAACGTCCGGAACGGGCGCGCGAGGCACTGCAGGCCATCGAGCAGACCAGCTCCCGGGCGCTGCAGGAGATGCGAGCCATCCTCGGCGTCCTCCGCGACGAAGGCGATGCCCGTGATGAGGCCGACGGCCGCGCACCGAACCCCGGTCTGGAACAGATCGACGAACTCACCGCCAAGGCGCGCGAGGCCGGCTTGGACCTGACGCTCGAAGCGGCCCCGCCCATGACGCCATTGCCCGGTACCGTGGGCAGCGCCGCCTACCGGATCCTGCAAGAGTCGATCACCAATGTGATCCGGCACGTCGGGCCCACCCGGGTGACGGTCGAACTGAATCCGGGAGCCGACCTTTTGGAGATCCGCGTGACCGACGAGGGCCGCAGGACTGGACCCGATGACGAGTCCGCGGAGCGCCCGTCCGGCAACGGCGCGAAGGCGCCGGCCGCGCCGGGCCGCGGAATCCTCGGCATGCGCGAGCGGTGCCGGCTGCTCGGCGGCGACCTGGACGCCGAGCCCACCCCGGGCGGCGGGTTCCAGGTGACGGCCCGGCTGCCCCTCGCGCCGACGGGCCCGCGGTTGTGAACGCGCCCTCCGCGGCGCCGCCCTTCGATTCGATCAAGGTGCTGCTCGCCGACGACGAAGGTCTCGTCCGGTCCGGGTTCAGGCTGCTCATCGACGTCGAGGACGACATCACCGTGGTCGCGGAGGCCACCGACGGCGCCCGAGCCGTCGAACTGGCCCGTGCCACCCGCCCCCACGTCGTCCTCATGGACATCCGCATGCCGAGGCTGGACGGGATCCAGGCCACGGCGGAGATCACCCGGACACGCGGGCTGGAGGACGTCCGGGTCCTCATCCTCACCACCTACGACACCGACGCCAACGTCTTCGAGGCACTGCAGGCCGGGGCGAGCGGCTTCCTACTCAAGGACGCCGGGCCGGCCGAACTCCTGCACGCCATCCGAGTGATCGCGGCGGGGGAGGCGCTGCTCGCGCCGCGGATCACCAGGCGCCTCATCGGCCAGTTCACCGCCCGGCGCACCGCCGTCGAGGCCGCGGAGGACCGCCTCGCGGTCCTCACCGACCGCGAACGGCAGGTGCTCGAACTGATCGGACGG
Source organism: Actinomadura geliboluensis (assembly GCF_043197915.1). Taxonomy (NCBI): domain Bacteria; kingdom Bacillati; phylum Actinomycetota; class Actinomycetes; order Streptosporangiales; family Thermomonosporaceae; genus Actinomadura; species Actinomadura geliboluensis. The sequence goes on along the minus strand of NZ_JBICUA010000014.1, from coordinate 107,804 downwards.
GGACTGAGCAACCAGGAGATCGGCGCCGAACTGGTCATCAGTCCGGCCACCGCACGCACCCACGTCAGCCGCACAATGGCGAAGCTGGGCGCACGCGACCGAGCCCAACTGGTCGTCATCGCCTACCAGACGGGCCTGGTCACTCCCGACGCATGAAGGCGCGGTACACACCGCCCGCCGCGCTCCCCAGGACGTGGGCAGCCGCTCTTCGGTGCCGAACCAGGACCGATATCGACATCCGATATCGGTCTGGTGACATACTCTTCGCCCAGGACTGGCTAGGAGGGCGAAGGCATGCGGGACTTCATCCGGGGGGCGGTGCGGCTGCACATCCTGCACCACGCGGCCAAGGAGGAGATCCACGGAGCCTGGATGACGCGCGAACTGGCCGAACACGGCTACGACATCAGCCCCGGCACCCTGTACCCCACCCTGCACCGGATGGAGGCCGACGGGCTGCTGGTCTCGGAGCAGCGGGTGGTGGAAGGCCGCACCCGGCGCGTCTATTGGGCCACCGAAGCCGGGAATCAGGTGCTGGAAGAAGAACGCGCGGCCCTCAAGGAACTGGCCCGCGAAGTACTCGGCATCGACCTGCCTCGGTGACCCTGCCGCCCGACCACGCCCGACACACGGCATCTTCGCGCTCCGCCTGACCGGAACCTGACGGGTCCGGGCCGAACTCTCCACGGAACGATCATGTTCATGTAATGCTGTGCACGGAGGCGGACGCTCCGTCACGGTCAGTGGAGAAGGCGAGGAACGGCGTGGAGCCCTTGGGCGCGGATGACCCCCGGCAGGTCGGGCCCTTTCAGATCATGGGACGGCTGGGGCGCGGAACCGTCGGGGAGGTGTTCCTCGGCCGCTCCCCCGGCGGGCGGCCGGTCGCGGTGAAGGTCGTGCTCCCCGGCCCGGCCGAGGACGAGACGTTCCGCCGGCGCTTCCGCGCGGAGGTGGACGCGGCCCGCCGCGTGCAGGGCGTCCATACGGCACCGGTGGTGGACGCCGACCCCGGCGCCGCCCGGCCCTGGCTGGCCACCGCCTACATTCCGGGTCCGTCGCTGCAGGAGGCGGTCTCCGCCCACGGCCCGCTGCCCGCCGAAACCGTCGGGACGCTCTGCGCCGGGCTCGCCGAGGGGCTGGCGGCCGTGCACCGCGCGGGCCTGGTGCACGGCGACGTCAAACCGGGGAACGTCCTGCTGGCGTCCGGCGGGCCGCACCTCGTCGACTTCGGCATCGCCCGGGCGATCGAGGACGCCGGCACGCTCGCGTCCGTGCGGATCGGCGATCCCGGCTTCACCGCGCCGGAGCAGATCCGCGGCGAGGAGCCCGGCCCGGCCTCCGACGTGTTCTCGCTCGGTTGTGTCCTCGCCTACGCGGCCACCGGGCGCCACCCCTTCGGCACGGGGACGCCGGACGAGCTCGTCCACCGCATGGCGCACGCAGATCCTGACCTGGCGGGCGTGCCCGAGCCGCTCGCCGGCATGATCCGGGCGTGCCTGGCCAAGGAGCCCGCCGACCGGCCGGCGCCGGCCGCCCTCCTCCAGTCGGCGCCCGCATCCGGCGGACCGATCCCGTGGCTCCCGCCGGCCGTCGCCGCGATGGCCGAGCAGCGCGAGCGCCCGGCTGCCTCCGGCGGGCCGCGCCTGTGGCGGCGCCGGGGCCTGCTGGCCGCCGTCGGCGCGGCGACCGTGGTGGCGGTCGCGGCGGTGACCGTGGCGGTGGTGCTCTCGTCCGGCTCGTCCGACGACTCGGCCGCAGCCACCGGTGGCGGCACGAAGGACACCGCCCGGCTCGACCCGGTGGCGAGCATCGAGCCGGGCACCGTCGAGAGCCTGCGGGACATCGTCTACACGCCGGACGGCGCCCGCCTCGTCGGCGTGTTCGAGGACGACCTCAAGGTGTGGGACGCGAACACGCGCGAGCAGGTGACGACCCTGGCCGCGGGCGAGGGCGTGCGCCCGAAGAGCGTCGCCGTCAGCCGGGACGGCTTGGTCGCCATGGGCTACATGCTGCCGATGCGGATGACATCGGAAGGTCTCCAGACCGGTCTCGGCGGAGCCAAGGTGTGGGATCTGCGGACGGGTCGCACGGTCGCCGACCTCACGTTCAAGTCCTCCGACCGCACCGACCTTTTCATCATGGACGGACTGGCGTTCAGCCCCGACGGCCGCTACCTGGCGGGCTCCGGGTCCGGCAAGGGCGAAGGCATCGGCAAGGTGCCCCTGTGGGACGTCAAGGCGGGGAAACTGCTGCACACCTTCGTCGTCGACGGTCGGGCGGGCAGTACCGCCGCGGTGCACAGCGTCGTCTTCAGCCCGGACGGGAAGACCCTCGCCGCCGGCTACGGGGACGGCGAACTCGCGGGCGGCGTGGCCCTGTTCGACGTCGCGTCCCGGTCCCCGGCCGGCACCCTGCCGATCGGCAAGGCCGACGCCTTCGGCGTCTCCGGGCTCGGCTTCACCCCGGACGGCGGAACCCTCACCGGGTCCTTCGGCGGCGTCGGCGTCTGGAATGTCGCCGCCAAGAAGGCGGCCACGCCCCTAGCCGATGCGGGCTCCGGCTACCAGTCGATGTCCCTCAGCCCCGACGGGAAGACGCTGGCCGCCGGCCGGGGCGCGCGTGAGGGCGGCGGCGGGGTGACCCTGTGGGACGTGGCCTCCGGGCAGCGCCTCGTGTCGGCGTCCATGGGCCGCTCCGGCGTGGGCGGCGTGGCCTTCGCCCAAGACGGGCGCACGGTCGCCGCGGCCACCGACGACGCGCAGTTGAAGGACGTCATCAAGATCTGGAAGCTCGCCCGGTGAAGCCCCTGGAACCCGGGGACCCGGCACAGGTGGGCCCGTACCGGCTGTTCGGCCGGCTCGGCCGCGGCGGCATGGGCGAGGTCTTCCTCGGCCGCTCCCCCGGCGGCCGGCTCGTCGCGGTCAAGGTCGTGGCCGCCGACCTGGCGTCCGACGCCGACTTCCGGCGCCGGTTCGTCGAGGAGGTCGAGGCCGCGCGCAAGGTCGGCGGCTTCTACACCGCGGAGGTCGTCGACGCCGACCCGGACGCCGGGCGCCCCTGGCTGGTCACCGCCTACATCCCCGGCCCGTCGCTGCAGCAGGCGGTCGCCGAGAGCGGGCCGCTGCCGGACCAGGCGGTCCAGGTCCTCGGTTCGGGGCTCGCCGAGGGGCTGCTTGCGGTGCACCGCGCCGGCCTGGTGCACCGCGACCTCAAACCGGGCAACGTCCTGCTCGCCGACGACGGCCCGCGCGTCATCGACTTCGGCATCGCCCGCGCGCTGGACGCCGCGCAGAAGTCCACCGCGGTCATCGGCACCCCGGGGTTCATGTCCCCCGAGCAGGCGCGGGGCCACGCGGCGGGGCCGGAGTCGGACGTGTTCTCGCTCGGCTGCGTCCTGGCGTACGCCGCCACCGGGGAGGGCCCCTACGGCAAGGGGCGGCCCGCGGTCGTCGTCTACCGGATCATCCACGAGGAGCCGGACCTGTCCCGGCTGCCCGAGCGGCTCCGGCCGTTCGTCGCCGCGTGCCTGGCCAAGGACCCCGCCGCACGGCCCTCGGTCGGCGACGTCCTGGCGCGTTTCGCGCCGGCCGCCGACGAGGGGCACTGGCTGCCGGAGCGCGTCAGCGCGATGATCACCGAACGCAAGGCCGCCGTGCCGCCGTCCGGCGACCGGCCGCCCGCACCGTGGACACCGGCTCCACCGCCCCCGGTCACCGCGCACACGCGAGTGGAGACCCGGCCCGCAATGCCCCGGACTCCCGTGTGGACGCGCCCTCGGGTGCTCCTCCCGGCCGCCGCGGGCACCGTCGTCCTCACCGCCGCCCTCACTTGGGGAGTGATCGCCCTGACCGGCGGCGGCGAGCCGGGCGCCCGGGCCACCGGTGGAACGCCGAAACCGGGGACCGCGTCGCAGGACCCCTGCGATGTGATCGACCAGAGCATCATCCGGGAGAACCAGCTCATCTCCACCGGCGTGCAGGGCGGCTACCAGAACGCGGCGGAGAACGTCCGCACCTGCGAATGGCGGACCGCCCAGTACGGGGCCGACACCGATTTCCGGCTGACCCTCATGTACGCCCCGGAACCCGTGCGCCTCTTCCGCACCGAGCTGACCGACGCCGAGCACGACAAGCTGACCGAGCTCCCCGGGATGCGGGCGTACGGCAGCGACGACGAGCGCGCCTGCCAGGTCACGTGGGAGAACGAGGGGTCGTCCACCCACGTAAGCACGGTCGCCACCGGCTCGATGAGCAGCACGGCGGACATGTGCCATATGGCAGCGCGACTGGCCGTGTCGGTGGCTTCCAAGGTGCCGTGACGCACGGCCACCTTCCGTCGCGCCAGGCGCCCGGCGGCGCAGCCTGTGCCCTCTCTCAACCACTGGTGATGTCGCCGGGATTCAGTAACGGTGCGTGGCTGCGGCTGTAGTGCCGTCGGCAGCGCGATGAGACGGGAGATTGTCGAGGAAGTCCAAGAGCCCGGCGTGAAGGGCGTCGGGGCGTTGCAAGTGCAGGTCGTGTTCCGTGCGCGGAATGCTCATGGCCACGGTGTCGCATCGAATGCGGAGCATCTGTTCGGCTTCTTGATCTGGCAGAAGGCTCGTTTCCGCCAGGATGAGCAGAGTGGGGCAGGTGCTATGGCTCCACTCCTCCCAGAAGGAATGCTGGGCGATCTCGGCGAGTGAGTCGACCATGACGTCCTGGTCGAAGCGGGGCCACCAACCGGTGTCGCGTTTCTCCAGCCCGGCCGCCCATGCTTCACCGACCGGGCCGCCACCGAAGAATTCGGCGGCGGCCGCTCGGGAGCTGAACGGGATCGGCCACGAGCGCAGCCAGGCACCGACCTCTGCCGGCCTGGCCGGCGTTGGACCGCCCGGACCGGCCTCGATCAGGACGAGCGCCCGGGCGATATCAGGACGGGCGGCAGCGACCAGCATGGCCGTGTGCCCGCCCAACGACTGCCCGACCAGCACCGGTTTGTGCAACGCCAACTGCTCGACAACGGCGACGGCATCGGCGACGTAGGCCGCGCGGCGGGTATCCCCGGGGCGTCGCTCGCTGGCACCATGCCCGCGCTGATCGACCGCGATGACCCGATATCGCGGAGTCAATCGCTGCGCGAGAAGGTCCCATTCACCCGCATGACCGGCCAACCCGTGCAACAGCAGGAGGGGCGGCCCTGAGCCACCCCAGTCGCGGCAGGCGAGGCGAACGCCATCCCGCATGACGAGTCGTTCTGACCACGCCACCTCAGACCTCCCGTTCATCAGCGGGTATCGGACACACTGCGAACGACCTCGACGCGCTCTCAGCAAGCTCACGAGGTCCTGTGGGGATCAGGATCGTGCGGCGGTCTCGGGTCAGCCGGCCACCGGTGTGAGGTGTCCGAGGGCACGGAGGATGCCGTCGACTTGTTCCTTGGCGTCACCGAAGAGCATCTGGGTGTTGTCGCGGAAGAAGAGCGGGTTCTGGACGCCGGCGTATCCGGTGGCCATGGAGCGTTTGAACACGATGACCTGCCGGGCGTTCCAGACCTCCAGGACGGGCATTCCTGCGATGGGGCTCGCGGGGTCCTCCTCGGCGGCCGGGTTGACGATGTCGTTGGCGCCGATCACCAGGACCACGTCGGTGGCACCGAAGTCGTCGTTGATCTCGTCCATCTCCAGCACCAGGTCGTAGGGCACCTTGGCCTCGGCGAGCAGCACGTTCATGTGGCCGGGGAGGCGGCCGGCGACCGGGTGGATGCCGAACCTGACCTGGGCGCCGAGGTCGCGCAGCCGCGCGGTCAGCGCGGCGACGGGGGCCTGTGCCTGGGCGACGGCCATGCCATAGCCGGGAATGATGATCACCGAGGAGGCCGCGGTGAGCACTTCGGCGGTCTCCGCGGCGGTGATCTCCCGATGCCGGCCCTGGTCGGCACCGGACGCGGCGGGCGCCTCGAGGCCGAACCCGCCGGCGATGACCGAGAGGAACGAGCGGTTCATCGCCTTGCACATGATCGCCGACAGGTAGGCGCCCGAGGAGCCCACCAGCGCGCCCACGATGATCAGGAGGTCGTTGCCGAGCAGGAACCCGGACGCGGCGGCCGCCCAGCCGGAGTAGCTGTTCAGCATGGAGACCACCACCGGCATGTCGCCGCCGCCGATGGAGGCGACCAGATGCCAGCCGAGCAGCAGCGCCACCGCGGTGACCGCGATGAGCTGCCACATCCGGGGCTCGACGACGAAGGCGACCGTGAGCGCGGAGAACGCGACGAGCGCCGCGACGTTGAGCAGGTTCTTGCCCGGCAGCATCAGCGGCGCGGACTTCAACTTGCCCGACAGCTTGCCGTAGGCCACGACCGAGCCGGTGAAGGTGACGCCGCCGATGAGGACGCCGATGAAGACCTCGGCGCTGTGGATGCCGAGCATGCCCTCGCGGGCGAGCGCCGCCGCCTCCGTCCCCCCGGGGTGGTGCTCGACGTGCAGGTATCCGCTCCAGCCGACCAGGACCGCGGCCAGCCCGACGAAACTGTGCAGCAGCGCGATGAGCTCGGGCATCGCGGTCATCTCCACCGACCTGGCCCGCTGCAGGCCGATCAGCGCGCCGACCGCGACCGCGGCCACGAGCAGCCCGAACGCGGGGAGGTCGATGCCGTCGTCGGCGGTGAGGGCGACGGTGGCGACGAGCGCCACGGCCATGCCGAGCATCCCGTAGGTGTTGCCCAGGCGCGCGGATTCGTGCCGTGAGAGCCCTGCCAGCGCGCGGATGAAGAACAGCGCCGCGACGATGTACGCCGCGGTCGCCGCCGTTGCGACCGTCATTGCCTAGCTCCTGATGAACATGGCGAGCATGCGGCGGGTGACCGCGAATCCGCCGAAGACGTTGATGCTCGCGAGCAGGATCGCCGCGAGTGAGAGGACGGTGATCGCCGCGCTTCCCGTGCCGATCTGCACCAGCGCACCGACCACGATGATCCCGGAAATCGCGTTGGTCACCGACATCAGCGGGGTGTGCAGTGCGTGGTGCACGTTCCCGATCACGTAGTAGCCGATCACGATGGCCAGCGCGAACACGGTCAGGTGCACCTGCAGCGCCGCCGGTGAGAACGCGATCAGGCCGAACACCCCGGCGGCCGCGATCGCGGTGCCGAGCCGGCGCAGCACCGGGTTCGCCTTGCCGGCCGGGTGGGCCGGGCCGTCCGCCTCGGCCTCCTGCCGCGCCGGACGGACGGCCGCCGGTGCCGCCGACACCGCCACCGGCGGCGGCGGCCAGGTGAGCTCCCCCTCGCGGACGACGGTCATCGACCGTTGCACGACGTCGTCGAAGTCCAGGACGAGTTGGCCGTCCCGCTGCGGGGTCATCAGCTGTATCAGGTTGACCAGGTTGGTGCCGTACATCTGGGACGCCTGCGCGGGCAGCCGTCCGGCCAGGTCGGTGTAGCCGAGGATGATCACGCCGTTCGCGGTGACCACCCGCTCGCCGGGAACCGTCCCCTCGACGTTGCCGCCGTTGGCCGCCGCCATGTCGACGATCACCGACCCCGGCCGCATCGTCGCCACCATCTCCGCGGTGATCAGCTTCGGCGCGGGTTTGCCGGGGATGAGCGCGGTGGTGACGACGATGTCGACGTCACGGCACTGCTCGGCGTACAGCGCGGCGGCGCGGACGTTGTAGTCGTCCGACATCTCCTTGGCGTAGCCGGTGCCCGGAGCGTCGTCCGGCTCGGCCTCGGCGACGGCGAGGTAGTCGCCGCCGAGCGAGCGCACCTGGTCGGCGACCTCCGGCCGCGGATCGGTGGCCCGGACGATCGCGCCCAGACTGCCGGCCGCGCCGATCGCCGCGAGCCCGGCGACGCCGGCCCCCGCGACCAGCACTTTCGCCGGCGGCACCTTGCCCGCCGCGGTCACCTGCCCCGTGAAGAACCGCCCGAACTCGTGCGCGGCCTCGATCACCGCCCGGTACCCGGCGATATTGGCCATCGAGGAGAGCACGTCGAACGACTGCGCCCGGGAGATCCGCGGCACCGCGTCCAGCGACAGTGCCGTGATGGGGCGCGCGGCGAGGTCCTCCACCAGGTCCGGCCTGAACCGGGGGCTCAGCATGCCGATCAGCGTGGCACCCGGTCGCAGGGCGTCCAAGCGCTCGGGTGAGGGCGGGGCGATGCCCAGCACCACGTCCGCGGTCTGCGCGTCGCCGATGGCGGCGCCCGCGGCCTCATACCGGTCATCGGGAAAGCCCGCGCCGGCTCCGGCGCCGGACTCGACGATCACCTCGTACCCGAGCTTCTGCAGCCGGGTGACGGTGTCCGGCGTCACCGCCACCCGCCGCTCCCCGGGCGAATCCTCCTTGAGAATTCCAACGATCATGACAACCACCTCGTATCTCTCCCGCATCAGCGCCGTGAACGCGCAGTACGGGGCATCGCGCCGGTTGCCGGGGTGCCTGCCCGCCAGTCCGGACATGGACGAGCTGACGGCGCCAAGTATCTCGGCATCAAGGTAATTCTGCCGCGAGCGGGACCGCCGCCGCTATGCACTGTGTGCCAGTCTTGGCTGCGGAAGTTGGGCACTTCCCACGGTCAACGCCACGGCGCCCTTCCCACGTCCAGTGGGCGAGGAGCCCGAGGCCATGCCGCGCAGCCGGGCTGACGCCGATGCGCTCGTCCAGGCCAGTGGTCACCCGGTCCAGGTCCGAGACGGCCCGCGACTGCCTTAGCGTCATCGCCGCCGGGACGCGGCCCTCCGCACCATCTCCGCCTCACTGACACCTTGCCGGCCCGCTCCCCCGCGCGGCCGTAGCGCTCGCGACCGGAGCAGAGAACCCGGCAGTGTGATCTACGAAACTCTGTAGCGGCCAAGGTAGATTTTCGACCGGACGGCGGGTAGTGTTCCTGTCATCGAAGAGAGACGAGTCCAAGAGGACCGGCAGATGACGAACTGCCGGAAGGTACGGAAGACACCGGCCGGGCGTGCCGGGGCCAACGCAGTGGAAGGGGCTCCGGCAGCCGGCCGCCCCGGCGGCCGACAGGTCACCGGGAACGGCGTGCCGTACGACGCGGTACGCGAACAACCACGCAGTACCGGTAGTGATGTCAAAGAAAGGAGGGTTCGACGCCATCGGGATCGCCCGACGCAGGCTCCAGTCACGCCGCGCGGGTACCGCAGCCCCACAGATTGGACGGTGGTCTACGGTCACGCATACGCGATCCCCGCGTCCCCGCCCCCGTTTGGGCGGCTGACGCGGAAGACCGGCTCGTCAAAGCCGGTAGATGGTGTTGTACCTCTGGGCCCCGGCGCGCACTCTGGCGCCGGGGCCCCTGTCGTCACTGCCGGCCCAAGGCAGTACGGAAGGTTTAGTGAAGGCATCCCAGCCGGCCCGGGCCGGCGACCAGCAGGATCGGCATCACGTGCACGCCGCCGAGGATTCCGGCGGGCTCGAAGGCAAGCTCGACGACGAGGACTACCCGGCTTACAGCATGGGCCGCGCCGCCGAGATGCTGGACGTCACCCCGGCGTTCCTGCGCAGCCTGGACAACGCCCGCCTCATCGTCCCGCAGCGCTCAGCCGGCGGACACCGCCGCTACTCCCGCTACCAGTTGCGGCTGGCGCAACGCGCCCGCGACCTGATCGACCAGGGCACCCCGCTGGACGCCGCCTGCCGCATCATCATCCTCGAAGACCAACTCGCCGAAGCCCAGCGCATCAACGCTGAACTCCAGCACGACCGCAACGAACGGGAAGCGCCCCGAAACCTGCCCTGAAATCCGCAGCTCCCGGTCCGCTCCGCCTTGCCGATGACGGTCAGCGCGGCATCCTCCTTCCTCTCCACTGTCCCCCGAACTGCCCTCTCGGTTTGGTTTGGCCGTGTGTGGTCGCGTTCGTCGCTCATGACGGAAGCAGCTCCACCCGAGTCCGCGCCCTGAGATGATTTCGGCGTTCAACGAAACGCGGCTGCGTCGCTGGAGGGGTTTCCGCATGGAACCGTTGCGGCAGGACGATCCGTCACGGGTCGGCCCCTATCAATTGCAGGAGAGGCTCGGCCGCGGCGGGATGGGGGAGGTGTTCTTCGGCTGGTCCCCGGGCGGGCGGCCGGTCGCGGTCAAGCTCGTCCGTTCGGCCCTGGCCGGAGACCAGCGGTTCCGGCGCCGTTTCGCACAGGAGGCGAAGGCGGCTCGCCAGGTCGGCGGCTTCTACACCGCGCAGGTGGTGGACTCGAACCTCGATGCGGACCCGCCCTGGCTCGTCACCGCCTACATTCCCGGCCCGTCGCTGCAAGAGGCCGTCAAGCAACACGGTCCGCTCCCGATTCTCACGCTCAACGCGCTGGGAGCAGGCCTGGCCGAGGGGCTCAAGGTCATCCACCAGTGCGGTCTCGTACACCGGGACCTCAAACCGTCCAACGTGATCCTCGGCAGGGACGGCCCGCGCATCATCGACTTCGGCATTGCCCGTGCGCTCGACACCACCTCCCACACCACCCCGCAGGCCGCGTTGGGGACGCCGCCGTACATGTCCCCCGAGCAGGCGCGAGGAGACGCCGTCGGCCCGCCCAGCGACGTATTCTCCTTCGCATCCGTCCTGGTCTACGCGGCCACGGGGCGTGCTCCGTTCGGGACCGGCCCGGCGGCCCATGTCCTCTCGCACCGCATCGTCCACGACGAACCCGACTTGACCGGCTTACCTGCATCTCTGCGGGGACTGGTCGCCGCCTGCCTTGCGAAGGATCCAGCGGCCCGTCCCTCCGCCGCCGCCATCCTCGGCCACCTGACCGGCGCCGTCGCCGACCGCTGGCTCCCGCCCGACGTCATCACGCTGGTGGACGAGCGGGAGCGGATCACGGAGCGCGGGCCCGCCGAGTCCCCCGGCCCCAGGCCGGAGGCCCGAAAGGAGCCGGGACTCGGACGGCTCACCGTCGGCAACTTCAGCGGCGGAGACATGGACGTCATCGTCGACGGCGGCCTCGTGGGCACCGTCCGCGCCGACGAGAACGGCACGTTCGACCTCGCCTCGGGCTCGCACACCATGCAGGTGAAAGCCGAATCGGGGAGCAGCGCGGTCCGCCGGGTCGTGATCAAGCCCGACGCCGCGACGAGACTCGCCTTCGAGGTCCCACCCGGCGCCGTCGCCCTCCCCGTCCCGTGGGAGCGCGGGAACTTTTCGGGCAAGGCGGCCAAGCGCGCGACCTGGATCGGGGTCATTGCGGGACTGGTGGCCGCGGTCCTGTTCGGGGTCATGGCTCTCAAGCTGGACTCGGAGGTCTTGCCCGTCCTATGCCCGCCGGTGGGCGGGGTCGTCGGATTTCTCTCCGCGGAGTGGGGAAGATGGAGATATCCCTCAAGTAGCATCACGCTGAACCAGCGCGAACTCCGATTCGAGCCCGGCCGCAACAAGGGAATAAGGAAGATCATCGCCTGGAGCAAACTCGAACAGGTCAGCGTGATCGATGAAGTGATCGTCCTCTGGTACCGCGACAAGCACCGCCCTCGGAACGGCCGCGGCGTTCATGGCGGCTACGTACTGTGCAACATCGAAGACGTGACCCGCGAACATGACGGCACCCGATTCCGCGCGGCCCTGGAATGGTGCGCCGCCGACCTCTACGTCGAACAGCCGACTTGACCCCCAGCCGTCGCGCACGGGGCGGCGGGAACGGTGTGAGCCTGTCTGATGCTCCTGCACAGCTTGGGCGGAGCTGTCCTGGGCTTTCGCTGATCAGCTTCATGACCTTCCACCCACGCAGCCTCCTTTCCGACGGCCCACTCGGCAGATGCCGTTGTCACTGACGGTAACGGCCGGCAGCGCGGTGACCCCCGCAGTTCGAAGCGGTGATGGCTCGCATCGGCGTCGCCCGAACCGGGCCAGGCAGTCCCTGGACCCGACCGGTTCGGGTGCAGGCCGGACCTGTGGCGCTGCCATCGCAGTGACCGTCGCGCTCTCGCAGAATCAGGTCGTCTCCCCCGGGCACTTGTGGTTGATGGCCGGCGACAGTTGGTACGGACGGTCGGGCCCGCGCTAGAAAAGATCTGTGTTGGAGGCATAGCCGCGGGGCCTTCGTGGGTCTGAGTGGGTGACACCACAGAGGAGGCCCGTTGAACCGAGAGGCCCGCGAGAGCTTCGCCGCATTCGTCGCGGCACGGTCCGGCAGCCTCATCCGGACGGCGTACGTGCTCGCCGGGGATCAGCACGCCGCCGAGGACCTATTGCAGAACGCCCTGGCGAAGACGGCCGCGCGGTGGGGCCGCGTGCGCGACAACCCGGAGGGCTACGTCCGCCGCGCCATGTACAACGAGCAGGTCAACCGGTGGCGCCGGCGGCGACGCGAGTCGGTCGTCGCGGAGCCTCCGGACTTGCCATCCGCTGGCCCGGACGTCGACCTGCGGCTGGCGCTGGAACGCGCGCTGCTGGCCCTGCCGCCGCGCAAGCGGGCCGTGCTCGTCCTGCGCTACTACGAGGACCTGCCCGAACGCGAGGTCGCCGCGATCATGGGCTGCTCGGTCGGCACCGTCCGCAGCCAGACGCACCGCGCGATCGCCCGGCTCCGGGAACTCGCTCCCGACCTGGCCGTCCACCTCACCCCGACCGGGAGCCGACCATGACCGACCAGATGCTCAGGGACGCCCTCACCGCGCTCGCCGACCGTGCCGAGCCCGCCGACGACCTCACCGACCGCGCTCTGCGCACCGTCGCCCGTCGCCGGACCAGGAAGGCCGCCGGTGCGGCGGCGCTCGCCCTGGCGGCCGTCGTCCCCGTCGTGGTCGTCGCGGGTGGCGACCGCCCTGAGACCGGCGTTCTCGGCCCCACGGCCGAGCCGTCCCGGATCGCGGACGCGCTACCGGACGACACCCCCGAGGAGCGGGCGATCACCCACGCCTGCCTGCGCAACGGGCGCGTGTCGGACTTCCGGGTGCTGACGCGGCAGCGGGTGCCGGGCGGGCAGCTCGTGGAGATCGGCGGCACCCGCGGCTACGTCCTCTGCGTGACCGGCGGAGGCGACAACACCGAACCGCCGCAGGTGCACGCCTGGCCCGGCAGGACGGACGGCCGCCTCTTCGGTTTCGACGCGCCGCTCCGCGTGGACGGCATCCGGCAGGTGCAGGCCCTGAAGTGGGACGAACTGCACGCCGTGGTCGTCGGCCGCGCCAAGCCCGGCGTGACCCGCGTCGCGGTGGCCTGGGACGGCGGCCGCACCGCGCGGGTCGCCGTCCACGACGGCTTCTTCATCGCCCAGACCCCGACCCGGATGATGCCGGACCACGGGGCGACCGGCCCGATGTCGGCGGGCGCGATGTCCTCGCCCACGATCCGCGTCAAGACCGTGACCGGTTACGACGGCGCGGGCAAGGCCGTCCACACCTGGCGGCCGCAGGTTCGGACGGAGGAGGCCGGCTTCGTCCCCGAGGACTGCACCGACGGCTTGACCCGTCCCCGCCCCACGCTCTGCGACTGACCCTGGGAGGTGGCAATGCCGATCCGGCACAGGGCGGCCGAACTCGCCCTCCACTGGCACGCCGGGCTGTGGGCCGGGCAGGCGCTGACGGCCGCCGTCTACGGCGAGCACCACCGGAGCCGCGCGCTGACCGCCCGCGCCGTCCACCGCGGTCCCTCCGCGGTGGAACGACTCGTCATCGTCTGGTGCAGGACGATTCTGGACGAGCACCCACCGGACATCGGCGCACGCCCCGACATCGAGCAGGTGCCGACTCCGGCGCGCTGGGCCGCGCGGGTGCTCGCCGCCGTGGCCGCCCGCGACCGGCGCAGGCTCTCCGTACTCGTCGGCGCCGTCCCCGCCGACGAACTCGAACCGCACCTGACGGCCCTGCTGCACCTGGCGGTCAACGCGGTCGCCGAACGCGACGAGGAGATCTGCCTCTGACGTCACCACAACCGCCACACCACGGACGGGACGACGGGGGTCGACCAGTACGGTCTTGTGGAGCCCGATCGCCAGCAAAGGGGAACTCACGTGTTCATCCAGCCCTGGGACGCGAGCCTGGACGACGCCGAGTGGCAGGCTTGGATCGCCGACGGCCACGACTTCGGCCAGCTCGCCGTCAACGGCCTGCCGGGACAGCCGCCCGTCGTCGTCCCCACCCACTTCATCGCGGACGGAAGTGACCTGCTGATCCATCTCGCGCGCCCGAACCCGGTCTGGAAGGCGATCGAGCACGACCCCACCGTCGCGTTCACGGTCATCGGGGACTACGCCTTCGTGCCCGGCACCTGGCGCGCCGCCCCCGGCGTGCCGCCCGAGGACGGCGTCCCGACCAGTTACTACGCCGCCGTCCAGTTCACCTGCCGCGCCCACATCATCGACGACCCGCGCGCCAAGGCCGACCTGCTGACCCGGCAGCTCGCCCACTTCCAGCCCGACGGCGACCACGCCGACGTTGCCCCGGGACAACCCCCGTACGGACGGTTGCTGTCCGGTATCCGCGGCCTGCGGCTGCGGATCGGCCACGTCCAGGCCAAGTTCAAGTACGACGACCACAAGAGCGTCGAGCACCGCGCCACGGTCGCCGACCGCCTCACCGCACGCGGCCAGGGACTCGACATCCCCACCGCGGCCCAGCAACGCCGGCGCACCGACCGCATCGGCACCTGGAAGCCCTGACCATCACACCGCGCACCCACGGGACAAGGAGCCACCCGCATCGCCCCCGTGTGACCTGCTGCCGTCGGGGTACAGCCCTCTTCTCCCCCTTGACTCGCAGAGGAGATCTCGTGGCGGAGCAGACCGACCGGGAAGGCGCGTGGGCTCAGAGGGTCGAGGGCGAGTTGCCCACGCGCAGGAGCCAGGAGGAGATCGAACGGCGCCTGGCCCACGGGTTGGAGGGCGCCCCCACGATCAAGGACCGGACCATCTCGACCTTCGCGAGGGGCGAGCTCCCGCATTTCGCCGGCGAGACCGGAACCTTCCTGAAATGCCCCTACGTCGACGATGTCCACGCCGTGGGCGATGCCGAGGTGGCCGTGTTCGGCGTGCCGCTGGACGCCGGCGCGACCTACCGGCCGGGCACCCGGTTCGGTCCGCAGGGCATCCGCCGCTGCACCGGCCTGTTCGGCACCTACAGCTACGAACTGGGCGTGGACCTGCGCGAGCAGCTCAACATGGTCGACATCGGTGACGTGTTCACCATCCCGGGCAATCTGGAGAAGTCCTTCGACCAGATCAGCCAGGCGATGTCGCACGTGGTGTCGCAGGGCGCCTTCCCGGTCGTCCTGGGAGGAGATCACTCGATCGGCTTCCCCACCATCCGCGGTCTGACGCCGCACATGGACGGCAACGTCGGCATCATCCACTTCGACCGGCACGTGGACACCCAGGAGACCGACCTCGACGAACGCATGCACACCACCCCCTGGTTCCACGCCACCAACATCAAGAACGCCCCGGCCACCAACCTCGTCCAGATCGGGATCGGCGGCTGGCAGTCACCGCGCGCCGGCGTCAAGGTGGGCCGGGAGCGGGGCACCACGATCATCACGGTGGGCGACGTCGAGCGCGTCGGCGTGGAGAAGGTCGCCGAGACGGCCCTGGAGATCGCCTGGAAGGACGCCGAGGCCGTCTACCTCTCCTTCGACATCGACGTGATCGATGCCGGGTTCGTGCCCGGCACCGGCTGGCCGGAGCCCGGCGGCCTGCTGCCCCGCGAGGCGCTCAACCTGGTCCGGCTGGTCTCCGAACCCGGCCTGGCGGGCATCGAGATCGTCGAGTGTTCGCCGCCCTACGACTGGGCGGAGACGACATGCCTGATGAGCAGCCGCGTCATCCTCGACAGCCTCGCCGTACAGGTGCGGGCCGGCAAGCTGGGCCGCAAGCCGTCCACCTCGGGCCGTCCTGCGTGGGGCCCCTACCCGTCCTGACCGCGTTCCGGCACCTGGACGCGCAGGCGTGGTGGTGCTACGTCACCACGGGCATGGGCATCCTCCGTTCCCTCGCCACAGGCGAGCGGCGTTTGAGATGATCTCGAACTGTCCGTTCAGACACGTGTGTTCCTGTGAGAGGTATGGCCGTTGGAACCGCTGAGGCAGGATGGCTCGCGACAGTCGGCGGACGCGGACGGGCAGGTGCTGGCGGGACGATACCGGCTGGTCTCGCTGCTCGGCCGGGGCGGCATGGGAGCGGTCTGGCGAGCCCGCGACGAGCAACTGGACCGTGAAGTGGCGGTCAAGGAACTGCGCCTGCCCGAGCATTTGGACGATGCCGCACGGCAGACCTTGATCGCCCGGCTGGACCGGGAGGCGCGCGCCGCGGCCAGGCTCAGGCATACCGGGATCGTCACTGTGCACGACCGCGTGACCGGTGACGACGGCCGCCCCTGGATCGTCATGGAACTCGTCAGGGGCCGTTCCTTGGACGACCTGCTGAAGGCCGAGGGACGGCTGCCGCCCGTCCGGGTCGCGCAGATCGGGTTGCACCTGCTGGACGCTCTGCGCGCGGCTCACCGGGCGGGCATCACTCATCGCGACATCAAGCCCGCCAACGTTCTGCTGGAGGACGACCGTGTCGTCCTGACCGACTTCGGTATCGCAGCCGTCGAAGGCGATGCGACCCTGACCGGAACGGGCGCCGTTCTGGGTACTCCCGCGTACATGTCACCCGAGCAGGTCCGCGGCCAGGAGGTCACGGCCGCCGCCGACCTGTGGTCACTCGGCGCCACGCTCTACACCGCCGTGGAGGGACATCCCCCGTTCGAGGGCGCCAGCACCGGGGCCATCTTCATCGCCATCGCCACCCAGGACCCCATCCCATCCGCACACGCCGACTCCCTCGAACCCATCCTCAGGACGCTGCTGCACCGGGATCCCTCCCACCGCCCGACCCTCGATCACCTTCACACCCAGCTCACCTGGCTCACCCAAGGCCAGCCGCCCGCACAACCGACCCTCATCCAGCCGCCGACGCAACCGCCCGTTCCGCAGCCACCCCAACGTCCCACCCGCACGCGCAAGAAGGTCGTCATCGCTCTCGTGGCGGTCGCCACCGCCCTGGCGCTCACCGGCACGACCGTGTGGTCGGTGAAGGCTCTCCAGGAGAGGCAGGCGAACCAACGCTACGAGGCGAACATGGGCGCCATCGCGAAGATGGGGACAATCCCGGGTTATTCAACCAAGCTCACAAGGGCTTACAGGGACACAACAGTGGAGGTTGCGTCGACCCTGTGCAAGTACACATCCGCTGACGACAAGTGCAACCTGGAGAGCCAGGTCACCGCCGTCACCAACTGGTTCCGGTCGCGGCCCGGCGTAGGGTCCGTGACCCTCGAACCTCCCGTGGAAGAGCCCAACACTTTCCCTTCTCGCGACCTCTCGGTTCTCACGCGGAATTCACCGAGCATCACCGGGGTCGTCATCTACGACCATGTTTACGAGCACGAGATCAGACTCAGTTTCGACGTGGGCTGACGGCCACCAGTGACGTCATCGGCGAGACCCGGTGCCCGGGATCGCCGAGCCGGGCCATGCCGGCCACCGATCTCCTCGGAGTGCCGATCGACCAACTCGCGGATGCACTCCGGCCACTTGGTGATCCGGGTCCACACCGCACCGGCCGACACCTCAAGGTCAAGGTCTTGCACATGCGAGATGTTCGCGCTCGACAGGTTCATCGGCGCCTTATCCAGCGCCGAACGCTCGCTGCCAAAGGCGCTGCAGCAGTCCTCAGGATCCGCTCGCCGGAGCAGGTGCTCGGACGAAGCGGCCTGCGCCCCTTTCAACGGGCTCGATCTGCCAATCCGGCGATGGCTCATGCCCTGCAGCAGGATCCGTCACAGTGGCCGCCTCCGGCCCAACACCGGCCTCGAACCTCGCCTCGCGAATGCGGCAGTGCCCGCGGCCGTCAGCATCCAGAACCCGGCCGCCGAAGGCCGCACCCGCAGCGGCCGGGCCTCGCGGCGCTCCCGCGCCAGAGTTCAGCGCCGCGTTCCAGTCCACGCGCCACGTGTCCAATCACAAACGATCAGCTGACACTCGGGAACCGGTCGGCGTCGATTGGCCACAAGGGGCAAAGGCTCCTCTCCCTAGGCGAGCGGGGTCGGTGGCGGAGCCTGGACCGGCTTCATCCGCTCGTTGTTCTTCCGCGCGAGGGGTGGTCCGAGGGTGCTCAATGTGAACGTTAGGCGCAGTTCGTGACGGCTCCTGCGTAATTGAAGTGATCGCCTACGGCGCTCGCAGTAGGCTGATCGTTGTGGGCCTGGAGATGGAAGATGTGCGCGAAGCGCTGGCGAAATGGGCCGACTTTCCTGTTGCTCGTGAACCCAGACCGGTCGTTCTGACCAGCATGAGCGCGCTGGAGCTCGATCGGCTGAAGAACGATGCCGCGTGGCGGACGGTGTTCAGCGGACCGGGCGTTTCGGAGCTGCCGAGCGAACTGCGGCCCGAGCTGAGCCACTACTACCGCGACCTAGGTGAAGTCCCCGAGCCGTTGCCACGGATCGTCCGAGCTCTCGGGCCGTTCGCCACAGATCGAGGTTTTCAGCAGCTGCCCGCATGGATGATGTACCCCGATGCCAGGAGGTGGCCGTTCATCGCGCTGGATCCGGAGTTCAGGCGCAGGATGACGTGGCGGCCGGAAAGCATCGGAGACGACGCGGCCACCGAGGAGTCCGTCCTGTCCGGCGACGGCCGAACGCTGACCTACCGGTTCATGGGAACTCCAGCGGTATATGCGGCCTACCCACACGCCGAAGTGTTCGAGACCGACACCGCGGTGTTGGTCGACCCGGTCGAGGTCGCCCTCGACTCTCCCTACGGAGCGCGGTTCGCCTACGCGGAGGAGCGCGAGGTCGTTGTGCGTTTGGACGCTCCACTCGGCAACCGCGTCCTCATTTCACTCCCCCGCAACGTCGCCCCCGACCGGCGCGGTACCCCTCGGAGAGTGATCGTCTCTCCATAGGGCTCCCCTATGGAATCCGTCACCGGAATTGTTGAAGCGTCGCCCTGACCCTAGTTCATGGCCTATGTGCGCTTGGAGGCGCGCGACGACCATTGGAGGCGAAGTACGCCCGGCCGCTGTTGGTCAGTTGCTGGGGTGGGTGGGGATCGGGGTGGCCTTGATGTGGCGGCCGCGGGGGGTGGGGTCTGTTAGGACGCCGTTGTCGACGACTACGCGGCCGCCTACCAGTACCGTTTTCGGGCGGCCTGTGATGGTCATGCCCTCGTACGGTGTGTAGTCGGTTGCCATGTGCAGGTCGCCTGCGGTGATCTGCCATTCGGCGGTCGGGTCCCAGATGGCGAGGTCCGCGTCCGCGCCCGGCAGCAGCGTTCCCTTGCGGGGGTAGAGGCCGTTCGTGCGTGCGGGGTTCGCGGCGGTGAGTTCGACGAAGCGCGTCACCGGCAGGCCGCGCCGGACGACGTACTCCGAGAAGATCACCGGTAGCCGGGTCTCGACGCCGGGGAGGCCGTTGGGCATGGCGCGGACGTCCGCGCTGCGCGACTCCTTCTGGGCCGTGTCGTAGCAGCAGTGGTCGCTGCCGATCGTGGTGACCTCGCCGGTGAACAGGTGGCGCCCGAGCGCCCGTACCTGGTCGGCGGGGCGCAGCGGCGGGCAGCACACGAAGCGTTCGGGACGGTCGCCCGCGTAGGCGGAGTCGTCCAGGACGAGGTGGTGCGCGACCGCCTCGCTGTAGGCGCGGACGCCGCGGCGGCGGGCGGCGGCGACGAGTTCGACGGCCTCGGCGGTCGACTGGTGCACGAAGTAGACGGGCGCGTCCACCGACTCGGCGATCGCGAGGATCTCAGCGACGGAGGCGGTCTCGGCGAGGCCGGGGCGGGTGCCGGCCATGTGGGACGCGCCGATCCGGCCCGCGTCGGCGCAGCGCCGCTGGGCGTCGCCGATGATGTGGTCGGCCTCGCAGTGGATGACGACCATGCCGCCGAGCGCGGCGAGGGTCTTCATGGTCCGCAGGACGGTGTCCTCGTCGGCCATGGTCTCGCCGCGGTAGGTGGTGAACATCTTGACCGTGGCGATCCCGTCCGCGACGAGCGAGGCGAGCTGGTCGGGGACCGTGTCGTCCCACTCGACGACGCAGGCGTGCAGGGCGCTGTCGCACAGCCCCTCACCGGCCTTGGCGCGCTGGGCGTGGGCGGCGTCGGCCGGGTTCTCGCCGGGGCGCGGGATCGCGAAGTCCACGATCGTCGTGGTGCCGCCGTGGACGGCGGCGGTGGTGCACTGGCGGTAGTCGTCCAGCGAGGTGAAGTCGCCGGAGGTGAAGCCGACGTGGCAGTGCGGGTCGACGCCGCCGGGCAGGACGAGGTGCCCGGCCGCGTCGATGACGGACGCGGCGGCGGGCGCCGTCCCCGGGGCGGCGAGCGCGGTGACGCGGCCGCCGGTGATGACGACGTCGGCGGGGCCCGACCAGCCCGCCTCGACCACGGTGCCGCCCCGGACGACCACGTCGGCGGTCACCGGGACACCGCGGCCAGGTGGGCGCGCCAGCCGCCGGCGTCGCTGATGTCGACGACTCCGGGCAGGTCCAGGGACTCGGCGCGCATCCGCATGCACAGCGTCCCGGAGCCGTCGGCGAGCTCGACCACGCCGAGTTCGAGTTCGGGCGGCTCGCCGGGCAGCAGGTGCTCGCGCAGGATCTCGTAGGTGACGGCGTACAGCTCTCCGGGGACCGAGCGGCCGCCGGACGGCACCGGGTGGAGTCCGGGGAACTCGTCGCGCACCGAGTAGAAGCGGTAGCGGGGCGCGGTCTCGGCGGGTCCGAGGAACTCGGCGCCCTCCAGCGCCTCGTTCAGCGAGCCGCCGGACATGGCCTGTCCGTTGACGAACATCCGCAGGGTTTCCATGGGGCCTTCCTGGTCGTGGGTCACGGGGTGGTCTGGCGGGCCCGTTCGGCGGCCGGGTCCGGGACGGGCACGGCGTCCAGCAGCGAACGGGTGTAGGGGTGCCGGGGGCGGCGGTAGATCTCCTCGCGGGTGCCGATCTCCACGAGCACGCCCTGGTCGAGCACCGCGATGCGGTCGCACAGGTAGTGCACGACGGCGAGATCGTGGGCGATGAAGAGGATGGACAGGTCGAGCCGCTCCCTGAGGTCCCGGAAGAGGTTGAGCACCTGCGCCTGGACGGAGACGTCGAGCGAGGAGACGACCTCGTCGCAGATCAGCACCTTGGGCTCGACCGCGAGGGCGCGGGCGATCGCGATGCGCTGGCGCTGGCCGCCGGAGAAGGAGCGCGGATGCCGGGCGGCGTCGGCGGCGGACAGCCCGACGGTCTCCAGCAGCGCGGCCGCCCGCGCGGCGCGGGCCCGGCGGTCCGGTTCCAGCCCGTGGACGAGCAGCCCCTCCTCGACCAGTTCCCCGGCGGTCATCCGCGGGTTGAGCGAGGAGTACGGGTCCTGGAAGACCATCTGGATGTTCCGGCGGAGCGTCCGCAGGTCCCGCCGGGACGCGCTGAGCAGGTCGTGTTCTCCGAGCAGGACCCGGCCGGAGTCGGGCCGGGTCAGCCGGGCGACGCAGCGGGCCACCGTCGACTTGCCGGAGCCCGACTCGCCGACGAGTCCGAGCACCTCGCCGGGCGCGAGGTCGAACGACACGTCCTTCACCACCGGGCGGCCGCCGAAGCTCTTCACCAGGTTCCGCACGCTCAGGGCGGTCATCGGCCGCCTCCTTCCAGGGCGCCGGCCACCCGGACGTCCGTGTCGAGGGCGTCGTCGACGGTCGTCAGCCGGCGGGACGGGTCGTCGTCGATGCGCGGCACCGCCGCGAGCAGCCCGCGGGTGTAGGGGTGCTTCGGCGCGGCGTAGACGTCGTCGACCGGGCCCTCCTCGACGGGTGCGCCGTGCCGCATCACCACGACGCGGTCGGCGAAGCCCGCCACGATCCCGAGGTCGTGGGTGATGAGCAGCACGGACATGGAGCGTTCGTCGGCCAGTTCCCGCAGCAGGGTGAGGACCTGCGCCTGCACCCGCACGTCGAGCGCGGTCGTCGGTTCGTCGGCGATGAGCAGCGCCGGCTCGGCGATCACCGCGATGGCGATGACGACGCGCTGGCGCATGCCGCCGGAGAACTGGTGCGGGTAGTCGTCGAAGCGGCGGGCGGCGTCGCGGACGCCGAGCCGCCCGAGCAGGTCGATGCCGCGCCGCCGGGCCTCGTTCTTGCGGACGCCCCGGATCACGAGCGGCTGCATGATCTGCCAGCCGATCGTCATCACCGGGTTGAGGGAGGCGAGCGGGTCCTGGAAGACCAGCCCGATCCGGGCGCCCCGGATGTCGCGCATCGCGCGTTCGGGCAGGGTGAGCAGGTCGGTGCCGTCCAGCAGGACGCGGCCGCCGAGGTCGGCGTCGCGGTCCAGGCGCAGGACGGCCCGCGCCGTCACCGACTTCCCGGAGCCGGACTCGCCGACCAGCGCGACCTTCTCCCCGGCCGCGATGTCCAGGTCCACCCCGCGCAGGATCTCCACGGGCCCGTCCGGTCCGGGGAAGCCGGCGCGCAGGTCCCGCAGCTTCAGCAGCGGATTCATGAGTGCCTCCCGCGCAGCGTCGGGTCGTTGCGGACGCGGAGCCAGTCGCCCACGAGGTTGAAGGAGACCGCGGTCAGCATGATCGCGAGGCCGGGGAAGACGACGGCCCACCAGCCGTTGGTGAGGTTCCCGGCAGCCCCGGCGATCATCGCGCCCCATTCGGCGGACGGGACCTGGGCGCCGACGCCGACGAACGACAGGCCGGAGATGACGAGCATGACCGCCGAGACGTCCAGCGTCGTCTGCACGTAGAGGGTGTCGAGGGAGTTCGGCAGGACGTGCCGGAACACGAGCCGCGGTGTGGAGACGCCGAGCGTGCGGGCGGCCTCGACGTATTCGGCGTCCCGGACGTCGCGCACGAGGGTGCGGACGAGGCGGGCGTAGCCGGGCCACCAGGTGAGGCAGAGCGCGATCACCGCGGACTTCAGGCCGGGGCCGAGCGCGGCGGCCAGCCCGAGCGCCAGGATGATCGCCGGCAGTGACAGGCCGATGTCGCAGATCCGCATGAGGACCTCGTCGACGATCCGCCCGCCGAGCGCGGCCAGCGTGCCGATCAGGGTGCCGATCAGGGTGGCGACGGCGATCACGACCACGGTCGCCAGCAGCGACACCCGCGCGCCGTACAGGACGCGGCTGAAGACGTCGCGTCCGTTGGCGTCGGTGCCGAACCAGTGCGCGCCAGAAGGGCCGCGGAGGGCCTGCCCGAGGTCCACGGCGTAGGGGTCGTGCGGCGCGAGCAGCGGGCCGATGAACGCGATGAGGACCATCACCGCCGCGATCGTCAGCGCGACCCGGTCCACGATGGCCATGCATCCCGTCCGTGCCGGCCGCATGCGGCGCAGGATGGATCCGCCGCGCCCACCGCCGGGGGCGTCCGGCCCTTGCTTCGTCATGGGGACAACGGCCGTCTTCACAGGGCCGCCCCTTCCATGGCGCCCTTCTCCAGCGGCTCTCCCGCGGCGGCGCCCGCCGGACGTGCGCGCGCCGGTTGGCGCAGGCGCGGATTGAGCCAGAGTTGGACGAGGTCGACGACGATGTTGGCCAGCACGAAGACCACTCCGATCACGAGCACGCTGCCGATCACCGCGTACAGGTCGTTCTGCAGGACGGCGTTGACCGCGTAGGCGCCGATGCCTCTGCGTCCGAACACCGACTCGACCAGCACGGTGGAGCCGAGCATCCAGCCGAGCTGCATGCCGAGGATGGTGCTGACAGGGACGAGCGCGTTGCGCAGCCCGTGCCGGATCACCACCCGGCGCTCGGACGCCCCGGTCGCGCGGGCGAGCGTGATGTAGTCCGAGTCCAGCACGCTGATCATGGAGGAGCGGACCGTGCGGGCGACCACCGCGATGAACGCGGCGGCCAGCGTGACGGCGGGCAGCAGGAGGTGCGCCACCGCGTCGCCGAACGCGGCCATGTCCCCGCTCAGCAGCGCGTCCAGCGAGGTCATGCCGGTGAGTTCGGGCACCTCGCGGCCGAAGCCGAGCTGCCCGGTCAGGGGCAGCACGCCGAGCCGGTCCGCGAACACCAGCTGGAGCATCAGCCCCAGCCAGAAGACCGGCACCCCGGCGCCGAACAGCACGATGAGCCGGGCCGCGACGTCGGCGGCGCGGCCCCGGCGGTAGGCGGCGTACACGCCGAGCGGCACCGCGATCACCACGTTGACGAGCATCGCGGCGAGGACGAGCTCGATCGACGACGGCAGAGCCTGGGCGATGTCGTCCAGGACCGGGCGCTGGGTGAAGACCGATGTGCCGAGGTCGCCCTGCAGGAGGTTCCCGAGATATCGGGGGAACTGCTCCCAGATCGGCCGATCGAGCCCGAGCCGCGCGGACACCGCGGCGACCTGCTCGGCGGTGGCGTTGCGGCCGGCCGCGGCCCGCGCGGGGTCGCCGGGCAGCACCTGGGACATCAGGAACGTGACGACGCCCAGGCCGAACAGCACGACGACGCTGGTGATGAGCCGTCTCAGCAGGAATCGCGTCATGCCGTGCCTCCCCTCGCTGGAGATCTCATGGATGGTGGGCGCCGGGCCCCCGTGAGCCTCACCGGTGGGAACCGGGGGCCCGGCGCTGTTCAGGTGGGCGGGTCAGCCGACCTTGATGCCGTAGACGTCGACGGTCTGGTGGTGCGACGCCTGGTAGGCGTAGCCGCTGATGCCCTCGCGCATGACGGTCACGGTCTGCGGGTTGGACATGTTGACCGACGGGACGTCGGCCGCGATGAGCCGCTGCGCCTCCTTGTAGAGGCCGCAGCGCTCGGTCTCGTCGGTGAGGGCCTGGGCCTTCTCGACCAGCGAGTCGACCTTGGGGTTGTCGTAGCCGCCGGTGTTCTGGCCGTTGTTGATGAACTTGGAGTCGAAGAGCTGGTACAGGATCGAGTCGGGGTCGGGGTTGGGCGGGAAGGCGTAGATCATGGCCAGGTCGGGCGTGGTCTTGTTGCTCTTCAGCCGCTGCACGTGCTCGGGGTAGGTGATCGCTTCGAGCTTCAGCTTGACCCCGATCTTGGCCAGGTCGGACTGGAGCAGCGTCGCGGCCTGCTCCATCTCGGCCGTCGCCTTCAGGTAGGTCATCGTGAGGGTGACGTTGGAGAGCCCCGCGGACTTCAGCGACTCCTGGGCCTTGGCGACGTCGTGGGCCGGCTGCGGGACGGCGGAGTCGAAGCAGGCCATGGTGGACGGCAGCACGCCCGTCGCCTTCTTGCCCGCGCCCTTGAGGATCGAGGTGAGGTGCTGGTCGTACTGGTAGGAGGAGGCGATCGCCTCGCGAAGCGCCTTGTTCGACAGCGGCGAGTCCTTCATCTTGAAGAACACGTAGAGCTGGACGTTGGTGTCGGCCTTGTCGACCTTGTAGCCGCCGTTGCCCTCGAACGACTTCCAGTCGTTGGGGTCGATGTCCATGGCGATGTCGATGTCACCGGCCAGCAGCGAACTCTTCTGCGTCGCGGCCTGTGGCAGGTACCGGAAGACCACGTCCTTGGCCTGGCCGGAGAAGCCGCCCCAGTACTTGTCGTACTGGGTGAACTTCGCCTCCTGGTTGGCGGTGTAGCCGGTCAGCCTGTAGGGGCCGGAGCCGGCGTCGGCGGTGGCGAGCCACTTCTGGCCCTCGTCGTCGCCCTTGTGCGACTCGACCAGCTTGGAGTTGAGCAGGTAGACGCGGGTCAGCGCCGGGATCATCGGCGCGTACGCGCGGGTCAGCTTGATCGTCAGATGGGTGTCGTCGACGACCTCGGTGGAGTCGTACGGGGTCAGCAGCGACGCCACCCCGACCTTCAGCTTCTTGATCCGGTCGAGGCTGTACTGGACGTCGGTGGCGGTGAGCTTGGCGCCGTCGTGGAAGGTGACGTCGCCGCGCAGGGTCATGTCGATGGAGCGGCCGTCCTCGGAGACCTTCCACTCGGTGGCGACGCTCGGGACGATCTTGTTGTTCGCGTCGTACTTGACGAGGGTGTCGTAGGCGGGCCGGGCCACCTCGTCGACCGTGGAGTTGTCGGCCTGGGCCGGGTCGAACGTCGCGGGCGGCTCGTTCTCGGCGATGATCAGGGTCTGGGTGCGGGCGGTGGAGCCGCCGCCGGCACCGCCGCACGCGGCCGCGGCGAGGGCCCCGGCCGCGAGCACGGCCGTCAGCCGCAGCCCGGCGGCGCGCCCCCGGGCGCGGAGCCCGCCGGGGAACCACCTGGTCCTCGGTGCCGGCTCGCCGGCCGCAAGAGATGTGTGGAGCACGGGTCGTCTCCCCTTCGTGGACGTGTCCGGTCGGACGGGTTCAGGTGTCGTGCCGATCGGCGGGGGGCTGCGTCCGGCGCCGTTCGGCGCGGGCCGGGGTCTCGTGGTGGGAGCCGTCGGGGGCGACGATCAGGCCGTACTCGCGCTCGGCGGCCTCGGCGGTGACGTAGCCGTCCAGGACGTCGGCGACGACGGCCGCGGCGTCGCGGTCGAGCGGGTCGCCGTAGCCGCCTCCGCCGGCCGTGCGGTTGACGAAGCGGTCGTCGGCCCGCATCGTGGCGCGGTACATCCCGACGCGCTTCTCGCGGTCGGTTCCGGGCCACAGCGTCATGCCGCTGGGCTCGGGTTCGAGGCCGCCGTTCAGCGCCCACGGCCGCGTCTTGCTCTTCTTCTTCATCGACAGCACCTCGCCCTCGGCGAGGTAGCGGACCTCGCGCAGGACGCCGACGCCGCCCCGGTACCGGCCGGCGCCCCCGGAGTCGGGGATCAGCTCCAGCCGCTCATGGAAGATCGTCGACTTGTGCTCCAGCACCTCGATGGGGGTGTTGCGGACGACGCTCTGCGACGGGTGCTGCTGCGCGTTCGCGCCGTCGCGGTCGCGGCGCGCGCCCCACCCGATGCCCTCGTTGTTGCTGATGACGAAGTCCTCGCCGGTCCGCGGGTCGTGCCCGAGGGCCATGAAGCCCGGCTCGTCGCCGCCCGACGAGGCCGGGATGGAGTCGAGGACGTCCGCGAGCGCCTTGTGGATCAGCTCGAAGGCGACGATGCCGCTCCACTGGGTGAACGTCGCGGACGGGTAGACGGCGTGGAAGAAGTTGCCCGGGTCCGCCTTGATCGTCAGGGCCCGGTAGTGGCCGGCGTTGGACGGCTCGTCCGGCGTGGTCAGCTCCTTGAAGGTGGACTTGGCCAGGCTCTCGGTGGCGCCGATCGGGAGGTTCACCGGGCCGAGGACGGCGCCGTCGGAGCCGTTGAAGTCGACCTCCATCCGGTCGCCGTCGACGGTGACCTTGACCTCCATGCGGATCAGGTCGTCGGTGATGCCGTCGTCGTCGCAGTAGTCGGACGCGGTCCAGGTGCCGTCCGGCAGTGCCGCGACGGCCTTGCGGGCGACCCGCTCGCCGTGCTCGATGATCTGCTTGACGGCCTGGTCCACGACGTCGCCGCCGAACTTGTCCCACACCTGCGCGAGCCGGTTCTCCCCGGTGCGCAGCGCCGCGAGCTGGGCGTGGAAGTCGCCGATGGTCAGGTCCGGAAGCCGCGAGTTGAAGCGGATCAGCTCGACGATGTCGCGGACGACCTCGCCCTGGTGCACGATCCGCGTGCCCGGGAAGATCAGCCCTTCCTGGTGCATGTCGGTGGAGTCGAGGACGTAGCCGGGGGCCTTCGCGCCGAGGTCCATCCAGTGGGCGCGGACGGCCAGGTAGGCGGACGGCTCGGCGCGTCCGTCCCGGAACACCGGGGAGAACAGCATCGCGTCGTAGGAGTGCGCGCCGCTCCAGTACGGGTAGTTGAGCAGGTAGACGTCGCCGGGCGCGAGGTTCTCCCGGCCCACGTACTCGACGCCCTTGACGATCGCGTGGTCGTTCGCGCCGAGGAACGAGGTGATCCCGGCGGCCTCGGCCATCAGCTCCAGGTCGCCGTCGTAGATCGAGATGCCGAAGTCGAGGACCTCGTAGATCACCGGGTTGAACGCGGCCCGCACCAGCGTGCGGCGCATCTGCTCCCCGACGGAGACCAGGTAGTTGCGGATCACCTCGACGGTCGCCCCGTCGAGCGGGGCCGCTCCGCGCGCGCCCTCGGGGCCGCCGGGCGTCGTCGTGCTCATCGGACCATCTCCTGTCTGGCTCACTGGGCCGTCTCCGGGCTGCTCACCAGCAGGTGGCCGTGGACGTCCACGGTGAGCCGCTGGTCACTGAAGATCACCGTGGTGGAGGTGCCCTCCTCGACGATCGCGGGGCCGGGCACGGCGTGCCCGGGTGCGAGGGACGTCCGCTCGTACACCGGGAACGGCACGGTCTCGCCGGTGGCGACGTCGAAGGCGGGGCGGCCGTCGACCGGCTCGGGGTCGCCGGTGCCGCCGCCGGGCAGCGTGCGGAGCCCGGGCTTCGGCAGGACGCCGACGGCCCGCACCCGCAGCGTGAGGATCTGGCCGCCGTCGGGCATCGCGTGCCCGTACCGGGCGCGGTGCAGCTCGTGGAACCGCTCGAGGATCGCGGCGGCGTCGTCACCGGGCCGCAGGTCTATGCCGAGCGTGTGCTCCTGGCCGTGGTAGCGGACGTCCAGGCGGCGGACCAGGGTGCGGTCCTCCGGCTTGACGCCCTGGAGCGACAGCACCTCCTCGCCCTGGTTCTCCAGATCGGTGAAGGCCGGTTCCAGTTCGGCGAGGGTGTCGTCGCTGAGCGGCTTGAGCACGGTGGTGGCGAACTCGTACTCCAGGTCGGACATCAGCATCCCGAACGCCGAGAAGGCCGCCGGGACCTGCGGGACGATGGTCTCGGTGATGCCCATCTCGCGGGCCAGCATCGGGCCGAGCAGGGGCCCCGCGCCGCCGAACGCCAGCAGTGCGAACTCGCGCGGGTCGAGCGCCCGCTCGACCGTGATCTCGCGGAGCGCGCCGACCGTCCGGGCGAGCAGCACCCGCAGGACGCTCGCGGCGGCCTGGGTCACGTCCACGCCGAGCGGGCCGGCGAGCTTGCCGGCCACGGCGGCGCGCGCCGCGTCCGCGTCGATGCTCATGTCGCCGCCGAGGAACGCCGCCGGGTCGAGGTAGCCGAGCACCAGCGCGACGTCGGTCACGGTCGGCTCGGTGCCGCCCGCGCCGTAGGCGACCGGGCCGGGGACGGCGCCGGCGCTCTGCGGGCCGACCTTGAGCAGGCCGTGGTCCATCCAGGCGATGGACCCGCCGCCCGCCCCGACCGTCCGGATGTCGAAGATCGGGATGAGCAGCGGGAAGCCGTCGATCCCGGCCTCGTGCACCTCGCCGGGAGAGCCGTCCTCGATGACGCAGCAGTCCACGCTGGTGCCGCCGACGTCGAACGAGATCAGCTTGTCCCGGCCCAGCTCGCGGGCCAGGAACGAGGCGCCGACCACGCCGCCGGCCGGCCCCGACAGCACCGTCATCAGCGGGGCGCTGCGGGCCAGCTCGGCGGTCATCGCGCCGCCGCCCGAGCGCATGATGTGCAGCGGGCGCGTCAGCCCGGCGTCGCCGAGGCGCTCCTCCAGCGCGCCGATGTAGTCGCTGAGGACGGGCCGGATGTAGGCGTCCAGGGTCGCGGTGCTGGTCCGCTCGTACTCCCGGTACTCGCGGCTGATGTCGGTGGACACCGAGATCGACACGTCCGGGTAGCTCTCGCGCAGGATCTGCGCCGCGCGCCGCTCGTGCGCCGGCTCGGCGTAGGAGTGCAGGAAGCAGATCGCGATGGAGCGCAGCCCGTGCTCCTCGACCAGGACGCGGCCCGCCTCGCGGACGGCGTCCTCGTCGAGCGGCTCCACCTCGGCGCCCTGCGCGTCGATCCGGCCGGGCACGCCCGTCCGGTGCCGGCGCGGCACGAGCGGCGGCGGCGGGGCGTAGGCGAAGTCGTACATGTACTGGCCCGGCACGTTGGCCCGCGCGATCTCCAGCAGGTCGCGGAACCCGGCGTTGGTGATGATCCCGACGTCGGCGCCGCGGCGCTGCAGGATCGCGTTGAGCCCGAGGGTCGTGCCGTGCACGAACGCCTCGACGTCGTCCAGCCGGCCGGCGAGCCCGCCGACGGCGTCGATGACGCCCTGCGCCGGCGCGTCCGGGGTGGTCGGGGCCTTGTGCAGCCGCAGCTCGCCGGTCACCTCGTCGTAGGCGATGGCGTCGACGAACGTGCCGCCGATGTCGACCGCGAGGCGGGTGCGGTGCGAGGACGTCACAGGGTGCCTCCGGGGGTGTCGGCGGCGGCCCCGTCGGCCGGCGCGGTGGGAAGGTCGTCGCGGACGACGCGTCCGCCCTGCATGACGAAGGGGATGCGGCGCAGCGCGGACAGGTCCGACAGCGGATCGCGGTCGGTGACGATCAGGTCGGCGAGCAGCCCCTCCTCGACCGCCCCGGCCTTCCCCTGGAGGCCGACGAGCCGGGCGGCGTCGCTGGTGCCGCCGCGCAGCGCCTGCGCGGGGCTCAGCCCCGCCTCGGTGAGGAACTCCATCTCGCGGACGGCGACGACGGTGTCCTCGATGGGCTCGCCCGGCGGGTAGTCCGTGCCGGCGAGCATGGTGATCCCGGGTGCGTCCGGGTCCCGCGGGTCGGCGATGCCCGCCGCGACCGCCCGGCGGATGCTGGCGAGGTGGCCCGGTCCGACCTCCAGGGCCCGCTGGATCTGCCACTCGCTGAACGAGTGCTCGGCCATCCAGTCGGGGCAGCGGGTGACGCACAGGGTGGGGGTGAGGAAGACGCGCCGCTCGGCCATCTCCTTCGCGGTGGCGTCGTCCAGCTCGTAGGCGTGCTCGTAGCCGCGGACACCGGCCGCGAGCGCCTCGCGGATCGCCGACCCGGATCCGGCGTGCGCGGTGACGTAGGTGCCGTGCTCCTCCGCCGCCCGCACCACCGCGCGCATCTCGTCGAGCGTCATCTGCGCGCCGGTGAACGACTCGCCCTCGTGCGCGATGCCGCCGGTGATGAACACCTTGATCAGGTCCGCGCCGGCGGCCAGCTCGGTGCGCGCGGCCGCCAGGAAGCCGTCGTGGCCGTCGGCGTACGAGCAGGCCGAGCCGTGGCCGTGGCCGCCCGTGGTCGAGACGGCGCGGCCGGCGCCGATGATGCGGGGCGCGTCCACCCACCCCTGCTCGACGCTGGTGCGGATGAGCAGGTCGGCGCGGTTCTGCTCGTGGACGCAGCGGATCGTCGTGACGCCGGCGTGCAGCGCGTCCTGGGCCCGCGACAGCGCCCGTAGCGCGGTCAGGCCCGGGTTCTCGGCCTCGTCGGTGGCGGAGAACGGGTACACGACCGACAGGTGCGTGTGCACCGAGATCAGGCCGGGCAGCAGGTAGCGGCCGCCGAGGTCGATGCGCTCGGCGCCCGGCTCCGGCGCCGCGGTGGTGATCTTCTGGATCCGGCCCGCCGCGACCGCGACGTTGGCGTCGCGGCGGATCGTCCCGCCGAGCACGTCGACGACATGCCCGCCGGTCAGCCAGAGGGTCCCCTCCCGCGGAATCGGCCGCCGTGCGGTGGTCGTTGTCGGCACCGCTGTCTCCTCTCTCATCGGGCCTGCTCGATCGGTGCGGCGGGCGCGGCGGGCTCCAGGAGCCGGTCCGGCCCGAGGTCGTGGACGTCGACCGGAGCCGGCTTCCCCTCGACCAGGCAGCGCAGGGTCTCGCCCCACAGCGGGGCGAATGTGAAGGCGTAGGTGCCTCCGGCGACCAGGAAGCCGGGGGCGCCCGGCACCTCCCCGATCACCGGCATCTCGTCGGGTGTGGCGGCCAGCGGGCCCGCCCAGGCCCGCAGCAGCCGGAGGTCCCGCACGAACGGCAGGACGCGGGCGGCCTGGGCGACATTGCCCAGGACACTGGACAGGCTGACCGGGCTGCGGCCGTCCGGGTCCAGCCGCAGCGCGGGCCAGCCGCCGCCGATCAGCAGGTTCCCCGCCGTGACCTGCTTGACCGACAGGCCCTCGCCGATGTGCTGGACGAGGTGCCGCAGCGTCTCCGGCAGCCGCACGGTCACGTGCATCTGGATGGCGACCGGCGTCATCCGGAGCCCGATCCCGGCCAGCGCGGCGATCTCCCCGAGCCAGGGCCCGGCGACGTCCACCACGTGCGGGGCCTCGACGGTGAGGTCTCCGGCGGTGACCCGCCAGCCCGATCCGGAACGTTCCACGGCCCGGACCGGGCAGAACGGATGCAGCCGGGCCCCGTGCCGCACCGCCGCCGCCAGGTAGGCGGGGGTGGTCAGCAGCGGGTTGGCGTATCCGTCCAGCGGGCACCACGTGGCGGCGGTGACGGTGGGCCCGAGATGCGGCAGCGCGGCACGGGCGCCGTCGCCGTCCAGGACCTCGGTCTCGATTCCGGCCCGCTCCTCCCAGGCGCGCTTGGCGATCAGCTCGGCACGCTGCTCGGGCGTCTCGGCGATGGTGAACCCGCCGCTGCGGCGCAGTTCCACCGAGGTCTCCAGCTCCGCCTCGACCGAGTTCCACCGGTCGCTCGCGGCGCGCTGCAGAGGCAGGAACCGGGCGCTGTCGAGCGGGACCTCCTGCCCTGGCCGCCGGGTGTGGACGGCCTGAACGTGCAGGTTACCCGCTGTTGTGCCCGATCCCTCCCGGCCCGGAGCGCCCCGCTCGAGGACGATCACCCGGTGCCCGCCCCGGGCGAGGTGGAAGGCGGCCGCGCCGCCGAGCACCCCGGCGCCGATCACGACCACGTCGGCGGTCAGCGCGCTCATCCTGCGCCCTCCCCCGCCCGGTCCGCCCGCTCGGCTCGGTCGGCTCGGTCGGCCCGGTCGGCCCGGTCGGCTTGGTCGCCGAGCGCGAGCAGCGTCTCGACGGGCACGGGCCGGACGGGTTGGCGCGCCGGGAAGACCGGGACGCCGCACGGTGCCCCGCCGGCGGACGAGGCGTCGCGGACGAGCCCGGCGACGGCGAATCCGCAGAAGCGGCCCTGGCACGGTCCCATCCCGGCGCGCGACCAGGACTTGGTGGCGTTGAGATCCCCGCCGGCTCTCTCCACGGCGGCGGAGCGCACGGCACCGGCGGTGACCGCTTCGCAGCGGCACACGATGGTGTCGTCTTCGACGGTGGCGGCCAGCGCTTCCTGCAGCCGGGCCGGACTCGGGTACAGGGCGTCGCTGAGCTCGGTGAACCGGGTGAGCGCGCGCCCTCTGGCGGCGAGCCGGGCGAGCTCCCGGGGGCCCGGCGCGGCCGGGTTCTTCTCCCGGATGAGGATGTGCGCGGCGGCCATCGCCCCGCGCGTGCGCGCCTGATGGACGCCGCCGATACCGGCGGCCTCACCGACCACGTACACGTCTCGGCGGCTCGTCCGTCCGAAGACGTCGGTGACGGGTTCGGCGTCGCCGGTCACAGGGTCGGAGCTGATCTCGCAACCGAGCAGGCGGGCCAGATCCGTCTGCGGCCGGAAGCCATAGCCGACGCAGAGGGCGTCGACGTCCAGCGTCCGCAGCGGGCGCGCCGGGTCACTGGTGGCGGCGAGCGCGACCGACGTGACGCGGTCCCGGCCGACAGCCTTGGTCACCACGCGCCCTTGCCAGAGCGGAACCCGCGCACGGGCCAGGCGGGCCGCGTAGCCCGCGAGCTCACGGAGGCGGGCGGGGTGCCGCAGCGTCGAGACCGCGCGCACATCGGGCCTGTAGGGATGCCCTGCCTCGGCGATGCCGACCACGTGGGCGCCTGCGTCCAGCAACGAGCAGGCGACGGGCAGCAGGAACGGGCCCGACCCGGCCACCAGCACCCGGTCACCGACCGGGGTGCCGTCGGCCGCGGCCAGATGCTGGGCGAAGCCGGGCGTGGTGACGCCCGGGAGCTGCCAGCCCGGGAACGGATGGGTCCGCTCGTAGGCGCCGGTGGCCGCGATCACGTAGCGCCCGCGGAGCCGCACCGGGGTCCCGTCCGCACCGGTGGCGAGGAGCGTGCTGCCGTCGTCGTCCATTCCCCAGACCAGGTGGCCCGTCAGGCAGTCGACGCCGAGGTCCCGCACGCGTGCGATCAGCCGGCCGCCCTCCGGACGGTGGTCACCGTGGTCGCGCAGTACGGCGGGCGACGGGCGGCGGTAGTACTGCCCACCGAGTTCGGGCTGCTCGTCGACCAGCGTCACGGTGAGCCCGGCGGCGGCCAGCCGGGCCGCCGCGGACAGCCCGGCCGGGCCGCCGCCCACGATCAGCACGTCACATGACAAGGTCATCGGCGCGGTCCCGTCTCGACCGCCATGCCGGGCTGCACCCGGGTCAGGCACGCCCGCACGCCGGGCCGCCCGTCGACGGTGACCTCGCACTCGAAGCAGACGCCCATGCCGCAGAACGGTCCGCGCGGCTCACCGCTGACCGGGTTGTCCCGCAGCCGCCAGCGGCGGGCGGCGACGAACACCGCCGTCAGCGACGTTCCCGCGGCGGCGTCCACGGGTTCGCCGTCGATCGTGATCCTGGTTCCGGTGCTCACGGCCGCACTCCGGCCTCGTCCGGCTCCTCGGCGAGGGCCTTGACCAGCCCGGACTCCTCCAGGACCGCACCGATCGCGTCGAGCGCGTCGCCCGTCACCGGCCGCAGCGGAGGACGGACGTGCCCGCCCGGCTGCCCGAGCAGCGACATGGCGCCCTTGAGCTGCGAGATGGGCGAGCCGTACACGCCGCTGTAGTCGGGGCGGATGAGCCGTCCTGACAACCCGGCGTACCGGTCCACCCAAGTGCGCGCCGCGGCGCCGTCACGTCGCGCGACCGCCTCGTAGTACGGGACGGCGAACGGCGCACCGAGCCCTCCGCCGTCGATGTTGCCGTCTCCGCCGAGCTCCAGCAGGACGGCCAGGCCGCGCCGGTGCAGGAAGCTGCCGAAGACGCGGACCTGGTCGGCGACCGCCTCGACCGTCGCGAGCATCCGCAGCCAGTCGCCGGTGCTGTCCTTGATCGCGGCGACCTGGGGAAGGTCCGCCAGCCGCCGGACGAGGTCCGGGTGGTCGCCGATGTCGACGGTGACGCCGCGCGGCCAGTTGTAGACCATGAACGGCAGGTCGGTGGCGGCGCTGACCTCGGCGAAGAATCCGAGGATCTCCTCGGCCCCGGGGTGGACGTACGGCGGCGGAGTCGCGAGCACGCCGTCGGCCCCCGTGTCGGCGGCGTGCCGGGCCAGCCCGATCGCCTCGGCCGGGGTGTACGCGGTGACGCCGACGACCACCGGAACCCGGCCGGCCACCTCGGCGACGGCGATCTCGGCCACCCGCCGGCGCTCGGCCGGGCTCTGGCTGAACCACTCGCCGGTGCTGCCGTTGACCAGCACGCCGTGGACGCCCTGCCGCACGTACAGCCGCAGCAGCGCACGCCAGGCGTCCTCGTCCAGGGCGCCTTCCGCGGTGAAGGGCGTGGGCGCCGCGGGCCAGTAGCCGTGCCATGAGACGTCGTCGCGATCCAAGATCTTTCCCCGAGTCTGTAGAGCTCATCCCGCTGGGATCGGTTGCACAAGGTTGCGGGAGCCAGATCACGGATGTCAAGAGTGCGTCTGAACCTTTTCGGCCCGGTGCCCCGGGACATCGTCCTGTGGCATGATGACTCCGCCAGTGGGATCGATTGCAGAACCGGAGCACGATGAGCGTCACCCTGAAGGACGTGGCCGCCGCCGCCGGCGTGTCCCGCAGCACCGCCTCCCGGGCGCTGAGCGGCTCGTCCTTGATCGCCGCCGAGACCCGGGCCCTGGTCGAGGACGCCGCCCGGCGGCTGGGCTACCGGCCGAACCGTGCCGCCAGTTCGCTGCGGTCCCGGCAGTCGCGCCTGATCGGGCTCGTCGTCGGCAACCTGGTGAACGCCTCGTTCCACACCATCGCCGAGGTCGTCCAGCGCCGCGCCGCCGCCGAGGACTACCAGATGATGCTCTACATCACCGACGCGGACCCGCGCCGCGAGGAGACCATCCTCAAGACGCTCGGCGAGCACGGCGTGGACGGCCTCATCCTGATCGGCACGGGGTCGAACGCCGCAGCCTCCAACGCCTTACTGGCGAGCGGCACCGCCGTCGTCAACCTCATCCGCGGCGCGGCCGAGAGCGCCGCCCCGACCGTGCTGGCCGCCGACCGCGACGGAGCGCACGAAGCCACCCGGCACCTGCTCGACCTGGGCCACCGCCACATCGGCTACATCGGCGGCCCCTCGGACACGAACTCCGGCCAGGAACGGTTCGCGGGCTACGAGCAGGCCCTGCGCGAGCGCGGGCTGCCCGTGGACGAGCGGCTGATCGAGCGCGGCCCGTTCGAGCCGGCCTTCGGCTCCGACGCGACCGGCCGGCTGCTGCGCCGCGTCCCGGAGATGACCGCGCTGCTCGCGGCCAACCACGAAGCCGTCTTCGGGGTCCTGCCGGCCCTCGTCGCCGCCGGCGTCGGCGTCCCCGACGACCTGTCCCTCATCTGCTACGAGGACATCAGCTGGCTGCGCTGGTGGCACCCTCCCGTCACCGTCGTCGACAACGGGGCCCGGGAGCTGGGCGAACTCGCCATGGACCTGCTCCTCCAGCAACTGGAGCGCCACCGCGACAAGCTCCCCTCCACCAGGAACGGCCGCACCTACCGCGTCGGCGCCCAACTCATCCAACGCGGCTCCTGCGCCCCACCACGAGACCGCCGAACCTCCGAAAACCCGCCCCCGGCCTAACGTCCGGTCGGCGGCGTCGTTGCCGTTGAGATTCCCGTGCCCGTGCGTGGGCGGCCCCCGCCGTCCACGCTGCTCGGTGCACGCGTTTTCCCACGCCGGGCAGGCGATCCCAGCGAGTGTTGGGCTTCCTTCAGCCTGACCAGCCACGTCCTATATCCACCACCCGCCGCTACGGGCACCGATCTGCGTGGAGCTAAGTGCTGCCGTGCGGAGGCGAAGGCGGCCTGCCATGCAGGTCGCCGTCTTTGTCGTGGTCTAGGCGCACCAATAGACACCCCCGGGGGTATTTGGCGAATCGTCCGTCCGTCGGTTACCTTGGGCCCGTGGATACCCCAGGGGGTATCTGACGTGGCCTGTTGGCCGCGTCCTGGTTCGAGTTGAAAGAGGCCCGATGAACGACATGCCCACGCGACTGGACGCCGCGAGCCTGCGCGCCCGGCTGGACGGCC
Source organism: Actinomadura geliboluensis (assembly GCF_043197915.1). Taxonomy (NCBI): domain Bacteria; kingdom Bacillati; phylum Actinomycetota; class Actinomycetes; order Streptosporangiales; family Thermomonosporaceae; genus Actinomadura; species Actinomadura geliboluensis. Next base: position 70,872 of record NZ_JBICUA010000014.1, on the reverse strand, counting down.
CCACGCCGCCCCGCCTGCTCGACGTGCGCACGCCGGGCGAATTCGCCACGGCGCACATCCCCGGCTCCTACAACGTGCCGCTCGACATGCTCCGGGAGCACCGCGACGAACTGTGTCGCCACCTGGACGAGGACGTCGTGCTGATCTGCCGCTCCGGCGTCCGCGCCGGGCAGGGCGAGCAGGCGCTGGCCGAGGCGGGCCTGCGCAACACCCGCGTGCTGGAAGGCGGGATCACGGCTTGGGAGGCGGCCGGGGCACCCCTCAACAGGGACGGGCGCAACCGCTGGGACCTGGAGCGCCAGGTCCGGTTCGTCGCCGGGACGATCGTGCTGGCGGCCGTGGTGGGCAGCGTGGCCGTGCCCGGCCTGAAGTGGGTGGCGGCCTTCATCGGCGGCGGCCTGACGTTCGCGGCGCTCACCAACACCTGCGCCATGGGGATGCTGCTGGCGAAGCTCCCCTTCAACCGCGGCGCGAGCTGCGACGTCGGCACGATCAGCGCCCAATTGGCGAAGGAGGGGCGACCGGCATGACCCTCGCGCTCACACTCGCCGCGGCAGTGCTGATCGGGGTCACGCTGGGGGTGTTCGGCGGGGGCGGTTCGATCCTCACCACCCCGGTGCTGATCTACCTGGCCGGGGTCGACGCCAAGCAGGCGATCGCCATGTCGCTGTTCGTCGTGGGCGTGACGAGCGTGGTGGGAGCCGTCCCGCACGCGCGGGCCGGGCGGATCCGGTGGCGCACCGGCCTGCTGTTCGGCTCCGCGGGCATGGCCGGCGCCTACGCGGGAGGCAGGCTCGCCGCGTTCATCCCCGCGAACGTGCTGCTGATCGCCTTCGGGATCATGATGACCGTCACGGCCGGCGCGATGCTCCGCGGCCGGAAGGAGCCCGAACCCGGCCACCGCGCCGGGAACATGCCGCTCGCCAAGATCCTCGTGGAGGGCGCGGCCGTCGGCCTGGTCACCGGGCTGGTCGGCGCGGGCGGCGGCTTCCTGGTGGTGCCCGCCCTCGCCCTGCTCGGCGGGCTGCCGATGCCGATCGCCGTCGGCACCTCCCTGCTGGTCATCGCGATGAAGTCCTTCGCGGGACTCGCGGGCTACCTGCAGAGCGTGCACATCGACTGGACGCTCGCCCTCTCGGTCACCGCGCTCGCGGCCGTCGGAGGACTGCTCGGCTCCCGGCTCGCCGGAAAGGTCGATCCCGAGCGGCTGCGCAAGGCCTTCGGCTGGTTCGTCCTGGTGATGTCCGTGTTCGTCGTCGCGCAGGAGCTCCCCGCCCAGGCCCGGCCGATCTTCCTGGCGGCCGTCGCCCTCGTCGCCCTCGCCGGGGCGATCACCTTGACCGTCCGGCGGTCCCGGCGCGGGACCGCCGCCCTCCCGACCCCCGACCCGCGGAAGGAAACCGAAGCGATGCAGACGCCGATGTACTTCGCCCAGCACTACCTGGAGTGCCTGTCCCAGGCGTCCTACCTGATCGGCGACAAGCGGACCGGACGCGCCGTCGTCGTCGACCCGCGCCGGGACGTGTCCGAGTACCTCGACGACGCCGAGGCGAACGGCCTTCACATCGAGGGCGTGATCAACACCCACTTCCACGCTGACTTCATCTCCGGCCACCTCGAACTGGCGGCCCGCACCGGGGCGTGGATCGGCTACGGCGCGCGCGCCGAGGCGGAGTTCCCGATCCGCAAGCTGCACGACCGCGAGCGCATCAGCCTCGGCGAGGTGACCCTGGAGATCCTGGAGACCCCGGGGCACACCCCCGAGTCGATCAGCGTCCTGGTCTTCGAGCACTCCGGCGACGCCACACCCTACGGCGTCCTGACCGGCGACGCCCTGTTCATCGGCGACGTCGGCCGCCCCGACCTGCTGGCGTCCATCGGCGTCTCCGCCGACGAGCTCGGCCGGATGCTCTACGACACCGTCCAGCACAAGCTGATGGCGCTGCCCGACCAGACCAGGCTCTTCCCCGCGCACGGTGCCGGTTCGGCCTGCGGCAAGAACCTGTCGAGCGAACTCCAGTCCACCATCGGCGCGCAGCGGCTCAGCAACTACGCCTGCGTGCCCATGGGCGAGCGGGAGTTCGTCGACATCGTCACCGAGGGCCAGCCCCCCGCCCCGAACTACTTCGGCTACGACGCGATCCTCAACCGCAAGGAGCGGGAGCTGCTGAAGGTCGAGGAGCACCTGCGGGAACTGCCGCTCGGCGACGTCCTGGCGCGCCGCGACGCCGGCGCGGCCGTCGTCGACGCCCGCGACCCGCAGGAGTTCGCCGCCGGCCACCTCGTCGGCTCGATCAACGTCCCCGCCGACGGCCGGTTCGCCGAGCAGGCCGGCATGCTCATCGAACCCGGGCGGGAGATCGTCGTGATCGCCCCCGAAGACCGGGCGGAGGAGATCATCACCCGCCTCGCCCGGATCGGCCTGGACACGGCGGCGGGTTACCTGGCAGACCCCGAGGACGCCTTCACACGGGCGCCCGAGGGGAGCATCGCCCAAGCCGAGCGTGTCACCTTCGCCCAGCTGCGCGACGAGCTCGGGGGCGCCGAGCCGCCGCTGCTCATCGACGTCCGCAACGCCGGCGAACTCGCGGACGGCAGGATCGAGGGGGCGGTCAACATCCCGCTGGCAGAGCTGCCCAGCCGCTTGGACGCGATTCCCGCCGACCGGCGGATCGTCGTCCACTGCGCGGGCGGCGCCCGCTCCTCGGCCGCCGCGAGCCTGCTGCGCCGGTCCGGCCGCACCCGGGTCGCCGACCTGCTCGGCGGCTACGGCGCCTGGGCCGCCGCCCACGCCCCGGCCTGACCGATACCCGCGCGTCCTGCCGGGTCCACCCCGGCAGGACGCCCACTACGGCTCCCACGTGCACAGCCACGTGGGAGCCAACCCTTGCGTCCGGGAAGCCCACACAGCGACAGATCGCCCATGGATTCCGACCGGGACGTCAGCGCGGCCAGTTGGTACAGCCGGCCCAGCGGGACGAGCCGGGCAGGTCAGCGACGGGCGAGCAAGAACGCATCGATGGCCGTGCGCGGGCCGGCATCAGTGGAGACTTCCCGCGTTCTCGGCTCCGCCCGCAGGACCTGGAGACCACGTCCTTCGATGTCCGATGCCGCGTCCTGTGCGGTGTACAGGACGGCGGGGTTCGGGGGTCCGCCGAAACCGTGCGCGAGGTTGTCGCTGTCGTGGGCCACGACGAGCAGCAGCCCGCCGGGCGCGACCGCGTCGGCCGCCGCGCGGAGGGCATCGCGGCGCAGCCGCTCGTCCACCTGGAGGTATGCGACGATCACAAGGTCGGCGCCGTGGCGGGCCGGGGTGTACTCCCGCAGGTCGGCTTCGACCAACTGGACCCGGTCCGCTCGCTCGCCGAGCCGCCGCTCGGCGAGCGAGCGGGCACGGGCGAGCCCGGCGGCGGAGAAGTCGACCGCGGTGACCGTCCAGCCGCGCTCGGCGAGCCAGAGCGCGTTGCGTCCCTCGCCCGCGGCCAGGTCGAGGGCACGGCCCGGCGGCAGATCCGCCGCGACCTCCTCCACCCACCGGTTCGGCCCGGCCGACCAGACCAGTTCACTGCCGGCGTACCGGCGATCCCACTCGGCGCTGTCCATGGCTTCCTCCTCGACCGGCCTTGGACGCGGACCGAGGGCTCAGCCGCGTCAGGCGAGCGTCAGGAACAGTCTCTCCAACTGGGCCCGGTCGAGCTCGGCCTGCTGCGATCCCGCGTCCTCCTCGCGTGCCGCGCACTGTTCGAGGCCGGTTGCGATGATCTTGAAGCCCGCGCGGTCGAGCGCCCGTGAGGCGGCGGCGAGCTGGTTGATCAGGTCGGCGCAGTCGCGGCCTTCCTCGATCATCTTGATGACGCCGCCGATCTGCCCCTGCGCGCGCCGGAGCCGCACGGCGACCCCGGCCAAGGACTCCTTGTCCAGTTCCATCGTCGCCGCCTCCCTTCTCAGGCGCTGTGCTTGTGCTGGTGCTCGGCGGCGTGGCGGCGCACCTCGTCCATGTCCACGGCCCGGGCCTCCTCGATCAGCTTCTCCAGGTCCGGCTCGCGAAGCGCGCCGGGCTGGGCGTACAGCACGACCCTGTCGCGGATGATCATCAGGGTCGGGATCGAGGAGATCTGGAAGGCGGCGGCCAGCTCCTGCTGGGCTTCGGTGTCGACCTTGCCGAACACGATGTCGGCGTGCTCGTCGGAGACCCGCTCGTAGACGGGTGCGAAGAAGCGGCAGGGCCCGCACCAGCCGGCCCAGAAGTCGATGAGGACCATGTCGTCGCCGGCGAGCACGTCCTCGAAGTTCTCGCGCGTCAGTTCGATCGTGGCCATCGCAGCCCCCTCTTACGGTTCGAAATACCCCTACGGGTATGAGAACAACCACTGGCCGTGGTCGATTCCAGGCGACTACATACGGGTAGGGGTACCACGTGCAGGCCGTCGATGACGAAAGGACGAACTTATGGATTACGGCATGAGCATCAGACTGCACCAGCCGTTCGCCGAGGCCGTCGAACGGGTCAGGGCGGCGCTGAGCGAACAGGGCTTCGGCGTGCTCACCGAGATCGACGTGCGCGCCACGCTGCAGGACAAGCTCGGCGAGACGATGGAGGACTACCTGATCCTCGGCGCCTGCAACCCGCCGCTCGCCCACCGGGCACTGGAGGCCGACCGGCGGATCGGCCTGCTGCTGCCCTGCAATGTCGTCGTCCGGTCCGAAGACGGCGACACCCTCGTCGAAGCGCTGGACCCCCAGGTCATGGTCACGGTGAGCGAAGAGCCCGGCCTCGAACCGGTCGCCGAGGACGCCGCCGGGAGGCTCACCGCGGCGTTGGAGTCCCTGAGCCGCTGAGGACGGCAGCCTGCGGCACGTGCGGCGACGGGTTGTCAGGTCGTCCAGGTCTCCAGGGCGAGCAGATCGCGCATCGACACCATGCCGACCACGCGGCCCTGGTCCTGGACCGGCAGGTGGCGGACCCCCGCGTCCAGCATCCGGCGGGCGACCTCGCGCGCGTCCTCCTCCAGCCCGGCGGTCTGGATCTGCTTCGACGCGTACGCCGCGGCCAACTGCGAGGCCGGTTCGGGCGAGGTCGCCAGCGCCTCGACGAGGTCGCGCTCGGTGATGATCCCGAGCACCTGCTCGCCGTCGAGCACCGCCAGGGCCCCGATCTCGTTGTCCCTCATCCATCGCGCCACGTCGACCAGTCGCTCATCCGCCGGGCAGCCGAAGACCATCGGACGGTAAACATTACTGATCTGCATTGTCCCCCCATTGCATTGATCGAATTCAGCCCGTTCGAGCTTCGGCCGATTTGGACGGCCTGGGCCCCGCTCGTGCGGGTGCGCCTTTTCATTGCTCGTCCTGCCCCGGAAAGCCGCAGGCATGACGGCTACAAGGAGGGCAGACGGTCCGTGGCCGGTGCCTGCAGGACACGGTCGATCAACAAGTGCAGGTGTGAGCGGAACCGCGTGATCTCCTTCGAGTCAAGGGTGTCGCGGTGGCCGTGCGGCAGCGAGGTGGTGCCGCGCCACGGCGTGGGCTTATCGCCGTGGTTGGGCACGCCGTAGGTGACGAACCCGGTCATCGCCCACACCAAGGTCCACAGCATGTAATCGACGTCGACGCCCCGGGACGCCAGTGGCCGCAGGGCGTTGCCGACCAGGTCGGTCAGCGGCCGCTCGTATTCGGACTCCAAGTCCGCGCTACCGGCCGCGTCCCCCACCCACCGGTGCAGCCACAGCCGGGCCACGTGGGGATGGGCAAGATGAAAGTCCAGGTAGGTGTCGGCGAAATCACGGAGTCCCTCCACGGTCAGGCGCATGGACTCGACCGCGTCCTCCAGCATCTCCCGCTCGATGAGGTGCGCACGCCGCATCACCTCGTGATAGAGCTCCAGCGTGCCACCGGTTTGATGCAGCAGTGCGGCGGTGTCCACGCCGGCGGCCTCGGCGATCATGCCGCCGGTCGTGCCGTCGAATCCGAGGTCGGCGAACAGCCGGGTCGCGACCTGAATGATCCGCTCTCGTTCAGAACCCGCACCTGCGTTCATATCGACGCCCTATACCCGCCAGCATGGGCACTGCACCCGTTGAGCCAGTACTCCCGCACGGGTGCGCGACCATGCGATTGAGAAGGTCACGGTCTCCATTTGTTTCGGTAATGGCATTTGCGCGGACCCCCTGTCGCCGGGTCAGGCCGAGGGGATGACGGCGACCGGGCAGCGGGCGTGGTGGATGACGCCGTGGGCGATCGAGCCGAGCCGGGGCGCGGTCCAGCGGCGCTGGTGGGCGCCGACGACGAGAAGGCGCGCGTTGCGGGACGCGTTGGACAGCGCGGTCACCGGGTGCTCCAGGATGATCTCGTCCACGACGTCCACGCGCGGATACTTGGCGCGCAGCGGCCCGCAGGTCTGGACGACCTCGGCGCGCAGGTCCCGTTCGATCTGCTCGCCGTCGACGGCATAGCCGGCCTCGATGAGGGTGCCGAACGTCTGCCAGGCGTGCACGACGCGCAGCCGGGCGTCCCGCAGCGCGGCGGTCTCGAAGGCGTAGTCGAGGACGGCGCCGACGTCCCGCAGGAGGTCGATGCCGACGACGACCTCGCCGCGGTCGGCGGCGTCCCCGTGCACGATCACGACCGGGACGGTGGGGCGCGCGGCCATGCGCAGGCTCGTGGAGCCGAGGAGCATGCCGGCGAACCCGCCGCGGCCCCGGCTGCCGAGCACCAGCTCGAACGCCTTGTCCGACTGGGCGTGCAGGGCCTGCCGGATCTCCTCGGCGACCAGGGCGGTCGTGACCTCCAGGGCGGGCCACTGCTCCTTGACGCGTTCGCGGGTCGCGGTCAGCAGCCGGTGCCCGGCGCGGGTCATCCGTTCGGTGCTCTGGGCCGGCTTGAACAGCGGCGCCTTGTAGGGCCAGCTCTCCAGGGCGTGGACGATGTGCAGGGGGCGTTCGCGCAGGACGGCTTCGGCCGCGGCCCACCGCACGGCGCGGTCCGACTCCTCGGAGCCGTCGATGCCGACGACGATCGGCTCGGACATCGTGTTCTCCTTCGGTTGTCCTTCCCTGTTTCCAGGCTCTTCTCCCGTCGCGCGCCGCCCCAGGGGCGAAGGTCCCCGTCCCGAAGAGTCGCCCGTCCCTGGGAGCCGCGGCTCTGGGTGGGAAGCATGAAGGTTCCGGGCTTCGACGGAACGGCGAGGTGGACATCGAGGTGGACATGCGGACTGGGCTCGCGCGGCACGGCCCCGAGGTGCTTTTCGCGCTGGCCGGTGGCGGGCTGGTGGCGGGCGCCGCCGTCCGCTGGACGGCCGGGGCGCCCGCCGGCGATCTGATCTGGCTGCTGGTGACGGTGCTGGCACTCGTCCCGGCGGTCTGGTGGGTGGTGGCCGGGCTGCTGCACCGCAGGTTCGGCAGCGATGTGATCGCGGTCCTCGCGCTGGCGGGGACGATCGCGGTCGGCGAGGCCCTCGCCGGCGCGGTGATCGCGGTGATGCTGACCGGCGGGCGGCTGCTGGAGGACCGCGCGGGGCGGCGGGCCCGTCGCGACCTGGGTGCGCTGCTGTCGCTCGCGCCCCGCGTCGCGCACCGCCGGACGGACGGCGGCGGCCTGGACACGATCGACGTCGCCGAGGTGCGTCCCGGCGACCGGCTGCTGGTCCGCGCGGGCGAGGTGGTGCCGGTCGACGGGCTGGTGGAGGGCGGGACGGCCGTCCTGGACGAGTCCACGCTCACCGGCGAGGCGCTGCCGGTGGAGCATCCGGCGGGCGGCGAGGTGCGCAGCGGCGCCGTCAATTCGGGGCGGCCCTTCGAACTCCGCGCGACGAACGACGCGGCCTCCAGCACCTACGCGGGGATCGTCCGGCTGACCGAGGAGGCCGCGGCGGAGAGCGCGCCGTTCGTGCGGCTCGCCGACCGGTACTCGGCCCTGTTCATCCCGGTGACGCTGGCAGTGGCCGGGGCGGCGTGGCTGGCCGCCGGGGATCCGGTGCGGGCCGTGGCGGTGCTGGTCGTGGCGACGCCCTGCCCGCTGATCCTGGCCGCGCCGATCGCGTTCGTGTCCGGCCTGTCGCGCTGCGCGCGGCGGGGTGTGGTGGTGAAGGGCGGGAGCGCGCTGGAGCGGCTCGCCGGGGCGCGGGTGCTGCTGTTCGACAAGACCGGCACCGTCACCACCGGGCATCCCGCGCTCGCCGAGGTCGTCCCCGCCCGTCCGGCGCCCGCCGGTGATCCGCTGGCCCTGGCGGCCTCGCTCGACCAGGTGTCGCCGCACGTGCTGGCCTCGGCGATCGTGCGGGGCGCTCGTGAACGCGGGCTGCCGCTCGACGCGCCGTCGGACGTCGCCGAGACCGCCGGGCAGGGCGTGCGCGGCGTCGTGGGCGGCCATCGGGTGAGCGTCGGGAAGGCGAGCTGGGCCGGTGAAGCCGACCCGGCCTGGTTGGAGCGGGTACGCCGCCGGGCCGCCGCGCACGGCGCGATCACCGTGTTCGTCGGGGTGGACGGGCGGGTCGCGGCCGTCCTGCTGCTGCGCGACCGGATCCGCCCGGACGCGCCGCGCACCTTCCGCCTGCTGCGCCGGGCCGGCATCGAGCGCACCGTGATGGTGACCGGCGACCGCGCGGACGTCGCGGACTCGATCGGCCGGCTGATCGGCGCGGACACCGTGCACTCCGGCCTCACCCCCGCGGAGAAGGTGGGCGTCGCCCGCGCGGAGAGCGAGCGGGCGGCGACCGTGATGGTCGGGGACGGGGTCAACGACGCGCCCGCGCTGGCCGCGGCCGGGGTCGGCGTCGCGCTCGGCGCCCGGGGCGCCACGGCGTCGTCGGAGGCGGCGGACGTGGTGATCACGGTGGACCGGCTGGAGCGGCTGGCCGAGACGCTCGCGATCGCGCGGCGCACCCGGTCGGTCGCGCGGCAGAGCGTGGTGGTCGGCATGGGGCTGTCGCTGGCCGCGATGGTCGCCGCGGCGTTCGGTCTGCTGGCTCCGGCGGCGGGCGCGCTGCTCCAGGAGGGCATCGACGTCGCCGCTATCCTCGCCGCGCTGCGCGCTCTCGGCCCGGGGCGCGACCGGGAGCCGCGGCTGCGCGGCGACGCCGCCGAGCTCGTCCGGCGGCTGGACGAGGAGCACCGGGCCCTGTGGCCGCGCATCGACCGGCTGCCCGTCCTGGCGGACACGATCGCTTCCTCCGAAGGGCGGGAGCGGGACGACGCGTTCGAAACGCTGACCGGCTTCCTGACCGACCTCGCCGAACATGAGCGCAAGGACGAGCGGCTGCTCTACCCGGCGGTCGCGAAGGCTCTCGGCGGCGCCGACCCCACCGGCGCTATGAGCCGCGGCCATACCGAGATCGCCGAGCTGACGCGCCGCATCGGCGCCCTCATCACGGAGCTGCGCGCCGCGCCCGCCGCGGGCGAGCCGGTGGCGGATCTGCGCCGGACCGTCCAGGAGCTGTACGCGGTCCTGCGGCTGCATTTCGCGCAGGAGGAGGAGAACTACTTCGTCCTCGCCGACGTCCACGACGCCTCCAGGCCCTGACGCACCGAACCGTCACGCTTCCCCAGGGCCGGTCCGGCGGCGGTTCCAGCGGCGGAGCTCGTCGGTGCCCCAGACGATGAGCGGGAACACGGCGATGATCGCCAGGACGTCCCAGGGCAGGGCGGCGGTGCCGAACAGGTCCTGCAGCGGCGGCAGGTAGATCAGAGCGGCGGCGAACAGCAGCTCGAAGGCGATGCCGGCGAGCAGGAGCGGGTTGGTGGCGAGGCCGACCTCGCGGAGGGACGCGTGATCGGTGCGGGCGGCCATGGCGGTGCCGATCTGGCACGTGACCAGGCCCGCGAACGTCGCCGTCGTGGCGGTCAGGTAGGCGTGGTGCAGGGCGGCGCCCTTGCCGGTGGGATCGCCGGGGTGCCAGCCGGCGCGCCACAGGACGTAGAAGAACACGAGCATGACCAGGGCGGCGGAGACCAGGCCCAGGTAGCCCCAGGCGCGGATCAGCATGTCGCGGGAGATGACGCCCTGGGACGACGGGCGCGGCGGGCGGTTCATGATGCCGGGCTCGGCGGGTTCGCGGCCGAGCGCGAGCGCGGGCAGCGTCTCGGTGCCGAGGTCGATCGCGAGGATCTGCAGGACGGTGAGCGGGAGGGGCACCAGGCCGCCGCTCAGCGCGAACACCAGGAACGGCACGATCTCCGGGACGGCGTGCGCGAAGATGTACAGGATGAACTTGCGGACGTTGTCGTAGACGCGGCGCCCGGATTCGATCGCGGTGACGATGGTCGCGAAGTTGTCGTCGGTCAGCACCATGGTGGACGCCTCGCGGGCCACGTCGGTGCCCGAACGCCCCATCGCCACGCCGATGTGGGCCTGGTGCAGGGCCGGCGCGTCGTTGGCGCCGTCCCCGGTCATCGCCACCACCCGGCCGTGGGCGCGCAGCGCGTCGGCGACCTTCAGCTTGGTCTCCGGGGACGAGCGGGCGAAGACGATCTCGGCGTCGCCGGTCAGCAGCTCGTCCAGCGCGTCGTCGTGGACCTCCTCGGATTCGGCGACGACCCGCAGGCGCGGGACGCCGATGCCGACCTCGGCGGCGACGGCGGCGGCCGTGGCGCCGTTGTCGCCGGTCACGATGTGGACGCGCAGCCCGGCGTCGTGGCAGCGGCGGACGGCGCCGGCGACCTGCGGGCGCGGCGGATCGTACAGCCCGACCAGGCCGAGGAGGCGCAGCCCGGTCTCGGCCTCCTCCCGGCGCTCGGGCGCCTCGCCGCCGGCCGGCAGCTCCCGGACGGCCACCGCCAGCACCCGCAGCCCGCGCCGCGCGAGGTCGTCCACGATGGCCATGACCGCGGCGCGGTCGGCACCGGTGGTGCGGGCCAGGACGGCTTCGGGCGCGCCCTTGACGTAGACGGTGAGGTGGTCGCCGTGCTGCCCGACCGTGGACATCAGCCGCAGCCGCGCGTCGAACCGGAAGATCGCGCGGCGCCGGTCGTCGCGGGCGGCCGGCAGCGCGGCGGCGTCGGTCCCAGCCCCCTCGACCAGGGCGATCTCGGTCGGGTCGCCCTGCAGGCCGCCGCTCTCGGCGACGGAGACCGTGGTGCATTCGGTCATCGCCTCCGCGAGTGCCCGGGGCGGAGCCGCGGTGGTGACGATCCCGGTCTCCGGGGTCCAGTGGGCCTGGAGGCGCATCCGGTTCTGGGTGAGGGTGCCGGTCTTGTCGGTGCAGATGACGTTGGTGGAGCCGAGCGTCTCCACCGCGCTGAGCCGCTTGACTACCGCGCCCTGCTTCGCCAGGACGCGGACGCCGACCGCCAGCGCGAGCGTGATGGTCGGCAGGAGCCCTTCGGGGACGTTGGCGACCAGCAGGCCGATGGCGAACATCAGCGCGTCCCTGAGCGGCAGCCCGACCAGCGCGCCGATCAGCAGGAACACCGCGCCCATGCCGACCGCGACCGCCGCGATCAGCCAGGCGACCTTCTTGACCTGCACCTCCAGCGGGCTGTCGCGGCGGGGCGCGCGCTGGCTGAGGGCGGCGATGCGGCCGAGTTCGGTGTGCCCGCCGGTCGCGAAGACGATCGCCCGCGCCTCGCCGCCGGTGCAGGTCGTCCCGGAGAACACCAGGTTCGGTTCGCGCAGCAGCGGGGCGCCCTCCCGCGCGGGGGCGGCGACCCGCTCCACCGGCGCCGACTCGCCGGTCAGCATCGACAGGTCGACCTCCACCGCCCCGTCGGTCAGCCGCGCGTCGGCGGGGATCTTGTCGCCCTCCGCCAGCACGATCAGGTCGCCCGGCACCAGCGCGGCGGCCTCGACGGCCTGCCTGCGTCCGTCCCGGACGACGTGGGCCTGCTCGGGCAGGTAGGCCGCCAGCGCCTCCACGGCGCGTTCGGCCTGGTGCTCCTGCAGCAGCGCGAAGACGGCGTTGATCAGGATGACCGCGAGGATCGCCCAGCCCAGCACCGCCATCCCGGCGATGAACGCCAGCGCGCCGGCGCCCCACAGCAGCAGCGCCAGCGGATGGGCCAGCTGGCCCGTCAGCAGCCGCACCAGGGACCGCTTCTCCCGGCGCCGCACCTGGTTGGGCCCGTAGACCGCCAGCCGCCTGGCCGCCTCGCGCGCGGACAGGCCCCGGTCTCCGGTGCCCAGTTCCCTGCGCAGCAGCGGCAGGGGTTCCCGCGGATCGGCGCTCGGCTCGGCCTGGCCGGTCGCGGTGCCCGCGTGGTGTCGTCTGGCGGGCATGGCTCAGCGGTGACGTCGCGGGTCGGAAGCGAAGACCACCACTGTTCCGCACACCTCGTCCTGGACGGCGCCGCGCGGCACTTCGACGCCCTGATCCGCCATGGCCTGGACGAACATGCCCTCCAGATCCCCGTCGAATCGCTCGGCCCGGGGCCGCAGCGGCGGTTCCAGGCTCGCCACGTCCACGCGCTGCCGGCGCTCGGCGACCTTGTTCATGTCTCCAGCGTCCGGCGGGGCGGGTCGCGGATCAGTGCTCCAAGGTCACCGGCGGCCGGGACGATGGTCCTTCGGCCGGCTCCGCTCACCGGCCCGCGGCCGGGAGTGTGACGCGGAAGTCCGTGTGGCCGGTGTCGGCGAGTTCGGCGCGTCCGCCGTGCGCGGCGGCCACCGCCTGGACGATCGCCAGCCCCAGGCCCGTGCCGCCCGCGGTGCGGGCGCGGCCGGGGTCGGCGCGGACGAACCGGTCGAAGATCTCGTCCCGCAGGTCGGGCGGGATGCCGGGGCCGTCGTCCTCCACGTCGAGGACGACGCTCTCGCCGCGCACCGCGAGCCGGACGGTGACGTGGGTGCCGGGCGGCGTGTGGGTGCGGGCGTTGGCGAGCAGGTTCGCGATCAGCTGGTGGAGGCGCCGGTCGTCGCCGGTGACGGTCACCGGTTCCTCGGGGAGCACCAGCTCCCAGCGGTGGTCCGGGCCGGCGGCGCGGGCGTCGGCGGTGGCGTCCAGGACGAGGCGGGTGAGGTCGGCCGGACGGGCTTCCAGCGGGCGGCCGGCGTCCAGGCGCGCGAGCAGGAGCAGGTCGTCGACCAGCTCGGACATGCGCAGCGACTCGGCCTCGATGCGTCCGAGCGCGTGCCGCACGTCCGCCGGGACGGGCTCGGGCGTGCGCAGCGCCAGTTCGGCGTGCCCGCGGATGGCGGCGACGGGCGTGCGCAGCTCGTGGCTGGCGTCGGCGGCGAACCGGCGCAGCCGCTCCTCGCTCGCGTGCCTGCGCGCCAGCGCGGTCTCGACGTGGCCGAGCATCCGGTTCAGCGCCGCACCGACCTGCCCGACCTCGGTGCGGGGGTCGGTGTCGGGGACCCGCTCCGGCACCGCCACCTCGCCGCTGGCCAGCGGCAGCTCGGTCACCCGGGACGCGGTGGCGGCGACCCGGCGCAGCGGGCGCAGCGCCAGCCGCACCCAGGCCGCCGCCGCGATCCCGGCGGCGGCGAGCACGGCCGCGAAGACGGCGGCCTCCACCAGGACCAGCCGGTGCAGGGTCTCCTCGGCGGGATGCAGCGGCAGCCCGGTGACGAGCACGTCGCCGTCGTCGCCGCGCACCGCCGCCACCCGGTACTCCTCCAGCGCCGACAGGGACAGCGAGCGGCCGCGGCCGCCGGGCGGGAGGGCGGCCAGCGCGCGCCGGTCGGCGGCGGTGAGCGGAACCGGCTCGACGGCGTCGCCGCGGACGACCACGGCCTGCGTCACCGAGCCGCCGAACAGCCGGGCGCCGAAGGTCCCCGGCGCCTGCCCGCGGGTGTCCGGGCCGTTGTCGTCGTCCGGGCGCCGCTCGTGCTCCAGGCTCGCCGGGAACCTGCCGCCGGACGCGGCCAGCTGCTCGTCCAGCCGGCCGACGAGGAACCGGTCGAGCGCCACCGCGGTGGCGATCCCGACGGCGAGGCAGCTCAGCGCGAGCAGGACGACCAGCCCGGCGGTGAGCCGGGCCCGCAGCGTGCGCGGGCCCCTCACGGGGCCGCCGGCCGCAGGACGTACCCGACGCCGCGGACGGTGTGGATCATCGGTTCCCGGCCCGCGTCGATCTTCTTGCGCAGGTAGCTGATGTACAGCTCGACGACGTGGGCCTGGCCGCCGAAGTCGTAGTCCCAGACGCGGTCGAGGATCTGCGCCTTGGACAGCACCCGGCGCGGGTTGCGCATCAGGAACCGCAGCAGCTCGAACTCGGTGGGGGTCAGCTCGACGAGCCGCCCGTCGCGGGTCACCTCGCGGGCGTCCTCGTCCAGGGTGAGCCCGCCGACGGTGAGCAGCCGCTCGGCCTCCGTCCGCCGGGCCATGCCGGCGCGGCGCAGCAGCCCGCGCAGCCGTGCCAGGACCTCCTCCAGGCTGAACGGCTTGGTCACGTAGTCGTCGCCGCCCGCGGTGATCCCGGCGATGCGGTCCTCGACGGCGTCGCGCGCGGTCAGGAACAGCACGCACACCTCCGGCGCCTCGGCGCGGAGGCGGTGCAGCACCTCGAGGCCGCCGATGTCGGGGAGCATCACGTCGAGCACGACCGCGTCGGGCCGGAAGTCGCGGGCGGCGGCGACCGCCCCGGCGCCGTCGCCGGCGGTGCGGACGGCCCAGCCCTCGGACGCCAGCACGCGCGACAGCACCTCGGCCAGGTCCGGTTCGTCGTCGACGACCAGGACCCGGACGGGCGTGCCGTCCGCCCGGCGCAGGCTCGCGGCCCCGGATTCGTCCTGTGTCATGGTGCCGCCAGGATCCCTCTCCAACCTCTGAGTTTCCTCTGAAAAGACGCTGAAAGGGGGTCTTCCCCACGCTGTCATAGGGAACTCAGAAATTGCGTAGGCAGGGTGGCCGGCATGACCACGACCAGACCCGACGTCCAGCGGCCCGTCGCCCGGCCTTCGCGGCCGGTATGGCGCGTCCCGTCCTCCTGGCCCCAGGTCCTGATCTATGCCGGGGCCGTCCTGGTGCTCGCGCTGTGGTGGCGGAGCACCGGCTCGGTCACCGGGCTGGACGGCTGGCTGACCGAGGCGGGCCGCGTCACCGGCCTGCTCGCGGGCTACGGATGCGCCGTCCTGCTGGCCCTGATGGCGCGTGTGCCGGCGCTGGAACGGGGCGTCGGCACCGACCGGCTGGCCCGCTGGCACGCGATGGGCGGCCGGTACACCGTCTGGCTCGCCCTGGCGCACGCCCTGCTGATCATCTGGGGGTACGCGGTGACGTCCCGGACGGACGTCGTCCACCAGACGGCGACCGTCGTCCTCGACTATCCCGAGATGCTCAAGGGGACGGCCGGGTTCCTCCTGCTCCTCAGCGTCGGCGTCACCTCGGCGCGGGCGGCGCGGCGCAGGCTGCGGTACGAGACCTGGCACTACCTGCACTTCGCGACCTACCTCGCGATCTTCCTGGCGTTTTCCCACCAGCTCGCCAACGGCGCCCAGTTCGTCGATGACGCCTGGGCGAAGGGCGCCTGGTACACGCTGTACATCGGGGTCGCCGTGCTCCTCGTCTGGTTCCGCTTCCTCACACCGGTCATCCGGGGGCTCCGGCACGGGCTGCGGGTCGCCGCCGTCCGCACCGAGGCGCCGGGCGTCGTCTCCGTCTACATGACCGGACGCGACCTGGGCAGGCTGCGCGCCGAGCCGGGGCAGTTCTTCCGCTGGCGGTTCCTGGCGCCCGGTTTCTGGTGGGCGGCCAATCCGTACTCGCTGTCCGAGCCGCCGCGCGGCCACCGGCTGCGGATCACCGTCAAGGAGGCCGGAGACCACAGCCGCGCGCTGGCCCGCCTCCGCCCCGGCACGCGGGTGTGGGCGGAGGGCCCCTACGGCGGCTTCACCGGCACGCGGCCCCACCACGACCGGGCCCTGCTGCTCGCCGGCGGCGTCGGCGTCACCCCGCTGCGAACCCTGTTCGAAACCCTCCCGGGCGACGTCACCCTCGTCTACCTCGCCCGCCGCCCGGAGGACCTGGCATTGCGGGGAGAACTGGACGCCGTCGCCGCCGCCCGCGGCGCCCGCGTGCACTACTTCGTGGACGAGCCGTCCGAGCACTCGCTCCCGCTGACCGGACGCGCGCTGCGATCGATCGTGCCCGACGTGCGGCACCGCGACGTCTACCTGTGCGGGCCGCCCGGTATGACCGCCGCCGCCCTGCGGGCCCTCCGCCAGGCCGGCGTGCGCCGCCGCCACATCCGCACCGAGTCGTTCGAGTTCTGAGAGGCCCAGCATGCGCCGAGCCACCATCGCCACCGGGACGACCCTCGCGGGCGTCGTCCTGCTGCTGTCGCTGAAACCGCACCACCAGGCGGTCCCGGTGACGCGTCCGCCCTCCCCGGAACCGCCCGCGCCCAGCGGAGTCGCGGCGGCCGCCGCGAACGGGACCTACCGGGGCCAGAGCGTCGACACCGAGTACGGGCCGGTCCAGGTCGAGATCACGATGTCGAAGGGCCGTCTCACCGCCGTCCGGGTCCTGCGCGCCCCGTCCTCGAACGGCCGCGACCGGGAGATCGCGGCCATGGCCCTGCCCCGGCTCACCAAGGAGGCCCTCACGGCCGGGAACGCCCGCATCGACGCGGTCTCCGGAGCGACCTACACCAGCGAGGGGTACATCACGTCCCTGCAGAGCGCCCTGGACCAGGCCCATGCCTGACGCGATCCGCCACGTCGAGCACGTGATGGGGACGGCGGTCACGTTCGACATCCGCTCGGGCTCCTCCCCCGGTGTCACCGAGGCGCTGGCAGAGGCCGTCGCGTGGCTGCACCACGTCGACCACGTGTTCTCCCCGTACCGTCCCGGCAGTCAGGTGTCCCGCCTCGCCGAGGGCCGTCTCACGGTCGGCGAATGCGATGCGGAGGTCGCCGACGTCCTGCACCGCTGCCGCGTGCTGGAGCGCCTCACCAGAGGGGCGTTCACCTGCCGTCCCGGTGGACGGCTCGACCCCAGCGGCCTGGTCAAGGGATGGGCGGTCGAGCGGGCGTCCACGATCCTGTACGAGGCCGGCGTCCTCGACCACTGCGTGAACGGCGGCGGCGACATCCAGGCGCGCGGGGAGGCCGGTCCAGGACGGCCATGGCAGATCGGCCTCACCGATCCCCACCACCGCGACCGGCTCATCGCCGCCGTGACCGGACATGACCTCGCGGTCGCCACCTCCGGCACCACCGAACGCGGCGCCCACATCATCGACCCCCGCACCGGACGCCCCGCCACCGACCTCGCCTCGATCACCCTGGTCGGACGCCACCTGACCGACGTCGACGCCCTCGCCACCGCCGCCTTCGCCATGGGCGGCGCCGCTCGCACCTGGGTGGAGGCGCATCCCGGCATCGAAGCACTGGCCGTGGCCTCGGACGGCTCCACCTGGTGCACATCCGGCTTCGGAGACGTCGCCCTAGCCGTCTCCCAGCCAGGTTCGGGCTTGTAGGACGGCCCGTTCGGAGGTCCCTGCTCGTCGAGGCGAACGGCCCGGCGCTTCTTACCGGGACCGGCCGACGACCGCGACCGGGCATTCCGCGTGATGGACCACGCCGTGGACGACGGAGCCGAGCCCGGGCAGCCCCGATCGGTGACGGCTCACACCGACGACGAGCAGATCAGCCGTCCGCGACACCTTGGACAGGGCGGACACCGGGTGCCCGACGATCACCTCGTTCACCACCTCGACCAGCGGATACCGCTCGCGCAGCGGGGCGTAGGCGGCGATGACGCCCGCACGCCGCTCGTCGTTCATCTGGTCCTCGTCAACGGCGTACCCGGACTCGGCGAGGCTCGCGGGGATCTGCCAGGCGTGCACGACGCGCAGCCGCGCCCCGCGGACGGCGGCGGCGTCGAAGGCGTACTCCAGCACGTCGATCGCCTCGTCCTCGATGTCCCATCCCACCGCGACCTCCCCGCGGTCGGCGCCCGCTTCCCCGCGCACGACCACGACCGGGACGGGCGAGTGCCCGGCCACGCGAAGGCTCACGGAACCGAGCAGCAGACCGACGAAGCCGCCGCGCCCGCGCTGGCCGACGACCAGTTCCAGAGCCTTCTCCGACTCGTCCCGCAGCGCGTCGGGCGGCGTGTTGACCGCCAGCGCGGTGGTCACTCGCAGTTCGGGCCAGCGGGCCCGCACGTGTTTCTCGGCCTCCAGCAGGACGTCGCTTCCCGCACGTGACGCCCGCTCCGAGCCATCGGGCGGGGTGAACCGGCGAACCTGATACGGCCAGATCCGCGCCGCGTGCACGATGTGCAGCGGCCGGTGGCGCCGCGCCGCATCGGCGGCCGCCCACTCGACGGCACGCTTCGCGGCGCCGGACCCATCCGTTCCCACAACGACCGGTACGGGCATGGGCTCCTCCCAACGATCAGGCGGGTTTCACACTCATGAGCGCGAGCCTCCGCTCTGAGTGCCGGGCCGGGCGGCTTCCCAGGGCCCGTGGTTCCGAGCCGGGAAGGCCGCCCCCGGCCGGTCTAGACATCGTTCCCCGTGGAGGCGTGGACGACCGCCACCGGGCAGGGCGCGTGATGGGCCAGCGTGTGGCTGACCGAGCCGAGCAGCAGCCCGCGGAAGCCGCCCAGCCCCCGCGAGCCGACGACGAGCAGGCGTGCTCCGGCGGCCGCGTCCATCAGCACCTCCCTCGCCGGTCCGATCACGACATCGATCTCGGCGTTCACCGCGGGATGGCGCTCGCGCAGCGGGCGCATCCACCGGGCCAGCCGCGCCTCGGCCGCGGACCGCAGGTCGGCCTCGTCCACCAACGGCGGCAGCTCCCTCCCGGACATCGGCTCCCAGGCGACCACCACGCTCAGAGCGGACCCTCGCCCCTCCGCCTCGGCGAAGGCCAGCGCCAACGCCGACCGGGACGCCGGGGAACCGTCCACTCCGGCGATGATCCGGCCCGGACCCAGATCAAGGCGGCCGCGGACGAGCACGACCGGGCATGCGGCATGCGCGGCGACCTGCGCCCCCACGGAACCGAGCAGCAGGCCCGGGAAGCCGCCGGTGCCCCGGGGCCCCAGCACCACCAGGTCGGCGCTGCCGCCGACCTCGATCAGCTTGGCGGCGGCCGGCGCCCGCGCGAGGACCGCCCTCACCTTGATGTCGGGCGCCGCCCTCCGGGCGCGCTCGATACCGCCGTTCAGGATGTCCTCGGCCACGGCCCTCGGGTCGATGGCGGGCATGGTGGCCGGGCGTCCGACGCGGACGTCCCATGCGTGGAGCACGGTCAGCGGCACATCCCGCATTCGCGCCGCATCGGCGGCCCACTCAAGGGCGTGGACACTGCCCTCCGAACCGTCGTACCCGGCGACCACGCCGGTGATGGGCTGTTCGCTCATGTGCCGTCACCTTTGGTCTTGGTCTTACGGTGTGGCGCCTCGGCTCCCACCGATTCAGAGATGTCCCGCACGGTCGGCTGAACGGACGGGCCGTCCCGCCGGACGCGCCGGCGGAGGTTCCGGAACTGCCGGTGCTGCATGAGGAAATGCGCGGGCTCGCCGAAGAGGCGGCCCATGAGCCGGTCGGCCGCGGCCGGCCTCCCGCGGCCGCGCGTCCGGACGATCAGCCTCGTCCCGCCGCCGGGGAGCGGCCTCAGGTGGAAGGCCCAGATCCCGTCGGTGTACGCGTCGGGCATCGGGCCGCGCGGGTCGAACGGCCGTCCGGACGGAAGTTCGAGGTCGGACCTGAGCACGAGTGTCCTCGCGGGGTCGAGGACCGCGACGACGAAGTAGACCGCCCCGCTGGGCACCGCGGGCAAGCGGGTGCCGACGGCCACGTCCTGCCATCCGGGATGGATCTCGGCGGCGCTCCGCTCTCCCCTGTTGTCGAGGAGGTCCCAGCTGTACCAGCCGGCCCGCCCGCATCCCATCTGGACCAGCCACGGCCAGACCTCCTCCGGCGGCGCGGGCAGCGAGACAGCCATGGTCGACTGCGCGGTCGCCCCCTGAATGAGATCGTCTCCGGGATAGGAGGTGGTCGCCTCTTCCCGCGTCGCGCCCCAGCGCAGCAGACGAGGACGGACCAGGGCCGCGTAGGCACCGACCGCGAGAGCGGTGAACGCGGTGCTGCGAAGGGTCCTTCTCATTGTTCCCATCCCCTCTCGGCTGTCCTTTCCACGCTTCCTCTCGGCCCGATGAGCTTTCAGAGGCTTCCGCCCCGTTGCAGGGCGGACCTTCGGCCTTGGAGGAGCGGGACACAGGCCGGTGGCCATGGCCGCCGGGCCCCGGCGGGGTGGTTGAGGGTCGATCAGCCGCTGAGCAGCCGCAGCTTCCGGCGAGGGCTAGTCGCTGGGGTTCGGGGGTGCGTGGACGACCGCTACCGAGCAGGGCGCGTACTGCAGCAGGGCATGGCTGACCGACCCGAGCAGGAGGCCGCGGAAGCCGCCCAGCCCCCGTGAGCCGACGACGAGCAGACGCGCGCCCTGCGCGGCATTCAGCAGTACTTCTCGCGGATGGCCGACCAGGACTTCGGCCTGTGCGTCCACTCCCGGGTGAAGGTCCCGCAACGGGGCCGTCAACTGCTCCAACCGTGCCGTGGCCGCCTCCCGCATGCCGGTCTCGTCGACCAGCGGCGGAAGACCCTTCAGCGGCTCCGGCTCCCAGGCCGCCACCGCGTGCAGGGACAGTCCGTGCAGTTCGGCCTCGGCGAACGCCATCGCCAGCGCGGCCTGGGATGCCGGTGAACCGTCCACGCCGACCACGGCACGGCCCGGCTCCGCCCCCGGCTCCCGCTCCGGGGCTTCCCGGGCGATGACCACGGGGCATGAGGCGTGCGCGGCCACCTGCGCACTGACCGACCCGAGCAGCAGGCCGGTGAACCCGCCGAGGCCCCGCGGCCCCAGCACGATCAGGGCTGCGCTCTCGCCCGCCTCGATCAGCTTGGCGGCGGCCCGCCCGCATTCGAGCACCCCCTGGACCGGCACATCGGGCGCCTGCTTCCGGACGTGCTCGACCCCACCGTCCAAGGTCTCCTGCGCCAAAGGCCCCAGGTCCACCATCGGCATGGCCATCGAGCCTCCGCCGTAGGGCTGCCACGCGTGGATCACGGTCAGGGGCAGGCCGCGCGCCCGGGCCTCCTCGGCGGCCCAGTCCAAGGCGTGGACGCCGTTCTGCGAACCGTCGTAACCGGCGACGACACCGGTGACCGTCTCTGAGCTCATGCCGTTTCCCCCGCCTTGCGTGTGCCCCCTTGGACCCCTACATCCCCTCCCTCCAGAGCTTGAACGCACGGCCTCACCGAACGCGGACGCCGACACGGGCCGAACGGCCGCACCCGCGATGACGAAAGTCCCTGGAACGCACATCCACCCAGAACAACCCTGAAGGGGCTGGTCCAAATGACGGGCCCCCCAAGGAGACGCACATGTCCGCGCAACGAACGACAGTCCTCGTCGGAGTCGACGGCTCGCCCGCTTCAGACCACGCCATCACCTGGGCCGCGGACGAGGCCGCGCGGTTCGGGAAGTCCTTGAATCTGGTCCATGTCGTTGAGTCGGCGACGCTGGACCTGCCGGGACGCACGACAGACGGGATCTCGGAGGAACTCGTCCGGGCGGCGACCCGGATCCTGGAGGACGGGCGGGCCCAGGCGCTGCGGCAGCAGCCGGAACTCGCCGTGGAGACCATGCTCGTCCATGAGCGGAACGTGCCGGCCGGGCTCCGCCAGTATGCCGGCGACGCCACCGAGGTCGTCGTCGGGCACCGCGGGCGGGGCGGTTTCGCGGGGCTACTCCTCGGCTCCACCGCCCTGCGTCTTGCCGGGCGCTACCCCGGCCCGGTGATCGTGGTGCGCGGCCAGGACGAGCCCGCGTCCGGCGAGATCGTGATCGGGCTGGACCTGGTCGAGGATCCCTCGGCCGCGCTCGACCACGCGTTCGCCGCAGCGGCCGCACGCGAAGCGCGGCTGCGTGCGCTGTACGCCTGGCATCCCGCACCGCTCGCCGTCGAAGTGGGCGTGGACCTGCAGATCATCGCCGACACACGCCGCGAACACCTCGCCGCCACGTTGGCGCCCTGGCGGACTCGGCACCCGGACGTCGAGGTCATCGAGGACGTCGTCATCGGCCACCCGGTCGAGGCGCTCGGCCGTACCTCGGCCGGTGCCGGCCTTGTCGTCGTCGGCTCCCGGGGACGGTCGTTCCCGCTCGGCTCGGTCAGCCACGGCCTGATCCACCACGCCCGCTGCCCCGTCGCGGTCGTCCGTCCCTTCGAGTGACCGACCGATCCCGGTGTGGCCGGATGCCGCATGTCCAGATCGGGTCTGGCGGGCCAAGCGGAACAGGACTTTGGTCTGCCGGCCCGGGGACAGACGCCCGGCGCCCGGCCCGCGGCCTCGGTGATCGGCTGAGATCGCGGCGATCAGCCGCCGATGAGAGGAGGCGCTGATGAGTGGGAGACCGGCTCGCCGGAAGTTGGGGTTGTGGATGGCCACGGCTCTGGTGGTGGGCAACATGATCGGGTCGGGTGTGTTCCTGCTGCCCAGCTCGCTGGCGGAGTTCGGGCCGATCAGCCTGGTGGCGTGGGGGTTCACCGCGGCGGGGGCGATCCTGCTGGCGCTGGTGTTCGCACGCCTGTCGCGGGCCTACCCCCGAACCGGGGGCCCGTACGCCTACGCGCGGCGCGCGTTCGGTGATTTCGTGGGGTTCCAGACCGCGTGGGGCTACTGGATCGCGGTGTGGGCCGGCAACGCCGCGATCGCGGTGGCGTTCGTGGGCTACCTGGCGCACTTCTGGCCGTCGCTGGGCCAGGACAAGGTGGCGGCCGCGGCGGTGGGGGTCGCGACGATCTGGCTGCTGACCGCGGTCAACGCCTACGGCGTCCGCGAAGGCGGCGCCGTCCAGGTCGTCACCACCGTCATCAAGCTGGTGCCGCTGCTGATGATCGCGGTCGGCGGGCTGTTGTTCATCGAGCCGGGCAACTTCGGGGAGTTCAACGCCAGTGGCGGCAGCGCGTTCGGCGCGGTGACCGCGGCGGCGGCGCTCACGCTGTGGTCGTTCATCGGGCTGGAGTCGGCCACCGTCCCCGCCGAGGACGTCCAGGAACCGGAGAAGACCATCCCCCGCGCCACCGTCGCCGGGACGGCGGTGACCGCGCTGGTCTACATCCTGGGGACGGTGGCCGTGCTGGGGCTGGTCCCGGCCGCGGCGCTGGCGACCTCGACCGCGCCGTTCGCCGACGCCGCCGACGCCGCGTTCGGCGGGTGGGCCGCCGACCTGGTCGCGGCGGGCGCGGCGATCAGCGCGTTCGGCGCGCTCAACGGCTGGATCCTGCTGCAGGGCCAGATCCCGTTCGCCGCCGCCCGCGACGGGCTGTTCCCGCGGGTGTTCGCCCGCACCGGCCGCGGCGGCACACCCGTGGTCGGGCTGGTGGTCTCCAGCGTCCTGGTGACCGGGCTGATGCTGATGAACTACAACGCCGGCCTGGTCGACCAGTTCACCTTCATCATCCTGCTGGCCACCCTGACCACCCTCATCCCCTACGCCTACGCCTCGCTGGCCGAGCTGGTGCTGCTGGCCACCGACCGGGTCGCGTTCTCCGGCAGGCGCCTGGCCCGCGACGCGGTGATCGCGCTGCTGGCCTTCGGCTACACCGTCTGGGCCATCGCCGGCGCCGGCTACGAGGTCGTCTACAAGGGCACCCTGCTCATCTTCGCCGGCATGCCCGTCTACGCCTGGCTGAAATACCGCGAGCAGCGCACCGGCGTCCAAGCCGCCGGAGCCACCGAACCCGAACCGCCCGCGAAAGCCGCATGAGGGAAAGGCAACTCGTGTTCACCGTCTCCTCCGAGGTCGGGCGGCTGCGGCAGGTACTGCTGCACCGCCCCGACCTGGAACTGCTCCGCCTCACCCCCGCCAACAAGGACGACCTGCTCTTCGACGAAGTGCTCTGGGCCAAACGCGCCCGCCAAGAACACGACGTCTTCGCCGACACCCTCCGCGAACGCGGCGTCCAGGTCCACTACCTCGCCGACCTGCTCACCGAAACCCTCAAAAACGACCAGGCCCGCACCCACGTCCTCGACCACACCGCCTCCCAGACCGCACTCGGCGCCACCCTCGCCGGACCCGTCCGCGCCGCACTGCAGGACATGGACCCCCACACCCTCACCCGCCACCTCATCGGCGGACTCACCAAACAAGAACTCGGCCTGGCCGCCCACAGCCTGCTCCTGGCCTCCCTGGACGACGGCGACTTCGTCCTGCCGCCCCTGCCCAACCACCTGTTCACCCGCGACCCCTCCGCCTGGATCCACGACGGCCTCACCCTGCACCCGATGGCCAAACCCGCCCGCCGCCGCGAAACCATCCACCTGGACACCCTCTACCGGCACCACCCCATGTTCACCGGCACCGACATCCCCGTCTGGTACCCCGGCACCGACTTCACCCTGCCCTCCATCGAAGGCGGCGACATCCACGTCCTCGGCGACGGCGTCGTCCTCATCGGCATGAGCGAACGCACCACACCCCAAGCCATCGAACTCCTCGCCCAGCGGCTGTTCACCGCCGGCCGCGCCCACCACATCATCGCCGCGCAACTGCCCAAGCAGCGCGCGTTCATGCACCTGGACACCGTCATGACCATGGTCGACCGCGACGCCTTCGCCGTCTACCCCGAACTCCCCCCACTGCGCTCCTACACCCTCACCCCCGGCACCGGCACCGGCGACACCGTCACCGTCACCGTCACCGACAACGACGCGCTGTTCCCCGCCATCGCCCGCGCCCTCGGCCTGCCCCGCGTCCGCGTCCTGTCCGCCCAACAAGACGTCCGGGCCGCCGAACGCGAGCAATGGGACGACGGCGACAACGTCCTGGCCCTCGAACCCGGCGTCGTCGTCGCCTACGAACGCAACATCACCACCAACACCATGCTCCGCCGCAACGGCATCGAAGTCATCACCATCCCCGGCGGCGAACTCGGCCGCGGACGCGGCGGCCCCCGCTGCATGAGCTGCCCCCTCCAACGCGACGAGGTGACCCTGTGAAAGACCTGCTGCACGTCACCGACCTGACCGCCGGCGACCTGGCCCGGCTGCTTGAGCTCGCCAACGGCTTCCAGGACGACCCCAAGTCAGCGAGTCACCTGCTCGCCCACCGGATCGTGCCGATGTACTTCGCCAAACCGTCCACCCGCACCCGGCTGTCCACCGCCGCAGCGGTCACCCGACTCGGCGGCACACCCATCGCCGTCGGTCCCGACGAACTACAGCTGCGCCGGGGCGAGACCATCGGCGACACCGCCCGGGTGATGGGCTCCTACTCGGCGGCGATCGTGATCCGCACGTACGCCGACGCCGACGTCACCGACCTCGCCGCCGCAGCGCCCATCCCGGTCGTCAACGCCCTGACCGACGGACACCACCCACTCCAAGCCATCGCCGACCTGCTCACCGTCCAGGAACACTTCGGACAGCTCCGCGACCATCGCATCGCCTACGTGGGCGACGGCGGCAACGTCGCCCGCAGCCTGATGGAGGCCGCGGCCCTCGCCGGGATGGACATCGCCGTGGCGACTCCGCCCGGGTACGAGCCTCCGGACGAGGCCGTCGCCTTCACCGCCGCCGAGGCCGACCGGAACGGCGGCGGCTTCCTCCTCACCACCGACCCCGTCGAGGCGGTCAAGGGCGCCTCCGTCGTCTACACCGACGTCTGGCTGTCCATGGGCGACCCTGACGAGGATCAGGCACGCCGCCGGAAGGCGCTCACGCCCTACCGGGTGGACGAGAACCTCATGGCGCTCGCCCGCGACGACGCCGTCTTCATGCACTGCCTGCCCGCCCACCGCGGCCAAGAGGTCACCACCGGCGTCATCGACGGCGCCCGCTCCCTGGCGTTCCGGCAGGCCGCCAACCGGTTGCCCGCCACCCAGGCCGTCTTGTACGCGCTGCTCACCGACCGCCTGAACGGACGGCCGTGAGGGTCGTCGCAGCCCTCGGCGGCAACGCGCTGCTCCACCGGGGCGAACCACTCGACGCGTCCGTCCAGATCGGGCACATCCGTGAGGCGGTACGCGGACTGGCCACCGCAGCGGCCGGGAGCGAACTGGTCATCACCCACGGCAATGGACCGCAGGTCGGGCTGCTGGCCGTGGAAAGCGCCGCCGACCCGGCACTCTCCGCCCCCTACCCCCTCGACGTCCTCGGCGCCCAGACCCAAGGCATGATCGGCTACTGGCTGGCCCGCGAACTTCGCCGCGCCCTCCCCGGCCGCGAGGTCGTCGCCGTGCTCACCGAGACCGTCATCGACCTGGACGACGCGGCGTTCACCCACCCGACGAAGTTCGTCGGCC
Source organism: Actinomadura geliboluensis (assembly GCF_043197915.1). Taxonomy (NCBI): domain Bacteria; kingdom Bacillati; phylum Actinomycetota; class Actinomycetes; order Streptosporangiales; family Thermomonosporaceae; genus Actinomadura; species Actinomadura geliboluensis. The sequence continues at coordinate 44,675 of NZ_JBICUA010000014.1, read as the reverse complement.
GCTCCTACGCGGCTCACGAGGCGCACAGGCTGCGGGCCGAGCACGGCTGGGCCGTCCGCCAGGACGGAGCGGCCTGGCGCCGGGTCGTCCCCTCCCCCGAGCCCCGCGCCATCGTGGAACTCCCCACGATCGCCCGGCTCGTCGACGACGGCTGCCTGGTCATCGCCGCCGGCGGTGGCGGCGTCCCGGTGGACCCGCACCATCGGGGAGTCGAGGCCGTGGTGGACAAGGACCTGACGGCGGCGCTCCTCGCCGAACACCTCAAGGCCGACATGCTGCTGCTCCTCACCGACGTCCCGGCCGTCATGCGCGACTACGGGACGGCGGACGCCCGTCCCATCGGTCGGATCACTCCTCGGGCATTGCGGGCGCTGGATTTGCCGGCCGGGTCAATGGGCCCCAAAGCGGAGGCGGCGTGCCGCTTCGCCGAGCACCGCCACGGCGCCGTCGCGGTCATCGGAGCGCTCGCCGACATCCCCGCGTTGCTGTCCGGCACTGCGGGCACCCGCATCGAGAACGGGAAGCCCTGCCACTGACCGAACCGGGGCCTACCGGGGAAGACTCCCATCGGGGTTTCCATACTCCTGCCGGGAAGGTAGTCGAGGCGACCATGAACGGAGGGCCATGAGCGACGAACTGCAGCGCCTCGATCCAGCCGTGTGCCTGACGCTCCTCCAGCAGGTGGCCGTCGGCCGGATCGCATGGGCTCATGACGACGGGACCGTCACCGTCCTGCCGGTCAACTTCGTCATGGACGGCGAGGCGGTCGTCTTCGCCACCGCCCCCGGCGCCAAACTCGAAGCCGTCCGCGGCGGGCGCCCGCTCACCTTCGAAGCCGACGACCTGGAACCGGCACTCCGGACCGCTTGGAGCATCCTCATCACCGGCCACGCCGACATCGTCACCGACCCGAGCGAGACCGAACGCCTGCGGAAACTACCGCTCACCCCCTGGATCCACTCCCCCAAGGACTCCTTCGTACGGCTGACGCCCCGCCACATCAGCGGACGCCGCATCCCCCTGCACCCCGGCGGAGTCACCACAGAACACATCAACCCGACAAACGACTCCACCTGACCACCGGCACGCACGTCCTGCGGCGGCGATGCGGCGCCCGGGGACCTTCGTCCCTGCCACCTGCGGCCGCCACCAGGGCAGCCTGGAGGCATGCAGCTCGACAAGAGCGGCCTGCAGCCCCTTGACCAGGACGAGTGCCGCGCCCTCCTCGCACACGCCGTGATCGGCCGTATCGTCTTCACCCACCGGGCGCTCCCGGCCGTCCAGCCGGTCAACTACACGCTCAGCCACGGCGACATCGTGATCAAGGTGTCCCGGTCGTCCAGACTCGCCACAGCCGCCGCCGACACCGTCGTGGCCTTCGAGATCGACCACCACGACACCGACACCCGGACCGGCTGGTCGGTCGTCGCCGTCGGCCACGCCCGCCGCGTCACCGACCCCCGCGAGGTCGCCACCCTGGAAGCCCTGCCCCTGCGCACATGGGCACCCAGGGAACGCGACACCTTCATCCGCATCCACCCCGAACTCATCACCGGCCGCCGCATCAACCGCACCGCCGAAGCGGCCAGCACACCCTGAACCCACTACATCGCCTACCGGGCCTTCGTCCGCGCCAAGGCCGCCTGCCTACGGCGGATGACGCAACAGCAGGACGCCCGCCGGGTGGGCGGGCGTCCTTGGGGGGTGTTGCTGTTGTTGGCTACTTGAGGAAGGGGAAGCGCTTGGCCAGGGCGGTGCCGCTCCACCAGCGGCCCAGGCCCAGGGTGTCGCCGGCGCTGACCAGGGCGAGCCCGATGATCAGGATCGCGTAGACGATGTGGTCGTCCATGAACAGGTTGTTCTCCGGGGGCAGGACCGCCGTCCACATCATGACCAGCAGCGCCGCGCCGCCGGCGGCGGCGATCCGCATCCCGATGCCCAGCATCAGCGCCGCACCGACCCCGGCCAGACCGATCATGAACAGCCAGTCCGCCCACGCCGCACCGGCCAGGTCGTTGTAGAACCCCGCGAACGGGCCCTTGGGGGCGTGCGCCAGGAACCCCTCGGTCGGGCTCCCGCCGTCCAGCCAGCCCTTCCCGGCCGGGGTCGCGTGGCCCAGACCGAACACCTTGTCCACGAACGCCCACACGAAGATCCAGCCCAGCGCCAACCGGGCCGCGGCCCAGGCGTAGCGGGCGGCGGGCGTCTCGGTCAGCGGCCTCGGCGCCACCACCTGGATCAGCGTGCCGCGCCCCGCATGCGTCTTGTGCTCGGAGACTGCCATCGCCGTCTCACCTTCCATCACATCGCCGGTTCCATCACCTATGACTCAACCGTCATCGCGGGGCGTGCTGTAGGTCCCTTCGGCGCACGATCACCGGGACAAAGGTCCCCGCGTATAGCGGGTTGAAGGGACTGAAGGTCCTTCGCCACCGGGGCTCCGGCCTCTGCCGGCACCGGCCGCCGGACGCCTAGCGTCGCCTCAGGCTGGTCGGAAGGGGACGGCGTCATGAAACGGGCGACGATGTGGACGCGTGTGAACCGCTGGCGCCGCCGTTGCGGTCTCGACGGCAATGACCTGCGGCGGGACGTGGACCGCGCCCAATGGAGGCTCGGCCTGACCATGCTCATCTTGTTCTTCGGCGCCGCCCCGCCTCTGGGCGTCCTCACAGCCCGGGTCGTCCACGACTCGGGCGTGCGGGCCGAGCGGCGCGCGGCCGCCGCGTGGCACCAGGTCGACGCGACCGTGGTCAACATCGCGAGAGAGCCCAGCCGGGACCGGGTCACCGTGGCATGGACGCGGCCGGACGGAACCCGCCAGACGGGTCAGTACACGACCTGGCCCGGATCCAGCGTCGGAAGCCGCGTCACGGTCTGGGCCGGCCCCGGCACCGTGTCGTTGCTCCCGCCACGGCGGCACCCCGAGACCATCACCCGGACCGGACTGGCCGTCACCGGCGTCACACTCGCCACGGGAGCGCTGCTGTTCGGCCTCTACCAGCTGGCCCGACGCAGGTACGACCGACGACGCGACCAACTCTGGGACGCCGCCTGGGCGCGCCTCGACAACCACCGCATCCGCTGATGGCGCGGGGGCGCTGGTGTGATCGGCGTTCCCATCGGCGCGGCTCGATGAGCGGGGCGGTGACCTTGGTTCGGGTCAGGCGTCCTTGAGCGGCGCCGTCCAGGTCAGGACCGTACCGCCATCTGGACGGGGTTCGGCGGTGAACGAGCCGCCGAGCTTTTCGGCGCGTTCGCTCATGTTGCGCAGGCCGCTGCGGCGGCCGCCTTCGGAGATGCCGACGCCGTCGTCCTCCACCCGCAGACACAGCACGTCATCGACGTCGATGGCCACGGTGACCTGCGACGCGCGGGCGTGACGCGCCACATTGGACAGGGCCTCGCGGACGACGGCCTGCAGATGCTCGCCGATCTCGTCATCGACAGCGGTGTCCAGCAGCCCGTCCAGCCGCACCGACGGCGCGAACCCCAACTGCTCGGCGGCGGCGTCCACCAGCGCATGCACCCGGCTGCGCAGCGACGCGACGTCCACCGGCGCCTGCAACGCGAAGATCGTGGAACGGATCTGGCGCATGGTGTCGTCCAGATCGTCCACCGCCCGCTGGATCCGGACCGCCACCTCCCGCTTCTGCGTGATCTTGATCGCCGCCATCAACGTCATCGCCGCCGCGAACAACCGCTGGATCACCGTGTCGTGCAGATCCTTGGCGATCCGGTCACGATCCTCCAGCAGCGCCAACCGCTCGGTGTCACGACGCCGATCGGCCAACTCCAGCGCCACCGCCGCCTGCCCCGCAAAAGCCTCCAGCAACCGCTGCGTCCCCTCCGAGAACACCGCGCCGCCCGGCGGGTTCACCACCGAGATCACCCCGCGCGCCGCGTCCCCCAGCCCCAGCGGAACGGCCAGCAGCGGACCGACCGGTACCTGTGTCGGCACCTTCGCCTCACGCGCCGCCTCACCGCCATCGGCCGACCGCAACGACACACCGTCCGTGAACACCGGACCGACCACCGAGTGATCCAGCGGAACCCGCAGGCCCTCCAGCCGCTCGCCGCCCTCGCCGTCCGCGGCCTCCACCACGAACTCCGCGCGGCCCTCCTCCAGAAGTGCCACCGCCGCCAGCCCGGCATCGGTGATCTCGCGGGCCCGCTGCGCCACCAGCGCCGTCACCTCATGCGGATCAGTACCCGACAACAGCGCCGTGGAGATCTCCGTCGACGCCTCCAACCACCGCTCCCGCCGCCGCGTCTCCTCGTACAACCGCGCGTTCTCGATCGCCACACCCGCCGCCGTGGCCAGCGCCGTCACCACGACCTCGTCCTCGGGATCGAACTCGCCGCCGCCGGCCTTCTCGGTCAGGTACAGGTTGCCGAACACCTCGTCGCGCACCAGGACGGGCACGCCCAGGAACGCCCGCATCGGCGGATGGTTCTCCGGAAAACCGGTGGAGTCGGGGTGCTCGGCCAGGTCCGGCAGCCGGATCGCATGCGGTTCACGGATCAGCAGCCCCAGGATGCCGTGCCCCTGCGGCCAGTGCCCGATCGCCTCGATCTCGTCCTCACCCACCCCCACGGTGATGAACTGGACGAGCCGCTCCCCTTCCTCGGCGATGACGCCGAGGGCGCCGTACCGCGCGTCCACCAGGGTCGTCGCCGCCTCGGTGATCCGCCGCAGCACCGACTCCAAATCCAGCTCACTACCGATCGAGACCACGGCCTCCAGCAGCGCATGCACACGATCACGAGTCGCCCGCGCGGCCTCCAACCGCGTCTGCAACTCCGTCAACAGGTCGTCAAGCTGCAACTGCGGAAGCACGAGCTTGGCCCGATCGTCACCGGCCCGGAGTGGGTCGACCATATGTCCAGTATTCCGGGCGGAAGCGGTGATGTCAGCTCTGGAACCCTGGCACCGGAGGCCCGATCATGTCTCCTCGATCACTTCTCCAACCGGTCGGCGCACCGTTCCCACGGCCAACCCCAGCAGCAGGTCGGCGCCCCCGGCCGCCTCGCCAGGCGCGGACGACCGTCCATGCGGCGGCTTCAGACTCCGTTGATGTGAGGGACGACCGCGACCGGGCAGTGCGCGTGGTGGATGAGCGCGTGCGTCACGGCGTGGCTGCGCGGCGCCGTCAGTCCCGTGCGAGGACGCGTGCCCGCGATCACGAGAGCGACGTCCCGGGACGCGGTGACGAGGGCGGCGGCGGGATTGTCCTGGACGATGTCCTCCACCACGTCCACGTCGGGGAAGCGTTCGCGCATCGGCGCGTGCGCCTCGATGACGCGCCATCGGGCCCGCTCCTCGATGCGCCGCAGGTCGCTTCCGGCCCCCGGCTCGTCCAGCGCCTCCGGGAACGGCCAGGCGTGCACGACGCGCAGCCTCGCGTTCCGTGTCGCGGCGGCCCGGAACGCGTACTCCAGGGTCGCGGAATCGTCCCCCAGACCGACGCCTACGGCGATCTCGGCCCGCTCGGCCTCCGGCTCGCCGCGGACCAGCACCACCGGGGAGGCGGTGTTCCGGACGACTCCGAGCCCGACCGACCCCAGCAGGAGCCCGGTGAAGCCGCCGAGGCCGCGGTGCCCCACCACCAGCTCGAACGACTCCCTGGACCATTCGGCCAGTACCTGCACCGTGCGTCCGGACGCCAGCTCGGCGCTCACCGGCACCTCCGGGCGGCGGGCGTGCGCGACGCGCTCGGCGTCGGCGAGCACCTCACCGCCGGCCCGCGACAGCGAACCGATCTCTCCGGGCGCGGCGGTCAGCGGGATGTCGAAAGGCCATTTCTCGATGGCGTGCACGATTCTCAGGTCACGCCCGTAGCGGGCCGCCTCATCGGCCGCCCATGCGACAGCGCGCTCGGACGGCACCGAGCCGTCAGCGCCGACGACGATCGGATCGGACATGGTCAGCTCCTCACATGGCCTGCGACGACCTCAGTCGCTGTCCGGCACGACGACGACAGGGCAACGTGTGTGGTGCAGCACTGTGTGGTTGACCCGGCCCAGCACCATTCCGGCCAGTGGGGCGCGCCTACGCCGCGCCCCCACCACGACCAGTCCCGCGTTCTCGGACGCCTCCACCAGCGCCCGGGCGGGAGTGCGTTCGGAGACGAGCTGGTCGATCGCGACGTCCGGGTACCGCTCGCGGTAGCCGGCCAGGGACTCCGACAGCTCCAGGTCCTCGATCACCCGGCGGCGCGGCGAGAACTCGCCGCCCACCGCGTGCAGGGCGAGGACCCTCGAACCGCGCGACGCGGCCTCCTTGAACGCCCATCCGACGGAGGTCCGCTCGTCGTCCAGCCCCTCGATCCCGATCACGATCTCCACCGGGGCGCCGGACGGGTATGGAGCCGACCGCGGCACCACCAGAACCGGACACCGGGCATGCGCGGCGACGTACAAGCCGACAGAGCCGAACAGCAGGCCCTCGAACCCGCCCTGACCACGCGAACCCACCGCCACCAGGTCCGCGTGCTCGCTCTCCTCCACCAGCGCCCGAGCCGGGTCGGCCGGGACCAGACGCGTCTCCACGTTGATCTCCGGGCGGAGCTTCAGCGCGTACTGGCGGGCCTCGCCGAGCAGATCCTCACGCTCGGCGATCAAGCGGCGCAGCGCGTCCGGCGGGATCGTCCCCTCGTCCAGCAGAGCACGCGAGCCGTGCACCAAGAGGAGCGGACGTCGATGGCGGTCGGCATAGTCCGCCGCCCAGTCCAGCGCCCGCCACGCATGCGCGGATCCATCGATTCCCACGACGATCGGAGACGACATCGGCCATCCCTCCTGAGTCATCGTTCACATTCATTTCCGGCGCCACGGCGAAGGCGGGGACCTGCGGCCACCACCGGGGACCGCAGGTTCCCTTGCCGGTTCACCGGGTCAGGACGACCTTGAGCGCGCCGGTCTCGGCGGCGTCGGCGAAGACGTCGTAGGCCTTGGGGAACTCGTCGAGGGTGAAGTGGTGGGTGACGAATCGCGCGGCGTCGATCTGGCGTCCGGCGAGCAGGCGGAGCAGGGTCGGGGTCGAGGAGGTGTCGACCAGGCCCGTGGTGATGGTGATGTCCCGGATCCACTGCTCCTCCAGGTGCAGCGCGGCCGGGGCGCCGTGCACGCCGATGTTGGCGATGTGGCCGCCCGGCCGGGCGAGGGCCACCGTCAACTCGAAGGCGTCGGGGACGCCGACCGCCTCGATCGCCACGTCCGCGCCGAGCCCGCCGGTGAGGTCCCGGACGGCCGCGAGCGGATCCTGCCGCGAGTTGTTGACGGTGATGTCGGCGCCGAACCGCTCGGCCGCCTCCAGGCGGCTGTCGGCCAGGTCGATCGCGATGACGCGGCTCGGGCTGAACAGCCGCGCCCCCATGATCGCCGATAGCCCGATCGGGCCCGCGCCCACGACCGCGACGGTGTCGCCGGGACGGACGGCGCCGTTGAGCACCCCGACCTCGTAGCCCGTCGGCAGGATGTCGGCCAGCATGAGCACGTCCTGCGCCGGCACCCCGTCGGGCACCGGGTGCACGGACGTGTCGGCGAACGGCACCCGGACGTACTCGGCCTGCGTCCCGTCGATCATGTGGCCGAGGATCCACCCGCCGCCGCCCAGGCACTGCCCGTACCGGCCCTCGCGGCAGAACCGGCAGGTCCCGCACGCGGTGATGCAGGACACCAGCACCTGGTCGCCGGGCTTGACCGTCCGCACGGCCGGGCCGACCGCCTCGATCGTGCCGACCGCCTCGTGGCCGAGGATCCGCCCGTCGGTCACCGCCGGGACGTCTCCCTTGAGGATGTGCAGGTCCGTCCCGCAGATCGTCACCGCGTCGACCCGGACGATCGCGTCGCCGTCCTCGACGATCCGCGGCTCCGGCACCTCTTCCCACGCCTTGTTCCCGGGGCCGTGGTACACCATGGCCTTCATGACGTGCCTCCTTCATCGGTTCGGCTGAAGTTTCGAAGTCGGGTTCGGTGGAGCGACGTCGGTGCTGCCCGCCGTCCTCGCGCGGGCGCTAACGTCCCTGCCCGGCCGCCCCGGTGCTCGCCGGCTCGGAGCCCGGCTCCGCACCGCCCATGTCGAGCCGGAACGGCGGATACCGGTCGGTCATCAGGAAGGCGTAGCCGGCCACGCGCAGCGTCCAGCGGTTCATGCCCATGACCAGATCGAAGATGCCGCGCAGGTAACGCGTGGTGAACAGCAGGGCGATGGCGGTGATGAGGACCAGCAGCCCGACCAGGCCGACGGCGTTCCATCCCGCGTCGTCGCCGCCGATGGCGGCACCGGTGAACAGGGCGACCACCAGGTAGTGCGGGATCGCCAGCAACCACCACTTCACCAGGACGAGTCCTCGTGACAACTGCTCCGGGTAGTCGATGTCCAGCCGGGCGGGATACTCGGGAACGTCCTTCAGCGTGAAGGGCGGGTACCGGTCCGTGGCGAGCGCGCCATAGCCGTAGAAGGCCACCCGCCACGCCCAGCGCAGCACTCCGAGGTTGAACTCGAAGATCGACCGCGGATAGCGGCCCGTGAACAGGATCGCGAAGAACGCGACCGCCGTGAGCACCGCGAACGCGATTCCGAGGAAGAACAGCACGATGTAGTGCGGAATCAGCAGCAGCCATTTCAGCAGCCACAGCCACCGCGACAGCGGCTCGTCCAGCCGGCCGTCCACCCTGACCGGCATCTGTTGACCGTGCACGTCGGCCTCCTTCGGTCAGGCACCCCGGCCGCCCGATGACGGTCGGACACCACCTACTCCGAGCGTCACCCCCACAGCCGCCAGGCTGTAGGGATAAATGTCCATGCCCCTGAGGGACTAAGGTCACCTGGCCCTCTGTGGGGCGTTGGCCCCAGACCCAGTCAGCTTTCCCGGCGGTGCGAGGGTGGCGGTGGAGCCATCGGTTGCCGGGTTCGGCGTGGGGTGTGGTGGTATGTGGTCGGTGCGGAAGTGATCTGGTTGGGGAGCCGCCCTGTCTGGTTGGAATCGTTTGTCGCCGGTCCGGAGGCCGCGCGGGTCGCTGGTGCTGGAGCGGTTCCAGCATCCGGCGCAGGTGGTGGTCAGCGGGTTCGCCGTCGTGATCGCCGCCGGGACGCTCCTGCTGTCGTTGCCGCAGGCGACCGAGAGCGGGGACGCGGCGCACTGGCGGGACGCGTTGTTCACCGCGACGTCGGCGGTGTGCGTCACCGGGTTGATCACCGTGGACACCGGTTCGTACTGGTCGTCGTTCGGTGAGGTCGTGATCCTGGGATTGATCCAGGTGGGCGGGCTGGGGTTGATGACGCTGGCCACCTTGTTCGCGATCCTGCTGTCGCGGCGGCTGGGGCTGCGGGCGAGGATGGCGGCCCAGCTCGAGACCAAGACCATGCGGATGACCGACGTGCGGCGCGTCGTCCGGCAGGTGGTGGTGTTCAGCCTGGTCTCGGAGGCGCTGATCGCGGCGGTGCTGACCGTCCGGCTGGTCCTCGGCTACGGCGAACCGGTCGGCCGCGCCCTCTACCTGGGGGTCTTCCATGCGGTGTCGGCGTTCAACAACGCCGGGTTCGCGCTGTGGCCCGACAACCTCGTCCGCTTCGCGGCGGACCCGTGGATCACGCTGGCGATCTGCGCGGCCGTCATCGTCGGCGGGCTCGGCTTCCCCGTGGTGTTCGACCTGGCGCGCAACTGGCGGCGTCCTCGCGTCTGGACGGTCCTCACGCGCGTCACCCTGGGCATGACGGCGGTGCTCCTGGCCGGCGGCATGCTCATCCTGACGGCCGCCGAGTGGGACAACCCGGAGACGCTGGGCGGTCTGCCCACGCCGGCCCGCTGGCTGGCGGGCTTCGCGTCGGCGGTCATGCCGCGCACGGCCGGGTTCAACACCGTCGACATCGCCCAGATGCGGCCGGAGAGCTGGGTGGCCACCGACGTGCTGATGTTCATCGGCGGCGGCAGCGCCGGCACCGCGGGCGGCATCAAGGTCACCACCTTCGGGCTGCTGGCGTTCGTGCTGTGGGCGGAGATGCGCGGGGAACCGCGGGTGAACGTCGGCCACCGCCGGCTCCCGGACGGCACCCAGCGGCAGGCGATGGCGATCGTCCTGCTGAGCCTCGGCCTGGTCGCCAGCGTGACCTTCGCTCTCCTCACGCTGACCTCGTACTCCCTGGACCAGGTGCTGTTCGAGGTCACCTCGGCGTTCGGCACCGTCGGCCTGTCCACGGGCATCACCGCCGACATCCCGGCCGGCGGGCAACTGCTGCTGATCGGCCTGATGTTCATCGGCCGCATCGGCCCGCTGACGTTCGCCACCGCGCTCGCACTGCGCGAGCGCGCGCAACGCTACGAGCTACCGGAGGAGCGACCCATCGTTGGCTGACCACAGGAACGACCCCGTCGTGGTGATCGGGCTGGGGCGGTTCGGCACCGCGCTGGCCCTGGAACTGGCCAGGCGCGGCAGCGAGGTGCTGGCCATCGACCACCGTCCCAAGATCGTCCAAGCCCTGGCGGGACAGCTGACCCATGTCGTCACCGCGGACGCCACGGACCTGCAGGCGCTGCGTGAACTCGGCGTCGCGGAGTTCCACCGCGCGGTGGTGGCCATCGGCGGCGACCTTGAGGCCAGCATCCTGACCACGTCGCTGCTGACCGAACTGGAGGTCGACGACATCTGGGCCAAGGCCGTCACCCATCAGCACAAGCGCATCCTGGAGCGGATCGGCGCGCACCACATCGTCCTGCCCGAGAGCGACATGGGAGAGCGGGTCGCGCATCTCGTCAGCGGCCGCATGCTCGACTACATCGAGGTGGACGAGAACTTCGCGCTGGTCAAGACGCATCCGCCGCGCGACATCGTCGGCGTCCCGCTGGGAGACACCCGCCTGCGCTCCCGGCACGGGGTGACGGTGGTGTCCGTGAAGTCGGTCGGTGAGCAGTTCACCTACGCGACCGCCGACACCGTCCTGCAGTACGGCGATGTGATCCTGGTCGCCGGGCCCATCGCCGAGGCCGAACGCTTCGCCGAGCGCCGGTGACGAGGCCGATCGCCGAAGACCGGCGTCGGTGCGACCGGGTTCGCCGCGGCACGCGACGACGGGCCCACGGGATGCGGCGGGAAACGAGCGTGGAAAGCGCCTCCGAATCCCGTTAGTGTCGTGGCCTGGTGAGCCGGGAAGTCTGGTCGGCGCTACTGTCGCCGACCCCGGAAGACCCCCATGACGAACCTGCTGCTCGCCTTCGCCGCCATGTTGCTGCTCGCGGTGCTGGTGTCGAACCTGGCGCACCGGACCGTGCTGTCGACGGCGGCGCTGTTCCTGGTCGGCGGGTTCCTGCTCGGCGACGGCGTCACCGGCCTGGTCTCCCTGCAGCCCGGGGACGAGATCGTGTCGCGGCTGGCGGAGCTGGCCCTGTTCGCCGTGCTGTTCACCGACGGCATGCACGCCGGCTGGCACGACCTGCGCAGCGCCTGGCGGCTCCCCGGACGCGCCCTGGGCTGGGGCCTCCCGCTGACCCTGGGGATCACGGCGCTCTTCGCGCACTACCTCGTCGGGCTGGGCTGGGTGGAGGCGCTGCTGATCGCCGCCGTCCTCACCCCGACCGACCCCGTGTTCGCGGCCGCGCTCGTCGGCAACGAGAAGGTGCCGCCGCGGCTGCGCCACCTGCTGAACGTGGAGTCGGGCGTCAACGACGGGCTCATCCTGCCGTTCGTGGTGGTCTTCCTGGCGATCGCGCAGGGCGAGGAGGACCTGCACTTCGGTGAACTGGCGGGCGAACTGGCCGGCGGGCTCGCCATCGGGGTGGCGATCCCGTGGGGCGCGATCATGCTGGTGCGGACCCGGTGGTTCGCGATCGCGCCGAAGTACGAGCCGCTGAACGCCGTCGCGATCGGCCTGCTGGTGCTGGCGACGGCGCAGGCCACGCACGGCAACCTGTTCCTGGCCGCGTTCGCCGCCGGCGTCACCGTCGCCACCGTCGGGCACGAGCACCGGGAGGCGTTCGAGCAGTTCGGCGAACTGGTCGCCGAACTGCTCAAGCTCGCCGCGCTGCTGGTGTTCGGCGCGCTGCTGTCCCCCGCGTTCCTCGGCGACGTCGGCTGGGCGGGCTGGGCCTTCGCCGTCCTCGCGCTGGTGGTCGCGCGGCCGGTCGCGATCTGGGTGTCGTTCCTGCGCTCCCGGCTGACGATGCGGGAGCAGGCCGCGGTGATGTGGTTCGGCCCCAAGGGCTTCGCCTCGGTCGTCTACGGCCTGCTCGTACTGGAGTCGGGGATCGCCGCCGGCGACCACATCTTCCACCTCGTCGGCGCCACCATCGCGCTGTCGATCCTCGCGCACTCCTCCACCGACATCATCGTCGCGCGCAGCTTCGACGACGAACGCGAGGTGCCGGCGTGGCACGGCAGAGCGCGGGCACGCCTGCAGAAGACCCGCCGCGCCGCGCCGGGACCGGACGCGGCCGACCCGCCGGCGGACTCCGGCGGCGCCGCCCGCGAACGTCCGGAATGAGCAGGCGCCGCAATCGGCGGCATCGGCATCAGGACTTGGCCTCGGTCGTGGACCTCTCCTCCGTCGACCGGTCCTGGAAGTAGGCGCGGGTCTCCCGCCAGACCAGCGGCCCCAGGATCACCAGGCCGATCAGGTTGGGCAGCGCCATCAGTCCGTTCATCACGTCCGAGAAGGTCCACACGGCGGTGAGGGTCGAGACCGAGCCGACGTAGATGGCCACGATGAAGATGACCCGGTAGGGCAGGACGGCCCGCCTGCCGAACAGGTACTCCATGCAGCGCTCGCCGTAGTAGGACCAGCCGAGCAGGGTGGAGAAGGCGAAGAAGAGCACGCCCACGGTGACGATGACGCTGCCCCAGTCGCCGGGCAGGCCGTCGTCGAAGGCGCGGGCGGTGAAGGTGGCCGCCTCGTCCTTGCCGCCGGTCTTCCAGGCGTCGGTCACCAGGATCGTCAGCGCGGTGAAGCTGACCACGACCAGGGTGTCGATGAAGGTCTGGGTCATCGACACCAGCGCCTGCCGGACCGGGTGCGTGGTCTTGGCCGCGGCGGCGGCGATGCCGCCGGTGCCGAGCCCGGACTCGTTGGAGAAGATGCCCCGCGCGACGCCGTAACGGACGGCGGCCGCCACCCCGGCGCCCACGAAGCCGCCGGTGGCCGAGGTCCCGGAGAACGCGTCGCTGAAGATGAGCCCGATCGCGCCGGGCAGTTCCTCGATCTCGTACGCCAGCACCGCGGCGGCGCCCACGATGTAGAACACGATCATCACCGGGACGAAGGCACTGGTGATCCGGCCGATGCTCTTGATGCCGCCCAGGATGACGGCGGCGGCCAGCAGGGTCACGATCACGCCGGTCGCCCAGGGCGCCAGGCCCCACTCGTCCTCGACGTTCTCGGCGACGGTGTTGGCCTGCACCATGTTCCCGATGCCGAACGCCGCGACGGCGCCGGCGATCGCGAAGAACCCGCCCAGGAACCAGCCGAGGCGCCCCTTGATGCCCTCCCGGAGGTAGTGCATGGGTCCGCCGCTCTGTTCACCGGCGGCGTCGGTGCGGCGGAACCGCACGCCGAGGTAGGCCTCGCTGTACTTGGTGGCCATCCCGACCAGGCCGGTGCACCACATCCAGAACACCGCGCCCGGCCCGCCCAGCGCGATGGCGGTCGCCACACCCGCGATGTTGCCGACGCCCACCGTGGCGGCCAGCGCCGTCGTCAACGCCTGGTAGTGCGCGATGTCGCCGGGGACGTCGTCGTCTTCCTTGCGTTTGAAGAACGCCAGCCAGAAGGCCAGCCGGAAATGCCGGAACTGCAGGCCGCGGAGCAGGATCGTCAGGTAGAGGCCGGTCAGCAGCAGCAGCGGGATCAGCAGCCACGGTCCCCAGACGAAAGTGCTGACATCGGACAGGAAGGTCTCAAGCGACTTCATGGAACCACCGGGGGGCGAGGGGCTTCGGGAACTTCCCTGGACCGTAACCCGGCATTTCGGTCTTGTGAAGATCCTTTATGGGTCCGTCGGGCGCGGTGCCCCGGACGGCCCGGCCCCGGATCGCATGAAGTCGGTGATGGCGGCGGCGATGGCCGCGTAGTCGTCGCCGAGCGCCAGACCGCCAGGATCGTGTACCCCGCGTCGGCGAGCACCTCCTCGCCGACGCGGCAGCCCGGCCCGCATGTGCCCTCCGTGCACCATGGGCGAGCATCCGTCATGGGCAGGTTGGCAGTCCGGAGCGGCGCGCTTACAGTGGCGGCTGGAGTGCCGGGAAGCCGGGTCGGCCTCCGGGGTCGTCCGACCTCGGAGAAGCGTGCAGCGGAGGTTCCGGTGCTGGTGCGTGAGCTTGCTGACGAGGTCCCCGTCGTCGGGCTGGATGACCGGGTCTTGGACGCGGTACGGGCGATGTGGCGTCGAAAGGTCCCGGGTCTGGTCGTGGTGGACGGCCGGGAGCGTCTGGTGGCGGTGCTCTCGGTGACCGAGGTGCTGCGGTTGGTGGTCCCGCCGTACGTGGGCGAGCGGGCGGCACTGGCGCGCGTCATCGACGAGGAGCACGCCGACGGGTTCCTGAGCGAGTGCGCCGACCGGCCGGTGCGGGACTGCCTGCCGCCCGGCCGCCGTAAGTCGGCGGTGGTGGGCCCGGACGCCACGGTGCTGGAGGCGGCGGCGTCGATGACCAGCACGGGGTGCCCGATCGTGGCCGTCGTGGCCGGCGACGGCAGTGTGCTGGGGGCGGTGAGCTGGGGTGCGCTGCTCGACAGGCTGCTGGCCGCGTGACACCCGCCCGCCCCGCCGGGCGGGCGGGTGCGCCGTCATGCCGTGGTCGTGAGGTCTCGGCGGCGGAACGCCCACAGCGCGAGTGCCGTGAGGGCCGCGGCCGCGAGGGTCAGGATCCCGGCCGCCGCGGCGCTTACGTCTTCGCGCGGGTACTCGCCGACGTGCGCGAACGGCGAGAGGTCGACCGCGCCGCCGGGGATGTCGAGGACGGGGGCGAAGAACCCGGCGACGACGCCGTAGCCGAGGACGGCCCAGACGACCGGCACCGCGCGGGGCAGCGCCCCGTACAGCAGGCCGGCGGCGGCGAGGAGCAGCCACACGGCCGGCGTGTGGGCGATATGCCCCAGGATCGTCTTCCACAGGAGCGCGGCGTCGCCGGTGCCGATGGCGGCGGCCGCGCCGGTGCCGAGGCCCGCGAGGAACAGCAGCCACGGGACGGCGAGCGCGGTGACGGCGAGGTTGCCGCCGAGCCAGCCGGTGCGGCCGACGGCGGTGGCGAGGACGGGTTCGGTGCGTCCGGCCGACTCCTCGCCCCGCACCGCCTGCACGGCCAGGATCGCGAACACGGCGACCGTGAACGCCATGGTCAGGCCCATGATGCCGAGGTAGCCGACGACCAGGTCCCCGCCGCCGCCCATGACGGCGATCAGGTCTTCCGGGGCGTCGTCCAGCCCGTCGGCCATCGGCTGGGCGAACGCGCCGTAGGCCGCACCGGCGACCAGGAGCGCGATGCTCCAGCCGGTGATCGCGGCGCGCTGGAGGCGGAACCCCAAGGTCGGCGCGGTGCGGAGCCAGGCGGCGGCGCGGGGCGGGCCCGGTCGCGGCGGGACGAGCCCCGCGTCCAGGTCGCGGCGGCCGGCGAGGCGGTACCCGGCGGCGGCGGTCGCGGCGGCGCAGGCCAGGGAGAGGGCCAGCGGCCACCACCGGTCGAGCACGTAGGGCGCGGTCTGCTGCGACCAGCCGAGCGGGGACAGCCACGACAGCCGGGAGCCGCCGCCGTCCTGGACGGCCGCCATGTCGCCGATGCCCCGGACGACGAACGCGGCGCCGAGGACCGCTCCCGTGAGTCCGGAGGCACCGCGGGGGTAGGCGAAGACCTGCACGGCGGTCGCGGCGATGCCGCCGAACACGAGTCCGACGGCGCCGACGGACGCCCCGAACAGGGCCGACCCAGCGGCGGCGTAACCGGCGGCGAGCATGATCGCGGTGACCAGGATGGCGGCGGTGGCGCACATCAGCGCGGTGAGGATCAGCGCGGCGGTCAGCTGGGCGGACCGTCCGACGACGTTCGCGCGGACCAGTTCGGCGCGCCCCGAGCGCTCCTCGGCGCGGGTGTGCCGGGTGACGGTCAGCAGCGCCATCAGCGCCGCGCCGAGCATGATGTACAGCCCGTACTGGCCCGAGAGGAACCGTTCGAGGGTGATGGCATCGTAGCCGTACCCGGGGCCGCCGAAGATCGCCCCGGCGAGGCTGGTGGAGAACGAGCTGACCGATTCCAGCTGCTCGGTCGTGGAGTAGACGGATTTCAGCGCGGTGGTGAAGTAGCCCATCAGCATGGCCAGGCCGAGCGTCCAGGCGGGGAACCGGACGCGGTCGCGGCGCAGCATGAACCGCAGCAGCACGCCGGTGCCCGCCAGCGCTCCCCCGGACGCGCTGCGGACGGGTGCGGGCAGGGTCGTCGCGGTCACGACGTCCTCCCCGCGGCCGCGCCGTTGCCGGTGCGGGTGAGCTCGTCGCCGTAATGGCGCAGCAGCAGCTGCTCCAGGGTCGGCGGGTGCGCGGTGAGGGCCTGGACGTCCAGCTCACCGAGGCGCCGGACGGCGGCCGCCAGGTGATCGCCGTCGACGTCGAAGCGGAGCTGCCCGTTCTCGGTGCGCAGGTCGTGGACGCCCGGCAGCTCGGCGAGGGCGCGGGCGTCCCGGTCGGTGGTCGCGGTGACGGTGGTGCGGGTCAGGTGCCGCAGCTCGGTCAGCGTGCCGGTCTCGACGATGCGGCCGTTACGGATGATGGAGACGCGGTCGGCGAGGGCCTCCACCTGCGCGAGGATGTGGCTGGACAGCAGGACCGTCCGCCCCGCCTCGCGGGCCTCGCGGATGCACTCCTGGAAGACGGCCTCCATCAGCGGGTCGAGTCCGGCGGTCGGCTCGTCGAGCAGCAGCAGGTCGACGTCGCCGGCCAGCGCGGCCACCAGCGCGACCTTCTGCCGGTTGCCCTTGGAGTAGGTGCGGCCCTTCTTGGTGGGGTCCAGGTCGAACCGCTCGCACAGCTCGTCGCGGCGGGCCGGGTCGGCGCCGCCGCGCAGCCGGGCGAACAGGTCGATCGCCTCGCCGCCGGTCAGGTGGGGCCACAGCTCCACGTCGCCGGGGACGTAGGCGAGGCGGCGGTGCAGCTCCACCGCGTCGGCCCAGGGGTCGCCGCCGAGCAGCCGGGCCCGTCCGGCGTCGGCGCGCAGCACGCCGAGCAGGATCCGGATCGTGGTGGACTTCCCGGCGCCGTTCGGCCCGAGGAACCCGTGGACGTGACCGGTCTCGACGGACAGGTCGAGGCCGTCCAGCGCCTTCACTTTTCCGAAGGATTTGCGCAGGTCGTCGATTTCGATGGCAGGGGTCATTGTCCAGCCCTCGCTGAAAAGCATGGAGAAGGGAATGCCGGGCATGCCGGCGGCCCGCCTTGAGAAGGCGGTGAAATGGTGTGGTGCGTCAGTCCTGCGAGCCGTCGCGGGGCGGGTCGGGGACGTACAGGAGGTACTCCTCCAGGAGCGACCGGTCGGTGTAGAGCCCCTCGGTGAACATCTCCAGCATGGGGGCCGTCACCTCCTCAACATAGGCGCGCAGCGCCTTGCCGCAGGACGCCGGTTCGGCGTGCTCGGGGTGCAGCGTGAGCCACATCAGCAGGGAGCCCATCGCCTGGTAGGCCATCACCCGTGCGCGCGCGGCCGGGTCGCGGCTCGGCCGGATCACCCCGGCCGCCACGCCCGCCTCCAGATAGTGCGTCGCGTCGCCGATCATGTCCTCGAACAGCTCGGCGGCCAGGTCACCGCCCTCGCGCAGCGATCGCACCACGTACAGGGTGAGGGGGGCGAACCGCTCGACCTCGGCCAGCCGCGCGAGGAGCCGGGCGGCGCTGCCGTCGGTCGTGACCGCGCGCTTCTCGGCGGCGATCACCGCGCGGACGTGCTCGTCGCACGCGCGCCGCAGGCCCCGCTTGGAGCCGAAGTAGTGCAGGACCAGCCCTGGGGACACGGCCGCGTCCTCGGCGATGGACCGCAGCCCGGCGGTGAAGCCGTCCCTGGCGAACCGGTCGATCGCGGCGTCCCGGATGCGGGCGGCGGCGCCGAGGTCGGCGTCGCCCTCCGAGGACGTGTCCCGCGTTCGCACGGAGACCACGCTAAACGCTCGTTCAATGATCAGCAAGGCGCCCGCAGAAAACAGCTTTGAAGAAATACTGAAAAGCCTCCAGGCGTCCCCTGTAGCACCTCTTGGCAAGCCCACCGCCGGGCGCCTGCCGTGGCCACGTCCAAGTACGTGCGGGCACCCCGGTTCTGGAGGCACCCCTGAGATAGAAACGGACATTGAGGAGATATCCCGGCGTACAGGCATGTCGCCCAGTGAGCTTCCAGGCACGGGCACAACTTGATCAACGATTGACCGTGCGGGGCCTTTCGGGACGGGCGGCCGGGGAAATGTGACCAGTGCATCCCGGTGAAGGCGGATTCACCGCCCGCAGGTGCTCGTCCGCCGGGATCTCCCACGATCAGGGAAGGGCGCACGGTGGAGACGACGGCGGTCCTCGACCGGTGGCAGTTCGCCGTGACCATCGTGTACCACTTCCTGTTCGTGCCGATCACGATCGGCCTGGCCTGGTTCGTCGCCGGGATGCAGACCGCGTGGCACCGCACCGGCAAGGAGCACTACCTGCGGATGACGCGGTTCTTCGGGAAGCTCTTCCTGATCAACTTCGCGCTGGGGGTCGTCACCGGGATCGTGCAGGAGTTCCAGTTCGGCATGAACTGGTCGGTCTACTCCCGGTTCGTGGGTGCGGTGTTCGGCGCGCCGCTGGCGATCGAGGGCCTGGTGGCGTTCTTCCTGGAGTCCACCTTCATCGGGCTGTGGATCTTCGGCTGGGACCGGCTGTCCCCGCGCCTGCACCTGGCGATGATCTGGCTCGTGGTGGCGGGCACGACGTCGTCCGCCTACTTCATCCTGGCGGCCAACAGCTGGATGCAGCGCCCCGTCGGCTTCGCGATGCGGGGCGGCCGGGCCGAGATGACCTCGCTCGGCGCCGTCCTCCTGCAGCCGCTGCAGATCACCCATTTCCTGCACACGATCGCCGCCTCGCTCATCACCGCCGGACTACTGGTGATCGCCGCGTCCGCGTACCGGCTGCGCCGCGGACGGCGGGAGGGCGGGCACGACCCGGACGCGACGCTGTTCCGCGCCGCCGCGCGCGGCGCACTGCGGGTGACGGCCGGGGCATCCGTCGTCGTGATCCTCGTGGGGCACTTCCAGGCGCAGATCCTGGTCAAGGACCAGCCGATGAAGATGGCCGCGGCGGAGGCGCTGTACGAGACGCAGGCGCCGGCGCCGCTCTCCCTGCTGGCGATCGGGCCCTGGGAGAAGCACCCGGACCGGACGGACGTCGACATCGTCCTGCCGCACGGCCTGTCGGTCCTGTCGACCAACGAGTGGAACGGCGAGATCCGCGGGATCAACGACATCCAGCGCGAGTACCGGGCGCGGTACGGCCCCGGCGACTACACCCCGATCATCGGCAGCGTCTACTGGTCCTGGCGCGTGATGATCACCATCGGGTTCCTCCTGCTGCTGTACAGCGTCCTGTGGCTGTGGATCATCCGCCGGCGCGGCTGGCGGCGGTCCCGCTGGTTCGCCCTGACGGCCTACGCGTTCCTCGGGCTGCCGTTCCTCGCCAACACGGCCGGGTGGCTGCTCACCGAGATGGGGCGCCAGCCGTGGATCGTCCAGGGGCTGCTGAGGACGCACGACGCGATCTCCCCCCGGGTGGGCAGCGGCCAGGTGATCGCGACGCTGGCCGGCTTCGCGGCCGTCTACGGGGTGCTCGCCGCGATCATGGGCTGGCTGATGGTCCGCGCGATCAGGACCGGCCCCGAGCCCGCCGCCCCCGGGGTGACCCGCGAGGACGCACTGCCGCCGATGCTCTACTGACCCGGCCCGCTGGGAGGCGCACCACCATGGAGACCGCAGGGCACTTCGACCTCCAGACGCTGTGGTTCGTGCTGATCGCCGTGCTCTGGATGGGGTTCTTCCTGCTCGACGGCTTCGACTTCGGCGTCGGGATGCTCTACCCCTTCCTCGGCCGCGACGACCCGGAGCGGCACGCGCTGCTCGCCACGATCCTGCCCGTGTGGGACAGCTACGAGGTGTGGATCATCGTGGCCGGCGGCGCCACCTTCGCCGCGTTCCCCGGCTGGTACGCCGGCATGTTCTCCGGCTTCTACCTGATCTTCTTCGCGATCCTGGTCGCGCTCATCGTGCGCGGGGTCGCCATCGAGTACCGCAACAAGCACGACGACCTGTCCTGGCGCCGCCGCTGGGACGTGGCGATGCCGATCGCCAGCGCCGCGATCCCCTTCCTGCTGGGCGTCGTGTTCGCCTCGATCACCCGGGGCGTGCCGATGGACGACCTCGGCGACGTCACCGCCGGCGAGGGCGCGCTCTTCAGCGGCTACTCCGTGCTCGCCGGGCTCGCGCTCGTCGTGGCCTTCGCGGTGCACGGCGCGCTGTTCCTCGCCGTCCGCACCGAGGACGGTCTGGACGCGCGGGCGCGCCGCTTCGCTCTGGCGCTGTGGCCGGCCGCCGCCGTCCTGCTGATCGCGTTCACGGTCTGGACGGCCGTGCAGGCGCACGCGTCGGCGCCGTACCCGGTGCCGATGCTCGTCCTGCTCGGCCTGAGCCTGGCGGCGGCCGCCGCGGCCGGCCCGCTCGCCTGGCTGAACCGCCCCATGGCCGCGTTCGCCGGCACGTCGGTCGCGACCGTGCTGCTGGTCGCCGCCCTGTTCGCCCGGCTGTACCCGCGGGTCATGGTCTCGTCCACGCCCGGCTCCCCCAGCCTGACGATCTACAGCACCGCGTCCAACCACTACTCGCTGGTCGCCATGACGATCATCGCCGCGCTGTTCGTGCCGGTCGTGCTCGTCTACCAGGTGTGGGCGCTGTGGGTGTTCCGGGCGCGGCTCTCCCGGGCGGACTTCACCCGCCCGCCGACCCCGCTGCACATGATCACCCGGGAGCGGGGCGGGAAGCGGGGCGACGCGTCGTCGGGCGGCGCGTCCGCCGGGGGCGGGGAGTAGGCCGCGGATGCGCGCGACCGATCCCCGGCTGCCGCGCGACGTCCCCGGCGTCCGCCGGTTCCTCGCGGCGGCGGGCGTGCTCGCCGCCTGCTCGGCGGCGCTGACCATCGCGCAGGCCGTGCTGTTCGCGCACATCGTCGCCGCCGGGTTCCTCGGGCACCGCGGGGTGCGGGACGTCGCGCCGGCGCTCGTCTGCTTCGCGGCGGCGGGCGCGGCGCGCGCCGCGATCGGCTGGACGCGGGAGACCGGCGCCCGCACGGCCGCGTCCCGGATGGTCCGCGAGCTGCGCGGACGGGTGCTCGGCCGGGTCGTGCGGGCGCGTCCGGGGAGCGTGCAGTCCGGAGAGGCGGTGACCGTCACCACCGAGGGCGTGGAGGCGCTGGAGGGCTATGTCGCCCGGTTCCTGCCGCAGCTGGCGACCGCCGCGCTCGCGCCGCCCATGATCCTCGTCTGGGTCGCCTTCCAGGACGTCCTGTCGGCGGTGGTCATGGCGGTCACGCTGCCGCTGATCCCGCTGTTCGGGGCGCTGATCGGCCGCTCCACCGGCGCCCGGACCCGGGAGCGGTGGCGGGCCCTGGCCCTGATGAGCGGGCACTTCCTGGACGTGGTGAACGGGCTGACGACACTGCGCGCCCACCGCCGGGGCGCCGCGCAGGCGGCCGCGATCGCCGCGACCACCGACCGCTACCGCCGGGACACGATGCGGGTCCTGCGGATCGCGTTCCTGTCGGCGCTCGTGCTGGAACTCGCCGCCACCCTCGGCACCGCGCTGGTCGCGGTCGGCATCGGCCTGCGGCTGGCGAGCGGCGGCCTGGAACTGGAGGCGGGCCTGGCGGTCCTCGTCCTCGCGCCGGAGCTGTACGGGCCGCTGCGCGCACTCGCGGCCGAGTTCCACGCCGCCGCCGACGGGCTCACCGCGTCGCGGCGGCTGTCGGCGCTGCTCGCGCTGCCGCCCGCCGTGCCCGTCCCGGCCCGCCCGCGCCCGGCCGGGTTCGGAGTCGTCCGGCTCGCGGACGTCACCGCCGGATACGACGGCCCGCCCGTCCTGGCGGGCCTGTCGGCGGAGATCCGCCCGGAGACGCGGACCGTCCTCGTCGGGGACAGCGGCGCCGGCAAGAGCACCCTGCTGGCCCTGCTGATGCGCTTCGTCGAGCCGTCGTCCGGGCTCATCACCGTGGACGGGACGGACCTCGCCGCGTTCGACCCGGACGAGTGGCGGCGGCAGATCGCCTGGCTGCCGCAGCGCCCGCGGCTGCGTCCCGGACCGGTCCTCGATGCCATCACTCCAGCCGAGCCGGGCGGGCTGACCCCCGTCGCCGCCGCCGAACTGGCCGGTGCGGGCGCGCTGCTGCACCGCACCGTCGGCGAGGCGGGCGCGGGCCTGTCGGCGGGAGAACTGCGCCGCCTGGCCCTCGCGCGGGCACTGGCCCGCCCCGCGCCGCTCCTGCTGCTGGACGAGCCCACCGCCCACCTCGACGCGGCCACCGCCCGGCACGTGACCGACGCCGTCCTGTCCCTGCGCGGCCGCACGGTGGTGGTCGCCACGCACGACGCCCGGCTGGCGTCGGGCGCCGACCAGGTGATCGACGTGACCGGGGCGCGGGCGGGGATCCTCGCGTGAGCGGCCGCCCGCTGCCGGCGTTGCTCGCCGCCGCCCGTCCCGTCGCGCACCGGTTCGCCGCGTCCGCGGGCTGCGGCGCGCTCGCCCTCGGCTCTGCGGTCGCGCTGATGGGCATGTCCGGCTACCTGATCTCCCGTGCCGCGCTCCGCCCGGAGACCGTCACCCTCGCCCTGGCGATCACGGCGGTGCGCGCGCTCAGCCTGTCCCGGGCCGTGTTCCGCTACGCCGAGCGGCTGGTCTCCCACGACACGAGCCTGCGGCTGCTGCGGGAGCTGCGGGTGCGGTGGTTCCGGCGGCTGGAACCGCTCGTCCCGGCGGGCCTGCCGGGGGCCCGCTCGGGCGACCTGCTCAGCGGGTTCGTCGCCGACGTCGACGCCGTCCAGCACCTGTACCTGCGCGGCCTCGTCCCGCCGCTCGTCGCGCTCGCCGTGGGGATCGGGTCCGTCGCCGCCGCCGGGTGGCTGCTGCCGCCGGCCGGGCTGTGGCTGGCGCTCGGCCTGCTGCCCGCCGCGCTCGTGCTGCCCGCCGCGGCCGGCGCGCTCGCCCGCTCGATCGCGGCGCGGGAGGCCGCCGCCCGCGCGGCGCGCAACGCCGAGACCGTCGAACTCCTGCACGGCGCCCCCGACCTGGTCGCCTTCGGCCGCGTGGACGACCAGCTCCGCCGGATCGCCGCCGCCGACGCCGTCCTGGCCCGGATCACCCGCCGCGACGCCCGCACCGCCGGGTTCACCTCGGCCTCGACGACCCTCCTCACCGCCGCGACGACCCTCGCCGTGCTGGTCGCGGGACTGGACGCCGTCCGCCGGGACGCGCTGCCCGGCGTCCTGCTCGCGGCGCTCGCCCTGGCGGCCACGGCCGCGTTCGAGGCCGTCCGGCCGCTTCCGGAGGCGGCCCGCGACCTGCTCACCGCGCACGGCGCCGCCGCCCGCCTCGACGCGCTCACCGCCCGCCCGGCGCCCGCCGCCGACCCGGCCCGGCCGCTGCCCGCGCCGCGCGGCGACCTGCTCCGGGTCCGCGGCGTGCGCGCCCGCTACACCGCCGACTCCCCCTGGGTCCTGGACGGCGTCGACCTCGACCTCCGCCCGGGGCACCGCGTCGCGCTCCTCGGCCCGAGCGGCGCGGGCAAGAGCACCCTGGCGCACCTGCTGGTCCGGTTCCGTGACCCGGACGGGGGCCGCATCACCCTCGACGGCCACGACCTGCGCGACTACGCCCAGGACGACGTCCGGCGCGCGGTCTGCCTCGTCGACCAGCACGCCCACCTGTTCGCCACCACGATCCGCGCCAACGTCGCCCTCGCCAGGCCGGCCGCCACCGAAGCCGAGATCGTCGACGCGCTGCGCCGCGCCCGCGCCTGGGACTGGATCGCCCGCCTCCCCGGCGGCCTGGACACCCCCGTCGGCGAGCACGGCGCCCGCGTCTCCGGCGGCCAGCGCCAGCGGATCGCCCTCGCCCGCGCCTTCCTGTCCGGCGCGCGGATCCTCATCCTCGACGAGCCCGCGGCCCACCTCGACGCCGCGACCGCCCGCGACCTCCTCACCGACGTCCTGGGCGACACGTCCGGGCCGGGGATCCTGCTCATCACGCACACTCCCCCGCCACCCGGGTCCGTCGACCAGACCCTGCACCTACGATCCGGCCGCCTCCTCGATGGGGGCGCTCTTTCCACAACCGTGTCCGATCGACGCAAAGGGCGAGGCCGGTCAGACGGTTCTTCACCTTTGACCTGAAAGCTGACCTCGGGTGCGTTGCGCAAATATTCGCCGGATGGCCCGCATCGTTAAAACTAGAGTCGCGGTATGCGCCAGATGCCGTCGGCCGACATGGTCAGCTTGATCTCGTTCCTCGCCGTTCTGTTGATCTTCTTCAGCATCGATGTGCGGTCGAGAGAATCAGTGGTGACAAAGAAGTGGCATACGTACCTTTTCGAATGGGCTTCCCGTATCGGCGGCATCTCGACCGCTTTGGCGCTGACTTTGGGATGGGTCGACCTGTTCCTCCCCGACCAGAGCGACCCGATCCATGTGGCATTCGTGGCTGTTCCGGGATCCCTGGGGGTGCTGTGCGCCATCGCATTGGGACTCGAAATGCTCTGGCAGCGCTGGGAGGGTTGATCCGGTTTGCCACAAGGACGACCCGCGCCATGCCGGCAGCCCACCGGGACGATGCCCCGCCATCGCGCCTGCTGGTCTGTGCTCTGCTGGGGTGGGATACCGCTCCCTGACCTCATCGCAACCATCCGCGATGAACTGAACCTGAGCCCGGCTACGGGCTCCTGTCCGAGAACACCGATCTCGCGCCGCGAGGCGCCATTCTATTTCCGCTGCCGTGTTCCATCCTCCGCGTCAGGGGCGGGGGCAGGTGCCGGGGCGACGGCGATGGCTTCGATCTCCAGCAGCCAAGCCTCGTCGTAGATGCCGGTGATGATGATCGTGATTGCGGGGCGGTGGTCGCCGAGCACTTCGTGGCGTATCCGGCTGTTGGCCTCACGGTGGCGCCGGTCGGACAGATATATGGTGACCTTGGCGAGATTCTGCACCGTCATGCCAGCAGCGGCCAGCACGGTTTTCACATTTTCCCAGGCCAAGCGGCATTGCCCGTCGAAGTCGGCGGGGATGTCACCCTCAGTCGTCCACGGCGGCTGGCCGCTGATGTACAGCGTCTGATGTGCGCCGCCGACCAGCGCGCCATGGGTGTAAGCCGGTGATGATTCAGGCAGGTCACTCGGGTCGATCGGGTCGATCACCAAAGTCGTCGCTCTCCTCGTCGGCGGGGTGGATCGGCGATGTGCGAGCCCTTCCATGATCGCAAAACGGAACGCCGAGCCGTACAAGGTTCGGTGAAGTCCTTGATGCGCCCCAGCGCTCGCGGATGGGGTGCTCGGTGATGTCAGCGACCCGCAACCGGACGTCAACCCATGTTGACACTCGCCATGCCGTCAGCTCACTTGCTCTCGGCAAGGACGGCTGGATGCAGACCCTCAACTTCCTGCTCGCCGCCGCGCTCACCATCGTGTTCGCCACCGGCGTGCACCGTGCGTCCCGCCCCTCGACCTGGAAACCGCTCTTGATCGGCCTGTGGGGGACCGCACTGCTCGGAGCAGGCATCTTCGTGACCGATCCGGTCGGGGGCTACCCGGTGGGGACCCCCGACCGGATCCCGGACGCCACCACACACGGCGCCCTTCACGACTACGTCTCGCTGGCTGGGTTCGCCTTGCTCACCACTGCATGCTTCGTGTTCGCGCGCCAGGGTTCAGCGCGCTGGCGGCTCTACTGCATCCTCAGCGGCATCGCCTTCGCCATCACCATGCTCATCTCCAGCGCCGCCTTCGGTCAGACGGGGCAACTGGGCGACCTGGCCGGACTGTTCCAACGCATTGCCATTACGACGGCGTTGTCCTGGCAGACCGTCCTGGCGTTGCGCCTTCTCGCACGCACACAACGCGGCGAAACAGTACGAACGGATGACACCGACCCTCGGTCGTACGGCTTGCTCCGAGCACTCCGGCCAGTGGCCGCGGCCGCTTGATGAAGTGGGCGCGTGCGTTACGTCCGGCACGGTACGGCACGCGGAGCCGGCGCTGCGGTTACCCAAGCGAAAGGTCGCGCCGGCAGTCGGCGGCCGGGCTCTTCGACCGCGCAGGCGAGGACGTACCGGGCGGCATCAGGATCAGGACGAACCGATACTGCGAAGCGCTCTCAGGCGAGGGCCTCGATGTCGGCGGGGGCGAGCTTGCGGCCGGCGATGCCGGCGAAGCCGTCGCGGTCGGTGCAGCTCTCCTCTCCGATGATGCGGCCGTCCTCGTCGATCGGCCAGACGATCGCCATCCGGGTCTCGTACAGGTAGAACGCATCGGGGTCGTCGACCTCGATCCCCAGGGCGAGCAGCGTGCGGCCGGGGCAGGCCATCCGCATCAGCCCGTCCGTGACCACGCAGTCGCGGTCGACCGCGAGCCGGTCGATGTCATGCTCGAGCCGGGTGGCGCCCGAGGCGATGAAATCGCTGTAGAAGGCGCGGACCTCGGCCTGCCTGCGCGGGGTCATGCCAGGCGCGCCCGGCTCGCCGAGGCGGTAGGGGGTCTGTGGGGCAGTCAACGAATTCCTCTCCGCCGGTCCGGCGCGGTCGTACCGTGCGGGACGTCCTGCTCGCCCCCCGAAGCGTGCTCGACGAGGGCGGCCTGGAAGCCCTGACCATGGCCGCCACTGCCGAGCGGCTCGGGGTGACGCCGATGGCCATCTACCGCCACGTCACCGACCGGGACGCGCTCCTGGCCGGGGTGTCCGGCCTGGTCCTGGAGGACGTGGGCAAGGCCGGGCCGCAGCCCGCGCCCTGGGACGAGAGCGTCGTCGCCTGGATGCGGGACGTGCGGCGCTGCATGGTCGCCCACCCCTGGATCGCCCCGCTGTTCGGCTCCCATGCTCGGCTGTCTCTCGCGTGGGCCGCGGCGCTCGACCGGCTCCTGGCCGCGCTGGAGCGAGGCCCGTTGGACGACGACGCGAGAGCGGACGCGTTCGTCTGGATCGCCCGCACGACCGTGGGCGTGGTGCTCCTGGAGGCCAAGTCCCCGCTGGCGGACGCCGGTCACGACGTCGGGGCGACGCTCAAGGACACGGTGCCCGGCGCACCGGAACAGTGGGCCCGCATCCGCCCGCCGGCGCCGCCATAGGTTCGCGAGGTCGGGGAGGTAGCGGAGGGCGGCGGTCAGCAGCACGGCGGCGGCGACCGCGATCGCCAGCGCGACGGCATCGTTGCGCGTAGGACAGGCCTCCAGGGCGAAGAAGTGCCGCAGCGGCGGGACGCTCAGGACGACGGCGAACGCAGCGGCCATCGCCGCGACGAGACCGAGCCGCCACAGTTCCAAGGCCGTGCGATCAGGGCCAGGACCCAGAGGGTCAGGGCGAACAGCGCGACGGACGCCGTCGTGCTGAGGTCGGCGAAGTCACCGGGCGGCTGCTCGGTGGCGAGGTATAGCCCGCGAACGTGGCGCCGCCGCAGGCGATCCCGGCCGGTACCGCGAACCGGACGTTCGCCAGCCCGACCAGCACCACCAGGATGATCGCGTACACGGTCTTGGTGCGGCCGGGACGATCAGCCAGGTCACGTACTTGAGGAACGCGTTGATGCCCGCCATCAGCTCCGAGTGCGCCGGCGAGAAGCGGCTCGCCTCCGCCACCAGGCGCGCCGCTCCGCCGCCGTCGCCTCCCCGTCCATACGGACGCTCTCCCCCGACCGCCCCCGCCCATGCTGACCGCCCACCCGGCCGGTCCGGGGATTGGGTGTGGCCGAAAACGGACGCCGGTCTGCGGAACCTTTCCCTCCCCTGCGGACTCCAAGGGGGTCAGCACTCGCCCCCGGCCTGGAGTTCGTATGCCCGCTCCCGATACCGATCCCGAATCCACCGGTCTCGCGCACCGGTTGCGGACGGACCGCAAGTGGCGGCGCGCGGCGGTGGCCGCGGCGCTCGCGCTCGTGCTGTGCGTCGCCGCCGCCGTCACCGCGGTCGCCGCGCAGCGGTCCGGGCCGGGCGGGATCTCCGACGGGCCCCTGACCGCCGCGCCCGCGACCGCCGACCCCGTTCCCGTCGGCCGGATCGTGAGGAAGCCGCCCGCCAACTGCGGGGTGTCGAAGGCCACGGCCGCCAGGCTCGCGCCCGGCTCCGACCCCGACGCCGAGAAGGGCGGCCTCTTCCGGCAGGGCGGACCGGGCAGCTGCATGTGGTACTCGCTGGACGACGGCAAGGCCAAGTGCGACTTCTGCACCGGCGACTTCCGCAACGAGCGCGTCCTCAACGTCGACATCGCCCTCGCCGAGAGCCGGCTCCAGTCGCCGATCAGCGAAGCACTGCGGCAGATGGACGAGACGCCGGGCCTCGCGCGGAGCTCCGCCCGGCCCGAGATCGTGGAGGGGCTGGGCGAGGAGGCCACCGCCCGCTACTCGGCGGAGACCGAGAGCGAGGGCGCGACCGTCAAGTTCCGTGTCGGCAACGCCGTCGCGACGGTCCGCTACCGGGGCTGGGACGCCATGGGCGACGAGCGCAGGACGATCCCGAAGAAGACGGCGCTGGACGGCGCCTTCGCGGCGGCGGCCGAGACGGCGAAGAGCATGGGCACGGCCGCGCAGCCCGTGCTGAGCCAGGTGAAGCACCCGGTCACGGGGCCGGTGCGGCACGTCCCCAAGCCGTGCGACGCGGTCCCGGCGGCCACCGTCGAGAAGGTGGCGCGCGACGCGTACCGGAGGCGGGCCGGCGCGTCCCTGTTCCCCGCCCTCAACTGGCCGGGGACGTCCATGGACGGCTGTACGTGGAGGGCGCGCACGTCCCGCTACTCCGACCAGGGGCAGTCGCGCACCCTCACGGTGGCGATCATCGTCGAGGACGACGGCGTGCCGGGACTCGGGGCCTTCACGGCGGCGCGCCGCTACCTGGGCCTCTACGAGAACCTGCGGGCCGGCGAGACCCCGGGGTCGGACAAGTTCAGCGGCTTCGAGCCCCTGGCCGGGCCCGGCGACCGGGCGTTCGCGGTCACCCGGGTCGCGCGGAGCTCGTCGAGCGGCGACGAGGGATTCGTGGTCTTCCAGAAACGCAACCTACTGGTCGAGGTGTCCTACCAGGGCGCCGATGAGGAGACGCCCTTGAGCGGGAGCCGGCTGGTCGACAGCGCCTACACGGTCGCCGTCGCGGTGGAGAGGTCGTTGCGGTCATGACGGGAACGCCGCGGTCCGCCGCATCGCGGAACGGGACGGGCGGGGCCGTCCTGTTCGCCGCCGTCGTCGTCTTCGTGCTCAGCGTCGTCCTGGTGAAGGCGCTCCCGTCGCCCAGCAGCCTCGACCGGCTGCCCGACCCGCCGGCCGGGCCCGACCGGGTCCCGGCGGGGCCGGTCGTCGACGCGTACCCGGAGCGCTGCGGGATCTCCGCCGCCACTCTCGCGCGGCTGGTGCCCAACGCGCGGACGACGCGGGACGGCGCCCAGGGCACCTGCACGTGGTCGTCGCAAAGGGACGACCGGAGGTCCGAGCGGCACCTGTCGGTCGGCTTCACCCTGTTCCCCGGCTCCGCGCTGCGGGCGGGATTGCCGCAGACCGGGCGGGCGCCCGTCGCGGCGGCCATGATGGCGCTGGGCCCGAAATGGTCCAACGTGCCCGGCACGGTGGTGACGGGCCTGGGCGACGAGGCGTTCATGCAGGTCTCCCCGTCCAGCGGTGCCACGGTCGTGATGCGGGTGGGGAACGCGAACGTCACCGTCCAGTACCGCTCGCTCTTCTGGCCGATCCCGAAGAAGACGGCGCAGGAGGGCGCGTTCGCCGCCGCGTCCGAGGCCGTCGCCGCCCTGGGCTCGCGCACGCCCGCGCACCCCGCGATCGCCGCGGCGCCGCAGCCGACGCCGGCCCGCAAGGTCCCCGACCTGTGCGCCGCCGTGTCCGAGCGGACCCTGCACCGGCTGGTGAAGGGCGACTCCGTCACCGGCGAACCCGGCTCGCGCGGCGGCGCCCTCGCCATCAAGGACGCCGAGGTCAGTAACTGCTCGTGGACGTCGAACGACCGCGAACTCGAGGTCTCCGCGGCGGTCGTGCCGGGCGCGGACCTGTTCGACGGCGCCCGGCTCGCCGCCCGCGAGTACGTGATGCGGCACGACGACGCCCGCGCGGAGGAGACGCTCAGCGTCCACGACGAGAAGTACTTCCGCGCCGTGACCGGCCTGGGCGACCAGGCGTTCGCCGCGCAGATCCCCGAGGTCATCCCCGGCGAGGTCGTCTTCCGGGACGGCAACGTGCTGGTCCGGGTGACCTACGAGTCGGCGGACGAACGCCACCCGCTCAACGGGAAGCACGCCGTGCGGGGCGCGTACGCGGCGGCCCAGGAGATCGCCCAGGCACTGTCCGCGCACTGACCCCGTGCGCCCCTCAGCCTCGCCTGGGGCGCAGGGCCGCGGGCCCGTTGCGGACCATCGACGGGAGCGTGCGCCACCAGGCCAAGGTGGGGTCGGGGTCGAGGCCCGCTCCCATGCGGTGGAGCTGGTCGGCGTGCCATTGGACGTTCAGCGCGCTGTCCAGGGGGCGGATGTCGGTGAGGCGCCCCACCAGCCGGCGGGCGCCGACGCCGATGGCGGGGACCTCCAGCCGTTCCCGGCCGTGTTCGAGGAGGGCCCGGGGCGCGTCCGGCAGGAGGCAGGCGGGCCGTCCGATGCCGACGATGTCGCAGTCGCGGTCGGCGAGGGCGCGCTCCATCGCGGCACGGGTGCGGAACCCTCCGGTGACGGCGATCGGCGTCCGGCCGGCGATGGCGCGGACCGTCCGGGCGTAGTCGAGGAAGTAGGCTTCGCGCGCCCGGGTGGACTCGGCCATCACGCCCATCATGGCCGGGGCCTCGTAGGAGCCCCCGCTGATCTCGATGAGGTCGACGCCCTCGGCGACGAGGGCGCGGACGACCTCGCGGGACTCCTCCTCGGTGAATCCGCCGCGCTGGAAGTCGGCGGAGTTGAGCTTGACGCCGACGGAGAACCCGGGGGCGACGGCGGCGCGGACGGCGCGCAGGACTTCGAGCAGGAAGGCGCGGCGGCGTCCGGGGTCGCCGCCCCAGGCGTCGTCGCGCCGGTTGGACCGGGGCGACAGGAACTGGGTGACCAGGTAGCCGTGCGCCCCGTGGATCTGCACCCCGTCGAACCCGGCGGCCTCGACGACGGCGGCGGCGGTGCCGAACCGCGTGATGATCTCGCGGATCTCCCCGTCGGTGAGCGCGCTGGGCCGGGCGGCCCCGGGCACGCGGGCCGCGATGGCGCTGGGCGCGACCGGGCGGGTCCGCCCGGTGCGCCGGTTGGCCTGCCGGCCGGGGTGGTTGAGCTGCACCCAGATCGGCCCGCCGCTCTCGTGGTAGCTCTCCGCCCAGCGGGTCAGCGCGGGCAGGTGGCGGTCGTCCTCGATGACGACGTTGCCGGGCTCGCTCAGATGCCGGCGGTCGACCACGGCGTTTCCGGTGATCAGCAGGCCGTATCCGCCGGTCCCCCATCGGCGGTAGAGGGTCTCCAGCCGGCCGCCGGGCGCGCCGTCGACCCCCGCGAGCCCCTCGCTCAGGGCCGACTTCATGAGCCGGTTGGGCAAGGTCAGGCCCGACCGCAGGGTCAGGGGACCGCCCAGGTCACCGTCAGGACTGGTCGGGGTGGAACTCATGGCTCACTCCTCGCGGCCGCCTGCGCCGTGCCGCCGCGGGACGAGGTCCCGCCGCCCCCGGCACGTAGATCGCGTTTCTGCGGGAGCCTACGTGGTCGAGAGCGCCATGCCTCCCCCAACCGGGGTTCAGTCGCGGTTGGGGACGACGACCACCGGGCATCGGGCGTGATGCAGCACCGTGTGGTTGACCCGGCCCAGCGCCATTCCGGCCAGTGGGGCGCGCCTGCGTCGCGCACCCACCACGACCAGTCCCGCGCGTTCGGACGCCTCCACCAGCGCCCGCGCGGCGGGCCGCTCGGAGACGAGCTGGTCGACCGCGACGTCGGGGTACCGCTCCCGATAACCGGCCAGGGACTCCGACAGCTCCAGGTCTTCGATCACCCGGCGGCGCGGCGAGAACTCGCCGCCCACCGCGTGCAGGGCGAGGATCCTCGAACCGCGAGAGGCGGCTTCCTTGAACGCCCACTCGATGAAGTCGCGTTCGCCGTCCACCCCCTCGATCCCGATCACGATCTCCGCCGGCGCGTCGGACGGGTACGCCGCCGAACGCGACACCACCAGCACCGGGCAGCGGGCGTGCGCGGCGGTGTACAGGCCGACGGAGCCGAACAGCAGGCCCTCGAACCCGCCCTGACCTCGCGATCCCACCGTCACCAGGTCCGCGTGCTCGCTCTCCTCGACCAGCGTCCGGGCCGGGTCGGCCGGAACCAACCGCGTCTGGACGTCGGCCTCCGGGCGCAGCTTCAGCGCGTACTGGCGGGCCTCATTGAGCAAGTCCTCGCGCTCGGCGATCAGGCGGCGCAGCGCGTCCGGCGGGATCGTCCCCTCGTCCAGCAGAGCACGCGAGCCGTGCACCAAGAGGAGCGGCCGCTGACGGCGGTCGGCATAGTCCGCCGCCCAATCAAGTGCCCGCCACGCATGCACAGACCCATCGATACCCACCACGACCGGACCCGGCATCGCCCACTCCTCCTCAGCCCGCTTCCCGTTCACCTCCGAAGCTAGGGCGGAGCACACCGGGTGTTCTGCGGCCGAAAGTCCCGGCGTCCAGGGACGACGGTCACCGGTTCGATGCGCCGCGCGGAGTCAGCGGTAGCGGTTGAGGATGCCGCGGTGCTGCTGAAGCGCCGGTGACATCGCGACGCGAGGCTCCTGCATGAGGTTGCGGGCCATGGGCCCCGCCGCCTTCTCGCCCTTGCCGAACGCCTCGGCGAGGTGTGCGGCGTGGGCGGGTTTGAGGCTTTCGCCGAACGGCGCCTCGTAGGGGTCGGTGACCGCTTCGACCAGGCACGGCCCCGGCTCCGCCATGGCCTGCCGGAACACGTCCGCGGCGTCGCCGGGCTCCACGATGCGGAAGGCGTTCAGCCCGCACGCCCGGGCGACCGAGGCGAAGTCGATGGGGTGGAGTTCGCAGCCGTTCTGGGGGTTGCCCAGCAGCGCCGTCTGCTCCCACACCTCCAGGGCCAGCGAGTTATTGCGCAGCACCACGACCTTAATGGGCAGGTCGTACTGGGCGAGGGTGGCCAGTTCGCCGAGGCCCATGGACAGCGAGCCGTCGCCGGTGAAGGCGATGACCGGCCGGTCGGGATGGGCGATCTGCGCGCCGATCGCGTAGGGCAGCGCGGCCCCCATGGTGCACAGGGTGCCGGAGAAGGAGTAGTTCATCCCCCGGCGCAGCATCAGCCGCCCGCCCCAGGCGGTGACGGTGCCGGCGTCGCCGGTGACGATCGCGTCCTCGGGCAGGGCCTTGGACAGTTCCCAGGTGACCACCTGCGGGCGCATCGGCGTGCCGGACTCGGCGGCCTGCTCGCCGATCAGCCGCCACCAGTCGCGGTAGGTGCGCTGCGCCCGCTCCAGGAAGGACCGGTCGGCCTTGTGCTCCAGGTGCGGCAGCAGCGCCTCCAGCACCCCTTCGGCGTGGCCGACGAGGCCGACCCCGACGGGGTAGCGCATGCCGATGCGGTCGGCGTTCAGGTCGATCTGCACGCCGCGCGCCTGCCCGGGCTCGGGCCAGAAGTCGTAGTAGGGGGTGGACGAGCCGACGATCAGGAACCCGTCGCAGTCCTCGAACGCCTCCTGGGAGGCGCGGGTGCCGATCAGCCCCATGCCGCCGGTGGTGTAGGGGCTGTCGTCGGGCACGCAGTCCTTGCCGAGACCGGCCTTGACGATCGGTGCGCCCAGCGCCTCGGCGACCCGCTCCAGCGTCTCTCCGGCGCCGCGCGCTCCGGCGCCGGCGCAGATCGCCACCTTCCGGCAGGCGTTGAGCACCCCGGCGGCCCGGCGGATCTGCTCCAGCGGCGGCACCACCGTGAACGGCTGAGCGGCCAGGGACGCGTGCCCGGGGACGTTCTTGTCGGAGACCGTGTCCTGCTCCAGCGTCCAGGACTGGACGTCGATCGGGATCGCCAGATGGGAGGGCGTGCGGTTCATCAGCGCCGACCGCACCGCCAGATCGGTCGCGGTGACCGCGTGGGCCGGGCCCATGATCCGTTCGGAGTACGGGCACGCCCCCTCCAGCACCCGGTCCGACGGCAGGTCCTGCAGGAAGTGGGAGCCGATCGTGTCGTGGTAGGACAGACCGGTGATCGCGATGACCGGCGCACCGTCGATCCGCGCGTCGTACAGCCCGTTGAGCAGGTGGACCGCGCCGGGACCGGCGGTGGCCGCGCACGCGGCCGGGCGTCCGGTGAACTTGGCGTAGCCGACGCAGGCCAGCGCCGCGTTCTCCTCGTGCCGCACGTGGACCAGCCGCATCCCCGGATGCGTCCGCAACGCTTCGAAGAAGCCGTTGATCTGGTCGCCGCAGATGCCGAAGCAGGTGTCCACACCCCAGTCCAGGAGTCGTTCCACGACCAGGTCCGAGGTGGTCTTCGACGATGAATCGGGCATATCGGTGACCGTCCTTCCAGCGCAGACACCCGGCAGGTACCCGGCCGCTCCGGAACGATGCGGGGGTTCCTCGTCAGCGCGGGTGGTGGTCGCGGCGGCTCGGCGGCCGGGGCGCCTACGCGCCGGTGGCGGGGGTCCGGACGGCGATCATGGCGATGTCGTCGGCCCCGTTGATCGGCAGGACGTCCAGGAGGGCGTCGCACAGGTGCTCCAGGGGCCGGTGGGCGAGCGTGCAGGCGCGGCGGCGAAGCCGCGACAGGCCCCTGTCCAGATGCTCGCTGGGATGTTCCACGAGGCCGTCGGTGTACAGCAGCAGGGTGGAGCCGGGCGGGAGCGGTTCCGTCGAGCTGTGGAAGGTCTCGAAGGGCAGGCCCAGCAGCGGGTTGGCCGCTTCTTCGAGGAAGCGGCCCTCGCCGTCCGAGGTGAGCAGCAGCGGCGGCGGATGCCCGGCCACGGCGTAGTTGAGCTGCCATCGGCCGGGTTCGGGTTCTTCGACGCGGGCCAGGACGCAGGTGGCCGTCGCGTCGGGCGCCACCGTCTCCATGGCGCTGTTCAGGCGGCGCAGGATCTCGCCGGGCGGGGCGAGGCGATCGGCGGTCAGCACGCGCAGCATGTTGCGGAGCCGGCTCATGTCGACGGCGGCGGCCAGGTCGTGGCCCGCCACGTCGCCGATGGCGACCACGGTCGCGCCGTCGGGCAGGACGAACGAGTCGTACCAGTCGCCTCCCACTTCGGCCGCCGCGGGGCTGGCCAGGTACCGGGCGACGATGCGCAGGTCGTCGAGTTCCGGCGGCTCGGCGAGCAGGCCGTGCTGCAGGGCCAGCGCGACCTGCTGGGTCCGGTGGAACCGGACGGCGCCGCTCAGCACGTCGTGGGTGTGCTCGAAGATCTGCCGCATCAGGTCGACGTCCTCCGGGCTCATCGGGTCGCGGTCGCCGAGCCTCGCGGCGGTGACCATCGCCGCCACGCCCCCGTCCACGACGACCGGCATCAGCACGACGCTGGTGGCGCCGGCGTCGGTGAGCCAGGCGGTGGTGCTCTTGGGCAGCAGGTCCGCCGGCGGCCGGCCCGCCGGGAAGGTGCGCTGCAGCGGTCGGCGCCGCTCCAGCGCGCGGGCGAACCCGCTGTCGGGGGCGAACCGCTCCTCACCGGTGGGCGGCTGCCTCGGCAGCCCGCCGCTCGCGGCGGTGGCGACGCGGCGCACGGTGATCGGAGCACCCGCGGGACGCGCGCCGAGGTCGGGGAGCAGGTGGACGCCGCACCCGTCGGCGAGCGCGGGGACCATCACCCCGACGAGGGCGGCGAACACATCGCTCAGCGCGGTCCGCTCGGCCGCGGCCGCGGCGGCGCGGTCGAGCAGCTCCCGGCGCTGCCGCCTCCGCCACTCCCGCTCCACGTCGAAGCAGGTGCCGATCCATTCGATCACGGCGCCGTCCTCGATCACCGGCGCGGCCCGCACCTCGAAGTGCCGGTACTCGCCCTCCTGAGTGCGGACGCGGTAGACGTAGTGCCACGGGCGGGCCAGCCGGCGCGTCTCGTCCCATGACCGCGACGTGGGCTCGCGGTCGTCGGGGTGCAGCACCCGCATCCAGCCGTCGCCGAGGAACTCCTCCCGGCTCTGCCCGGTGATCCGCTCCCAGCCGCCGCTCGATTCGGTCACGTGGCCGTCAGCGTCGGTCACCCACACCACCTGCGCGTTGATCCACACCAGGCTCTCCAGCCGGCGCCGGGACCGCTTCTGCTCCTCGGTCGCCCGGTCCGCCCGTTCGACCGCGGCGACCTGCTCGGTGACGTCGACCGCGACCACCAGCACCCCGGGCCGCTCGTGGGTGAACCGCGAGAGGCTGAAGGAGAAGTACCGCTCCCGGT
Source organism: Actinomadura geliboluensis (assembly GCF_043197915.1). Taxonomy (NCBI): domain Bacteria; kingdom Bacillati; phylum Actinomycetota; class Actinomycetes; order Streptosporangiales; family Thermomonosporaceae; genus Actinomadura; species Actinomadura geliboluensis. Next base: position 8,065 of record NZ_JBICUA010000014.1, on the reverse strand, counting down.
CCTCGGCGCCCGCACCGGCCGGCTTCACCGGCGCCGCGACCAGGCTGACCGGTTCACCGGTGGCCAGCACGCGATCGAACAGCTCGCCGTAGTCCTGCTTGGCCGCGGCGCCGAACGCCTCCCCGATCGGTTCGCCGAGCGGACGGTCGCCGACGAACGCCCGGTAGGCGAGGTTGGTGTACACCAGCCGGTGATCAGGCCCGATCGTCAACGCGACCGCGACCGGCGCCGGATCGAAGGCCTCCAGCGCAAGCCACCCCATGCCGTGTCCGCCCCCGCCACCCATGCGCCAGTCCCCCGTCCCCGGTCATCCGGTCCTCACAGCTCCCCCGCCGACGCTCCTTCCCTTCCCCACCGGCTCACGGCACAACGATGCACAGCCGTCGGTCACCTTGTCCTCGAACGGCGCGTGCTGTCTCTGCGGACGATGGACCAGGATGCGGTCCGGGAATCGGGGTTCTCTCCGAGTGCAGCACGTGCGCATGCCGCGCCCTGGTCGCGCAGCGATTGCGCGACCGTCGTCAATCCGAGTCGGGCCGCCACCGCCGCGTCATCCCATCCGGTCACCGCGACGTCGTCGGGAATGACGCGGCGGGCGGCCCGGGCCGCGTGGACGACCCCGGCCGCCTGCTGGTCGCTCATGGCGGCGATCGCATCGGGCGGCTCGGGGGCGGCGAGGAGGGCCGCCGCGATCCGCTCGGCCTCGGCCGCGTCATTGCGTGCGCATACCGCGATGGTCACGTCGCGCCAGGCGATGCCGGCGTCCTCGGCCGCTCGCCGATAGCCCTCCAGCCGCTCCCGCGTCACCGGGAACAGGACGTCGGTGATGTCCGCGCCACTGGTGACCGTGCTGGTCCGGTCTCGGGAGAGCGGAAAGCTCACGATCGCCGGACGCTCGGCGCCCGCGAACGCGATCGCGCCCACCGCGCGTGCCGCAGCGCGGTTGTCGATGCCCACCAGCCCCATCCCGCCCACCTTCGGCCCGCCGTGGACGACCGCGGGACGCTTCATCGCCCGGACGGCCGCCAAGACCGGATCGTCGTCGGATGTGGTCCAGACGATGAACCCGTCGACGGCGGCGGCGGTGACCCGCGGGACGTCGTCGTCGGCGCCGGTGATCGGCAGGATGGTCATGCCGTAGCCGCGGTCGGCGCAGACATCGGCGATCCCGGCCAGGAAGGAGACCGCCTCCGGATCGTCGAACGCGTAACTCAGATGCTCGCCCATCACGACACCGAGCGTCTGGGTCCTCCCCCGGCGCAGCGACCGGGCGCTCGGGTCGGGCCCCGCGTACCCGAGCCGGGCCGCCGCGGCGTGCACCTTCGCCCGGGCCTGGTCCGACACGCGCTCCGGCCGGTTGTAGGTGTACGAGGCGGTCATGACCGACACGCCGGCCAGCTCGGCGACCTGGGCGAGGGTCACCCGCTTCGAACCCACGGACGATTCCACGGGCTTCAGCCTAGCCTGCTTGTGTATCGCTACACACATGCCGAAGGCTCCCGGTTCGCGCCACTTGATCATCTCGGCGTACGTGCTCTTCGCCGCGTTCGGCGCGTTCTGGGGAGTGTGGGGCGCCTCCGTGCCGCGGGTCCAGCAGCAGGCCGGCATCGGGACGGCAGGCTCGGGTTCGCGCTGCTGTTCGTGGGCGCGGGCGCCCTTCCCGCGATGCTGCTGGCCGGCCGGGCACTGGACCGGTGGGGACCGCCGGTCGCGGCCGCGGCCATCGCCGCGCTCGGCATCGCCGGAGCCGGGCTGTCGCTGACGGCGGTGGACTCCGCGAGCCTGTGCGCCGGGCTGGCCCTGGTCGGCGCCGCCAGCGGAGCCGCCGACGTGGCCATGAACGCGGTCGCCGGACGAACCGAAAGGATCACCGGCCGACCCGTCCTCACCCGCGCCCACGGCGTCTTCTCCGGGCTGGTGGTCGTCGCCAGTCTCGCCACCGGGCTGGCGTCGGCGGCGTCCCTACCGCTCGCGGTGCCGTTCGCGGCCGTGGCCGCCCTCTGCCTGCTGGCCGGTGCCGCCGTGCGCAGGACGCCGCCTGCCGGTGCCGCCGCTCAGGGACACGACCGCGTCCCCGCCGCGGCTCCTGCACCGCTTGGGCGGCACAGGGCCGTCCCATTGCTGCTGATCGGAGTCCTGGGCGCGCTCGCGTTCGCCAGCGAGAACGCGCACCAGAGTTGGAGCGCGGTCTTCGCCCAAGAAGAGCTTCGCTCAGGCGGAGGCCTGAGCGCCGTCGCACCTGCCGTGTTCGCCGGCACGGTCGCGGTCACACGGTTCTCCATGGGCGGTCTCAAGACCGTTCACGCTCGGACCGTTCTCCTTTGCGGCGCGTTCGCCGCCGCGTCCGGTGCGCTCCTCATCGCCGCCGCGCCCACGCTGCTCATCGCCGCGCTGGGTCTCGCGTCGGCCGCCGCCGGGACCGCAGTACTGTTCCCCACCCTCCTCGGCGTCGTCTCGGCGAACGTCGACGAGTCCTACCGGGGCCGCGCGACATCGGTCGTCACGGCCGTGTCCTACCTCGGGTTCTTGGTCGGCCCGGTCTACGTCGGGCTGTGGGCCGAGGCCGCGGGGCTCCGCGGTGCCATGGTCGCGGTCGCGGCCCTCGCGGGCATCCTGTTCGCCCTCACCCCGGCGCTACTCCGCCTGAGCGCACCAGACACTAAGAGCCGCCGCAACGATGCCGAGAAGTACAGGACGCCGCGTCCGGACGGCGGCCGGCTCACGACCTCAGAGTGAGCCGCACACAGCGAGTGTCAGGAGAGTGCGCGCACGTAGTGCAGCAGTTCGACGTGTTCGCCGGAGGGCGCCGTGCCCTTGCCGCGGCCTTGGAGAGTGAAGCCGGCTGAGGCGAGGACGCGCTGCGAGGCGATGTTCTCGGGCGAGGTGCGTGCGGTGAGCTCACGCAGACCGCTGTCGTGAGCGAAGGACACGGACAGGTCGAGTGCAGCGGTCGTGACTCCGGACCCTCGGTGCTGCGGGTGCACCCAGAAGCCGACCTCGGCCTGCCGGTCGCGCACGTCGAAGACCACGAGGCTGCCCGCGAACTCGTCGGTCGTCGTGTCGGCGATCGCGAGGACCGCGAGGTCGCCGCGCTCCAGGCCCGGGCGGGCGTCCCGCCTGATCATCGCTTGGACCGACTCGGGGGTGTACTCGGCTTCGGGGAGGTGACCGTACTGCCGCACCGCCGGGTCGCCGGTGCCCTCGGCGAAGGCGGCGGCGTCATCGCCGCGCAGGGGACGCAGCCGTACGCGGTCGTTCTGCAGCGGAAGGAGAGCGGCGTCAAGCATGCCATAAAACTAACATAGATCGGTTAAGGTGGGACGGTGAGCTATTGGGAGCACCGCAAGCCCGTCCGGCGCGAACGCGCCGTCGATGTGGGCTCCGTGGCGCGGGTCGCGGCGGCGTTGCTGGACGAGGGCGGGCTGCGGGCGCTGACGCTGCGCGCGGCGGCGAACCGGCTGGGGGTGGCGCCGGCGAGCCTGTACTCGCGAGTGGCCTCGGTCGACGACCTGTTCGATCTCGCGCTCGACGCGGCGCTAGGAGCGGATGCGGAGGTCCAGGGCCTCATCGCCGGGGCGGATCTGGACGCCCTCATGCTCGGCTGCTACCGGCATCTGGTGCGTCATCGGTGGGCGTGCCAGGTGATCGCGATGCGCGCTCCGCGAGGGCCGCACTACCTGCGCCTGTCGGAGAGGATGTGCCAGCTGCTGGCCGATGCCGGTGCGCAGGACCCCTTGGGCGCCTCTTACGCCCTGTCGAACTTCGTCATCGGCAGCGCCACCACGGCGCACACGGTGAGCAGCGAGCGCACCGCACCGGTCGACCCCGCGGTCGCCCCGACGTACGCGAGACTGCACCAGCAGCACGACGTCGACCCAGAAACGATCGTCATCGCAGGTCTGGCCGCCCTGCGCAGCTGATGGAGTCAGCCGGCCGATCACGCGCGCAGACCGGCACCCTGGGAGGCGGCCACGTTCGTTGGCCTTTCGAGGTGCTTCCGAAGAGGATTGCGGGAGGAGAGGCGTACCACCCGGGAGGGAACGATGCTGTTCAGGCGGGAAGTCCTTGAGGGGATCGCGGGCGGGCGGATCGACCGGGTGTTCCGGGTGTGGGCCGAGCCCCGGGTCCGCGCGGGGAGCACCCAGCGCACCTGGGCGGGGGTCGTCGTCATCGACTCGGTCACGCCCGTGACGCCCGAGGAGATCACCGAGGAGGACGCCCTCCGTTCGGGTTTCGCAGACCGCGCGGCGCTGCTCACCGCCCTGTCCAAGAGCCGCAAGGAGGGCGGCTACCACCGCGTCATGCTCCACCTGGGCGGCCCCGATCCCCGATCGGAGCTGGCCGCGAACGCCGACCTGACCGACCGGGAACTGGCCGACCTCGCCACCGCCCTGGACGCCATCGACGCCCGCAGCCGCCGCGCCCCCTGGACCCGCGAGGTCCTCCGTCTCATCGAGGAACACCCCGGCATGCGCGCCCTCGACCTGGCCGAACACCTGGGCCGCGACAAGCTGCCATTCAAGGCCGATGTGCGTCGCCTCAAAGCCCTCGGTCTCACCGAAAGCCTGGAGACCGGCTACCGGCTCTCCCCGCGCGGCAAGGCCCTCATGGCCTACCTCCGGTCCCTGACCGAATGACCAATCTCCGGAGGCATGCCGGGTGCCTGGCGCGCCTGCGGCAGGCACCCGCGCGTACGTCTTCCGTCGCCCCGCTACCGGCCCTCCGCTCAGAAGCCGGTCAGTTGCAGGCGATCGCGCCCGTGCTGCGTTCGTAGTACGTGTTGTTGTACCTCACCGAGCCCCACGCCCAGATGCACTCGTTCGGGGCGTACACGTACACCGGTCCCGCGTAGTACTTGTAGGTGCTGCCCCAGCCGTCGTCGTCCGTCGCACCACCGCTCCACTTGCCGATCTGCACCCAGGCGCCCTGGAGCTTGCCGTAGGTGAACCCTCCCGACCGCGCGATCGCGCAGTTCTTCCGCGTCGTCGGGCTGTAGTAGACGTCGAGGTAGCCGTAGGCGGTGCCGCTCCCGTTGGAGTTCGGCGTGATGTTGTACGAGTGCAGCAGGTTGTAGCCGGAGCCGCAGGCGCTCGCGGCGGCGGCGGGAGCGGCGGACACCGCGGACAGGACTCCGGTGGCGACGACGCCGCCGACGAGCGCGGCACCCACTGTGGAACGCAGCTTCACCATCATCCCCTCACGTAAATGATCTTGCGGCCACCGTAGCCCACCGCTGAGCGCGGTGGTAGGGCCATTCCGGGTCGTCCGGTCGCGGCGTGGCCGGGCTGCCGGGAGCCGGGGAATCCAGGACGATGCACGTGTATCAAGACGGCTCAGATCGTGAGGCAGGGTCATGGACGAGTTCGATGTCGTGGTGGTGGGGGCCGGGCCGACCGGGGAGAACCTCGCGGACCGGGCGCACGCCGGCGGGCTGAGCGTGGCGGTCGTGGAGAGCGAGCTGGTCGGCGGGGAGTGCTCGTACTGGGCGTGCATGCCCAGCAAGGCGCTGCTGCGTCCGGCCGCCGCGCTGGCGGACGCGCGGCGGCTGCCCGGCGCCCGCGAGGCGGCCGGCGGGACGCTGGACGCGGCGGCCGTCCTCGAACGCCGGGACGAGTTCACCTCGCACTGGAAGGACGACGGCCAGGTCGACTGGCTGAAGGGGGCCGGGCTCGTGCTGGTGCGCGGCCGCGGGCGGCTGGACGGGGTCAAGCGCGTCGCCGTGGAGACCCCGGACGGCGGGCGGCGGGTGCTGACGGCCCGGCACGCCGTCGCGGTGTGCACGGGCACCCGCGCGGCGCTGCCCGACCTGGCGGGGCTGGCCGACGTCCGTCCCTGGACCAGCCGGGAGGCGACCTCGGCGGCGCGGGTGCCGGCGCGGCTCGACGTCGTCGGCGGCGGCGTGGTGGCGTGCGAGATGGCCACGGCCTGGCGGGCGCTCGGCAGCGAGGTGGTGCAGCTGGTGCGCGGATCCCGGCTGCTGCCGCGGATGGAGCCGTTCGCGGGGGAACTGGTGGCCCAGGGCCTGCGCGCGGCCGGCGTCGATGTGCGCTTCGGCGCGTCCGTCACCGGCGTCCGCCGCGACGGGCCGGTGACCCTCACGCTGGACGACGGCGAGACGGTCACCGCGGACGAGGTCCTGTTCGCCACCGGACGGACGCCCGCCACGGCCGACCTCGGGCTGGAGACGGTCGGGCTGGACGCGGGCCGTCCCATCGAGGTCGACGACACCGGACTGGCGGCCGGGGTCCCCGGCGAGTGGCTGTACGCGGCCGGGGACGTCAACGGCCGGGCGCTGCTCACCCACCAGGGCAAGTACCAGGGGCGGATCTTCGGTGCGGTGATCGCCGACCGCGCCGCCGGGCGGACGCTCGACACGGCCGAGTGGGGACGCAGCGTGGCGACCGCGGACGAGCGGGCGGTGCCGCAGGTCGTCTTCACCGATCCGGAGGCGACGGCCGTCGGGCTCACCCTGGAGCAGGCGACCCGCGCGGGGCACCGGGTCCGGGCGGTCGACTACGACCTCGGCAGGGTGGCCGGCGCCTCCCTGTACGCCGACGGCTACCAGGGCCGCGCCCGCGCGGTCGTCGACCTGGACCGCGAGATCCTCCTCGGCGTCACCTTCGTCGGCGCGGGCGTGGCCGAGCTCCTCCACTCGGCCACCATCGCCGTCGCCGGCGAGGTCCCCCTTTCCCGCCTGTGGCACGCCGTTCCCGCCTACCCCACGATCAGCGAGGTCTGGCTCCGCCTACTGGAGACCTATCGCGGCTAAAGACTGAGACCACGGGCGCCGTCAGGCCGCTGGCCTTCTCCGATGACGGCGACGTCCACCACGTCACTCCTCGCTCTTGCGCGGTTCCAGGCGCGGGGCGGGAGTGCGCGCGGTCGACGTCGCGGGCGATGTGCGGCGTGTGCTGCGGGCCGGTGCGGTACCGGCGGCGAGTACTGCGGCCAGGACGGCGACGACGGTCAGCACCAGGAACATGCGGGGGTAACCGCCGAGTCCGGCGGCGATGGCGGCTCCGGCGAAGGGCGCCACGGCCGTGGCGGTGGTGATGGGAGCGGCGAGGATGCCCGACAGGGCGCCGTAGGACGCGGTGCCCCAGCGGTCGGAGACGGCGGTCGCCTGGAGCAGGGTGGCGATGCCGCGGGTCGTCCCGGCGAGGAAGGCGACGGCGATGAGCAGCGTCACGGGTCCGGGGATGGCGGCGAGGGCCGCGGTGGTGGCGGCCGACAGCGCGAGGATCCAGACGGTCCGTGCGCGGACGCTGGTGCGGCGGACCAGCGCGCCGTAGCCGAGGCGTCCGGTGACCTGGCCGATGCCGCCGAGGCCGAGTGCCCAGGCGGCGGTGCTGCCGCTGGCGCCGCGCGAGGTGAGCAGCGGGATGAGGTTGATCATCACCGCGTACATCGCGAACGCCGACAGGGTGAGCGCGGTGGCCAGCAGGAGGAACGGCCTGCTGCGCACGGTGGCCGACACCCCGGACCGGGACCGGTCGTGCGGGCGGCTGGGCTTGCCTGGCGCGGCCTGGGATGGCGGGGGCCAAGGGCGGCGCAGGGCCAGCAGGTGCAGCGGGACGGTCACGACCGCCAGTACCGCCGCCAGCACGACGTAGACGCCGCGCCAGGTCAGGTGGGCCGACAGCGTGTCGGTGAGCGGCGCGAAGACGGTGCTGGCCAGGCCCGCGACCAGCGTGAGGGTGGTCAGGGCGGCGAGGTGGTGCGGGGCGTAGTAGCGGGTGAGCGCGGCGAAGGCGGGCTGGTACAGCACGGCGGACATCGCGACGCCGGCCAGCAGCCAGGCTCCGGCGAACGTCCAGAGGGCGGGCGCGGCGGCCACGGCAAGGACGGCGAGCACGGCGAGCGCCGAGCCGCCGGTCATCAGGACGCGGGGGCCGTGCCGGTCCAGCGCGCGGCCGACCGGGACGCCTGCCAATGCGGCGACGATGAGCGAGGCGGAGAACGCGGCGGTGATGGCGGCGGTGGACCAGCCGGTGTCGCGGGTGATGTCCTGCGCGAGGACGGGGAAGGCGTAGTAGAGCACGCCCCAGCTGGTGATCTCGGTGAC
>NZ_JBICUA010000013.1:211421-218851 GCF_043197915.1 Actinomadura geliboluensis | reverse complement strand
CCATTGCGCGTCGGTCAGGTCGAACCGCCTCGTCACCGCTAGGGTGGCCACGAGGTCTCCGGTTATGGGTTCTTCTTGGTCGATGAACCATCTACCGGAGACCTCACTGCATCCGGCTCACAACACGCCGACGCTCACCCCACTTCGAAACACGCCCTAGCCGCCCAGGGCGTGGACCATGCGCATGATGGTCTCGATCTGCTTGCCGCCCTTCATGTCGTAGGCGGTGTCGCCGCCGTAGCCCCACCAGTTCCAGCAGCCCTGCGGGTTACCGCCCGTCCAGCTGGACGCGGTGGCCTGCGGGTACAGGACGATCGTGGCGTTGGTGTCGGCGTATTCGTTGAGGTGCGTCTTCGTCGCGAACGTGGTGCCGACGAGGCTGCGGCCCTGCTGGCATCCGTGCAGCGCGACCATCAGCCGGCACGTGCTCGATCCGCACGCGGCCGGAATGTAGGCGAATCCCTTGGCGTCCATGCTGATGGACGAGGCGCTGCCGTTCGGCGCGTAGGCGTTCTGGTCGAACTCCATGAGCGTTCCGCCGGGTGCGGACGCGGGCGGCGCCACGCTCCCGTAGAGGTGCGCGAGCATCGCGCCCTCCGGGTCGTCGCCGCAATTGTTGATGTAGGGCGTGTAGGTCGCCGTGCACGGATTGGGGCCGAGGGGGCTCACCCATGCGTGCCCGGCCGGGGACGTCTTGTTGTAGGAGACGGCGGCGCCGAAATCGCGGTGGAAACCGGCGAGCCCGTCGTTCACCGACTGCTTGACCGTCATGTCGTTCGTCCCGTGGTGAATCCAGACGGGATGCCCGGCCAGGTTCGCCACGGGGTCGATGCGTCCCTGGGCCGCCCGGTCGCGGGCCGTGCGCTCCAATTCCGCGGGATTGTCGTCGTACAGGTCGTTCATGCACGCGAGTTGCGCGGTGACCACGCTTCCCCGCGCGCAGTGGTACGGGCCGGCGCTGAAGATGCCGGCGCCTTTGAACGTCCCCGAGTAGGTGACGTGGAGTTGGTCCGCCATGTATCCGCCGGACGAGATGCCGCTGACGTAGGAGGCGCTGATCGTGTGCTGGGGAAGCGTCGCGGCGAGTGGCGCGGCGGCCGCGGACGGGGAGGCGGTGGCCGCCGTGAGGGCGAGCGCGGCGGCGGCCGTGAGGATCGGGGTGGACTTCATGACACGAGACCTCCTCGGTTCTGGTGTCAGCTGAGGGAGCAGGTGTTGACCAGGTCGCCGGACGCGGGGCGGGGAAGCGTCGCGCTCTTCGGCGGGGGCGTGCCGTTCCGCGTCCAGGCTTCGAGGGCCGTGAAGGCGGTGCGCATGCAGGGCAGGAGCGGGCGGAGGCGGTCGGGGTAGGTGTCGTAGAGGCCGTCGACGTGGTTGGCGGCCTCCAGGCGGTAGTAGCGGTAAGGGGCCTTTCCTCGGGCGCGGACGAGTTTCGCGTAGACGTCCGAGTCGGTGCCGATCGGCAGGAGCGTGTCGTAGGTTCCCTGGAGGGTGATCAGGGGTTTGCGGATCTGCCCGGTGAGGGATATCCGGGCCACCGCGCGGTGGACTTCCTTCGGGCGGGAGGCGTAGTCGTACTCGGCTTCCGGCCCGGTGTAGGCGGGGTCGAATTCCTCGCGGTAGATGCGCTGGGTGAGTTCCCAGTAGACCTGGTCGTGGAACGGCCAGAGGAATTCCGAACCGGGTGCCAGCCCCGCCTTCAGCAGCGCCTTGTGGGCGGACGGGTCACCGGTGGCCGCGTAGGCCGGGTAGGCCCGCAGGATGGACGGGAGATAGGTGAACAGGTTGGGGCCGTCGGCGCGCCAGAGCGTGCCTTCGGCGTCGATGCCGCCGTCGTAGAGTTCCGGCCGGTTCTCCAACTGCCAGCGGACGAGGTAGCCGCCGTTCGAGATGCCTGCCGCGTAGGTGCGGCCGGGCGAGCGGCCGTAGCGTTTCGCGACGACCTTCTTCGCGGCGCGGGTGAGCTGGGTCAGGCGGTGGTTCCATTCGGCGACGGCGTCGCCGGGGCGGCGGCCGTCCTTGTAGAACTCAACGCCGCTGTTGCCCTTGTCGGTCGCGGCATAGGCGTAGCCCTTGGCGAGCGCCCAGTCGGAAATGGTGACGTCGTTGGCGTACTGGCGGCGGTTGCCGGGAGAGCCCGCGACGACGAGGCCGCCGTTCCAGCGGTCGGGCAGCCGGATGACGAATTGCGCGTCGTGGTTCCAGCCGTGGTTGGTGTTGAAGGCGGAGTCGTCCGGGAAATAGCCGTCCAGCTGGATGCCGGGGACGCCGGACGGGTTGCGCGTCCCGGCGGCGTGCAGGCCGGCGAAGTCGGCGGGGACGGTGTGCCCGGACGCGACCGTCCCGGCGGTGGTGAGGTCGTCCAGCCGCGCCGACACCAGCTTCTCGGCTCCCGGGACGGTGAGCGCGCGTTCCCGCGCATGGCCCGGTGAGGCGTGGGCGGGTGCGGCGAGGGCCGCGACCAGGGCGCCGGTGGCGAGGCCGGCGGTCAGGGCGGCGGTGCGGACGGGCATTCCGGCTCCTCGGATCGGCGTCAGTGCCCGCCATGGTGGGCGCCCGCTGTGACCGCGACCACGTGGCCCGTCCACATATCGGCGGAGGCCGCCATGTGCGGGGCGTGCTGACCTGCGCGTGATGTGGGTCACAGCCGTATCGGCCGGTCCGAATATGGGGGCCGCTCACATGGTCCGGCCCGCGGGCGCGACCTAGCGTTCCCGGTCACGAGGGCCCGGTGTGTCTCGGGTCACCTTAGACGAGATTGAGGAGGGCGCATGGGCGATCCCGTCCCGCAGGCCCCGGTGCTGAAGGCGCGGGGCCTGGTCCGGGAGTTCCGCGGTTTCCGTGCCGTGGACGGTGTGGACCTGGATGTGGGGGAGGGGTCCGTGCACGCGCTGGTGGGGCCGAACGGCGCCGGCAAGACGACGTTGTTCAACCTGCTGACCGGGTTCTTGAAGCCGACCGCGGGCAGCGTCCGGTTGGGGCGGCACGAGCTTGCGGGGCGGAGCCCGGAGGCGATCACCCGGTTGGGCGTGGCGCGCTCGTTCCAGATCACCAGCCTGTTCGCCGAGCTGACCCCGCGGCAGCACGTGGAGCTGGCGCTGGCCGGGCGCAGCGGCCTCGGCTGGCGGTTCTGGCGGTCGGACGCGGCGCTCGGCCGCTACTCCGGCCGCGCCGCCGAGCTGCTCGACCAGGTCGGGCTGGGCGAGCACGCCGACGTCACGGCGGGCGCGCTCGCCTACGGCCGCAAGCGGGCCCTCGAACTGGCGCTGGCCCTCGCGCTCGACCCCAAGGTCCTGCTGCTGGACGAGCCGACCGCCGGCATGGGCGTCGAGGACGTCGGCCGGACGGTCGAGCTCATCAAGAAGGTCCGCGCGGGCCGGACGGTGGTTCTGGTCGAGCACAACATGAGCGTGGTCGCGAGCCTGGCCGACCGGGTGACGGTGCTTCAGCACGGCCAGGTCCTGGTCGAAGGGCCGTATGCCGAGATCCGCCACGACCCGCGCGTGGTCACTGCCTACCTCGGAGACTCCCATGCTGCGCGTTGACGGACTGTCGGCCTGGTACGGCGAGGCCCAGGCCCTGCGCGACGTTTCGCTGCACGTCGACAAGGGCGAGATCGTGACGCTCGTCGGCCGTAACGGCGCCGGCAAGACCACACTGCTGCGCTCACTCATGGGGCTGCATAAAGGGACGTCCGGAACGGTCCGTTTCCTGGACGAGGACATCTCCTCCCTGAGCCCGCATAAGCGCGCGCGCCTCGGCCTTGGTTACGTGCCGGACGATCGCGGCATCTTCGCCTCCCTGTCGGTGGAGGAGAACCTGACGCTTCCGCCGCGCATGGGCCCGGACCCGTGGTCGATGGAGCGGGTCTACGAGACGTTCCCGCGGTTGAAGGAGCGGCGGCGGTTCCCCGGGACGAAGCTGTCGGGCGGTGAGCAGCAGATGCTCGCGCTGGCGCGGGTGCTGCGGACGGGCGCGCGGCTGCTGCTGTGCGACGAGCCCACCGAGGGCCTGTCGCCGCTGATCGTCCAGCAGATCGGCGCCATCCTGCGCGAGGTCAAGGCCGCCGGGGTGACCGTCCTGCTGATCGAGCAGAACGTGCACTTCGCCGCCACCGTCGCCGACCGCCACCACCTGCTCGCCGAGGGCCGGATCGTCGAGTCCATGGACAACGACGAGGTCCGCGCCCGTGAAGACGAACTCCTCCAGTACCTCGGAATCTAGGGAGACCCCCATGAAACTTTTGGGACGTTCGGCCGCGATCGCGACCGCCGGAGCGCTGCTGGCCGGCTGCGCGGGCGGGCCCGGCGGGGGCGGGGGCAAGATCAGCGACGACAAGATCGTCCTGGCGGTGCTGACCGACCAGTCCGGCGTCTACGCCGACCTGTCGGGCAAGAACGCCGTCGAGGCGGTGAAGATGGCCGTCGCCGACTTCAAGGCCAAGTACGGCGACAAGGCCGTCAGCAAGAACATCGAGGTGGTCTCCGCCGACCACCAGAACAAGCCGGAGATCGCCAACTCCAAGGCGCAGGAGCTCTACGACCGGCAGAAGGCCGACCTGATCGTGGACGTCCCGACGTCGTCGGCCGCGCTCGCCGTCGCGACCGTCGCGAAGAACAAGAAGAAGGTGTTCATCGACGTCGGCGGCGCGACGACGGAGCTGGAAGGCAAGCAGTGCAACAAGTACACATTCCACTACGGCTACAACAGCTACATGCTCGCCCACGGGACGGGCACTGAGGTCACCAAGGACGGCGCCAAGAACTGGTACATCGTCTACCCGGACTACGCGTTCGGCCAGGACATGGAGAAGACCTTCACGGCGGCCGTGAAGGGCGCGGGCGGGACGGTCGTGAAGAGCGACCCGACGCCGTTCCCGAACGACAACTTCTCCACGTTCCTGCTGAAGGCGCCCAGCCTCGACCCCAAGCCGCAGGTGCTCGGGGCCATGCAGGCCGGCGGTGACCTGGTCAACCTGGTGAAGCAGTACAACGAGTACAAGCTGCGCGACAAGGGCGTGGGTCTCGCGGTGGGGCTGATGTTCCTCACCGACATCCACTCCCTCGGCCCGGACGCCCTCGCGGGGACGTACTTCACCGACTTCTGGTACTGGAACGCCAACGCGGGCAACCGCGCGTGGGCCGACAAGTTCAAGGCCAAGACGGGCGCCCGCCCGACGGCCGTCCACGCGGGCGACTACTCGGCCGCGCTCCAGTACCTGGAGGCCGTGCAGCGCGGCGGCACCGACAAGTCCGACGACGTGGTGAAGCAGCTCGAAGGCCACAAGGTCAACGACGTGTTCACCTCCACCGGCACGGTCCGCGCCGAGGACCACCTGCTCGTCCACGACGCCTACATCGCGCAGGTGAAGCCGTCCGCCGAGGTCAAGGAGCCGTGGGACTACGAGAAGATCGTCAAGACGATCCCGGCCGCCGAGGCGTTCCAGCAGCCCGACGCCGCCTGCTCCCTCTGAGGCGGGCCCGACGTGCTGCAACAGGCGTTCAACGGCCTGGTGGGCGGGGCGTTCTACGCCCTGCTCGCCCTCGGCCTCGCCGTCATCTTCGGAATGCTCGGCGTCGTCAACTTCGCCCATGGCGCGTTCTACATGCTGGGCGCGTTCGGGGCGTTCATCGCGCTCGACTCGCTCGGCCTGAACTTCTGGCTGGCGCTGCCGCTCGTCCCCGTCGTGCTGGGGCTGCTGGGCGTGGTGCTTGAGCGGTTGTTCATCCGGCGGCTGGCGCCGCTGGATCCGCTCTACAACTTCCTGTTCACCTTCGGTCTGGCGCTCATCTTGCAAGACCTGGTGAAGCGGCAGTACGGCGTGCAGTCGCAGCCTTACCCGAGGCCGTCCGCGCTGGACGGGTCGATCAACCTGGGGCTGTTCAGCTACCCGGCCTATCAGGTGTTCGTGCTGGCGGTGTCCGTGCTGGTGTGCGGTGGAGTGTGGGTCGTGCTGACCCGTACTCGGGTGGGGATGATCGTGCGGGCGGCGACCGAGAAGCCGGAGCTGTCGCGGGCGCTGGGCATCGACGTGGGCCGCTGGGTCACGCCGGTGTTCGGGTTCGGGATCGCGCTGGCGGCGTTCGCCGGGGTGCTGGCCGCGCCGATGCGGGCGGTCAACCCGCTGATGGGCTCCGACCTCATCATCACCGTGTTCGCCGTGGTCGTGATCGGCGGGCTGGGGTCGGTGTTCGGGTCGGTCGCGGCCGGGTTCGCCGTCGGGCTGGTGTCGGCGCTGGGCAACTACTACGTCCCGTCGCTGTCGCAGACCCTGGTGTTCATCCTGATGGCGGCCGTGCTGCTGTGGCGGCCCGCCGGCCTGTTCGGACGCGAGGAGGCGTTGTGATCCTCTCCAGGCTCGCCGGACGGCCCGTCCTGCTCGCCGTCGGGCTGCTGGCCGCGCTCGCCCTGCCCTGGTTCGTCTATCCGCCGGTCGCACTCGACATCGCCTGCTGGGCGCTGTTCGCCGCCGCCGTCGACCTCCTGCTCGGCTTCACCGGCCTCCTGTCGTTCGGGCACGCCGCCTTCTGGGGCGGATCCGCGTACGCCACCGGCCTGATCGCCCTGCACTCCGGGCTGCCGTTCCCTGTGGCCGTCCTGGGCGGGGCTGCCTTCGCCGGTGTCCTCGCCGTTCCGATCGGTTTCCTGTCGGTGCGGCTGCGCGGCATCTACTTCGCGATGGTCACCTTGGCCTTCGCGCAGATGGTCTACTTCGTCTCCAACCAGTGGCGGGACGCGACAGGCGGAGAGAACGGACTGCAAGGCATTCCCAGGGAGTTCTTCGGCGTCGACCTGTCCGACCCGTTCTTCTTCTACTACGCCGCCCTGCCGTTCGTGCTGGCCGGGATGTTCGTGGCCTGGCGGATCGTCCGGTCGCCGTTCGGGCGGGTGCTGGTGTCCATCCGCGACAACCCGAACAGGGCGCGCGCCCTCGGGTACAGCATCGACCGTTACAAGCTGCTGGCCTTCGTCTTGTCGGCGGTCCTGTCGGGCCTGGCCGGCGGCCTGTTCACCATCGGGCACGGCTTCGCGTCCCTGCAGGGCGTCTACTGGACGACGTCCGGACAGGCCGTGATGATGGTCGTCCTCGGCGGCATCGGCACGCTGTGGGGCGGTGCCATCGGCGCCGCGCTCGTCGTGGAGCTGCACGACTACCTGGCCACGGCCGGGTTCGAGGAGACCGGGATCATCACCGGTTCGATCTTCATCCTGGTCGTGCTGCTGTTCCGGCGCGGCGTCTGGGGCACCGCGCGCGACCTGGTCGCCGCCCGCACGTCCCGCGAGCGCACCGCACCCGAACCCGTCCCCAAGGTGGACGCCTCCGTCTGAAACGGCGGTGGGGGGGGGGGGGGGGGGGGGGGGGGGGGGGGGGGGGGGGGGGGGGGGGGCGGGGGGGGGGGGGGGGGCGCGGGGGGGGGGGTGGGGGGGGT
>NZ_JBICUA010000013.1:0-211411 GCF_043197915.1 Actinomadura geliboluensis | reverse complement strand
CGCGCCCGCGCCCCGCCCGCGCGGCCGGCGCGCGCCCCCCCCCGCCCCCCCCCCCCCCCCCCCCCCCCCCCCCCCCCCCCCCCCGCCGTTTTCAGCGTGAGAGTTTTCAGCGTGAGAGGCGGTGCAGGCGCAGCGCCAGCTGGAGCTCCAGGGCGCGCTCGGGGGACTGCCAGTCCTCGCCGAGGAGGCGCGCGACGCGGTCGAGGCGCTGGCTCACGGTGTTGACGTGGATGTGCAGGCGCTCCGCCGTCCGCGACAGGTTCCCGCCGGTCCCGAAGTACGCCTCAAGGGTCTGGACGAGCGCTGTGCCGCGCCGCTCGTCGTAGTCGAGGACGGGCCCGAGCGCGCCCGCGAGGAAGCCCGTCACGTCCCGGTCGTCGCCGATGAGCAGGCCGACGAAGCCCAGCTCGGACGCGCCGGCGCCGTCGCCGCGGCGGCCGAGGGCGAGCAGCGCGTCGGCGCAGCGCTGCGCCTCCCGGTGCGCGGCCGCGACCTCCGCCGGCCCCCGCACCGGGCCGGCCGCGCCGACCGTCGCGGGGCCGCCGAGGGAGCCGCCCAGCTCCTTCGCCACCCGGCGCGCCGCGTCGCCGGGGCGGTCGCCCGGCAGCAGCAGCACGACCTCCTCCACCCGGGAGGCGGCGAGGCCGTGCTCGACGGCCGCGAAGGACGACGCCCAGAACGCCGCTCGCTGCCGGTGCTCGCGGGACTCGTACTTGGCGCACAGCACGACGTGCGGGGCGCTCAGGTCGACGTCCACGCGCCGGGCGCGGGCGGTCAGGGCCTCGACGCCGGTGCGGCGGCCGGAGAGCAGGTCGTCCAGCAGCTCGCCGCGCACCCGGCCCTCCGCCTCGGTGACGCTGCGCTGGAACAGCAGCAGGAGTGCGGTGACGAGCGCCGCGCGCTCTAGGATCCGCTGGTCGGCGTCGTCGACCTCGTCGGCCGTGCGCAGGACGAGCGTCCCGAGCATCTCGTCGCCGGTCGACACCGACGCGATCCACAGGTCACCGCGCCGGACCGTACGGCCCTGCGCGCGCGCAGAGTGCGCCGAGGCCGACACCCCGGACAGTTCCTCATCGCTGAGGCCGCCCGAGTCGATGCCCGTCGTCGCGAGCCGTCGGCCGTCCGCGTCCAGGACGTACAGGGTGCCGCCCAGCAGTTCGGTCACGACCGCGCCGACGTCTTCCACGCCACCGCCGCGCACGACGACGGCCGTCATACGGTCGTGCGCGCGCGCCGCCCGTTCCACGGCCGCGCTGCGTGCCTTGACCTCCTCGTTGGCGGCGCTCAGCTCCTCCAGGGCGGTCCTGGTCTCGTCCAAGAGGCGCGCGTTGTCGATGGCGATCGCGGCGTGCGCGGCCAGCGATCCGAGGAGCGCCACCTCTTCCTGGTCGAACGGACGCTCGCTGCGGTTCGCGGCCGTCAGCACGCCGATGACGCGGCTGCCCAGCCGCATCGGCACGCCCAGGATGGCGACCAGGCCCTCTTCAGCGACCGCGTCGTCGATGTAACCGCGATGCTGGAACTGCCCGTCACCCAGGTAGTGGGCGCTGTTGTACGGCATCGCCGTCTGCGCCACCAGGCCGACCAGTCCCGTGCCCATCGGCAGCCGCAGCCGCCGGAACGCCGCCGACACCGACCCGTCCGTCACCCGCATGTAGGTGTCGCCGCGCTCGTCGTCGTTCAGCGTCAGGTAGGCGATGTCGGCGCTCAGCAGCCGCCGGGCGCGCCGCGTGATCGCCTCCAGCACGGCGTCCAGGTCGCGCAGCCCGGCGAGGTCGCCGGCGGTGTCGAACAGCGCCGCCAGCTCCGCCTCCCGCCGGGCGTGCCGCCGCATGATCATCCTGACCCGGAGCGCCGCCAGCTTGGCCGCCTCCAGCTCCGCCAGGACGGCCGCCGGCGCGCCGTCCGCCCGCGCCTGGACGAGGGGCCCCTCGAACTCCACGGGGGACGCCTCGCGGGCCAGTAGTTCGAGGAAGTCGCCGCAGGACATACGGGCCATTGTCAATGGGCCGTCCAGCCACCGTCGAGGGCGAGGGACGCGCCGGTCACCATGGACGCCGGCGGCGAGCACAGGTAGGCGACGAGCTCCGCGACCTCCTCGGGCTCGATCAGCCGCTTCACGGCCGCGTGCTCAAGCAGCACCCGCTCGACGACCTCGCTCTCAGGGATGCCGTGCGCGCGCGCCTGGTCGGCTATCTGACCCTCCACCAGCGGGGTCCGGACGAAGGCCGGGTTCACGCAGTTGGACGTCACGCCGTACGCGGCACCCTCCAACGCGATCACCTTGGACAGCCCCTCAAGCCCGTGCTTGGCCGCCACATAGGCTGACTTGTAGGGCGAGGCACGCAGCCCGTGCACGGACGAGATGTTGACGATGCGTCCCCAGCCTCGCTCGTACATGCCGGGCAGGGCGTCCCGCACCAGCCGGAACGGCGCCTCCAGCATCAGCCGCAGGATCCGCGCGAACATCTCCGGCGGGAACTCGTGGACGGGAGCCACATGCTGGATGCCCGCGTTGTTGACCAGGATGTCGACATCGGCCGCCAGGCCGCCGATCGCGTCCACGTCCGCAAGGTCGGCGCACAGCGGGACGCCGCCGATCTCGGCCGCCGTCCGCTCCGCCGCCGCCCCGTCCATGTCGGCCACCACCACCGCGGCGCCCGCCGCGGCCAGCCGCCGCGCGCAGGCCCGGCCGATGCCGCCCGCGCCGCCGGTGACCAGTGCGCGCCGCCCCGCCAGATCCAGCGTCCCCGAACTCCCCGCGGCGGGCCGCGGTGTCACGCTCGTCATGCGCCGAACCTACGGAGCGCGACCCCTGCCGTCCCATGTGGCGCACGCACACAATCCACCGCCGGACGGTATGGACACGCCGCATCCACATTGTGTTCGCCGTCCGGCACGGCGGCCCGGAACGGGTGGGGCTACCGTTGGGCCCGCACGGTCCCGCCCACGCCGCGAGGGGTCATCGATGACCGAGATCACGCATCGTTTCGTCCAGTCCGAGAGCGGCCTGCGCATGCACGTCGCCGAGGCGGGCGAAGGGCCGCTCGTCCTGCTCCTGCACGGCTTCCCCGAATGCTGGTACTCCTGGCGGCACCAGCTCACCGCGCTCGCCGAGGCCGGGTTCCACGCCGTCGCCCCGGACCAGCGCGGCTACGCCCGCACCGGCGGCCCCGCCGAGGCGGACCAGTACACGATCCTGCACCTGGCGGGGGACGCGGTCGGGCTCATCGACGCCCTCGGCGCGGACCGGGCCGTCGTCGCAGGTCACGACTGGGGCGCGCCCGTCGCGTGGGCCGTCGCGCAGATGCGCCCCGACAAGGTGCGCGGCGTGATCGGCATGTCCGTCCCGCACCGGCCCCGCTCCAGCAGGCCGCCGGTCGAGTCGATGCGCCGCCTGTTCGGCGAGGGCTTCTACATGGTGCGCTTCCAGGAGCCGGCCGCCCCGGAGGCCGACCTCGACCGCGACCGGGCCGCCACGTTCCGCCGGATGCTGGTCGGGATGTCCGGCGACGGGGCCGCTCCCGCGCTGATCGCCCCCGAGGGCGGCGGCTTCCTCGACGTGATCCCCGAGCCGGAGAAGCTGCCCGGCTGGCTCACCGACGCCGACATCGCGACCTATGTCGAGGAGTACGCCGAGAGCGGCTTCACCGGGCCGGTCAACTGGTACCGCAACCTGGACCGCAACTGGGAGCTGACCACCGCCTGGCACCGCGCCCCCATCGGCCCTCCCGCGCTCTACATCGCGGGCGACCGCGACATCGTCGCCGTCGGCGCGCGGAACGTCATCGACTCCATGACCGACTTCGTGCCGAACCTCCGCGACACCGTCTGGCTGTCCGGATGCGGCCACTGGACGCAGCAGGAGCGTCCCGCCGAGGTCAACGAGGCGATGCTCGCGTTCCTCCGCGCCCTCTGAGCGCGCGCCGCCTGATACGGGAGTCCCCTTGGAAGCGCTGCGCGACGGCGACCCCCGCCAGATAGGCCCGTACCGGGTGGAGGGGCGGTTGGGCGCCGGAGGCATGGGCGAGGTGTTCCTCGGTGTCTCGCCGGGCGGCTGGCGCGTTGCGGTGAAGGTCATCCGTTCGGAGCACTCAGCGCGCCCTGAGTTCCGGGCGCGGTTCGCGCGCGAGGTCGAGGCGGCCCGCAAGGTGGGCGGCTTCTACACCGTGCAGGTGGTGGACGCCGATCCGGAGGCGCCCGAGCCCTGGATGGCGACGGCCTACATCCCAGGGGCGTCCCTGCGGGATGTCGCCCCGCTGCCTGCCGAGGAGGTCGCCCGGCTCGGTGCCGCGCTGGCCGAGGGGCTGGCGGCGATCCACGCGAGCGGGCTGGTCCACCGGGACCTCAAGCCCGGCAACGTGATCATGTCGCCGGACGGGCCGCGCATCATCGACTTCGGCATCGCCCGCGACGTCGGCGCGGGAACGCTCACCGCGGAAGGCGCGGTTCTCGGCACGTACGCCTACATGGCGCCCGAGCAGGTGCTGGGCGAGCCGTCCGGGCCGCCCGCCGACGTGTTCGCGCTGGGCTGCGTGCTGGCGTTCGCCGCGACCGGGCGCAGCCCGTTCGACGCCGCGACGATCCCGGCGATCGTGCACCGCGTCCTGCACGAGCCGCCCGTACTGGACGGGCTGGCGGAGGCGATGCGTCCGCTCGTGGCGTCCTGCCTGGCCAAGGCGGCGGTCGACCGTCCGTCCACCGACCGGATCATCGCCCACCTGGCCGACCCGGACGCCGTGCCACTCTCGACAACCCCGGCAGATCCGGACGCCGACCGCACAGTGGAGCGCGGCACGACGCCGTTCACCCGCGTGGCGGACGCCGTCCGGCCCGTCGCCGGGGTTCCGCGCCGGACGGTGCTGGGCGGCGCGATGGCGGCGACCGCCGCCGTTGCCGGGGTGCCCGCGTTCCTGCTGACCCGAGGCGGCGGGCAGCCCCAAGCGTCCGGCGATGCGATGCAGCCGCCCGCCATGACGCTCGCCAAGGACGGGCATCCGGTGGCGGACGTGGCGTTAAGCCCGAACGGCAAAATCCTGGTCTGCGGGACGCCGGGAGAGACGGTGTACCTGTGGGACCCTGCCGCAGGCCACGTCATCCACGAGTTGAGTACTCCCGCCGGCACGGCCGCAGTGGCCTTCAGCCCGGACGGCAGACTGCTGGCAACCGGCCACACGAACGCCACCGTCCGCCTGTGGGACGTGGAGTCGGCGGACACACGCCCGCCCCGCCCTCTCCGGACGCTCCATGCCAAGGACGTTAAGGTCAGCGCCCTCGCGTTCAGCCCGGACGGCCGTGTCCTCGCCGGGCCTGGTCGGCTCTGGGACGCCGCAACGGGAGACGTCCTGGGCGACCTCTCCGGCGCTGAGGGCGTGAACGACGTGGTGTTCAGCCGGGACGGTCGCCGGGTCATGGCCGGAATGGACGGTTTCCAAGGCCGCGCTGAGCCCGGCTCCGTCCGGGTATGGGACGCGCGTACTCGCACGTTGGTCGCCCATGCGGCTGACCAGGGAAGGAAGACGAGTTCACTGGCCATCACCCCGGACGGCCGGACTCTCGTCACCGCAGGGGGCGGCGCCGCGATCCGGCTGTGGGACGCCGCCCGAATCCGCATCACAGGCGTCCTCGACTCCGACCGCGCCGGGGTCGTCACAGAGGTGGCGGTCAGCGCGGACGGCGCGGTGCTGGCCGCCGCCGGTGCCGACCTCACGATCCGGCTGTGGGACCTGGCGACTCGCCGGGTGACCGCCACCCTCGCCGCGTCCGGCGGGCCGATCAGAGGACTCGCGCTCTCCCCGGACGGCCGGACGGCGGCGGGCGGCAGCGAACGTCGCGGGCAAACCGCCGTGAACCTGTGGAGCCTGCGCTGATGGATCCCCTGCGCGACGCCGACCCCCGCCAGATAGGCCCGTACCGGCTGGAAGGACGGTTGGGTGCGGGAGGCATGGGCGAGGTGTTCCTCGGAGTGTCCCCGGGCGGTCGGCGCGTCGCGGTCAAGGTCATTCGCTCCGAGCATCTGGCGCGCCCGGAGTTCCGGGTGCGGTTCGCGCGCGAGGTCGAGGCCGCCCGCAAGGTGGGCGGCTTCTACACCGCCCAAGTGGTGGACGCCGACCCGGAGGCGCCCGAGCCGTGGATGGCGACCGCCTACATTCCCGGCCCGTCCCTGCGCGAGGCGGCACCGCTGGACGTCGCCGCCGTCCGCGCACTCGGTGCCGCGCTGGCCGAGGGGCTGGCGGCGATCCACGCGAACGGTCTCGTGCACCGGGACCTCAAACCCGGCAACGTCATCATGTCGCCGGACGGGCCGCGCATCATCGACTTCGGCATCGCCCGTGCGGCCGGCGCCACCGCGCTGACGTCCACCGGCGCGGTCGTCGGCACGTACGCGTTCATGTCGCCCGAGCAGGTCCGCGCGGACACGGCGGGCCCGGCGTCGGACGTGTTCTCCCTCGGCTGCGTCCTGGCGTTCGCCGCGACCGGGCGCGGGCCGTTCGACGCCGCCAACGTGCCGGGGATCGTCCACCGGATCGTCAGCGCCCCGCCCGACCTGACCGGCGTGCCCGCCGAACTGCGGCCCGCGATCGAGGCGTGCCTGGCCAAGGAACCGGAGCGGCGGCCGTCTCCCGCCGAGGCGGCCCGACTGCTGGCGGACGCGCCGCCGCCCGGCCGGACGGGACGCCGTACCGTCCTCGCCGGGGGAGCGGCGGCGGGCGTCGCGGCCGTCCTCGGCGTCCCCGCGCTGCTGTGGCGGTGGAGCGGGGAGGACGCCCCGCCCCTGAAGAACCCCCGTCCGGTCGTGCTCGCCGGTGGCCCGGTCGCGACGTTCCAGCTCGCGTTCACCCCGGACTCGGCGACGCTGGTCTGCGCGGGGACCGGGCAGATCTGGCGGTGGAGCGTCGAGACCGGCCGAGGATCCGCGCACGAATTGGGCGACGAGGGCGCCGACCAGCTCACCGCCCTCAGCGGGGACGGCCGGCTGGCGGCGACCCTGCGCGGGACGGCCCCGATCCAGCTCTGGGACGCGGCCACCGGCGCCCGCGTCCGGACGATCATGCCCGAGGGCAGGACGTTCACCAAGGCGCTCAGCGCGGACGGCCGGACCCTGGCGACCGTCGGAGCCAACGGCATCGAACTCTGGGACACCGCGACCGGGCGCCGCACCGGCGCCTTCACACCGCGGAGCGGCGGCACCCTGCGGCTGGCGTTCGACGCGGCCGGCGACAGGATCGCCGCCATCGGCAGCCGCGGCGACATCCAGGTCCACGACCTGCGGGCGCACCGGGACATCACCACGGCCGGACGGGTCAACGTGCTCTTCACGTTCGCCCCGGACGGGCGTACCGCCGCAACAGACGTCGTAGACGACACGGACAAATGGATGATCCGGCTCCTCGACGTGCAGACCGGGAAGCAGCGCCGCGCCCTGCAAGGACACGAGGGAACCGTCCAGGCCCTGGCCTTCAGCCCCGACGGCCGCATCCTGGCCAGCGCTGCCCAGGACGCGACCATCCGGCTCTGGGACACCCGCAACGGCGACCAGTTCATGTCCCTCGACTGGGAGAGGTCGGACGGCACGACCCTCGCCTTCAGCCGCGACGGCCGCCTGCTCGCCGCCGGAGCAGGCAGCTCCAACGGAAAGGTGAGCCTCTGGCGCTTCACCTAGCGCCCTGTTACGAGTCTCCCGGAAATGTCGGACCCGGCGCGTACGTTCGGCGCGTGAACCGCACCGACCGCTTGTACGCCATGGTGGAGGAGTTGCGCGCCTGCGCGCCGCGCCGCCTCGCCGCGCGCGAACTGGCCGCGCGGTACGAGGTGAGCGTCCGGACGATCGAGCGCGACATCAGCGCGCTCCAGCAGGCCGGCGTGCCGATCTTCGCGGACGTCGGCCGGGGCGGCGGCTACACCCTCGACAAGAGCCGGACGCTGCCGCCGCTCAACTTCACCCCCGCCGAGGCCGTCGCCGTCGCGATCACCCTCTCCCGGGCGGGCGGCTCACCGTACTCCCGCGCCGCCCGCACCGCCCTGCACAAGATCGTCGCGGCGATGTCGGCGGACGACGGCGCTTCGGCCCGCGAGCTGGCCGCCCGCATCCGCTTCATGGCCCCCGCCGGGAACGACGACCCGGCGTCCGTGCCGGCCGTGCTGGAGGAGGCCGTCCTGGCCCGCCGGGTGGTCCGCCTCACCTATGTCGACCGGGCGGGCACCGAGACCGAGCGCGACGTCGAGCCCGTCACGTTCACCGCGTCCGGCAAGGGCTGGTACCTGACCGCGTGGTGCCGGATGCGGGGCGGCTGCCGGGTGTTCCGCACCGACCGCGTCCGCCGCGCCGCCCTCCTGGAGGAGACCGCCCCCGACCGCAGCACCGAGGCCATGCACAGCGACATCCCCGCCGACTACGTCGTCCGCCCCCTGGAGTTCGTCTGAGCTCCGGCTGAAAGCGGTCAGGAGCGGGGCTTCGGCGGGAAGATCGCGCTGACGGCGCGGATCACCGCGGCGCGGCGTGCGGCGAGCGCGGGGTCCGCGGCGGCCTGGTCGGCGACGGCGGCCAGTGTGGCCTGGTCGAGCCAGGTATGGGCGAGCTGGGAGACCACCGCCATGACGTCGAGCGGATCCCACGAGGCATCCAGGTCGCCGGCCTCCTGCGCGCGACGGATGGTAGCGATCTTGCCGAGGATGGCGTCCCGATAGGGGCTGTCCACGGGTGCGGATGCAGAGGCGGAGGCGGGGGCGGAGGCGGGGGCGGGGGCGGAGGCGGGGGCCAGTTCCAGACGTCCCCACGCGATGAACCGGTACCGGTCGGGGTGCGCGGTGAAGTAGTCGAACAGCTGACCCGCGTAGTCGGGCAGATCGGCCGGATCGAGATGGACGGCGTCGGCCGCGGCGGCGAGTTCGGCGGCGGCCACGTGCTCGTACAGTTTCTCCTTGCTGCGGAAGTAGGCGTAGATGCGTTCCTTGCTGGTGCGGGCGGCCTTGGCGATCCGGTCGACGCGCGCGCCGGCGATCCCGTACCGGGCGAACTCGTCGCGAGCGGCGGCGACGATCCGGGCGTGGGTCGAGTCGGCGGTGCTGGCCATGCCCTCAGCCTAGCCAACCGAACCGTTCGGTTTGATTCGCCGGGACGAGTGAGTACTGTGATTGGGAGTCATACCGAACGGTTCGGTTCGTTCTATGCGGTCACGACAGGGAGGGTTGGTCATGCAGAAGCGCACTCTGGGCCGCCAAGGGCTGGTCACCTCGGCGATCGGCTACGGCACGATGGGCCTGACGATGGCCTACGGCCCCGGCGACGAGCAGGAGGGGATCGCCGCCATCCGGCGCGCCCACGAGCTGGGCGTCACCTTCTTCGACACCGCCGAGCTCTACGGCCTGGGCACCGGCTCCAACGAAATACTGGTCGGCAGGGCGGTCAAGGACTTCCGCGACGAGGTCGTCTTGGCGACCAAGTTCGGCTTCGACCTGTCGTCCGGGAGGGTCTCCGGCCTCAACAGCCGCCCGGACAACATCCGCAAGGTCGCCGACAACAGCCTGCGCTACCTGGGCGTCGACCACATTGACGTGCTCTACCAGCACCGCGTCGACCCGAACGTCCCGATCGAGGACGTCGCCGGCACTGTCAAGGAGCTGATCGAGGCGGGCAAGGTGAAGTACTTCGGGCTGAGCGAGGCGGGCCCGCAGACCATCCGCCGCGCCCACGCCGTCCAGCCCGTCTCCGTCCTCCAGACCGAGTACTCGCTGTTCGAGCGCGACGTGGAGCAGCTGTTCCCGGTGCTGCGCGAACTCGGCATCGGGTTCGTGTCGTACTCCCCGCTGGGACGCGGCTTCATCACCGGTACCGCCAAGCCCGCCGGATCCTACGACCCGACCGACATGCGCAACCACGACGCCCGCTGGCAGCCGGGCAACTTCGAGAAGAACCTGGCGGCCGTCCAGCAGCTCACCGAGCTTGCCGCCGCCAAGGACGCGACGGTCTCGCAGCTGGCGCTGGCCTGGGTCCTGGCCCAGGGCGACGACATCGTCCCCATCCCCGGCACCCGCAGCCCCGCGCGGGTCGAAGAGAACAATGCCGCCGCCGACCTCACCCTCACCCAGGACGACTTGGACGCCATCGCCCAGATCCTGCCGACCGGCGGCTTCGGAGCCCGCTACGCCGAAAAGTCCCTTCCCATCTGGATCTGAGCCCTCCTGGAATCCACCTGACAACCCCGACACAGGGTTGTCGCGCCCTCCGTCCACCCTCGGTTCCACAACACTGACATGGAGGACACATCATGGGCATCCCCGCGTACAACACCGTCGCCTGGTTCCAGATCGGCACCGACACGCCCGACGAGGCCCGCCGCTTCTACGGCGACATGTTCGGCTGGCGCTTCGGGGACGACTCGGCCGACACGGGCTACGAGCTGATCACCTACCCGGGCGGTCAGGCCCCGAGCGGCGGCCTGACCGCCCAAGGCGGCCCGCATGCCGTGTTCTTCGTCCTGGTCGAGGACGTGGACGCCACCTGCGCCGAGGCCGAGCAGCGCGGTGGCAAGGTCACTGTGCCCCCGGTGACCGCCCAGAGCGGCCTACGCTTCGCCCACCTGGAGGACCCGTCGGGCAACCGCTTCGGCATCTTCAAGGAGCCGACCGCCCGACCGTGAGCCGGTCGCGGCGGCGTCCCTCACCGCAGCCACGGGACGTATCGCGGACGTATTGAAAAGCGCATACGCCACCGCAACAGTCTCCCGTCTTCCCTGGAGGCGCGGACCGCAGCAGCAGTCCGCGCCGGGGGACACGTGCCCCGGTCCCCAGAGGTGAGCGCAAAAAGGAGAAGGCCGTGGCCGCTGACGGAAAATGGGACCGGCGCGAACTGCTGCGAGGCGCGGTCGTGGCGGCGGGCGCCGCCGCGACCGCGCCGCTGCTCGGCACGGCGGGCACGGCACACGCCGATGGCGGCGGTGCGGACGCGTTGTTCAAGGCCGGGAAATTCGAGCAGGCCGGCCGCGCGTACGAGCAGATCCTGAGAACAGACCCCGCGAACCTGCACGCGGCGCGCCAGCGCGGCTATGTCGGGCTACTGGCCAACAAGTTCCCCGACGCGGAGAAGTACCTCACGATGGCCTTCGAACTAGCGCCCGACGACAAGGAGACCAACTGGCTGCTGGGCGACTGCTACATCCGGCAGGACAAGCTCTCCCTCTCCGTGCCACGCTGGCGAGCAGCCGGCGAGAAGGGCTACGCCGAATGGTTCGCGGCGGTCCGCGGCAAGCCGTATCAGATTCACGGCGACATCGGCCGCGTGCCATGGCTGCAGATGGACCCGGTGCCCCTGGTGCATGCCTCGCTCAACGGCGGCCCGCCGAAGCGCTTCACGTTCTACACCGGCGCTCCGAACCTGAGCCTGACCGCGACGGCGGCCAAGGAAGCCGGGCTGAGCCACGTCTACAAGGAGAAAAGCGAGTTCGAAGGCGTCACCATTTGGGTGTACTACGGGGTGCTGGACTCCCTCAAGTTGGGCGGCATCGAACTCCGAAACGTACCCGTTGGATGGTCGTCAACGGAATCGGGCGAAGACGTCGGCACCGGCAGCGACGGAATGATCGGCACGTGGGTCTTCTACCACCTGCTGACCACCTTCGACTATGCAGGCCGGTCGCTGATCCTGCGTCGTCCGACCCCGGAAGCGGCCAGAAAGGTACGCGCGGACGCCGCACGGGCGGGCGTCAAGCCGCTGCCGATATGGCTGTCCCGTGACCATGACGTCAGCAGCATCGGCAGCATCGTCGACTCCGGCCCCCGGGTAATGGGCGTGAACTTCGGCGGAGACAGCGGCGCAACTGTCGCAGGCATGCCCGGCGAAGTGGCCGAGCAGTTGGGCATCCGCACCGACTACGACCGCCCGTTTGAGACTTTCGCCCACAGCCATGCGACCACGACCTACCCCTGCTACCCAAAGGAGATCCGCCTCGGCGACGCCGTCGCCAAGGAGGTCTTCTGCGAAATGGACCCGAACATGCCGGTCAACGTCCCGTGGCCCTACGGGCCGGGGTTCGACGCGATCGGCCACTTCGCCCACTGCTTCTTCAAGCCCTTCAACGTCACGCTCGACTTCACCCGAATGAACCTCTATATCGCCCGCGGCAAAGCCACCTGACCGCAGCAGTAAGTAAGCCGGGACGGTCGACGACGTGAGTGGCCACGGCGGCGTCCGCGCAGAGCGGCGACGACCTAACCGTGGCCGACCGCAGCGCAATGTCCCCGTCCCTCCAGGTGATCATCGCGAGCAGCCCGCCCGTCGCCGACGTGGAAAACGCCCAGTGCCACCCACCTCACCGATGCCAGGCGGGCGGAGAGGGCGGTGAAGTGCTGGCGAGTGAGGTCTCGGCTGTGGGCTCTCGCCGTCGCGGATGCCGAAAGGGGCGTGGAGGCCAGCGGCCTAAGTGCCGTCGCACGCCTGGTGCGAACGCGTCTGAAACGCAGCGTATCCCTGCCCGACCACTCACTCCTGGGCGACGAGGTACCGTCGGCACGGACGAGCATTCCCGCCAAGCGGACTGGGGTGAAGATTGCAGCACTTGCCCCCTAAGGTCCGGCTTCGAGATGCGTTTCACTGTCCTTGGTGATTGTGGCGATGGTGCCGCCGTGGCAACCACTCGCATGTAGTGTTCCGGCATACGGCTGGAAATGCCGAGAATCGGATCCTCAGCCCTTTAGGCGGCTGGCGTGTTGCGAATGGCCTGTTCGGTGTTCGTGGAATTGTGGTGGGGGCGGCGCTGCGTACGGGGCCGCCCCTCCAAAGTCAAGGGCGCCTTCGGCGTCGCTTCGCGATGGGACTCCGTCCCACCCTTGACTTCGGAGCCTCTACGGCCCCTGAGTGCAGCTTTCGTCGGGCAGGCTCCGCCTGCCCTCTGCCCGACGCGCCGCCCCCACCCCAACCAGAAACACACAACACACAAGTGCAGAGCCTCAAATCGAAATGCCCGAAATGAGCCTTTCGAGAAAACAGGCGAGAGTCGATCAAGGAAGTCCAAAAGAATCATGGTCGAATTTCGGCTCGAAAGGACGAAGTGGCGTCCGGACGGATATCATAAGGCTATGAGTTCAATCGCGGTCGACCTCGACGCCGCGTCCACCATGGAATTGGTGAACGCGGCATCGGCGATCGCCGCCGAACTCGCCACCCGCACCGCACCCGAATCAGCTGCGGCGTGCATGGAACTCACCGAGACCCTCGCCACCGCAGGCGATCTGCAGGAAGCCGCCCTCGCAGGATTCATCGGCGTAGTCGACCGATCCCGCGAAGTGCAGCGGTGGGGATACCCCTCCACCCGGTCCTGGCTGCGGTCCCGCCTCGGGATGCGCGAATCCCGCGCCAAGGAACGCCTCACCCTGGCCCGCCAGCGCCACCGCGTCCCCGAGATGACCGAGCGGTGGACCACCGGTGACCTGTCGGCCGGATATGCCGCCACCATCGCCGAAGCCGTCACCCGACTCGACGACGATGACTGCGGCAAAGCCGAAGACATCCTGCTGGGCATGGTCGACCAGGGCTTCTCCGCCGGGAAGGTCGCCAGCTTCGGCAAGCGGATCCGCGACGTCATCGCCGAACGCGACGGCACCGAACAAGCCCCCGAAGACGTGGCGCGCGGCTACGAACAATCCTGGATCGACTCGACCCGCTCACTGGACGGCGGCCGCTACATCAAGGGCTGGCTGAACGCCGAAGACGCCGCCATCTGGGACGGCACTCTCGGGCCGCTGGCCAAACCCGCCGGAACCGACGAGCACCGCGACCTGTCCGAACGCACCGCCGCCGCACTCACCACGGTGCTGTCGGGCGGGCACAAGGCCACCAAGGTCACCGTCATCTGCGACCTGGACACCCTCACCGGCGGCCAGGCCCCCGCCCGCCTCACCGACGGCACCCCCATCCCCGCCGCCCAAGCCCGCCGCATCGCACTCGCAGCCGGAGTCTCACCGCTCCTACTAGGACGCGGAAACCTGCCCCTCTACCTAGGCCACAAGGTCCGCTTCGCCACCGGCGCGCAACGCCGAGTCCTCGAGACCCTGTATCCGACCTGCGCCGTCGAGGGATGCGAAGTGCCCGGGACGCTGTGCGAAGTCGACCACGTCCACGGCTGGGCCCTCGGCCACAGCCCCACCGACATCGACCAACTCGCCCTCACATGCGGATGGCACAACCGCTACAAACACACCCACCCCCAACAACTTCACACCACCAAAACACCCGACGGCCGCTACACCTACCGCCTCCACCCACCCAGAACCAGAACCCTCCCCGAACCCAGCCGCCCACCACCCTGGCTCCAAGCCGCATGACCACGCCTGGCGATCTCGCCGCCGTGCGCGCCGGACAGGTCCGTGCCCTGGATTAGCGGCGTGCACGGCATCGACGCGGTGGCCAGGACAAACGCGTCGTAGGGGACGGCGTCCCATGGCCGAGGTCGTCACGGTGCGGGCGGCGCGGTCGATCGCGGTGACGCGCTCGCCGGTGGGAACCCACGCCCAAGACACGGCTGTCCCATCGGCGCGGGCCTGAGGCCGGGGCCCAGCCGACTGCCTACTACTCAGGCTCAAGGTTGCGTGAAGTAGGTTCCCGCCCGCGCTGACCGTTCCACTCATGCGGGTCCGAGGCGCCCTCGCCCTGCTCGCCCGCCTTCCTGGTCACAGGCCGCATGCTCACGCATCTACGCCCCAGGGCCGCGGCGCCCTTTCGGCGTGGGTCTGGGGCCAACCTGGTCGCCTACCAGTGTGGGCTTAAGGTTGCGTGACGACAGGCTCGCGTCTGCACCGACCGCTCCGCCCGCGCGGATCCGACGCTACCCTTGCCCCGATCGCCCACCATCCGTGAAGGCTGAACGTTGCGTGACAGCAGTCCGTCGACTGCTCCTCCCGCGCAGGTCCAGTGGCCCCCTTGCCTGGGGCGCCCGCCACCCTGGCTCCAGGCCGGATGACCGTTGCCCCCGCGCCCCGAACCCAAGGCCGTCCCATCGGCGCGGGTGTTGGGGGCGGTGGGCTCAGCCTGGCCGATTTTCGCGCGCGCTGAGGTTGTCTGACTGCAGGTCCGGGCCTCGCGCCGGCCGCTCCTCCCTCGCGATGGCCCCCCGCCCCGGCGTCCGCCGCCCTGGCTCCAGTTCGCGTGATCACGTACCCGCGTCCCAGACTCAGGCTTGCCCGATTGACGCGGGTTTGGGGTTTGTGGGCCCGGCCTGGCTGCTTACTGTGCGGGCTCAAGGTTGCGTGGCCGCGGGCCCGCGTCGGCACTGGTCGCTGCGCCTACGCGGGGCCAATGGCGCCTCGCCCCTGGGGGTTCGCCGTCCTGGATGTAGGCCGCGTGATCGGCAGGCGCCACAGCTAGCCGCTGAGGCTGTCTCACCAACTCTCCCAGTAACCCGAGGACGCACCGGGCCTGCCGACCATGTCGGAGACCTTGGTTCTGGGCCCTGGTGCGCTGACCTGCGTCGGGGCACCGGGGCGGGCGTGGTTGACCTTGACGTTGCGTCAACGTTTGTAATGGGGCCATGCGAATCGGTGAACTCGCCGCGCTGGTCGGAGTTTCGACCAGGACCGTGCGGCACTACCACCATCTCGGCCTGCTGCCGGAGCCGGAGCGACTGGCCAACGGCTATCGGGAGTACCGGCTGCGGGACGCGGTGGCGCTCGCGCGGGTGCGGAGGCTCGTGGAGCTTGGGCTGTCGCTGGACGAGATTTGTGACGTCCTCGCTGATGAGCGTGGGCGTGACCTGCGTGAGGTACTGCTCGAACTCGACGCCGACCTGGCGCGGCAGCAGGAGGCGATCGGGGCGCGGCGGGCCCGGCTCGCCGGGCTGCTGGAGGAGGCCGAGCTGCAGCCCGATTCGGCCGTCTCGCCCGAGATGGCGGACGTCCTGCGGGACCTGCCGCGAGGGTCGCGGTTCGCCGAGTTCGACCGGGAGCTGCTCGCGCTCGTCGACACGGCGGTCGGGGAGGGGGAGCGGGCCTGGTTCGCCGGGATGGTGAGGTCCTTCACCGGCCCAGAGGCGCGCGAGCGCATCGCCGGGACCTACGCGCGGCTGGACGGGATCGCGGACGCCCCGCCGGACGATCCGCGCGTCGCCGAGATTGCAGAGGACCTGGCCGACCAGATTCCGGAAGAGATGGCGGCGCTGATGGCGCGGCAACGGCTGGACGGCGCATGGCTGGAGGAGATGGCGCCCGCTCAGCGCGAGGTGTTCAAGCAACTGGTGACGATCCTGAAGGAGCGGACATGCTGAGGGTCGCCCGCGCTGCACTGTTCGTGGCAGCGCCTGCCGAGCTGGTCGTCCTGGTGTTGGCCGCGTCGGGTGTCCCGGTGCCCGGCCCCGTGGTCACGGTCGTGAAGGTGATCGTGGCGCTGATGCTTCTCTTGCAGCTCGTCGCCGCAGGCCGGCTGGTCGCCGAGGCGCGGCGGGGC
The DNA here is from genome assembly GCF_043197915.1 of Actinomadura geliboluensis. NCBI lineage: Bacteria > Bacillati > Actinomycetota > Actinomycetes > Streptosporangiales > Thermomonosporaceae > Actinomadura > Actinomadura geliboluensis. The sequence continues at coordinate 194,979 of NZ_JBICUA010000013.1, read as the reverse complement.
GGCGCCGACTGGCCGGCCGCGTTTCGGGGAGTCGGACGCCTGGTGCCCGAGAGGCTCCGCAGGATCGTGGCGTTCGACGCGAAAGGCATGGCCAGCCTGGTGCTGCTCGTCGCGCGCCGCAGGCATGGGGTGCCGCAGGGCACGGTCGGCGTCCCGTATTCGGGCGCACAGCTCGGCCTTCAGGCGGGGTTCCTCTTCGCGATGGTCGTCGAGGTCGTGGGCGTCGAGTTGCTGCTGCGGGCCATCGACGCGCCCGAGGGGTTGCGGGTGGCCTTCCTGGCGATCGATCTGTATTCGATCCTGATCGTGCTGGCGGTCATCGCGGCGTGCGTGACGCGGCCGCATGTGCTGTCGGACGAGGAACTGCGCGTCCGGTACGGGGCGTTCTTCGACCTGCGCATCCCGCGCGCGCAGATCTCCTCGCTCCGGATCGTTCGGAACTACAACGAGAGCGGCATGGTCAGGGTGCTGGACGACCGGCTCGCGGTGGCGGTGGCGTCACAGACGAACGTGGTGGTCGAGTTGCGCGAGCCGATCCAGGTCGTCCGGCCTCTGGGGCGACGGGCCGACGTCCGGGCGGTCCGCTTCTTCGCCGACGACCCGGCACCGCTCATGGACGCTCGTCCAGTTGTCCCGGGGCGAGCCGGGGGATGAGCAGGGGCGGCTGCGGCGGGGGTGGCCTGCGTCGTAGCCGCCGTCCGTGCCGAGGATGGCGGCGCCGATGACCGCGCTCAGCCGGCGTGTCTTGGTGACGCCCGCGGATCCGCCGGGTGGTCCACCCCGGTCACCTACTGGGGTGGGCGGGTTGTCGCCGGTCTAGGCCGTCGAGCATGAGGGGCAGGAAGCGCTCCGGGATGATGCCCGGGTGGCAGGCGAACACGCTGAGCAGCTCCATGAGGTCGCCGGTGCCGACATCTGAACGCATCGCACCGTCCGCCTGCGCCTGCCGCACCAACTCGTCGAGGCGCTGCACGAGCGCCTGCCTCGCCTCCGGCGTGGAAGTACCGGCCAGCGCGGCCGCGATGGCGCCGCGCCCCTTCTCCACGCTGTAGAGGACGAAGGCGCGAATGGCCGACCACGCGTCGGGCTCGGCCGCCACGGTGCGGTCGAGGTCGTCCATGAGCTCGTGGACGTACTGCTCCGCGAGGGCGGCGAGCAGCACCCCGCGGTCGGGGAAGCGGCGGTAGAGCGTGCCGACGCCGACGCCGGCGCGGCGGGCGATCAGCTCCATCGGCGCATCCGCGCCGCGCTCGGCCACCGCGTCGCGTGCGGCCTCCAGGATCTTGTCCCGGTTGCGGCGGGCATCGGCGCGCATCGGACTCCCTCGAACTGGACGACAGGCTTCCGCTTAGTCTATAACCGGAATCTGACATTCCGCTTAGGGGGTTGCGATGATCGTGGTGACGGGTGCGACGGGCACGATCGGGCGTGCGCTGATCGAGGAGCTCGGCGGCGCGGCGCGAGCCGTGGTGCGGCGCGCGGAACAGGGCGAGGAACTGGGATGCGACTACGTGGTCGGCGACCTGGAGCGGCCGGAGAGCATCCCGCTCGAACCGGGTGACAGGCTCTTTCTCAACAGTGGACTGTGGCCGGGTTTCGTGCGCGCGCACAAGGCGGTCATCGACCACGCGAGGGCCGCGGACGCGGCGCAGGTGGTGACCGTCTCCGTGCGCGGCGTGTCGTCGGCGAGCCTGCTCGGGTTCGGCATGCACGGGCAGGTCGACGCGCATCTCAAGGCGTCGGGGGTGCCGTGGTCGATCCTGGCGCCGGTCGGCTTCATGCAGAACCTCGCGAGCGACGTCGACGAAGAGGGGCGGATCTTCGGCTCGTACGGCAGAGGCGAGGTCGGCTACATCGACGCGCGCGACATCGCGGCGGTCGCGGCCGCGTTGCTCACGCGCCCCGTCGGGGCCGACGCCACGTACGAGCTCACCGGGCCGGTGGCGCCCACCCATGACGAGGTCGCCGCCGAACTCACCCGGGCATTCGGCCGGCCCGTGCGTTACGTGGACCTGACGGTCGAGGAGGCCGCCGTCCACCTGGAGAAGCGCGGCATGCCCGCCCAGGCGGCCCGTGACCTGGCCGAACTCATGTCGCAGATCGGCGACGGACGCTGGGCGAGCACCACCACGACCGTGGCCGACATCCTGGGCCGCGAACCGCGTTCGCTACGGGAGTTCCTCGCATAGGGCTGTGCAGCGACGAGACCTGCGGAATCCTTCCCGCAAACACCGACAGGGGGTTGTCGCAAGGCTCCGGGACGCTCGTGCCAGCGTTCGAAGGAGGAGATCGATGAGCGTTCCCGCGTTCAACACCGTCACGTGGTTCCAGGTCGGCACCGACGCGCCGGAGGAGGCCCGCCGCTTCTACGGCGACATGTTCGGCTGGCAGTTCGCGCTCGACCCGGACGCCGACGGCTACGACCTGGTCAGGTACCCGGGGGCCGACGCGCCGAGCGGCGGCATCTCGCATGAGCCGGACGCCTCCCGCAACCATGCGATGTTCCTGGTCCTGGTGGAGGACGTCGAGGCCGCCTGCGAGCAGACGGTGAAGTGCGGCGGCAAGGTCGCCATGCCCGCGCTGACCACGGTCAGCGGCCTGACGTTCGCCTACCTGCAGGACCCGTCCGGCAACACGTTCGGCGTCTTCACGCCCCCGGCCGGCTGACCTGGGAACGCGAAGGGCCCCGAGGCGAACCCTCGGGGCCCTTCCGGCGATTGCGGCCTACACCTCCGCAATCACCGTGTTCATACGGTGATCAGGCGTCTCCGCCGGTGTTGCTTTCGCGGCTGCCCACGCCGCCTGCGAAGACGTCGCTCACCTCGGCGTTGAGGCGGTAGCGCTCGATCGCCTGGGGGAGGGCCTCCGGTTTGATGTCGCCGTGCCTTGCCAGCCTCGTCAGGACCGCGAGGACGATCGACGCGGCGTCCACGTGGAAGAAGCGGCGGGCGGCGGCGCGGGTGTCGGAGAAGCCGAACCCGTCGGTGCCGAGGGACGTGAAGTCGCCGTGCACCCAGGGGGCGATCTGGTCGGGTACGGCGCGGGTGAAGTCCGATACCGCGACGATCGGCCCGGCGACGCTGTCGAGGGTGCGGGTGACGTACGGGATGCGCTGCTCGGCCTCGGGGTTGAGCAGGTTCCACTCGTCGCAGGCGCGGGCCTCGCGGGCCAGTTCGTTCCACGAGGTGGCCGACCACACGTCGGCGGCGACGCCCCAGTCCTCGGCGAGGAGGCGCTGGGCCTCCAGGGCCCACCGGCCGCCGACGCCCGACGCGAGGATGTTCGAGCGCGGCGCCTCGGCGTTGGCCGGCTCCGCCGCCCGGTAGCGGTAGAGACCCTTGAGGAGGCCGTCGACGTCGAGGTCCTCCGGTTCGGCGGGCTGCTGGTACGGCTCGTTGTAGACGGTGAGGTAGTAGAAGACGTCCTCGCCGTTGGGGTGTTCGTCGGACGAGCCGTACATGCGGCGCAGGGCGTCCCGGACGATGTGGCCGAGTTCGAAGCCCCACGTCGGGTCGTAGTGGACGCAGGCGGGGTTCGACGCGGCGAGCAGCGGGGAGTGGCCGTCGGCGTGCTGGAGGCCCTCTCCGGTGAGCGTGGTGCGGCCGGCGGTGGCGCCGAGGAGGAACCCGCGGCCCATCTGGTCGCCGAACGCCCACATCTGGTCGCCGGTCCGCTGGAACCCGAACATCGAGTAGAAGATGTAGACGGGGATCATGTGCTCGCCGTGCGTGGCGTACGCGGTGCCCGCGGCGATGGTGGATGCCATCGACCCGGCCTCGCTGATGCCCTCGTGGAGCATCTGGCCGCTTTCGGCCTCCTTGTAGGAGAGGAGGAGCTTGCGGTCCACGGCCTCGTAGGTCTGCCCGTGCGGCGAGTAGATCTTGGACGTGGGGAACAGCGAGTCCATGCCGAACGTGCGGTACTCGTCGGGGGCGATCGGGACGAACCGGGCGCCGATGTTCTCGTCCTTGATCAGGTCCTTGAGCAGCCGGACGAACGCCATGGTGGTGGCGACGTTCTGCTTGCCGGAGCCCTTCTTCATCTCGCTGTAGACGGGGTCGCCCGGCAGCTTGAGCGGCTTGGCGCGGACGACGCGCTTCGGCAGGAAGCCGCCGAGCGCGGCGCGGCGCTCGCGCATGTACTGGATCTCGTCGGAGTCCTCGCCCGGGTGGTAGTAGGGCGGCAGCGGCTCCTCCAGCGCCGAGTCGGGGATGTCCAGGTAGAGCCGGTCCCGGAACTCCTTCAGCTCGGCCTTGGTGAGCTTCTTCATCTGGTGGGTGGCGTTGCGGGCCTCGAAGTCGGAGCCGAGCGTCCAGCCCTTGATCGTGTGCGCGAGGATCACGGTCGGCTGGCCGACGTGCTCGCGGGCCGCCTTGAACGCCGCGTACACCTTGCGGTAGTCGTGCCCGCCGCGCGACAGCTTGCGCAGCTCGTCGTCCGACAGGTGCTGGACGATCCGGCGCAGCCGCGGGTCGGCGCCGAAGAACTTCTCCCGGATGTACTCGCCGGACTCGACGCTGAACGTCTGGAACTGGCCGTCGGGCGTGGTGTTCATCTGGTTGACCAGCACGCCGTCGACGTCCTGCGCGAGGAGCGGGTCCCAGTCGCGGCCCCAGATGACCTTGATGACGTTCCAGCCGGCGCCGCGGAAGAACGACTCCAGCTCCTGGATGATCTTGCCGTTGCCGCGCACCGGGCCGTCGAGCTGCTGCAGGTTGCAGTTGACGACGAAGGTGAGGTTGTCGAGCTCCTCGCGGGCGGCGAGGCCGATGGCGCCGAGCGACTCCGGCTCGCCCATCTCGCCGTCGCCGAGGAACGCCCACACGTGCGAGCGGGACGTGTCCTTGATCTTCCGGTTGTAGAGGTAGCGGTTGAACCGCGCCTGGTACACCGAGTCGATCGCGGTCAGGCCCATGGACACCGTGGGGAACTCCCAGAAGTCCGGCATGAGCCGCGGGTGCGGGTAGGACGACAGGCCGCCGCCCGGGTGCGAGTGCTCCTGGCGGAAGCCGTCGAGCTTGTCCTCGGGGAGGCGCCCTTCGAGGAAGGCGCGGGCGTAGATGCCGGGGGCGGCGTGCCCCTGGATGAACACCTGGTCGCCGGACTCGCCGTGGTCCTTGCCGCGGAAGAAGTGGTTGAAGCCGACCTCGTAGAGGGAGGCGGCGGAGGCATAGGTGGCGATGTGCCCGCCGACGCCGAGTTCGGGGCGGTTGGCGCGCGACACCATGATCGCGGCGTTCCACCGGATGTAGGCGCGGATGCGCCGTTCCACGTGCTCGTCGCCGGGGAACCAGGGTTCGTGCTCCGGCGGGATGGTGTTGATGAAGTCGGTGCTGCGCAGGCCGGGCACGCCGACCTGCAGCTCGCGGGCCCGCTCCAGGAGGCGGAGCATGACGTACCGCGCCCTGCCGCGGCCCTCGGTCTTGATGACCGTGTCCAGCGACTCCAGCCACTCCCGGGTTTCGTCCGGGTTGATGTCGGGCAGCTGGCTCGGCAGGCCGTCGCTGATGATCGAGAAGCGTTGACGTCCGGAAGCCACGGGGTCCCCTCTGTCCTTACCGTCTTTGCTGGTGAGACCCGTGGCCGCCGCTCGGGAGGCCACCGGTCCCCGGCAGACTGTCGGTCGCTCGTCTGGTGATCCCATCGTCGCCGTTCAGGACGGCTAACGCATCTCTACCCACCGGTAACCATTTGCGCCGGTCAGCGGGGTGCCGTCCCGGGGACGGCGGCCCGATTTTGCGTGATTTATCGCGTCAGGGTGCGGGAAACGGGTGAGGCGGGGAACAACGCCAACAGGTGCCCGTCGCGGACCCGGCACGGCCCGCTCGGGCGGCGGGCGAACGAGCTTGGGGGAGAGCGATGTACGCACAGATCGGAGACCGGCTGCACGTCCACGGCAACGTCGTCGGGCAGCCCGACCGGATCGGTGAGATCGTCGAGGTGCGCGGCCGGGACGGCGGCCCGCCCTATCTGATCCGCTTCGACGACGGCCACACGCGCCTGGTGTACCCGGGGCCGGACGCCGTCGTCGAGCGGCGAGCGGAGGTGTTCCACTAGCGTCTCGGCCGGCCGGTGCGACACCGTGCGGCGCGGATGCGTCCGACGCCGCGGATCGGGTAGACACGGGGTCATGGAGAGCACCGTGGTCCGGGTGGCCACCGGTACGAGCGAGACCGTGCACGACATCACGGCCGAATGCGAGCGGTTCGCCGCGGAGCAGGGCGGCGACGGGCTGCTGCACGTCTTCGTCCCGCACGCGACCGCCGGCGTGGCGATCCTGGAGCTGGGCGCGGGCAGCGACGACGACCTGCTGGCCGCCCTGGGCGACCTGCTGCCGGCGGACGACCGCTGGCGGCACGCGCACGGCTCGCCGGGGCACGGGCGGTCGCACGTCTTGCCCGCCCTCGTCCCGCCGTACGCGACCCTGCCGGTCGTGGGCGGACGGCTCGCGCTCGGCACCTGGCAGTCGGTCGCCGTCGTCGACCTCAACGTGGACAACCCCGACCGCCAGGTCCGCTTGTCCTTCCTGAAGGGATGAGAAGGTCGCCGGGAAACGGGGAATCGGGCCAATGAGGCGACCAAAAGCCCGGAAGACACTTGCGCTGGAGGCCCTCACTTGTGTGGACTGTCCCGCAAACACCGCACAGGTGCGGGCGGGCCACCCGTCCCGGGGGGCCGGAATCGAGAGTGCACGGCACCGTGCGGACTGACGACAATGGGAGGACTTTCGTGAGCGCGACCGCGGGTCAGGCGCAGTCTGAGCGCAGCCTGGCCGAACGGCTCGGCCTGAAGGCGGGCCAGGTGGTGCAGGAGATCGGCTTCGACGACGACGTCGACGAGGAGCTTCGTCGCTCCGTCGAAGAACTCACGGGGAACGAACTGGTCGACGAGGACTACGAGGACGTGGTCGACATCGTGCTGCTGTGGTGGCGCGAGGAGGACGGCGACCTGTTCGAGGGCCTGACCGACGCGATGGTCCCGCTCACGAGCGGCGGCAACATCTGGCTCCTGACGCCCAAGGCGGGCCGGGACGGCCACGTGGAGCCGAGCGACATCGGCGAGGCCGCCCAGACGGCCGGGCTCTCGCAGACCAGCAGCGTCAGCGCCGCCAAGGAGTGGTCAGGCACGCGGCTGGTCGCGCCCAAGGTCCGCAAGTAGCCGGGGCGGTAGGACTTGTCGGTCAACGCGGGCGGCACGGGCACGAGCCCGGGCGCCGTCGACGTGGGTGGTGTGGACGTGGGCGCCGAGGCGCCCGACTTCGAGCTGGCGGACCAGCACGGCACGCCGGTGCGGCTGTCGGGCTTCCGCGGCGAGAAGAACGTCGTCCTCGTGTTCTATCCGCTGGCGTTCAGCGGGGTGTGCACGGGGGAGCTGACCCGGCTCAGGGACGAGTTCAGGGACGTGGGCGACGGCGCCGGCGGTAGCAGCGCGCAGCTGCTGGCCGTCTCGGTCGACTCGATGTTCGCCCTGCGCGCCTGGTCGGACCAGGAGGGCTTCTGGTTCCCGCTGCTGTCGGACTTCTGGCCGCACGGCGGCGCGGCGCGGCGCTACGGCGTCTTCGACGAGGCCAAGGGCCTGGCGCTGCGCGGCACCTTCATCATCGACACCGAGGGCGTGGTCCGGTGGCGGGTCGTGAACGCGATCCCGGACGCGCGCGACATCGACGAGTACCGCGAGGCGCTCGCCGGGCTCTGAGCAGACGGACCGGTCCCGGCCCGGCCGAGCGGGCCTGGCCGGAACCGGTCCCGGCACCCCTGGAGGTGTGATGCCCTGCTACCGCTGCGGGGCGCGGCAGACCGACCCCGTGCGCGGCGCGAGCCCGTGGAAGCGCGGTGTCAAGGCGGAGCGCCAGGTGCTGGTCTGCCCGAGCTGCCAGGCGGGCCGCGACTGGGCGGACGACCTGGACCGCTGCTCGGCGTGCGGGTCGGCGGCCCTGGTGTGCCGGCTCGGCGAGGTCGAGTGCCGCGACTGCGGGCACACCCGTCCCGCCGTCCGGGACGAGCCCGGGGACGCCGGCCTGGTGCGCTCCGGCGCCGATCTCGCGGGCGGTGCCGGCGGGCCTGGCGGTGCCGGTGCCGAGAGGCCGTCCGACGGCGGCCTGTCGGAGGAGGTGGCGGCGGCCCTGTCGCGCGTCCTGAAACGGGGCCCGGCGGTCTGACCGCGCGGCGCCGGGGCGGATGGCCGCGTCCGGTCGTCGGCACGCCCGGACTGTGACCGGTTTGCGCTTGACGTGGGGATTTGTCCGCTGCCACGCTGCGCGGATGCCGATCGTGCTCATGCGCCTGGTCACGCGGATCACCGGGCGGAGCTGGCGGGCGCCCGCGCTGGTGCTGCTCGCGGCCTTCCTGCTGGGCTGGCTGCTCATCGCGGTGTTCGAGGAGCCCGGCGCCGACATCAAGAAGCCGCACGAGTACCTCTGGTACTTCCTGGTCAGCGGCACCACCACCGGCTACGGGGACCTGGCCCCGGCCACCGCGGGCGGCCGGATCGGCGGCGTGGTCATCATCGTCGCCGGGCTCACCGCGGGGCTCGTGATGTTCGCCGAGCTGACGCTTTGGATGGGGAAGGGCAGGACGATGCGGGCCAACGGCCAGGCGCGGCTGCACAAGCGCGACCATGTGGCGGTCATCGGCTACGAGCGCGAGGCGATGCGCGCGATCACCGGCCAGCTGCGCGCCGACCCCGCGTACGCGAAGACGCCGGTCATCGTGCTGTTCTGGCCGGAGGAGCTGGCGGGCGAGAACCCCGACCCCGACCTGTACGACGTGGTCGCCAACGACGGCACCGCGTACGAGCGGGCGTGCCTGGAGGAGGCCCGCACCGTGCTCGTGGTCGGCCGGTCCGACGACGAGACGGTCCGCGTCATGCTCGGCGTGTCGGCCTACCTGCGGCGGCACGGGGAGCCGCCCGTCCACCTGCTGGCCGGGCTGCGCGACGGCGGTCGCCGCGCCGAGATCACCGAGGCGCTGAACCTGGTCAGCGCCGACATCGAGCCGGTCGACATCGACGACCCGGCGGTGGTGGCGGACGCGATCCGCAACCCCGGCGTCGCCGCGATCCACCACAACCTCGCCAGCACGCTCGACTCCGACGGCACGCTCTACCGGGTGGACGTCCCCGAGGACGCCGGTGAGTGGTCCCGCGTGGACGTGGCGATCTTCCTGCTGCGGCGGGGCAGCACGCTGCTCGCGGTCGGCGAGTCGCACCGCCCCAACGCCCGGTTCCGGCTCACGGCCGAGCCGGACGAGCGGATCCGCGGCGGCCAGTCGCTCGCGGTGGTGGCCCCCGACCGCCCGGTCATTCCCTGGGCGGAGATCTGACGAGTGCCGGGAGGGCGCCCTGCGCGCCCGCTCGGGCGCCCTCCCGGCGTGCCGCCTGCGCGCGGCCCGGGGCACAGGTCCGAAGCCCCGGGGCCTCCCCGCGCGCACGCGGAGTCTTCACCCCGCCGTCCGCCGCCGCGCCACGCTACGCGGCCTGGCGGTGGTCGGCGTCGAGCAGGTGGTAGAGCAGCAGGAGCTGGGTGATCGCGAGCGGGTCGCTGGTCCCGGTGTCGCCGAGGCGGCCGAGGGCGTCCGGGTCGGGGAGCGCGGTGCCCGCGCGCGGCCCGAGCCGCTCCCAGATGGCCTTCTTGACGACCTGCGACTCCTCCGGCGAGACGTAGCCGTGGACGTGCAGGGCGTCGACGGGGCGGCCGTCGGTGTCGCGGTGCAGCCGCAGGTGCAGGGCGGTCTCGGTGTCGCCGGCGCCGCCGTCCAGGACGTCCGCCAGCTCCGGGTGGTCGATCGTCGGGCGCAGCAGCAGCTCGGCGGACAGCGGGGTGCCGGGCGGGTCGAGGCGCCCGGCGACGGGCGCGAACCGGACGACGATGTCGGCGTGCTTGCGCTGCGGCCGGATGTAGGCGGCGCTCTCCGGTTCGCGGCGGGCCAGTTCGGCCATCACCTGCTCGGGGCTGTAGCCGCGCTTCTCGCAGTCGCGGCGGACCTTCCAGGAGTGGCGCAGCGGCTCGGGCGGGTCCAGGTAGACGGTGATGTCGAAGCAGGCCCGCGCCATCCGGGTGTGCAGCGGCAGCAGGCCCTCGACGATCACGAAGTCGCGGGGCTCGACCAGTTCCGGCCGGACGAGCTCGCCCGTGGAGTGGTCGTAGACCGGCTTGAGGATCGGCTCGCCCATCGACAGCAGCTGGAGGTGCTGCTCCATGACGTCGATGTGGTTGCAGTCGGGGTGCAGCGCCGTGAACGGCTTGCCGGCCCGTTCGGCGCGGTCGTAGCGGTGGTAGTCGTCCACGCAGACCGCGGTCATCCGGTCGGCCCCGAGACACTGCACAAGCCCCCTGGTCAGCGTCGTCTTGCCCGCCGCGCTGTCGCCCGCGATCGCGAGCATGACGGGGCGGCGGCCCGCTCCGCGCGCCCGGAGCATATGCACGATCCGATGGGGCACCTGGCTCCTCCGTCCTGCGGAATTCAGTTTTCGTACAGGAGAGTACGGGGCGGGGCGGGCGTGCGCGTCCCCCAATCAGGTGAGGCCGGGGGTGAAACGCCGGAGGGTGCCTCCGCACGGGCCGCCGCAGGGGGCTACTGATGAGTAGCTTCCGGTTGTTATCGTGCCGGGATGAGTGTCCCCGTACGCGTCGTCCTGGTCGACGACCACGAGATGATCCTCGCCGGGCTGCAGGCCATGCTGGCCGGTTTCGCCGGCCGGGTGCGCGTCGTCGGGCAGGCGGGGACGGGGGACGAGGCGGCCCGGCTGGTGACCGCGCTGCGCCCCGACGTCGTCCTGCTGGACGTGCGGCTCGGCCCGGAGAGCGGCCTCGACCTGTGCCGGCTGATCACCGGCCGCGTCCCGGAGGCGCGGGTGGTGTTCCTGTCGGTCTACGACGACGAGCAGTACGTCTTCGAGGCGCTGCGCGCCGGGGCCGGCGGCTACCTCCTCAAGCGGGTGGACGGCCCCGAGCTGGTGCGGCGGCTGGAGGAGGTCGCGCGGGGCGAGACGGTGATCGACCCGACGCTCGCCGGGCGGATGGCGGTCACCGCCGCCCGGCTGACCCGCGGCGAGTTCTGGCCGGGCGCCAACCGCGGCCTCACCCAGCGCGAGAGCGAGGTGCTGTCGCTGCTGGTCGGCGGCCTGTCGAACAAGGCGATCGCGGCGCGGCTGGTGCTCAGCGAGGAGACCGTGAAGAGCCACCTGCGCGCCCTCTACCGCAAGCTGGAGGTGACCGACCGGTCGGCGGCGATCGCGGTCGCGCTGCGCGAGGGCCTGTTCCGGTGACGTCGCCGCTGGAGCTGCTCGCCGCGCGCGGCACCGACATGCTCGTCCGCGTCGTCGCCGCGGCCTGCTCCGACCGCGAGCTGCCCCGGATGGCCGACGAGCTGGCCTGCTTGGTGGTGCGGTCGGCGCGCGCGCTGACGTTCTGCGACGTGTACGTCCTGGACGAGGAGGAGCGCGCCCTCGAATGGTCGGGCCCGCCCGTCCCGCTGGGGGAGGGCGACGCGGGCTGGGTCGCCGCCCACGGGCGGGTGCGCCCGCACGCCGACGGGCGCGGCGCCGCGATCCCCGTGCCGGGCGACGGCCGCGTGATCGCGGTCGTGGACGTCCGGTCCGCCGGGCCCGTGCCGCCCGAGGACCTCGCGCTCGCCACCGCGCTCGCCGGGCTGTTCGCGCCGGTGCTGTCGTCCTGCCGCCGGCTGCGCAGCGCCCGCGAGCGCGAGCACGCGGCGGAGCGGTTCGCCGAGCGGGCCGTCGAGGCGCAGGAGGCGGAGCGGTCCCGGCTCAGCCGGGAGATCCACGACGGCCTCGCACAGCGCCTCGCCAGCCTCGGCTTCCACCTGTCGGCCGCCGAGCGGGCACTGCCCGAGCACCACCCGGAGGGGCTGGCGCAGATCATGATGGCGCGGCGGCTGTGCGAGCTGGCCGCGGCCGAGACCCGCGCGGCGATCGGCGGGCTGCGGCCGCCCGTGCTGGACGACCTCGGCCTGTCGGCGGCGCTCGCCACCCTCGCCCGGGAGGCCGGCGACGGCCCCGGTCCGTCCGGCGCGCTCGACGTCACGGTGACCGTCGAGGGCGAGCTCGAGGACGAGCTGCCCGACCATGTCCAGACCGCGCTGTACCGGATCGCGCAGGAGGCCGTCGGGAACGCGCTGCGGCACGCGTCCGCGAGCTGCGTCGACCTGCTGCTGGAGCACTCCGCCGACCGCGTCCGGCTGCGGGTCGCCGACGACGGGACGGGGTTCTCCGTCCGGGACGTGTTCGCGCAGGGCCTCGTCAAAGGGGTGCGCCCGGACTGCTACGGGCTGCGCGGCATGCGCGAGCGGGCCGAGCTGCTCGGCGGGCGGGTCGCGGTGACGAGCAGGCCGGGCGCCGGGACGATCGTCGAGGCCGTCATCCCGATCCCCGGCCGGCGCGGGGCCACCGGCCGCGGGGTCACCGCTCGTCCAGCACCCGGAAGGTGATGCCGGCCTTGACGAGCCGCTCGATCAGCGCGTCCCCCATCGCCGCGGCCGTGGTGACCTGCCCGGACGTCGCGGGCAGGTCGTCGTGCGCCAGGCACAGCGCGGACTCGGCGAGCATCTTGGCCGTCTCGCCGTAGCCGGGGTCGCCGCCCGCGACCTCGGTGACCACGCGCCGCCCGCCGCCCTCGCCGGCGAACTTCACGCTGAACCAGTTGCGGGCGCGGCGCTCCGCCGACGGCCCCTCGCCGGGCGTCGCGAAGCGGAGCAGCGCCCGCCGGGCCGGGGGCACCGAGGCGGCCGCGGCCAGGCCGCCGAAGCCCGCCGCGATCCCGGCGGCCGTCGCCAGGTGCCGGACCGCGAGGTAGTGGCCGTAGGAGAAGTCGGGGCCGTAGCGGTCGAGCGCCGCCGCCGACCGGGTGACGATCTGCGGGTCGATGGTGGGCAGCGGCAGCGTCCAGCCGTCCCCGACCCGGGCCTTCGGCGCGGGGGAGCGCGAGATCCGCACCCGGCGCCCGGCGGGCGGCTCCTCCACCCGGCGCCGCTCGCGCTCGGCGCGCAGCATCCCGGCCGGGTCGCCGAAGATGCCGATCGCCGAGTGCAGGGTGCCGCCGGACGCCGACCCCTGCACCCGCAGGAAGCCCTCGACGTGCAGCGGGACGCCCTCGGGGAGCTGCTTGACCGTGAAGTAGGCGCCGAGGTCGTGCGGGATCGAGTCGAACCCGCAGGCGTGGACGATGCGCGCCCCGCTGTCCACCGCCTGCTGGTGGTACTTCACGTACATGCGGTCGACGAAGGTGGGCTCGCCGGTGAGGTCGACATAGTCGGTCCCGGCGCGCGCGCACGCCGCGACCAGGGGCTCGCCGTACTTGACGTAGGGGCCGACCGTGGTGATGACGACCCGCGCCGCGTCCGCGATGGCCTCGATCGAGGCGGCGTCGGCGGTGTCGGCGTGGAGCAGGTCCAGCTCGGCGCACGCCAGGTCGATCTTCGTCAGCCGGTCGCGGACCGCCTCCAGCTTGGCCCGGTTGCGTCCGGCGAGGGCCCAGCGCGTCCCCGGCCGCGCGGTGGCGGCCAGGTACTCGGCGGTGAGCCCGCCGGTGAAGCCGGTGGCGCCGAACAGGACGATGTCGTACGGGCGGGCTGGGGCGTTCGGGCGGGCCGGGTCGGACGGGCGAGCGGAGTCGTTCGGGCGGTCGGCGGTCATGATGGCCCCTCTCAGTTCCGAATCCGATTCTGTCCCGTTGGCGGGCGCCCATGTGGCGCGGACGGCCATTGTGAGCGACCGCACTCCTCTAGGGTTGCTCCGGTGAGCCGGATGGTGGTGTCGTGACCGCGCTGGCCGTGGCGATGGACGTCGTCGCCGCAGGCTTCCTGGCGTGCTTCGTCTACCTGCTGACGCAGGCCGGGGCGGCCCGGGGCAACGAGGGCGGGCGCCCGGTCGCGATGGTGCTGATCGCGATCAGCCTGTGCCTGCTGTCGGTGCCGCTGTGGGCGCTGCCCTAGCGGGGCCGGCGGGCCTCCAGCCGGGCGCGTCCAGCAGATGCCGGACGAACAGCATCGTCGTCGGGGTCGGCGCCGCGCCCGCGACGGCGTGCCAGGGCCGGTCGAGCGGCATCCCCGGCGCGCCGACCACCGCCAGGCGGCCGGCGTCCAGTTCCGCGCCGACCGCGTCCCGCGACACGAGCGCGACCCCCAGCCCGGCCGCCGCGCCCGCGATGACCGCGCCGTTCGAGCCCAGCACCAGCCGCGGCGGGGCCACCTCGCGCTCGGCCAGGTACGCCTCCGCCGTCGCCCGCGTCCCCGAGCCGGGCTCGCGCATCACCCAGGGCGTGCGGGCCAGCGCGAAACCGGCGGCGACGTCCGGCGCGCCGACCACGACCAGCTCGTTCGGGCGCCGGGCCAGCACCGTCGCCGCCGCCTCGGCGGGCGGGCGGCCCGCCAGCACCAGATCGGCCTCGTGCGCGGCGAGGCTGCTCCACACCTGGCGGCGCGACCCCACCTCCAGCGCCAGCTCCACGTCCGGCCAGCGCGCCCGGAACGAGGCGAGCAGCGCCGGAAGCAGCTCGTCGGCGGCCGTCGTCACCGCCGCCAGCCGCAGCGGTCCCCGGCCCGGGTCGGCCGCGCCGCGCGCCGCCGCCCGGCCCTCCTCCAGCAGCCCGAGCACCTGCCGCGCGTACCCGGCGTAGACGGCCCCGGCGGGCGTCAGCCGCACCCCCCGGCCCTCCTTGCGGACGAGCGGCACGCCGAGATCGCGGGTCAGCGCGGCGACCGCCGCCGACACCGCCGACTCGGTCACGTACAGCCGCCGCGCCGCCGCCCGCACCGACCCGGTGTCGGCGACCGCGACGAGGCTCCGCAGCCGCGCCTCCGTCACCTCCGACCTCCTGACTCCGGCGAAGTGGGCCGGGGGTATGGGGGTCGTGCCCCCTCGGACGTGCTCGTTCAAGTGAATGCTTGATGGTCACCGTAGAACACTTGATGGACATTGCAAGTGTCGGCCGGTCAAGCTGCGGAGCGTCACGGTTCCACGTGGACCGGGACGCGGCGCACCGCCCCACGTCCCCTGGACATGCCGTCCTTCACCGGGGCGGCGCGCCGCGTCCCGGCTGATCTTCCAGCGGAGGAGAGCGGCGAATGAGCGCGGGCAGATGGTCGGCGGGCGTGATCCCCTACGCCGAGATGGGCTACTGGCGTCCGGACTACGAGCCGAAGGACAGCGACATCCTCGCCGCCTTCCGGATCACGCCGCAGCCGGGCGTGCCGCCGGAGGAGGCCGGCGCGGCCGTCGCCGGCGAGTCGTCCACCGCGACCTGGACGGTCGTGTGGACGGACCGGCTCACGTCCTACGAGAACTACCAGGGCAAGTGCTACAAGGTGGAGCCCGTCCCCGGGCAGGAGAACCAGTTCATCGCCTACATCGCCTACGACCTCGACCTGTTCGAGGAGGGGTCGATCGCGAACCTGACGTCGTCCATCATCGGGAACGTCTTCGGGTTCAAGGCGCTGAAGGCCCTCCGCCTGGAGGACATGCGGATCCCGACCCACTACGTCAAGACGTTCCAGGGGCCGGCGCACGGCATCGTCATGGAGCGCGAG
Organism: Actinomadura geliboluensis; assembly: GCF_043197915.1. NCBI lineage: Bacteria > Bacillati > Actinomycetota > Actinomycetes > Streptosporangiales > Thermomonosporaceae > Actinomadura > Actinomadura geliboluensis. Next base: position 179,437 of record NZ_JBICUA010000013.1, on the reverse strand, counting down.
TACCTCGGCAAGTTCGGCCGCCCGCTGCTGGGCGCGACCGTCAAGCCCAAGCTCGGCCTGTCGGCGCGCAACTACGGACGCGTCGTCTACGAGGCCCTGCGCGGCGGCCTCGACTTCACCAAGGACGACGAGAACATCAACTCCCAGCCGTTCATGCGCTGGCGCGACCGGTTCCTCTACTGCATGGAGGGCGTCAACCGGGCGCAGGCCGCCACGGGCGAGGTGAAGGGCCACTACCTCAACGTCACCGCCGCCACGATGGAGGACATGTACGAGCGCGCCGAGTTCGCCAAGGAACTCGGCAGCGTCATCGTGATGATCGACCTGACCATCGGCTACACGGCGATCCAGTCGATGGCCAAGTGGGCGCGTAGGAACGGCGTCATCCTGCACCTGCACCGCGCAGGGCACTCCACCTACACGCGCCAGAAGTCGCACGGCGTGAACTTCCGCGTCATCGCCAAATGGATGCGGCTGGCGGGTGTCGACCACATCCACGCCGGGACGGTCGTCGGCAAGCTGGAAGGCGACCCGAACAGCGTCCGCGGCTACTACGACACGCTCCGCCTGGACAAGGTGGAGGCCGACCCCAGGAAGGGCCTGTACTTCGACCAGGAGTGGGCGTCGATGCCCGGCACGATGCCCGTCGCGTCCGGCGGCATCCACGCCGGGCAGATGCACCAGCTCCTGCACTACCTGGGCGAGGACTCCATCCTCCAGTTCGGCGGCGGGACGATCGGCCACCCGATGGGCATCGCCGCCGGCGCCACCGCCAACCGCGTCGCGCTCGAAGCGATGATCAAGGCGCGCAACGAGGGCCGCGACTACCTCGCCGAGGGCCCCGACATCCTGCGCGCCGCCGCCAAGCAGAGCCGCGAACTCGACATCGCCCTGTCCACCTGGGGCGACATCACCTTCACCTACGAGTCCACCGACACGCCCGACGTCGTCGAGACCCCTGTGAGCGTCTGATGCGGATCACCCAAGGCACCTTCTCGTACCTGCCCGACCTCACCGACGCCGACATCGCGGCGCAGGTCGCCTACGCCCTCGGCCAGGGCTGGCCCTGCTCGGTCGAGTTCACCGACGACCCGCACCCGCGCAACTCCTACTGGGAGATGTGGGGCCTGCCGATGTTCGACCTCACCGACCCCGCCGGCGTCCTGTACGAGGTCAACGAGTGCCGCAAGGCGTACCCGAACCACTACATCAGGCTGAACGCCTACGACGCCCGCTACGGGCGGCAGACCACCGCCCTCCAGTTCATCGTGCAGCGGCCCGCCGAGGAGCCCGGCTTCCGGCTGGACCGGACGGAGACGTCCGACCGGCGCGTCCGGTACACGCTGCACCCCTACGCCCTCGACCGGCCCGAAGGCGACCGCTACGGGGCCGAGGGCGACCGCTCCGGGACCGGGCGTTGAGCGGACGCCCCGGCTTCGGGATGCGCCACGGCGGCTCCCCGGTGGACCCTTCCCACGCTCCCGCCACCGGGGAGCCGCCCCCTCCCGAGCCGCTCCCGCCGGACGCCCGCGTCGACCTCGCCAAGGAGCGCGCCGACTCGCAGGTCGACGCCGTCCTGGACGCCCTCGACACCGAACTCGTCGGCCTCGCCCCGGTCAAGACCCGCATCCGGGAGATCGCCGCGCTGCTGCTCGTCGACCGCGTCCGGGCCCGGTTCGGCATCGACTCCGGGCGCCCCAACCTGCACATGTGCTTCACCGGCAGCCCCGGGACGGGCAAGACGTCCGTCGCCGTCCGGCTCGCCGAACTGCTGCACCGCCTCGGCTACGTCCGCCGCGGCCACCTCGTCTCCGTCACCCGCGACGACCTGGTCGGCCAGTACGTCGGACACACCGCGCCCAAGACCAAGGAGGTCCTGAAGCGGGCGATGGGCGGCGTGCTGTTCATCGACGAGGCGTACTACCTGTACCGGGCCGAGAACGAGCGCGACTACGGGCAGGAGGCCATCGAGATCCTCCTCCAGGTCATGGAGAACCAGCGGGACGACCTCGTCGTCGTCCTCGCCGGCTACAAGGACCGCATGGACTCCTTCTTCGCGTCCAACCCCGGCATGAGCTCCCGCATCGCCCACCACATCGACTTCCCCGACTACGACCTGGCGGAACTGGAGGCCATCGGCCGTCTGATGACCGAGCGCGAGGGCTACGCGCTCGCCCCCGAGACCGAGCCGGTCTTCCGCGACTACCTGTCCCGGCGGCGCGAGCAGCCGCGCTTCGCAAACGCCCGATCTGTCCGGAACGCCATCGAACGGGCCCGCCTCCGGCACGCCAACCGCCTGCTCGGGCAGGGCGGCGACATCGGCCGCGACGACCTCACCACTCTCCACCCGGAAGACTTCCGAGCCAGCCGCGTCTTTCGGTGACCCGTGTCACGCCCGAACCGGGGATGAGCCTCCGCATGTCCTAATGTTGGCCCTAAGACATGTAGAGGTGGGGGAGAAGTTGCTTAACCCAGAGGATCTGTACGAGCTTGACGCCGACCTGCCGGAGATGACGGGTCCGGTGCTGCTGCACAGCCTCGACGGCTTCGTGGACGCCGGATCCACCGGGCAGCTCGTGCGCGAGCACCTCCTGGAATCCCTCGAGCACCGCGTGATCGCCCGCTTCGACGTCGACTCGCTGATCGACTACCGGGCCCGCCGGCCGCCGATGACCTTCGACCGGGACCACTGGGCCTCCTACGACGCGCCGGAACTCGTCGTCCGGCTGCTGAACGACGAGGCGGGAAGCCCCTTCCTGATGCTGTCCGGGCCCGAGCCCGACCGGCTCTGGGAGGGCTTCACCTCCTCCGTCGTGCACCTGGTGAAGAAGCTCGGCGTCGGCCTCGTCGTCGGCTTCCACGGCATCCCGATGGGCGTCCCGCACACCCGCCCGGTCGGCACCACCGCGCACGCCACCCGTCCCGAACTGGTCACCCGCAACTCCTGGTTCGACAAGGTCCAGGTGCCCGGCAGCGCCGCCGGCCTGCTGGAACTGCGGCTCGGCGAGGCCGGCCACGACGCCGTCGGATTCGCCGTCCACGTCCCGCACTACCTCGCCCAGTCCGCCTACCCGGCCGCCGCCGTCGCCGCCCTGGAGGCGATCGTCTCCGTCACCGGGCTGGTGCTCCCCGCCGACCGGCTCCGCGACGCGGCCGCCGCCACCGACGCCGACATCGCCGAGCAGGTCGACGGCAACGACGAGGTCGAGAAGGTCGTCCGCGCCCTGGAGCAGCAGTACGACGCGTTCGCCGGCGCCGCCGAACGCGACAGCCTCCTCGCCGAGTCGCAGGACATGCCCACCGCCGACGAGCTCGGCGCCCAGTTCGAGCGGTTCCTCGCCGAGCAGGACGGCCCCGACTCCGCCGGCTAGACATATCCCGTCCGCCGCTGGGTAGGCGAGCGCCCGAGAGGGGAGGTTCGCTCATGGCCCAGAAGGTGAACGAGGTGATGACGCCGGTGCCGGTGGCGGTGCCCCCGGACACGTCCCTGACCGAGGTCGGGGACCTGATGCGCCAGCACGGGATCGGCGACGTCCTCGTCGTCCACGAGGGACGGCTCCGCGGCCTGGTCACCGACCGCGACATCGTGATCCGCGCCGTCGCCGCGCAGCGCGACATGTCCGGCACGAGCGTCGCCGACATCTGCAGCACCAACCTGATCACGGTCGCCCCCGGCGAGGACGCCGACGCGGCCGTGCGGCTGATGCGCGAGCACGCCGTCCGGCGGATCCCCGTCGTGGACGGCGACCGGCCGATCGGCATGGTGTCCATCGGGGACCTCGCCGTCCAGCGGGACGAGCACTCGGCGCTCGCCGACATCAGCGCCGAACCGCCGAACACGTGATCACGCTGAAGCTGCGGGACGCCGAACTCGACGGCGACCTGTCGATCCCGGACGGCGCCACCGGCGTCGTCCTGTTCGCGCACGGCAGCGGCAGCTCCCGGCTCAGCCCCCGCAACCGCGCCGTCGCCGAGGGCCTCAACGCCGCGGGCCTCGGCACCCTCCTCATCGACCTGCTCACCCGGCACGAGGAGGAGGTCGACCGCGTCACCGCCGCGCTCCGCTTCGACATCGAACTGCTGACCCTCCGCCTCATCGGCGCGATCGACAAGCTGGCCGAGGGCCTGGAGTCGGCCCCCCACACCGCCGGCCTCCCCATCGGCCTGTTCGGCGCCAGCACCGGCGCCGCCGCCGCCCTCGCCGCCGCCGCGGCCCGCCCCCGGATCGGCGCGGTCGTCTCCCGCGGCGGCCGCCCCGACCTCGCCGGCCCGTCCCTGCCCCGCGTCCGGCCGCCCGTCCTGCTGATCGTCGGCGGCCGGGACCCCGAGGTCATCAAGCTGAACGAGCAGGCGCACAAAAGCCTTGAGAACTCCGAAATCCACATCGTCTCCGGCGCGACCCACCTCTTCGAGGAGCCCGGAGCCCTGGAAGAGGTCACCACCCAGGCCGCTGACTGGTTCAATCGACACCTGTGATGCGCGATGTCATCGTGGTCGGAGCCGGCCCCGCCGGGACCTCCGCCGCCTACCACCTCGCCAAGGCCGGCCTGGACGTCCTGCTCCTGGAGAAGACGTCCTTCCCCCGCGAGAAGGTCTGCGGCGACGGCCTCACCCCCCGCGCCGTCGACGAACTCCGCGCCCTGAACCTCGACCTCTCCACCTGGTACCGCACCGAGGGCGTCCGCCTGATCGCCGCGGGCCGCACCCTGGAGATCCCCTGGCCGTCCGGCCACGGCCTCACCCGCACCCGCACCGACCTGGACGAACTCCTCGCCCGCAACGCCGCAGCCGCCGGCGCGACCCTCCAGGAGAACACCAAGGTCACCGCCCCCCTCGAAAACCGGGGCCGCATAACCGGCGTCCGCACCCCCACCGCCACCCACGAAGCCCGCCTGGTCATAGCCGCGGACGGCGCCTCGTCCCGCCTCTCCGTGGCCCTGGGCCTGCACCCCCGCCCCGACCGCCCCATCGGCATCGCAGGCCGCCGCTACTACCGCAGCCCCCGCCACAAGGACGCCCACCTGGAGATCTGGCTGGACCTCGCCCCCGCCGGCTACGGCTGGGTCTTCGGCATGGGCGACGGCACCTGCAACGTAGGCGTCGCCCTCCTCCGCACCCAACACCCCGACTACCACCGCCTACTGGCCCGCTGGCTCGACCGCCTGCCCGCCGCCTGGGGCTTCACCGACACCAACGCCACAGGCCCCCTACGCGGCGCAGCCCTCCCCATGGGCTACAGCCGCCGCCCCCACTACGTCCCCGGCCTCCTCATGGCCGGCGACTCCGGCGGCATGGTCAACCCGTTCAGCGGCGAAGGCATCGCCTACTCCCTGGAAGCAGGCCGCATAGCCGCCGAAACCATCATCAAGGCGCACCGCACAACGTCCCCCGACGCGATCCTCCAGACCTACCCGTCCGCCATCCGCCACGCCAACGGCCGCCCCTTCACCGTGGCCCGAGCCTTCACCCGCGCCCTCGACAACCCGCACCTCATGCGCCTGGCCACCCGCCACGGCCTCACCCGCCCCACCCTCATGCGCCTGGCCCTGACCCTCGCAGGCAGCCTGCCTCCCGCCTCCCCCCGAACCGCCACCGACCACCTGGCCACAGCCCTGACCCGCCTCACCCCACCCTCCTGACCCCCGATACCGTTTCGCGATTCCCCCCACGAACCGGGTACGCTTTCCCGGCAACACGGGCGCGTAGCTCAGGGGTAGAGCACTCGCCTTACAAGCGAGGAGTCGGCGGTTCGAAACCGTCCGCGCCCACCAGCGAAAAGACCCTGTTCCCGACCATGGGAACAGGGTCTCCGTGCCATTAGCGTGCCATCAGCCGACGAGCGCGAGCGCCCCGGCCACCCCATCGTCATCCGGGTCCGGTCGCGGTCTCGCCCCACTTGGCAGCGGACCGGGAGTTCGCCCGCAGCAGGGCGCCACCGCGCTTGCCAGTGAAGATCAGCGCATCAGGCTCAGCGCCGGTGAAGTTGCCGAGCTACCGCCGCGGGTCCGGGATGATCGCTTGGGAGACCGCCGCCGCGCGGAGGCCAACCCCGGTCTTGGACGGCTCGATGATCAGTTCGCCGGTGTCCAACTCGACTTGCCCTTGCCGAACGGTGACCCTCCCGGCGTTGAGGTGGCGGCGTTGCTCGGGCCGCTGCGCGCCCCCGCGCCATGCTGCCCAGAGCGTGCGGCGTGGGCGCCGGTCACCGGCCGGCCGCTCCGACCCGCGCATCGCGAAGCCGCCGCTCCGTTCGCCAGGTGCCGGCGGTCACCGGGTCGCGCCGCCGCTCAGCGACGTTCCATCATCCGGCCACGTCCGAAAGACTGCACCCGTGGACGAAGCTGGGGATCTCCGAGCCGAACGAGACGCGCTCCGGCGAGAGCTGACTGAACTGCGCGCCGGACTGTGTCACTCGCTCGGGAAGTACCGAACCGTGGGGCCCGGTCCCCAAGGCTTGACCAGCAAGGCGGTGTTGAGCGACCGTGAGATCTTCGACGAGATCCGGCGGCTACGGCAGATAGCGGAACAGCACGCCTCCGGCGGGGGCCTCTGACTCCGGGAAGCCCCGGCGTGTTCGTGACGGCCGTTGGTGTGCGGGGGGGAAGCTCAGGCGGGGAAGCGGTGTGCGTGCCACGTTTAGGGCGGCTCCGTGCCACTTGTGTGCCACATCGGAGCGCCGGAGCTGTGAGGCGCGGCAGGGCAGGACCTTGATCAGCCTGTGTGATCACGCCGCGAGTCCGTGCCATTAGCGTGCCATTAGGTCTGTGGATGGCGCGCGCATGCCGTCCTCGGGGCTCGAACGAGCTTGTCCGGGGACAGCCCACGTCAGAGGTGTTGTCGCTTGGGCCGCTGCGTGGGCGCCCATTCTGAGGCGTCCGCCGGCTCCGCTCGCCGGTCGTTATGGGTGCTGCGCCGCTACGAGTGGTGGCCAAGGCTTCGCTCGACGCGGGCAAGTACGTCGGTACCCAGCTCACTGGCGAGGGCTGTCACCTCTGCCCGCTCAGCTGCAGCGAGCGGCTGGTCTTCCTCCGCCAGCCAGTCCGCAACTGATTCGATCACCAGTCCGTACTCGGCATGCGCAAGGAACTCCGTGCCCCAACGGACTTGGTCATCAGTCAGCCGATCCGCCACCAGATGCAACAGCGCAGCCATGCGCGTCTCCCATGTACGAACGGCTATGTGGTCCTCATGCCTGCGGTACAAGCCCATGAGACATCCCTATCGGCCTTACACGCCACCGCCAACTGGGCCCATGTGCGTCGGCGGTTGAGTTGGAGGGATGCGCGGCCCACAGTTGCGTGTGCCACTGGCGAGCGTGTGATCCGTGGGGCGTGGCAGGTTGGGAGCGTGATCAAACTGGGTGATCGGGGGGTGCGGGCCATATGCGTGCAACGCGGGTCAGGGTGTTTGGGTTTGTGGGTGGTTGGGGTTTTTGGGTGTTAGGGCCAGGGGTCCTGGGTGGGGGATTCTGTTGTTGCTTGGTGTTCCTGGGCCTTGGTGACGCATTGGGGGCAGACTGGCTCGTCGGTTGACCTGGCTACGGCTTCGGGGGTCGCCGGGCGTAGGGTGCCCACCACCGTCATGCCCGGTGGCATGCCGGTTTCCGGGTCTATGAGGATCGTCGGGACGCTCCGGGGGTCGTACTCGAAGGACCGTTTGCATGCCACGCATGTGCCTGTTGTTGACGGTTCCTTCTCGACCATCCGGTTGGCCTCCGGTTCGGCTGTGCGGGGTTGGTGTTTGCCAGCAGTTCATCACCTTCTTGTTCCGCTGGCACGCATCGCCTCCGGTGCGGCCTGGGACGGGTCAGGTGGTCGGGCCGTAGGTGGCGGCGATTGTTTCGGAGCTCGGCCAGCGGCTGTAGGTCGGGGACTGCGGCCAGCCTTCGGGGGAGTCCTGCCATTCCTCCTGGCGGCCGTACGGGAGGAGGTCGATCAGGGCGAAGGTGTGGCTCAGTTGCTCCGTGCCTCGGCCGTTGGTGTGCCAGGTGCGGTAGACGGTGTCGCCGTCGCGTAGGAAGACGTTGACGGCGAAGCCGCCGGCGGGTGGTGCGCCTACGTCGGTGCCGAAGGGGCTGTCCGCGGTGGAGTACCAGGTCATCTTGTTCCCGGTGCGCTCCTTGTAGGCGAGGGCATCGTTGATGGGGCCCTGGGTGACGATGACGAACCTGGCGTCGTAGGCGTCCAGGAACTCCAGGCGGGTGAACTGCGAGGTGAAGCCGGTGCAGCCCGGGCACTGCCAGGTCTCGCCGGGGAACCACATGTGGTTGTAGACGATCAGCTGGGACTTGCCTTCGAAGATGTCGGCCAGGCTCACCGGGCCCTTCTCGCCTTCCAGGGTGTAGTCGGGCATCTCGACCATCGGCATCCGGCGGCGCTGGGCGGCGATCGCGTCGAGTTCGCGGGTCGCGGCCTTCTCACGGGCGCGCAGCTCGTCGAGGTGGCGTTGCCAGGTGGCGGCGTCGACGACGGGCGGTAGTGCGGCGGTCATGGGCTCCTCCGAGGTTCGCGGTTCGTGGTCTGTAGGTGTGGACCACGCTCGTTCGGCGAACTCATCGCCGGGCCGTCGATCGGTACTGTCGGCGGGTGCGGATCGAGCTGATCACGATCGTTGTGGACGACTATGACCAGGCCATCGAGTTCTTCACCCGTGCGCTGGGGTTCGAGCTCGTTGAGGACTCGCCGGCGGTGACCAATGACGGGCGGGCCAAGCGGTGGGTCGTGGTGCGGCCGCCCGGAGGTGGGAGCGGGGTCTTGCTGGCTCAGGCGGACGGGGAGCGGCAGGCGCGTGTCGTCGGTGACCAGGTTGCCGGGCGGGTGGGGTTCTTCCTGCGGGTGGACGATTTCGACGCCGCGTATGAGCGTATGGCGGCTGCCGGGGTCGAGTTCGTCGGTTCGCCGCGGAGCGAGGAGTACGGGCGGGTCGTGGTGTTTCTTGATGTTGCCGGGAATCGGTGGGATCTGCTCGGACCCAGGTGAAGACCCCCTGTTCCGTGGGGAACAGGGGGTCATGCCCCCGCAGTGGCTATCGGAGGTAGGGGGACGGGTGGTGGCGGGTGAAGGACGGGGCCGACGGGTGCATGCCCGGTTCCGGGTCCGCGTCGAAGACCGTTTGGGTGGCGGACGGCAGTTTGGCTGCTGCGTCGTTGAGCGCCGTGGGGCGGGTTGTGGGCCAGTGGCCCGTGTTCATGCGGGTCAGGAGGGTTTGGAGGGCCGTTATCTCTTCGGACGCGGTGAAGGTGCAGTGGTAGCCGCGGTCCACGTAGAGCTGCTTCAGGTTGGCCGGGTTGCCGGCTCGGTGCACCTGGGTGGCGTACCGGCGCTGGTTCTCCGGTGGGACGCTGCCGTCCTGTGTTGAGTGCAGGGTGACCACCGGCCAGGGCGTCCGGCCGGTGGGGGTGCCATAGCGGTCCAGGTAGCGGACGGCGGCGGGGTCGGCTTTGACGCGCGGGCCCGCGTTCAGGCGGGCGAGGTCCTTGCCGAGGCTCAGGCCCGCCTCGCGGTACGCCTTCTTTACCAGGGCCTTCTGGGACGAGCGGGCGAGGAGCGCGCGGTAGTCCACGCCGGTGTTCCAGGACGGGTTGCCGCCCGCCCGCGCCTCGATGTCCGTGCGGTTGAGGCCCCAGAACGCGCCCCGGTCATAGGCGGAGTAGTAGTACTGCTGCTCGATCTGGCCTGTGGTCGTCTCCGGGGCGGGGGCCCGGGAGGTGTAGCGGCCGGGGACGTCGGCTAGGGCGGCGGAGAGGGCCAGGCGGGCACGGCCCGCGGGGGTGTTCAGCGCGGAGGTAAGGGCGCCTCGGGCATTGGACGTGTTCGCCTGCGGGTCCTTGATGTGGACCAGGTCCAGGTTCGGCGCCAGGAGCGTCTTGATGGCGTAGTTCGCGTCCAGGGCGCTGTTGAAGTGGCCCGTGGTGCCGCCGACTACGCCGCAGAGGGACGCGACGCCGGTGAAGCGGCCGGGGTTGCGTTCCGCCAGGAGGATCGAGGTCAGGCCACCGGCGGACGCGCCTGCGGAGATGGTGCGTTTGGGTTTGCCCACGTTTCTGGTGAACCAGTTGAGGAGGGCCATCTGGTCCTTCAGGCCGGACTCGACTACGCCCCAGCCTTGTGCCGTCCGGTACTGGGAGGCCGCCAGGGCGTAGCCCTGGTCGAGCAGCCACTGCTCCGTGGCCGGGTGGTTCGTGAGCGCGATCTCCGATGGGGGCGGGAACTCCAGGCTGTACGCGCCGTGGCTCCACAGCAGCAGTGTCCCGTTCCAGTGGCTCGGGACCTCGACGCGGTAGGGGACGCCGTCGATGTCGCCCTGCCGGACGTCGGCGTGCGCCGACGGGGTGGCGGTGACCAGGGCGGCCAGGAGCATGAAAGGGGCGGTGCGGCAGAACACGCGGAGTCCGTTCATGGGCGCACCTTCCACGAGGCGCCGACCCGGGCGCAATGATTTCGGAAATGGCTAAAATGTCGCATGCTGCGGCTCTGGCTCGACTATGAGGACCTTGTTCGGGTCCGCGTCACTCCCGGCCTTTCGCCGGTCGCCCAGACCGTTCTCGGCGCCCAGGCCCTGCGCTCGCGGCGGCGCCCGGGGCTCACCGGCTCGTCGCGCCTGCTGCTCGACATGGTGCCGCCCGGACGCTGGGTCCCCGACTTCCTCACGCCGTACACGGACGTGCCGGGGCTCGAATCGGAGCTCGACGCCGTCGCCTCGACGCCCGTCCGGCGGATCCGTGCCGAGCTGGAGCGGTCGTGCGGTCCGCGTCCGGCGTCGTGGGTGCGCCGTCTTGCCGCGGGGGAGCGGGAGGCGATGCGGACGCTGGTCTGCGGGCTGCGTGACCTGCATCGGGTCGCGCTCGCGGAGCAATGGGCCGAGCTGAGCGCCCACCTGCGCGCCGAAGCGGCGGGGCATGCCCGGACGATGGCCCGCGACGGGATCGGCGGCCTGTTGGGGAGTCTGCATCCCGGTGTCCGCTGGTCGTCGCCGGTGCTGGAGGTCGAGACGCTGCTCGAGGGGGACGTCCGCTTGCAGGGGCGGGGGCTGCTGCTCATCCCGTCGCCGTTCGTCACGGGGCCGCGCGTCATGGTCGGCGGGGACGGTCCGGCGGCCGTGGTGGTCCCGGCGGCGCCGCCGGCCGGCGGGACGGGCCTCGACCCGCTGCCGCAGGTGTTCGGGCGGACGCGCGCGGCCGTGCTCCGGTCGGTCGCGGACGGGGAGGTCACGACGGGTGCGCTGGCCGCCCGGCTCGGAGTCAGCGCGGCGTCGGCGTCCCAGCACGCGACGGCTCTGCGCGGCGCCGGGCTCATCACCAGCGAGCGCCGGGGCAAGACGGTGCACCACGCGCTGACGCCGCTCGGGGAGCGCGTCCTGCGGGGCGGCTCCCCGTGGCCGGCCGCGCGGGGGCCGTCCCGATGACCCCGGGATCCGAAGAAGACCCCGGGCAGGGACGGGGTCTTCTTCGGGCCGGCGGTCAGGTCAGCAGAGGCCCCGCGGGTTCGAGGTGCGGCACTTGTTGTCGCGGAAGCGGTTGGTCTTGCTGCCGCTCCTGTCGACCAGGTCGAACGGCCGGTTGCCGAAGGCGCGGTTCGCCTCGATCAGGTTGAACCGGGCGGGACGGGCGAAGCCGTGCTCTGGGGCGATGCCCGGGAAGAGGACGATGCCGCCGGAGTAGGGCAGCCTGCCCCGGTTGTCCTTCACGAAGTTCTTCGCGATGGTGTTGCGCTCGCCGCCGAAGAGCAGGATGCCGGTGCCGCCCAGCGGCGGGACGGGGCCGTGCCCGGCGCAGGACCGGTTGTTCTCGACGACCTTGTTGTCCGAGACGTTGTTGTGGCCCTGGCCGCCCGGCTGGCCGTCGTCGACCAGCGCGACGCCGACGCAGTTGCGGGTGGCGTCGTTGTCGCGGACCGTGACGTGGTGGGCGTGCCGGACCAGCACGCCCAGGGTGTTGCCGGACGTGTGGTTGTGGGCGACCTCGGTCCCGCGCGCGTCGGCGATGTCGCCGACGTACAGGCCGGCGTCCTCGTCGTTGTCGATGGCCCAGTTCCAGACGAACTCGCCGCGGGTGGAGCGGAACTCCGCGATGCCGTACTCGCCGTTGTTCCTGGCGAGGACGGCGAGCACCGTCAGGTGGTCGGTGTACATGCCGTGCACGCCGTTGCCCTTGAAGTCGCGCACCGTCAGGTTGCGGATCGTCACGTCCTTGACGGGGTACTTCGCCCGGCCGATCACGCAGATCCCCATGCCGGGGGCCTTGGCCTTGGCGCAGTTGTCGTGGCGGCCCGGGCGCAGGATCGTCTTGTTGCCCTCCCCTCGGATGGTGAGGCGCTTGGTGACGAGGACGCCGCCCTCGTAGTAGCCCGCCTTGAGCTGGATGGTGTCGCCGGGCCGGGCGCGGTCGACGGCCTTCTGGATCGAGTGACCGGGCGGCACGATGTGCGTGCGCCCGGTGGTACGGCCGTCCGCCTGGCCGGCCGCCGCCGGCGAGGCGAGCCCCGCCAGCACCACGGCCGTACCGAGCGAGGCCGCGAATATTTGCCTCATCCCTTTTTCTCCCGTTCTGTTTTCCTTGTTAAGGAATGCGTCACGGCGTGTTCCGGGACGGCATTCCTCGATCATCTTCGAACGGACGGCGTAATCCGCGGATGGGAGACGGGTAAACAGTCGGCGGGCTTTGCGGCAAACCGTCGGCCGGTACGAAACGGGAGAATCGGCGCGCGCGCCGACGGGGGCGGGGCCGCGGGCGGGTGTGACGAAGGTCTCGGCAGGTCACGATGGCGTGTTACATGCCGTTCACAAACGGGCAACAGGTGTGAAATGCCCGGTTGGCACGTTTCTAGGGCCGAACCCGTGAGGCCAGGCGGAGACGAAGGGACCGACGTTGAGCTACAAGGCCGAGTACATCTGGATCGACGGCACCGAGCCGACCGCGCGGCTGCGGTCGAAGACGAGGATCCTCGCCGACGGAGCCGAACTGCCGGACTGGGGGTTCGACGGGTCCAGCACCAACCAGGCCCCCGGCGACCACTCGGACTGCGTGCTGAAGCCGGTCTTCTCCTGCCCGGACCCCATCCGCGGCGGCGACAGCATCCTCGTCCTCTGCGAGGTCTACCTCGTGGACGGGACGCCCCACGAGACCAACACGCGGGCCAAGCTGCGCCCGATCGCCGAGCAGTACGCGGCGCAGGACTCCTGGTACGGGATCGAGCAGGAGTACACCTTCTTCAAGGACGGCCGCCCGCTGGGCTTCCCCGAGCGCGGCTACCCGGCCCCGCAGGGCTTCTACTACTGCGGCGTGGGCTCCGACGAGGTGTTCGGCCGCGACATCGTCGAGCGGCACATGGACGCGTGCCTGGCCGCCGGCCTGAAGATCTCCGGGATCAACGCGGAGGTCATGCCGGGCCAGTGGGAGTTCCAGATCGGCCCGGCCGGGCCCCTCGAGGTCGGCGACCACATGTGGATCGCCCGGTGGCTGCTGTACCGCATCGCCGAGGACTTCGACGTGTCCGCGACCCTCGACCCGAAGCCGGTGGAGGGCGACTGGAACGGCGCCGGCGCGCACACGAACTTCTCGACCAAGGCCATGCGCGAGGGCTACGACGCGATCATCACGGCGTGCGAGGCGCTCGCCGAGAAGGCGGACGAGCACGTCGCGAACTACGGCGCCGACATCGAGCGCCGGCTCACCGGGATGCACGAGACGGCCGCGTGGAGCACGTTCAGCTACGGCGTGTCGGACCGCGGCGCCTCGGTGCGCATCCCGTGGCAGGTCGAGGTGGACAAGAAGGGCTACATCGAGGACCGCCGTCCGAACGCCAACGTCGACCCGTACGTGGTGGCCCGGCTGATCACCGGCACCTGCTGCGCGGCGCTGGAGAAGGCCGGCCAGGTCTGATCGGACGGGCGGCGGCCCGATCCGAAGAAACGGCGATCCCCCGGGCGGTGCGCCCGGGGGATCGCCGTTTTCTTGGCCGAGGATTGCCGTTTCCGCGGGCGGGCCGCCGTTTCGCGGTGGCGGCCTCGTGACCAAACATCTGCAAATTGTGGCTCTTGGGGGCGTTCCCCCCTCGGTGCCGGGTAGCACGACTACGTTCGCACCCGGGGGAGGGAACATGCCCGACTCGCCATCGGGGCGGTACTCCGGCGGCCTGCCCGGCAGGAGCACCGGACGCCCCGCGCCACGGCCCTGGGAACGGTCGTTCCGGTGCCCCTCGACGGCGCGCCGCCGCCCGCCGGAGGCGCCGCCGCGGCGGTACGAGGACTTCGTCGCCCTGCACGAGGAGATCGACTCCGGGCCGCCGCTGCGCCCGCTGTGGTGGACGGGGATCTCCGCGTCCCTGGTCGGCGGCGGCCTCGCGTTCGCGGCGGTGATGGCGCTGCGCGCGATGTTCGGCGTGGAGGTCCCCGTGTTCGCGGGCGAGCACACCCCGGCGGCGCCGGCCGCGACCAGCTACGCGCTGTGCGCGGCGGCGGCGACGGTCCAGGCGACCGCGCTGATGCACCTGCTCCTCGCGACGGCGGCGCGTCCCGTGCGGGCGTTCGCGTGCATCGGGGCGATCGCCGTCGTCGTGCTGACGATCCTGCCGCTGACGATGCGGGGCCCGCTGGACGCGGCGCTCGCCACCGCCGGACTCAACCTGGTCGGCGGGGCGTCCGTGGTCGTGCTGCTGTCGGCGGTGGTGGGGGCCGCCCGGCAGTTCCCCTGGGACAGCCCGTTCAAGCGCGGCCGGCGGTGACGTTCCGGCGCGGCCGGCGGTGATCGTCAGTCGACGGTGATCGTCAGCGGGCCGGGCGCGGCCGAGGACGCCACCCGCACATGGCGCAGCCGCCGCCACACGCGCACCTCCACCGGATCCCCTGCGGCGAGCAGCCGCAGCTCGCGGTGCATCCCGGAGAAGCCGAGGCACAGCGAGACGTCCCAGGCCCCGCGCGGCAGCGGGTCGTCGACGAAAGCGCGCGACACCGGCACCGCGGCGGTGTAGGAGAGCCTGCCGGGACGCTCCTCCAGCAGGGCGATGACCTCGAACGTGCGGTCCGAGCGCCGCTCGGACAGGACCAGCGTCGCCGAGACCGGCATGCTGATCTCGCGGAGGCCGAGGTGCCCGGCGACGACGATCTCCCGGCGCACGGCGTTCCAGCGCGTCAGGTCGGCGCGGGCCGACCCGGCGGCGTGCGGGCGGCCGCCGACGTCGACCGCGAGGGCGCCCGCGCGGTCGAAGTAGGCGATGACGGCGGCGGATCCGGGCAGGAAAAGCCGCCGCGGCGAGGCGTCCAGCCCCGGGGCGTGGCGCAGCGGGAGCACGGCGTGCTCCGCCGGGCCGCCGACCGCCAGGCGCACCTCCCAGAGCCCGCCGGGCAGCGGGTCGCCGTTCGTGATCGACGCGACGTCCACCCGGGCCTCGAAGGCGACGGCGCCGTCGCGGGCCGCGGCGGCGGCCGGCACCCGCACCACCCCGCCCTCCTCGCGGTCGCGCAGCACCAGCTCGATCTCGGGGACGGGGCCGCCGGGCCCGAGCAGGCCCGCGAGGTGCAGCACCGACCCCGCCCAGCCGACCTCCGTCAGGTGCGGTTCCGGCATCGCCACTCCCCGCCTCGTCCGTCCTCGGCGCCGTTCCCCCTACCCGTCCCCCGGATGGCGCGGCCGAACCGGCGGGACGGGCGCGGGGGCGGCCCGCACGGGGTCCGGGCCGCCACCCGCCACCACGGACGGTGACCGTCATTGTCCGCGATGTCGCCGCGCCGGGCGAGATTCTCACGCGGCCACCTCCGGCCCCCGGTGTCAAGCCGAATTCACGCAGGATTAACAGCCCGATGTTCTCGGTACGGGGTGACCAGTGTAGAAATGGCAGGGACGGGAGGGGGCCGCCTTGGGTCAAAGCGTTCCGGCCGGCATCGTCGAATGCGGATGGACAATGACGAAATGATCTTTTCCCCGCGAGGTCTGCGCGACGCGACGTCCAATGCCCTGCGGCTGGCGGTGGCCGGGCGGGTCGCCGATCTGCGCCCGATGCCGGCGGAGACCGTCGACGACGGGCCGGGCCGGACGGTGTCCCGGTACCGGCCGCCGGAAGGGGTGGTGCCGGCCGGGCCGCCGGTGCTGCTCGTCCCGCCGCCGGCCGCGCCGGCGCGCTGCTTCGACCTGCGCCGCGGGTGCAGCCTCGCCGAGCACGTCGTCCGCGCGGGCCGCCTCAGCTACCTGCTCGATCACGGGACGGCCCTGTCCGGTGACGCTGACCTGGGCGTTCAAGGGTGGGTCCGGGACGTGCTGCCGGGCGCGGTCCGGGCGGTGAGCCGGGACGCGGGCGGCCAGCCGGTGCAGATCGTCGGCTGGTGCCTGGGCGGGACCCTCGCCCTGCTGGCCGCCGCCGACGACCCCGCGCTGCCGATCGCGTCGGTCGCGGCCGTCGCCGCGCCGGTGGACGCGGGCGCGGCGCGGCTCGCCGAGCGGTGCGCCGAGGAGTGCGCCGCGCCGCCGGGGAACCGGGGCTTCCGGGCGGCCGGCCTGGACCACTACCTGCTCCGCCAATTCAGCGTGCTGACCCACCTCGACAATGCCGATTTCCTCGCGCAGATCGAGGCGATGGATCATTTCCGGCATGTGGCGATCGCCCATCCGGGCGGCGCCGCACGGCGCATTTACCGGTCCCTTCTCGGAGAGGGCGCGCTGCCGCGCGGCGGCGTGCCGATCGGCGGCCGGCGGGTGGATCTCGGCCGGGTCGGCGTGCCGGTGCTGGCCGTCGCGGGGCGCGGCGACCACGCCGCGCCGGTCCGGGGCGTCCGGTCCCTCGCGGGCCTGCTGGGCGGGGCGCCGCAGGTGCGGGTCGAGGTCGCGCCCGGCGGCCACCTCGGCGTGCTGACCGGCCGGGAGGCCAGGACGACGACCTGGCGGCACCTCGACCGGTGGCTCGACGAGGGCATCGTCCGGCACGGGATCCGCGCGCCGCGCGCCGCCCGCACCGCGCTCACCGTCTGACCCCTCCCCGCGGGCCGTCCGGGCGGAACCATCGCCCGATCGTGCGCATCGCGGGTCTTCCGCACGCCAAGGGACGTTCCAATCTCCTTTGCGGCGGCGCCATCAACACGCCCTCGGGTGTGTCGTCTTGGTGATCGAACTGTCGCCGACCGTAATGTGGCGCACCGTTGTGGCGGCAGAAGGACGTCGGGGGGCACTGCATGTCGGGGGGCACTGCATGACGTCAGACACGGGCGAATACGGCGCGGCGCGGGGAGAACGGGCACCCGTGGAGATCATCGGGGTCGCCCCGTCGAGCCGTCCCGCACCCCATCTCGCCGTGGCCGTGGCGCGCGCGGGCGGGACGGGCGTCCTGGCCCTCGGCCACGACCGGGCGCCCGCGCTCGCCGCGCTGGCCGACGTCCGCCGCTGGTGGACGGGCCCGTTCGGCGTCCGCGTCCCGGCGGGGTGCGGGGTGCGCCCGGCCGACGTCCCGGCCGAGGCGGGCACGGTCGTCACCGGCGCCGCCGCGCTGCGGTCGGACGACTGGCTCGACATCGCCGGGTTCGCCCGCGGCCGCCGCCTGCTGATCGAGGTCGCGGACCCGGCGGAGGCCGCCGAGGCCGTCCGCGTCGGCCGCGGCCTGACCGACCAGGTCGGGGTCATCGCGCGGGACGCCGGGCACGCCGCCGGGCCGTCCCTGTTCATCCTGTTGCAGCGGCTGCTGGCCGACTCCGACGCCGGAGTCCCCGTCTTCGCCGGGGGCGGCCTCGGACCGCACGCGGCAGCCGCGGCGGTCGCCGGAGGCGCGGCAGGCGTCGTCCTCGACGAGCAGTTCGCGCTCGTCCGCGAGATGGACCTGACCGGCCCCGCCCCCGCCGGTGTCGCCCGTCCGGCCGTGGAGCTCGCGGGCCGGCACAAGACGGCCGGGGGAGTGGTCCAGGCCGTCCGGGCGGAGATCGTCCGGCACATCCGGGCCGCCGTCCGCGCCGAGCCGCTGGCGCCGCGCCCCGAACCGGTCGCCGTGCAGGGGCCGATGGCGCAGGTCAGCGACGTGTCGGCGTTCGCGGGCGCGGTCGCGCAGGACGGCGGCCTGCCGTTCCTCGCGCTCGGCCCGCTGGACGGCGCGCGGGCGCGGGCGCTGCTCCGCGAGACCGCCGACCGGCTCGGCGGCCGGCCCTGGGGCGCCGGCGTGCTGGAGGGCGCGCCGCCGGAACTGCGCGCCGAGCAGCTCGCCGCGATCGGCGACGCCCGCCCCCCGTACGCGATCATCGGCGGCGGGAGCCCGGCGGAGGCCGCCGCGCTGGAGGCCGCGGGGACCGCCGCGTACCTGCCCGTCCCGTCGCCCGAGCCGCTCGGCCGGCTCCTCGGCGAGGGCGTGCGCCGGTTCGTCTTCGCTGGGAGCGAGTGCGGCGGCCAGACCGGCCCGCTCACGAGCCTGGAGCTGTGGGACGCGCAGGTGGCGCGGCTGCTGGCGTTCGCCCGCGACGGCGGCGACGCCGCGGAGCTGTCGGTGATGTTCGCGGGCGGCGTGCACGACGCGCGGTCCGCCGCGATGGCCGCCGCGCTCGCCGGTCCGCTGGCCGAGCGCGGCGCCGACGTCCGCGTCCTGATGGGCACCGCGTACCTGTTCACGCCGGAGGCGGTCGCGGCGGGCGCGATCCTGCCCGGCTACCACGACGTGGCGCTGGCCTGCACGGAGACCGTCCTGCTGGAGACCGCCCCCGGGCAGACGGCCCGCTGCGCCCGCACCCCCTACATCGAGACGTTCGAGCAGACCCGCCGCGAGCTGGAGCAGGCCGGGACGCCGCCGCAGGAGGTGCGGCGCCGCCTGGAGAAGCTGAACCTCGGCCGGCTGCACCTCGCCAGCCGGGGCCTGCGGCTCGACACCCCCGTCGGCGCCGACCGGCAGCGGGAGGAGGGCCTGTACGCGATGGGGCAGGCGGCCGCGATGCGGTTCGCCCCGGTCGGGATCGCCGCCCTGCACGAACAGGTCACGACCGGTGCGACGGACCTCCTGGCGGCGCGGGCCGCCGACCTCGGCATCGGGCCGCGCGACACCGCCCGGGCCGCGCCGCGCCCGGCCGACATCGCGGTCATCGGCATCGGCTGCGTCTTCCCCGGCGCCCCCGACGCCGACCGGTACTGGGCGAACGTCGTCGCCGGCGCCGCGCAGGCCGGGGACGGGACGCCGTCGAAGTGGGGCGGGCTCGTCCCCGACATCCCGTTCGACGCGGACGCCCACGGCATCGCCCCCGGCGAGATCGGCGGCATCGACCCGATGCACCTGCTGTCGGTGGAGGTCGCCGCCCGCGCGCTGCGGGACGCCGGCTACGCCGACCGCCCGTTCGACCGCCCCCGGACCTCGGTGTTCTTCGCAGCCGAGGGCGGCGGCGACCTCGCCGCGGGCTACGCGCTCCGCGCGACCCTCCCGTCCTACCTCGGCGAACTCCCGCCCGGACTGGACGAGCAGCTCCCGCGCCCGGCGGGGGAGACCCTCGACGGCGTCCGCACCGGCGCCGTCGCCGGGTGGATCGCCGGCCGCCTCGGCCTCGGCGGGACGGCCTGCGCCATCGGGGCGACGTCCCTCGCGGCCCTCGACGCCGCCTGCAAGGACCTCGCCGCCGGCTCCAGCGCCATGGTGCTGTGCGGCGGCGCCGACCTGCGCGACGGCGTCCTCGACCGGCTGCTGCCCGCGTCCGGGGACGACGGGGACGGCGTCGTGCTCGGCGAGGGCGTCGCGTGCGTCGTCCTCAAGCGCCTCGCCGACGCCGAACGCGACGGCGACCGGATCTACGCGGTGGTCAAGTCCGTCGCCGGGGCCGGCGGCCGGCGCCGGGCCATGGACCGCGCCTACGAGCGCGCGGGCGTCGCCCGGTCGTCCGTCGGGCAGGTCGCGCTCGGGTCGGTCTCCGCACAGATCGGGCACACCAGGTGCGCCGCCGGCCTCGCCGGGCTCATCAAGACCGCGTACGCGCTGCACACCGGCGTGCTGCCCGGAGACGGCGGGGCCCGGCCGTGGGCGGTCCGCCCCGGCGAGCGGTTCGCCGGGGTGAGCGGCTCCGGGTTCGGCGGCGCGCACTTCCACGCCGTCCTCGCGGGCTACGAGGGCGCCCCCGAACCGGTGTCGGGCCTCGCCGAATGGCCCGCCGAGCTGTTCCTGATCCGGGGTGACGACGACGCCGCCGCGCGCGCCGCCGCCGACCGGCTGGCGCGCCTGGCCGAGGGAGCGCCCCGGATGCGCGACCTCGCCCGCACCGCCGCCTCCCTCGACGGCCCGGTCCGGGCGGCCTTCGTCGCCACCGGACCGGACGACCTGCGCGCCAAGCTCGCGCTCGCCGCGGAACTGCGCCCGGCGCCGGGCATCCGCGTCGCGGCCGGGGAGCCGGGCCAGGTCGCGTTCCTGTTCCCCGACGCGGACGACACGGACGCGCCGGCGGCGGCCGCCGACCTCTCCGTCGCCTTCCCCCGGCTCCAGCGCCTGCTGCGCCTCGCCGGCGGGGACACGGGGGCGGCCGTCGCCGGACTCGCCGTCCACCGGCTGCTGACCGCCGTCGGCGTCCACCCCGACCTCGCCGCCGGGCAGGGCCGCGGCGAACTCGCCGCGCTCTGCGCCGCCGGCGCCATCGACGACACCGACATGGTCGAGATCGGCGCGGACCCGTCCCGCGGCGGCCTCCTCGGCCGCGACCTGCGCTCCCCGGCGTTCCCCGTCTGGGCCGCCGCGACCGGCCGCCCCTACGAGACGGAGCCGTCCGAACTGGCGGCGGTGCCGTCCCCGCCCGTCCCCGCCGCCGCGCGGATCGAGGCGATGTACGACGCGGGCGCCCGGACCTTCGTGGCGACCGGACGCGCCCTCGCCGACCTCGTCGGCACCACCCTCGGCGACCGTCCGCACACCGCGTTGAGCTGCGCCGTCCCCGGCGAGAACGGCCTGGTGACGCTGCTGCGCGCGCTCGCCGAACTGGCCGCCGCCGGCGTCCCGGTCGACCCGCTGCCGCTGTTCGCCGGCCGCGGCGCCTGCCTCCTCACCTGCGTGCCCGCCGCGCCCGGCTGGATCGTCGGCGGTCACTCCGTCCGCACCGCCGACGGCGACCACCCGGAGGGCGCCCTCCGCCCGCCCCGGCGCGTCTCGGGCCTCGCCCGGGACGACTCCGCGGTGCTGGAGTACCTGCGCACGAGCCGGGAGATCCTCGCCGCCCAAAGGGACGTCGTCCTGCGCCACCTGACGGCCCCCGTCCCAGCATCCCGCCCGGCCCCGGCCGACGACACACCGGCCCGCCCCAGGACCAGCGCACACGTCCGCACAGCCGCCCTATCCGGCAGCCCCACCACCCCACCACCACCCCGCCCCAACACAGCGCTTCCGGATGCGCCCGCGCCCTCACCCGCACCTGTGACGTCGTCCGCGCCTTCAGTTCAGCTGGACGCGTCGCCGCCTGTGCCTGGAGTGTTGGATCGGCCTGAGGCAGCGCTGCCGGATGCCGCCGCGTCCTCTCCTGCGTCTGGGACGTGGTCCGCGCCGACACCTCGGGCGGACGCGTCGCCGCCTGGGCCTGGGGTGTCGACTTGGCCTGAGGCAGCGCCGCCAGATGAGGTTGTGTCCTCGCCTGCGTCTGTGTCGCCGTCCGCGCCTTCAGCTCAGCCGGACGTGGCGCCGCCTGGGCCTGGGGTGTCGGCTTGGCCTGATGCTTCGCCGTTGGATGCGGCTGCGTCCTCGCCTGCGGCTGGGGCGGCCGATGTGGGGGTGCCGCGGATGCGGCGGGTGGACACGCAGGTGTGGCCGCGGCCCGGTGGGCGGGTCGCTCGGCAGGTGGTGCGGAGCGTGCCGCGGGTCGTGGATCTCGATCCGCTGCCGGCGCCGCCCGACTCGGGGACGGTCTTCGCCGGGCGGCGGTTCCTCCTGGTGGACGACGGCTGCGGCATCGCCCTCGAACTGGGCGACCTGCTCGAACGCCACGGAGCGGAAGTGCGGACGCCGACGGACGTCGACGGGCCCTGCGACGGGCTGGTCCATCTGGCGGCGCTCCGGCCGGGGGCGGCGAGCGTGCTGCCCGGAGGGTTCGCGGGGATTCAGCGGGCCCTGGACGGCGGGCTGCGGTGGCTCGTCCTCGCGAGCGGGGCCGGGGGGACGTTCGGGCACCGGTTCCGGGGCGGCGGCGTCGGTGACCCGGCGCCCGGTGCGGGGCTGCGCGGTCTTGCCCGGACGGTCGCCGAGGAGCATCCCGAGGCGCTCGTGCGGGCCGTCGACATGGACACCAAGGAGACGCCGCGGGCGATCGCCCAGCGCATCATGGCGGAGCTGCTGGCCGCGGAGGCGCCGGTCGTGGTGGGGCACGAGAACGGTCTGCGGCACGGGCTGGAACTGCTGCCGGCGGAGCCGCTCGGAGAGGGCCCGGCGTTGAGCCTCGGGCGGGACGGGGTCGTCCTGCTGACGGGGGCCGAGCATGAGGTCACCGTGTGCGTGGCCCGGGAGCTGGCCCGGACGAGCGGCTGCCACATCGAGCTGGCCGGCGGCGCGGCGGAGGAGAACCTGCGGCTGGGCGACCTGCGCGAGCTTGCGGCGTCCGTCCGGTACCACGCGGTGGACGACCCGCAGGCCCTCGGGAGGGTCGTCGAGGACGTCTACCTCACCCATCGGCGCCTGGACGGTGTGGTCCACGGCGCCGCGCTGACCGGGGCGGCCGATTCGCCGGAGCGGGCCTACCAGGTGAAGGTGGACGGTGCGGTGGCGCTCGTCCAGGCGGTGCGGCCGGACCTCGGGTTCCTCGCCGTCCTGTGCGGCCTCGCCGGGCTGACCGGCGAGCGCGGCCGGGCCGGGGACGCGGCGGCGGACGACGCGTGGGGCACGCTCGCGCACGTGTGGCGCGCGCGGCTGCGGGGGCGGGTGCTCGCCGCCTCCCTCGGGCCGTGGGCGGTGGACGGCGCGGAGCCGTGCGGCGTCCCGCTGGATCCGGACGCCGGCGCGGCGGCGCTGCTGCGCGAGATCGCGCACGGGGACGAGACGCACGTGGTGCTGACCGGGGACGACTGGTGAGCGAGGACCGGGTGCCGATCGCGATCGTCGGCGCGGGGGCGGTGTTCCCCGGCGCCGGGTCGGCCGCGGAGCTGTGGCGCAACGTGCTGGCCGGGTTCGACGCGATCACCGAGGTGCCGCCCGGCCGCTGGGACCCCGCGCTCTACTACGACCCGGACGCCTACGCCCGCGCCCCGGAGAGCGACCGGTTCTACTGCCGGCGCGGCGGGTTCGTCGACGACGTGGCCACCTTCGACCCGGCCCGGTTCGGGATCGCGCCGGCGGCGGTGCCGGGCATGGAGCCCGACCAGCTGCTCGCGCTGCGCACCGCCGGGGACGCGATCGCGGACGCGGGCGGCGGCGACCGGCTGCCCGACCGGTCCCGGATCGGCGTGGTCGTCGGGCGCGGCGGCTACCTCGCGCCGGGCGCGGTCCGGCACGACCAGCGGGTCAGGACGTCCCACCAGGTCGCCGGGATCCTCGCCGAGCTGGTGCCCGAGCTCGGGCGGCCGCGGCTGGAGGAGATCCGCCGCGCGTTCTGCGACCGGCTCGGCCCGGACGGGCCGGACGCGTCCGCCGGGCTGGTGCCGAGCCTCGCCGCGTCCCGCATCGCCGCCTCCTTCGACCTGCGCGGCCCGGCGTACACCTTGGACGCGGCGTGCGCGTCGGCGCTGCTGGCGATCGAGCACGCCGTGCGGGCGCTGCGCAGCGGGCAGGCCGACGCGATGCTGGCCGGGGCCGTCCACCACGCGCATCACGCCGCCGTGTGGAGCGTCTTCAACCGGCTGCGCGCGCTGAGCCCGAGCGAGACGATCCGCCCGTTCGACCGGTCCGCCGACGGGACGCTGCTCGCCGAGGGCACCGGGATGGTGCTGCTCAAGCGGCTCCCCGACGCCGAGCGGGACGGCGACCGGATCCACGCCGTCATCCTCGGCGCCGGGTCCTCCAGCGACGGCCGCGCCGCCGGGGGCATGAGCCCGCTGGTGGAC
This sequence comes from Actinomadura geliboluensis, assembly GCF_043197915.1. Lineage (NCBI taxonomy): Bacteria > Bacillati > Actinomycetota > Actinomycetes > Streptosporangiales > Thermomonosporaceae > Actinomadura > Actinomadura geliboluensis. The sequence goes on along the minus strand of NZ_JBICUA010000013.1, from coordinate 155,496 downwards.
GGGCAGGTCCTCGCGGTCGAGCGCGCCTGGCGGGACGCGGGCCTGGACCCGGCGGAGCCCGGCGCGGTCGGGCTCGTCGAGGCGCACGGCACCGGGTCCCCGGCGGGCGACGAGGCGGAGCTCGCGACGCTGCGCCGCGTGCTCGGCGCGGACGGCCCGCCGATCGGCCTCGGCACCGTCAAGTCGATGATCGGGCACGCGATGCCCGCCGCCGGGATCGCCGGGCTGATCAAGGCGGCGTTCGCGCTGCGCGACGGGGTGCTGCCGCCGACGCTGCACGCGGACGACCCGCATCCGGCGCTGGCGGACGGCCGGCTCCGGCTCGTCCGGGAGGCCGCCGAGTGGGAGCGGCGCGGCGGGCCGCGCCGGGCCGTGGTGAACGCGTTCGGGTTCGGCGGCGTCAACGCGCACCTGGTGCTGCAGGAGCCGCCGCCGACCGCCCCGCGGCGGGCCCGGCGGCGGACGGTCGCCGCGCCCGGCGACGGCGAGGCGGTGCTGCGCCTCGCCGCGCGGACCCCCGAGGAACTGGCCGAGGCGCTGGACGTCGCCGACGAGGACCTCCTCGCGCGGACCTCCGACGACGTCCCCGACCTGCCGTGCCGGCTCGCGATCGTCGGCCCGACACCGCGCAGGCTCGACCTGGCGCGCGCCGTCGTCCAGCGCGGGACGGCCTGGCGGGGCCGCAGCGACGTGTGGTTCTCCCCGCGGCCGCTGCTCGCCGAGGGCGGGCGGCTGGCGTTCCTGTTCCCCGGCTTCGAGCCCGCCTTCGACCCGCGCGTGGACGACGTCGCCGAGCACTTCGGCATCCCGTCCCCCGAGCTGACCGGCCGCGCCGACCTGCTCGGCCGCGCCGCCGACGCCATGGCCGTCGGGCGGCTGCTGGCCGCCGCGCTCGCCGAGCTCGGCGTCGAACCGGACGTCGTCGCGGGGCACGGTCTCGGCGAGTGGGCGGCGATGGCCGCCGCCGGGATGTGCGACGCGGGCGCGCTCGTCCGCGACCTCGACGGCACCGGCGAGGCCGACGCCGTGTACGCGGTGCTCGGGTGCGGGGCGGCGCAGGCGGAGGAGGCCGCGGCCGCCGTGTCCGGGGTCTTCGTCAGCCACGACAACTGCCCGCACCAGTCGGTGGTCTGCGGCCCGGAGGCGGCGGTCCGCGAGGTCCTCGGGCGGCTCGCGTCCGAGGGCGTGCTCGGGCAGGAGCTGCCGTTCCGGGCGGGGTTCCACACGCCGCTGGCGGAGGCGTCGGAGAAGCAGGTGCGGCATTCGCTGGAGGGCCTGGAGATCCGCGCGCCGCGCGTCCCGCTGTGGTCGGGGTGCACGGCGGCGCCGTTCCCGGGCGCGCCGGAGGAGGTCCGCGACCTCGCCGTCCGGCACCTGCGCGAACCCGTCCGGTTCAGCGCGCTGATCGAGGAGCTGTACGCGACAGCGCACGTGCGGGCGTTCGTCCAGGTCGGGCCCGGCGGGCTGCCGGGGTTCGTCGCCGACCGGCTCGGCGACCGCGAGCACCTGGCGATGGCCGTCAACGTGCCGAAGCGGGACGGGATGGCGCAGCTGCGCCGCGTCGTCGCCGCGCTGTGGGCGGAGGGCTACGGCGCGTCCCCGCCGCCCGCGCCCGCCACCGGCATGCGGCTCGACCTCGGTACGCCGCTGGTCAGGCTGGACGGGGCGGTGGAGCCGATCCGCCCGGCGCCGGGCGTGCCCGCGCTCCCGGCCGACGACCCCGTGCTGGCGGAGCTGGAGGCGCTGCTCAACGACGCGGCGACCGGGGCGCAGTCGGTCCTGGAGGCGCTCGGCGCCGGACCGTCGTCGCCGGTCGCGTCGGGCGAGGCGTCCCCGGCGGGCGCCGAGCTGAGCGTCTCCCGGGTCTTCTCCGTCGAGGCGATGCCGTTCCTGGCCGACCACTGCCTGGTCGCGCAGGCGCCCGGCTGGCCGGAGATGTCGGACCGGCTGCCCGTCGTCCCGCTGGCGACGCTGGCGGAGGCGATGGCGGGTGCCGCGCGCGAGCTGCTGCCCGACATGGTCGTCGTCGGGTTCGAGAACGTCCGCTCCATCCGGTGGGTCGTCGCCGCGCCGCCGACGACGGCCGACATCCGCGCCTACCTCGTCGACGACGGCGACCGCGTGCGCAGGGTGAAGGTCGACATCCCCGGCTACGCGGACGGGACGGTCCTGCTCGCCGAGCACTACCCGCTGCCGCCCGTCCCGGACCGCACGCCGCTCACCATCGAGGGGCCGCCCATCGTCACCGCCGAGCGGCTGTACGAGGAACGCTGGATGTTCCAGGGCCCGCACTACCGCGGCATCAGCGAGATCACGGCTCTGGCAGAGGACGGTGTGCACGCCGTCCTGACCGCACTGCCCACGCCGGGTGCGCTCCTGGACAGCGCCGGGCAGCTCTGCGCCCACTGGATCCAGGTGTACGGCGACACCAACCAGACGGTGTTCCCGGTGGGGATCGAACGGGTCCTGCTGTACGGGCCCCTGCCGTCCCCTGGGGAACGCCTGGAGACGACCATCTGGAACCAGTCCCTCACCGACACGACGATGCGCTGCTCGGCGGAGATGCTCCACGAGAACGGCACGGTGTGGGCACGCATCGACGGATGGACCACCCACCGCTTCTACACCGACGAAGCCCTCTGGCGGATGAAGTTCACCCCGGAGGTGTCGGGGACGGGGGAGCCCCAACCGGGCGGCTGGACCGTGGCACGCAAACGCTGGGACGGCACCGCGTCCCGCGACCTCCTCATGCGCCAGTACCTCGGCGCGGTGGAGCGCGCCGAGTACGACGCCCTCCCGCCGGTCGCGCAGGGTCCGTGGCTGCTCGGACGCATCGCCGCCAAGGACGCCGTCAGGGACCACCTGTGGCGCAACGGCCACGGGCCCCTGTTCCCCGCCGAACTGACCGTGCACGAAGGGCCGACCGTGACCGGCCCCTTCGAGGAACCCCTGACCGTCTCGATCGCCTCGTCCGCCGAACTGGGCGTCGCCCTGGTACGGCCCGGCCGCGACCAGGCCGGCATCGGGCTCGCCGTCAACGAGAACAACGCGCGGGTACGCGCCGCCAAGCAGGCGGTGCTCCAGTCGATGAACGCGGCGGCGGACGGCTCCGAACTCGTCGTGACCGTCGCGGACGCCGAACGGCTCCTCATCGCCGCCGGCGGAACGGTCAGCACAGTGCAGACACGCGAACTCGACGGGCACGTCGTCGCCTGGACGACCGCGTCCGGCGGACCCGACATGGAGGAGAGCCGAGCATGACCCAGCGCCGCGCGAGCGCCCGCCGCGTCCAGGTCCCGTCCATCCTCGGAGACCCGGGCATCCAGCGGGCGCGCACACCCGAGCGCCGCTTCCTGTTCGCGATGCCGCCGCTGGCGGGCCACATCGCCCCGGCGGCGGCGGTCGCCGCCGAACTCGGCCGCCGCGGCCACAAGGTCGCCTGGGCGGGCCACCGCCCGACCCTGGAGGCCCTGCTGCGGCCCGGCTCCCGGATCTTCTCCGCCGCCGGCGACGACTGCGCGGCGATGCGGGACCGGTGGCTGGAGCGGCGCGGCCTCGACGCCCTCCGCCTGCTGTGGGACGACTTCCTCGTCCCGCTCGGCGATGCGATGATGCCGGGCGTCGAGCAGGCCGCCGACCGCTTCCGCCCGGACGCGGTGGTCGCCGACCAGTTCGTCCTGGCCGCGCCGGTCGCGGCCCGGCACCGCGAGCTCCCGTGGGCGACCCTCGCGGCCTCGCCCGCCGAGTTCACCCGCCCGCTCGCCGCGCTGCCGGAGGCCGAGGAGGAGGTCCGCGACCGCATCGGCGACTTCCAGCTCGACCACGGCATCGACGACCTCATCGACCTGCGCTTCTCCGACCACCTCACGCTGGTGTTCGCCACCTCCGCGCTCGTCGGCGACACCTCGTTCTTCCCGGACCACTTCGCGTTCGTCGGCCCCGCGCCGGGACGCTCCGCGCCGTGCGCGTTCCCGTGGGAGTGGCTGGACGGCCGGCCCGCCGTCCTCGTCTCGCTGGGACGGATCGCCGGGCCGTCCGCGACCGGGTTCCTGCGGGCCGCCGCCGAGGCCGTCCGCGGCATGGACGTCCAGGCGGTCGTCGAGGCGGCGCCGGGCAGCGTGCCCGAACCGCCGCCGAACGTGCTCGTCCGCGAGCGGGTGCCGCGCGGCAAGCTCCTCGAACGGCTCTCCGCCGTCGTCTGCCACGGCGGGCACGCGACGGTGTGCGCGTCGCTCGCGCACGGCCTCCCGCTGGTGGTGGCGCCGGTGCGGGGAGACCAGCCCGTCATCGCGAGCCGGGTGGAGGCCGCCGGCGCGGGCGTCACCGTCGGTTTCGAGGACGCCCGTCCCGAGGAGCTGCGCGCGGCGCTCGCGGCCGTGCTGGCGGACGGCGGTCCGCACCGCGCCGCCGCCGAGGCCGCCCGCGAGACCTTCGCCGCCGCCGGAGGCGCCGCCGCCGCGGCCGACCGGCTGGAGAAGCTCACCTGACCGACTGTGGACGGGGCGGGCCGAATTTCGTTCGGTTATTGTGGCGGGATGGCGGACGTGTTCGATGACCTGACCGCGGAGTTCCGGCAACTGGACGCGATGCTGGCGGCGCTGGCCCCCGAGCAGTGGGCCCGCCCGTCCGATGCCGAGGGCTGGACCGTCTCCGACGTCGTCCTGCATCTGGCGCAGACCAACGAAGTGATCAGCGACCCGTCGGGCGGGGAGGCCACCGCCTTCCTGTCGCCCGACGCCGCCAAGACCGTGGACGGCGTCGCCGCCGACATGGTCGCCGCCGAGCGCGGCATGCCGCCGGCGGACCTGCTGGAGCGCTGGCGCAAGACGGCCTACGCCGTCGCCGACTTCCTGCGCGCGCAGCCGCCGGGCACGCGCCTGTCCTGGGTGCGGACGCCGCTGTCCCCGCGCACGCTCGCCACGACGAGGATCGCCGAGCACTGGGCCCACGCCCAGGACATCGCCGTCCCGCTGGGCGTGTCCTACCCCGACACCGCCAGGATCCGGCACATCGCGTGGCTCGCCCACCGCACGCTGCCCTACGCCTTCTCGGTCGAAGGGCTCCCGGACGCGCCCGTCTACTGCGACCTCACCGCGCCCGACGGGACGCACTGGACGTTCGGCGACGCGTCCGCCCCGTCCCGCATCACGGGCCCGGCCGCCGAGTTCTGCCGCGTCGGAGCCCGCCGCCTCACCCCGGAGCAGACCGCGCTGAGGGCCGAGGGCCCGCACGCCGCCGACGCCCTCCGCGTCCTGCGCAACTACGCGGCCTGAGCCCCCGGGCCGAGGGTCAGGACGTGCGCGTCGCCCGGAGCCGCCGGGCGCTCTTCAGCGTCGCGTCGAACGAGGCTTCGGCGATGGCCTTCGTCATGAAATGGCACATCCAGGTGACCAGGAAGACCGCCAGGATCAGGATCGGCGCCCACGTCCAGGTCAGCTGGACGACGATCCGCTCGATGGTGGCGTGCGGGTCCACGACCGGTTCCCAGCTGTTCAGCCGGGCCCAGCGGCCGAGGAAGACGCCGATCGCGCAGAGCGCGTGCGCGCCGATGGTGACGCGGCCGTTCCACGCGCCGAGGCCGATCCGGGTGAGGTGGCGCGTCGCGGCGGACAGCGAGAGGTAGTACGCGAGGAAGCCCGAGCCGATGAGCACCGCGTAGACGGGCAGGACGGCCGTGACGACCGGCCCGCCGCGGTCGGCGAGCAGCATGTCGTTGCGGAGGTGCACCAGGTCGGTGACGACGTACGGCGCGTTCGGCAGGAACAGCACGAACAGCACGAGCCCCGCCCACCAGAACGGCGACCGGGAGACGCGGTGGCCGCGGAAGAGCAGGAAGGCCAGACCGACCGGGATCCAGGCGAGGAACGTGTTCCAGCCCATCCACCAGGCGTCGCGGCGGAGGACGTCGATAAGGTTCGGCGCGACCTGCTCAAGAATCCCCATGGCTCCATGGTGCATGAGCGGCCCTCTATTCGCCTGAAACGAACGACCCGCCGGAAACGAACGACCCGACGATGCCGTCCGCGTTGCGCAGGCGCGAGGCCGACTCACGGAGGCGGTCGGCCCAGTCGGCGTCCGTCCGCAGCGCCCCTACGGCGTTCTCGATGGCCGAACCGGTGCCCCAGAGCGCGAGTGCGCGCGCGTCCATGTCGCGCTGGTCGTGTTCCCACCACGCGGACACGGCACTGAGTTGGTCGGCGAGAGTGCCACCGGGAATGGACCGCTTGTAGCGGGCTTCCCATTCGCGGCTAAGTGGGTGACGGGCACCGCCAGGGTCCATTTTGTGCGCTTGCTGCAGTTCTTCTAGGACGAGGCACCACCGGTATGGGGCAGCGAAGTACACGGCTTCGTCTTCGGTGCACGCGACGCCGTTCAGGGACGCCACCATGTGGTCGGCCAGCGCGCCGGGCGCGGTACGGGACGCCACGGCCGCGTCCACCGCATGGGAGACGGCGCAGTCGGTGAGCCGCCGGGGGAGGCCGTCCAGGACTGCCGGGTCGAGGCCCGGCGCGCCCCAGCCCGTCAGATGCGCGGCTGCGGACAGCTCCGCCCACAGCACCAGTTCCGGACGCTCGGCCACGGCGCGCTGGGCCGTGCGCATGTCGCGCAGCGTGCAGGGGGAGTCGCGGCAGTCGGCCCCGCACGTCCCGCTCCGGGGCGTCACCAGTACGCCCGGCGACGCCAGCGGCGCCGGGCCGTCCGGACGCTCCAGCCGGGAGCCGTCCGGGACGCGCACCAGGTGCGGGAAGTCCATGCCGTCGGTGAACACCGCGCCCTCGCCCGGCGTGAGCGTGACCAGGAACTGCGACTGCGCCTCGGTGATGTTCATCGTCGCGCCGACCGCGTCCCGGTCGTCCCGCGCGGGCAGCCGGTGCACGATCTTCACGGCGGTGTTCTTGATGACGTCCGGGACGAGCTTGGACGGGATCTGCTCCGCCACCACCAGCCCCTCCCCGTACGCGCGGATCTCCGCGAGGAGGCTCGCGAACGTCTCCACGGCGTGCGCCGCCGGGCCCGCCTGCTCGCTGCGCCGCAGCAGCCGGTGCGCCTCCTCGAACACCGTCAGGTGCCGCAGCCCCGCCGGACCGCCGCCGCCCTGCCGCAGCCGCAGGTGCTCCACCAGCCGGACCAGGACGGTGCCCATCAGGAACGCCTTGTCGCGGTCGTCGCCGACGTCCTCGATCTCGAAGACGACGTTGCGGGCGAGCAGCGCGTCGAAGTCGATCGGATGGCCGCCCTCGAAGAACCGCCCGGTCGTGCCGAGCCGCAGGCTGGACAGCCGCACCCGGATGAACCCGCGCACGTTGTCGGTGATCTCCTGGCCGTAGCCGATGTCGCTGACGACCTGCTCGGCGACGGACTGCAGGTCGGCGAGCGTCGGGTAGCGCGGCGACGTCCCCGGCACGGCGGGCTCGCCGAGCGCGAGGTCCCAGCCGAGCCGCTCGTAGCAGCGGGTCAGCGCCGCCGACAGCACCTGCGGGAACGGCTCGTCCGCCTCGAACGCGGCGAGGAACAGCGCCCGGACGAGATCGGCGTGCGTCTGCAGCGGGAACGGCCGCCCGTCCGGGCCGAGGGCCGGTTCGAGCGGGTTGATCCCGGCCGCGATCGCCTCCGCGTCGCCCGGCCGGATCGCGACGACCTCCGCGCCCGGCGCCCCCGCCGCCGCGAGCCGGGACGCCATCGCCCGGTACTCCGCCTTCGCCGGCTCGACCACCAGCCACGGCAGCCCCGCGGCCGACGCGGCGGTCAGCAGCGACCGGATCGTCTGCGACTTGCCGGACCCGGTCGCGCCGCACACGAACGTGTGCCGGTTCAGGCTGGGCAGCGGCAGGGACAGCGACCCGACCTCGCGCCGGTCGCGGTCCAGGACCCGCCCCAGCGGGACGCCCCCGCCCACCGACCCGGGCGCCGGCTCGGGCGTCACGTCGAACTCCGGCCGCATCACGAACCGGACCCCGGCGACCTCCCGGACGGGCGGCCGCGCCAGCGCCGCCACCAGCTGCGTGCTCGCCTCGAACGGCCCGTCCGCGCCCGGGACCAGCGCGTACGGCAGCCCGGTCAGGTCCGCCGACGCGCACACCAGCGCCGCCACCCGCGCGGCCGCCGCGGGCGTCGCCGCCCCGGCCGCCAGCCGCACGCGCCACAGCCCCGACGCCGCCGCCCGCCGCAGCTCCCGGTGCCGCCGCTCCATCCGGACGGCGGCCACCGACTCCTCCGGCGACAGCTCCGCCATCGACCGGGCGCGCTGCTGCCGGTCGGCGAGGTCGTCGGCGAGGCGCGCGGCCTCGGACGCGTCCACCGGCTCGGCCACCAGCAGCCAGGCGAACGGCTGCGTCCACACCGAGAGCAGACCGTCCTCCAGGGACGGCCTGGCGGGCTCCTCGCGGGCCGGGTCGTCGGCGAGCAGGCCGTCCGCGATGCCGCCGATGCCGACCCAGTGCGGCATCGCGGCGGCGGCGACCCCGTCGGGGAGCAGCACGCCGCGCCCGCCCGCCGGCAGGCTCAGCGTCGCCGCGCTCCCGTCCCGGTCGGCGACGAGCCCGGACCCGCCGACCAGCACCTCCGTGGGCCCGAACGCCGCCGCCCGCCGCCAGCCGACGAGCACCGGCTCGCCGCCCGCGTGATACGCCGACACCAGCGCCGCGAGCCGCTGGTCGCGCCACTCGTCCCGGCCGTCCGCCCGGTCCGGACGCGGGACCTCGAGCAGCCTGCACACCGGCAGGCCACGCACCACGTCCCAGATCTCCGCCGCCCCCGCCATGGGCAGTCAGGGTATTGAGCAAGAGTGTCGTTGTGAAGGCCGGTTTGCGACGGAGGGCCTGACAAGTTCCGTGTCAATCTGCTTGGGTTGTTCGCGGCATCGCCGTGCTCACCACGCTCAACGGGCCCACCGGGCGCACCGCGCTCCCCGCGTCCGGCCCGGAGGCGCGACGGCCGAGTCGGCACCCGAGAGCAGAGCGGGGGTACAGCGTCGTGAGGGGCGAACCGGTCGATCACGGGGGGCCGCTGTCGCGCCGCGAGCGGCTGTTCAGCCCCGACCCCCGCATCGGATGGGTGTTCCGGGACCGCTGGTGGTTCCTCACCCCGTTCCCCGATCCGCCGCCGCAACAGCAGGCGCTGCCGGACTACCTGGCGCGGCGCGTCGCCGAGACCGAGGCCGCCGCCCAGCGCAGAGTGAGCCGGACGCTCCCGGCCAGCGCAGCCGTCGCGGCCGTTCTGGTCCTTTTCGCTGCCATCGCCGCCGGTCTGTCCACCAGCTTCACCGTCGCCTTGCTGCTGCTCGCCGTCATCGCGGTGACGCCCGGCGTGGTGCTGACCCGGTGGGCGATCCAGCAACGGGAGGGCGCGCGCAGGGCCTACGAACTGGCGCAGAAGCAGATCACCGGCGGCTACCACGAGCAGGCGCGGAACTGGCAGGCGCGCAAGCAGGCCCACGAAGCCGCAGAGCGCGCGCGGCTCGACGAACTGCCCGAGTGGGGCGCCGCACCACGCCCCGGCCGCCGCCTGGACGTGTTCGGCGGGACGCTGTGGGCATGGGAGGCGCTGCTCACCACCTATGGGACGTCCACCCTCGCCGTCCAGCCGCTGCTGGTGCTCGACCTGTCCCGGGAGGTCGTCAGCCGCGAACTGGTCGAACTGTCCCGATCTGCCTGGATGAGGGTGGACGAGCAGCTGCTGCCCAGCCACCAAGCCTCCTCCACCCTGCTCACCGACATGTCGCCGCAGGAACTCGTCGATGCGATCGTGGAGTCCATGCACGGCGGCGGCCCCGACGCCGCCCGCGCCGAACGCAGCATGGACGACCGCATCCTCACCAAGGTGTGCGGCGCCCTCGGCGGCGACATCACCCTCGCCCGGATCGCCGCGGCGCTCCGCGTCCTGATGGGCGAGCCCGACGACGGCGACGCCCTGACCCGCGACGAGCGGCGGCGCATCGGCACCGAGCTGTTCACCGTGGAGTACCGCCGCCAAGCCCACGCGAACCTGTCGCGGATCGAGTCGTACATCCACCCCCTGGAAGACCTCGGCACGGAGCCGACCGGCACGGGTCCGGGCTACCTGACCTGCATCGCGCTGGACAGCCAGGCCCGCAACGTCCGGTCCGAGCTGCTCACCGACCTCATCGTCCAGTGGGTCACGCACCGGATCACCGCGTCCTGGGAGGCGACGCCCGCCCTCGTGGTCGTCGGCGCCGACGAACTCGCCCGCCGCCACCTGGAGCGGCTCTCGGACGCCTGCGAACGGCGCGGCGTCCCGCTGACCCTGCTGTTCCGGCGGCTGCGCGAGACGTCCGCCGAGCTGATCGGCGGCGGCGCCGTCGCGTTCATGCGCCTCGGCAACCACGAGGACGCCGCCCGCGCCGCCGACTTCATCGGCCGCGACCACCGGTTCGTCCTGTCGCAGATCACCAAGAACGTCGGCGGGAACGAGTCGCACACGTCCACCGACACCCGCGGCGAGGGCGACTCGGAGACCCGCAGCACCAGCCGCACGACCGGCTCGTCCCGCACCTGGGGGACGAGCAGTTCCGCCGGCGTCGCCCATTCGGGCGGCGAGATGTTCGGGCTGTTCCCCGACCGCTCCACCTCCAGCCAGCGCGGCCGGAACCGGGGCGGCGCCGACAGCCGCAGCGACACCGAGGGGACCGCCGTCGCCACCACGCGGAACTGGTCGGCCGCCTCCTCCTACGCCGAGGGCACCAACTGGAGCGACGCCGACACCAGCCAGCGCGTCTACGAGTACGTCGTCGAGCCCGTCACCCTCCAGCACCTCCCGGACCACGCGCTGCTGCTCGTCCAGTCGGCGCCCGGCGGGGGACGCACGGTCACCCCGGTCGAGTGCGACCCGGCGATCATCACGCTGGACCGCGTCACCACCGGCCCTCTCCCGGACCCGCCCGTCCCGCGCGCCATCCCCGGCCCCGCCGCCCTGACCCGGCAGCCCCCGCAGTGGGCCGCCCCGCCCCCGCAGTGGGCGACACCCCCGGCACCCCCGCCCCCGCGCGCACCCCTCGCCTCCGACCCCGGCCCCCCGCCCGGCACGGGCCCACGCGCGCCCGGCGGCCCGCCGCCGGGCCGCGACCAGGGGCCGCCGCCCCTCTTCGGCGGCCGGGCCTGATCAGCCGAGCCGCCGCCGCAACCCCTGCGCCCGCCGGACGAGGGGGAGCGGCAGCCCGTCCGGGGCGCTCTCGATGCGCTCCTCCACCACCGCGACCAGCTCGGCGCCGAACCCGAGCCGCACCGCCACCGCGTCCGCCCGGGCCTCCCCGCGCGCGCCCAAGACCCGCGCCCCCAGCGCCGCGGCATACGCGACACCCGCCGGCAGCGCCACCACCACCGTGACCGCCGTGGCCAGCGCCCCCAGCAGGAGCACCAGCACGAAACCGATCGGCCGATGCCACGCCACGGCCCGCTTCCACATCGGCGCGACCGGCGCCCACACCTTGCGCAGCGTCCACAGCAGCGCCCGGCTCGGCATCGTGACCTGCGCGTGCACGAACGCCGGAACCGCCCGCCACCCCAGCAGATGCCCCAGCTCATGAGCCAGCACGGCCTCCAGCCGCCCCGGCGGCAGCGAACGCGCCGACGCCGACGTCACCGCCACCGTCCGCCCGAACGGCACGCAGGCGTTCAACCCGTCCGACTCGACGACCACCACCCGGTACCCGCCCACCCCGGCCCGCCGCTGGACGTCCCGCCACGCCTGCTCCACCCGCTCGTCCCGGCGCGGCTCCCGGTACCCGTGCACGCGCCCCGCCCCGAGCGGCGCCAGCAGCACCAGCCCCCACACGGCGACGACCACGACCGCCCCCCACACCGGCCACACCAACTGCACCCCGAACGCGACCCCCGCGACGAGAACCCCCTCAACCCCCACGACCGCCGCAACCGGCACCCCACCTCGCCCGGCGGGCTCCCGCCCAGGCGGCAGATAACGCCGAGCCTCGGGAACGTGCCACCCCTGCTGCCCGCCGCCCGCCGCGTCCACCAAGCCCGGCCCGTCCTCCAGCGCCGCCCCACCAGGACCCGGCACAACCGCCCCCGCGGACGCCTCCCCACCCCGATAAACCGCACCAGGCGGCGGCACAGCGACGTGCGACGGCCCGCTGTGGTGGTGTGCGGGAGCAACTGGATGCGCTCCTGCCGCGGCCTGCTCACCCTGGTAGGGCGGTCGTGCGGCGACGGGCCCGGCGCCCGGTGGTGGCCCGCTGTGGTGGGGTGCGGCCGGCGGCTTCGCGGTGGGGGAGCGCTGTGGCTCTGCCGTCGTGTTGACCGGTGGTGGGGTGGAGCCTGCTGGGATCGGTCCACCGTCTCGGCGCGTGGGAGCGCCGGGAGGCTGTGCGGGGGGCGGCCACGATCTGGGCGGCTGCGGCGGTGTGCTTGGGGTGGGCGGTGCGGGCCGGGGCGCCTGTTGGACGTCCTGGCCGCTGTGGGGTGCCGTTTGGTCGGCGGGACGCGGCGCCGGTGGCTGTGGAGGTGCAAGTGGGGGCGCAGGGGGTGTGGCCTGTTGCGGCGCGGGGGGTTCTGATGGCCTCGGTGCGGGGGTGGGTGGGCGCTGGTGGCGGCGGGTGCGTTCGTAGCGGCGTGACTGGGTGGTCCAGGTTTGTCCGTCCCAGTAGCGTTCGCGGCCCATCCACTCTGGATCTGGGTACCACCCAGGTGGTGTGCTCACCGGAAACCCGCCTCCCCGTCAGGAACAGAGCAAAGGCTTGCGCACCCCGCGACAGGGAGTCAACGGGATCGTCACAGCTTGGGGGTGAAGGGGCGGCGGTGGGCCGGGTCGTCGGGCTCGGCGAGGCCGCGCAGGGCCGTCTCGACGAGTTCCACGGCGCGCAGGACGGCGACGAGGCGGGCGCCCTCGCGGCGGTAGGCGTCCAGCACGGACTCGACGCCGTGCGGCGGGACGAGGTCGCCGAGGTCGACGCGGGCGGTGCGGAAGCCCTCGCGGGCCGCCTCGACGGACGCGGCGACGTGCTGGCGGGCCATCCGGGCGAGGGTGATCGGGTAGCGGCGCAGCACGCCGTAGCGGCGGTACTCGGGCGGGACGAGCTCGAGCAGCCAGCCGAGGGCGGTGTCCTCGAATCGGTCGGTGCCCGGTGGATGCACCTGCGAGGGCCAGCCGGGCGGGACGTAGGTGCTCACGAGGGCAGGATAACCCGTGTTCGAACTCGTGTTCGAGTGTGGACGTGCCCTATTCGTCCGGCGGGGTGCGCCGAATACGGATCTTGCCGGAGTCGAGGTCGTCGCGGGTGCGGCCGGAACCGGTCTGCTCGTGGTCGTCCTGCCGCATGACCTTCTGGCGCTCCTGCTCCTCCATCTTGACCTTCTTGGAGCCCTCGAACGCCGCGGCGAGGTCCTCGAACATGCCGCCGCCGAAGCCGGCGCCGGTCTCGCCGTCGCCGCGGATGGCCCCCATCAGGGACGACTTGCCCGTCCCCTCGCGGGGCCATTCGACTGTCTCCGGCTCGGCCGCCTCGGGGCGGTTGCCCATGGGACGGCCCTTGACGCGCTTGCGGCGCCGAAAGGGTGATTTCACCTAGTCCTCCGAAGGATTCCCCGGCCCTCAGGTGGGTGAGGAGTTCGTGCTGTGAGAAACGAGTCCACGGACATCCGAATTCCCTTACGCGCACCTGGCGAGTGTGTAAGGTGCCGGTCATGCGGACGGCGTACAAGTGCCGGGCCTATCCCGATGCCGAGCAGGCGGCCGTCTTCAGCCGTACGTTCGGGTGCGTGCGCCTGGTGTGGAACAAGACGCTCGCCGAACGCCACCGCGCCTGGCACGCCGACGGCGAACCTACCTCCTACAAGCAGACTGACGCCGCGCTGACCGCATGGAAGAAGACCGAGGAACTGGCGTTCCTGAGCGAGGTGTCCTCGGTCCCGCTGCGGCAGGCGCTGCGGCATCAGCACGCAGCGTTCGCCGGCTTCTTCGCCGGACGCGCCCGCTACCCGCGGTTCAAGACCCGCACCGGCCGACAGGCGGCGCACTACACCCGCTCGGCATTCCGCATGAAGGACGGGCAGTTGTGGATGGCGAAGACGGCCGCGCCGCTCGTGCTCGTGTGGTCGTTCCAGGACGTGGACCCGGCCACGCTGGACCCCACGATGGTGGTGATCTCGCGGGAGCCGGACGGGCGCTGGTACGTCACCTTCGCCGTCGACACCCACGCCCCAAAGCACGCGCCGCAGACCGGGCACCAGATCGGCATCGATCTGGGCGTCAAGTATTTCGCGGTGACGTCGGACGGGGAGCGCATCGCCAACCCGCGCCATGTGAAGCGCAAGGCGGCGAACCTGGCCCGGTCCCAGCGGCGCATGGCCCGCAAGCAGCCCGGCAGCGTCAACCGCCGCAAGGCCAAGAACATCCTTGCGGCTGGTCGAGCCGTAGCCGGAGGCGGCACCTCCGGTGATGTCTGTGGAGCTGACGTCAGACGGCAAGGGCACTCCCTTCCGCAGTCGGCCGCGAAGCAGAAACACCCACGGCGCGAGCCGTAGGAATCCCCTCCCGCCAGGGAGGGGAGGCAGTCAAACAGACTCCAACGCGATGAGTCTCCAGGTTGATCACGGCGGACGGTCAGGTTCCGAACGACCACCGGGTGGGAGAACCGGTGAAGTCTCCCTGGCGGAGCCCGAACACCGATTGTGGGCGCACCGCGACGGTGGCGTTCACCTCGGGGTCCAGGAAATCGACACGATAGCGGGTCGCGTACTTGGAGTTGACCAGGTCGATGAACCGCTGGAGGTCCTTCTGCTCGGTGAGGATCTCGGCGCGGCCCTCGATGACGACGGGGTTCTCGGCCTCCTCGGTGGTCACCACGACCTGCGGGTTCGCCCGCAGGTTGACCATCTTGCGGGACGGGACGGCGCTGCTGAACAGCAGGGCCTCGCCCGACCAGGCGCCCCAGACGGGCATCGCGTGGGGGCGTCCGTCCGGCCGGACCGTGCACACCCAGAAGTTGCGCGCGGCGCGCAGCCGCTCCACGGCCCACGACCACGGCAGCAGGCCGCTTCCCTCGTCCGGCCCCTGGATGCCGTAGCCGGGCATGTACGGGCGTTCCGCAGTGGGCTCCGGTCCCGCGGCGCCGGCGTCCGACATGGCGTTCTCCCTTCCCTCGTGCACTGTCCCGTCCATATCGTTACAGACCGCGCCGCCCCGCGGTGACGCTCGGTGGCTCGTTGGGAGCGGCTGGGCGCGGTAGCCTGCGGGACGTGCGCCTATCCCATGTCATCACGGTTCTGGAGGAGCTTTACCCGCCCGCGTGGGCGGAGTCCTGGGACGCCGTCGGACTGGTCTGCGGAGACCCCGATCAGGAGGTCGGCCGGGTCCTGTTCGCCGTCGACCCCGTCGCCGCCGTGATCGACGAGGCGCTGGAGTGGGACGCCGACCTGGTGGTCACGCACCACCCGCTGCTGCTGCGCGGCGTGCACTCCGTCGCCGCCACCACCCCCAAGGGCCGGCTGATCCACCGGATGATCACCAGTGGGCTCGCGCTGTACACCGCGCACACCAACGCCGACCGGGCCGATCCCGGCGTCTCGGACGCGCTGGCGCGGGCCGTGGGCCTGACCGGCGGGCTGCGCCCGATGGTCCCCGCCGACGACGACCCGCGCCGCGGCCTCGGCCGGATCGGAGAGCTGGCCGAGCCCGTCACGCTGCGGGAGTTCACCCGGCGCGCCGCCGTCGGCCTGCCGTCCACCGCCTGGGGCGTCCGCGCGGCCGGCGACCCGGACGCGGTCGTGCGCACCGTCGCCGTCTGCGGCGGCTCCGGCGACTCCCTCCTCGGCACCGCGCGCGCCGCCGGTGTCGACGCCTACCTCACCGCCGACCTGCGGCACCACCCCGCGTCGGAGTTCGCCGAGCACGGCGGGCCCGCCCTGGTGGACGCCGCGCACTGGGCGACCGAATGGCCGTGGCTGGCCGACGCCGAACGCCGGCTCGCCGCGTCCTCCCCCGAAGCGGGCAAGTTGGAGACCAGGGTGTCCACGCTCGTCACCGACGCGTGGCGCCTTCACGAAGAAGGAGCACTGTGAAAGCCGCACCGCAAGCCCAGCTTCGACTGCTCGACCTGCAGGAGCTCGACAGCTCGCTGGACCGGCTGGCGCACCGCCGCCGGACGCTGCCCGAGCTGGCGGAGATCGAGCGGCTGGAGGGGCGACTGACCGAGCTGCGCGACGAGATCGTCGCGGCCGAGACCGAGGTCGGCGACCTGCAGCGGGAGCAGAAGAAGGCCGAGCAGGACGTCGACCAGGTCCGCACCCGCGCCGACCGCGACCAGAAGCGGCTCGACTCCGGCCAGGTGACGTCCGCGAAGGACCTCAGCAGCCTGCAGGCGGAGATCGAGTCGCTGCAGCGCCGCCAGTCCGACCTGGAGGAGGTCGTGCTGGAGATCATGGAGCGGACGGAGGAGGCCGAGGGGCGCGTCGCCGCGCTCCGCGCCGACCGGTCCGCCGCGCAGGAGGAGCTGACCGGGCTCACCGAGCGCCGCGACACCGCGCAGCGGGAGATCGACGAGGAGTCGGGGACGACCAGCACCGCGCGCACCGCCGTCGCCAAGGACGTCCCGGACGACCTGCTCGCCCTCTACGAGAAGCTGCGCGGCCAGTTCGGCGGCGTGGGCGCGGCCAAGCTGTTCCGCGGCGCGTGCCAGGGCTGCCACCTGGCGCTGAACACCGTCGACCTGAACAACATCAGGGCCGCGGCGGAGGACGAGGTCGTCCGCTGCGAGGAGTGCCGCCGCATCCTGATCCGCACGCCAGAGTCGGGCCTGTGAGCGCAGTTGCCGGGGGGCGTGGGGGGTCGTCCCCCCACAGGGGCGCGAGCGCACGCAAGCTGATCGTCGAGGCGGACGGGGGCTCGCGCGGCAACCCGGGGCCCGCCGGGTACGGGGCCCTCGTCCGGGACGCGCTGACCGGCGAGGTCCTCGCCGAGGTGGCCGAGTCGATCGGGCACGCCACCAACAACGTCGCCGAGTACCGGGGCCTGATCGCCGGGCTGACGGCGGCGGCGGACCTCGACCCGTCCGCCCGCGTCGAGGTCCGGATGGACTCCAAGCTCGTCGTGGAGCAGATGTCCGGCCGCTGGAAGATCAAGCACCCGGACATGATCCCGCTGGCGCTGCGCGCGAAGGAGCTGGCCGGGGGCCTCGGGTCGGTCTCCTACGGCTGGATCCCGCGCAACCGGAACGCGCACGCCGACCGGCTGGCGAACGAGGCCATGGACGCCGCCGCCCGCGGCGAGCACTGGACCCGCAAGGTCGAGGAGGCGCCGAGGGAGCCGGAGCCGCCGCCGCGTCCGCCCTCGTCCGCCCCGATGACCACGGTCCTGCTCCGGCACGGCGAGACGCCGCTGTCGATCGAGAAGCGCTTCGCCGGGATCGGCGACGTCCCGCTCACCCCGAACGGCCTCGCGCAGGCCCGCGCCGCCGCGCTCGCGCTCAAGGACCGCGGCCTCGACGCGATCGTCACCTCCCCCCTGGCCCGCTGCCGCGACACGGCCGCCGAGGCCGCCGCCGTCACCGGGCTGGACGTCCGCGTCGAGGACGGCTTCCGGGAGACCGACTTCGGCGAGTGGGAGGGCCTCACGTTCGCCGAGGCGGGCAAGGGGTGGCCCGCCGAGATGAAGGCGTGGCTGGCCGACCCCGAGGCGGCGCCGCCGGGCGGGGAGAGCTTCGCCCAGGTGTCCCGCCGCGTCCGGACCGCCCTGGACAAGCTCAAGGTCCGCTACCGCGAGCAGACCGTCCTGGTGGTCTCGCACGTCACGCCCATCAAGCTCCTCGTGAAGGACGCCCTGGGCGCGCCCATGTCGTCCCTCTACCGGATGCACCTGGACGTGGCCGCGCTGTCGTCCATCGACTGGTACCCCGACGGGCCCGCGACACTGCGCACGTTCAACGACGTGCACCACCTTCCCTCTTGACAAATCCCGCCTGGACGAGGCCCTCACCAACCTGCCCTGAGCCGGGGAACAAGGGGCCCGCCCGACCCGCTAACCTCTTACGTACGGCGGACGAGCCGGCCGGACGGCCGCGTCGGGGAGCGATCCCCGTCGAGGAAAGTCCGGGCTCCACAGGGCAGGGTGGTCGGTAACGCCGACCCGGGGTGACCCGCGGGACAGTGCCACAGAAAGCAAACCGCCACCGGTCCGCCGGTGGTAAGGGTGAAACGGTGAGGTAAGAGCTCACCAGCGCCCACGGTGACGTGGGCGGCTCGGTAAACCCCACCCGGAGCAAGGTCAAGAAGGGGCCCCGCAAGAGGCCCCGCGCAGGTGCCCGAGGGCGGCCCGCCCGAGCCTGCGGGTAGACCGCTGGAGGCCGCCGGCAACGGCGGCCCGAGATGGATGGCCGTCACCCGCCGCCCCGCGAGGGACGGCGGGCACAGAACCCGGCTTACAGGCCGACTCGTCCGCCCCCAAGCCTCCTTGAGCAGCGCCGGGACTTCACGGCTTCGGGGGGTATGGGTCCTCTGGCTTGTGCCATCTCCAGTTGAACCATTCTCGCGGCAGGTCACGCTGCAGTGCTTGGGCGGCATCGGGGGTCCGGGCGCGGATGTTGAGATGGCCCCGGCTCCACGGTCGGCCCCAAGGCCCTCTCCTATGCTCGTATTCATCGGGCATATGGAACGTCGTGAGATTGAGGATCACATTCTCGCCCGCGTACCAGCGGCCTCCCGTGGGGATGCACTCCAGGGGCTCGAGGGGGAGTGGAGGGAGGGGCAGCGGGGTGTATCGGTGGTACACCTCCGCAATCTCCGTCTCAAGCAACTCGCCGTACACGGTGAGCGTGTCGTCTGCGTAGAGCGACTCGGTGAGCACCATCTCGACCAGAGCGATCGAAAGGCGTTCTGCGCATGCGTGCTGCCCGTGGCCCCAGTCGCACGACTGCACGGTGGGTGGATCGTCCATGTGCAGATCCGCCGGGCGGATGTAACGCTCCCAGGCTCCCTGGTTCTCGTGGTGGTACAGCAGCAGGTCCTCGAAAACGGCGAGCTGATCCGGGGCCTTCAAAAAGTTCATCGTGCCGCAGAGGTCGGCGCGTTTGCCGAACAGCGTGTACGCCTCGCGCAGCGCGGCGGGAAGTGTGAAGCCCAGCCGCTCTTCGGCGGCGTGCACGTCCGCGATGCCGTAGCCGTCGCAATCACGCAACGGTTCTGCCCATGTGTCGGCGAACCGGCGGATGAACTCCCATGCGCTGTGCCTGTCGCGCGTTGCGGCGGCTAGTTCGGTGGCGAGCTCGAATCGGGCGCTCGCGGGCGGTTCGGTCATGTGAGGGCCAGGAGGAGGGCGTCGCCGGAGGCCGCGGCGGTGTTGCAGAAGGTCACTAGCTTTTCGTAGTGGCCGCTGAGCCATCGCAGGGTGAACTCTTCGTCGGCGGGGCGCCAGACGCCGGGGTAGATGTCGGCCTCTTGTAATTCCTGGGCGTCGTAGTGCGCCAGAAGGGTGCTGGACGGGATTCGGTTCAGCAGGGCGGCCGTTGATCGCACCAGGTCCGGGTCCAGGAAGAAAGGGGGGCCGTAGTCGAAGTCTTCGGTGAGCGGGACTCCGGCGAAGAAGATGTCCGCTGAGGGGCCCGAGGATTTCTCCAGGAGATGGCTCAGGGCGTGCCACGTCTTCTCGA
Source organism: Actinomadura geliboluensis (assembly GCF_043197915.1). NCBI lineage: Bacteria > Bacillati > Actinomycetota > Actinomycetes > Streptosporangiales > Thermomonosporaceae > Actinomadura > Actinomadura geliboluensis. The sequence continues at coordinate 135,884 of NZ_JBICUA010000013.1, read as the reverse complement.
TACCAATGGCCTTGTCCATTGCCGGGTCGCCGTCGAAGTGGTCCACGTCGAAACTGAACACGAACTTCGCGGCGTCTGCTCGGAGAGCGTCCATGTCGGTGGAGGCGACTCTTATACATCGGCACCTGATGCCCACGATCTGCTCCCTGCGGCCGGTTTTGTGGGCTCAGAGTAGTGGGCTTGGCGAGGGCCGGGGGCGGCCCGGCCCTCGCGGGGGTCTGGATTCGAGCCAGGGGAGGGTTGTGCGGGCGAAGAGGATGCCGCCCGTGTCTCCTATCTCACAGAGGGTTCCTATGGAGCCGTTCGCCAGGACGGCCATCGTGGAGTAGCCGGCGGCGCCGGGCTTGATGAGGGCCTGGTGGGGCCAGCTTGCGCCGTCGTCGCGGCTGACGCGGCCGGTGAGGTCCGTGCGGGCCATCGCGATCTGGATGTTGTTGGTGCCGCCGTCGAGGTCGTAGCTGTCGTCCACGCGGGGGTCCATGGCGGCGATCACCGTGCCGCTGTTGGAGACGGCGAGGGCCGGGATGCGGACGGATCTGGCGGATCGGGCGAGTGCGCTGCGCCTAGAGACTCCCGGGAATCGGGTCACCGGACACAGAAAGGATGAAACACGGCGCATACCGTCCTGGTAAGAGCCGATCGCCGTGGACGGCGACGGCGGCGGGGCCGGTGCTGGGCCCCGTGGAGAGGAGCGCAGATGATCGCCATCGTGTTCGTGGCCCTCGCGTTCGCCGGGCTGCTCGGGGGCCTTGTGTACCTGTGGGACTTCTCCCGCGCCAGCCGGCGCGACGCGCTGTTCCTGCCGGCCTCCGACGGCCGCGCGCGCCGCGCGCGCCGGGTGACCGGGATGTACGTCCGAGACTACGCGCGCGCCGACGACGAGCTCGTCGGGCGCTGAGCGAAGACCGCGGCCGAGCGGAGGCCCGCGCCCGGTTCCCCGGGCGCGGGCGCCCGCGACGGCGCAGGAGTTTCTAGCGAGCGGCGGTCGCCGGCCGGCCGGACCTCATCACGCGGGGCGGGGGCCCCGCCGAGGCGACGCGGGCCGGAGGCCGCCATGGAGAAGGACCGCCGGGCCGGTGCGTGCAGGGCCCGGCTGGTCCGGCCGCGGGCCCGCCCGTCGGGGTGGCGGAGCCGGTGGACGGTGGGCGGGTCGTCCGGACGGGGGCGGCCCGCACACCGTGGATCGCGACCCGGACCGGGTCAGGTCAGGGTCCGCGAGCCCGGCGTCTCCGGGACGGCGTCCGGGACGCGGGCGAACGTGCCGGCGGCGCGGTCGAGGATCTCGACGTTCGCCGACGACAGGTCCAGGTACAGGCCGACCAGCTCGATCTCGCCGGCCTCGACCCGCTCCCGGAGCCACGGGTAGGTCAGCAGGTTGTCGAGCTGCTGCATCACGTTGATCTTGCAGAGCCGGGTCAGCGGTGGCTCGTCCCAGCCGTCCGGGTCGGTGGACAGGAAGCGGGCGAGGCTGTGGTTGCCGTGCCGCAGCCAGCGCGACAGCCCGGTCAGGTGCTCGACCTCGGTGCCGCCGGCGAGCAGGGCGGCCATCGCACCGCAGTTGGAGTGCCCGCAGACCGTGATCGTCCGGATGTCGAGGACGCTCGTGGCGTACTCGACGGTGGCCGACACCGAGTCGTCGGGCGTCTGGGATCCGTGCCGGGGCACGAGGGCCCCGACGTTCCGGTTGATGAACAGGTCGCCGGGCCCGCTGGCGGTGATGATGTTGGGCACGACGCGCGAGTCCACGCAGGTGATGAACAGGTGCTGCGGTTTCTGCTTCATCGCCAGCTCGGACATGATCGGCCGGACGAGCGGGGCGGTGCTGTCGTGGTAGTCGCGGATGCCGTTCAGCAGCACGGCCCCGGGGGACGTCTCCGGCGCGTCGAGCTCGGCCTCGGAGCGGCGCCGCCGGTTGGCCCAGGGCGCCCACCAGCGGGCCGGCGGGGCGGCTTTGCGCGGCTGAGTCATATCACCTGTCACCGCTCTTTCATACCAAGCCTCGTGAACCTCGTCGATGTCGACCCTGCCTCCTTGGCGTTCGTGCGCGAGCCGCCACTGGTGGATCGCGTCGAACGCGGCGTGGTCCATGAAGTCGACGTTGAGATCCAGATCGACGCTCGAACCCGCCGGGATATTCCGCAGCGCCCGCGTCACCCGGGGGACGCCGAGGAAGGTGAACGTCCCCTCGACGACCACGTGCCGCCGGGGCGGGACGGGCCCGTCGCCGGGCACGAGCACGAGTTCCTCCGTCCGGACCGACAGCCGCGTCAGCCGGCGCAGCGCCAGCACCGCGATGATGCCGACGCCGACCAGGACGCCCTGGCCGAGCCCCAGCAGCACGACGCCGGCGAGGGTGCCGAAGTAGGCGGGCGCCTCCCGGTGGTGCCGCAGCTCGCGGACGCGGTCGAGGTCGACCAGCCGGATCCCGAGCATGATCAGCAGCGCGGCGAGCGCGGCCAGCGGGACCCGCTCGATGAGCGGCGCGCAGCACAGCACGAGGACGAGCACCCACACGCCGTGCAGCACGGGGGACAGCCGGGTTCGGCCGCCGGCCTCCACGTTGGCCGTGCTGCGGACGATCACCCCGGCCACCGGCAGCCCGCCGAGCAGCCCGGACACGGCGTTCGCGGCGCCCTGGGCGCGCAGCTCCCGGTCGAGGTCGGCCGGCGGGACCCCTTCGGGCCGGACGCGGTCGACCGCCACGGTGCACAGCAGCGACGCGACGCCCGCGACGAGCGCGACGGACACGACGGCCCCGGCGACCCCGATCGGCGGGCCGTGCGGCAGGACGGGGGCGGTCCACCCGCTGAACGGCGAGTCGGGCAGGTCGACGCGCGGCAGCGGCAGCCCGAGGCCCCAGGCGGCGGCGGTGGCGAGGGCGACGGCCGGCAGCGGGGCGGGGACCAGCCGCAGCGGCCCCCGCCGCGGCATGCGCGCCCACAGGACCAGGACGAGGACGGTCAGCCCGGCCACCAGCGCCGGAGGCAGGTCCGGCCGCAGCAGCTGGCCGGGCAGCTCCCGCAGGTTGGCGACCGCGGACTGCTGCGGCCCGCCGCCGAGCACGACGTGCACCTGGCCGAGGACGATGACGACGCCGACCCCGGCGAGCATCCCGTGCACGACGGCGGGGGAGACCGCGAGCGCGGCCCGCGCGAACCGCCAGGCGCCGAGGACGAGCTGCAGCAGCCCGCCCAGCGCGGTGATCGTGCAGGTGGCGCGCCAGCCGTAGGTCTGCACGAGCTCGGTCACCAGCACGGTGAGCCCGGCGGCGGGCCCGCTCACCTGGAGCGGCGAGCCGCCGAGCAGCCCGGCGACGATCCCGCCGGCGGCCGCGGCGACCAGCCCGGCCGCGACCGGCGCGCCGGACGCCACCGCGATGCCCAGCGACAGCGGGACCGCGACGAGGAAGACGACGAACGAGGCGAGCAGATCCCGCCGCATAACGGACACGTTGCGTGTCTTTGAAGTCACACGCTGTATATAAGCACGATTAGCGGGCCTACACGCGGACACAACGCCCGCGCCGCGCCCCCGGATTCAACCTGCCGCCACACGCGCGTTCCGCGTCGGCCGTCCCTACGCCCACCTGCGAAAAGGTGAGGGCGCGGGTGGGGCCGGACGCGCTGAGGGCCGCCGGATTGCCCGGCGGCCCTCAGCGTGTTCGGTGCGCGCTGCCCTAGCGGCGGTAGTTCTCCCAGTCGTCGGCGGGCTGGCGGTTGCCGTACGGGGGGCCGTCGTTCTGCTGGCCGCCCTGGTAGCCGCCCTGCTGCGCCTGCGAGTCGCCGTAGTAGCCGGAGCCGTACGCCTGGGTGGCGTTCGGGTCGGTGTAGCCGCCCTGCGAACCCTGGTCGTGCGGTGCGGCCAGCGGGTCGCCGGAGCCGTTGTAGCTGCTGCCGCTGAAGTCGCCGTAGACGCCGCCCGAGGAGCCGCCGGAGCCGAGCGGGTCGTCGTAGCGGTTGGACTCGCCGTAGGCGGGGGCCGTCGGGTAGCCGTCGCTCTGCTGGCCCTGGCCGTAGCCGCCGGGCGCCGCGCCGAGGCCCGCGTCGTAGCCGCCGGTGCCCTGACCGCCGGTGCCCGGGCCGCCGGACGGCCACGGGCCGGTGTTCCCCGTGCTCGCGGGGGGCTGGTTCGTCCCGTAGGAGCCGGTGCCGAGCGGGTCGCCCAGCGGGTCGTTCAGCGAGCCGCCGCCGTAGGAGCCGCCCGAGTCGGACGGGCCCGTCGACCGCTGGCGGTCGGACTGGATGCGCTGGAGCAGCTCGTCCACCGTGGGGAGCTTGTGCCCGTCGGTGTCGGAGCCGCCGTGCGCGGCCGGAGCGGGAGCCGGAGCCGGAGCCGGCGGGGCCGCCGGGGGCACCGGGGGCATCGGGGGCGGGGGCGGAGCGGCGGGCTCCTCGGGACGGCCGAGGGGCAGGCCGAGCGGGTCGGACACGCGCGGGTCGCCGCCGCGCGGAGCGCCGGGGCCGAGCGGCATGTCGTAGTCGGGCCGGACGGGCGGCGGGCCCGCGGCCGGGCGCCCGCCGAGCGGGTCGGAGCCGTAGTCGCCGTAGGACGGCTCGCGGGAGCCGTACTGGGGCTGCTCGGGAACGCCGTACTGCTCCTGGCCGCCGTACGACGGCTCGCCGCCGCCGTAGGAGGGCTCGCCGCCGCCGTAGGACGGCTCACCGGGGCCATAGGACGGCTCGCCGGGGCCGTAGTCGGCGGCGGCGCCGTACGCGGGCTGCGGTTCCTGCCCGCCGTACACCTGCTGGTCGGGCATGCCGGGGCCGCCGTAGGGCGGCTGCCCGCCGCCGGGGCCGCCGGGGCCGGCGAAGTCGGCGGGGAGCGGGTCGAGCGCCGTCGCGCCGGGGTCGCTGCCGAAGGGCGCGCCGCCCGGGAACCCGCCGGGCGTCTGCTGGGGGCCGGTGCCGGGCCCGCCGGGGTGGCCGAGGCCGTTGAGGACCGTGCCGTCGGCGCCCATCGAGACGGGCTGGGTCAGCTGGGGCTGCTCGGCGGGGGGCTGCTCGGGCGGGGGGGCCTGCGCGTGCAGCGGGTCGGCGGCGGGGTCGTGCTCGGGGTGCTCGCCCTGCTGGTCGCGGTCGTGCTGCCAGGGGAACTTGGGCTTGTCGAAGGTGATCGTCGCCCAGTAGTCGTCGTCCTCCATCTCGTCGGACGCCGAGCCGCTCGGGGCGGGGGGCGGCGGGGCCGGGGCGGCGGTGGGCGCGGCGAGCGGCCCGCCGGCGACGCGGCGGTCCGGACCGGGCTCGGGCGCGCGGTCGTACCCGCCGTCGTAGCCCTCGTCGTAGCCGTCGTTGTAGCCGGGGCCGTAGTCGTCCTGGCCGCCCTGCTGCTCGTGCGGCGGGACTCCGCGGCGGCCGCGCGGCTGCGGCTCGTCGTCCATCCAGTCGTCGTCGTCGCGTCCGGCCCTGCTGGCCCGCAGGCCCAAGGCCACGAGGACGACCACCAGGACGACGACCACAATGAGGCCGAAGACCACGATGTAAGAAGTCATGCCACCACCCAATGCCTTGGCCCAGCGGGAGTCGCCGGCGCGGACCGCGGGTCCGTCCCGATTGTCGCAAGCGTCCGGATCGTCACGGGCGGCCGCCGATGCGGCTCAGCACGATTCTGTCCGACCGCTATGACCGTTGTCACACCCTTCGCGCACATTTACCCTCACACGGCGTGCGCCGATCGGCCAACTCCGCCGATCCGCGCACCCCTGTCGGCTCCAGCCCCCCGAGGGGTCCGCGTTGACCCGGTGCTCGCAGGCTCCACGGTCAACGCGCCTGCTCGCCGCCGAAGTTCCCGATGATCCGCCCGCGGCCGATGGTGTGCTCGGCGATGGCGGGGAGCGAGTCCTTCAGTGCGGCGCCGTTCTGGAACGGTGCCGGATCGTCCAGCGCGTAGATGGTGAACCGGTACCGATGCTCTTCTCCCTTGGGCGGGCACGGTGGCGCGTAGCCCGCCTTCTTGTCCGTGGTCAGCCCTTCGACGGTCCTGTCCAGCTGGGCGCCCTCGACGATCTCGTTCACCGTCCCGTCGATGCCCGCGATGACCCAGTGGACGTAGGCGCCGCCGGAGGCGTCCGGGTCGTCCGCCACGATCGCGAACGACTTGGTTCCGGGCGGGCCCGACCACCGGAGCGGCGGGGTCTTGCCCTGTCCGCCAGGGTACGTCTTGCAGCCGTACCGCGGGGGCAAGTCGCCGCCATCGTGGAAGGCCGGGCTGGTCACGGTGAACCACTCCGACAGTTCGGCGCTCTGGTTCTGCGGCTGGCCGATCAGGCCGCAGCCGCTCAGGGCCGCGGCGATGGCGAGGGCGCCCGCCGCGGCCGCCGTCGGACGCCGGTGTCTGCTCATCATCGATACGCTCCCGCGCGAGATCGTACGCCGCGCACCGCCGGGGCCGCCGTCGTGTCGGTCCCGCATCTCGGCCGTGCGCGTTCCCGCCGCCGGCGCCCCCTTCCTCGTCCGCCCCAACCTTAGGGCTTCCGCCGGGGTGGGACGGGCGGTTCGGCGCGCCGTGCGCCGCGTCGTCCGGCCGGTGGCCGGGTGACGTCGATCATGCGTGTTCTGTCCCGCTCCATCCGATTATTTGCGAAGGAGTGGCGGGTTTCACACGCGAGTTAGCCCCCTGCTTTACCGGAACGGGAAGTTCTCGGGTTCTTTCCTGGTTCTGGATTGGTGCAAGGCACGTTCCATCGGCTAGCTTGTGAATGTCTTCACAAGCCGACCGTGATCATAGGAGGGCCGCAATGGCCAGGACCGCCGAGGAGACCTCTGGCGCTCCCCACATCCTCATCGTGGGTGGCGGCTATGTGGGCATGTACACCGCGCTGCGTCTCCAGAAGAAGCTGAAGCGAGAGCTGAGACGCGGCGAGGTCAAGGTCACCGTGGTTGACCCCAACTCGTACATGACGTACCAGCCGTTCCTGCCCGAGGCCGCCGCCGGGAACATCTCCCCGCGGCACGTCGTCGTCCCGCTGCGCCGGGTGCTGCCCAAGTGCACCGTCCGCAAGGCGCGCGTCACCGAGTTGAACCACGACGAGGGCTGGGCGATCGTCCAGCCGCTGGCCGGACCGCCGGAGCGGATCTCCTACGACTACCTGGTCATGGCCGCCGGCGCCGTGCCGCGGCTGCTGCCCATCCCCGGGCTCGCCGAGCACGGCATCAGCCTCAAGACCGTCGGCGAGGCCATCCACCTGCGCAACCACGTGCTGGAGCAGCTGGAGATCGCCGAGTCGACCGACGACGTCGAACTGCGCCGCAAGGCGCTGACCTTCGTGTTCGTCGGCGGCGGGTTCGCCGGCGTCGAGGCCGTCGCCGAGCTGGAGGACATGACCCGCGACGCGACCAAGTACATGCGCAAGGTCACCCCGCAGGACCTGCGGTTCATGCTCGTCGAGGCGACCGACCGCATCCTGCCCGAGGTCGGCCCCGACATGGGCAAGTGGACCGCCGAGCAGCTGCGCGGCCGCGGCATCGCCGTGAAGATGAACACCTTCCTGCAGTCCGCGGTCGACGGGCAGATCGAGCTGTCGGACGGCAGCAGCTTCCCCGCCGGGACGCTGGTGTGGAACGCGGGCGTCAAGCCGTCGCCGGTCGTCCGGCACGGCGACCTGCCGCTGGACGAGCGGGGCCGCGTCAAGGGCACCGAGTACCTCACCATCGAGGGCCTGGTGCGGGCGTTCACCGCCGGCGACAACGCCGCCATCCCGGACCTGACGCAGGAGGGCATGTACTGCCCGCCGAACGCGCAGCACGCCGTCCGGCAGGCCAAGCTGCTCGGCGACAACATCGTCCGGTCGCTGCGCGGCAAGACCCTGAAGCCCTACGTGCACGGCAACCTCGGCGCCGTCGCGGGCCTCGGCCTCCACAAGGGCGTCGCCAACCCGATGGGCTTCAAGCTCAAGGGCTGGCCGGCGTGGTTCTTCCACCGCAGCTACCACGGCGCGATGGTGCCGACCTTCAACCGCAAGATCCGCGTCATCGCGGACTGGACGCTCGCGCTGTTCCTCAAGCGCGAGACCGTCTCCCTCGCCACCATCGAGCAGCCGCGCGCCGACTTCGAGCTCGCGGCCCTCGACGAGGCCCGGGCGAAGGCCAAGGCCGGCCAGCACTCCAAGGAGGAGGCGGCCGACAACGAGGCCGCCGAGTCCGCGGCCTGAGCCGCGCGCCCGAACGCCCCGGCGGTCCCCGCGACCGGCCGGGGCGTTCGCCGTCCTGCGGGAGAATCGCCGGGTGCGAATCGGGATCCTTGGGCCGCTGCAGGTGCTCGCGGACGGCGGCGCGCCCGTGCCGGTCGGAGGCGCCCGGCTGCGCGCGCTGCTGACTCTGCTCGCGGCGGAGCCCGGCGCGGCCGTCCCCACCGAGCGGATCATCGACGCGCTCTGGGAGGACGCGGTGCCGGCCGGCGCGCCGAACGCGCTGCAGTCCCTGGTGTCGCGGCTGCGGGCCGCGATCGGGCGGGACGCGGTCGAGTCGCCGCCCGGCGCCTACCGGCTCGCCGTGCCGCCCGAGGCCGTCGACGCGCACGAGTTCGAGGCGCGGGTGCGTGCCGCCCGCCGCGCCGCCGACCCGGCCGACCGCTCGGCCGGGCTCCGCGCGGCGCTGGCCCTGTGGCGGGGCCCGGCGCTCGCGGGCGCCGCCGGGCTCCGGTTCGCGGACGCGCCCGCGGCCCGCCTGGACGCCCTGCGCCGCGCCGCGCTGGAGGAGCGGCTGGACGCCGACCTCGCGCTCGGCCGCCACGCCGAGGCGATCCCCGAACTCCAGGCCCTCGCGGCGGACGACCCGCTCCGCGAGCCGGTGACCGCCCTGCTGATGCGCGCCCTCTACGCCGCCGGGCGCCAGGCCGACGCGCTGGCCCGCTACGAGGAGGCCAGGCGCGCCCTGGGGGAGGGCCTCGGCGTCGACCCGTCCCCCGAACTGGAGGCCGTCCACCTGGCGGTGCTCCGGCAGGACCCGTCCCTGCTTCCGGATGCCGCCCCCGCACCGCCGCCCGCGCCCGCGCCGCGCGAAGGCGCGCTGCCCGCCCGGCTGACGAGCTTCATCGGCCGCGCCGCCGACCTCGGACGCGTGGACGGCCTGCTCGCGCGGGCGCGGCTCGTCACGCTGACCGGGCCCGGCGGGTCCGGCAAGACCCGGCTCGCGCTGGAGGCCGCCGAGCGGGCCGCGGACCGCGCGCCCGACGGCGTCCGGCTCGTCGCGCTGGCCCCGGTGACCGACCCGGCCGAGGTCCCGGCCGCCGCCGCCACCGCGCTCGGGCTCCGCGAGATGGCGCCGATCGGCGCGCCCGCGCCCGCCCCGGACCCGGTCGGCCGGCTCGTCGCCGCGCTGGCGGAGCGGCGGGTCCTGCTGGTCCTGGACAACTGCGAGCACGTCCTGGACGCCGCCGCGCGGCTCGCCGGGACCGTCCTGGAGCACTGCCCCGGCGTCCGGATCCTCGCCACGAGCCGGGAGCCGCTCGGCATCACCGGCGAGACGCTCTGGCCGGTCGAGCCGCTGGAACCGCCGCCGCCGGGCGCGGGCCCCGGGGAGGCCGCCGCGTCCGCGGCCGTCCGGCTGTTCGCCGACCGCGCCGCCGCCGTCGCGCCCGGCTTCGCGGTCACCGCCGCCACCGCCGGGCCGGTCGTGCGGATCTGCCGGGCCCTGGACGGGATGCCGCTGGCGATCGAGCTGGCCGCCGCGCGGCTGCGCGCGATGACGCCCGAGCAGGTCGCCGACCGGCTGGACGACCGGTTCCGGCTGCTCGCCGCGGGCAGCCGCACCGCCATGCCGCGGCACCGCACGCTGCGCGGCGTCGTCGAGTGGAGCTGGGACCTGCTGGACGGGCCCGAGCGGACGCTGTGGCGCCGCCTCGCCGTCTTCCCCGGCGGCGCGACCGTGGCCAGCGCGGAGGCGGTGTGCGCGGGGCCCGGCCTGGACCGCGGCGACGTCCTCGACGTCCTCACGGCGCTGGTCGACAAGTCGCTGCTCGCCGTCTCCGGGCCCGAGCCCCGGTACCGGATGCTGGAGACGATCCGCGCCTACGGCCTCGAACGCCTCGCCGAGTCCGGCGAGGAGGCGGCGGTCAAGCGCGCGCACGCCCAGTACTTCGCCGGCCTCGCCGAAGAGGCCGAGCCGCACCTGTACGGCGCCGGCCAGCTGCCGTGGCTGCGGCGGCTCACCGCGGAGTCCGGCAATACCTCCGCCGCGCTGCGCTGGGCGATCTCCGCCGGGGACGCGCCACTCGCCATGCGGCTGTGCGCGGCGCTCGGCTGGTACTGGTTCCTGCACGGCCGGCTCGGCGACGCCGCCGCCGACCTGGAGGAGATCCTCGTCCTTCCGGGCGTCCCGGAGGACCGCACCACCGCGCGTGCGCTCGCGCTCGGAGCCCTCGCGTCGCTGGACGAGGAGGGCGGCGACCGCGTCCCGGAATGGCTCGACCGCGCCCGCCGCATCTGCGACGGGCTCGACCGCGCGTCCCTGCACCCCGTGCTGCGGCTGATGCTGGAGACGGCCCACATGTACGTGGCCGGCTGGGACGACGCCGCCGCCCCGGGCGACGACGTGCTGCTGACCGACCCCGACCCGTGGGTGCGGGGCATCGGCTACTTCGTCCGCGGCCAGATCGCGCACAACTTCGGCCGGGTCGGCGGGATCGAGGACGACTTCGCGCGGGCGCTCGCCGCGTTCCGCGACTGCGGCGACCGCTGGGGCCTGTCGTTCACGCTCACGGCACAGGCGGAGATCCTCGGCCGCGGCGGGGACCACTCCGGCGCCGCCGCGCTGTACGAGGAGGCGCTGCGGCTGGACGCGGAGCTGGGCGGCGGCACCGCCGGGCTGCAGCACGTCCGCATCAAGCTGGCGAACGAGCTCGACCTGATGGGGGCGCGGGACCGGGCCGTGGCCCTGCTCCACGCCGCGATGCGGGACCCGGGCGCCGTCCGCGGGCTGGAGGAGACGGCCGCGCTCCACTACCGGCTCGGGGAGATCGCCCGCCGCTCCGGCGACACGGCCGAGGCCGGGCGCCGCCTGGAGCATGCCGACGCGCTCACCGAGAACCTCTCTGGAGCGCCGCACTTCCGCGCTATGGTCCTCCTCGCGCGCGCCCAGCTCGACATGGCCCTCGGCTCCATGGAGGAGGGCACCGCGCGCCTGGACGAAGCGCTGCGCCGCGCCGTCGAGGCGCAGGACTACCCGATCGTGTCGCACGTCCTGGCCGGGCAGGCCGAACGCGCCCGCCTCCTGGGCGACCCCGCCCGCGCCGCCGAACTGCTCGGCACCGCCGACGCGCTGCGCGGGACGCGGGACCTCTCCCTCGCGGACGTCCTCGACATCGAGGCGGCCACCCGCGCCGACCTCGGCGAGGCGGCGTTCGCCGCCGCCTACGACCGCGGCCGGACCCGCACCTTCCAGGACGTCCTCCGCGACTTCGCCCTGGAGCGGCTTTCCGGACGGCCGCCGGATTCCGGGGCGCCCGCGGCGGGGCGCCCCGGATCGGTCATGCCCGGTTCTTGAACGCGCGGAGCGACAGCGGCGCGAACACCACGGAGATGGCGGCGCCCCAGGCCAGGGCGATCAGCGCGTGGTCGAGGACGGGACCGCCGACCAGCAACCCGCGCATGGCCTGCACGAGCTGCGTCACCGGGCTGTTGTCCATGACGAAGGCCACCGGGCCGGGGATGCCCTCGGTGTTCGGGATGAACGCCGTGCTGAGGAAGCTCAGCGGGAAGATCACCACGAACCCGAAGATCTGCACCTTCTCCGGCTCGTTCACCTTCATCGCGATGTAGACCGACGTCCAGGAGAACAGCACGGCGAAGGCCAGCAGCAGCAGGAACGCGGCGAGCAGCGCGATCACGTTCGTCTCGATCCGGAAGCCGATGGCGAAGCCGACCAGCAGCAGGATCAGCATCGACCACGCCTGCTTGACGGTGTCGGCGATGATCCGCCCGACCAGCGGGGCGCTGCGCGCGATCGGCAGGCTCCGGAACCGGTCGAACACCCCCTTGGTGATGTCGGTGTTCAGCCCGAACCCGGTGCTCATCCCGGCGAACAGCGCGTTCTGCGCGATGATGCCGGGGATCACGACCGGGAGGTACGCCTCGACGCTGCCGGCCATCGCCGGGCCGAACACGTAGGCGAACAGCAGCACGAACATGATGGGCTGGATGGACAGGTCCAGCAGCTCCATCGGGTTGTGCTTGATCTGGACCAGGTTGCGCCAGGCCAGGGTGGCGATGTTGCGCAGGGCCGTACCGGGCGCGACCCGCCTGGACAGGTCCCGCGGCGCGAGTGACGCGGTGGTCATGCGGACGCACTCTCCTTGTCGGCCGACTGCGCGAGCCGGTCGGCCTCGGCGTCGATGTCGTCGGTGTGGTGGCCGGTGAGGGCGAAGAACACCTCGTCCAGGCTGGACTTGCGCAGCGACAGCTCGCCGACGGCGACGCCGGCGTCGTCGAGGCGGCGCACCACCGCGGGCATGAGCTGCGGGTCGGTGATCGGCGCGCTGATCAGGCCGTCGCGCACCTCGGGCGCGGCCTCGGCCAGCTCCCCGACGATCGCCGCGACGGTGTCGCCGTCGCTCTCCTTGACCGGGCGCACCTCCAGGACCTGGCCGCCGACCTGCGCCTTCAGCATGTCGGACGTGCCGTGCGCGATGACCTGGCCGCGGTCGATGACGATGATGTCGTCGGCCAGCTGGTCGGCCTCCTCCAGGTACTGGGTGGTCAGCAGCACGGTGACGCCGTCGTCGGTGAGGCCGCGCACGATGTCCCACAGGCCGTTGCGGCTGCGCGGGTCGAGTCCCGTGGTCGGCTCGTCCAGGAACAGGATCTGCGGGTCGCCGACGAGGCTCGCCGCCAGGTCGAGGCGGCGCCGCATTCCGCCCGAGTAGGTCTTCGCCGCGCGCTCGGCGGCCTCGGTGAGCTGGAACCGCTCCAGCAGCTCGGCGGCCCGCGCGCGGGCGGCCTTGCGCGGGATGCCGAGCAGCCGCCCGATCAGGATCAGGTTCTCGGTGCCGGTGAGCATCTCGTCGACGCCGGCGTACTGGCCGGTCAGGCCGATGAGCTGCCGCACCTTGTGCGCGTCGCGCAGCACGTCGAACCCGCCGACTTGGGCGGTGCCGCCGGTCGGCTCGATGAGCGTGGCGAGGATGCGGGTCATCGTCGTCTTGCCGGCGCCGTTCGGCCCCAGCACCCCGAGGACCGTGCCCGCTTCCGCGGTGAGCGAGACGCCGTCCAGCGCCCGGGTCTCGCCGAACCGCTTCTCCAGGCCCTCTGCCTGGATCGCGTAGGTCATGTGATCTCCTGGAACTCGTCTGCCGGACGTCTATGCCCGCCGACCGCGAAGCCAGCCAAACTATGCGTTGTCCGGGTGGATGTGCATTCGGTTTTCCGCCGCCCACGGCACGGCTCCGCCGGCTGCGCGAGACGCGTCCACAACATCGCATGCGCCACTGACAGAACGCCGGAACCGGCCCGATCGTGCCGCCGCGTCCGGCGGTTCGCCGCCGCCGAACCGGCTGGAGGACGCCTCCGGCGTTCTAAACTCGGCGGTGTGACGACGGTCCGGCGCGGTCACGACACGGACGGCGGGGGCCCGCACCCGCCGCGCTTGCGGCCGCCCGAGCACCGGGTCTCGCCCCGCGCCATCGCGCACTGGGCCATCGAGTCCCTGCTGCTGTGGGGGCTGGCGTTCGGCCTCGCCCTCGGCGTGGCGGCCTGGGCCGGCGACGCCGACTGGGACGGGATGCCCGGCTGGCTGTCCGGCCGCGTCGGCTGGCTGCCCTACATCATCGGCGCCGCCGGGCTGCTGATGGTGACCGTCGCGCCCGTGTGGCGCTACCGGGTGCACCGCTGGGAGGTCAGCGCCGACGTCGTCTACACCCGCACGGGCTGGTTCAGCCGCGAATGGCTGCTGGTACCGGTCGGGCGCATCCAGACCGTCGACAGCAAGCAGGGCTGGCTCGAACGGCTGCTGGGGCTCGCCACCATCGAGGTCAACACGGCCTCGCACACCGGTTCGTCCGAGGTGTCCGGGCTGCCGGTGGCGGTGGCGACCCGCCTCGCCGAGGACCTCGCGCACCGCGCGCACGACCTCCGCGACGACGCGACGTGAGCCTCCGGCTGCATCCGCTCACGTTCGTCGTCGGAGCCGTCCGCGAACTCCTCGCGCTGCTCGCCGCCGGCGCGACCGGCCTGCTCGTCGGCGGCCTGTCCACGGCGTTCTACTTCACGCTGGTCGGGCTGCTGCTCGGCCTGGTCTTCCACGTCGCCGACTGGGTGACGTTCACCTACGTCCTGCACGACGACCGGATCGAACTGCGCCGCGCGCTCATCGGGCGGTCGGTCAAGAGCATCCCGCGCGACCGCATCCGCGGCGTCGACATCAGCGCGAACCTGCCGCACCGGCTGCTCGGCCTGGCGATCGTCAACATCGACGCCGGCGCGGACGGCGGCGAGGGCGAGCTCAACGCGGTCTCCCGCCACGAGGCGGAACGGCTCCGCCGCGTCCTGCTGGCCCGGGACGCCGAGGCCCCGCCGCGCCGCGTCCTTGCCCGGATGCGGCGCCGCTGGTACGTGTACGCCCCGCTCAGCGGCGCCTACCTGCTGACCCCGTTCGCGGTGGCGGGCAGCCTCCTCGGCACCCTCTACAACCTCGGGGACGACCTCGGCCTCATCACCCGGGAGCGGGTGGAGAGCGTCGGCCACGACGTGGTCGGCCTGCCCACCGCCCTCGTGCTCGCGCTTGTCCTCCTCGCGCTGGTCGCCATGCCGGTCATGTCGGTGCTCGCGTTCACCCTCTTCAACTGGGACTTCACCGTCCACGAGCGGGACGGGTCCATCGTGGCCGAGCGCGGCCTGGCGACCCGCCGCAGCGTCTCCCTCGAACGCCGCCGGCTGCGCGGCGTCGAGCTGACCGACAACCCGTTCGAGCGGCTCGCGGGGGTGACCCGGCTCGGCGCCCTGATCACCGGCCTCGGCGACGCCGCGCACCGGGGGCGGCTGCTGCCCGCGGCGCCCCGCGCGGTCGCCGAGTCGCTCGCCGCCCGCGTGGTCGGCGCCGTCCCGGGGCCGCTGACCGCCCACCCGCCGGCCGCCCGGAGCCGCCGCGTCGTCCGCGCCGCCGCGCCGCCGGCCGCGTTCGCGGTCCTCGCCGTGCTGGCCGGGCAGCCGTGGGTCGTCTACCTGTGCGCGGTGCTGACCGTCCTCGCGGTGCCCCTCGGCCTGGACCGCTACCGCCAGCTCGGCCACGCCACCGACGGCGAGCGCCTCACCGTCCGGTCGGGCTCGCTGCGGCGCCGCCAGGTCGTCGTGGAGCACGGCGCCGTCATCGGGTGGCGCGTCCGCCGCACGCTGTTCCAGCGGCGCCTCGGCCTCGCCACGCTCTTCGCCGCCGTCGGCGCGGGCGAGGGCGGCTACTCCTCGACCGACATGCGGGAGGCGGACGCCGTGGCCCTGGCCGCCGCGATCACCCCGGACTGGGTCACCCCGTTCCTGGCCGCGCCGCCCGCCGCCGCGCCGGCTACTCGGGGCGCCGCGCCCCGAACATGATCTCGTCCCAGGACGGGACGGACGCGCGCTTGCCCTTGGCCTTGCGCCGCCGCGCCGGCCGCTGGGCCGCCGCGCCGTCGCTCGCCGCGGCGGGCGAGCCGGTGGCGGGCTTGTCCTGGGCGGCGGGCATGGTGGGCCGGGTCGCCGGCTTCTTCTTGGCCGGCGCCCGCGGCGGCTGCCGCGGCGCCGGGGGCTTCTTCGGCTGCGCGGGCTCGGCGGGCGCGGGCGCCGCCGCCTCCGGCTCGGGGGCCTCCTTCACGGGCGCCTCCGCCGGGCGGCGCTCGTCAGGGGCCTCGGCCACGGGGGCGGCGGCGACCTGAGGCTCGGGCTCGGGCTCCGGCGCCTTCTCGGGCTCCTCGGCCGCTTCGGGCTCGCCCGCCTCCGCGACCTCGTCCGCCGCCTCCGCCTCGCCGGTCTCGCCGACGGCCTCCGGGGTCTCCTCGGCGGCCGGTTCCGCCGCCGCGACCGGCTCCGCCTCCGGGGCCTCCGCCGCGACGGGCTCGGCGGTCTCGTCCGCGCTCTGGGCGTCGGCGGGCTCGTCCTCCTGCGGCTGGGACGCCTCGGCGTCGTCCGCGGGCTGCGCCTCGGCCGCCTGCTCAGCGGGCTCGGGCTCATCGTGCGTGTCGGCCTGGCCCGGCTGGCCGGATGCGGCCTCGTCCCGGACGGGGGCGGCGGGCGCCTCGGCGGCCTCGGTGCCGCGCGGCTCGTCCGCCTCGGCCTCGGGCTCGTCCTGCGGGGGGACGGGGGCCGGCGCGGTGCGTCCGCGCGCCTCGGCGGGGCGGGCGACCGGCGCGGACGCCTCGCGGAGCGGCGCCTCGGCCGCCTCGCGGAAGGCGGGCCGCGGGTCGATCATGCGGCCGCGCTCGATGATGTACTCGCGGGGCTCGGCGGCGCGCAGCGGCCCGCCGGGGCCGGGCTGCTCCGGCTCGGCGGGCAGGCCGCGCGGGGCGTCGCGGTCGCCGCCGACGACCTTCATCGCGGGCCGGCGCGGGACGAGCGGCGTCACGGTGTCGGAGAGCGCGTCGTCGTCGTCCCACTCCACGGAGGTGAGCCGCGCGGCGATCTCGTCGAGCGGGGAGACGTGCCGGCGGCGCGGGTCGAACGTCCACTCGGCGGCGTGCGGGCGGCCGCCCTCGAAGAAGGACAGCCGGACGCGCCAGGTGCCGTCCTCGCACTTCCAGGAGTCCCACTCGACCTCTTCCAGGTCGACGCCGCCGCGGCCGAGCCGCTCCTCGACGGTCTCGCCGAGCGGCGGGCCGGGGGTGGACTCGCCCGGCCGGCGCACGGTGACCCGCTGCGCCTGCTGGGCCATGTACTCGCGTTCCTGCAGGACCGGTCCCTCGAACCAGCGGACGCGCTCGACCGGGATCCCCGCCGACTCGGCGATCTCCTCGGCGGTCTCACCGGACCGGATGCGGGCCTGGATCTCCTTGGGGCGCAAGGGACTCTCCACTTCGATCTCGAACTGGCCGAGGCGGGAGAAGTGCCCACGGACCGCTGCGCGGAGCCGGTCGTCGACGGGCAGGGTGAACCGGGTGCCTCGGCCCGCGGTGGCCAGGACGAGGTACGTACCGTCCTCGCTGACCGCGACGAGGCGCAGCTCCTGCATGCGTGTCCTTCCTGCCCTGTCTTGACGGCACGGAGGACCCCGGACCTGTCGACCGTGCTGTCACGGTCGGCCGCCCGATGCCCACCGAGGGCGCATGCGTGCCCTTTCCCCCGGGTTCCCGAGTCTCTCTTCCCGGACACGCCTGCTGCCAGCACCGTACCCGGCATGTCCGAACATCGCCGCTCTCGAAGCCCTCTTCACGAGGTCGAAGAGGGCACCTGACCAAGCTTGCCGGGGACGCGGAGGGCGGGGGGTCGCCATGCCTGAATCTTGTGCATCCTTTTCCACACTCTGCCTGACGTCCCGGTCCGGTTCCAGGGGCGGACGTTGCGAGCGTCACGTCTTGGGGAGGAACACGTAGATCGTCTGGTTAGTTTCATTCTGGGGGAATTTCTGGTGAAAGACAGGGGTGAGTGGGGGCATGCCGCGGAAGCTGCCGGATCTCAGCACGACGCAGCTGATCGCGAGCGCGGTGGCGACGGCGGTCGCCGCCTTCGGGGCGTCCTACCTGGGCGTGTACGGGACGATCATCGGCGCCGCGCTGATGAGCGTGATCTCGACGGCCGGGTCGGCCGTCGGCAAGCACTACCTCGACCAGGGGCGCGAGCAGATCAAGGAGCTGTCGCACCTGCAGTCGGCCGCGCGGCGCCGGTCGGCGGCCGAGGGCGCGGCGGACGAGGCGACGAGCGCGGACCCGACCCGGACGGCGGTGTGGTCCGGGGACCCGAACGCCACGCGGCTCGACCTCCCGGTCCTCGGTGACCCGAACGCCACCCGCCTCGATCTGGGCGGCGACCCGAACGCCACGCGCCTCGACCCGAACGCCACGCACCTGGACCCGGCCCGGGCGGTCGCCGGGTCGCTCGCCGCTGAGGCCGGCGAGGACGCCGTGCGCGAGGTCGCGCGCCGCACGGCGTGGCAGAGCACGGTCGAGTGGGCCAAGGCGCACTGGGTGAAGCTGGCGGTCTCCTCGGCGGTGGTGTTCGTCGCCGTGATCGGCGTGATCACGGTGGTCGAGGCGTCCACCGGCAAGCCCATCGGCCGCAGCGACAAGGGGCTGACGGTCACCAACGTGCTGCGCGGCGGCGAGGGCGGCGGCCGGCCGGACGGCACGCCGTCGGAGAGCCCGTCGGGCGGGCCGACCGAGCCGGGCACCCCGACGCCGAGCGGCGAGCCGACGGGCGGCGCGCCGTCCACCGGGGGGCCGACCACGTCCGAGCCGGAGCCGACGGACCGGCCGACCGAGGAGCGGCCCAGCGAGACTCCGACCACGTCCGGGCCGACGACCCCGGCCCCGACCGCACCGGAGACCCCGGCGCCGACAGGGGGTCAGCCTGACGGCGGCGGCGGAGCCGAGGCGCCGCAGACGCCCGCCGGTTAGGCGGCGCGTCCCCGGTCGGCTAGGCGCCGAAGACCTGCCGCGTGTAGGGGTTGGCGAAGCGGCGGTCCGGGTCCAGCTCGTCGCGCAGGGCGCGGAAGTCGGCGAACCGCGGGTAGACCTTCTCCAGGTAGGACGCGTCGCGCGTGTGGAGCTTGCCCCAGTGCGGACGGCCGCCGACCGTGGTCAGCAGGTCCTCGACGCCGCGGAAGTAGTCCTCGTGCGCGTCGCGGTGGTAGACGTGCACGGCGATGAACGCGCTCCGCCGGCCGTGGGCCATCGACAGCCAGGCGTCCTCCTCGGGGAGGAGCCGGACCTCGATGGGGAAGCTGATCCGCCAGTCCCGCCGCTTGAAGAGGGAGCGCAGCTCGCGCAGCGCGGGGACGAGCTCCTCGCGCGGGATCGCGTACTCCTGCTCTTTGAAGCGGACCGTCCGGGGGCTCGTGAAGACCTTGTAGGACGTGTCGCTGTAGGTGCGCGCGCCGAGCGCTTTGGCGGACACGCGGTTCACGAACGGCGCGGTCGCGGGCGCCAGGTGCGTGACCTGGTTGATGGCGCCGAAGACCGTGTTCGACAGGAACTGGTCGTCGAGCCAGTACCGGAACTTGGACAGCGGCTCCGGCGGGCCCTCGACGCGGTTGTTGCGCTTGGTCAGGCAGCCCTCGGTGTGGGGGAACCAGTAGAACTCGAAGTGCTCGTTGGCGTCGTCGAACTCGTCCACGCGCGCGAGGACCTCGTCCCACTTCATCGGCTGCTCCTGCGCGCGCAGGACGAACGCCGGGACGGTCCGCCAGGTGATGGCGGTGACGACGCCGAGCGCGCCGAGGCCCGCGCGGGCGGCGTCGAACAGGTCGGGGCGCTCGTCGGGCGAGCACGTCACCGTGGAGCCGTCGGCGAGGACCATCTCGAGCGCGGCGACCTGGGACGCGAGCCCGGCGGCGTCGCGGCCGGTGCCGTGCGTGGCGGTCTGGAGGGCGCCGGCGACGGTCTGCTCCTGGATGTCGCCCATGTTCGCCAGCGCGAGCCCGTGCTCGTCCAGGACGCGGTTGAGCGTGTGCAGCGGCAGCCCCGCCTCGACGGTGACGAGGCCGGTGGCGGTGTCGACCGAGCGGACCGCGGTGAGCGCCGTGGGACGCAGCAGGACGTCCTCGGCGACGGCCGCGCCGGTGAAGGAGTGTCCTGTGCCGGTCATGCGGACGGTGAGGCCGTCGCCCGCGGCCGACCGCACCGCGTCGGCCACGTCACCGGTGGTGCGCGGCGTCACCACGCGCCGGGGCGTGGCCTGCTGGTTTCCCGCCCAGTTCTGCCATTTGCGGGGGTTTTCGGGGGACATGGGGCGACTCTACTCGGCCAAGGATCGTGAGGAAAGTTCATGTTTTTGAGCCGGGCGGATAGGGGAACCGGCGATAACGTACGATCCGGTAACCACACCGGGGTAACCGTCCGTAGCCAGACTCGTTGGGACATGTTGTGGCTTCTCCACCAGCATCACGTACCGGCGCCGTCCCGGGATCGTCCGGCGACGGCGGTGGCGATGGTGAGGCGCCCGCCGCCCGCCCGCCGAGCCCCCGGCCGGACGCGGGACGTCCCCGGCCGGAGAAGAAGCGCCGCGATCCGCGCGGCGGCGCCCGGTCGCGGAAGGCCCGCCGGTCGCTGCCCTTCCTCATCGGCGGGATCGCCGTGCTCGCCATCGCCAGCACCTCCGGCGGCGTCTACGCGGCGCTGACCGCGGACAAGGCGGAGCCCGCCGCCGCCGGCACCCCGCAGGAGCCGCCGCCGAGCGTTCCGCCGAGCGCCTCCGGCGACCCGGTCAACGTGGCCACCGGCGGCCAGGTCGCCCCGCTGCGCCGGGTCGTGCCGCCGGACGTCCTCGCGGTCGGCGCCGGCTCGATCCCCGCCGCCAAGATCAAGCGGATCGCCGGGCTGAGCCGGGTCAAGGACGTGACGGCGGTCGCGGGCGGAGCCGTCCAGCTCCAGGGCCGCCAGGTGAACGCGTTCGCCGTGGACCCGTCCTCGTTCCGGTCCTGGACGCCGCCCGCCACCGCCAAGAAGACCGAGCTGTGGGAGGCCCTCGCCGGAGGCAAGTTCGTGGTGTCCACCGCCGCCGCCGAGCAGCTCCAGCTGACCAGGGGCTACCAGTACCCGGTGGTCGGACGGACGATGCCGAACCTCACCATGGGCGGCTCCGGGCCCCTCGGCCTGCCCGGCATCGACCTGCTGGTCGGCAAGAAGTCCGGCGGCGAGATGGGGCTCGTCCCGAACGTGGCGATCCTCGTCAACGCGCCCGGCGTGGACCCGGCCAAGGTCGTCCGGGCCGTCACCAGGGTGCTCGGCCCCGGCACCAACGTGCTCAACCTGCACGAGAGCAAGTACCAGTCGTCGACCGGCGGCGGCCGCTCGTCCAGCTACCTGGACCTCTACAAGCAGGCGGCCACCACCTGCCCGGGACTGTCGTGGACGGTCCTCGCGGCCATCGGCCAGGTGGAGAGCGACCACGGCCGCAACGCGGGCCGGTCCAGCGCGGGCGCGCTCGGCCCGATGCAGTTCATGCCGGCGACGTGGAAGGCGTACGGGGTGGACGGCGACGGCGACGGCAAGGCCGACATCATGAACCCGTACGACGCCATCCCGGGCGCGGCCAAGTACCTGTGCGCCAACGGCGCGGGGCGCGGCGGCAAGCAGCTCTACCGCGCGGTGTGGCACTACAACCACGCCGACTGGTACGTGCAGAAGGTCCTGAACCTGGCCAGGGCGTACGCGGCCAGGTATGACTGACCCCACGTCCCGCATCCCCGCGGGGCTGGTTGGATGGGAGGCATGACCTCGTACGACGCGCTGCTTCTGCTGTCCTTCGGCGGCCCCGAGGGTCCCGAGGACGTGATCCCGTTCCTGGAGAACGTGACCCGCGGCCGCAACATCCCCAGGGAGCGCCTGGAAGAGGTGGGGGAGCACTACTACCTCTTCGGCGGGGTCAGCCCGATCAACCGGCTGTGCCGCGACCTCAAGGCCGCCATCGAGGCCGACTTCGCGGCCCACGGCGTGGACCTGCCCGTCTACTGGGGCAACCGGAACTGGACCCCGTACCTCGCCGACACCGTCCGGCAGATGAAGGCGGACGGGATCCGGCGCGCCGCCGCGTTCGTCACCTCCGCCTACAGCGGCTACTCGACGAACGACCAGTACCTCAACGACATCGCGCGCGCGCGTGAAGAGGTCCCGGGCGCCCCTGAGATCGACAAGCTCCCCGTCTACTGCGACAGGCCGGGCTTCATCGACCCCTTCGTGGACGCGGCCAAGGACGCCCTGAGCGGCCTCCCCGCCGGCGCCCGCCTCGTCTTCACCGCGCACAGCGTGCCCCTGTCCCAGCCCAACCGCGAGCTGTACGTCGCCGAGCTGGAGCGGGTCTCGCGGACGGTCGCCGACAGGGCGGCGCCCGGGGCGCCCTGGGACCTCGTCTACCAGAGCCGCAGCGGCCCGCCGGGCCAGCCGTGGCTGGAGCCGCAGATCACCGACCACCTGGGGAAGCTGCACGGCGAGGGCGTCCGCGCCGTCGCGGTCGTGCCGGTCGGGTTCGTCTCCGACCACATGGAGGTCAAGTACGACCTCGACGTGGAGGCCGCCGACCTGGCCGCCGAGCTCGGGGTCGCGTTCGCGCGCGCCGCCACGCCCGGCACCGACCCGCGCTTCGCCGCCCTGCCCCGCGACCTCCTGGGAGAGACCCCGTGAGCCTTGCCGAAGACCTGCTGGAGCTGGCCGCCGAGACCGCGCGCGAGGTCGGCCGGATGCTGGTCGACAAGCGGCCCGCGGACGGCCCGGACGTCGTGCAGACCAAGTCGTCCCCGACCGACGTCGTCACCCAGATGGACCGCGCCGCCGAGCAGCTGATCATCGAGCGGATCCGGGCGGCCCGCCCCGACGACGCGTTCCTCGGCGAGGAGGGCGGCACCCGCGCCGGGGGCAGCGGCGTCCGGTGGGTGGTCGACCCGATCGACGGCACCGTGAACTACCTCTACGACCTGCCCGACTGGGCGGTCAGCATCGCCGCCGAGGTGGACGGCGAGGCCGTCGCCGGGGCGGTGGAGATGCCGCGCCGCGGCGAGTCCTACACGGCCGTGCGCGGCGGCGGAGCCCTGCTGCACACCGCGGCCGGCGCGCGCGAGCTGCGCGTCAACGCACAGGTGCCGCTGGGGCAGGCGCTGGTCGCCACGGGCTTCGGCTACGACGCCGGGCGCCGCGCCCGGCAGGCGCAGGTCCTCACCGGGGTGCTGCCGAACGTCCGCGACATCCGGCGCGGCGGCTCCTGCTGCGTCGACCTGTGCTCGCTCGCGGCGGGCCGGGTCGACGCCTACTACGAGCGCGGCGTCCAGGCGTGGGACATCGCCGCCGGGGCGCTGATCGTCCAGGAGGCGGGCGGGCGCGTCGAGGGGCTGGACGGGGCGCCCGCGGGCCCGGAGCTGACCATGGCGGCCGGGCCGGGCACGTTCGAGGCCCTGCACGCCCTCCTGAAGCCGCTCGGCCCCACGCGCGACTGAGCGCCGGGGAGACGGGTCGCGGAGACGGGGCGCGGAGAGGGGCCGGGGAGAGGGCGCGCGAACGGCGAGAAGCCCGGGACGGCCGGATCCCGGGCTTCTCGACTACGGGGTCGCGCCGCGCGGAGTGGTGCGGCGGGTCAATCGCAGCGGGGTGCCTCGACGCCGATGTCGTTGTTCGCTGCGATCCGGCGCAGTTCGCTGATCTCCTCCTGACGGATGTCCGCCAGGTAGGTGTCGCCCTCTGCGTGGGCGGTGCGCAGCGACGCGTACGCGTCGTCGAGCCGCTGCTGGATCATGCGTGACAACTCGCCCATGGGCCTCCTCCCGGATCGTTTCCATGCCCTACCCAGACCTAAGCTGAAAGCAAACCTGTTCGCGGATGCAATTTTCGCGGAGTCTTGCGTCCGCGCGGCCACCGCCCGGCGTACGCCGAGTTGAACGCCTGTTTACGAGCGTCTTACGGCGCCCGTGGCATACCTGGGAGCCGGAGGCCGGGCCCGCGCCCGGCCAGGAGGGGGACCTGTGCGTGTTCTAGTCGTCGAGGACGAGCGGGTGCTCGCCGACGCGATCGCCACCGGCCTGCGCAGGCAGACGCTGGCCGTGGACGTGGCCTACGACGGCGCGGGCGCGCTGGAGCGGGCCGGCGTCAACGAGTACGACGTGATCGTGCTCGACCGCGACCTGCCCAAGGTCCACGGCGACGACGTCTGCAAGCAGCTCGTCGCGCAGCGCTACCCGGCGCGGATCATCATGCTGACCGCGGCGGGCGAGCTGGACGACCGGGTCGAGGGCCTGTCCATCGGCGCCGACGACTACCTCGCCAAGCCGTTCGCGTTCGCCGAGCTGATCGCCCGGGTGCGGGCGCTCGGGCGGCGCGCCGCGGCGCCGCTGCCGCCCGTCCTGGAGCGCGCCGGGATCACCCTCGACCCGGCCCGCCGCGAGGTCTCCCGCGACGGCCGCCCGGTCGAGCTGACCCGCAAGGAGTTCGCGGTCCTGGAGGTGCTGCTCAGCGCGGACGGCGCCGTCGTCAGCTCCGAGCAGCTGCTGGAGAAGGCGTGGGACGAGCACATCGACCCGTTCACCAACGTCGTCCGGGTCACGATGATGACGCTGCGCAAGAAGCTCGGCGACCCCCCGGTGATCGAGACCGTGCCCGGCGTGGGGTACCGGCTGTGACCGCACCCCGGCCCGGCCCGTCCGAATCCGGAGCGACCGCGGCGCACTCCGGGTCCGGCGACACGCGTCCGAACGCCGCGCGGGACACCGGCGCGCAGGCCACCCAGCCGACGGCCGTCCCCGGCGGCGGGCAGCCCGGCGGGCAGGGCGGCGCCCCCGGCGGCGAGGGCGGGCGGCGCGGCGGCCGGTGGCGGCGCCCCGGCCCGCAGCAGTTCCCGCCGCCGCCCCCGGCCGCGAAGGGCATGTGGCGCGCCGACGGCAGCCCGGTGACCGCGCTGCCGAACCGGATGAGCGTGCGGCTGCGCCTCACCCTGCTGTACGGGCTGCTGTTCTTCATGGCCGGCGCGCTGCTGCTGTTCGTCATGTCGTTCCTGATGGCGAACATCCTCAGCAACGTCAAGGTGATCGGCTACGGCCTCACCGACGCCGCGGCCGCCGAGCTGCAGCGCCAGTTCGTCGAGCAGACGATGAAGCAGCTCGTCGGCCGGTCGCTGCTCGCGCTCGGCGGGGTCGGCGTGATCACGCTGGTGCTCGGCTGGTTCGTCGCCGACCGGGCGCTCAGCCCGCTGCAGCGGGTCACCACGACCGCGCGCCGGCTGTCGGAGAGCACGCTGCACGAGCGCATCGCGCTGGAGGGCCCGGAAGACGAGATCAAGGAGCTGGCCGACACCTTCGACGCGATGCTGGAGCGGCTCGGCCAGGCGTTCGACTCCCAGCGCCGGTTCGTCGCGAACGCCTCGCACGAGCTGCGCACCCCGCTCGCGATCAACCGGACGCTGCTGGAGGTGGCGCTCGGCGACCCCGAGGCGTCGGAGGACCTGCGCACCGTCGGCCGCACGCTGCTGGCCACCAACGCCCGGCACGAGCGGCTCATCGAGGGGCTGCTGCTGCTCGCCCGCAGCGAGCGGGAGCTGACCGCGCGGACCCCGGTCGACATGGCCGAGGTCGCGGCGGCCGTGCTGGAGCAGTCGAACCGCCGCGAGCACGACAACGACGTGGCCGTCCACCCGGAGCTGACGCAGGGCACGGCGCTCGGCGACCCGGTGCTGCTGGAGCACCTGGTGTCGAACCTCGTCGAGAACGCGATCAAGCACAACGAGGCCGAGGGCGGCGAGCTGTGGATCCGCACCGGCATGCTCGACGGCTACGCCACCGTCCAGGTGGAGAACACCGGGCCCGTGGTGCCCGCCTACGAGGTGGAGCGGCTCTTCGAGCCGTTCCGGCGGCTGAACGCCGACCGCGTCGAGTCGTCCAAGGGCGCGGGCCTCGGCCTGTCGATCGTCCGGTCCGTGGTGCTCGCGCACCGCGGCGCCGTCTACGCGGCGCCCCGCCCCGGCGGCGGGCTGATCGTCACCGTCCGCCTCCCACCGGGCTGACAAGAGAGCGCCCTGGCCGGCCCTCGGGGGGCCGGCCAGGGCGCGCGCTCACTTCAGCGGGTCACTCCGACCCGGTCACTTCGAGACGGTCCCGTACGCGCTGGGGCTGGAGGCGTAGCGGCTCTGCCGCCACTCCCACCGCATCGTGGTGCCGCTGGAGGACGGGATGAAGGTGACGTACCCGGGGGCGCACTCCTTCTCGTCCATCCCCGCCATCGGGGTCTCCCGGTACATGACCTTGCCGTCGTCGTCGGACAGCAGGGACAGGCGCGTGTAGCACTTGTCCTGGGCGCCGGACGGGTAGGTGTAGGTCGCGACGCCGGTCGTGTAGATCAGCGAGAACTTGACCTCGAACTCGGTGTGCCCGGCGCCGGCGCCGGGCTGGTTCCCGTCGCCGGTGAAGTTGCCCACGAGCCCGCCCGTCGCGCGCGGCGTCGGGGTGTCGTCGTCCGGCGGCGTGTAGGTGCTCGTCGGGTACGTCGTCGGGAACGGGTCCGGCTCGTCGTCGCTGTTGGCGCCGATGATCGCCAGCACCACGACCACCAGGATCACGATCAGCGCCAGCGCGCCGCAGCCGATCGCGATGATCGGCCCGGCCGAGGACGACTGCTTCGGCGGCGGCCCGTAGCCCGGCCCCGGCGGCATCGGCGGCTGCATCTGCATCTGCGGCCGCGGGGGCTGCGGCGGCGCGCCCTGGTACATCGGCATCGGCGGCGGCGTGATCGGCTGCGGCGGGGGCGTGTTCGGGCCCGCCATCGCGCCCTGGTGCATCGGCATCGGCGGCGGGGTGATCTGCGGCTGCGGCCGGTGCTGCGGCGCCGGCGGCACCGGGGGCGGCGGCGGCAGCTGCGAGGCGATCCGGGTGCCCTGGTTGAGCAGGTCCTCCTGCGCGGCGCCCTGCCCCGCCGGCGCGGCGCCGACGGCGCCGAGCAGGTTCAGCAGCAGCTGCGGGGCGGGCGGGCGCAGGCCCGCGTCCTTGGACAGGCAGCGGCCGATCAGGTCCCGCAGCGGGCCCGGCGGCAGCGCCGACAGGTCCGGCTCCTCGTTGAGGATCCGGTTGATGATGACCGGCAGCGTGTCCGCCTCGAACGGCGACTGCCCGGTGGCGGCGAACACCATGGTCGCGCCCCAGGCGAAGATGTCGACCGCCGGGGTGAGCGGCGCGCCGGTCAGCTGCTCGGGCGCCAGGTAACCGGGCGTGCCGACGACCATGCCGGTCGCGGTGACGGCGCTCTCCTGCGAGTTGACCGTCCGGGCGATGCCGAAGTCGACGACGCGGGGGCCGTCGGACGCCAGCATGACGTTGTTCGGCTTGAAGTCGCGGTGCACGATCCCGGCCTCGTGGATCGCCGCGAGCGCGGTGGCCGTGCCGATCGCGAGCCGTTCCAGCTCGGCGGCGCTGCGCGGCCCGTCGTGCGCGACCACGTCGTGCAGGGACGGCCCGTCGATGAACTCGCTGACGACGTAGGGCTGGTCGCCCTGGACGTCGGCCTCCAGCACGCGGGCCGTGCAGAAGGGCTCGACCTTCTGCGCCGCACTCACCTCGCGGGTGAACCGGGCACGCGCGGCCGGATCGTTGGCCATCTGCGCGTGCAGCAGCTTGACCGCGACGTACTCTCCTCCGGGCGCCTTGCCCAGGAAGACGGCGCCCTGGCCCCCGGCGCCCAGCCGTCCGATGACCTCGTACTGTCCGAGTGCCCTAGGATCGCCCGGCTCCAGCGGAGCGGCATCCGGCATCTGACCCTCCATTGACCCGCAGTGATGTCCGCGACATTGTGCGCCGGACCCACCGCGGGCCCCGTTCCGGCGTCCGAACCGCGGCACCGGGGTGAAACCTCCGCAGGGGGCCCGCCCCCAACCTCAGGCGGGCACGATATCGCGTTAGTTCAGACGTTTCACCGATCAGTCTGGTTCGGTCTTCCGGCGGCCGGGTCAGGCCGCGCCCGCCGGGCCGTCCCGCCGCGCCTCCCAGGCCGGGGACGGGTGCGCGCCGCGGGGTGCGTCCGGGAGCCCGCGGCGGCGCCGTGCCGCCGCCGTGCCCGCCGCGCGCGGACGCCGTGCCGCCGCGCGGGCCGGTCGGCGCGCGCAATGCCGCCGGGACCGATATGATCCCGGCCGCCGCGGGTACTCCGGCAGGTGCCCCGGCCCCGGCAGCGGGACGTCGGCATCCGCCGGTTATGTGACGGAAGACACAGTACGAGGAAAGATCCGGGTGACTGGTGTCACTCGTGGGAACGGTCGCGCCTTGTGTGTCGCAGGTCACCAACCGTGACAGAATTTCCCGCCCGGATCGGGCACAAGAACGGCCCCTTGAGCGTTAGATCCGCGCGACGGGGCGCATAAAGCACTGAGGGGGATGGAGATAGAAGATGGCGACCGACTACGACAGCCCACGCAAGACCGACGACGATCTCAGCGAGGACAGCCTCCAGGAGCTCCAGGCCCGGCGGGCCGACAAGGCCGCCAGCATCATCGACGAGGACCTGGACGCCGGTGAGGTCGCCGAGCTTCCCGGGGCCGACCTGTCCAACGAGGAGCTCACCTTCCGGGTGGTTCCGCGGCAGGCGGACGAGTTCACCTGCACGCGCTGCTTCCTGGTGCACCACCGCAGCCAGCTGGCCACCGAGAAGAACGGCCAGCCGATCTGCCGCGAGTGCGCCGCCTGACCGGGAGTGGCCGCCGGGTGACGGGAGAGATCGAGAAGCGTCATGACGATGTGGAGCCGGCGCACGGCGGCGGCTCCACGGAACTCGGTGAGCTGATCGGACGGCTCACCGCCGACGAGGACATGGACCGCGAGACCCGCGGCCGCCTGCTCGGGCGGCTGGCCGCACTGCTCGGCCGGAGCGCCCGCAAGGTGGGGGCCGCGGGGATCGGGCGCGGCAGGTGGCTCGGCGACCTGCTCGTCGAGGCCGCGCCGCACATCACCATCCGCGACCTGGAGACGCTGCAGGCCCACCACCACGGGCTGATGGGGGAGGAGCTCGCCGACCGGCTCGTCAAGGTGGCGAGCAACGGCACGACCGCCGTCGGCGCGGCCGGCGGGGCGCTGGCAGCGGTGCAGTTCGCCGCCCCGCCGCTGCTGCTGACGGCGCCCGCCCAGCTCGCCGCCGAGACGCTCGTCGTCGCGGCCATCGAGGTCAAGATGATCGCCGAACTGCACGAGGTGTACGGCGTGCGCGTCCAGGGCACCGGCACCGCCCGCGGCGCGGCGTTCGTCACGTCCTGGGCCCGGCAGCGCGGCGTCAACCCCCTGGAGGCCGGGTCGCTCACCAGCGCCCTCGGCACCGCCGCCAAGTCGGCCCTGCGCAAGCGGATGCTGCGCACCTTCGGCCGCAGTATGAGCACCATGGGCCCGCTCCTCACCGGCGCCGCCGCGGGCGCGGCCCTCAACCGGTCCGCGACGAGGGCCCTGGCGCTGAAGGTCCGCAACGACCTGCGCGACGTCGCCGGGATCACGCCCCCGCTCCCCGGACCCCACCGCAAACCGCTGAGCTGACCGCGTACGCGCCGGCGGGGACGCCCCGTCCGGCGGACGTTCCAGGGGGTCGCCCCCCTGGAACGCCACGGGTCAGGCATCGACCTTCAGATGGGACGGCAGCTCGCCGGTGCCCTTGGCGTACTGGTGCGCCACGGCGCGGGTCGCGAGCAGGCGGGCCAGCTCCATGCCGACGCCCATCACCACGGCCCAGCCGACCGCCTCCAGCAGATCGACCTCCGGGGACTCGGGGTTGGTCGGGGGCTCCTTGCCGGTGCTCTTCTTCCAGATCATCGTGATGGTCTTCTTCGCGACGAACCCGCCCGCGAACGCCGCGGCGCCGGCCATCACCCGCCACCCGATATCGCCCTTATCCGCCATACTCGTCCTCCACTCGTCTGTCGTCTCCGACGCTACCGGAACGGTCCGCCCCGGGCGGTGGAGGTGATCGCCGCGTCGGCCGTCCGCCGGCGGCCGCCAATCGGCATGCGGCTCCCGCCGATGTCAATACCATTGGCTCATGACAGAGCAGCCGCGTACCTCGCACGTCCCGCCGAAGCCCTCCCTGGACGGCCTTGAGGACAAATGGGTACGCGTCTGGGAGGACGAGGGCGTCTACCGCTTCGACCGCACCCGGCCGCGCGGCGAGGTCTACTCGATCGACACCCCGCCGCCCACCGTGAGCGGTTCCCTCCACGTCGGCCACGTCTTCTCCTACACCCACACCGACACCGTCGCGCGGTTCCACCGCATGCGCGGTCGGGCGGTCTTCTACCCGATGGGCTGGGACGATAACGGCCTGCCGACCGAGCGCCGGGTGCAGAACCATTTCGGGGTCCGGTGCGATCCGTCACTGCCCTACGATCCCGATTTCGAGCCGCCGGCCAAGCCCGACCCCAAGCGCCAACTGCCGGTCTCGCGGCGCAACTTCATCGAGCTGTGCGAACGGCTCACCGAGGTCGACGAGAAGGCGTTCGAGGAGATGTGGCGCCAGGTCGGCCTGTCGGTCGACTGGAACCACCTGTACACCACCATCGGCGACGTGTCCCGAACGGCGTCGCAGCGCGCGTTCCTGCGCAACCTGGCGCGCGGCGAGGCGTACGTCTCCGAGGCGCCGACGCTGTGGGACGTGACGTTCCGCACGGCCGTCGCCCAGGCCGAACTGGAGGACCGCGAGCACCCCGGCGCGTTCTACCGGATCCGGTTCCACGGCGAGGAGCGCCCGGTCTACATCGAGACGACCCGGCCGGAGCTGCTGCCCGCGTGCGTCGCGCTGGTCGCCCACCCCGACGACGAGCGCTACCAGGAGCTGTTCGGCACGACCGTCCGCACGCCGCTGTTCGGCGTCGAGGTCCCGGTCCTCGCGCACCGCCTCGCCGAGCCCGACAAGGGCTCCGGCATCGCGATGATCTGCACGTTCGGCGACGTCACCGACGTCACCTGGTGGCGCGAGCTCGACCTGCCGACCCGCGCGATCGTCGACTGGGACGGCCGCCTCGCCGCCGACCCGCCCGCCGGCGTCGCCGCGGAGCCGTACGCGGAGCTGGCCGGCAAGACGGTGTTCTCCGCCAAGGAGCGCGTCGCCGAGATGCTCCGCGAGTCCGGCGACCTCGACGGCGAGCCCCGCAAGATCAGCCGCCCGGTGAAGTTCTACGAGAAGGGCAGCAAGCC
The DNA here is from genome assembly GCF_043197915.1 of Actinomadura geliboluensis. Taxonomy (NCBI): domain Bacteria; kingdom Bacillati; phylum Actinomycetota; class Actinomycetes; order Streptosporangiales; family Thermomonosporaceae; genus Actinomadura; species Actinomadura geliboluensis. The sequence continues at coordinate 105,150 of NZ_JBICUA010000013.1, read as the reverse complement.
CCTGGAGATCGTCACCACCCGGCAGTGGTACATCCGCAACGGCGGCCGCGACGAGGGCGTCCGGGCGGAGCTGCTGGCGCGCGGGCGCGAGCTGGCGTGGCACCCCGGCTACATGCGGGCCCGGTACGAGAACTGGGTCGAGGGGCTGAACGGCGACTGGCTGATCTCCCGGCAGCGGTTCTTCGGCGTGCCGATCCCCGTCTGGTACCCGCTGGACGCCTCCGGCGAGCCCCGCTACGACGCGCCGATCGTCCCGTCCGAGGACGCGCTGCCCGTCGACCCGTCCTCGGACGTACCGCCGGGCTACACCGCCGGGCAGCGCGGCGAGCCGGGCGGCTTCATCGGCGACCCCGACGTCATGGACACCTGGGCGACGTCGTCGCTGACCCCGCAGATCGCGGGCGGCTGGGAGCGCGACGCCGACCTGTTCGGCCGGGTCTTCCCCTACGACCTGCGGCCGCAGGCGCACGACATCATCCGGACGTGGCTGTTCTCCACGGTCGTCCGCGCGCACCTGGAGCACGGCTCGCTGCCGTGGACGGGCACCGCGCTGTCGGGGTGGATCCTCGACCCCGACCGCAAGAAGATGTCGAAGTCCAAGGGCAACGTCGTCACGCCGATCGACCTGCTGCGCGAGTACGGGTCCGACGCCGTCCGCTACTGGGCGGCGAGCGGGCGGCCCGGCACCGACACCGCGTTCGACACCGGCCAGATCAAGGTCGGCCGGCGCCTCGCCATCAAGATCCTCAACGCGTCCAAGTTCGTGCTCGGGCTCGGCGAGGCCGAGGAGGGCGCGCCCGTCACCGAGCCGCTCGACCGGGCGATGCTGGCGGCGCTGTCCGGCGTCGTCCGGGACGCGACGGAGTCGTTCGAGGGCTACGACTACACGCGGGCGCTGGAGCGCACCGAGCGGTTCTTCTGGGAGTTCTGCGACGACTACCTGGAGCTGGTGAAGGCCCGCGCGTACGGGGACGGCCCGGAGGCGCAGTCGGCGCGGGCGGCGCTGCGCACGGCGCTGTCGGTGCTGCTGCGGCTGTTCGCGCCCGTCCTGCCGTTCGTGACCGAGGAGGTCTGGTCGTGGTGGCGGCGCGGGTCGGTGCACGCGGCGTCCTGGCCGGCGGCCGCCGAGCTGCCGGCGGGCGGCGACCCGGCCGTCCTCGCCGCGACGGGCGAGGCGCTCCGCCAGGTCCGCAAGGCCAAGTCGGAGGCGAAGGCGTCGATGCGCGCCGACGTGTCCCGCGCGGTCGTCCGGGGCTCGGAGGTGGCGCACATCGCCCGGCCGGACCTCGCCGCGGCGGGGCGGATCGCCGACCTGACGCTGGAGGACGCCCCCGCCGAGCTGACCGTCGACGTCGAACTCGCCCCCGCGACCTAGGCGGTTCCGCGCCGCGGCGCGGCCCACTCCGCGGTGCCCGCGGAGTGGGCCGCGTCAGAACGTGCAGGGCAGGTGCTTGATCCCGTTGATGAAGCTGGAGAACAGCCGGTCCGGCTCGCCGGTGGCGCGGATGTCCGGGACGCGCGTGAACAGCTCGCGGAACATCACCGTGATCTCGCGGCGGGCGAGGTTCGCGCCGAGGCAGAAGTGCGGGCCGGGGCCGCCGAACCCGACGTGCGGGTTGGGGGAGCGGGTGATGTCGAAGACGTCCGGGTCCGCGAACACGGTCTCGTCGCGGTTGGCCGAGTTGTAGAAGAGCAGGACCTTGTCGCCCGCGCGGTACTGGTGGCCGTTCATCACGTGGTCGCGGGTCAGCGTCCGGCGGAACTGGATCACCGGCGTCGCCATCCGGACGATCTCCTCGACCGCGCCCGGCATCCGCGCGTCGAAGTCCTCCAGCAGCAGCGCGCGCTGCTCCGGGTTGTCGGTGAACAGCTTGAGGCCGTGCGACATCGCGTTCCGCGTCGTCTCGTTCCCGGCCACCACGAGCAGGATGAAGAACGAGCCGATCTCCTGGTCGGTGAGGCGCTCCCCGTCCACCTCGGCCGCGATCAGCGCGGACACCAGGTCGTCGCCGGGCCGGCGGCGCCGCAGCCGGGCCAGCTTCATCGCCAGGTGGTTCAGCTCGAACCCGGCCGTCAGCACCTTGAGCAGCCCGTACAGCGCGCCGAGCCGGGTGATGCCGTCGCGGCTGTAGTCCTTGCCGCCGCTGTACTCGGGGTCGCCGAGGCCGAGGATGATGTTCGTCCGCTCGTACACCATCGGCCGGACGTGCTGGGGGATGCCCATCATGTCGCAGATGACCTGGAGCGGGAGCCGGGCCGCGACGTCGGTGACGAAGTCGGCCGAGCCCTTGGCGACCATGTCGTCCACGATCCGCGTCGCGGCGGACTGCAGGTCGGCCTCCATCTTCTCCAGCACCCGGGGGGTGAACGCCCGCGACACGATCTTGCGGATCTTGGCGTGCCGCGGGTCGTCCATGTTGATCATCGACCCGAAGTAGCGGGCGAGGTAGCCGGGCAGGTCGGCGATGCTGTTGGAGCACGGCTCGCTGCTGAAGATCTGCGGCGACCGGCTGGCCTCCACGACGTCGGCGTGCCTGGTCAGCGCGTAGAAGCCGGGACCCCGCTTGACGAACGGCAGCTTCAGCTCCTGGAAGAACGCCGGATGCTCGCGCTGCCGCAGCGCCGCGAACTCGGCCATCCGCCGCTCCGGGGGCAGCGCCCAGAAGGGCAGGTCGGCAACGCTCAGCCGGCCGGGGTCCGGCACCGTCGTCGTCACTGCGCACCGTCCTCGCACATCGTCCAGAATCTGATTCGGTTCAATCGAACCGAGCCGTCGGCACCCCGTCAAGGCCCTCTCAGGCGACCGCGACGACCTTCCGCTGCAGGACGGCGCGCTCCACCGCGGTCCACGCCCCGGACACCAGCAGGTACAGCCCCGCCGCGAGCGGCACGAACGCCGCGAAGACCACCGTCCCGAACGGCAGCACCCGCGCGACCGCGCCCATCGGCCCCTCGGCGGTCACCCGCCGCGACGACCACACCGCGACCGCGCCCAGCAGGACGAACAGCCCGACGAACACCAGGGAGGGCGGCGACAGCAGCCCGCCGCCGAGGACCCCGATCCAGTTCTGCCCCAGCGGCGCGGAGAGAAGCGTGTGCGCCAGCAGCGCGTTCTGGTGCCCCGCCACGGTCGCCGACATGAACAGCCGGTACATGACCATGAAGAACGGGATCTGCGCGAACATCGGCAGGCACCCGGCGACGGGCGACGCGCCCTCCGCCTCGTACAGCGCCGCCATCTCGCGCCGCAGGCGGTCGGGGTTCTTCGCGTGCTTCTTCCGCAGCGCCTGGACTTTGGGCATCAGCCGCGCCCGCGTGCGCTCGCCCTTGGCCGCCGCCACGGCGAGCGGGACGAGGAGCAGGCGCACGGCCAGGGTGAACAGCACGATCGCCAGCGCCGTGGCGGACCCGCCGGCGGACGGCTCCAGGCCGTCCGCCAGCCCGGAGACGAGGGCATGGGCGATCGAGACGGGAACATCGAACATGAGAGGACCTTCCGGAACGAGAGGGGATCAGAGGCGTTCCGGCCGCGCTCAGGCGGCCGCGATCCCCGTTCCGGGCGCTCTCGGACGCGGGCGTCCCGCCGCGTCGGGGTCGCGCTGCGGCAGGAAGGCCGTGCGCAGCGTCCGCTCGCGCAGGGTCGTGCGCACCCGCGCCAGCACCGCCCGCTGCCCCCGCCGCGCCGCGCGGAACCGCACGGCCGCCAGCACCAGCAGCCCCGCGACGGTCAACGAGCCCAGCGCCACCAGCACCGACTGGCCCGGCGCCGTCCCCGCCCACTCGGCCACGGCGAACCCCCGCAACGCGAGGAACACCACCAGCGACCAGAGCATGCGCAGACCTTCCCGTACGGACGTACGCCTCAGTCTCTCACCAATCGGTTGTTTCCACCGCCTCGGCTGCGGCCGGGTGGCAGAGCCTCAGAGGAGGAGAAGCGTGAGAGCGGATACGAACACCCCAGCCGTGGTGGTCTTCGTTAGGGGCATTCGGGTGGCTATCGCGGTGTCGCGGTGGTCGTCCTGGGCCAGGTAGGTGAGGGTGGCGCTCAGGGCGCGGCCCAGGCCGAAGGCCGCACCGGTGAGGAGGGTCAGGGGGAGGGAGAGGCCGGCCAGCAACAGGGCCAGGGCCAGGACATAGGGGGACGTTGCCGGGACGTAGGTGCGGACGCCGGTGCCCAGCTCGAAGCCGAACTGGAGGGTGCCCCGACGCAGGCGGGTCTGGAGGACGTCCGGCGGGATCTGGCGGGCGTTCTGCGGGAGCGGGAAGCGGACCAGGCCGAACTCGCGGGCGGCGCCGAGGGCGGCCGCGGCGAGGATCACGGACGTCCGCACAGGGGCCGGGAGCGGCGCGGCGAGCCCGGTCAGCAGGTAGATCACCGCGGCGCTGAGGGTGCCCCCGAGCAGCAGCCCGAGGGTGAAGACGGCCAGGACCTCGCCCTGCCGCACCGGGGCCCGCCAACCTGGCGAGAACAGCACCGATTCGCTGTTGCGCGTTCAGACGCTGCCCGACAGCGAGAACCCGGCGAGGGCGCCGATCGACGACCAGCACAGCACGGCGGCGTCCAGCGCGGCGGCGGAGACCGCGAGGAGGGCCAGGGCGGCGACGGGGAGGAGCGGGTCGGTCAGGCCCCGCCGCAGCCGCCCGGCGGTCAGTTCTTGCACGCCGTCGCTTTCCGGCAGATGGTCTTGTACCAGTTGCCCTTCTTCGACTTCTTCCAGCCGTCGTGGCAGCGCCAGGTGACGCCCTTCTTGCAGCTGCCGCAGCTCTTGGAGTAGGCCCAGAGCCAGCCGTCGTAGCCGCCGCCGTAGCACTGGTTGGGGCGCAGCTTGTACCGGCCGGGGTCGGAGACGCCCGACTTGTGGAAGCCCTTGTACTTGCCGCTCGTCCGGCAGCACCAGCTGCACACGTAGCTCGGCCCGCAGCCGGGGGAGCAGTTGTGGTTCGCCGCGTACGACGGGCAGCGCGGGTAGATGTCGTAGTAGCCGACCAGCTGGAAGCCGGAGGACAGCGCCTCCCGGGCGGGCGGGAAGACGCCGAGCGCCTTCAGTCCGGCGGTGGCGCCCGCGGCGGCGAGGCCGGTCAGCAGGCTGCGCCGGGCGGGCCGGAACTTCGGCTCGTCGCGGGGGACGGGCCGCCGCCGGACGCGCTCGACCCCCGCGGGGCGCGGCCCCCGCAGCGGCGGGACGTCTTCGAGCTCGATCATCGCGCCGCCTCCAGGGCCAGCTCGCGGAGGGCCTCGGGCGAGCCCACCGGCTCGGCGGCCCGCACCCGGCCGTCCGCGCCGACGAGCACGGCGAACGGGGTGGCGGGCACGCGGTAGTCGGCGAACAGGCCGTCCTGCTCGCCGGTGAGGACGGTCGCGCCCGGCGGCGGCCCGGGGTCGGGCGGCGGGCCCGCGAAGATCGCGTGCAGCGGCCGGTCGAGCGCGCCCGCGGCGGCCAGCACGTCGGTGCAGACGCCGCAGTCGCGGTCCAGGAAGAGCAGCAGGCCCGGCCCGAGCCGGTCGAAGGCGGGCGCGGCTGTTCCCGGCGCCGGGCCGAGACCGGCCGAGGGCGCGCCCTGGCCGAGGGCGTGGACCTGCCGGACGAGACCGGCGACGACCAGGGCGAGCAGCAGGATCGCGACCCACGACAGCAGCAGCGCGCTGTTCTGGAAGCTCATCCGGCCGTCCTCCTCTCCGTGAGCATGGCGCGGGGCAGCGTCCACAGGAGCACCGCGAACGCGGACCCCGCCGCGACCGTGATGGACACCTCGTAGGCGGTGAGCGCGGCCGGGAGGCCGAGCAGCGCGCCGGTGAGGGCGAGCAGGGAGAGCGCGGCGGCGCGGCCGGCGACCCAGCCGGTCATCGGCGTGCCGTCGCCCGCGCACCCGCACGGCACGCCCCGGCGGGTACGGGACACGTGCGCCGCGTAGAGCGCGTACAGGGCCAGCAGGACGGCCGCCGCTCCGCAGGACGCCCGCAGCGGACCGTCCAGCCAGAGCAGCAGCGCCACCGCGCCCGCCGCGCCGGTCAGCGCCTCGGCGGCGATCACCAGGGCCGCGACCGGCGCCGCGGCGGCGCGCGGGAGCACCCGGTGCGCGCGCAGCGCGGCGGCGAGCGCGCGGGGACGGGCGGCCTGGCCGGACGCCGACGCCAGGAGCACCAGCGAGACCGCGACCCCGGCGAGCGGGCCGGTCACCGGACCGCCTCGACCGCCAGCCCGGCGAGCCGCCGGGGGACCTCGCGCACCCGGTCCTCCTCCGGCAGGACGGTCACCAGCAGCGATCTCAGCGCCAGCAGGAAGTAGGGCCCCTGGCCCTCGACGGTGTCCTGGAACAGCTCGCCGCCCGCGACCCGGGCGCCCCGCCAGGGCGGCAGCCGGCGGCGGGTGCCCGCCGTCAGCGGCGTGATCTCCAGCAGGCCGAGGCCCGGGACCTCCTTGACCATCTCGGCCGGTTCGGCGCGCCGGGCGCGGCCGCGCGGCACGGCGACGACCCCGTCCTCGTGCTCGGTGAGCCGGACGGTGCCGAAGAACGCCACCGCGTCCGCCGGGCGCCCGTGGTAGAGGTGGGTGAACACCGCGTGGCGGCGGCCCTCCCACACGGCGGCGAGGACGGGGTCGCGCTGCCCGGTGTCGGGGTCGCGGGTCTCGGCCCGGCCGACCCGCAGACGCCCGCCCTGCAGCCGGAACTCCTGCTCGAAGCGCTCGACGCCGATGTCCTCGGCCCAGCCGAGCGCGTCCGCGCGGGTGCCGCCGGAGATCTCGTGGAGCCGGCCGCGGTCGGCGATCCGCGCCACCGACGTGCACGGGCGCCCGAGGTCGTGGGCGCCGGCGAGCCGGACCCGCACGCCGTCCAGCGAACGGTGGGTGACCTCGCGTCCAGCCATGCCCATGCCGCCCCCTCCCTGCGGGACGCACGCCCCACAGAAGCACCGCGGGTAACAGGGGTGACGCTACGCGTGATCTGCCGCTTCGGGGATAAACCTTCCGGAAGTGGTCACGTCCGGGAACGGGTAGGGTCAACTGCCGGACCCGCGCGGCGGCGGTGTCCCACGGCGGCGTTTCGGCCGCGTCCGGGCACGGCGCCGTCGGTAGGGTCGGGTGGTCCTCCGGCAGGTACGCGTTGAGGTGGAGCCCGTGAGCAAGGTCGATGTGCTGATCAAGCGGCTGGATCCCGAGCTGCCCCTGCCGGCCTACGCGCATCCGGGCGACGCGGGCGCCGATCTGGTCGCGGCCGTGGACGTCGAGCTGGCGCCGGGGGAGCGCGCCGTCGTCCCGACGGGCGTCGCGATCGCGCTGCCGGACGGCTACGCCGCTTTCATTCACCCCCGGTCCGGATTGGGCGCTAGGTTGGGGGTGACCATTGTCAACGCACCCGGTACGGTCGATGCCGGCTATCGGGGTGAGATCAAGGTGACCCTGCTGAACACCGACCCCCGCGCCGCGGTGACGCTGCGGCGCGGAGACCGCATCGCGCAGATGGTCGTGCAGCGGGTGGAGCGGGCGGTGTTCCACGAGGTCGCCGACCTTCCCGGAGCGGCGCGCGGAACCGGCGGATTCGGGTCCACGGGCGGATTCGGCGCCACGCGCGTTTTCGGGAACAATGAGCACAGTCGAGAAGGAGCGTGAGTCGTGGCTTTTGGACGTCGCCGGCAGGCCGAGGAGCCCGAGAAGGAGCCCGAGGCGACCGCGGAGCCGGCGGAGACCGCCGAGGAGGCTCCCGCCAAGGCGGAGTCGGCCGAGGGCGGCCCGTGGGACTCCGAGGACTCCTTCCCCGAGCTGCAGCGGCTTGACTTCGGCTCCCTGCAGATCCCGGTCGCGCCGGGGCTGGGCTTCCAGGTGAACTTCGAGGCCACCCAGGTGGACGAGGAGGGCAACCCCCTCGACGGGCGGCCCGTCGCCGTGCTGGTGCAGTACGAGGAGAGCGCCATGCAGCTCCAGGTGTTCGCGGCGCCGAAGCGCAGCGGCATCTGGGACGACGTGCGGCGCGAGACCGCCAAGGACATCCAGGAGGAGGCCCAGGGCCAGATCCAGGAGGGCGAGGGCCCGTTCGGCCCCGAACTGCTGGCGATGGTCCCGGCGGCGCTGACCGAGGAGGTCCTCGCGGAGATGCCGCAGGAGGTCCGCGAGCAGATCCCGGCCGAGTTCATCGAGCAGGGCTGGGCGCCGCAGATCATCCGCTTCCTCGGCGTGGACGGCCCCCGCTGGTTCCTGCAGGCCGTGGTGCAGGGCGCCGCGATCGAGGACGAGGAGCAGTGGCAGGTCCTGGAGGACGTGCTGCGCGGTGTCGTCGTCGTCCGCGGCGACGCGCCGATGCCGCCCCGCGACCTGCTGGAGCTGCAGATCCCCAAGGAGTTCAGCGAGGCCGGGCAGGACGGCGAGGAGGAGGCCGTGGAGACCTTCGACCCGTTCGAGCGCGGCCCCGAGATCACCGAGGTGCGCTGACCCGCGGCACCGCCGCGGCCCGCGAACTCCGGCCCGCCCGTGCCGCACGCCTTTTCGGACGTGCGGCCGGGCGGGTTTCGCTTTCCCCGGCCCCGGCCGATCCCTTGCCTTGCGGCCCGCGCGGGTGGTCAATCGGGGCATGTCGAAGAAGACGCGCAAGCGCAGGGCCCGCAAGCGGGGCAAGCACAACAAGGGCAAGCGGCCCAACGCCCGGCACTGATCCGCGCCCGGACGGGCCCGGACCGTCTCGGACGCCGGCTCAGATCATCTCGAACGCCATCGCGTGCTCGACGCCGGCCTCCCGCCCGGCCGGCTCGGCGATGCCGGTGAGGAACTCCGCCGCGTCGAAGTCGGCGCCGAGGTTGGAGAAGTACACCTCGTGCGCGCGCAGCGAGTCGATCCCCGCCCGCAGGTGCCCGGTGACGTCCACGTAGTGCGTGGGCTGCGGCGACCCGCTGAACAGCGTGAACCGGACGCCCTGCCACGGCTCCAGCCCGAGGTCGCGGAACACCCACCGGTTGGCGGCGTCGCGGACGGCGTCCGCGACGGCGAGCCCGAGCACCCGGTGGTCGGCCATGTTGAACCCGCCGCCGGGGAAGCCCTCCCGGAAGTTGATCGACAGCACCACCTCGGGCCGGTGCCGGCGGATGGCGCTCGCGAGCGCGCGCCGCAGCGGCAGCCCGTACTCCAGCATGCCGTCCGGCATGTCGAGGAACTCGACGGTGCCGACGCCGACCCGGCGCGCCGCCTCGATCTGCTCCGCGGTGCGGACGCGCCGGACCTCCTCGGGGTCCATCGAGTCGATCCCGGCCTCGCCGCGGGTGGCGAGCACCTCCGTCACCGCCTTGCCCTGCGCGGTCCACTTGGCGATCGCCGTCGAACACCCGTACTCCAGGTCGTCCGGGTGGGCGACGATCGCCAGGGCCCGCTCCCAGTCCTCAGGTACCACGTCCATCCCCTCATCCTGGCCGATCACCGGGCCGCCCGGCGCAGGGGGCATCATGGTCGTACTCGGACATCATGGTCGTACTGACGAGAGGGGGGCGGCAGGTTGGCCGTCACCGGGATCATCCTCATCGTGTCGGGCGTGCTCGTCGCCGTGGTCGGCAGGCTCGGCGCGACCGGCCGGATCCAGCGCAACGGCCTGATCGGGATCCGGACGAAGCGGAGCATGGCCGACGACGAGTCGTGGCGGATCGTCCACCGGCGGGCGCAGCCGTGGATGCACGCGTCCGGGGCGTCGCTCATCGCGGCCGGCGCGGCCGCGATCGCCACCGGCTCCAACGAGGCGGCGGCCGGCCTGACGACCCTGGCCGGCGTGCTCGTCTGCGCGGTGTTCGCGGTGGTCGGGACCGTCGCCGGGCACCGGGAGCTGTCCCGGCGCGACCTGCCGAGGTAGGGCCTACAGGTAGCGGAGCCACAGGTACGGCGTGGCGAGGGCGACCGTGACGAGGGTGACGACGAGTCCGTAGCGGGTGAAGCGCCAGAAGCTGATCGGGGTGCCGTTGCGGGCGGCGATGCCCAGCACGACGACGTTGGCGCTGGCGCCGATGGCGGTGGCGTTGCCGCCGAGGTCGGCGCCGAGGGCGAGCGCCCACCACAGGACGTTCCCCTCGCCGCCCGGGTGCTGCTGGACGAGGTCGGCGACGATCGGGCTCATCGTGGCGACGTAGGGGATGTTGTCCACGATCGCCGACAGCACCGCGGACGCCCACAGCAGCAGCATCGCCGCGACGCCGAGCCGGCCGTCGGTGGCGTCGGCGGCGGCCTTGGAGACGTCGCCGATGACGCCGGTCTCGACGAGCCCGCCGACCATCACGAACAGCCCGGCGAAGAACACCAGCGTGGGCCACTCGACCTCGCTGAGCGCCTCCTCGGTGGTCACCTTCGTCGCGGCGACGAGCAGGCCCGCGCCGAGCAGCGCCACCACGGACGGCTCGTAGTGCAGCACGGGGTGCAGCACGAACGCGGCGATCACGATCGCGAGGACGGTGAGCCCCTGCGCGAGCAGCCGCCGGTCGGTGATGGCCTCCCGCTCCTCCAGCGCCATGACCTCGGCCGCGAGGTCGGGGTCGTAGCGGAACTCGGCGCGGAACAGCCACCGGCACAGCAGGCAGAACACGACGACCAGCACCACCACCAGCGGCGCCAGGTGGACGAGGAAGTCGTTGAACGACAGCCCGCCCCGGCTGGCGATGATGATGTTGGGCGGGTCGCCGACGAGGGTGGCGGTGCCGCCGATGTTGGACGCCATGACCTCGGCGATCAGGTACGGCTCGGGCCGCAGCGCGAGCCGCTCGCAGACGAGGAAGGTGACGGGCGCGATCAGCAGGACGGTGGTGACGTTGTCCAGCAGCGCGGACGCCGCCGCCGTCAGCACGACCAGCATGACCATCAGCCGGTAGGGGCGCCCCCGCGCGCGCTTGGCGGCCCAGATCGCCACGAACTCGAACACGCCGGTGCGCCGCAGCACCGAGACGATCACCATCATCCCGAGCAGCAGGAAGATGACGTTCCAGTCGATCCCGGACTCGGTGGAGAAGAAGGCGCCGTGGGCGTCGGTGATGTGCAGCAGCAGCATCAGGCCCGCGCCGCCGAGCGCCACCGCCGTCCGGTGCACCTTCTCCGACGCGATCAGCACGTAGGCGCAGACGAAGATGACGATCGCGGCGGTGGCCTGCACAAAGCCTCCTGGTCGGGTGTACGGCTGACGGACCTGCCGACCAGACTTCCCGGCGCACCGGAGGCGACTCTAGCGGGCGGCACGTGCCGATGGCGATGCCGCCGTCTCGGCGATGGTGGGGTTTTGCCTACCCCGATCGGCGTGCTGGACCCATCCCCGGCCGCGTCCGCCGTCCGTAATTTCGTTGCCGAGGCGCCCCGCGAGGGGGCGCCGGGCGAAGGTGAGGGAACGATGTTCGGACGAGGCGGGACCGCCGCGGCGGCCCAGGCGCCCGGTGAGGCGCTCCGGCTCGACGGCGTGCGCAAGGTCTACGGCGCCGAGGGCAATCAGGTGGTGGCGCTGGACCGCGTGTCGCTGTCGCTGCCGGCCGGGTCGTTCACCGCGGTGATGGGCCCGTCCGGGTCGGGCAAGAGCACGCTGCTGCAGTGCGCGGCGGGCCTGGACCGTCCCACCGAGGGCCGCGTCTTCGTGGACGGCGCGGAGCTGACCGACGGCGGGGAGGCCGCGCTCACCAAGTTCCGGCGGCAGCGGATCGGCTTCATCTTCCAGCAGTTCAACCTGCTGCCGACGCTGGACGTGATGCAGAACGCGGTGCTGCCGCTGAAGCTCGCGGGAAGCAGGGTCGACAAGGCGCGGGCGCGGGCCGTCCTGGAGCGGGTGGGGCTCGGCGACCGGCTGGACCACCTGCCGGCGGAGCTGTCGGGCGGCCAGCAGCAGCGGGTGGCGATCGCGCGGGCGCTGGTGACCCGGCCGCGGGTGGTGTTCGCCGACGAGCCGACGGGCGCGCTCGACACCCGCAGCGCGCGCTCCGTGCTGGAGCTGCTCCGTGAGTCGGTGCGGGAGTCCGGGCAGACGGTGGTGATGGTCACCCACGACCCGGTCGCCGCGTCGTTCGCCGGCTCCGTGCTGTACCTGGCGGACGGGCGGATCGTCGGCCACCAGACCGCGCCGACGGCCGAGTCGGTCGCGGAGCGGATGACGCACCTGGCCGACGAGGTCGAGCGGCAGCGCGCGATGGCGGGGGCCTGACATGTTCGGACTGGCACTGCGGTCACTGCGCAAGCGCGCGAGCGCGTTCACGGCGAGCTTCCTCGCGCTGCTCCTCGGCGCCGTCATGATCATGGCGTTCGCCTCGATGCTCGACACGGCGGAGGCGAGCGGCGCGACCGGGGAGACCCGGGAGACGCTCGTCACGATGGCGACGGTCGTCGGCGGCTGGGGGCTGCTGCTGGTGGTCTTCGCGGTCGCCTCGACGCTGACCCTGTCGGTCCGGCAGCGGGCGGCGGAGATCGCGCTGCTGAAGAGCGTCGGCGCGACCCCGGCGCAGCTCGCCCGGATGATCGTCGGCGAGGCGGCGGGCCTGGCGCTGGTTGCGGCGCTGCTCGCTGTCGTCCCCGCGATCGGGGCCGGCCGGGCGCTGCTCGGGCTGCTGCACGACACCGGCCAGGTGCCGGCGGGGGTCGGCCACCACTTCGGCGCCGCCGCGCTGTCGATGGGGATCGGCGTCACGCTGGTCTCCGCGGTCGCCGCCGCGCTGATCACCGCGCGCCGCGCCGTCCGCGTCCGGGTGGCGGAGTCGATGGCCGCGGCCGCGACCGACGACACCCGGCTGAGCAGGAAGCGGATCGTGTTCGCGGCGGTGTTCCTGCTGCTCGCCGTGACCGAGGCGTCCATCACCGTGACGGTGATGGACGGCCAGGGCAGCGACGCGATGGCGACGTCCGGGCAGGCCGACATCTTCGCCGGGATCGGGCTGGCGCTGCTGGCCCCGGCGATCATGCGGCGGGTGACGGCCCTGGCCGCCGGGCCGCTGCGGCTGCTCGGCGGGGCGGCCGGGAGCCTCGCGGCGGACACGATGCGCCGCCGGACGGGCGCGCTCGCGTCCGCGGTGACGCCGGTCGTGCTGTTCGTCGGGACGGCCGTCGGCACGCTGTACCTGCAGGCCACCGAGAACGCGGCCATGGACGCCGCCGGGCTCGCCAAGACGTCGGAGCAGAAGAGCATCGAGACGCTCAACTTCGTCGTCATCGGCATGGTGGTGCTGTTCACCGCGATCATGCTGGTCAACACGCTGGTCGCGGCGACCGCGCACCGGCGCCGCGAGTTCGGCCAGACCCGGCTCGCCGGCGCCACCCCGCGCCAGCTGCTCGGCGCGGTGGCGCTGGAGTCGGTGGTGCTGACCGCCACCGGCCTGCTCCTCGGGTCGGTCGCGGCGGTCTTCACGATCGTCCCGTTCGGCCTCGCCCGCCGCGACTCGCCCGTCCCCGACGGCGACGTGTGGATCTACCTCGCGGTCGCCGCCCTCGCCGCCGTACTGACCGGCGCGACGGCCCACGCCGCGACCCGCCGCACGTTCCGCGTCCCGGCCGTGGAGGCCGCCCTCCGCTGACGGCCCCGCGTCGCGCGCCCATCCGGCCCGGATGGGCGTGCGACGCGCGTCCGGGGGCACCGGCGGGGGTCGATTCGTCCGCGGATGTCATACGCTTCGAGGTATGGACGAGGTTTCGGCCGGCACGCCGCCCCAGGCGGACCCCGGGGGGAACGAGCGCGGCAGGGGCGGCCTGCGGCGCTTCCTGCGGCGGATGGCGGCCGGCAAGGCCGAGCTCGAGGCCGAGGAACTGCAGAAGACCACCGGCGACGAGGGCGCGACGCCGATCACCGAGTGCGGCGCGCGCACGCGCAACTGCGTGGCGGGTACGCTACGTACCGTGACCTTGCGGCCGCGGGGCGGCGCGCCCGCGCTGGAGGCCGAGCTCTACGACGGCACCGACGTGATCAGCCTGGTCTGGCTCGGCCGCCGCAAGATCGCCGGTATCGACCCGGGCCGCCGGCTGCGCGCCGAGGGCTTGGTCAGCGTGCAGGACGGGCGCAAGGTCATGTTCAATCCGCGATACGAGCTGCGCGGCGGCTCGTGACGGCCGTCCCCGGGCGGCCGGGAGGGCAGATGGGCGAAGTGGCAGCGTGAGCGAGACGACAGCCGGGCGGGAGACCGCCGCGCACGACACCGTCGAGGCGGCCGTGCGCGCCCAGCTCACCAAGGCGCTCGGCGGCGTGCGCGGCATGCTGGAGGCCGCCGTCCCGACGATCGCGTTCACCGGCACCTACGTCGCGGCCGAGAACATCAGGCTCGCCGTCGCGGCCGGGATCGGCGCGGCGGTGGTGCTGCTGGTCGTCCGGATCGCGCAGCGCTCCAGCCCGCAGTTCGTGCTGAACAGCCTCGTCGGCATCGCGATCGCCGCGTTCTTCGCGCTGCGCTCCGGCAAGGCCGAGGACGCCTTCCTGCCCGGCATCGTCCTCAACGCCGGCTACGCCGCCGCGATGATCTTCTCGATCGCGGTGCGCTGGCCCGTCGTCGGCTTCATCATCGGCTCGGTCACCGGCGACCCGACCGCCTGGCGGCGCGACCCCGGCATCGTGAAGCTGTGCTCCCGGCTCACCTGGCTGCTGGTGCTGCCCTGCGCGGCGCGCGTCGCCGTCCAGTACCCGATCTACCTCGCCGACGGCGACCAGAGCGGGCTGCTCGGCACCGCCAAGATCGTGATGGGCTGGCCGCTGCAGGTCGCCGCGCTGGCGGCGATGGTGTGGCTGCTCGCCCGGGGCCGCACCCCGATCCAACGCGAAGAACCCGCCTGACCGGAACGGCCGGGCGGGTTCTCGCGAGGGTCTCGGTGAGGGGGCTCAGCGCCCGCCGAGCAGTTCGGCGAGCTCGTCCTCCACGTCCTGGCTGGCCACGAACATCAGCTCGTCGCCGGGCTCCAGGGTGTCGTCGGCCGACGGCACCAGCACCCGCCCCTCCCGCAGGATCGCCACGAGCGCGGTGTCGCGCGGCCACTCCACCGACCCGACCCGCTGCCCGCCGAGCGGCGCGTCGTCCGGCAGCGTCAGCTCGACCAGGTTCGCCTCGCCCTGCCGGAACGTCATCAGCCGGACGAGGTCGCCGACGCTGACCGCCTCCTCCACCAGCGCCGACAGCAGCCGCGGCGTGGACACGGCCACGTCCACGCCCCACGACTCGTTGAACAGCCACTCGTTGTTCGGGTGGTTGATCCGCGCCACCACGCGCGGCACCCCGTACTCGGTCTTCGCCAGCAGCGACACCACGAGGTTGACCTTGTCGTCGCCGGACGAGGCCACCACGACCTGGCAGCGCTCCAGCGCCGCGTCGTCCAGCGAGGAGATCTCGCACGCGTCGGCCAGCAGCCACTCCGCGCGCGGCACCATCTCCACCTTGATGGCCTTGGGGTTCTTGTCGATCAGGAGCACCTCGTGCCCGTTCTCCAGCAGCTCCTGGGCGATGGAGCGGCCCACCGCGCCGGCCCCGGCGATCGCGACCCGCATCAGGCGTCCTCCCCGTCCCGCGCCGCGACGGCGGCGTTCACCCGCTCCAGATCGTCGGCGCTCGCCATGATGTGCACGATGTCGCCGTCCTGGATCACCGTGTCCCGGTCGGGGACGAGGGCCTCGCCCATCCGCGACAGGAACGCGACCCGGGTGCCGGCGTGCTCCTCCAGCGCGCCGACCTTCGCGCCGACCCACAGGTGCCCGGAGTCCAGCTCGGCGAGGACGACCGCGCCGGTCGGGTCGCGCCACAGCGGCTCGGCGCCCTCCGGCAGCAGCCGGCGCAGGATCTGGTCGGCCGTCCAGCGGACCGTCGCGACCGTGGGGATGCCGAGGCGCTGGTAGACCTCCGCGCGGCGCGGGTCGTAGATCCGGGCCACCACGTTGTCGACGCCGAACGTCTCGCGCGCCACCCGGGCGGAGATGATGTTGGAGTTGTCGCCGCTGCTGACGGCCACGAACGCCGACGCCCGCTCGATGCCCGCCTCGGCGATCACATCGCGGTCGAATCCGAACCCGGTGATGCGGCGGCCCCGGAACCCGCTGCGCAGCCGGCGGAACGCCTCCGGATTCTGGTCGATGATGGCCACCGAATGGCCCTTGTCCTCCAGGATGTGGGCGAGCGTCGAGCCGACCCGCCCGCATCCCATGATCACGATATGCACGGCCGTTCCCTCTTCCGTCCAGGGGGACGCTCCCCCTGTACCCCCGCGCCGGTGCACGGCATTCGTCGCTGCGCCGCCGACGCCGTGCCGCACCCGAGGACCGTTTTCCGAAAAATGATCCCTGCCGGGCTGCAAACCTACACATCCCCCCAGGCGAGTACTACCCAACCAGGTCTCCGACCGGGTGGGGAAAACGGTGTCATCGGACGGGGCTAGGCTCTCCTTTCGTGTCAAGGGTTCCGGACCTCGCGAAGCGGCTTCTGCTGGGCCGCGCGCTGAGCAGTTCCCAGCAGCACGAGCAGCTGCTGAAGAAGCGGATCGCGCTGCCGGTCTTCGCCAGCGACGCGCTGTCCTCGGTGGCCTACGCCCCGCAGGAGATCCTGCTCGCGCTCGGCGCGGGCGGCCTCGTGATGTACCACTACACCCCCTGGGTGGCCGCGGCCGTGGTGGTGATCCTGCTGACCGTGGTCGCGTCCTACCGGCAGAACGTCCGGGCCTACCAGAGCGGCGGCGGCGACTTCGAGGTCGCCACCACCAACCTCGGCGACAACTGGGGCGTCCTCGTCGCCAGCGCGCTGCTCGTCGACTACACCCTCACCGTCGCGGTGTCGGTCTCGTCCGGCGTGGAGAACCTCGGCGCGCTGCTGACGTTCATGCAGCCGCACGAGGTCGCCGTGGCGATCGGCATCGTCGTCCTGCTCACCATCGGCAACCTGCGCGGCATCAAGGAGGCCGGGGTCGCGTTCGCGATCCCCACCTACCTGTTCATGTTCGCGGTGTTCAGCATGCTGGCGTGGGGCCTGATCCGGCTGGTCGCGGGCGCCGAGCTGCAGGCGGAGACCGCGCACCTGGAGGTCCGCGGCGACGAGACCGACATCGCCGGGTTCGCGCTGGTCTTCCTGCTGCTGCGGGCGTTCTCGTCCGGCTGCGCCGCGCTGACCGGGGTCGAGGCGATCAGCAACGGGGTCCCGGCGTTCCGCAAGCCCAAGGGCGAGAACGCCGCCCGCACGCTGCTCGCGCTCGGGCTCGTCGCGATGACGATGTTCGGCGGGGTGGTGGCGTTCGCGTTCATCACCGATGTCCGGTTCACCGACTTCGGCCAGGACAGCGTGCTCGTCAACCCGGCCACCGGGCAGGTGATCGAGCATGCCGACCCGGTGATCGCGCAGGTCGCGCACACCGTGTTCAGCAACTTCACCCCCGGCTTCGCGCTCGTCACCGCGATGACCGCGCTGATCCTTTTCCTCGCCGCCAACACCGCGTTCAACGGGTTCCCGGTGCTCGCCTCGGTGCTCGCCCAGAACCGCTACCTGCCGCGCCAGCTGCACACCCGCGGCGACCGGCTCGCCTACAGCAACGGCATCATCATCCTCGCCACCATGGCGGGGCTGCTGATCTACGCCTACGACGCGTCCGTCAGCCGGCTGATCCCGCTCTACACCGTCGGCGTCTTCGTGTCGTTCACCGTCAGCCAGGTCGGCATGGTGCGGCACTGGAACCGGCTGCTCGCCGCCGAGCAGGACCCCGCGCAGCGCCGCCGGATGAAGACCTCCCGTGGCATCAACGCGTTCGGCGCCACCCTCACCGGCATCGTCCTCGTCGTCGTGCTGATCACCAAGTTCGCGCTCGGCGCCTACATCGTGTGCATCGCGATGCCGGTGCTGTTCCTGCTGATGAAGGCGATCCGGCGGCACTACGACCGGGTCGCCGAGGAGCTGGTGCCCTCCGGCGAGGACGTCGCGCTGCCCGCCCGCAACCACGGCATCGTGCTCGTCTCGAAGATCCACAAGCCGACGCTGCGGGCGCTGGCCTACGCCCGCGCCACCCGCCCCTCCACGCTGGAGGCGGTGACCGTCGCGGTGGACGCCGAGGAGTCCCGGCGGCTCCAGGAGGAGTGGGACGCCCTCGACATCCCCGTCCCGCTGAAGATCCTCGACTCGCCGTACCGGGAGATCACCCGGCCCGTCCTCGCCTACGTCAAGAGCGTCCGCCGGCGCAGCCCCCGCGACGTCGTGACCGTGTTCATCCCCGAGTACGTCGTCGGCCACTGGTGGGAGCAGCTGCTGCACAACCAGAGCGCGCTGCGGCTGAAGGGGCGGCTGCTGTTCCAGCCGGGCGTCATGGTGACCAGCGTCGCGTGGCAGCTGCAGTCCTCGGACCGGCTGAAGGGGCGGGTCGAGCCGCCCGGGCCGGGCTCGTCCCGGCGCCCGCCGCGGACCGGGACGCGCCCCGGTGCCGGTAGTGTTTCGGATCGTGACTGAACTCGAACCCGACGTCCTCGAACTGGAGGTCGGCAACGTCGCCAACGGCGGATTCTGCGTCGCCCGGCACGAGGGCCGGGTGGTCTTCGTCCGGCACGCCCTGCCCGGCGAACGGGTGCGGGCCCGCGTCACCGACCGGACCAAGAACTTCCTGCGCGCCGACGCCGTGGAGATCATCGAGGCGTCCCCGGACCGCGTCCAGCCGCCCTGCCCGTTCGCCGGGCCGGGCCGCTGCGGCGGCTGCGATTGGCAGCACGCCTCCCTGCCCGCCCAGCGCGCGCTCAAGGCCGCCGTGGTGGAGGAGCAGCTCCAGCGCCTCGCCGGCATCACCCGCACGGTGACGGTCGAGGAGGTCCCCTATCCGGTCGACGCCGAGGTCGCGCCGCCGCCCGGGCTGGGCTGGCGCACCCGCGTGCAGTTCGCCGTCGCGTCCGGCACCGTCGGGCTGCGCCGGCACCGCTCCCACGACATCGAGCCGATCGACGAGTGCCTGATCGCCCACCCGGGCGTCGAGCTGATGGGCATCGAGCGCAAGCGCTGGCCCGGCGCGTCCGGCGTCGAGGGCATCGTCTCCGCCACCACCGGCGACCGCCTGGTCGTGCTGCGCGGCCGCGACCGCCGCAAGATCAAGGTGCCGCGGCTGGACGTGCCGGTCCGCCTCGTGCGCGGCAAGCCGGAGCCGGGCGGCACCCTGCCGTACGTCCGCGAGGAGGTCTCCGGGCGGCTGTTCCAGGTGAGCGGCAGCGGCTTCTGGCAGGTCCACCCGGGCGCGGCGCAGCTGCTCGCCGACGCCGTGCTGGACGCCCTTGAACCGAAGCCCGGCGACATCGCCCTCGACCTGTACTGCGGCGTCGGCCTGTTCGCCGGCGTCCTCGCCGACCGGATCGGCCCGGACGGCCTCGTCGTCGGCGTCGAGTCCGACGGGCAGGCCGTCCGCGACGCGCGCTTCAACCTGCGCGACCTGCCGAACGTGTCGATCGAGCGCGGTCCCGTCGAGGAGGTCGTCGCCGACCTGGAGTTCGGCCGCGCCTCCAGCCATTCCCGCACGCAGAACAAGCGCGGCGGCGGCCACCACCGGGGCGAGCGCGTCCGGCGCGCCGACGTGGTCGTCCTCGACCCGCCGCGCACCGGCGCGGGCCGCGAGGTCGTCGAGCACATCACCCGGCTGGCCGGCCGCAAGATCGCCTACGTGTCCTGCGATCCGGCGACGCTGGCCCGCGACCTCGCCTACTTCAGCGAGCGCGGCTGGACCCTGGAGGGCCTGCGCGCCTTCGACGCCTTCCCGATGACCCAGCACGTGGAGTGCCTGGCGACACTGGTGCGGGGCTGAGAAAACCCGTTGCGGCCCCGGCATACGGTAGACCCATGATCGAGATCAGGGACGTGCCGGAGTTCGACGTCGAGCGCATGGTCGACCTGGCCGGCACGGTCTTCCACGTCAGGACCGACGACCCCGAGCGCGACGCGTGGAAGCCCCGCCGCTCCGAACGCGTCGGCGCCTACGACGGCGGCGCCCTGGTCGGCCAGCTCGCGACCCTGCCGATGCGGCTGGCCGTGCCGGGCGCGCTCCTCGACTGCTCGGCGGTCTCCTTCGTCGGGGTGCTGCCGACGCACCGGCGGCAGGGCATCCTCACCTCGCTGATCGACCGGATGCACGCCGACGCGGTCGCCGCCGGCCGCCCGGTCGCCGCGCTGTGGGCGTCGCAGGGGGCCATCTACGGCCGGTACGGCTTCGGCCTCGCCACCCGCGCGATCGCCCTGGAGGTCGACGCCTCCCGGCCCCTCGCCCTCCGCACCGCCCCGGACGAGCGCCCGCTACGGCTGGTGGACGTCGCGTCCGCGCCGGAGGTCCTCGACGCGATCCACCGCCGCGGCCTGTCCGCCCGGCCGGGCGGGCTCGTCCGCGACCCCGAATGGTGGATGCGCGCCATCCTGCGCTCGGAGGACAGCGAGGCGCCCGGTTACACCGCCCCGCGCGTCGTCGCCCACCCGGCCGGATACGCCGTCTACCGCGGCCACGGGAACGGGACGATCAGGGTCGTCGACCTCGTGGCCGACACACCGCAGGCCGAGGCCGCGCTGTGGCGGTACCTGGCGTCGATCGACCTGGCGTCCCGCGTCCACGCGCCGAACCGTCCGGTGGACGACCTGCTCCCGCACATGGCCGCCGACCCCGACCAGGTCTCCGTGAAGGAGGGGTTCGGCGCGCTGTGGGTGCGCCTGATCGACGTCCCGGACGCGCTCCGCGCCCGGTCGTGGGCCGCCGAGGACTCCTTCGTCCTGGAGGTCGAGGACGCCCGCATCCCCGCCAACGCGGGCCGCTGGCGCCTTACCACCGGCGCCGCCCCGGCCTGCGAGCCGGCCGCGGAAGCACCCGACCTGGCCATGACCGCCGCCGACCTGGCCTCCGTCTACCTGGGCGGCACCAGCCCGGTCACGCTGGCCAGGGTCGGCGCGATCACCGAGCACACGGAGGGCGCCGCCGCCCGGCTGGCCGCCGCGCTCGCCGTCCCGCTGGCCCCGTACATCAACGACGAGTTCTGATCCGGGCCGCCGCCGCCGGGCGGGGTCACCGCCAGAAGAGGACCTTCGCGGTGCCGCTCTGGAGGGTCGCCGGGGCGGCGCCGTGCTGGACGATCTGCACGCGCACCCGGTGCCCCGCGCCGACGACGTCGGCGGAGACGCCATAGAGCACGTAGGTCGTGTCGCCCGCGGAGACGAAGTCCTGGACGGGCCCGGCCTCGTACTTGCCCGTGTCCGCTGACTCGACCTCGATGGCGCGGGCCTGCAGGAGGGTGCCCGCGGGGACGCCCTGCACGGTCGCGGCGACGGACAGGCTGTACCGGGCGGAGCCGTTCAGCAGGTCCGCGCCGCCCTTGTCGGCGTGCTGGTGCTCGGAGTCGGAGTACTCGTGGGCCCAGGTGACGGTCGTCCACTGGCCGGGCGGGAGCGGCTGGCCCGCCCCGGCGCCCGCGGACACGTAGTCGGGGACGTCGCCGCCCGAGGGCGCGGCGCCGACGCGCCACTGCCCGTAGTCGCTCTTCACGGCGCGGTCGTAGTCGACGCCCACACCGTTGATCTTGTGGTCGTTGGAGTACTGCTGGAGCTGCGCGCGGGCGTCCCAGCGGCCGCCGGACCAGGCGTACGTCTGCCAGCCGTAGGTGATCTTCCCCGCGTCGAAGGCGCGCTTCATCGGGCCGTAGCCGGCGTAGAGGCCGACGCGGTCGCGGCCGATGACGCTCGCGGCGCCGTCCAGGTAGGCGTTGATCTCGTCCTGCTGGGAGGCGGAGGCGTCCCAGTCGGCGGCGAAGTAGATGGGGCGGCCGTCCGGCATGCCGCAGGCCCTCGCCTGCGCGGCGGCGTCCCTGGCGTCCGCGGCGCCGGCGGAGCGTCCGTCCAGGGCGCGCTTGGCGCTGGTCTCCCAGACGACCACCAGCCAGATACCGGCCCCGGACAGGTCGTCGGCCTCGGCGCGGGTGAGGTTCTTCCCGCTCGTGTCGTGCGACAGGTAGCGGCACGCGAACTTCGCCCCGGCCCGCTTCAGCGCGGCGGTGCCGGGGCGTCCCCACGCGTAGTCGACGCCGAAGACAGCCATGTCAACTCCATGGGTCGGGGAGTCGGTCCCGGCCGATTCAACAACGTGCGCGCGAAGATCGCAGCACTTTGGGCAGGTTCGCAGCTCAGCGGGCATGCGGTGCTGGCCTTGCGGACAGCACCCGGCGCACGGGGCCCGGAGGCGACACGCCGCCACGGCGCTAGGCGGCCGGTGCGCGGCTCGCTAGAACGGGACGTGTCCGCAACGAATCCGCAGGCCACGGGGGGTCTCAACATGGTCTGGACACTGAAGGGGCGAGGGCTGGCGCTGCTGGCCGCCGCGCCGTTGCTGGCGGCGGTGCCGGCGGTGGCGCACGCCGACGGGCCCGGCCCGAACGGGCACAAGGGGGACAAGGGGAGCGCCTCCAAACCGGCTCCCAAGCACAAGCACAAGCAGAAGACTCCCAAGCACAAGACTCCCAAGCACAGAGCTCCCGAGCACAAGGCTCCCAAGCACAAGGCCAAGGACAAGGCTCCCAAGCACGAGCACAAGGCCCCTAGGAACAAGCCCAAGGCTGCCAAGCCCAAGGCGCATGCCTCGGTGAAGAAGCCCCAGGCGCACGGGGTGGCGCTCCGCATGAAGAGCCCGCAGCAGTCCGTCGTGCCGGGACGCACCTACACGTGGACGTTCACGGTGGCCGCCAGGGGCAAGGGCGAGCAGGGGAAGGCGGCGTTCAAGACGACGCTGCCGAAGTCGCTGGAGTACGTGTCCGGGGAGAAGCACTGCAAGGCCGCCGGGCAGAAGGTCTTCTGCCGTCTCGGCACCCTGAAGAAGGGAGAGAAGGTCACCGGCGCGATCCGGGCGAAGGTCACCGGGCGCGCGAAGCCGGGGGAGACGATCAGGCCGCGCGGGACGGCGGTGTGGGGCCGCGACCGCGTCACGCACCGCTTCCCGGCCGTCCGCGTCGCGCGGACCGCCGACCTGGCGCTGGCGCAGAAGGCTCCGGCGACGGCCCGGGCGGGCGCGGAGATCCCGTACACGCTGCGGATCCGCAACCTCGGCCCGGCCGCGGCCGACAGTGTGACGCTGGAGTCGCGGGGCCCGATCAAGCTGGTGGACCGCGACACCGCCTGCGTTCCGCGCGGCGCGTCCTACCTGTGCGCGGTCGGCGGGCTCCAGGCCGGTGAGGCGCGGACGCTGCGCTTCACCGCGGTGCCGCGCGGGAACGTGCGGGCGGGGACGGTGCTGACGGCGTCCTGGCGGGCGAGCTCGCCGGTCCCCGACACCGACCGGGCGAACAACGCCGCCGTCGTCCGGACGAAGATCACCAAGTCGCGCTGACGGCCGGCGGCACGGCGCCCGGTGGCGCGACCACGGGCGGACGGGTACCAGGATGGAGTCATGCGTCTTCGGATCTTCACTGAGCCCCAGCAGGGGGCGAGCTATGACACGCAGCTGGCGGTCGCCAAGGCGGCCGAGGACCTCGGCTTCGACGCGTTCTTCCGGTCCGACCACTTCGTCAAGATGGGCGACGTCACCGGCGAGCCGGGCCCGACCGACTCGTGGGTCACGCTGGGCGCGCTGGCCCGCGAGACGAGCCGGATCCGGCTCGGCACGCTGGTGACGGCGGCGACGTTCCGGTACCCGGGGCCGCTCGCGATCGCGGTCGCGCAGGTCGACCAGATGAGCGGCGGGCGGGTCGACCTCGGGCTCGGCACGGGCTGGTTCGACCAGGAGCACACCGCCTACGGCATCCCGTTCCCGAGCCTGGGGGAGCGGTTCGAGCGGCTGGAGGAGCAGCTCGAGATCCTCGCCGGGCTGTGGGGGACGCCCGCCGGCGAGACGTTCTCGTTCAGCGGGAGCCACTACACGCTGACCGATTCGCCGGCGCTGCCGAAGCCGGTGCGGGCGGGCGGCCCGCCGATCATCATCGGCGGGTTCGGGGCGAAGCGGACGCCGCGGCTCGCGGCCCGCTACGCCGACGAGTACAACGTCCCGTTCCACCAGGTGCAGGACACCGGGGAGGCGTTCGGCCGGGTCCGCGCGGCGTGCGCCGAGTCGGGCCGGACGAAGCCGATGGTCTACTCCGCCGCGCAGGTCGTCTGCTGCGGCCGGGACGAGGCCGAGGTGAAGCGCCGCGCCGACGCCATCGGGCGGGAGGTGTCCGAGCTGCGCGACAACGGCCTGGCCGGGACGCCCGGCGAGCTGGTCGACAAGATCGGCCGGTTCGCGGAGCTGGGCGCGGAGCGCCTCTACCTGCAGGTCCTCGACATGCACGACCTGGACCACCTGGAGCTGCTGGCCGCGGAGGTCATGAGCAAGGTGTGACACGCCCGAAGGCCCGCGGCGGGGGGACGTCCCCCGGCCGCGGGCCTTTTCGTTCGCGTCAGGCGATCTCCTCCTCCGGCCGGGCGTGCATCGGCAGCAGGAACGTCGCCAGGAAGGTGAGGCCGAGCATTCCGACCTCGACCCACAGCGTGATCTTCATGGCGTCGCTGAAGCCCGTCTTGGCCGAGTGCTCGCCGGCCAGCGCGACCGCCTTCCGCACGGCGGGCGCCGACTGCGGCGCGGCGGCGATCGCGGCCCCGACGTCGCCCTCCAGCCGGCGGCAGGACGCGGGGACGGCGGCGGAGTCCTTGGCGGTGGCGCGGTCGTGGCCGCAGTCGCGCAGCCCGGCCACGACCCGGTCCCGCACCGGGGCCGGGACGGACGCGGCGGCGAGGTCGCGGCGCAGCGCGGCCGCGCCGTCGTCGGCGGCGCCCGCCACGTGCCCGCCGAGCAGGCCGAAGAACACCGTGCCGAGGACGGCGGCGCCGAGCGCGCTGCCGAGCTGCTGGACGGCGGTGAGCGTGCCGCCCGCCGAGCCGGTCTCCTCGGGCTCGACGCCGGCGAGGACGGTGTCGAAGAACGGCGCCATCAGCATGCCCATGCCGAGGCCGGTCACGGTCAGGGCGGGGACGAGCTGCCAGGGCGTGACGTCGATTCCCGCGACCTGGAGCGTGGCGTAGGTCGCGGCGATGCCGCCGGCCATGATGACGGTGCCCGCGTGGATGACCGTCCGGCCGAAGCGCTGCACGGCCTGCGCGACGCCAAACCCGATGATGATGCCGGCCGACCAGGGGATCTGGGCGAGGCCGGCCTTGAGGGGGGAGTACCCGAGGCCCATCTGGAAGAACAGCGCGAGCACCAGGCCGAGGCCCGCCATTCCGGAGAAGAACACCAGGCCGACGACCAGGCCGCCGGTGAAGCCGCGCTTGCGGAACAGGCTCGGCACGATCAGCGGGTCGCCGCCGCCGCGCTGCTTGCGGGACTCGTACCAGGCGAACAGGCCCCAGACGAGCAGGGAGGCGCCCATCATCAGGAACGTCCAGAGCGGCCAGTCGTGCTCGCGGCCCTGGACGATCGGGTAGACGAGCAGGCCGGCGGCGACGGAGGCCAGGAGGGCGCCGGGGAGGTCGAGCCGGGACGCGTGCTCGGCGCGCCCCTCGGGCAGGAACTTCAGCCCGGCCAGCACGGCGGCGATGCCGAGCGGCAGGTTGATCAGGAAGATCATGCGCCAGCCGGTGCCGAAGAAGTCGGCGTCGATCAGCCAGCCGGCCAGCACCGGGCCGCCGACCGAGGACAGCCCCATCACCGGGCCGAACAGCCCGAACGCGGCGCCCATCTCCTTGGCGGAGAACATCTGCTTGATCATGCCGATGCCCTGCGGCAGCATCATCGCGCCGAACAGGCCCTGCACGACGCGGGCGCCGACCAGCATCCCGGGGGAGACGGCCACGCCGCACAGCAGCGAGCCGACCGTGAAGCCGGCGGCGCCGAGGAGGAACATCCGCTTGCGGCCGTAGAGGTCGCCGAGGCGGCCGCCGGTGATGAGGCCGACCGCCATGGCCAGGGTGTAGCCGGCGGCGAGCCATTGGATGGTGGCGGCGGATCCGCCCAGCTCGGCGCGGATCGTGGGCGCCGCGATGTTGGTGATCAGCGCGTCCAGCATGTCCATGACCTCGCCGGCGAGGATCACGAACAGGGCGACCCAGCGCCAGCGGTAGCCGGCCTCCGCGGTGCCCTTGGCGGTGGGCGTCAGTGTCTGCGTCATGGTCGTCTCCAGGGGAGGGAACAGCGTTCGTGGCGCGAACACTGTTCTATGGAAGGAACGGCGTTCGTGTCAAGTACGATGTTCGGGTAGTCGATTTTCTCTCGCCAAGAGAGAAGATATATCGCGTATCGCGATTGTCAAGATGTATCGCGAGATTGGGAGGTCGCGACGTGCCCACTGCAGCGCTGCCGACGCCGCCCGGCCGCAGGCCCCGCAAGACCGGGCCGCCGCGCCGGCCGCTCACCCAGGAGGCCGTCGTCGAGACGGCGATCCGCGTGCTGGACGCGGAGGGGCTGGAGGCGGTCACCATGCGCCGCGTCGCGCAGGAGCTGGGCACCGGGCCCGCGTCCCTCTACGCCCACGTCACCGGCAAGGAGGAGCTGCGCGAGCTGATGCTCGACCGGGTCGCCGCCGAGATCCGGCTGCCCGTCCCCGACCCGGCGCGCTGGCAGGAGCAGCTCAAGGAACTGGCGCGCGAGATCCGCCGCGTCTACACCTCGCACCGCGACATCGCGATGGTCTCGATGGGGCTCATCCCCACCGGCCCCCACCTGCTGGACGTCGCCGAGGCGCAGATCGCCCTCATGCTGGCCGGCGGGGTCCCGCGGGAGATCGCGGGGATCGCCGTCGACACCCTCGGCATGTTCCTCGACGCCGACGCCATCGAGGACACGGTCTACGTGGCGCGGACCCCTGAGGGCCAGAACCCCTGGGAGCACCTGCAGGCGTACCTCAAGCAGGTCCAGGAGTACTTCGCCGCCCTGCCGCCCGAGCGCTACCCCAACCTCGTCGGCATGGTGGACGAGCTCACCGGGGAGAGCGGCGACGGGCGGTTCGAGTTCGGGCTGGACCTCCTCGTCCGGGGCATCGCGTCCTACGCCGAGGGCGAGGAGCGCCCCGGCTAGGCGAAGACCCGCTCGAACGCGACCTGCCGCGGGGAGCCCGCGGCGGTGTCCCACACCGCGAAGACGACGTGCTCGAACCGCCCGGCGAACTCGCCGCCGGGGCGCAGCGGCCCGGCGAACGCCTCGGCGACCTCGGCCGGGTCGTTGCGGAACACGCCGCAGCCCCACGCGCCGAGGACCAGCCGCGCGTGCCCGCGCGCGAGCGCCAGGGCGAGCACCTTGCGGGCCCGCAGCCGGAGGACGGCCGGGATCCGCGCGGCCGCGGCGCCGTCCCGGATCGCGCCGCGGTTCGGGGCCGGGGACGTCACGAACGCGATGCCGTACGGCTCGTCGAGCAGCCGCCCGGCGTCGTCCCGGAACACCGGCACGCCCGGCGAGTAGATCATGTGGTCGCTGTAGAGGAGGTCGCGCTGCTCGCGGTGGAAGTCGTAGAACTCCCTGGCCGACAGCAGCGACCTGTAGAGGCCGGACGAGCGCGCCAGCCCCTCCTCCTGGGCGTGCGCCCCGTTGAGGAAGCCGCCGCCCGGGTTCTTCGCGGACGCGAAGTTGAGCGCGAGCGGGTCCGTGTCCCCGCCGCACAGCCGGCGGGCGGCGGCGAGCGTCGTCTCGCCGGTCACCTCGATCCGCGTTTCCGCGAACCCGGCGCCGGGCAGGCGCCCGAGGAGCGCGTCCAGTTCGTCGGGGCGGTAGAGGACGGTGCCCTCGACGGCGCGGGAGAGGCCGTCCGCGATCGAGATCGTGCGGCCGGAGGGTGCCGTGTAGTCGCCGCGTTCGAGGATGGCCACGGTCTCCTGCGCGGTCATCCGGCGGGGATGTCTGCTCATATCGCGCCGCATTCTTCCGGAAAAAGGAATGCGAATCATCAGGTTATGTCCGCCACACTGGGCGCGTGCTTCTGACGATCACCACGACCATGGACCAGGCGACCGACCTGGGATTCCTGCTGCACAAGCATCCCGAGCGCGTGCAGCGCTTCGAGCAGTCCTTCGGCACGGCGCACGTCTTCTACCCCGACGCCGGCGAACGGCGCTGCACGGCGGCGCTGCTGCTGGACGTCGACCCGGTCAAGCTCGTGCGGACGCGCGGCAGAGGCACGCCGGACTTCTCCCTCGGCCAGTACGTGAACGACCGCCCCTACGCGGCGTCGTCGCTGCTCGCGTCCGCCATGGCCGGCGTCTTCCGCACCGCGATGCGCGGCCGGTGCGACGCCCGTCCGGACCTGGCGGGGTCGCCGATCCCGCTGGAGGTCGTCCTGCCGGCCCTGCCGTGCCGGGGCGGGCCGGAGCAGGCCGAGCGGTTCTTCGCGCCGCTGGGCTGGGACGTGTCGGCGGTGCCCGTCCCGCTCGACCCGGAGTTCGCCGAGTGGGGCGACTCCCGGTACGTGACGCTCACGCTGACCGGGACGCTGCGGCTCGCGGACGCGCTCAACCAGCTGTACGTGCTGCTGCCCGTCCTGGACGACGCCAAGCACTACTGGCTCGCGCCCGACGAGGTCGACAAGCTCATCCGGGCGGGGGAGGGCTGGCTCGCCGCGCACCCCGACCGCGGCGCCATCACCCGCCGCTACCTGGCGAACCGGCGCGCGCTCGTCCGCACCGCGCTGGGCCGCCTCGCCGACGCCGAGGACGCCGCCGACGAGGAGCTCGACCCCGTGCACGTCGAAGAGGAGCAGGCGCCGGAGGCGGAGCAGGGCCCCGATGCGGAGCAGGAGTCCGGGGCGGAGCAGGCGCCCGGGGCGGAGCAGGCGTCCGGGGCGGAGGACGAGAAGACCGTCTCGCTCGCGGAGCGGCGCCTCCAGGCGGTCGTGAAGGCGCTGCGCGACGAGAACGCCCGGCGCGTCATCGACCTCGGCTGCGGCTCGGGGAAGCTGCTGGCGCTGCTCGCCAGGGACGACTTCTTCGGCGAGATCGCCGGGACGGACGTCTCGCACCGCGCGCTGAGCCACGCCTGGCGGCGGCTGCGCTGGGACGACCGGTCGCGCCCGCACCGCGGCGACCGGGCCGGCCGCGTCCGGGACGTCTTCCAGGGCGCGCTCACCTACGCCGACGAGCGGTTCGCCGGCTACGAGGCGGCGGTGCTGATGGAGGTCATCGAGCACGTCGACCCGCCGCGGCTCGGCGCCGTCGAGCGGGTGGTGTTCGGGCACGCCGCGCCCCGCGTGGTCGTCGTCACGACCCCGAACGCCGAGTACAACGTCCGCTACGAGGGGCTCGCGCCGGGCGCGATGCGCCACTCCGACCACCGCTTCGAATGGACGCGGGCCGAGTTCCGCGCCTGGGCGGACCGGGTCGCCGCCGCGCACGGCTACCGCGTCCGCCACGTGCCCGTCGGCGACGACGACCCCGAGGTCGGCGCGCCCACCCAGATGGGGGTCTTCACCCGATGACCGAGATCAAGGTCCCGGAGGCGGGGCTCGTCGTGCTGGTCGGCGTGACCGGGTCCGGCAAGTCCCACTTCGCGCGCAAGCACTTCGCCCCGACGCAGGTGGTGTCGTCCGACTTCTGCCGCGGCGTCGTGTCGGACGACGAGAACGACCAGTCCGCGAGCGGCGACGCGTTCGACCTGCTCCACTACATCGTGGCCAAGCGGCTGCGGTGCGGGCTGCTGACCGTGGTGGACGCGACGAACGTGCAGACCAGGGCCCGCGAGGCGCTGCTGCGGATCGCCAAGGACCACGACGTCCTGTCGGTCGCGATCGTGTTGGACGTGCCGGAGAGCCTCGCCGCGGAGCGGAACGCGACGCGGCCCGACCGGGACCTGCCGCCGCACGTGATCCCGCGCCAGCGCCGCGAGCTGCGGCGCGGCATGCGTGACCTGGCCCGCGCGTTCCGCCGGTACTACGTGCTGACGGGCGCGGAGGAGATCGACGCCGCGACGATCGTCCGCGAGAAGGCGTGGAACGACAGGCGGGAGCTGACCGGCCCGTTCGACATCGTCGGCGACGTGCACGGCTGCCGCGCGGAGCTGGAGGACCTCCTCACCGGCCTCGGCTACGAGATCGAGCGGGACGCGCGGGGGCGGGCCGTCGGCGCGAACCACCCCGGCGGGCGCACCGCCGTGTTCGTCGGCGACCTCGTCGACCGCGGGCCCGACTCGCCGGGCGTGCTGCGCCTGGTCATGGGCATGGTCGCCGCCGGCGACGCGCTGTGCGTCTCGGGCAACCACGAGGCGAAGCTCGTCCGTGCCCTGCGCGGACGCAAGGTGCGGGTGGCGCACGGCCTGGAGAACTCCCTGGAGCAGTTCGCCGCCGAGGACGACGACTTCCGCGACGGCGCGCTGGAGTTCATGGACGGACTCATCAGCCACTACATGCTGGACGGCGGCCGCCTGGTCGTGGCCCACGCCGGGCTCAAGGAGGCTTACCACGGACGGGCGTCCGGACGGGTCCGGTCGTTCGCGCTCTACGGCGACACCACGGGGGAGACCGACGAGTACGGGCTGCCCGTCCGGTACCCGTGGGCGCGCGACTACCGGGGCAAGGCCATGGTCGTGTACGGGCACACGCCCGTCCCCGAGGCGGAGTGGGTCAACAACACCATCTGCCTGGACACCGGTGCCGTGTTCGGCGGGAAGCTGACCGCGCTGCGCTATCCGGAGCGTGAGCTGGCGTCGGTTCCGGCCCGGCAGGTCTGGTACGAGCCGACGCGTCCGCTGGAGGCCCCGGCCGCGGGCGGTTCGCGGGAGAACGACGTCCTGAACATCGGCGACGTCCTCGGCAACGGCGGGGTGGAGACCCGCCTCATGGGCCGCGTCGCCGTCCGCGAGGAGAACGCGATGGCCGCGCTGGAGGTGATGAGCCGGTTCGCGGTGGACCCGCGCTGGCTCGTCTACCTGCCGCCCACCATGGCGCCCGCCGAGACCTCGGCGCTGCCCGGACACCTGGAGCACCCGGCCGAGGCCCTCGCCGCCTACCGGGACAAGGGCGTCGCCCGGGTCGTGTGCGAGGAGAAGCACATGGGCTCGCGCGCCGTGGCCGTCGTCTGCCGCGACGCCGCCGTGGCCGCCGAGCGCTTCGGCGTGGCGGACGGGACGACCGGCGCCGTCTACACCCGTACCGGGCGCTCGTTCTTCCGCGACCCGTCCCGCACGTCCGAGGTGCTGGACCGGCTGCGCGCCGCGATCGGCGCCGCCGGGCTCTGGGACGAGCTGGACACCGGATGGCTCGTCATCGACGGCGAGCTGCTGCCGTGGTCGGCGAAGGCCATGGAGCTCATCCGCACGCAGTACGCGGCGACCGGTGCGGCGGCCCGCGCGGCCCTGCCGATGGCAGCCGACGCTCTCGCGCGCGCGGAGGCACGCGGGCTCGACCTCGATGGTCTCCGCGAGCACATCGACCGGCGCGCCGCCAACGCGTCCCGCTTCAGGGACGCCTACGCGCGGTACTGCTGGACGGTGGACGGCCTGGACGGGCTGCAGTTCGCGCCGTTCCAGATCCTCGCGGGAGAAGGCCGCTCCTGGGCGGACGCACGCGACCACGAATGGCACATGGCCGTGGCGGAAAGGCTCGCGGAAGGCGACGCGACCGGGCTCATCAAGCGGACGGCCTCGGTGACAGTGGACCTGGAGTCGCCGGAGTCGGAGACCGCCGTCACCGAATGGTGGGAGAAGCTCACCGCCTCCGGCGGCGAGGGCATGGTCGTCAAGCCGCTGGGCCCGGTCCCGGACGGCGCGAAGATCCAGCCCGGCGTCAAGTGCCGGGGGCCGGAGTACCTGCGGATCATCTACGGGCCCGACTACCGCGAGCCGGCGAACCTCGACCGGCTGCGCCGCCGGTCGCTCGGCCGGAAGCGGTCGCTGGCGATGCGCGAGCACGCGCTCGGCACCGAGGCGCTCGCCCGGCTCGCCGCCGGGGAGCCGCTGTGGCGCGTCCACCAGGCGGTCTTCGCGGTGCTGGCACTGGAGTCCGAGCCCGTCGACCCGCGCCTGTAGACCCGCGCCTGTAGACCGGCTCCGGCCGTGGACGCGCGTACGGCCCGCCTCCGTGCAGGGGCGGGCCGTACGTGACGCGTCAGGTCGAGAACAGCATGTGGAAGACGCTGCCGTGGTGGGGGCGGTGGTGCCCGCCGTGGTGATGGTGGTGCACCGCCGGCGCGCCCCACCCCGGTGCCGCGGCGGCGGGCGGCGGCGGGGCCGCCCGGTACTGCGACTCCATCTGGCTCAGGGCCTCCAGCTCGCCGTAGTCGAGGAAGATGCCACGGCAGCTGTCACATTGCTCGATGTGGACGCCGCTGCGGGTGTAGGTCCGCATCACGCCACGACACTTAGGGCAGTGCATCGCCTTGTCGTCCTTCCGGTCTGGATCCCCAGGTAGAGGCTAAATGTAGGGCAGGTTTCGCGCCACGTCATGCCGCGTCCCCCGTCGCGGCCATTCTCACGCAGGCGTCGATCATCGCCTGCTCCGGCCCGTCCAGGGCTCGATCTTCCCTCCCCGCCGATATGACGCACGTGGCGGCAATCTGGATCGCAAGACTTCGGGCGGGTATGTCCAGGCTCGTCCACGGGTCGTCCTGGGCGGGGACTGCCGGGCCACCGGCCGCCCTGTACGCGCCTAGGAACAGCTCCCATTCGTCCGGGTGAAGGACGCCTGCGGCGTAGAGCGCGGCAGGGCGGGCGAGGTCCCATGCGGGGTCGCCTCTGCCCAGGTCCTCGATGTCGATGAGGCGCCAGTGGCCGTCCCGTGCGCGGACCATCTGGCCCAGGTGCCAGTCCCCGTGGATGAGGCGCTCCGTCCGCGCCGGGGGCTCGTCCTCCTCGCCGCGTATCCAGGCGGGAAGGGTGGCGAACGCGCGCCTCACCGCGTCCTCGGCGGAGCCTTCGCCCAACCGCGAGACGAGGCGGGCCACACGGGTCGGACGCCCCCAAGACGGTGCTTCTGCCGGGACGCTCTCCGCGTGGAGCGCCGCCAGAAGGCGGGCCCCTTCCGCCCAGGGGAGTTCCCGGCTCGGGTCGACCGGGTCGCCGTACGCGGCGATCGTGACGGTCCGGCCGTCCACGGTTAGGGGCGCGCCCATCGGCCCTAGGAGAAGGCCAGGGAGCGTGGCCGCCAGCCGGATCCGCTCCAAGAACGGGGCGCCATGCTCGCGGTTGGCCTGGTGTGCCTTCACCGCGATGTCACCTACGCGCACCACGAGGACGCCGTGCCGGTCGTACAACGTCTCCGGGGGAGCGCTGTCCGATGGTGCGGCGGGGGCCGAAGCACGCCCGATCTCAACGAGCCGGGGGAAGAGCCCGGACTGGACGGTCTCGGTCTGCACCCGCCCAGTCAACCACTCTGCGCCTCACCGCTCTGCCCTTGCGCGGAGGCGGCGAACTCGTCCCGCAGCCGCTGCCGGACGACCTTTCCCAGCAGATTCCTGGGCAGTTCCGTACGCGGCAGGAACTCCGACGGCACTTTGTAGTGCGACAGATAGCGCTTGCAGTGCCGCCGCAGTTCGTCGGCCGAGAAAGGGTAGGCGGGGTGCTCCACCACGTGCGCGATGATGCGCTCCCCGCGCCGGGCGTCCGGCACGCCGACCACGGCGCAGTCGTAGACGGCGGGATGGCGGCGCAGCACCTTCTCCACCTCGGTCGGGAACACGGTGAAGCCGCTCACCTTCATCATGTCCCGCATGCGCTCCAGGATGGTGATGAAACCGTCCTCGTCCATCACGGCGATGTCACCGGTGCGCAGCCACCCCTTCGACAGGGTCTGCGCGGTCGCGAGCGGGGCGTTCCAGTAGCCGGCGAACACCTGCGGGCCGCGCACGACCAGCTCGCCGGGCTCGCCGGGCGGCAGCACCCGCGTCGGCTCGTCCTCGGCGACCACGACGGCGTCGGTCATCGGCAGCGGAAGCCCGACGGTCAGGTTGCGGGCGGTGCCGTCGAGGGGGTTGCCGGTGACGGCCGGGGACGCCTCCGTGAGCCCGTAGCAGTTGATCAGGCCGCGCGCGCCGGTCCGCTCCAGCCGGTCGATCGTGCTCTGCGCGAGCCCCATCGCGCCGGAGATGAAGATGCGCAGCGACCGCAGGTCCGACGGCCGGAACCGGGGGCTGTCGAGCACCTGCTCGTACAGCGTCGGCACGCCCGGGAAGATCGTCGGCCGGTACTTGCGGATGGCCCTCACGACCCGGTCGCCGTCGTAGCGCGGCAGCAGCACCACCGCGCCCGCCGTCATCACCGGCGCGACCAGGCAGCTCATCAGCCCGAACGAGTGGAACAGCGGCAGCACCGCCAGCGTCACGTCCGCGCCGGGGCGCCCGTCGAGGTCCCAGGCGTGCTGCTGGCAGGCGTTCGCGACGAGGTTGCGGTGCGTCAGCATCGCGCCCTTCGGCCGGCCCTCCGTCCCGCCGGTGTACTGGATCGCCGCCAGGTGCCGCGCCGGCTCCAGCGGCAGCTGCCGCACGTGCCGCCGCGGCGGCCGCTGCAGCTCCCGGAACGGGACGACGCCCGGATCGTCCGGCACGTCCGCCGTGATGGCCGCGCGCCGCCGCTGCGCCTGCACCAGCGGCAGCCGCAGCGCGAGCCGCCGGGACGCGGGCAGGTAGTCGACGAGCGACGTCACGACGATGTGGTCGAGCCGCAGCCGGGACCGCACGGCCCGCACCGTCGCGAAGGACCGGTCCAGCACGACGGCGACCCGCGCGCCGCAGTCGGCGAGCTGCCGGAGCATCTCCTCCTCGGTGTAGAGCGGGTTGTGCTGGACGGCGATGGCGCCGCGCCGCAGCACCCCGTAGAACGCGATGACCATCTGCGGGCAGTTCGGCAGGATCAGCGCGACCCGGTCGCCGGGCTGCACGCCGAGCCGGTGCAGGCCGTCGGCGAACCGGTCCGCCGCCTCGCGCAGCTCGCGGTAGCTGAGCCTCCGGCCGAAGAAGATCAGGGCGGGCTTGCGCGGGTACCGGTCCGCGGCATCGTCGAGGAGCCGTGTGACGGGGACGTCCGGGATGTCGAGATCACCGGGGACACCGGCCGGATACCTCCGTCGCCAGGGCATGGAACGCAGTGACGAGTGCCACATAGCGCACGATTCAACCATTTCTCCGGCGTCCGCGCGGGACGAGCTACCGGGTCCAGCCCTCGGACGCGGTGACCGTCCGGGCGCCCGGGACCGGCGGCTCGACGGCGCGCCCCTCGAAGGCGGTCGACAGCACGATGTGCGAGTTCATCTCGCCGTGCTCGCCGAGCCGCTCCAGCAGCCCCTCCAGATGCGCCATCGACCCGACCCGCACCTTCAGCATCGAGCACCAGCTGCCGCTCAGCTTGTGCACCTCGGTGACCTCCGGCAGGTCCTCCGCGGCGGTCGTCTTCAGCAGGCAGCGGCCGAGGGCGCAGCGCATCTGCACGAACGCCGTGAGCGGCTGCCCGACCCGCGCCGGGTCGACCCGCGCCCCGTACCCGGTGATCACCCCCGCCTCCTCCAGCCGCCGCACCCGCTCCGCGACCGCCGGGGCGGAGAGGTTGACGAGCCCCGCCAGCCGGTTGAACGACAGACGCCCGTCCCGCTGCAACTCGGCGAGGATGCGCCAGTCGGTCTGGTCCAGGTCCCGGTCCATGGGCAAAGTCCTTCCGCCGAAACTCCTCGCGAACGATAAGTCAAACGCGCAGATCACCAGTGATCGCCCATTCTCCCCGAAGATCGGCCTTCATAGCGTTAAGGGATGGCGAAACGCTCGGGAGCGATGGCGGCCCTCTGCTCAGGCACCGCCCTGATGAACGCGTCCATGGCCGTGGCGAGCGCGACGGGCACCCTCGTCGCCGGCGACCGGCTCGGCACCGGCTGGGGCGGCGTCCCCGGCACCGCCGGCATCGTCGGGACGGGCATCGGCGCGCTGCTGCTGACCCGGCTGACCCGCCGGCTGGGCCGCCGCGCCGCCTTCGTCCTCGGCTACGCGGCCGCGGCCGCCGGCGCCTGCCTGGCCGCCGCCGCGGTCGCGGGCGGCGACATCGCCGGGCTGTGCGCCGGCATGCTGCTGCTCGGCCTCGGCAACGCGGGCGCCCAGCTGTCCCGCTACGCGGCCGCCGACCAGTACCCGGCCGGGCGGCGCGGCTTCGCCATCGGGCTCGTCGTGTGGTCGGCCGCCGCCGGCGCCGTCGGCGGCCCGCTGCTGCTCGACCCGTCCGGCGCCCTCGCCGGCGGCGCCGGGCTTCCCGCTCTGACCGGCCCGTTCCTCCTCGCCGTCCTCACCTGCGCGGTCGCCGCGGCCGCCGCGACCGGCACCCCGCGCGGACGGCCGGACGCCCTCGCCCCACCGGTGCCCGTCCGCAGGCTGATCCGGACCCCCGCCGCGCGGTCCGCGCTGACGGTGATGGTGACGGCGCAGGTCGTGATGGTCGCCGTCATGACCGCCGCCCCGCTCGACATGCACCTGCACGGCGACGGCCTCGACGCCGTCGGGATGACCCTGTCCGCCCACACACTCGGCATGTTCGCGCTCTCACCCGTGACGGGCCGCCTGTTCGACCGCTTCGGCGCCCGTCCCGTGATCGTCGGCGGGCTGCTCACCCTGGCGCTGTCCACCGCGCTCGCCGCCGTCGCGACCGGCTCCGTGGGACGTCCCCTGGCGCTGTTCCTGCTCGGCTACGGCTGGAACCTGTGCTTCGTCGGAGGCAGCGGCCGGCTCGCCCGCGACCTCCCCGAGGCGGACCGCCCGCACGTCGAGGGCGCCGTCGACGCCGCCGTCTGGACGATCGCCGCCGCCGCGAGCCTGGCGTCCACCGCCGTCCTGTCGGCCGGCGGCTACGCGGCGCTGGCCTGGGCGTCCTGCGCCGCCGCGCTGCTGATCACGCTCGTCCAGATACGGCGCTGACTCAGATGCGCCCTGTGCCGTGGCACACGTTGCAGCGCTCATGGGTGGCGGTGCTGGTCCCGGTCCCGTTGCAGCCGGGGCACGACCGCGTCGCCGGCTTGTTGTGCTTGCCCACGTCCACCACCTTCCCCCCGGCGCTCATCCTAGAGGTTCGGGCCCGCCGGACGCCGTCCCCCGCCCGGCAGTTCGGGGGGCGGCCCGCCGGCGGTTCACCCGGACGGCCGAGTGCCCGCCGTCCCCCGGCGCTTGTACGCTGTCCTCCACGAGCGCCGACCTCCCGACTTGGCGCACCGAGTAAGGAGAACGCGCGGGTTGGTGCCCCTGCCGCTGTCCACCGTGATCCGGCCCTACGACTGGGGGTCGCGCACCGCGTTGCCGGAGCTGCTCGGCACCGCGCCGACCGGGCGCCCGCAGGCCGAGCTGTGGGCGGGCGCGCATCCGGCCGCCCCGTCGTCGGTGGACGGGACGCCGCTCAACGTCCTCATCGAACGCGACCCGGCCGGGATGCTCGGCGCGCCCTCGCTGGCCCGCTTCGGCCCGACGCTGCCCTACCTGCTCAAAGTGCTCGCGGTCGAGAAACCGCTCTCCCTCCAGGTGCACCCCACCATGGCGCAGGCGCGGGCGGGCTTCGCCGCCGAAGAAGCACGCGGCATCCCGATCGGCGACCCCGCCCGCACCTACAAGGACCCTTTCCACAAGCCCGAGATGGTCTGCGCCCTCACCGACTTCCACGGCCTCTGCGGCTTCCGCGAGCCGACCGCGACGGCGGCCCTCCTCGACGGCCTCGCCGTCCCCGCGCTGCGCCCCTGGGCGGAGACGCTCCGCACCGCACCGCCCGCGCAGGCCCTCCGCACCGTCCTCACCGAGATGCTGGACGCGGCCTCCGCGCCGATCCTCCAAGCGGTCGAACCGGCCCTCACCGGCGTCCACGCCGACATCGCCCGCGCCTACCCCGGCGACCCAGGCGTCCTCGCCGCGCTCCTGCTCAACCACGTCGAACTGAAGCCCGGCGAGGCCCTCTTCCTCGACGCCGGAGTCCCGCACTCCTACCTCGGCGGCCTCGCGATCGAGGTCATGGCGAACTCCGACAACGTCCTGCGCTGCGGCCTCACCCCGAAGCACGTGGACGTCCCCGAACTGATGCGCGTCGTCGAGTTCGCCCCGTCCGCCCCCGCCAGGGTCGAACCCGCCGGCGACCTCTACCGGCCCGGCGTCGACGAGTTCACCCTCGTCCACCACGACCTCGCCGACGCGGTCGACCTGCCCACCGGCCTGCCCCAGACCCTGCTCTGTCTAGAAGGCGAGGCGACGCTCGCGACCCCCCGCCCCCTGACCCTCGCCCGCGGCGAGGCCGCCTTCGTCCCCGCCGGCGCCCCCGCCGTCCACCTCACCGGAAAAGGCACGCTCTACCGCGTCCTCCCGGGGATCGGCTCATGACCGTCCTCGCCCTCGACATCGGCGGCACCAAGTTCGCCGTCGCCCGCGTCGACCCGTCCGGAACGCTCCTCGAGCGCGCCGAGCACCCCGTCGGCCAGTCGCCCACCGCCACCCTCCGCGGCCTCGTCGCCGACTTCGCCGACCCGTCCGTCACCGGCGTCGGCATCGGCTCGGCGGGCCCGATCGACACCGCCGCCGGCACGGTCAGCCCGATCAACATCCCCCGCTGGCGCGGCTACCCCCTCGTCGCCGCCGTCCAGCGCCTCGTCCCCGGCGTGCCCGTCTCCCTCGCGGGCGACGCCCAGTGCATGGCTCTCGGCGAATGGTGGCGCGGCGGCCACGGCGCCCCGTCTCTGCTCGGCATCGTCGTGTCGACCGGCGTCGGCGGCGGCCTCATCCTCGACGGCCGCCCCTGGACGGGCCGCACCGGCAACGCCGGCCACATCGGCCACGTCCTCGTCGACCACGAGGGCGAGCCCTGCGTGTGCGGCGCCCGCGGCTGCCTGGAGACGGTCGCCGGCGGCCCCAGCATGGTCCGCTGGGCGCTCGCCCAGGGCTGGACCCTCGCGACCGGCCGCCCCGACGCCAAGGCCCTCGCCACCGCCGCCCGCGGCGGCGCCCGCATCCCCCTCGCCGCCTTCCAGCGCGCGGCCGCCGCCCTCGCCACCGCCGTCCTCGGCACGGCCGCCGTCCTGGACGT
Source organism: Actinomadura geliboluensis (assembly GCF_043197915.1). Lineage (NCBI taxonomy): Bacteria > Bacillati > Actinomycetota > Actinomycetes > Streptosporangiales > Thermomonosporaceae > Actinomadura > Actinomadura geliboluensis. Next base: position 66,322 of record NZ_JBICUA010000013.1, on the reverse strand, counting down.
CCGCGACGTCGTCATCGGCGGCGGCGTCGCCGCCTCCGGCGACCTCCTCCTCGACCCCCTCCGCAAGGCCATCGCCGAACGCGCCGGCATGCCCCACCTCCGCGACCTGAACGTCGCCGCCACCACCCTCGACCGCGACGCGGGCCTCTACGGCGCCGCCGCCCTGGCCCTCCTCGCCTCCAACACCCCCCTCACCCCGACCCCCCGAATCCCACCCTCAACGCTTCCTTAACGCGGGCATAAGGGGCGGGCGCTTGGGGCGGTGGGGTGCGAGGTTCGTGGCGTGGCACTGCGAATGGGCAAGAACACCGGTTCGTCCGGCCCCGGTTCGGCGGGGCGGGGGATGCGCCCCGCGGTGGTCGCCCGGGCCTTCCAGGCGCTGCCGTCCGCGCATCGCGAGATCCTCACCGAGACGGTCTTCCGGGACCGGTCGGTCAACGAGGCCGCCGCGTCGCTGGGGGTGCCGGTGGACGTGGTCAAGGTCCGCGTCTACCACGCGCTCCGCGCGTTGAGCGCGGCGCTGGAGGCGTCGAGGTCCGCCGTCTGACGGCGGATAAATGGGTTGCCGGGCGGGAATCGCCGCGGCAGCATGGGTGTTGCACGGAATGAGACCGGGAGGAGAGGGAAATGCGTCGCCATCGAATGCACAGCCGTAGCCTTTCCGGTCTCGGGAGTCGCCGAGGGACGTGAGCAGTACGTTCCGACGTTGACCGCCCGCAGGCCGCGGGCGGTCTTTTTGTTTTCCCGGAGGGTTGGCCGAGTGGGAAGGCAGCGGCTTGCTAAGCCGTGGTCAGGGGCGACCCTGCGCGAGTTCGAGTCTCGCACCCTCCGCGCCAGGTGGGGATGCTGGTGTGTCCGGCGGATTCATATCCCGCAGCAGGCAGGTTCGATTCCTGCACCTGGTACGCAGTGACAAGTCTCCGTGGCGCAGTGGAGAGCGCGCCGGGTTGCGGACCCGGAGGTCGCAGGTTCGATTCCTGCCGGAGACACGGCCTTCGTGGTGTAGTGGTCTGCACGCCAGGTTGTGGTCCTGGAGGTGTCGGTTCGATCCCGATCGAGGGCCCTTTGTCCTGGCGGTGACCGACAGATATTGCCCATGCGCGGACATCCGGTTGCGTTGTGTTTGATCAACCCTGGAAAAGCTTTCCGCATGCGCACCTCCCTGCACTCGATGCGGTCCCGGCTCCTCGCGCTCGGCGCGCTGGCGGCGCTGGCGCTCGTCGGCCACGGCGGGCCCGTGCGGGCGGAACCGGGACCCGCCCCCTACCTTGACCCGCACCTGTCCGTCCAGGACCGGGTCGATGACCTGCTCGACCGGATGAGCCTGGCGGACAAGCTCGGCCAGATGACGCAGCCGGAGCGCAGGTACGTCACGCCGGACGAGGTCACCCGCTACCGGATCGGGTCGGTGCTGTCCAGCGGCGGGTCGGCGCCCGAGCCGAACACGCCGGAGAGCTGGGCCGACATGTACGACGGGTTGCAGCGGGCCGCGCTCGCCGGGCCGCTGCGCGTCCCGCTCATGTACGGCGTGGACGCGGTGCACGGCCACAACAACATGGTCGGCGCGACGATCTTCCCGCACAACATCGGGCTGGGCGCCACCCGCGATCCCGCGCTGGTCCGCAGGATCGGCGCCGCGACCGCGGCGGAGATGGCGGGGACGGGCGTCGACTGGGACTTCGCCCCGTGCGTCTGCGTCGCCCGCGACGACCGGTGGGGGCGGACGTACGAGTCGTTCGGCGAGGTGCCCGAGCTGGCGACGATGATGACGACGGTCATCGACGGGCTGCAAGGGGACGAACTGGGCGGCCCGACGTCGGTGCTGGCCACCGCGAAGCACTACGTGGGGGACGGCGGCACCGAGGGCGGCGACGACCGGGGCGACGTGCGGCTGCCGGAGAAGGAGCTGCGCGCGGTGCACCTGCCGCCGTTCCAGGCGGCGGTGAAGCGCGGCGTCGGCTCGGTGATGATCTCCTACAGCTCGTGGAACGGGCTGAAGATGCACCAGAACAAGTACCTCATCACGGACGTGCTGAAGGGCGAGCTGGGCTTCGGCGGGTTCGTGGTGTCGGACTACAACGGCATCGACGAGATCGACGGCAAGCCCGGCTTCACCAAGGACGAGGTCGCCGCCGCGATCAACGCCGGGATCGACATGGTGATGGTGCCGACCGAGTGGCGCCGCTTCATCGACTACCTGCGGGACGAGGTGAAGAACGGCGACGTCCCGATGGAGCGCATCGACGACGCGAACCGCCGGATCCTGACCAAGAAGTTCGAGCTGGGCCTGTTCGAGGAGCCGATGGCGGACCGGTCGTACCTGAAGACGGTCGGCAGCGCCGCGCACCGGGCGCTGGCGCGAAGGGCGGTCGCCGAGTCGCAGGTGCTGCTGAAGAACGACGACGACGTCCTGCCGCTGGACGACGACGACAAGGTGTTCGTCGCGGGCCGCAGTGCGGACGACATCGGCATGCAGTCCGGCGGCTGGACGATCACCTGGCAGGGCAAGCCGGGCCCGATCACCCCGGGCACGACGATCCTGGACGGCATCCGCAAGGCCGCCGACCCGGACGCGACCGTCACCTACAGCAAGGACGGCTCCGGCATCGACCCGTCCTATGACGCGGCGATCGCCGTGGTGGGCGAGACCCCGTACGCGGAGTACCACGGCGACCGGACGGACGGCCTCGGCCTGGACGACGCCGACCGCAAGACCATCGACCGGCTGCGCGACGCCGGCGTCCCGGTGGTCGTGGTGCTGGTGTCGGGGCGCCCGCTGGACGTCGCCGAGGACCTGCCGAAGTGGGACGCGCTGGTCGCGGCGTGGCTGCCGGGCACGGAGGGGCAGGGCGTCGCCGACGTCCTGTACGGCGACGCCGACCCGCGCGGGAAGCTTCCGGTGACGTGGATGCGCAGCGGCGGTCAGGAGCCCATCAACAGGGGCGACGGCAAGAAGCCGCTCTTCCCGTTCGGCTACGGCCTGACCTATGACTAGCCGAGGTCTCGATCGTCCCCGCTGACCTGGCTATCCTTGGCGCAGCCGCGCGCCGGGCGGCCCCGCGCGCCGATCGCCGTCGAGAGGTGCCGTGTCGCAACGTCCGCTGCTCGGGGCAGATCCCTCGGTGCTCCGCCGCCTCAACTCGGCCGCGACCCTGCGGGCGCTGCGCGACGGGGGCGAGGCGACGCTGTCGGAGCTGGCGGCGCGGGTCGGGCTGTCGCGGCCGACGACCGAGGGCGTGCTGGGCGAGCTGATCCGCCGCGGGCTGGCCGCCGAGGACGCGCCGCGGCCGGGCGCCGGGCTCGGCCGTCCCGCGCGCCGGTACCGGTTCCGCGCCGAGGCGGGGCACGCGCTCGGCATCGACATCCGCGCGCACCGGGTGCGGCTGCTCGTTGCGGACCTCACCGGCGAGGTCGTCGGCGGCCGCAGCGCCGCGCTCGACCCGCTGGCCCCGGCGGGGGAGCGGATCGCGGCGGTGCGCGCCGCGGTCACGGCGTTCCTCGGCGCGGTCCGGGTCGGCCGCCGGTCGCTGTGGGCGGTCGCCGCCGGTACTCCCGGCGTCGTGGCCCCGGACGGGACGGTCACGTCCTGCACGGTGCCGCCGGGCTGGGCGGGTGTCCGCCTGGCCCGCGAGCTGGGCCGCTCGTTCCGCTGCCCCGTCCTGGTGGAGAACGACGCCAACCTCGCCGCGCTGGCCGAGCGGTGGCGCGGCGCGGCCCGCGCCGCCGACGACGTCGTGTGCGTGTACGCCGCGCTGGACGCCGGGACGGGCGCGCTGATCGGCGGGCGGCTGCACCGGGGCCGCCGCGGCGCCGCCGGGGAGGTCGGCATGCTGCCCGAGCTGGGGCTGCGCGACACCGCGGCGGCGCTGGCGGGGGAGCCGTCCCTCGACCGGGCGGTGCGGGTGCTGGACGCGGCGGCGGCCGGCGACGAGGCGGCGCGGGCGCGGGTGAACGCGCTCGCCGCCCGGATGGCCCGGGGCGTGGCGGCGATGGCCCTCGCGCTCGACCCGGAGATGATCGTCGTGGCGGGGCCGCTGGCCGGGTCCGGCGGCCCGCTGGTCGACGAGCTGCGCCGGCGGGTCCGGCCGCTGTGCCTCGCCCCCGTCCGGGTCGAGGGCTCCCGGCTGGGGGACGAGGCGGTGGGGCTCGGTGCCGTCCGCCTCGCGCTCGACCGGATCGACGAGGACCTCTTCCGCCTCGACCACGCCGCCTCGACCGCGCCGCGCCGACGTGGCCGGTGACGAACGCGCCGCGCGAAACGGTCCGCCGTCCTGTCGGGGGGAGGTTGTAGGGTCCCGGAGGTACGGGCGAGCGGGGAGCGGACCAGACGGGCGGGAGCGGTATGAGCGCACAACCGGTAGAGCCATCCCTTCCGGGCCGGGTCCACCGGGTCCCGCGGACGGTCGCCGGTATCGGCGAGTGGCTGACGGAGGAGAAGCGCGCCGCGTTCCTGGCGGAGGTCATGGCCGCCAAGGAAGAGGACGACTTCGAGCGGGTCATGGACCGCTGGTGGGCGGAGGCGCACCTCGACCAGGCCCCGGGGCGCCGCGAGCGCCGCGACTGGGCGCTGACCGCCGACCGGAGCGAGCTGGTCTCGCTGGAGGAGATCATGCGTCGGAGCCGGTCGCGCGAAGGCGCCGGGTGACCTTTCGCAAGGCCGGCTGGACCGTCTTCTGCGTGGAGGAGGCGGCCGGCGTCATCGAGTCCATGCCGCCCCCGCTGAAGCACTTCATGATCAGGTTCTTCTGCGACTTCGCGGTCGCGGGGGCCGCGGCGATCGGTGCGGGGGGCAGCCCGCCGGGCGATCCGCAGGACGACGCGGGCGTCGCGTACTGCGTGGCGGTCGCGAGCGCCTCGGTGTTCTTCGACTACGTGGTGCTCGCCGACATCCAGGAGTTCCGCATCACGAAGCTGGTGTGGCTCGGATGACGGCGTGGCCGAGGGCTAGGGCGTCAGCGGGTCGCTGAACGTCCAGCCCTCGGTGAGCAGGGCGTCGGTCGCCGCGACGGCGGCGGCCAGGCGTTGTTCGTGGGGCCCCGTAACGGTGATGTGCGGCAGGCCCCGCTTCTCCAGTTCCTCCTGGAAGCGGCCCGACATCCACGACCGGATCGACTCGCCGTCGCGCAGGCCGTCCTGCTCGAACGGGACGCCTTCGGGCGACGTCAGGATCCACAGGTGGTGCGGGACGCGCTCGTGGACGGCCTCCACCTCCGGCGCCGGGGTCCCGAGGTAGCGCTCGTGCCAGACGACGGTCGCGAACGCGTCGGTGTCGCAGACCAGCAGCGGCGACCCCGACCGCGCCGCCGCGTCCTCCAGGGCCGCGTGGCGTTCGGCGATCTCGGTGAACTCGGCCGTCTCCCAGACCAGGTCGTCCAGCCACAGTGCCGGGTCGCCGGCGGCGCGGCGGGCGGCGGCCAGCTTCTCCTCGGTGAACGTCCGGCCGTACTCGGGCACCCACCGGGTCGCGGCCCACACCCCGCCCCGCTCCGCGTAGTGCGCGGCGAGCGCGCGGGCGAGCGTCGTCGTCCCGGTCGACTCGGCGCCGACCACCGCGACCCGCCGCGCCAGGTGCGCCCGGACGGGCGGCGACAGGAACTCCCAGTGCGCCGCCGGGTCCGCCCGGACGGCGGTGCCGCTGACCGGGTGGCGGTCGCGCGGCGGGTCGACCGGGACGTGGACGGCGGAGAAGCGCTCCGCCAGCTCGGGCCCGTACGCCTCGGAGCTGAACACCGCGTCCACCGGCGGGACGTGCACGCCGAGGCCGGACCGCATCGCGAGCCCCGCCCGGAACGCCACGACGTGCGCCGACCAGATCTCGTCCGACCCGTAGTCGATCTCCGCGTCGTCCACGACGGGGAAGACCTCGACGTGCGGCTGCCGGTGCGCCTCGCGCAGCCACGCCGTCCGCAGCGCGAGCGGGACGCTCTCCACGCTGGACGCGGCGACGACCACGCTGACCCGGTCGCACGCCGCCGCCGCGGTGTCGATCAGGTGGTGGTGGCCGGCGTGCGGCGGGTAGAACTTGCCGATCACGAGCCCGTGCGCGTACCTCACGCCGCCGCGACCGCCGGTTCCGCCGCGCGGGCGCGCAGGTCGCGGCGCCAGGCCAGCAGCCCGGAGACGCACAGCGCCAGGAAGACGACGTACAGGGCGCTGGTGAGCTTGAGGTCCTTGTGGAAGTACAGCGGGATGTAGACGAGGTCGGCGGTGATCCACAGCCACCACGACTCCAGCAGCTTCCGCGACTGCCCGTAGATCGCCATGAGCGAGATCGCGGTGGTGAGGGCGTCCCAGAACGGCACGGTCGAGTCGGTCCACGCCGACAGCGCCCAGGTCAGGACGGCGGTCCCGGCGGCGCCCGCGGCGATGAGCGCGGCCCACTCGGCCGGCCGGGTGCGCCGCACCGGGAGCGCGTCCCGGCCGTCGCCGCCGTACAGCCACACCCACCACCCGTACAGCTGAAGCGCGACGTAGACGATCTGGAGCCCGGAGTCGGCGTAGAGGCCGCCGTCCAGGAACACCAGCCCGAGCAGGACCACGTTCGCGATGCCGATCGGCCAGTTCAGGATGTTCTGCCGGACGACGAGCCACACGTTCACCGCGCCGGTCGCGAAGCCGAGCAGCTCCGCCCACGTGGTGGGGACGGACCCGAGGTGGAACGCGGGCTCCAGCAGCGGGCCCAGCGGAACGTGCACCGACATGCCCGCAATGATCACATATCGCCGGGCGGCGGCGCAGGTCAGGCGGGGCTCAGCAGGACGAGCGGCTCCGTGGTCGGGCGTGCCGAGCCGCCGGCGGGCTCGACGGTGACGCCGAGCCTGTCGGCGGGGCGCCATGTCCCGGCGACGACCGGGCCGGTCCGCCCGGCGGGCAGCAGGCCCGCCGAGCGCGGCCCGGCCGGGTCGATCAGCCACAGCTGGTACGCCTTCGACGGCGGCAGCGCCCGCAGCCCGGACGCCGAGACGACCACCCGCCCCCGCAGCGCGGACGCGACGATCGTGACCGTCCCGCCTCCGGCGGCGCGGCCCGCCGCCGCGCGCGCATCCGGCGCCGACAGCACCGACGCGACCTCCCGGTAGGCGGCCTCCGTCCGCTCCACCCGGTGCCGTTCGCGGACCACCGCGCCGACGGACGCGGCCGTCACCAGGCAGGCGGCGGCCGCCAGCCCGGCGACGGCCGCGCGCCGCCACCGCCGCGGGCCGACCGGGCGCGGCGCGGCCCGGCGCGCCGCCTCCGGGGCGGGCGGGAGCTGCCGGACGTCCCGGACCCCCGCCAGCACCCGGCCGCGCAGCGCCGCCGGGGGAGCCTCGGCCGCCGCCATGGCGAGCCGGGCCGTCGTCTCCCGGAACTCGCGCAGCTCGGTCGCGCACGCCTCGCAGCCGGCGAGGTGCGCCTCGAACAGCCGCCGCTCCGCCGCGTCGTCGATCGCGTCCAGCGCGTACGCGCCGGCCAGGGCGTGCGGATCGTCGCTCATCCCGCCACCCCCAGGCAGTCGCGCAGCCGGATGATGCCGTCGCGCATGCGGGTCCGCACCGTGTTGGGCGGCGCCCCGACCAGGGCGGCGACCTCACGGTAGGTGTGGCCGCCGTAGTAGGCGAGCGTCACCGACTCGCGCTGCAGCCGGGTCAGGGTCCGCAGGCAGCGCCGCACCCGCTCGTGCTCCAGCCGCGTCTCGACCCGCTCGGCCACCGGGTCGGGCGCGCCGCCCGCCCCCGTGCCGCCCGCCCCCGTGCCGCCCGCTCCCTCGCGGGCCGCCCGCGCCTCGCGCTCGCCCGCGGCCTGCTCGCGCCGCACCCGGTCCACGGCCCGGCGGTGCGCGATCGTCGCGATCCACGCCATGGCGCCGCCGCGCGCGGGGTCGTAGCGGGCCGCGGACCGCCACACCTCGATCATCACCTCCTGCGCCACCTCCTCCGCCATCGCCGGGTCGCGGACGACCCGCCGCGCCAGCCCGTACACCGCCGGCGCCGCCGCGTCGTACAGCAGCTCGAACGCGCGCTCGTCGCCGCGCGCGACCCGGCCGAGCAGCACGTCCGCGTCGTGCGCGGGCACCGTGCCGCCGCCCGGCGGTCCCGTCTCCGCCGGCATGCCGCGCTCCCCTCGGTGGCCCGTCCGTCCGGCACCGCGGACCGGGCGCCGCCTCGGACCGGGCGTCATGGGACGAGTCCGCGCAGCGTCAGCCCGAGCCCGAGGAGGACGACCGCCGCGGACGTCCCTACGGGCATCATTCCGCTCGGCAGCCGTGGCCGCATGGCCGGAATGCGCCGCAGCAGGGCGCGCCCGGAGCCGGCGACGAGGGCGCCCACCGCCGCGAGCGCGGCGGCGAGGCCGAGACCGTAGCCGAGGACGAGCACGACCCCGAACCACGCCCGCCCGATCGCCGCGCCGCCGACCAGCACCACCACGGCGGACGGGCTCGGCACCAGGCCGCCCGCCAGCCCCATGAGCACGACCCCGCCCCGCCGCGAAGGCGCGTGCCCATGCCCGTGGCCGTGCCCGTGGCCGTGCCTGTGTCCGTGCCCGTGGCCGTGCCCGTGCCCGTGGCCATGTCCATGCCCATGCCCATGGGGGTGGCGGCGGTTGCGGAGGGCGCGGCGCAGCAGCACGATCCCGGCCGCCGTCACGAGGACGCCGCCCGCCGCGCCGAGCCAGGAGAACAGCGCGTCCGGCGCGAGGACCGTCCCGGTCGTCACGAGCACGCCGAGCGCCAGCACTCCCGCCGTGTGGGTGAGGGCGACCGTGAGGCCCAGGGTGAGGACGTCCCGCGCCCGCCGCCGCCCGTCCCCGATCGCGTGCGCCGCCATGATCGTCTTCCCGTGGCCGGGCGCGAGCGCGTGCAGCGCGCCGAGGAGCAGCGCGACCAGGAAGGCGAGCGCGGCGAACCCGGGCGTGAGGTCGCGGCGGGCGACCAGGGACGTGAACCGCTGCGTGAGCGCGTCCGCGCCGCGCGGCAGCAGCCGTTCCGGGCCGCCGCCCGACGCGGGCGCGGCGAGCGGCGGCCCGCCCGGCCGGACGGTGAGCGCCGCCGACCGCCGGTCGAGCGGGGAGGCGAGCCGGTCCGCCGGGTAGGCGGTGAGGCGGCGGCTGGCGGAGGTCCCCGGCACGTCGGACGCGGTCAGCGTCATCCGGTCGCCCCGCGCGGTGATCTCCCGCCAGCCGGTCCGGCCGTCCGCCCCGCCGTCCCGGAAGGTGACCGCCCCGGGCCCGGCGGGCGCGGTGACGCGGCATTCGAGGCGCAGCGCCGGCAGCCCCGCCTGCCCGCGCGGCGCGGTCGCGGACGCCGCCGCCACGGACGCGGCGACGGCGCGTCCGTCCACCGTGATCCGCATGGACGACGCGGCCCGCCCGCAGGCCCCGGCCGCCCAGGCGGACAGCTCGGCGGTGGACGGGCGCCCGTCCCGGTCGGTGTCCACCTCGGGCATGGCCTGCGCGGCGGGGATCTCCGCGAGGTCCTCGACGTGGTCGACGCGCAGCTCGTGCGGGGCCGCGACGAGCCCGTCGTAGCGGTTGACGGAGAAGTTCCCCAGCGGGTGCGCCGCCAGCAGCCCGGCGGCGAGCACGGCGGCGATCACGGTGCGCCTCCGAGGTCGTCCAGTGCGGCCCTGGCACGCGGCGCCCACAGCGGGGAGAACCGCGGGTTGAGGCGCAGCGCCGCGGCCAGGTCGCGCCGCGCGGCGGCGCGCTTCCCGGCCGCCTTCTCGATGGCGCCGAGATGGAAGCGGAACAGCGCGCTGCGGTAGCCCGTCGCGGTCGCCTGCCGGGCGTAGGGCAGCGCCTCCGTGTCGCGTCCGTTGACGTGCAGGGCCCAGGCCAGCGCGTCCGCCGCGTGCACGCTGCACTGCCGCACGCCGCGGCCGGGGCAGCGCCGCCCGTACTCGGCGCGCGCCGCCCGGAGCGCCGTCTTCGGATCGCCGTGGTCGGCCTCGGCCAGCGCGGTCTCCAGGTCGGCGGTGACGCCGTTCGCCTCGGCGATCCGCGTCCACGCCGCCGCGACCGCGTACTGCCGCCCGGCCTCGGCGCGCCGTCCCGCCGACTCCAGCAGCTCGCCGTACTCGGTCAGGTGGCGCGGCAGCGGCAGCCGCCGGACGGTCTCGGCCCGGTCGGCGAGCGCGCCCGCGACGTCGCCGCGCGCGGCCCGGACGCGGGCGCGGCCGTCCAGCGCGGGCAGGTACCCGGGCGACGCGCGCAGCGCCTCGGCGTACTCGCGGCCGGCCCGCCCGAGGTCGCCGCCGTTCCAGGCCAGCTCGCCGAGCTGCGCCGCGATGTAGGCGAGGTCGCCGCGGTCGGTCGCCGAGGCGCGCGCCAGCTCCAGCACGCGCCGCGCCTCCCGCACCTCGCCGCGCAGCTCCCGCACGTACGCCAGCCGCGTGAAGACCGGGATGCCGGGGCGGACGGAGTCGGCGCGGCGGGCGGCGGCGAGGGCCTCGCCGTAGCGGCCCAGCTCGACCAGCGCGTCCACCCGCACGGCGGCCGCCCGCTGACCGTACGGGTTCGCGGCGAGGGCCCGGTCGGCGTGCCGCAGCGCGACGTGGAAGTCGTGCCGGGCCGCCGCCAGCGCGCCCAGCCCGGCGAGCGCGCCGTCGTTGCCGGGCGCCTCCCGCAGGGAGCGCCGCAGGACGTCGTCCGCCTTCGGGTAGTAGGTCGGGTCGCCGGTCACCCTGGCCTGCTCGATGTACGCGACGCCCAGCGCGGCCCAGCCCGACGCGTCGCGCGGCTGCTGCCGGAGCCGGGCCTGCAGTGCGGCGATGCCGGAGCCCGGGGCCCCGGCTAGCCGGGCGGAGGCGGCGGGCGCATCGGACGGGCGGCCGAGCACGACCGCCGATCCGAGCGTCAGCGCCGCGACCAGCCCGGCGGCCGAGACCCCGGCGATGAGGGGGCGCATCAGTTCTCGTGCCGTCCCGCCGCGGGGCGCCGCCGCCACCACAGCAGCCCGCCGGCCAGCGCGAACCCGCCGGCGGCCGACAGCGCCGCGACCGGCAGCGCGGAGAGCGGCCCGCCGCCGCCGTCCGGCGCGTCCTCGACCGCGCCCGCGTTGAGGAGGTTCACCTGCTCGCCGTCCTTCTTCGCGGACGTTCCGGACGCCCGCGCGCCCGGCCTCGCCGCGCCGCGCACGTCCGACCCGGAATGCGGCTGCGCGACGTACGGGAACGCCTTCCCGAACCCGGCGTCGTTGGCGTTGACGGCGTCGCCCAGGTCGTTCTTCGTGCCGAGCAGCTCGCCCTCGACGGCCTGGAGCTCGATGTCGACGACGTCGTCGGTGAGCCGCCGGCCGTTCGGGAAGCCGGCCTTGTCGCCGCCGAGCACGCCGAGCCGGTCGGGCTTCGCGGCCGGCCTGATGGAGGTGTTGAGCCGCAGCAGCTCGGCCGGCCGAACGCGCGCCGGCTGGTTCAGCCCCGGCACGCCGGTCAGGAACGCCTGGACGAGGTCCTGGCGCGGCCCGGGCGGCGCCGGGATCCGGTAGATCTTCTCGATCAGCTTCGGCAGCTCCGGGTCGGTGACGAACCCGGCGAACTGCGCGTCCTGCCATGGCGTGGACGCGTTGAACGCGTCCTTCTTGCCGCGCGGGATGACCACCTCGTTCACCAGCGGGCTCCCGAGCCGCGACACCTGCGCGTACTCGCCGGACGCGGTGAGCCGCGACACCGTCGAGTTCACCCCGATCACGGGGTCGTTCCCCGTGACCAGATGCCGCGTGGGCACCTGCACGGCGATGGTGTTGACGTTGTATCCGCGCAGGGTGTCGTTGCCGACCTCCTTGAGGTTCGCCCCGTAGAGCAGGTCGAAGACGCGCAGGTCGAGGAAGAACGGGTCGTCGGCCTGCCCGGCGAACGCCGTCACCCGGTTCCCCGCCGTCCTGATCGCCTGCGCGCGCAGCGCCGCGTAGTCCGGCATCGACGCCCTGCCCACGTTGGACGGTGCGACCGGCGCGTTCCCGGCCAGTTCGCGGACGCTGTGCACGGTGCCGTCCACGCGCCGGATCAGCGTCAGGTCGTAGGTCTGGGTGAAGTTGAGGTCCGGGTCGTCGAGGCTCGTCACCGGACCGGTGTTGTAGAGGAACGTGTTCGGGTTCTTCAGCCGGTCGTGGAACCGGAACCGGTAGGTGAGGTCGGGCAGCGAGTCGCCGTCGTTGTCGATGTTCAGGTCGTAGCGGGCGTCGCGTGCGAACTTATAGAAGTTCGGGCCGCCGGCCGGGTCCTGGAAGGGGATGAAGTTCGCGATCAGCGTTGTCGTGTCCGGCCTGTCCGGGCTGACGAACGCGTACACGTCGGTGTTGTCGTACTGCGGCTGCCCGGAGATGAGCGGCGCCTCGCGGTGGCTGGACGCGGTGCCCGGCCTCGGCGCGAGCCCGGCGGACGCGCTCGCCAGCAGCAGGCCCCCGGCGGCTGCCAGCGCGGCGGCCCGCGCCCTGGACGTCTGGAGTGTCGGCATCGTGAACCCCTGCCCGGCCCCGGATGCCCGCCGCGGCGGCGCCGGTCCGTCGGCGCTGGGCTAGGTCTGCCGCGACGCCGGATCGACCGGTCTCTTCGCCATGCCCGCCCCTCCTTCGCGCCCCGCGCCCGACCTGATTGGTCCGTCCGGCGCGGTGGCCGGATGCGGCCACCGCCGAACCGCGAAGGGCCTCCCGCCGACCGGCGGGAGGCCCTTCAACGGTGTGCCGCGCGCTACGCGACGATCAGCAGCGGGTTCTGCAGGAGCTCGGCCAGGCGGGCGAGGAACTGCGCGGCCGTCGCGCCGTCGGTGGCCCGGTGGTCGACCGATAGCGTCACCGCCATGCGCTTGCCGGGGACGACCTCGCCGTCCCGGACGACGGGCTCGTCCCGCACCGCGCCGACCGCGAGGATCGCCGCCTCCGGCGGGTTGATCACCGCGGAGAACGAGCTGACGCCGAACATGCCGAGGTTGCTGACGCTGAACGTGCCGCCGCTCATCTCGTCGAGCTTGAGCTTGCCCTCGCGGGCCTTGCCGGCCAGCTCGCGGCTCTCCGCGCCGATCTGGGAGACGCTCTTGCGGTCGGCGTCCTTGACGACGGGGACGACGAGGCCGTCCTCCACGGCGACGGCGATGCCGACGTGGATCCGCTTGTGGAAGAGCAGGTTCTCCTCGGTGTAGGAGACGTTCACCGCCGGGTGCTCGCGCAGCGCGGTCGCGACCGCCTTCACGATCAGGTCGTTCACGCTGACCTTGGCCGGGGCGAGCGCCTCGTTCAGGGTCTTGCGGAACGCCAGCAGCGCCTCGGCGTCCACCTCGCGGTTGAGGTAGAAGTGCGGGGCGTCGCGCTTGCTCTCGGTCAGCCGCTTGGCCGCGACCTTGCGGAAGCGGTTCAGCGGGACGGCCTCGACGTCCTCGTCCGCCGCGCGCGCCTGGGCGGCGGGCGCCGGCGCCGCGGGGGCGGGAGCGGCCGGTGCGGCGGGTGCGGCGGGTGCGGCGGGTGCGGCGGCGGCCGGTGCCTCGGCCGCGCCGCCGGAGCGGATCGCGGCCTCGATGTCGGCGCGGACGATGCGCCCGCCCGGACCCGACCCGGACAGCGACGCGAGGTCGATGCCGTGGTCGCGGGCCAGCCGGCGCGCCAGCGGCGACGACGGCGGGCGGGTCGCCGCCGAGCGCTCCGGCGCCCGCGCGGGAGCGGCGGCCGGCGCCGCCTCCTCGGCCTTGGCCTCGGGTGCGGCGGCCTCGGGTGCGGCCGCGGGCTCCGGCTCGGGCTCCGGTTTCGCCTCCGGCTCGGCGGCGGGCTCCGCCGGCGCGGCCGGCTTGGCGCCCCCCGCCGGGGCGATCCGGGCGATCGGCGCGCCGATCGCGGCGGACTCGCCCTCGGGGACCAGGATCTCCTCCAGCACGCCGGCCTCGTAGGCCTCGTACTCCATGACCGCCTTGTCGGTCTCGATGTCGACGATGACGTCGCCGACCGCGACCTCGTCTCCCGGCTGCTTCTGCCAGGAGCTGATGACGCCCTCCTCCATGGTGTCGGAGAGGCGGGGCATGAGGATCTCGGTCATGAAACGTTCTCCAGAACCGGGCGGCCGGTCGCGCGGAGCGTGTCGCGGACGGCGGTGAGCAGGGACTCGGCGGACGGCAGCGCCGCCGACTCCAGGGACTTGGCGTAGGGGAGCGGCACCTCGGCCATCGCGACGCGGCGGACCGGGGCGTCCAGCCAGTCGAACGCGCCCTCCTGGATGGTCGCGGCGATCTCCGCGCCGATGCCGTAGGTGAGCCAGTCGTCCTCGGCGACGACCGCGCAGCCGGTCTTGCGGACCGAGTCCACGATGGTCTGGCGGTCGAGCGGGCGCAGGCTGCGCAGGTCGACGACCTCCGCGGACACGCCCTCGGCGGCGAGCTTGTCGGCGACCTCGCCGGCCACCCGCGCCATCCGCGAGTAGCCGATGAGCGTGATGTCGGTGCCCTCCCGGGTGACGCCGGCGCGGCCGATCTCGGCGGGCTCGACGTCCTCGATCGCGTCGGGGATCTCGCCCTTGGTGTTGTAGAGGGCGAGGTTCTCCAGGAACAGCACCGGGTCGTCGTCGCGGATCGCGGCCTTCAGCATCGCCGACGCCTCGGCGGGCGTGGACGGCGCGACGACCTTCAGCCCGGGGATGAACGAGTAGAACAGCTCGACGTTCTGCGAGTGGGTGGCGCCGAGCTGCTGCCCGCCGCCGCCCGGCGTGCGGATCACCATCGGGACGCTGGTCTGCCCGCCGAACATGCCGTAGATCTTCGCGGCGTGGTTGACGATCTGGTCCAGCGCGAGCAGCGAGAAGTTGATCGTCATGATCTCCACGACCGGGCGCAGCCCGAGCATCGCGGCGCCGATCGCGGCGCCGACGAAGCCCTCCTCGGCGATCGGGGTGTCGCGGACCCGCTTCGGCCCGAACTCCTTCAGCAGCCCTTCGGTGATCTTGTAGGAGCCCTCGAAGAGCCCGATCTCCTCGCCCATCAGCAGGACGTTCTCGTCCCGCAGCATCTCGGCGCGGAGGGTGTCCCGGAGGGCCTGGCGGTAGGTCACGGTTGCCATGGGGGTGCCTCTCAGGAACGGAATACGGGGTCGGCGGGGAACCGGCGGAGGTCGCCCGGGACCGGGGTGGCGTAGGTGTAGTCGAACAGCGTGGAGACGTCGGGAGCGGGGCTCTCGTCGGCGAACGCGGCGGCCTCGTCGACCTCCGCGGTGACCTCGGCGTCCAGCCGGTCGCGGTCGTCGTGGGACAGGATCCCGGCCTCCTCCAGGTCCAGCGCCATCTTCGCGAGGGGGTCGGCGGCCTTCAGGGCCTCCTTCTCCTCCTTGGTCCGGTAGCGGGCCGGGTCGACGACCGAGTGGCCCTTCAGCCGGGGGCTGAGGGTCTCCAGCAGGTAGGGCTTGCTCTCGGCGCGGGCGCGCTCGACGGCGACCGCCGCGGCGTCGCGCACCGCGACGACGTCGGCGCCGTCCACCCGGGCGCTCTCCATGCGGTAGGCGGCGCCGCGCTTGTAGAGCTCGGGCTCGGCGGCGGAGTTCTCCACGGTGGTGCCCATACCCAGGCCGTTGTTGATCACAACGAAGACGATGGGGAGGTCCCACAGGCCGGCGATGTTCAGCGACTCGTGGAACGCGCCGATCGCGGCCGTCCCGTCGCCCATCTGGCACATGACGACCTCGTCGCCGCCCTTGTAGGAGACGGCGAGCGCGGCGCCGGTCGCGAGCGGCAGCTGGCCGCCGACGATGCCGTACCCGCCGAGCAGCCGGGTCTCGACGTCGAACAGGTGCATCGACCCGCCCCAGCCCTTGGACACGCCGGTGGAGCGCCCGTACAGCTCGGCCATCACGCGGTCGGCCCCGATGCCCTTGGCGATCGCGTAGCCGTGCTCGCGGTAGTTGGTGAACAGGTAGTCGGTGGGGCGCAGCGCGGCCATCAGCCCGACGACCGTGGCCTCCTCGCCGAGGTTCAGATGGCAGTACCCGCCGATCTTCGCCTCGGTGTAGGCGCGGGCGGCGCGCTCCTCGAACCGCCTGATCAGCAGCATCTGCCGGTAGTAGCCGACGAGCGTCTCGGCGTCCTCTGCCGGGACGGCTCCGTTCGGCGGCGGCGCGGCGGACTTCGGCCCGGCGGCCTTGGCGCCGCGCGTTCTCCGGCCCCGCGCCGGAGCGGCCTTGGCGGTCTCAGCCATCGGCGACCTTCCTCTATCCGGGGTAGCGCCGTAGGATCGCCACGACACTCCCGATCATCATTGATCTATGATCGATCATATTCCACGCGGTCAGGATTCGCCTACCCCATCACGAGGTACTTACCCATCGTGGCGCTACGATCGAGTTTCGTGAACACGCCCGCCCAGCTGCTGCGCACCGGACTCGCCGACCAGATCCGGGAGTTCATCGTGGAGGGCATCAGCTCGGGCCGCTGGGAGCCCGGCGAGCGCGTCGTCGAACGCCGGATCGCCACCGAGCTCGGGGTCAGCCAGGGCCCCGTCCGGGAGGCGCTCCGCCAGCTGGAGGCGCAGCGGCTGATCGAGTCGCTGCCGAACCGCGGCGCCCGCGTCCGCGAGTTCACCGAGCGCGACCTCGCCGAGATCTTCCCGGTGCGCGCCGGGCTGGAGCGGACGGCCGTCGAGCTGGCCCTGCCCCGCCTGGCCGGCTGCGTGGACGCCCTGGAGGAGCACAACGAGCGGCTGGCCGAGGCCGCGCGGGACGGCGACCTGCAGGCGCAGATGCGGCTCAGCATCGCCTTCCACCGCGAGATCGTCGAGACGGCCGGGAACCGGCTGCTCGTCTCGGTCTGGGAGGGGCTCGGCATCGAGCTGTGGACGACGCTGTCGCTGCGCCTGCACCAGACGGAGATCTACTCCAAGTCGGCCGAGCACGCCGAGCTGATCGAGGCGTTCCGGCGCGGCGACCCCGAGGCGCCGCAGCTGCTGCACGAGCACGTCATGAACTACGCGCCGGCGTCGTGAACCCCGCCCGCGGGGGCGCTCACCCCTGCGCGCGGTACGCCTTGGTGAGCTGCGCCTCGGCGTCGTCGAGGTAGGAGCGCAGCTCCCGCTCGGCCGCCGCGGCCTCGCCCCGCGCGATCAGGTCGTACAGGCGGCGGTTGCGGGCGAGGTAGGGCTCGTGGAACTCGCGGGGCGAGCCCATCTCGTGGAAGACGAGCCGCATCTCGGCCAGCAGGTGCCGGGTCATCTCGTCCACCCGCGGGCTGCCCACCAGCGCGGCGAGGGCCTGGTGGAAGCGGATGTCGGCGGTGCCGACGTCGGGCCAGCGGCCCGCCGCGGCGGCGCGCTCGCCGTCCAGCACGGCGGCCTCCAGCCGGGCGAGCGCGGCGGGCGGGGCGTCCGGCGCGCACCGCACGCCCTCGCACTCCAGGATGCGCCGGACCCGGTACAGGTCGGCGAGGCCGTCGGCGGTGACGCGGCGCACGAACACGCCGCGGTTGAACTCGTGCACGAGCAGCCGCTCCTGGACGAGCAGCCGGAACGCCTCGCGCATCGTGTTGCGGGACACCTTCACGGCGCGGCACAGGTCCTCTTCGGGGAGCCGCGCGCCGGGCACCAGCCGGCCGTCGGTGATCTGCTCGCGGAGGAGGTCGGCGACCCGTGCGGCGGTGCTCGACCGGTCCAGATCGTGCCGGGCCGCCGCGATCTCGTCGAGCCAGGTCTCCGCCATCGACCGCCCTTCCGCGTGCGTGGGGGGCAAGCGTATCCCATCGGCCGGAAGATCTCTCAACAAGGGGATTGCTGGATTGTTGAACAATCTCTACCCTAACGGAAAGCCGACACCCGAGAAGGGTCACCCCCATGACGGACCGGACCGCCCTGGACACCCCACCGGCACCACCCGCCTCATCCCGCCGCGGTGCGCTCCTCGGCGCCATGTTCCTGATGGCGACCAGCGCCATCGGCCCCGGCTTCATCACCCAGACCACGGTGTTCACCGCGAAGCTCGGCGCCGCGTTCGCGTTCGCGATCGTCGTGTCCGTGCTGGTGGACATCGCGATCCAGCTGAACGTGTGGCGCGTCGTCGGCGTGTCCGGAATGCGCGCCCAGGAGCTCGGCAACCGCGTCCTGCCCGGCGCCGGCTACGGCCTCGCCGCCCTCGACGTGTTCGGCGGGCTGGTCTTCAACATCGGCAACATCGCCGGCACCGCGCTCGGGCTGAACGCGCTGCTCGGCCTGGACGTCAAGATCGGCGGCGGGATCTCCGCGCTGGTCGCCATCGCGATCTTCCTGAGCCGGCGCGCGGGCGTCGCGATGGACCGCATCGTCGTCGTCCTCGGCGCCGTGATGATCCTCCTGACGCTGTACGTCGCGTTCGTGTCGGACCCGCCGCTCGGGGACGCGCTGAGGCAGAGCGTCGCGCCCGAGACCGTCGACTTCCTCGTCATCACCACCCTGATCGGCGGGACGGTCGGCGGCTACATCACCTACGCGGGCGCGCACCGCATGATCGAGTCCGGGCTGACCGGCCGGGAGAACGTCCGGGAGATCAACCGCAGCGCCGTCACCGGCATCCTCGTCACCGGCGTCATGCGGGTGCTGCTGTTCCTCGCCGTCCTCGGCGTCGTCGCCGGCGGCGTCACCCTCGCCAAGGAGAACGCCCCCGCGTCGGCGTTCGAGCACGCGGCGGGCGAGGCCGGGCTGCGCGTCTTCGGGCTGATCATGTGGTCGGCCGCGATCACCTCGGTCATCGGCGCGAGCTACACCTCGGTGTCGTTCCTCGTCTCCTTCTCCTCGTTCGTCGAGCGGTACCGCAACCGCCTGGTCGTGGCGTTCATCCTGATCTCCGCGGCCGTCTACCTGGCGATCGGCACCGCCCCGGCCAAGCTGCTCGTCCTCGCCGGCGCGCTCAACGGCCTCATCCTGCCGTTCGGGCTCGCGGTGCTGCTGTGGGCCGCCGGCCGCCGCCGCGACCTGCTCGGCGGCTACCGGTACCCGCTCTGGCTGCTCGTCCTCGGCGCCGCCGCCTGGCTGCTCTCGCTCTACCTCGGCTGGAACTCGCTGTCCGGACTCGACGACCTCTGGAGGTGACGGGTGCGGATCATCCCGAGCGGCGACGCCGCGCTGCTGGTCGAACTGCCGGACCTCGCGGCCATGCTGGGCCTGTACGCGGCGCTCGCCGCGTCCCCGCCGCCCGGCGTCGCCGACGTCGTCCCGGCGGCCCGCACGCTGACGCTGCCGCTCGACCCGTCCGCCGACCCGGCCGCGGTCGCCGCCGCCGTGCGCGCCGCCCGGCCGGGCCCGGCGGGCGGCGGCGCCGGGGCCGTCGAGATCCCCGTCGTCTACGACGGCGCCGACCTCGGCGAGGTCGCCGACCGCACCGGCCTCACCCCGGCCGAGGTCGTCGCCGCGCACACCGGCACCCCGTGGCGGGTCGCGTTCACCGGGTTCGCGCCCGGCTTCGGGTACCTGGAGGGCGGCGACCCGCGGCTCGACGTCCCGCGCCGCGCCGTGCCCCGCGTCCGCGTCCCGGCGGGCGCGGTCGGCCTCGCCGGGCGGTTCAGCGGGGTCTACCCCGCCGAGTCGCCGGGCGGCTGGCAGCTCATCGGGCGCACGGAGGCCGTCCTCTGGGACCTCGACCGCGACCCGCCCGCCCTGCTCCGCCCCGGAATCTCGGTCCGCTTCGTCGAACGGGAACCATGAAGCGCGGCCTGGACGTTCTCGAGACAGGGCCCCTGGCGACAGTCCAGGACATGGGCCGACCGGGTCACGCGGCGCTCGGTGTGGGGGTGTCGGGCGCCGCTGACCCGGTTTCCCTCCGCCTCGCCAACCGCGCCGTCGGCAACCCCGGCGGCGCGGCCGCGGTCGAGGTCACCTTCGGCGGGCTGCGCGTCCGCTGCCGGGGCGGGGTCTTCGCCGCCGTCACCGGCGCGCCCGCCCCGCTGCTGGTGGACGGCCGCCCCGAGGCGCCCTACACGGTGCTCCACCTGCGCGACGGCGCCGAACTCCGGATGGGCGCCCCGCCCGCCGGGCTGCGCAGCTACCTGGCGGTGCGCGGCGGGATCGCCGTCCCGCCCGTCCTCGGCTCCCGCGCCACCGACACCCTCGCCGGCCTCGGCCCCGCCCCGCTCAAGCCCGGCGACCTGCTGCCCGTCGGCCCGCCGCCCCGCGAGGCGCCGCTGCTGGACGTCCTGCCCGTCCGCCCGCCCGCCGCCGGCGACGTCGAGCTGCGCGCGATCCCCGGCCCGCGCGCCGACTGGTTCGCCCCCGGCGCGCTGGACGTGCTGTTCACCGCCGCCTACACCGCGACCAGCGACATCGACCGCGTCGGCATGCGCCTCGACGGGCCCGGCCTGCCCCGCGCCGGACGCGGCGAGCTGCCCAGCGAGGGGACGGTCACCGGGGCGCTGCAGGTCCCGCCGTCCGGGCGGCCCGTGCTGTTCCTCGCCGACCACCCGCTCACCGGCGGGTATCCCGTCATCGCGGTGGTCGCGTCCGCCGACATCGGGCGCGCCGCCCAGATCCGCCCCGGGCAGCGGCTCCGCTTCCGGCCGCATCCCGTACCGCACCTCGGAAAGGACCGACCATGACCGCACCGCTCGACCCGGGCGCGCTCAGCCCGGACCAGGCCAGGGCGCTGTTCCGGGCCGGACTGCGCGTCCCCACCTCCGGCTGGTGCGCCGGCTGGACACAGGCGAACCTGATCACCGTGCCCCGCGCGGACGCCTACGACCTGCTGCTGTTCGCGCAGCGCAACCCCAAGCCGTGCCCAGTGCTCGACGTCACCGAGCCCGGCGCCACCTCGGCCGGGCTGTTCGCCGGCGACCTGCGCACCGACCTGCCCGGCTACGTCGTCTACGAGCACGGCGAACCGGTCGCCGAGGTCACCGACGTGACCGGGTACTGGCGCGACGACCTCGTGTCGTTCCTCATCGGCTGCAGCTTCACCTTCGAGGACGCGCTCCGCGAGGCGGGCGTCCCCGTCCGGCACATCGAGCAGAACCGGAACGTCCCGATGTACCGGACGAACCGGATGTGCCGCCGCGCCGGCGACTTCGGCGGCCCGCTCGTCGTCTCGATGCGCCCGGTCCCGGCCGCGCAGGTCGCCGACGCCGTCCGGGTGACGGCGCGGTACCCGTCCGTCCACGGCGCTCCCGTGCACGTGGGCGACCCGGTCGAACTCGGCATCGACGACCTGGGCGCGCCCGACTTCGGCGACCCGGTCGAGATCCGGGTGGACGAGATCCCGGTGTTCTGGGCGTGCGGCGTGACCCCGCAGGCGGCGGTGATGGCGTCCCGCCCCAAGCTCGCCATCGGGCACGCGCCCGGCCACATGGCGATCACCGACGCCCGCGACACCCGGTACCTCGTGCCCTGAGCCGTACCCGGTGCCCTGAACCCGGCATAGGCTTCCCCCATGCCCGAGACCGTCGCCCCGGGCGACCGCCTGGGGGAGCGCTACCGCCTGGACCGCCCCGTCGGCGCCGGCGGCATGGCGACCGTCTGGCGCGCGGTCGACCTGGTGCTCGACCGCGCCGTCGCCGTCAAGGTGCCCAACGAGGGCTGGCCCGAGGAGTTCACGCGGCGGCTCCGCCAGGAGGCGAAGGCCGCCGCGGGCCTCACCCACCCCAGCATCACGGGCGTCTACGACTACGGCGAGCACGAGACCGGCCGCGAGGGCGCCGGCGGGTCGCCCGATCGGACGGGCCGCATCCCCTACGTGGTCATGGAGCTGCTGGACGGGGAGACCCTGGCGGCGCGGCTGGCCCGCGGCCCGCTGCCCTGGCGGGAGTCCGCCGGGATCTGCGCGCGCGTCGCCGACGCGCTGGCCGCCGCCCACGCCGCCGGCGTCGTCCACCGCGACATCAAGCCCGCGAACGTGTTCCTCACGCCGGTCGGCGTGAAGGTCCTGGACTTCGGCATCGCGTTCACCGGCCCGTCCACGGCGGGCGGCCCGGTCCTCGGCACGCCCGCCTACGTCGCCCCCGAACTCCTGCGCGGGGCCGCCCCGACCTCGGCCGCCGACATCTACTCGCTGGGCATCGTGCTCAACGAGTGCCTGCGCGGCGCCGCCGAGATCCCCGGGCAGGTCGCCGCGCTGGCGCGCGACTGCCTCGGCGACGACCCCGAGGCCCGTCCCAGCGCGCGGGAGGCGGCGTACGTCCTGGCCGCGGCGTCGGGCGTCCAGCTGGCGCAGGTCCCGGAGGCGCCGCCGCCGTCCCCGCCCGGTGACACCGTGCCCCGGCAGCCGACGCGGGTGCTGGACGAACCGCCGCCCGCCGACCCTCCGGCCGGGTCGTCCGCGCGCAGGCCGCTCATCGTCGCCGGGGCCCTGGCGGGCGGGATCGCCCTGCTCGCCGCGCTGCTGGCGGCCCTCGCGCCCGACTCGTCCCGCGACTCCGCCGCGTCGCCGTCCGCGGGCCCGCCGTCCCGCCCGGCGGCCGCCGCGTGCGCGGTGTCCTACCGGGTGGACGGCACCTGGCCGCAGGGCTTCCAGGCGACCGTGCGCATCACGAACCTGGGGGACGGCGCCATCGACGGCTGGCGGCTCGGCTTCGCGTTCCCCGACGGCCAGGCGATCACGCAGCTGTGGAACGGCAGCCAGGTGCAGGACGGCCCGTCCGTCACGGTGACGGCGGCGGACTGGAACCGCTCGATCCCGCCGGACGGCACGGCCGAGTTCGGGTTCATCGGCCGCCAGGACGGCGCCAACGCGGCGCCCACCCGGTTCACCCTCAACGGCGGCGAGTGCGCCGGCTGAGCGGTGATCATGGGAGCGCTCCCAGATTGTTCCCGCAGGTCAGCCCGGATCCGGCCGAATTGAGGTCCGGCGACCTATTGTGTGCGTCCCGGTCGAGGGCTTAGCATCCCGGCAATCGAAGCGCTTCGACAGATCGACGCCCGACTCGGCAAGGACCCGGACGCCACCGGCATCCGTCCCACCCCCCGGAGGAACCCATGTTCAAGGCAGGCAGGAGCGCGGCGGTGCTCGCCGCCCTTGCCGCGGCGGCGCTGTCGCTCACCGCGTGCGGCGGTGACGACGACGGCGGCTCCGGCGGCAAGGAGCTGAAGCTCTGGCACTACGAGTCCCCGGACAGCGCCATGGGCAAGGCGTGGAACGAGGCCATCAAGGAGTTCGAGGCCACCCACCCCGGCGTCAAGGTGACGTTCGAGGAGAAGGGCTTCGAGCAGATCCAGAAGACCGCGCCGATGGTCCTGAACTCCAAGGACGCCCCGGACCTCATGGAGTACAACAAGGGCAACGCGACCGCGGGCCTCCTCTCCAAGCAGGGCCTGCTCACCGACCTCACGTCCGAGGTCGCCGAGCGCGGCTGGGACAAGCTGGTCAGCCCCAACGTCCAGGTCACCGCCAAGTACGACGCCAAGGGCACGATGGGCGGCGACAAGTGGTTCGGCGTGCCCAACTACGCCGAGTATGTCCAGGTCTACTACAACAAGGACCTGTTCAAGAAGAACGGCGTCGAGATCCCGACGACGTACGCCGAGCTCACCGCCGCGATGGACAAGTTCGTCGCCAAGGGCGTCACCCCGCTGACCAACGCGGGCGCCGAGTACATGGCGCACCAGTTCGTCTACCAGCTCGCCCTGGACAAGGCCGACAAGAGCTGGGTGGACGCCTACCAGCGCTACACCGGCAAGGTCGACTTCCACGACGCCGCCTGGACCGCCGGCGCCACCACCTTCGCCGACTGGGTGAAGAAGGGCTACATCGCCAAGAACTCCGTCAGCCTCAAGGCCGAGGACGCGGGCGTCGCCTTCATGAGCGGCAAGTTCCCGATGATGTTCTCCGGCAGCTGGTGGTTCGGCCGGGTCGCCGCCGAGTCCAAGTTCGACTGGGAGACCGCCGTGTGGCCCGGCGCCAAGATGACGCTCGGCTCCGGCGGCAACCTGTGGGTCGTCCCGAAGGGCTCGAAGAACAAGCAGCTCGCCTACGACTTCATCGACATCACGATGAAGAAGAAGGTGCAGAACCTCCTCGGCAACGCGGGCGGCATCCCGGTCGCGGCCGACCCGTCCGCGATCACCGAGCCGAAGGCCAAGAAGCTCATCGACGACTTCAACGGCCTCGCGCAGTCCGACGGCCTCGCCTACTACCCGGACTGGCCCGTCGCCGGCTTCTACGACGTGTGGGTGTCGCAGACGCAGAAGCTCATGAACGGCGAGTCGCCGAGCAAGGCCCTGGACGGCGTCCAGAAGTCCTACGAGGACGGCCTGCCCAAGTGACGGCGCAGGGCCGCGGCCGGTCGCGGGAGCAGCTGGGCTACCTGCCCTACCTGCTCCCCGGCCTGCTCCTCTTCACCGCCGTCATCGGCGTGCCGTTCCTGATGAACATCGGGACGAGCTTCACCGAGTGGACGGGCGTCGGCACCCCGAAATGGGTCGGGCTCGCCAACTACCGGGAGCTGGTCCAGGACGCCGACTTCTGGGCGTCCTTCGGGCACAACGCGCTGGTCATCCTCGGGATGGCGGTCGTCCCGACGCTGATCGGGCTGGTGCTGGCCTCGGCCCTGACCGACCTGATCGACCGGCACTTCGGCGCCCGGACCGCGAGCGTCCTGCGCGCGTGCGTCTACCTGCCGCAGGTGCTGCCGATCGTCATCGCGGGCGTCGTGTGGAGCTGGCTGCTCGCCCCCGAGAACGGCGCGGTGAACGCGCTGCTGGACGCGGTCGGCCTCGGCTCCCTCGCGCACGACTGGCTGGGCGACCCGGCGACCGCGCTGTGGAGCGTCCTCGGCGTGATGGTGTGGATCCAGATCGGGTTCCCGCTGGTCATCTTCATGTCGGGGCTGCAGCGGGTCGACCCGGCGCTGTACGAGGCGGCGGAGATCGACGGCGCCACCTGGCTGCGCCGGTTCTGGCACATCACGATCCCGCAGATCCGGCCGGAGATCTTCGTGGTCCTGCTGTGGACGACGATCGCCGCGCTGAAGGCGTTCTCGCAGATCTTCGTCCTCACCAAGGGCGGTCCGGGCGGCGCGACCAACGTGCCCGCGTACTACTCGTGGGTCCACTTCTTCGAGAAGTCGGAGGTGGGCTACGGCTCGGCGATCGCGACCGTCCTCACCCTGGTCATCGTCGCGCTCACCGTCGTCTTCCTGCGCATGCAGTCACGTGAACTCGGGGAAGCCCGATGACCGCAGCGAAGCGAGGATCTTCGGGCTTCCAGGCCCTCGGGGGTCTGGGGGTCGCCCCCCAGAAAGGTAGAGAACGGTGACGGCGACGACCTTGACCGAGAAGGCCGGGGCGCCGCCTCGGCGGGCCCGGGACACGGCGCACCGCCGCCGCAGGGGGCCGTCCGCCTACGCGGTGCTGGTGGCGCTGACCGCCTTCGCCGGGATCATGCTGATCCCGTTCGTCGTGGTGGTCTTCAACGCGCTGAAGACGCCGCAGGAGTACTCCTCGTCGGGGCCGCTGTCGCCGCCGGACGGCATCAACCTGGACGCCGTCCGCGCCTTCTGGGAGCGCACCGACTTCGGGAACGTCCTGCTGAACAGCGTGCTGATCAGCGGATCCGTCGCCGTCCTCGCCGTCCTGCTGTCGGTGCTCAACGCCTACGCGCTCGGCATCGGCCGCATCAAGGGCCGGATGTGGGTCCTGGTCCTGCTCCTCATGGCGAACACGGTGCCGCAGGAAGCGCTCGTCTACCCGCTGTACTACCTGTCCAAGCAGGTCGGCCTGTACGACACCAAGCTCAGCGTGATCATCGTGTTCACGGTGATCCAGGCGGCGTTCGGCACCTACCTGCTGTCGTCGGTGCTGTCGGCGTTCCCGCGTCCGCTGCTGGAGGCCGCCCGGATCGACGGCGCGGGCCGCTGGCAGATCCTCTGGCGCGTGGTCGTCCCGGTGGTGCGCCCGACGCTGTCGGTGCTGCTCGTCTTCTTCTTCGTGTGGACCTGGAACGAGTTCCTGATCCCCATGACCTTCCTGATCTCCAACGAGAACCAGACGGTCTCGGTCGCGCTCGGCGTGCTGCAGGGGCAGCGCCTCATGGACGCCACCATGTCCAGCGCCGCGTCGCTGCTCGGCCTCCTCCCGACCGTCGTCTTCTTCCTCATCTTCCAGCGCACTCTCTCGCGCGGACTGACAGCGGGGGCCATCAAATAATGAAGTTCAGTGACGGCTACTGGATGATGCGCGAGGGTGTGCAGGCGTTTCATCCGGTGGAGGTCCTCGACGTGGACGCGGGGGCGGACTCCTTCACGGTGTACGCGCCCGTGCAGAAGATCCGGCACCGGGGGGATCTGCTCAAGGGGCCGGTGGTGACGGTGACCTGCGAGGCGCCGATGCCGGACGTCATCGGGGTCACGCTCACCCATTTCGCGGGGGAGCGGCGGCGCGGGCCGGAGTTCGAGCTGGCCACCGCGCCGGGCGGTGAGGTCGCGGTCGGCGAGGAGGCGGCGACGCTGACGTCAGGGGCGCTGTCGGTGCGGGTCGGGCGCGGTGACGGGTGGCGGGTCGACTTCCTCGCGGACGGGCGCCGGCTGACCGGCAGCGCGCCCAAGGCGCAGGCCGTCATCGACACCGACGACGGGCGGCACTACGTGCGGGAGCAGCTGGACCTCGGCGTCGACCATTTCGTCTACGGGCTCGGTGAGCGGTTCGGGCCGCTGGTGAAGAACGGCCAGTCGGTGGACGTGTGGAACGCCGACGGCGGGACGGCCAGCGAGCAGGCGTACAAGAACGTGCCGTTCTACCTGACGAACGCGGGATACGGCGTTTTCGTCGACCATCCGGGGCGCGTCTCGTTCGAGGTGGCGTCGGAGGCGGTCGCGCGGACGCAGTTCAGCGTCGAGGGCCAGTCGATGCGGTACTTCGTCATCTACGGGCCGTCGCCGAAGGAGATCCTGCGCAAGTACACCGCGCTGACCGGGCGGCCCGCGCGGCTGCCGGAATGGTCGTTCGGGCTGTGGCTGTCGACGTCGTTCACCACGTCCTATGACGAGGAGACCGTCTCGTCGTTCATCGACGGGATGGCGGAGCGCGACCTGCCGCTCAGCGTGTTCCATTTCGACTGCTTCTGGATGCGCGAGTTCCAGTGGTGCGACTTCGAGTGGGATCCGCGCGTCTTCCCCGACCCGCCGGGCATGCTGCGCCGGCTGCGGGACCGGGGCCTGCGGATCTGCGTGTGGATCAACCCCTACATCGGCCAGCGCTCGCCGTTGTTCGAGGAGGGCCGGTCGCGGGGCTACCTGCTCATGCGCCCTGACGGGGACGTGTGGCAGTGGGACAAGTGGCAGCCCGGCCTGGCGGTGGTGGACTTCACCAATCCCGAGGCGCGGGAATGGTACGCGGGCAAGCTCGAAGCGCTCATGGACATGGGCGTCGACTGCTTCAAGACCGACTTCGGGGAGCGCATCCCGACCGATGTCGTCTACCACGACGGCTCGGACCCGGAACGGGCGCACAACTACTACACCTATCTGTACAACCAGACCGTTTTCGATCTGCTCCGCAAGAAGCGGGGCGAGGGCGAGGCGGTGGTGTTCGCCCGGTCCGCGACGGTCGGCGGGCAGCAGTTCCCGGTGCACTGGGGCGGCGACTGCGAGTCGACGTTCGAGGCGATGGGGGAGAGCCTGCGCGGCGGTCTGTCCCTGGGCGCGTCGGGGTTCGGCTACTGGAGCCACGACATCGGCGGCTTCGAGGGGACGCCCGATCCGGTGCTGTTCAAGCGGTGGATCGCGTTCGGGATGCTGTCGTCGCACAGCCGCCTGCACGGCAGCCACTCCTACCGGGTGCCGTGGCTGTTCGACGAGGAGTCGGTGGACGTCCTGCGCGACTTCACCCGGTTGAAGATGCGGCTGATGCCGTACCTGGCCGGTGCCGCGCGGCAGGCGTCGGGGGAGGGCCTGCCGATGATGCGGGCGATGGTCCTGGAGTTCCCCGACGACCCCGCCTGCACGCACCTGGAGCGCCAGTACATGCTCGGCGACGACCTGCTCGTGGCGCCGGTGTTCTCGTCCGACGGTGACGTCTCCTACTACGTGCCGGGGGGTGTGTGGACGCACTACCTGACGGGTGAACGGGTCGAAGGCGGCCGGTGGGTCCGCGAACACCACGGCTTCGACAGCGTGCCGCTGCTCGTCCGGCCGGGTGCGGTCATCCCGGAGGGGGCGGTGCAGGACCGTCCCGACTACGACCACGCGGACGGCGTCACGCTGCGCGTCTACGAGCCGTCCGACGGGACGACGGTCACCCAGGTAGGCGACGCCACCTTCACGACGGTGAAAAACGGTGAAAACGTGCGCGTGACCGGCGAGGGAGCCTGGAACGTCCTTCTCGTCAACGCACGCGTAGCGGCCGTGGAGGGCGGCGAGTCTTCCGACCATCCGCACGGTGTTCTCATCAAGGCGACCGGTGACGAGCTGGTCATCACTCTGGCAGAGGAGAGCTGATGGGGTTCCCGCAAGGGTTCCTGTGGGGCGCGGCCACCGCCGCCTACCAGATCGAGGGGGCGGCCCGGGAGGACGGCCGGGCGCCGTCCATCTGGGACACCTTCAGCCGCACGCCGGGCAAGGTGCTCGACGGCGACACCGGTGACGTGGCCACCGACCACTACCACCGGTGGGAGGAGGACGTCGCGACGATGGCCGCCCTCGGCATCGGCGCCTACCGGTTCTCGATCTCCTGGTCGCGCGTGCTGCCGGACGGCACGCCCAACCAGAAGGGCCTCGACTTCTACTCCCGCCTGGTCGACGAGCTGCTCCGGCACGACATCGCTCCCGTCGCGACGCTCTACCACTGGGACCTGCCGCAGCACTTGGAGGACGCGGGCGGCTGGCCCGAGCGCGACACGGCCCGCCGGTTCGGCGACTACGCCGAGCGGATCGGGCGCGTCCTCGGCGACCGCGTCCACACCTGGACGACGCTGAACGAGCCGTGGTGCTCGGCGTTCCTCGGCTACGCGTCCGGCGTGCACGCCCCCGGCCGCACCGACCCGGTGGCCGCGCTCGCCGCCGCCCACCACCTCAACCTCGCGCACGGCCTCGCGGTGCGGGCGCTGCGCGGGGTGACCCCGTCGTCGGCGCGGCACTCGGTGACGCTCAACCTGCACCACCTGCGCGGCGACGCGGAGGCGGTCCGGCAGGTGGACGCGGTCTCCAACCGCGTGTTCCTGGACCCGATGCTGGGCAGGGGCTACCCCGCCGACCTGCTGGACGACACGTCCTCCCTGACCGACTGGAGCTTCGTCCACGACGGGGACGAGGCCGTCATCGCCGCGCCCCTGGACGTCCTCGGCGTGAACTACTACTCGCCCACCCTCGTCCGGGTGTGGGACGGGACGTCCCCGCGCGCACACGCGGACGGCCACCGCCAGGGCGTGGCGTCGCCGTTCGTCGGCTGCGACCGCGTCGAGTTCGCCGAGCAGCCCGGCCCGTACACGGCGATGGGCTGGCCGATCGACGCGAACGGCATGGAGGAGCTGCTGCTGCGGCTCCACCGCGAGTACCCCGACATCCCGCTGATGGTCACCGAGAACGGCGCGGCGTTCGACGACACGGTGGAGGACGGCCGGGTCCGCGACGAGCGGCGCATCGCCTACCTGGACGACCACATCGCCGCCGTGGAGCGCGCCTGCGCGGCCGGCGCCGACGTGCGCGGCTACTTCGCCTGGTCGCTGCTCGACAACTTCGAATGGGCGTACGGCTACTCCAAGCGGTTCGGCCTCGTCCGCGTCGACTACCCGACCGGCGCGCGCACCTGGAAGGACAGCGCGCACTGGTACCGGGACACGATCGCGACGCACCGCGGGAGCGCCTGACGATGGAGCGGGAGCGCCCGATGGCGGGACGGGCGGGGGCGGCCGTCGCGGCGCTGGCCCTCGCCGCGTTCTGCTTCGGCACGACCGAGAACCTCCCGATCGGGCTGCTCCCGCTCATCGCCGACGACCTGGACGTCTCCGCCTCCGCCGTCGGCCTGCTCGTCACCGGCTACGGGATCGTGGTCGCGGTCGTGTCCGTCCCGCTCGTCAAGCTGACGGTCCGGGTGGGCCGCCGCCCGCTGCTGACCGGCGTGATGGCGCTGTTCATCGTGATGAGCTTCGCGGCGGCGGCCGCGCCCGGCTACGGCGCGCTGTTCGGCACCCGGCTGGTGACCGCGCTCGGGCAGGCGGTGTTCTGGCCGGTCGCCGTGGTCGCCGCCGCCGGGCTGATGCCGCCGGAGGCGCGGGGCCGGGCGGGCGCCTACGTGTTCGCGGGCGGGTCGATGGCGATCGTCCTCGGCGTCCCCGCCGGGACGTGGCTCGGCCGGGCCATCGGGTGGCGCGCGTCGTTCGCCGCGCTCGGCGTGCTGTGCCTGGTGTCCCTGGTCGCGATCGCCGTCCTGCTGCCGGGCGGGAGGGCGACCGGCCGCGACCCCGTGCCGGCGTCCGCGCCGGACGCCCGGCGCTTCCGGCTGCTGGTCGTCACGATCATGCTGCTGATCGGCGGGTTCTTCACCGCCTTCACCTACATCACCGAGTTCCTGACGCGGGTGAGCGGCTTCTCCGGCGCCGCCATCAGCCCGCTGCTGCTGGTGAACGGCGTCGCCGACATCGCCGGAGTCGTCATCGCCGGGATCGTGGTGGACCGCGGCCCGCGCGCGCTGGCCGCCGGGTCCGCCGCGGTGCTGGCGATCGCCATGCTCGGCCTGTTCGCGTTCGGCACGGCGGCCGTCCCGGCGGTGGCCATGCTGATCCTGCTGGGCATCGGGATCCCCGGCGCCGCGACGGCCTTCCAGGCCCGCGTCATGGAGTCGGCGCCGGGCGACACGGACATCGCCTCGGCGTGGACGTCCTCCGCGTTCAACGTCGGGATCGCCGGCGGCGCCCTGCTCGGCGGCGCGCTGCTGCCGCTGACGGGCGTGCGCGGGACGCCGCTCGCGGGCGCGGCGGTGGCCGCCGCCGCCCTCGCGGTGATCGTGCTGGACCGGCCGCCGCGCGCTCGCGCTCCGGCCCTGCCCGGCACGGCTAGCATCGTTCGCACTCTGCACCCCTCCGAGGACGACGGGACGGTCCGTGGTCAAGATCACTGATGTGGCGCGGCACGCGGGCGTGTCGCCGAGCACGGTCTCCTACGTGCTGAGCGGGAAGCGCTCGATCTCCGAGGAGACCCGGCGGCGCGTCCGGGAGAGCATCCGCGAGCTCGGCTACCGGCCGCACGCGGGCGCCCGCGCGCTCGCCAGCAGCCGCTCCAACGTGCTCGCGCTGATGATCCCGCTGCGCTCCGGCATCGCGGTGCCGGTCGTCATGCAGTTCGCCGTGTCGGTGGTGACCGCGGCGCGGCGGCACGACCACGACGTCCTGCTGCTCACCCAGGAGGAGGGCGAGGACGGCCTGCGCCGCGTCGCCGACAGCGCGCTCGTCGACGCGCTGATCGTCATGGACGTGCAGATGAAGGACCCGCGCCTGCCGCTGCTGCGCTCGCTGGACCGGCCGAGCGTGCTCATCGGCTTCCCCGCCGACGCCGAGGACCTGACCTGCATCGACCTCGACTTCCACGCCGCCGGCGCGGTCTGCGTCGAGCACCTGGCCGAGCTCGGCCACCGGGAGATCGCGCTGATCGGGTCGCCGCCCGAGGTGTACGAGCGGCAGACCGGTTACGCGCAGCGGGTCGCGGACGGGTTCGCCGCCGCGGTCCGCGAGCACGGCCTGACCGGCGACGTCCACCCGTGCGAGGCGACCGCGGACGCCGCCCGCGAGCTGGTCGCGCGGCTGCTCGCCGAGCGTCCCGGGCTGACCGGCGTCCTCGTGCACAACGAGCCGGTCGTCGGCCCGGTGGTGCGGGCGCTGCGCGCGGCGGGCCGGCGCGTCCCCGAGGACGTGTCCGTCGTCGCGATGGCCCCGGACGAGATGGCCGAGCACGCCGAGCCGCCGCTGTCGTCCGTCGCGATCCCCGCCGAGGAGGTCGGCGGGCGCGCCGTCGAGCTGCTGATGGCCAAGCTCGACGGGGCGCCCGTCCCCGCCGCGACCCTGCTCCCGCCCACCCTGACCCGGCGCGCCAGCACCGCGCCCGCCGCTCGCTGACCGACGAGAAGGAGGAGAAGGGGCCTCTCGCGGCCCGTTATCGAAGCGCTTCGATAAGTCACTCGGGGGACGTCCAGAAGGAGAATCGGTGCACAGACCCCATCGAAACCCCCGCTCCGCGGGCCGGCGCAGCCGGTCGCTGACCCTCGTCCTCGCCGCCGTGCTGGCGGCCCCCGTCGCGTGGACGGCGCCCGCCGCCGCCCGCGAGGCGGCCCATCCCTTCCGCGACCCGGGCCTGTCGGTGGACGCCCGGGTGGACGACCTGCTCGGCCGGCTCACCCTCGACGAGAAGATCTCCCTGCTGCACCAGTACCAGCCCGCGATCCCGCGGCTCGGCATCGGCCGGTTCAAGACCGGCACCGAGGCGCTGCACGGCGTCGCCTGGTCGACCGACGTCCACAACGGCGGCGCCGTCGTGACCGCCAAGGGCACGGTGTTCCCGCAGTCGGTCGGGCTCGGCGCCACCTGGGACCCGGCGCTGCTGAAGAGGATCGGCTCGGCCGTCGGCGACGAGGCCCGCGGCTACAACAGCGAGAACCCCGACGTGTGGGGCCTGCAGCTGTGGGCGCCCGTCGTCAACCTGCTCCGCGACCCGCGCTGGGGCCGCAACGAGGAGGGCTACTCCGAGGACCCGCTGCTCACCGGCCTGCTCGCCACCGCCTACGGGCACGGCATGCAGGGCGACGACCCGGACCGCCTCAAGGCCGCGCCCGTGCTCAAGCACTACATGGCCAACAACAACGAGATCCGCCGCGACCAGACGTCGTCCAGCCTGCGGCCCCGGGTGCTGAAGGAGTACGACGAGGTCCCGTTCAAGATCCCGCTCAGCCGGGACGCCGCGACCGGGATCATGACGTCGTACAACCTGGTCAACGGCCGTCCCGCGACGGTCACCCCGGACGCCGGCGGCCTCGTCCGGTCGTGGAGCGACCGGACGCTGTTCAACGTCACCGACGCCGGCGGGCCGAACAACCTCGTCAACTCCCAGAAGTACTTCCCCGACCTCGCCACCGCGGACGCGGCGGTCGTCAAGGCGGGCGTGGACAGCTTCACCACCGACGACACCAACTCCTCCATCACCGTCAACGCGATCAAGGACGCGCTGGCGCGGGGGCTGCTCGCCGAGGCCGACGTCGACCGGGCGGTGGGCCACATCCTCAGCGTCCGGGTGCGGCTCGGCGAGTTCGATCCGGGCGGCGGCCCCTACGCCAAGATCACTAAGGATGCGGTGGACAGCCCCGCGCACCGCGCTCTCGCCCGCAAGGCCGCGGCCGAGCAGATGGTGCTGCTCAAGAACCAGGGCAAGGCGCTGCCGCTGTCGTCCGGGAAGGTCGCGGTCGTCGGCCCGCTGTCCGACACCCTCTACACGGACTGGTACTCCGGTTCGCTGCCGTACGAGGTCACGCCGCTGGACGGCATCAAGAAGCGCGCGTCGGCCGTCACCTCCAGTGAAGGCGTCGACCGGATCGCGCTGAAGGACGTGAAGACCGGCAAGTACATCGCCGGCGGGACGGGCTCCGGCGCCGTCCTCAAGACCGGGCCTGCGTCGGCGACCGACCCGGCGGCGCAGTTCGACGTGTTCGACTGGGGCCAGGGCGTGGTCACCCTGCGCAGCGCCGCCAACGGCAAGACCGTCGGCCGCTACAACTGGGGCGACACCTTCGCCAACGACCAGGCCCAGCCGAACGGCTGGTTCGTCCAGCAGATGTTCAAGCTGGAGAAGCAGGACGACGGCGACTACCTGCTCCGCTACGCGGGCTATGAGAAGGCGTACGACTGGGCCGACCCGGCCAAGACGTACGTGAAGGCGCAGGACGACGGGACCCTCGTCCTCACCAGCAAGGACGACGCCGGACGGTTCGCCAAGGACGTCGTCAGCAGCGGCATCGACGCGGCCGTGAAGGCGGCGACCGCCGCGGACACCGCCGTCGTCGTGGTCGGCAGCATGCCGTTCATCAACGGCCGCGAGGACCACGACCGCACCACCATGGCGCTCGCCGAAGGCCAGTCGGAGCTCATCAGGGCCGTCCGGAAGGCCAACCCGAACACGGTCGTCGTCGTGGAGAACAGCTACCCGACGACCCTCACCTGGGAGCAGGAGAACGTCCCGGCGATCCTGTGGACGAGCCACGCGGGCGCCGAGACGGGCAACGCGCTGGCGTCCATCCTGTTCGGCGACGAGAGCCCGTCGGGGAAGCTGCCGCAGACCTGGTACCGCTCCGACGAGCAGCTGCCCGACATTCTCGACTACGACATCATCAAGTCGGATCGCACCTACCAGTACTTCAAGGGCAAGCCGCTCTACCCGTTCGGCTACGGCCTCTCCTACACCGCGTTCCGGTACGGGAAGCCGCGGCTGAGCAGCCATTCCGTGGGACGCGACGGAACGGTCACCGTCACCGTTCCGGTCACCAACATCGGAAAGAAGGCCGGTGACGAGGTCGTCCAGCTCTACACCCACCAGCGGAAGTCGCGGGTGAAGCAGCCGGTGAAGACGCTCCGGGCGTTCGACAAGGTGCACGTGGAGCCCGGCAGGACCGTCACCGCGACCTTCCGGCTCGACGCCTCCGACCTCGCGATCTGGGACGTCACCCGCAACAGGTGGACGGTCGAGAAGGCGAAGCACGACCTGCTCATCGGCTCCTCGTCCGCCGACATCCGGCAGCGCGCCGCGCTCACCGTGCGCGGCGAGACGATCCCCGACCGGGACCTGTCGGCGCGGACCCGCGCCGCCGACTTCGACGACCAGAACGGCGTCGAACTGGTCGACGAGACGAAGGAGAAGGGCGACGCGGTGGCGGGCGCGGCGAACTCCTGGCTGAAGTTCGCGGACGCCGACCTCGGAAAGTCCACCGGCACGATCACCGCGCGGGTGGCGGGCACGTCGGCCGCCGCGATACAGGTCCGGCTGGACCGCCCGGACGGGCCGCTCGCGGGAACGCTGAACGTCCCGTCCACCGGTGACAAGTACGCCTACAAGAAGATCAGCGCGACGCTCGCGAACGCCCGCGGCAACCGCGACGTCTACCTGGTCTTCACCGGCGAAACCCGACTGAGCTCCTTCTCCCTCACCCGATGAAACGCCCGGCCCGCCCCGGCATGCCCGGGGCGGGCCGGACCGCTGCAAAGGACGCCAGCCATGCGTGCCAGCAGAAGACTCGCCATCATCGCCGCCGTTCTCACCGCCGCCGCCTGCCTCTGCGCCCCCGCCTCCGCCCGTCCCGTCCAGGCCGACTCGCACCGCGTCGGATACGACCGCTACTCGCTCACCGTGGACGGGCAACGCGTCGTCCTGTGGGCGGGCGAATTCCACTACTTCCGGCTCCCGAGCCCCGCCCTCTGGCGGGACGTCCTGGAGAAGATCAAGGCCGCCGGATTCAACGGCGTGTCCCTTTACTTCGACTGGGCCTACCATTCGCCGGCCCCCGGGAAATACGACTTCACCGGCGTTCGCGACGTCGACCGGCTCCTGCGCCTGACCGAGGAACTCGGCCTCTACGTCGTCGCCCGACCCGGCCCCTACATCAACGCCGAGACCACCGGCGGCGGTCTGCCCGCGTGGCTGAAGACCGTCCCCGGACGCGCCCGCTCCAGCGACCCGAACTACACCCGCGCCTACCGCGACTGGCTCGCCCACATCGACCCGATCATCGCGAAGCACCAGGTCACGCGGGGCGGGTCCGTCATCGTCTACAACGCCGAGAACGAGTATGCCGCCAACACCGACCCCGCCTACATGGAGGACGTCCAGCGGCAGGCCCGCGCCCACGGAATCGACGTCCCGATCTCCCACAACCAGTGCTGCGACGCCTCCTGGACGCCGACGTGGGCGACGGGGCAGGGCGCCGTCCAGATCCCCGGCGTCGACGACTACCCGCAGGCCTTCGAATGCCGCGAGCCCGACATCTGGGGGACGTGGGGAGAGGGCGTCACCGAACGCCTCAGCCCGGACGCGCCCGCCTACGCCGCCGAATACCAGGCCGGTGCCATCGACGCCAACCGCGCCGGCTACGACAAGTGCCGCGAACTCAGCGGCCCGAAGTTCATGAAGGTCTACTACAAGTCGAACCTCATCACCTCGGGCGCCACGATGTTCGGCTATTACATGGCCTTCGGCGGCACGAACTGGGGGCGGCTCGCGCAGCCGAACGACGTCTACACGTCCTACGACTACGGCGCCCCCATCACCGAGAACCGGCAACTCACCGCCAAGTACGACGAGTTCAAGCGCCAGGGTCTCTTCGTCACCACCGTCGCACCGCTCGCCAAGACCGACCCGGCCGAGGCGCCCGCGTCCGATAATCCGGCAGTCCACGCCGAGGCCCGCGCCAACCCCGACACCGGAACGCAGTTCGTCCTCGTCCGGCACTCCGACCGGAAGACCAACGCCGACCAATCCGCAAACCTCACCTGGAAGACCCCGGACGGCGCCCACACCCTGCCCGTGAACCTCAAGGGCCGGGACGCGAAAGTGCTCGTCGCCGGGTACGACATGGGCGGCCAGCGTCTCACCGCGACGACCTCCGAACTCCTCACCCACACCACCGCCGGGAAGCGGGACACCGCCGTCCTCTACGGCAAGGAGGGAACCGCGGGAACGACGATCCTGCGGTACGGCTCGCGTCCTGAGGTCGAAGTCCTGAACGGCTCGGTGAAGTCGACCTACTCCAACGGCGAACTCCGACTCGACTACGAGCATC
Organism: Actinomadura geliboluensis; assembly: GCF_043197915.1. Taxonomy (NCBI): domain Bacteria; kingdom Bacillati; phylum Actinomycetota; class Actinomycetes; order Streptosporangiales; family Thermomonosporaceae; genus Actinomadura; species Actinomadura geliboluensis. The sequence continues at coordinate 29,704 of NZ_JBICUA010000013.1, read as the reverse complement.
AAGGTCTGGCCCGCGTCCAGATAACCGGCGGGGGCCGCACGCCCCTCCTGCTCCTCATCGGCACGGAAGCGGAGGCCGCCAAGTTCTGGCGCTCCGGCGACACCCTCGTCCGGGGCACCGACCTGGTCCGTTCCGCGCAAGTCAGGAACGGCACGGCGGTAGTACGAGCCGACCTGGCCGAGGCAGGCGACATCGAGGTGTTCGGCTCGGCCGGCCGCATGACCCTCAACGGAAAGCACATCCGCGCCCGCACGACACCCAGCGGCACTCTCCTGGCGCACGCCAAGGGCCCGCGCCCCGTCAAACTCCCCTCCCTCAAGCACTGGCGTGCCAAGCAGGGCGCACCCGAAACGTCCCCCGAATTCGACGACTCGTCATGGAAGGTCGCCGACCACACCACCACGGCCAGCCCGATCAAGCCGAAGAACCTGCCCGTCCTCTACGCCGACGATTACGGCTTCCACCACGGCCACGTCTGGTATCGCGGCCATTTCACCGCGACCGGCTCCGAGAAGTCCGTCGACCTGAACGCCATCACCGGAAAGCACGGCATCTACCAGGTCTGGCTGAACGGCCGCTACCTGGGCTCGGCCGCCGGCGGCGAGCAGAAGGACGCCGACGCGCCCGTCAACGAGAACCCCGGCCCCGGCAGCTTCGCCGTCCCCTCCGATCTGCTCCGGAAGGGGCAGAAGGCCGTCCTGTCCGTCCTGGTGGAGAACATGGGCCACAACGACGACTGGACGGCCGACGACTACCGCCAGAAGCAGCCCCGCGGCCTGGTCGACGCCGAGATCACCACCAACCCGGTCACCTGGCGCATCCAGGGGGCCCGCGCCGAGGACCCGGTGCGCGGCCCCCTGAGCACGGGCGGCCTCTACGGAGAACGGGAAGGCTGGCACTTGCCGTCCGCCCGCACCGGTTCGTGGCCGACCGGCGCCCCGACGGCCCCCGTCCAGCCGGGCGTCCACTGGTACAGCACCAGCACTCGCCTAACGATCCCCGACGACCAGGACGTCCCGGTGACCCTGCACTTCGACAAGGGCACGGGCGATTACCGGACGCTCATCTTCGTCAACGGCTGGAACATGGGGGAGTACGTCAACGGTGAGCTCCAGCAGGACTTCACCCTCCCCGACGGGATCCTGCACCCGGACGGGCGCAACACCATCACCCTCGCCGTGGTCGCGGCGGACGCGTCCCGCCCCGGAGGGGTCTCGCTGAAGGCCGCCGCGAACCTGAGAGGAGGCGTCCCCGCCCCCTGACCATTGGCCGCTGGGACCCCGGCCCTCTCGCGGGCCGGGGTCACCCGTCCTAGCCGGGACGGACCTCGCGCGGCAGGCGTTCCGGCCGGCGCAGGTGATGGGTGACGTCGCCCGCCAAGTCCAAGGTGATGCGGCGTTCGGCGAAGCGCCACCGGCCCTCATGGCGCTCGAAGGTGTCGTTGTAGGTGCCGCAGGCGATGGGCTGGAGTGCGAGGCCGGGGACGGCCTGCATGACGGTGTAGTACGCCTTCGAGGTGGCGGTGCCCGCGTCCTCGTCCACCTCGATGGCGAGGTTCGTGGTGACGTGCTTGGTGCGGAGGGTGCCGTCCTCGTGCACGATCACCGTCTTCTCGAACATGCGGGCGATCGCCTCGCCGCCGCGCAGAGTGCCGCCGCTGCCGGTGAACGCGGCGTCGGCGAACAACTCGCGGATGCCCGCGAAGTCGGCGTTGTCCACGCACTCGGCGTAGCGGTAGATCAGGTTGGCGATGTCCTGGTGAGCGCACGGCATGGTCCATCATCGGCCCGCCGCGCGGCCGTCCCGGCGCCGCCTCCCGGTGAGCGGGACGGCCCGGATATCACATGGTCCGGCCAATTTGCCGTCAACCGGTATTGCACGAATGGGCAGACTTGATTTAAGAGTGAACCGGTGGCCAGGTTGGGACTTGAATTGCCCTTGTTCGGGGCAGTTTGTGGCATTTAGCGTCTGGATGCGGGCGGGACGTCACCGCGATCCGGTGTCCCGGCCGGCCCAATGCCGCAGATCGCGGCGGGCGAATCCAGGGAGGAAGACATGCACATGTCGCGTGCCCGTCACCGGTGGGCCGCCGTGCTGGCGGGAATGGCCGTCCTCGCGTCGGCCGCACCCGCGCAGTCGGACGGACCGGCCGGTCCCGTCGGCTCCTACATGCTCACGCTGGTCCACGAAGTGGGCCCGAGAATCCAGCGGAGCCTCCACTGCGACCCGGACGGCGGGACGCTCATCGCCGCGTCCCGGGCCTGTGACCAGCTGAGACCCGTCCACGGCAGGGTCGAGCGCATCCCCGCGCGGACGGGGGCCTGCACGCTGCAGTACGCGCCCGTCCGCGTGATCGCCCGCGGCAGCTGGAACGGCCGGCCGCGGCATTTCGAGCGGACCTACCCCAACCGCTGCGTCGCCGTGCGCGACACCGGCGGAATCCTTTTCGGCGGATAACCCCACGGACCGCGGGCCGCCGGAATGGGGAAGCGGGGTGCTGTCCGGCGGCCCGCATGAAAAGGAGACGCCGAATGCTCGCCTTTACCGGGCCGGACGTGCTGGTCACCTACGAGCGGACCGGCGGATTCGCCGGAATCCAGGAGCGGGTGACCGTCGACCATTCAGGTGCCGCTTTGATCAACGGCAAAAAGGCCGCGCTGGACGACGGAGAAATGCGCGGCCTGCGGGACGCGCTGAGCGAGATCGTCACCACCGACTCGTCCGAGGCGGGATGCCGGGTGGCCGACCACTTCACCTACACCCTCACCTACCGCGGCAACCGGGCCACCCGGTGCTGGCTGCCGTCCGACTGGCGCGCCGCCGTCGAACGCCTGGAGGCGCTGACCCGCCGGTGACCGGGCAAAGGGGACGGTGAGCCGATGTCGCCGCCCTCAAGCGCAGGCGCGGGTGTGCAGCTCGCGCATGACCGCTTCGAGGGCGGCGACCGGGCCTTCCACCGGCAGGCCCGGCACGACCTCCTGGACCGGGATCGCCGCGACCGGCCCCGGCGGCACGCCCAGCTCCTCGCGCAGCGCGCCGAGCTGGGCGGCCGACATGATGTACACGATGCGGCCGAGGCCCACCCAGCCGTGCGCGGCCGAGCACATCGGGCAGTGCTCCCCGGAGGTGTAGACGGTCGCCGCCGCGCGCTCCTCCGGAGCCATGTTCGCCGCCGCCCAGCGGGCGATCTCGAACTCCGGATGCCGGGTGTGGTCGCCGCCCGCCACCCGGTTGCGGTCCTCGAACAGGACCTCCCCGCCGGCGGACACCAGCACCGACCCGAACGGCTCGTCCGAGGCGTCCAGCGCCTCGGCGGCCAGCTCCACGCAGCGGTTCAGATGGCGCAGCTCGGCCGCGCCCGGTTCGTAGCCCATCGGACGATCGTAGATCACGCGGATTCGCGGAGCACCAGGTGAGGCTGCAGGATGACCACCGGCTCGTTCACCGTCTCGCCGCGGATCCGCGACACCAGCAGCCGCGCCATCTCCACGCCCATCTCCTCCAGGGACTGGTGGACGGTGCTGAGCGGCGGGTCGGCGAGCGCCGCCGCCGAGGAGTCGTCGAACCCGATCACCGCGACGTCGTCGGGGATGCGCCGGCCGCGCCGGTGCAGGATGCGCAGCGCGCCGAACGCCATCGGGTCGCTCGCCGCGAACACCGCGTCCAGCGACGGCTCCCGCGCCAGCAGCCGCTCGGCGGCGGCGATGGCGCTGGCCTCCCCGAAGTCGCCGTACTCGACGTACTCGGGCAGGCCCGCGTCGGCGAGCGCCTCCCGGTAGCCGGCCAGCCGGTCGATGCCCACCCCCATGTCCTGGGGGCCGGCGATCGTCGCGATGTGCCGCCGGCCGCCCGCGATCAGGTGGCCGACGGCCTCGCGGGCGCCGCTGCGGTTGTCGACGTCGACGTAGCTGACCGGCGACAGGCCGGGCGGGCAGCCGCCGAGGACGGTCGGCACGCCGTTGGCCTCCAGCTTGGCGGGCAGCGGGTCCTCGGCGTGCAGGGAGGTGAGGAGCACCCCGTCCACGTGCTGGGTGGTGAGGTACTCCTCCAGCCGGCCGTACTCGGCGGGGGAGCGGGCGAGGGCGAGCAGCAGCTGCAGCCCGGTGTCGCCGAGCCCGTTGCTGATGCCGCGGATGATCCCGGCGAAGTACGGCTCGCCGAACAGCCGCTGGTCCGACTCGGCGACGACGAGCGCCACCGTGTCGGTGCGGCGGGTGACGAGCGTGCGGGCCGCGCGGTTCGGCACGTACCCGAGCTCCTCGATCGCCCGCAGCACCGCCTCGCGCGCCTGCGGGCTGACCCGCGGCGACCCGTTGACCACGCGCGACACCGTGCCGCGGCCCACCCCGGCGCGCGCCGCCACCTCTTCCAATGTCGGACGCGTGCTCCTGCCCGTCATCCGGCCCCCTTCGTCTCCGTACCGTCCGCCGACCCCCGGGTCAGGCCCGTCCGGGCAGCCCGCCCCGCCGGATCACCCCGGCGTACCAGCGCGCGCTGTCCTTGGGCACGCGGCGCTGCGTGGCGTAGTCGACGTGCACCAGCCCGAAACGCTTCGAATAGCCCCAAGCCCATTCGAAATTATCCAGCAGCGACCACGTGAAGTAGCCGTTCAGCGGAACGCCTTCGGAAATGGCGTCGTGGCACGCGCGCAGGTGCGCGTCGAGGTAGGCGATGCGGCCCGCGTCTTGGACCGTGCCATCGCCGTCGGGGGTCTCGTCGTAGCCCGCGCCGTTCTCGGTGATGTAGAGCGGGAGGGACGGGTACTCGCGGTGCAGCCGGGTCAGCACCTCGTACAGGCCGCGCTCGTCGATCTCCCAGCCCATCCCGGTGACGGGCCGCCCCGCCGGGACGAACCGGACGTGGTCGCTGCCCACCCAGGGGGAGTGGGTCGAGAACGGCGACGACGCGGTCTGCGCCGCCTCGCCGGGCGTGCCGGCGACGGTGTGCCGCGAGTAGTAGTTGATGCCGAGCTGGTCGATCGGCCGGCTGATGACGGCGAGGTCGGCGTCCGGCGGCGTGAACCCGTACCGCTCGGTGTCGGCGAGGACGTCGTCGGGGTAGCGGCCGAGCAGCAGCGGGTCGAGGAACAGCCGGTTCTGCAGCCCGTCGATGCGGCGCGCCGCGTCCACGTCGGCGGGGTCGTCCGTCGCCGGGGACACCGCGTACAGGTTGACGGCCGCGCCGAACTTGTTGCCGGGCTCCTTGGCGCGCATCGCGTCCACGGCGAGGCCGTGGCCGAGCAGCAGGTGGTGCGCCGCCAGCAGCGACGCGGCGGCGTCGCGGCGCCCGGGCGCGTGCTCCCCGGAGGCGTAGCCGAGGAACGCCGCGCACCACGGCTCGTTCACCGTCGTCCAGTGCCGGACGCGGTCGCCGAGCGCGGCGTGCACGTGCGCGGCGTACTCGGCGAACCGGTGCGCGGTCTCCCGCTCGGGCCAGCCGCCCTTGTCCTCCAGCGGCTGCGGGAGGTCCCAGTGGTAGAGCGTCGGCCACGGCTCGATGCCGGCCTCCAGCAGCGTGTCGACGAGCCGCCGGTAGAAGTCGAGGCCCTCGGCGTTGACGGTCCCGGCCCCGGTCGGCTGCACCCGGGGCCAGGAGATCGAGAACCGGTACGCGGTGAGGCCGAGGCTCGACATGAGCGCGACGTCCTCGCGGAACCGGTGGTAGTGGTCGACGGCGACGTCGCCGTTCTCGCCGTTGAGGACCTTGCCCGGAGTGCGGCAGAAGGTGTCCCAGATGGACGGCCCGCGCCCGCCCTCCCCGGCGGCTCCCTCGATCTGGTAGGCGGCGGTGGCGGCCCCCCAGCGGAACCCGGTCGGGAACGGTGCGGCGGGAGCCGCGCTGGTGTCGTCCTGTAGGGAGGTCACGCCTTCACAGCACCTTCCATGATTCCGCCGATGATCTGGCGGCCGAAAATGATGAACACGATGAGGAGCGGCAGGATGGCCACGCTGGTCCCGGCGAACATGAGCGTGTAGTCCTTGAAGTACGCGTTCGCGAGGTTGTTGATGGACAGCTGCACCGTCGGGTTGTCGGGCTGCAGCACCGCGAGCGGCCACATGAACTCGTTCCAGGTCTGCATGAACGTGAACAGGCCGAGGACGCCCGCGGCGGGGCGCAGTGCGGGCAGCACGACGCGCCAGTAGATGCCGAACGTGGTGCACCCGTCGACGCGGGCCGCCTCGATCAGCTCGTCCGGGACGGCCTGGTCGGCGTACTGCCGCATCATGAACACGCCGAACCCGGTGACCAGGAACGGGACGATGACCGCCTGCAGCTGGCCCTGCCAGCCCAGCTTCACCATGATCATGTAGAGCGGGATGATGCCCATCTGGACCGGGATCATCATGGTCGCGATGATGGTGAGCAGCAGCGCGTTCTTGCCGCGGAAGCGCAGCTTGGCGAACGCGAACCCGGCCAGCGAGGCGAAGAACACCGTGGAGATCGTCACCGCGCCGGAGGCGATGGCCGAGTTCAGCAGGCCCTTGGCGAAGTACGCCTCCGGGTTGTCGAACAGCCGGCCGACGTTGTCGCCGCCGTGCGAGCCGGGCAGCAGCGGGGGCGGGACGTCGGCGACGACGCTGTTGGTGCGGGTCGCGACGATGATCATCCAGTAGATCGGGAAGATCGACAGCGCCAGCGCGACGATCAGCGTGAGGTAGGTCAGCGGGCTGGCGTTCCACAGGCCGCGGAAGCGCCCGGGGCGGGCGGCGGCGTGCTTGGCGTTCGGCCGGCCGCCGGGTCCTGCGAGGAGCGTGGTCACTTGCCTCCCCCTCCCGTGCGCCGCACGGCCAGGAAGTTGATCAGGGAGAACACGATGATCATCACGAACAGCGCCCAGGCGACGGTCGCGCCGTAGCCGTACCGGTCATGGCCGAACGCGTTGTCGTACATGTACATCGTGATCGTCTGGAACTGGTGCATCGGGCCGCCGTCCATCTTGTTCGGCGTGCCGACGCTGAACAGGACGGGCTCGGTGAACAGCTGCAGCCCGCCGATGGTGGAGATGATCACCGTGAAGATGATCGTGGGCCGCAGCATCGGGACGGTGATCTGCCAGAACTGCCGGATCCTGGAGGCGCCGTCGATGGCGGCGGCCTCGTACAGGTCCTTCGGGATCGCCTGCATGGCGGCCAGGTAGATCAGCGCGTTGTAGCCGGTCCAGCGCCAGTCGACCATCATCGCGATGGCGACCCAGGACCAGCCGCGGCTGGTCGACCAGTGGATCGGGTCGATCCCGAACAGCCCGACCACCCAGTTGACCATGCCCCAGTTGGTGTCGAACATCTGGGTGAACACGATCGCCACGGCCGCGGTCGAGGTGACCAGCGGCGCGACCATGCCGATCCGGAACAGGGTCGGCACCCGCATCCGCCGGTTCAGCGCGTTGGCGATCAGCAGCGCGATCAGCAGCTGCGGCACGGTCGAGACGACGAAGATGCCGAGGGTGTTGACCGTCGCGTGCCAGAAGTCGGCGTCGGTCAGCAGGTAGTCGTAGTTGTCGAGCCCGACGAACTTCCGGGTCCCCGACGCCAGCTCCCAGTCGTGCAGGGACACCCACAGGGTGTAGACGAGCGGGAACGCGCCGAAGATCAGGAAGACGAGGTAGAACGGCGAGATGAAGGCATACGGGGCGCCCTTCACATCGAGCCGGGCCAGGCGGGCCCGCCAGGTGCGGGCGGGCCGCGGGCGGGTCTTCGCCGGCGGGGGCGGCGGGGGGCCGTTCCGGCTGGGGCGCAGATCGGTGGTCATCGTCGTGCGCCTCCTTTCCGAGGACGGGACGGTGCGGGGAGAGCGGAGAGGGGAACGGCGGCGGCGCCGGCGGGGAGGTATCGGCGCGGCGCCGCCGCCGTGGTCAACGGGTCGCCGGGGGTTACCTGGCGGCCTTCTTGGCCTCCTCCACCGACTTCGCCCAGGCGTCGGCCGGCTTCTGCCTGCCCTGGCCGACGGAGATCAGGACGTTCTCGACCGCGGCCCGCACGTCCTCGTTCTTCGGCCCGAGGTGGACCGGCTTCACGCCGGCCGCCAGCTCACCGAAGATCTTGCCGACCGGGGCGTCGCCGAAGTAGGCGCTCTTCGCCCCCGCGACCGCCGGGTCCTGCGCCGCCTGCGGCGAGGACGGGAAGACGTTCGCGGCCTTGTAGGCGGCCACCTGGCCCTCGGGGGAGGTCAGGAACTTGGCCAGCTCGGCGGCGGCCTTCGCGTGCTTGGTCTGCTTGGGCACGGCGAGCCACGAGCCGCCCCAGTAGCCGGCGCCGCCCGGGGTCTTGGCGACGTCCCACTTGCCCTTGCCGAAGTCGCCGGAGAACTCCTCGATGCCGCCGAGCATCCAGGACGGGCACGGCAGGGCGGCGAAGGTGTCCCGCTTGAGGGCGGTCTGCCACGGCGGGGTGAAGATCGACATGTCCGCGGTGAGCTTGTTCTCCGCGAACTTCAGCGACGTGTCGAACGCCTGCTTGACGGCGGGGTTGCCGTCGTAGACGAGGTTGTCGCTCTTGTCGAAGAAGCTGTAGCCGGGCCCGTTGCCGGCGTTCTGCAGGACGGTGGCGCGGAACACGGCGGTCGGCCCGTCCAGCCACTTGGTGCCGGGCACCTTCTCCTGGAACTTCTTGCCGGTCTCCAGGAACTGGTCCCAGGTGGCCCAGAGCTCGCCGACCTTGTCGCGCTCGGTGGGCAGGCCGGCCTTCTTGAACAGGTCCTTGCGGTAGCACATGGCGAGCGGGCCGATGTCGGTGCCGAGGCCGACGAGCTGCTTGCCGTCGGGGGTGAGGCCCATCTGCCACTTCCACGGCAGGAAGTTCTTCTCCAGGTCCTTGCCGCCGTGGTCGAAGAGGTTGACGAACTTCGTCTTCTGCTGCATGTAGAGCGGGAGGATGCCCTCCTCCAGCATGACGACGTCGCCCGCGCCGCTGCCGGTGGCCATCCACTGCTGGATGCGCGGCTTGTACTCGTCCAGCGTGGAGACCTTGCGCTGCTTGATCTTGACGTTCGGGTGGGACTGCTCGTACTGCTTGTAGAGCGCGTCGTAGCCCGGCTCACCGAAGACGTCGACGGTGAGCTCGACCGGCCCGCTGTCGGAGCCTCCCTCGTCGTTGTCGTCGCCGCCGCACGCGACGGCGAGGCCGCCGACGAGTACCGCCGCCATCGCCGTACTCAGTCCGCGCCGCATGATGGCCCTCATGGCGGACCCCTCTCAGGTTGTGTCTTGCAGTGGTGTGGGAGCGCTCCCACGAAGGAAAGACCGTGACGGGGCTCACTGTCAATGCGCCGAAACATAACCGTTACAACAACCTGTCCGCCGGGGCAGGGTGGTCAGACCCCGCCCGACGACCGGTCAGACACCGGTCAGCCCGCCCCGACCAGGCGGGTCACCCCTCCTGGACGGGCGAGAGCCGGGCCGGCGCCGGAGCCGGCGCCGTGGACCGCCGGACGACCAGCTCCGGCCGGTAGAGCAGCTCCGTGCGGGGCGCGCGCTCACCGCGGATCTCGTCCAGGACGGTGCTCACCGCGGCCATCGACATCTCCCGCACCGCCTGCCGGACCGTCGTCAGCGGCGGGTCGAGGTAGGCGGTCAGGAGCGAGTCGTCCATGCCGGTGACGGACACGTCCTCGGGCACCTGCAGCCCGCGCGCCCGCGCCGCCCGGATCGCGCCGAGCGCCATGATGTCGTTGCCGCCGCAGATCGCCGTGCACCCCGCGTCCAGCAGCGTGGACGCCGCCGCCTGCCCGCCCTCGACCGTGTACATGGTGTTGACGATCAGCTCGTCCACCTCGGCCGAGGAGAGGCCGGTGTGCGCGGCCATCCCGCGCCGGAACCCCTCGGTCTTGCGCCGCGTCGGCACGTACACGTCCTGGCCGATCGCGAGCCCGATCCGGCGGTGGCCCATAGCGGCCAGGTGCGCGACGATCGCCTCCATCGACGCCACGTCGTCGTTCGAGATGTACGGCGCGTCGATGTCGGGCCGGTACCCGTTCACCAGCACGATCGGCAGCGCCTGCTCCAGCAGCCGCGCGTACCGCGCCCGGTCGGAGTTGGCGTTGGCGTGCAGGCCGTTGACGAAGATGATCCCCGCGACGCCGCGCTCCAGCAGCATCTCGATGTAGTCGTCCTCGGCGACGCCGCCCGGCGCCTGCGAGCACAGCACCGCCATGTACCCGTGCCGGGCGAGCGCGCTCTCGATGACCTCGGCGAACGCCGGGAAGATCGGGTTGGTCAGCTCGGGGATGATCAGCCCGATCAGCCCGGCCCGCCGCTGGCGCAGCTTGGCCGGGCGCTCGTAGCCGAGCACGTCCAAGGCGGTCAGCACCGCCTGGCGCGTGGTCGGGGACACGCCCGGCTTGCCGTTGAGCACGCGGCTCACCGTCGCCTCGCTCACCCCGGCGTGCGCCGCGATGTCCGCCAGGCGTGTCGTCATGGGTTTCAAGTTATCCCTCCTCGACGTCCCACCACAGGGCGGTGTCCGGGGGCAGGTCCAGGTGGCCGCCCTCCAGCCGGACCGGTCCGCTCGCGAGGAGCGGCGTGCCGCGCGCGGGGAGCCGCACCGTCCCGCCGCCCGTGTTGACCGCGCACCCGAGCCGCCTCCCCCCGCTCTCCCGGACGAAGACAAGTGTGCCGGGTGGGGCCGACTCCCAGCGCAGTCCGCCGTCGCCGAGCGCGGGGTGCTCGCGGCGCAGCCGCAGCGCCTCGCGGTAGAGGGCGAGCATGGAGCCGGGGTCGGCGGTCTGCGCGGCCACGGTGAGGTCGCGCCAGCCCGTCGGGATCGGCAGCCAGGACGCGGGGCCCGCGCCGAACCCGAACGGGGGCTCCTCGCCCTCCCACGGCAGCGGGACGCGGCAGCCGTCGCGGCCGGCGCCCTCGCCGCGCAGCCGCTGCGGGTCCTGCTGGAACTCCTCCGGCAGGTCGAGGACCTCCGGCAGGCCCAGCTCCTCGCCCTGGTAGACGTAGGACGAGCCGGGCAGCGCGAGCGTGAGCAGCGCCGCCGCGCGGGCGCGCCGCAGCCCGGTCTCGCCGCCGCCGTACCGGGTGACGTGCCGCTTCACGTCGTGGTTGGACAGCACCCAGGTCGCGGGCGCGCCGACCTCCGCCGCGGTGCGGATCGACTCCTCGATCACCTCGCGCAGCGGGGCGGCGTCCCACGGCGCGGTCAGGTAGTGGAAGTTGAACGCCTGGTGCAGTTCGTCCGGGCGGGTGTAGTGGGCGAGGCGCTGCGGGGTGGGCGCCCACGCCTCGGCGACGGCGATCCGCTCGCCGCCGTAGGAGTCGAGCAGGCGCCGCCACTCGCGGTGGATGTCGTGCACCGCGTCCTGGTCGAAGTACGGCAGGACGGCCGTGCCGAGCATCTCGACCTGGTTCGGGTGGCCGACGTCCGGCAGGCCGGGGGCCTTGGCCATGCCGTGCGCGACGTCCACGCGGAAGCCGTCCACGCCGAGGTCGAGCCAGAACGTCAGGATGTCCGCGAACTCGGCGCGGACCTCGGGGTTCTCCCAGTCCAGGTCGGGCTGCTCGGGCGCGAACAGGTGCAGGTACCACTGGCCGTCCGGCAGCCGGGTCCAGGCGGGGCCGCCGAACACCGACTCCCAGTCGTTGGGGGGCTCGGCGCCGTCCGGGCCGCGCCCGTCCCGGAAGATGTAGCGGGCGCGCTCGGGGGAGCCCGCGGGCGCGGCGACCGCCGCCCGGAACCAGGCGTGCCGGTCGGAGGTGTGGTTGGGCACGACGTCCACGATGATGCGCAGGCCGTGCGCGTGCGCGTCGGCGATCAGCCCGCGGGCGTCGGCGAGGGTGCCGAACAGCGGGTCGACGTCGCGGTAGTCGGCCACGTCGTAGCCGAAGTCGGCCATCGGCGAGACGTAGAACGGGGTCAGCCACAGCGCGTCCACGCCGAGGCCGGCGAGGTAGGGGAGCCGGGACCGGACGCCGGGCAGGTCGCCGACGCCGTCGCCGTCGGAGTCGGCGAAGCTGCGCACGTACACCTGGTAGATGACGGCGTCGCGCCACCAGCGGGTGCCCTCCTCCGGGTGGGAGGCGTGGACGAGCAGGGTGTCCTGGGTCATGAACATCCTTCGAATCGGGAGCCTGCGAGGTGCGGGTGCGGATGGGGGTGGGGGTGCGGGGTCGTCACTTGACGCCGCCGGCGGTGAGGCCGGCGACGATCCGGCGCTGGAAGACCAGCACCACCGCGATGAGCGGGACGGTCACGATCACCCCGGCCGCCATCTGGGTGCCGAACGGCTGGTCGAACCCGGAGACGCCGGTGAACTTGGAGATCGCGACCGTGGCGGTCTGCATCTCCTTCTTGTTGACCATGGACAGCGCGATGAGGAACTCGTTCCACGCGGCGATGAACGTCAGGATCGCCGTGGTGAACACCCCGGGCGCCGCCAGCGGGACGATGATCTTGCGGAAGGCCTGGCCGCGGGTGCAGCCGTCCACCATCGCGGCCTGCTCCAGCTCGAACGGCAGCTGCCGGAAGAACGCCGTCAGCAGCCACACCGACAGCGGCAGCGCGAACCCGAGGCTGGGCAGCACCATGGCCTGGTAGGTGTTGATCCACTTGATGTCCGTGAAGAGCTTCAGCAGGGGGACCAGCTGCGAGATTCCCGGGAACATCGTGGTCGCGACGATCAGCCCGAGCACCGCGTTCTTGAACCGGAAGTCGAGCCTGGCCAGCGCGTAGGCGGTGAACGTGCCGATCAGCAGGGTCAGCACGGTGGTGAGGCCGGCCACGACGAGGCTGTTCAGCAGCGCCCGGCCGAACCCGTTGCCGCCGGAGAAGACCGCGGAGAAGTTCTCCCACGACCACCGGGACGGCACGATCGAGTTGTCGAACTGGTCCTGCGGGCGGCGGAACGCCGAGATCGTCATCCAGTAGAACGGGGCGAGGCAGTACACCGCCACCGCCGCGAACCCGAGATGGGACAGCAGCCGCTTGGCCTGGGTCATGCCGCCTTCCTCCGCTCCCGCTTGGTCTGCCGCCGGGCCTCGCCGATGATGTCGGCGCCGAGCAGCTTGACGAACAGGTAGGCGATCAGCGCGATGTAGAGGAACAGGATCGTCGCGTACGCCGCCGCCGAGCCGTAGCGCAGGTTGGACGCCTCGAACCAGGCGATCATCGTCAGCGTCTCCACCGACTTCTGGTTGACGCCGATCAGCACGGCGGGCAGGTCGAACATGCGCAGCACGTCCAGCATGCGGAACAGCACGGCGACCAGTAGAGCGGGCTTCACCAGCGGAAGCGTGATGCGGAAGAACTGCTGGACGGGCCCGGCGCCGTCCACCCGCGCCGCCTCGTAGACGTCCCGGGGGATCATCTGCAGCCCGGCGAGGACGAGCAGCCCGATGAACGGGGAGGTCTTCCACACCTCGGCGATGACGACGGCCGCCTTCGCGGGGAACCCGTCTGCGGTCCACAGGATCTGCTGGCGCAGCAGCGCGTTCGCGGCGCCGTCCGCCTGGAAGATCCAGCGCCACAGCAGCCCGGAGATCGCGGTGGGGATCGCCCACGGGACGAGGATGCTGGCGCGCACGACGGCCCGCCCCTTGAACGCCTGGTGCATGATCAGCGCCATCGCGACGCCGATCAGCGTCTCCAGGACCACCGTCGTCAGGGTGAAGAACGTGGTGTTGGAGAAGGCGTTCCAGAACGCGTCGGCCCGGTCGCCCTGGAAGATCGCGGTGTAGTTGTCGAGGCCGACGAACCGGTCGCCCTCGACGACGAACCCCTGCGCGTCCAGTCCCTCGCCGCGCGCGTACAGCGACTCGCGGAACCCCGCGAGGACGGGGTAGCCGATGACCAGCGCGAGCACCAGCAGCGTCGGGGACAGCAGCAGCGCGGCGAGGCGCCTCGTCCCCTGCACGTCGCGCCCGCGGCGGCGGGCGGCGCCCGCCGCGGGGGTTCCCGCGGCGGACGGCGTCTCGGTGGCGGCCGTGTTCACTGCGCGGTCAGCGGCTGGAGCTTGGCCTGCAGGTCGGTCAGGGCCTGGTCGACGGGCTTCTTGCCGGTCACCGCGTCGTACATCTCGCCCTGGATCGCGGCGGTCACGTCGCCGTACTTCACCGCGACCGGGCGCGGCTTGGCGTTCGCGATGGCCTGCTTCAGCACGGGCAGGTACGGGAACTTCTTCACCATCTCGGGGTCGTCGTACAGCGCGGCGACCGTCGGGGCCTGCGAGGTGGCGAGCAGGTTGGCGCGCTGCGACTGCTCACCGGTGAGGTACCGGATGAAGTCGAGCGCAGACGCCTTGTTCTCGGCGAACGCGGAGATCGCGAGGTTGTGGCCGCCGAGGTTGGCGACGCCGGGCCCGTTCGGGCCGGGCAGCGGCGCGACCGCGAACTTGCCCGCGACCTTGGACGAGCCGTCCTTCTGGTCGGCCAGCGCGTACTGGTACGGCCACTGGCGCTGGAAGACGAGCTTGCCGGACTGGAAGTAGCGGCGCCCGCCCTCGGTGTCGAGAGTGACGGCCTCCTTCGGCATGTGCTCCTTCTTGGCGTTCACGAGGAACTCGACGCCCTGCTTGGCCTGCGGGGTGTTCAGGGTCGGCTTGCCGTCCGGGCCGATGATCGCGCCGCCGGCGCTGCCGATCGCCTCGACCGCGCTGATCGTCAGGCTCTCGGTCTTGTTGACCTCGGTGAAGAAGCAGTCGATGCCCTTGGCCTCGGGGAGCTTCTCGACCTTGGCGCAGGCGTCCCACATCTCGGCGTAGGTCTTCGGCGGCGCGGAGACCCCGGCCTTCTTCAGCAGGTCCTCGCGGTAGTAGAGCATCCCGGCGTCGGACGTGGACGGCACCGCGTAGAGCCGGTCCCGGTACTGCCCCGTGCTGATCGTCGCGGGCAGCATCTTGGACAGGTCGACCTGGCTCTTCGGGATCTCGGTGAGCCAGCGGTTGGCGGCGAACTCGGCGGTCCACACCACGTCGAGGTTGAGCACCGCGTAGGCGTCCGACTTGGTGGTGGCGTTCTGGATCATCTGCTGCCGCTGGTCGTTCGGCTCGTCCGGCAGCTCGATGATCCGGACCTGCTCCTTCGGGTGCTCGGCGTTCCAGCCGTCCACCTGCTTCTGCAGGTAGCCCGAGCGGTCCTTGCCGGTCACGAAGGTGATGGGGCCGCGGCCCTGCAGACTCGCCTCGCCCGTGCCGCCCTGCGCGCCGTCGTCGCCGCCGCAGGCGGTCAGCGAGAGCGCGAGGCCGGCGCAGACGAGGGCGCCCGCCAGGGGGGCGCCGCCGATCCGGGGGGTGCGCCGCATGGTGTCCTCCTTCGCGGGGGACGTGCCGCGCCGGGCCGTCGTCCCGCAGGTCAAGAGATGGGGGCTGGACCGGGACGTTAGCAACGTGTTGCAGGGACGTAAACCTCTTGCAGAAACTTTCAGCAAGCCTGTGGCCGATCTGTAATCGTTTACAGCGGCCGGAGAATCCGCTCGACACCCGCGCGGGCCTGCGCCAGGCTGCCTCCGTGACGAACCACGACCCCGGCGCGGCGCTGGACCTGGTCCGCGACCACACGATCCTGTCCGTGGTGACCGGCTCGCGAGCCTACGGCCTGGCGACGAGTGCCAGTGACGTCGACCGGCGCGGCGTCTACGCGGCCCCGGCCCCGCTGTTCTGGGGTTTCACCAAGCCGCCGACCCACCTGGACGGCCCGCTGCCCGAGCAGTTCTCCTGGGAACTGGAGCGCTTCTGCGTGCTGGCGCTCGGCGCGAACCCGACCGTCCTGGAGTGCCTCTGGTCGCCGATCGTGGAACGCGTCACACCGGTCGGCGAGGAGCTGCTGGCCGTCCGGCCGGCCTTCCTGTCGCAGCACGCGCACCGCACGTTCCTCCGCTACGCCGACGCCCAGTTCCGCAAGTTGGAAGGCGACTTGCGCAACGGCGGCGCGCCCCGCTGGAAGCACGTCATGCACATGCTGCGGCTGCTGGCGAGCGGCCTGCACCTCGTCCGGCACGGCGAGCCCCGGGTGGACGTCGGCGACCTGCGCGACCGCCTCCTCGCCGTCCGCCGCGGCGAGGTCGCCTGGGCCGAGGTCGAGGAGTGGCGCGCCGCCCTCACCGCCGAGATCGACACCGCCATGGCCCGCACCCCTCTCCCGCCCGAGCCCGACCGCACCGCGGTCGAGAACCTGCTGATCTCCATCCGCCGCAGGAGCGTGACCTGGTGAGAGGAGACCGTCACGCTGATGTGGGAGCGTGCGGGCGTGGAGGCCGACGCCGTCACCCACGACCTGGCGAAGTTCTGCGCGCTGCTCCTGCGGCGCAACGGCTACGTCCTGGAGCAGGTCATGTCCCCGCTGGTCGTGACCACCTCGGACGTGCACGCCGAGTTGAAGTCGCTGGTCCCGGGGTTGGTCACGTCCAACCACGCGCACCACTACCTGGGGTTCGCGCGGACGCAGTGGGCGCTGTTCGAGAAGTCGCGGGAGCTGAAGCCGCTGCTCTACACCTTCCGGGTGCTGCTGACGGGCGTCCACCTGATGCGGACAGGTGAGGTCGAGGCCGACCTGACCCGTCTCGCCGGGGACGGGCCCGCCTACCTGCCGGAGCTGGTCGAGGCCAAGCGTGCCGCCGAGCACGGCGCGCTGCCGGAGGACGCGCCCACACCGTCCCGGCTCCGGGACGACGTCGCCGCGCTCACCGCCCGGCTGGAGGACGAGCGCAGCGCCACCCGCCTGCCGGAAGCGCCGGCGAACCGCCGCGGGCTTCATGAGTTGGTGGTCCGGGCGCGCCTAGGCTGAACCCTGCGGAGCCTCCCCTGCGTGCCACCGGTTGTACGGACCGTTTTGGGAACGCAACCACCGGGTGCGGTCGCCACGTACCAGAGGTGATTGCGGAGCCGAGGAAGGGGAGCGATGCGCGAGCAGGGCATCGACGAGAAGGACATCGCGGAGGCGGACCTCAGGACCCGGCGGGGCGTGTTCCGCGCCGTCGCCTTCCGGGACCCGGTCGACGGGCACGAGCACATGGCGCTGGCGCGGGGCGACGTCCGGGGGCGCGCGGACGTGCTGGTCCGGATGCACTCCGAGTGCATGACGGGCGACATCTTCGGCGCGACCCGCTGCGAGTGCGGGGACCAGCTCGGCTCGGCGCTGGACGCCATCGTCCGGGAGGGCGCGGGCGTCCTGGTCTACCTGCGCGGGCACGAGGGGCGCGGGATCGGGCTCGTCGCGAAGGTCCGCACCCACATCCTGCAGGACGACCAGGGCCTGGACACCGTCGACTCCGCCACCGCCATCGGGCTGCCGGTGGACGTCCGCGACTACGGCCCGGCCGCGCGGATCCTGCGGCACCTCGGCGTCCGGTCGGTGCGGCTGATGTCGAACAACCCGGACAAGGTCAGCGCGCTGGAGTCCTACGGCGTCGCCGTCGCGGCGCGGGTGCCGCTGCTCGTCCCCGTCAGCGACGACAACGTCCGCTACCTCACCGCCAAGCGCGACCGGCTCGGGCACGACCTGCCGCAGCTGGACGCCCCCGCCGTCCTGGACGAGGCCCCGGTCAGCGAGGTGCGCTGATGACGCGGCCGATGACGTTGACGCGCCCGGCGCCCGTGCGGATGCCGTTCGCGCCGCCGCGCCGGTACCGGCTGACCCGGGGACCGGAGCTGGCGCTCGCGGCGGCGGCGCAGCTGGCGCTGCTGGCGGTGCTCCGCCCCGGCCACGCGGGCCTGGCCGTGGGCGGCGGATACGCGCTGGCCGCGTGGGTGGTGCTCGCGCGGGCGTTCCGTGGGCGCGCGCTCGGGCCGGCCGACCATGTGACGCTGGTCAGGGTCGTGCTGACCGGGGGTGTGGCGGCCCTGGTCGCGGGGCATCTGACCGGTGGCGGGCATACCTGGGCGCTGGTCGCGGCGGCGTCGGCGGCGCTCGTCCTGGACGGGGTGGACGGGCAGGTCGCCCGGCGCACCGGCACGGCGTCCCGGCTCGGCGCGCGGTTCGACATGGAGACCGACGCCCTCCTGGTGCTGGTGCTGAGCGTCGAGGTCGCCTGGTCGGCGGGGCCGTGGGTGCTCGCGATCGGCGCGATGCGGTACGCGTTCGGCGCGGCGGCCTGGGCGGCGCCGTGGCTGCGCGCCGACCTGCGGCCGAGCGTCGCGCGCAAGGCCGTCGCCGTGGTGCAGGGCGTGGTGCTGGTGGTGGCCGCGGCGGGCGCCGTCCCGCATGCGGGGCTGCTCGTGGCGGCGGCGCTGGCGCTGCTGGTGTGGTCGTTCGGGCGGGACGTGCGGTGGCTGTTCGCGCGGCGCGACCGGCGGGCGGCGGGCCCGGTGGAAGCGGTGGGTGCGACTCGGGGGAGGAGCGGGGATGGAGCGCGACGCGCGCGCCTTCTGGATCCTGTCGCCCGGTAAGGGGGAGATCCGCGATGCCGTCCTCCCGGAGCCGGGGCCGGGGGAGGTGCTGGTCCGGACGCTGTTCTCCGGGGTGAGCCGGGGTACGGAGGCGATCGTGTTCCGCGGCGGCGTCCCGCCGAACCAGCACGCCATCATGCGGGCGCCGTTCCAGGACGGGACGTTCCCCGGCCCGGTCAAGTACGGGTACCTCAACGTCGGCGTGGTCGAGGAGGGCCCCGCCGAGCTCACCGGCCGGACCGTGTTCTGCCTCTACCCGCACCAGACCCGGTACGTCGTCCCGGCGGGCGCGGTCACCGTCGTCCCGGACGGGGTGCCGCCGGAGCGGGCGGTCCTGGCGGGGACGGTCGAGACCGCCGTGAACGCGCTGTGGGACGCGGCCCCGCTGGTCGGCGACCGCATCGCCGTGGTCGGCGCGGGGATGGTCGGCTGCTCGGTCGCCGGGGTCCTCGCCGGGTTCCCCGGGTGCCGCGTCCAGCTGGTCGACACCGACCCGTCGCGCTTCGCCGTCGCGGAGGCGCTCGGCGTGGAGTTCGCCACGCCAGAGGGGGCGGCGGGCGGCTGCGACCTCGTCGTCCACGCGAGCGCGACCGAGGCGGGGCTGGCCCGGTCGCTGGAGCTGCTTGCCCCGGACGGGCAGGTCGTCGAGCTGAGCTGGTACGGCGACCGGAAGGTCAGCGTGCCGCTCGGCGAGTTCTTCCACTCGCGGCGGCTGACCGTCCGGGGCAGCCAGGTCGGCGCGGTGCCGCCGGCGCGGCGGGCCAGCCGGAGCTTCGCCGACCGGCTGGCGCTCGCGCTGCGGCTGCTGGCGGATCCGGCGTTCGACGCGCTGGTCACGGGGGAGAGCACCTTCGCGGAGCTGCCGCGGATCATGCCCGCGCTGGCGGCCGGGAGGCTGCCCGCCCTGTGCCATCGGATCGTCTACTGAGGAGGGCTTCTTGTTCGGTATCACCGTCCGCGACCACGTGATGATCGCGCACAGCTTCCGCGGCGAGGTGTTCGGGCCCGCGCAGCGGCTGCACGGCGCGACGTACGTGGTGGACGCGACGTTCCGCCGGGCCGACCTGGACTCCGACGGGCTCGTCGTCGACATCGGGCTCGCCACCCGCGCGCTCGGCGAGGTCCTGGGCGGGCTGAACTACCGCAACCTGGACGACGAGCCGGACTTCGCCGGGGTGAACACCTCGACCGAGTTCCTCGCCAAGGTCATCGCCGACCGGCTCGCCGACCGCGTCCACGCGGGGGCGCTCGGCGAGAACGCGCGCGGGCTGTCCGGCATCGCGGTGGCGCTGCACGAGTCGCACGTCGCCTGGGCCAGTTACGAGCGGGAGCTATGACCGCGCCGGAGATCCCGTTCGTCGTGCCGGGCGGCGTCGGCGGCGACGCCGCCCCGAGCGGCGGCGACCGGTACGACCGGCGGGTGGCGGAGGAGCTGGCGGCGTCGGGGCGGCCCGTCCGGATGCTGCCGGTGCCGGGGTCGTGGCCGCGTCCCGGCGAGCCGGCGCGGACCGCGCTCGGCCGCTCCCTCGCCGCGCTCCCGGACCGGAGTGCCGTGCTGCTGGACGGCCTGGTGGCGTGCGGCGTGCCGGACATCGTCGTCCCCGAGGCGGGACGGCTGCGGGTGGCGGTCCTGGTGCACCTGCCCCTCGCGGACGAACCCGGACAAGAAGACCTCAACGCGGGCGAACGCAAGGTCCTGGAGGCGGCGGCCGCCGTCATCGCGACCAGCCCGTGGGCGAAGGACCACCTCATCGCCCACCACGGCCTCGACCCGTCCCGCGTCCACGCCGTCCCGCCGGGCACCGACCCCGCGCCCCTCGCCTCCGGCACCGACGGCGCGACCCGCCTGCTGTGCGTGGCGTCGGTGACCCCGCGCAAGGGCCACGACGTGCTGGTGGAGGCCCTCGCCACCCTCGCGCACCTGCCGTGGCACTGCGAATGCGCCGGCCCGCTGGACCGCGACCCCGGCCATGTGACGCGGCTGCGCCGCCTGATCGGCCGGCACCGGCTCGGCGACCGGGTCGAGCTCGCCGGGCCCCTCACCGGCAAGCGGCTGGACGACGCCTACGCCGCCGCCGACGCGCTCGTCCTCGCGTCCCGCGCCGAGACGTTCGGGATGGTGGTGACCGAGGCGCTCGCGCGCGGCGTGCCCGTCATCGCGACGTCGGCGGACGGCGTCCCCGACGCGCTCGGCTGGGACCCGACCGGGGCCGTCCCCGGCCTGCTCGTCCCGCCCGGCGACCCCACCGCACTCGCCACGGCGCTGCGCCGCTGGCTCGTCGACCCCGACCTGCGGGGCCGGCTGCGCGGCGCCGCCCGGCTGCGCCGCACCATGCTGCCGGGCTGGGATGACACCGCCCGCCGCATGGCCACCGTCCTATCCCGGATGCGCAGGGAGGCGCGCCATGATTGAGGGAACCGAAGGCATCGACACGAGATCGTCGAGCGGGTACGCGCCGTCGTGGCTGGCGCTGCGGGAGGAGGCCGACGCCGCCGCGCGGGCCGGGGAGCTGCTGGTCCCGCTCCGGGCGGCGCTCCCCGCGGACGGGCCGCTCGTCATCTGGGACCTCGGCTGCGGCACCGGCTCCGCCGGCCGCTGGCTGTCGGGGCGGCTGCGCGGCCCGCAGCACTGGATCCTGCACGACCGGGACCCCGCGCTGCTCGACCTCGCCCGCGCCGGCGCCTACGTCACCGCCGACGGGCTGCCCGCGACGATCGAGACGCGCGCCGGCGGCATCGCCGAGCTGCGCGCGTCCGACCTGGTCGGCGCGTCGCTCGTCGTCGCGTCCGCGCTGCTGGACGTGCTCACCGCCGCCGAGGTCGAGGCGATCGCGGCGGCGGCCGGCTGCCCGGCGCTGCTCACCCTGTCGGTCGTCGGCCGCGTCCGGCTCACCCCGTCCGAGCCGCTCGACGCCGAGTACGCCGCCGCGTTCGACGCGCACCAGCGGCGCGGCGGGCTGCTCGGGCCCGATGCCGTCACCGCCGCGACCAGGGCGTTCGGGCGGCGCGGCGCCACGGTCACGACGCGTCCGAGCCCGTGGCGGCTCGGTCCCGGCCAGGCGGAGCTGATCGCCGAATGGCTGCGCGGCTGGGTCGGCGCCGCCGTCGAGCAGAACCCGGACCTGGCCCCGTTCGCGGACGACTACCTGAGTCGCCGCCTCGCCGCCTGCGCCGACGGCCGGCTCACCGTCGAGGTCCAGCACCTGGACCTGCTCGCCCTCCCCGGGGGGCCGTCGTGAAGAGGCTGTGGCCGTGGGGCCGCCTGGTCATCGGGCTGGGCATCCTGGGCGCGCTGCTGTGGTGGCACAGCACGGACGCCTTCGTGGCGGCGCTCCAAGCCATCGACGCCACCTCTGTGGCCGTAGCCCTCGCCATCGGTCTGCTGACCACGACGCTCAGCGCGGCCCGCTGGTGGCTGGTCGCTCGACGTGTCGGCCTGCACCTGCCCATGGCCGGTGCCATCACGGACTACTACCGGGCCCAGTTCCTCAATGCGGTGCTGCCCGCCGGTGTTCTGGGGGACGTCCACAGGGCGGTGAGCCACGGCCACCGCTCGGGTGACGTCGCCCGTGGAGTGCGGGCCGTTTTCCTCGAACGGACCGCCGGTCAGGGCGTCGCCATCGTCGCGGGTGTCGCGGCCCTGTTCGTCCACCCGTCCTTGCTGTCGGCGATGGCCCCGGCCCTCATCCCGATTGGGGTCGTCCTTGTTCTGCTCCTTGTCCTGGGACGCTGGAAGCACCCGGCCCTGGTATCCACGTTCGCCGACCTGCGCGCCGCCGCGCGCGCTTGGCCCGGCATCGTCGCGCTGTCGGTCGCGGCACTCGCGGGACACCTGGCGCTGTTCGTCGTCGCGGCCCGCCTGGTCGGCGCGACGGCACCGCTCGTCCAGCTGCTCCCGCTCCTGCTGCTGGCGCTGCTGGTGATGGTGCTGCCGATCAACGTCGGCGGCTGGGGGCCGCGCGAGGCCGCCCTCGCCCTGGCGTTCGGCGCCGCCGGACTCGGCTCAGCGCAGGGCCTGACCGTCTCCGTCGTCTACGGGGTGCTGAGCTTCGTCGCGTGCCTGCCCGGCGCCGCGGCCCTGCTGCTGAAGCACCGCGAGGACCTCCCCGAACGCCGCGACAAGGCTCCGCAGCGCGTCCCGGCCCTTGCCGGCGCGGGCCAGTGAGGGCCGCCCGATGACGCCGGACTCGGTGTAGGCGGCCATCCCGGCCGTCAGGAGGTGCCGCCGGTCGTCGGCCAGGTGATCGGCGGTGCCGTACCCGTCCCTGAGCAACTCCGGATGGGCGTGCAGCAGGATCGACGTCTCCAGCTCGCCGGCGTGCATATCGCTGTCCCCGGACGTCTCGACGCCCGCCGCACGCCGCGCGTCCTCCCAGTCGTCGAACCCCGGGAACAGCGCCATGTCGCCGTGCGCCTCCTGCACGACGTTGCCCAGGACGTAGTTGCCGCCGTGCCCGCTGACCAGTACGAGCTTCGGCACCCCGGCCCGGCGCAGCGACTCGGCGACGTCCCTCACCACCGCGTGGAGGGTCGCCGCCGAGATGCTCACCGTCCCGGGCCAGCCGGCGTGCTCATGCGAGCACGAGATCGTCACGGGCGGGAGCGTCCGCACCGGATGGGTCGTCGCGATCTCCGCCGCCAGCGTGCACGCGATCACCGTGTCCGTCGCCAGCGGGAGGAACGGGCCGTGCTGCTCGAAGCTCCCCACCGGCAACAGGGCCACGGGGACGTCCGGCACCTCGGTACTCGTATGCGTCGGCAGCAGCATGCACCCCACCCTGCCGCACCCGCCCCGCGACCGAAACCAGCGCCATGGCGCCGGCGAGCAGGAGGGCGGCGACGATCCCGTCCGTCCAGTAGTGGTTCGCGGTCACGACCACGACGAACACCGTGGCCGGTGCGTGCAGCGCGACCACCCACCGCCAGGGGCTCCGCGACGCCCGGACCACCGCGACGGCCACGAGCAGCGCCCATCCGATGTGCAGCGAGGGCATCGCCGCGTACTGGTTGGCGATCCCGTCCGCAGCCGCCGGGTAGGCGGACGGCCCCACGGTCAGCATCGTGTCGACCGCCCCGATGCCCGCCAGCCGGGGCGGCGCCAGCGGGAAGAGCATGTGCACCGCGAGCCCCGCCGCCGTCAGCACCACCAGTTCGTTGCGCACCCTCGCATAGGACGTCCGGTGCCGTACGAAAAGCCAGATCAGCAGTAGTGCCGTCCCAGGGAAATGCACGCTGACGTAGTAGACGTTGGCGAGGAACGCGGTGTGGTCCCAGCCGAGCGCCCACTGCTGGACGTCCACCTCGCTCGGCAGCCACGACCGCTCGAACCGCCACAGCCACTCCGCGTTCGACATCGCCTCGCCGGGGCCCTGCTCTATGAGCGTCCGGCCCCACTTGTAGAACGCGAACAGGATCACCAGGAGCCCGGCCTCGGTCAGCAGCGGACGTGCCTTCCCCCGCATCGCCCCTAGCGCCGCCGTGCCCGCCATGTTGCCCTCCCCGTGCCGGTCTTTTGCGCCCATCACAACCTTCGCGTCGGACACTTCGGCGGGCACTGGGCCCAGCACCATGAAAACCGGAGGAAAGGTCCAGGGCGGGGGGTGGAGTTAACCCCACCCCTCCCGTAGGTTTCGGGGCGTGATCACCGGCGAATGGCTCAACCCGCCCCCGGCCGCCGTCGAGGACGGTGGCGCGCTGCTCGTCACCGCGGCGAAGGGCAGCGACTTCTGGCGGACGACGTCCTACGGCTACGACCGCGACGGCGGCCACGCCCTGCTGACGCCGTTCGGCCCCGAGGCGGCGATCGAGGTGTCGTTCGTCGCCGACTACGACCGGCAGTTCGACCAGGCGGGCCTGCTCGTGCGCCTGGACGAGGAGACCTGGATCAAGGCGGGCGTCGAGTACTGCGACGGCGCCCTGCAGTTGGGCGCCGTGGTCACCCACAAGGTCTCCGACTGGTCGTCGGCGCCCGTCCCGTGGCACGGCCGCGAGGTGACGCTCCGGGCCAGCCGCTCGGGCGACGCCGTGACGATCCGGGCGCGCGCGGGGGACGACCCCTGGCAGATGATCCGGCTCGCTCCGTTCCCGCCGGGCGTGGCGGCGACGGCGGGCCCCTACTGCTGCGCCCCCGAACGCGAGGGCCTGACCGTGCGCTTCACCGGCGTGACCACGGGTCCGCCGGACGCGGCCCTCCACCCGTAGGCACCCAAGCACTTACTTGGTAGGCTTCCCGTCCGACGCGACGGGAGGAACGGGACATGACGGTCGCACCGGTCATCGAGGAACGCGCGGGATGCGGCCGGGGCGCGCGGCTGGCCGCCCGGTTCATGCACAGGTTCATGCGCCCGCTCGTCGAACGACTCCCGTGGACGCCGCGGACCCTCCGCTTCGCCCCGCTCCTCGACCTCGGCGCGGCCCTCCTGCTGCCGCCGCGCGGCACGAAGGTCACCAGGGTGCGGGGGCTCGGCTGCGGAGCCGAATGGGTCCGCGGACCCGGCGTGTCCATGAACTCCCGGCAGGCGATCCTCTACTTCCACGGCGGCGGCTTCGTCGCCTGCGGCCTGCGCACCCACCGCCGCATGATCGCCCGCATCTCCCAGGCCGCCGGCATGCCCGTCCTGTCGGTCGCCTACCGGATGCAGCCGCGCGTCCCGATCCAGACGTCCATCGACGACTGCGTCGACGCCTACCGGCTGCTCCTGAAGACCCGCGACCCCGGCGACATCGTCGTCGCGGGCGACTCCGCGGGCGGCTACCTCGCCTTCATGGCGCCGCTCCACGCCCTGCGCGCGGGCCTGCCCCGCCCCGCCGGGATCGCCGCCCTGTCGCCCTTCGCCGACCTGGACATCGCCCCGAAGATCGCGCACGCCAACGCGGCGCTCGACCCCTTCATCCCGGCGCACCGCATGTGGGACATGGTCCACATGTGCTTCCCCGGCGCCGAGCCGACCGACCCGTGGCTCTCCCCGGTGCACGCCGACCTCAGCGGCCTGCCGCCCGTCCTCATCCAGGCGGGCGCGATCGAGGTCATCCTCGCCGACGCCGAACTGATGGCCGAACGCCTCGGCGCCGCCGACGTCCCGTGCACGCTCCAGATCTGGGAGGGGCAGGTCCACGTCTTCCAGGTGTTCGCCGACATCTCCCGCGAGGGCCTGGTCGCCATCAAGGAGATCGGCGCCTTCGCCCGCCGCGCCACCACCGCCGAGGCCCGGGCGGCCTGACCTCACCCCCGGAAGTGCTCGACCAGCCGCGAGTAGCTGTCACTCCCGTGCCCCTGCTCCACGGCCTTCCGGACGAGCGCGAGCGTGTACTCGGGCAGCTCGGCGTCGACCCCGCGATCCCGGCTCTCCCGGACGAGGTCCTCGACCGACGGCAGATGATGCCGGAGCGCCCCGAACGGAGTCGCGTAACGCGCCTGGTCGACCTCCTCGGCGATCGACGGCAGGAACCCCCAGAGCGCCGCCATCGGAGCGTCGGCATGCTCAAGGAACTGCTTGAGCTCGACACCGGCGTCCCCGAGCGCGGCAGCGGCGTGCAGGAACCCGTTGAGCAGCCCCCACATCGTCCCGTGCACGGCCATCCCGTACAGGACGGCCACACCGGGATCTTCCGACACCAGCGGCGCGTGCCCGCTGAGCAGCCCGAGCACCGCCCGATACCGCTCATGCACGCCCGCCGCGCCGCCGTAGAAGACCGTCGCGTCCGGATGCCCGACGCCCGGCGCGATCGTCATGATCTGCCCGTGTAGGTACTCCGCACCCCGCTCGGCGACCCACGCGGCGACCGCCCTGACCTCCTCGGACGTCCCGTCACTGAGATTGACGACGGCGCGCCCGGCGAGCGCGTCTCCGCCCGCCTCCAGCACCTCCCGGGCGGCGGCCGTCCCCTTCACATTGACCACGACGACGTCCGCCGCTTGAACGACATCCCGGACGCTCGCCCCACGAGCCGCGCCCTTGGCGACCAGCGCCTCGTCCTTCCCCGCCGTGCGGTTCCACACGGAAGTCGGATGCCCGCCGTCCAGCAGCGCCCCCGCCAGCGCGGACCCCATCTCACCGAGCCCGAGCACCGCGACCCGCACTCCACTCTTCTCGTCGATCATGCGGTCACGCTAAAACCTCAACGAGACTTGAGGTCAACCCCTGCACGCTTTGCCGTTTTTGGGTGCTTCGCGTCCCCGCCCTTAGCGGGGTCCGTGCGACGCTCGAAAGCGTGCACCGACCGCATGGAGGGCCGATGAAGGCGCTGCTGAACTCGCTGAACGAGCCCGAGACGGCCCTCGTCCGGGAGACCGGGACCGCCGAACTCACCCGCCTGGACGAGGACGACCTCGCGGACCTGCACACGCGGATCCGCCGGGCCCGCGACAAGTACAGCAAGCAGTACCGGCGCACCGCGAGCGCGCGCGTCGAGGAGTACGGCGGCCGCGGCAAGGCCCGCCCGAAAAACCAGCGCAACGCCCAGAAGGCCGAGGTGTTCGAGGACGCCCTGGCCCGCGTGAGCTGGTACCTGTCCAGGGCGGCCCGCCGCAGCGCCGCCGAGCTGAAGGCCGAACGCCTCGCCGCCGCCAACCCGTCCCGCACGCCCCCGCCCCAGCCCGGCGCCCCGGCCCCGGAGTCGATGACGGCCCAGACGACCCGCCGCCGCAGGCCGACGAGCAACGACCCGGCCCTGAACCGTCGCCACGCCGCCACCCGAGCCAAGGGCGCCCGCCGCCAAGCCCGCCGCGACGCCCGCTGACGCGTCGCAATGCGACCGGCGGAAAGACCCTAGGCCGTCCGGGCAGGTCAGGCGTATCGTGAGCAGAAGCGCGGACGGCCCCAGAACCGCCGCCACAATCGTGGTACGTCACCGCTCCCTTGGACATTTCCGTTCGCAGGGAGAAGAGGCCATGGGACAACCACTGCCAGCCGTCCAGAAGGTCGACCGCTACGTTCACGAGAGGCGTGTCACCGACCAGAGGCTCGTCGACTGGGCCATCTACATGTTCTTGCTCACGTGGGTGACGCTGGGCATCTACACCGTGGTGGTCTTCTATCGCCGGCTGAAGCGCACGGATCTCTTCCGGGACCGCCGACACCACTACTACGGCGCCGTCATCGAGGCCACGAGACAGTACGCCGAGCAGAGCGGCCGTGACGGCGAGGACATGAAGCAGTTAGACGACCTCCGGCGCTACGTCAAGGAGCGCTTCGAGGACGAGCACAGGCCGATCAACGCGGGCCTGTCCGTCTTCCTCGCCTTCATCACCCTCGGGATCTACGGCCTCTACGCCGACTACCGCATGATGCGGTTCTGGTGGGAGATACAGCTCACCGAGGAGGACTTCACCGACAGCCTCAGCGACGTCTGGCTGCGGCTCGGGATCGTCCAGTACCGGGTGACCTACGAGCCCGTCCCGGACCTGCGGCGCGGCTTCGGGACGCATCTCCTGCTGACGATCGTCACCCTCGGGATCTACGGATTCGTCTGGGACTACCAGCTCCACACCGACCCGGAGAAGATGTACCCGGAGGTGCACTCGACGGAGGACACGGTCCTCACCGCGCTCCGCCACGCCGAGACGGTCCCGCGCAGTCGCCTAACGGCTGCCTGACACAGCGAGCACCGTGCTGCTCGCACCCGTATCGCCATGCGAGTGCGGGCAGCGCGGCCACGATCTGCCTTCAGGAACTGGTGGCTGCACGCCGTTGCTTGACGAAGCTGCCTCGGCAGTGGGTGCAGCAGAACCTGAAGACCTCGCCGTCCAGTTCCACCGTGACGGCATCGTCCATCGGGATGATCGCGCCGCACGTGGGATCGACGGCCATTCCTGCGGGCACCTCTTCGGCCGTCGTTCCTGTTTTCGCGCGCTCCATCATCTCCTGGAGGTCGGCGGTGCGGCGCACCCGTCCGTCCAGGCCGTAACCGCCTTCGGGGACGCCGGCCACCTGCACCAGCACTTGCGGCTCACGTGACTTTCCGTCGAATCCCGACGCCGTGCTCACCAATTCCTGCGTGGCCCTCGCGATGAGGTGCTCGCTCATCTCCTTCGCCCACGCTCCCACCTGGATCCTCACCACGCAGCACGGCGGGGCCTCCTCACCCGGCACTCCGGCACCGGTGATCCAGATGTCCGGCCGGCGGACGGTGACATGGGTGAGAGAACCGAACCACGCGAGCACTCCCGGATCCGTGTGGTGAACGCCTTCGCCATCGGAGAGGAGCCGTTCGGCCGTGAGGGAGGAGGCCAGGGCGCGGCATTCGGCTTCGGTGAACGCTTCCTTGGGGACGAGGAGCTCGATGAACAGCATTGCTGCGTCCTTTCCCGGTCGCTGTCGGAACGGTAGGGGTGGCACGCACGCCTCCAGGCGAACAACAGTACCCCCGTGGGGTTTATCGACCATTCGACCGAGACGGCCCCCGCACAGCGGTCTGAGACTGAGCCTCAACGAGCTCAGGCACAGCCTTGGACGGGGAGGGTGTGCCCCTGAACGGTGGTCGCCCACGTCCCTGCGAATCGCCTACTGACCCAGGGCCCTCTCGGGGACGGGCATGAGCGCCCAGACGATCTTGCCCTCGCCCGTGGCGGACGGGCGCACGCCGGTGTCCTTGGCGTAGGCGGCGATGATCGCGAGACCGCGTCCGCTGAGCGCGTCCAGCCCGGCGGCCGAGGCGCACGGAAGCTCGGGGGAGGGGTCCCAGCACTCCAGCACCGGGGCGCCGTCGCTCAGCGCGACCCGGATCCTGAGCAGACGCCCGCGCGCCGCGTCGACCGCATTCGTCACGATTTCACTCATGACGACCACGGAGTCGTCGATCAGCTCACGGTCGCAGCCCCAATTGAGCAGGGCATACCGGACGAGTTCGCGCGCGAGCGAGACCGAACAGTCCACTCCGAGCAGAGTCATCCGAATTTCCCCCGATTCCGACATTTCGAATACCGGTACTTGATCGTTCATATCCGCCGTCCTGGTCTTCCGTTGATTTCTTGCCCAGGATGCGTGAGAGGCGTTTACCCTGTGATGGATTGGAATCCACGGAATACACTGGAGGTGGGAGTGAGTGTTCGCGAGACCATCGACCCGGACTCGTCACTCTGGGCCTGGCTGGCGTTCGACCTGTGGTTTCACCGGACTCGGCGCGGTCTTTCATTGGCGCAAACCGCCCAGGTCGTCCGGGTGGCGCGCGGCACCGTATCCAACTGGGAGGCGGGCAGGCTTCGCCCAGGGGAGCAGTACATGGTTCTCCTGGACAAGGCGTGGGACACCGGCGGCCATTTCCGGCGGCTCCGCCACTACGCGATCACCGGACACGACCCGGACTGGTTGTGCGACGTGAAGTCGCACGTTTCGAGTGAATGCATGATTGGAGGTCGATGGAAGGTCGGAATGCATTCCAGGCTAGT
>NZ_JBICUA010000012.1:219386-422873 GCF_043197915.1 Actinomadura geliboluensis | reverse complement strand
AAGACAGCGATACGTAAGCCATCCCTGCCCCACCCGCACCACCCGATCATCCAGCCCCAAAGGAACCCATCGGGCTCATTCACAACGGTAGGGCGGTACTTCACCGAGATCCAGGCGATCTTCCACGCGCTGGTGCTGCTGTTCCTGGCGTCGATGTGCGGGTTCGTCTACACCGGGGACCTGTTCGACGCGTTCGTGTTCTTCGAGCTGATGAGCGTGGTGGCGTTCGCGCTCACCGGGTACCGGGCGGAGGAGCCCGCGACCGTGCACGGCGCCCTGAACTTCGGGATCGTCCAGTCCATCGGCGCCTACCTGTCCCTGGCCGGGATCGCGCTGCTGTACGGGCGCACCGGGCAGCTGGGCCTGGCCGCCATCGGACGCCACCTGTCCGGCGCCGGCGGCGACGCGGGCGCGGGTTCGGGCGGGCCGCTGGTCACGGCCGCGTTCGTGCTGGTCTGCACCGGCTACCTGGTCAAGGCCGCGGCCGTCCCCTTCCACTTCTGGCTCGCCGACGCCCACGCCGTCGCGCCCACCCCCGTGTGCGTGCTGTTCTCCGGCGTCATGGTCGAACTCGGCGTGTACGGGGTGGCGCGGACGTATTGGGCGGTGTTCGCGGGGCTGGTGCCGCTGCGCGGCATCGCCGTCCTCGGCGCCGCCGCCGCGCTGCTGGGCGCCGTGATGTGCGTGCTGCAGCACCACGTCAAGCGGCTGCTGGCCTACTCCACCATCAGCCATGTCGGGCTGCTGCTGGTCGGCGCCGCCGCCGGGACCCCCGGCGCGCTCGGCGGCGCCGCCTACTCCCTGGCCGGGCACGCGGGGGTGAAGGGCGCGCTGTTCGTGGCCGCCGGGGTGCTGCTGAACCGGCACGGGAGCGTCGACGCCCGCGAGCTGCGCGGCCGCGGCCGCGGCATGCCGGTCACCGGTGCGGTGTTCCTGGTCGGGGCGCTGTGCCTGGCGGGCCTGCCGCCGTCGGGGCTGTTCGCCGGGCACGCCGTCACCGAGCACGCCGTGCTGGAGCTGGGCTGGTGGTGGTATCCGCCGCTGTCGGCCGCCGCGTCCGCGCTCACCGCCGGGGCCGTGCTGCGGGTGTGGCTGACGGTGTGGCGCGGCACCCCCACCGAGCAGGAGGCCGGGACGGGCGGGCGCGAGGACCCCGAGACGCCCGGCGGGCTGCGGTCGGTGCCGTGGACGATGCTCGGCCCGGCGGTGGCGCTGCTGGCCGCCGGGCTGTCGGCCGGGCTGCTGCCCGGCGGCGCGGTCGCCGGCGCCGCGCACGCGTTCGCCGACCGCGGCGCCTACGCCGCGCTCGTCCTGGACGGGCGCGCCGCGCACCCGCACGCGGTGCCCGCCGACCCGTGGACCGCGGCGGGCCTGGCCGGGGCCGCCGTCGCGCTGGCGGCGGCGGTGGCGGTCGCCGCGGCCGGCGTCCGCCGCACCCCCGAGCGACCCGGCCGGGCCGTCTCCCGCAGGGGCCGGTGGGGCGCGGTCGCGGCGCGGCTGCACGCGCTGCACTCGGGCCACGTCGGCGACTACGCCGCCTGGCTCACCGCCGGCGTCGCCGTCCTGGCGCTGCTCACCGCCCCCTGGTGACCCGCGGTCAGGTGCTCCACAGGCGGCGCTTGCGGTAGCGGGGCTCCCACACCACCCGGTTGCGGTCGCGGACCGGCCCGGGCAGCGCCGTCAGGAACCGCGACCGGTCCACCGGCGCGATCCCGTCCACCACCCACGGGACGAACAGCTCGGCGCCCGCCGCGCAGCGCAGGGCGGCCTCGTCGGCCAGCGCCCGCCACTGCCCGGACTCCAGCACCGACTCCGCCAGCGGCAGCACGGTCGCCTCCTCGTGCCGCAGATGCGCCTCTAGCGCCTCCCGCAGCGTCCGCACCGCCGCCACCGCGCCGCCACCGCCACCGCCCGTGCCGGTGGCCAGTGCCGTGTCGACGGCGGCGATCAGCGGTCCGAGCCGGGCGCGCTCGGCGCGGATCTCCGCCAGCACCGCCAGCTCCGCCGGACGTCCGGCCACCGCGCGCTCCACGCGCGGCCACAGCGTCCGGTCCTCCAGATCGTGGTGCATGCGCAGCTGCTGGGCGAGGTTGTCCCAGCCCGCCCGCACATGCGCGGCCCCGCCCTTGCCCGCCGCCACCGCCGCCGCGAGCCGGTCCAGGTCCCGGCGGAAGGCGGTGTGCGCTGCGGACAGGAGGGTGCGGCACGTGGTGTCGCGCGTCGCGACCGCGAAAACTCCCATGCATATAAGAAGGTGCGGCGCCCGCGGACGTGACATCCCCGGGCGCCGAAGAGACGCACCTCACAGCCCTCGGAGCGCCTCCCTCGGGGTGCCCGGAGGCGGGGCGGGGCGGTCGTGGTCAGCGCGGCCCGGCCGCGGCCAGGACCTCCAGGTAGTGCGGGTTGGTCATGACGCCGAGCACGTTGCCGAACGGGTCGATGACCGACGCGGTCACGAACCCCGTGCCCGCGCCCCGCTCGGTGATCTTCTCGTGCTCGCGGGCGCCCATCGCCAGCAGCCGCTCCACGGCGGCCTCCAGGTCGTCCACGTGCCAGTACATGATCGCCCCGCCGGGCCCGGCCGCCGCGGGGCCGCCGGGCCGGAACCGGGCGTCGATCAGGCCCAGCTCGTGCCGGTAGTCCCCCACCCGGAACTCGTAGTAGCCGGCGCGGCCGCCGGGCCCGGGGACGCTGAAGTAGGGCTGGACGCCCAGCAGCTCGGCGTACCAGTCCTTGGCGGCCTCCAGGTCGTCGGCCCACAGGCTGATGGTGGCGAATCCGCGCAGCATGTCGCTCCTCCGTCCGAGACCTGGAACCTCCCGGCCTCGGTACCGACGCTAAACCCCCATTAGGTCATTGAACGTCCGCAAAGGACGGCAGGATGAGGGCCATGCGCGATCCCTCCGGGCGGCTGCTGCGGCTGCTGTCCCTGCTGCAGACGCCCCGCGAATGGCCCGGCTCCGAGCTCGCCGAACGGCTCGGCGTCACGCCCCGCACCATCCGCCGCGACGTCGACCGGCTCCGCGAACTCGGCTACCCCGTGCGGGCCGCGCGCGGCGCCGCCGGCGGGTACCGGCTCACCGCCGGCGCCGCCATGCCGCCGCTGCTGCTGGACGACGACGAGGCCACCGCCGTGGCGATCGCCCTGCGCACCGCCGCCGGCGGCGCCGTCGCCGGCATCGAGGACACCTCGCTGCGCGCGCTGGCCAAACTCGAGCAGGTCCTCCCGCACCGGCTGCGGCCCCGCGTCGCCGCGCTCACCGCGGCCGCCGTGGCCCTGCCGCCGCAGGACGGCGGCCCGCCGCCCGCCGACCCCGCCGTGCTGGCCCTGCTCGCCGCCGCCTGCGCCGCCCGCGAGCACGTCCGCTTCACCTACACCGCCGCCGGCGGCGACGCCACCCGGCGGCTGGCGCAGCCGCACCGCCTGGTCGCCGCCGGCCGCCGCTGGTACCTGCTCGCCCACGACGAGGACCGCGGCGCCTGGCGCACCTTCCGCGCCGACCGCATCACCGGGCCGCACCGCACCGGGGTCCGCGGCCCCGCGCGGGAGCTGCCCGGCGGCGCCGACGCCGTCTCCTGGACGATGGACGCCCTGGCCGGCGGGTCCGGGCGGATCCGGGCGCGGCTGCTGCTGCACGTCCCGCTCGATGAGGCCGCCGGGCACGTCACCGCCTGGCACGGCGTCCTGGAACCGGCCGGGGACGGGTCCTGCGTGCTGCACACCCGCGGGGACTCCCTGCGGTTCCTGGCCCACCGCGTCGCGCTGCTGCCCGTGGACTACACCCTGCTCGACCCGCCCGAGCTGGCCGGTGAGCTGGCCGCCGTCGCCGCCCGCGTCGCGCACGCCGTGCGGGACTTCGGGCGCTAGCCGAGGGAGGTGTCGCCGAGCGACTCCAGCAGCGTGCGCAGGGCCCCGGCCAGCCGCTCCCGCTCGGCGGGGTCCAGCGCGGCCAGCAGCCGGTCCTCGTTGGCGGCGTGCTCGGCCACCAGCTCCTCCACGGTCTCCAGGCCGCGCGGCGTCAGCCGGATCCGCACCGACCGGCGGTCGCCGGGGTCGCGGACCCGTTCGACCAGGCCCTTGGCCTCCATCCGGTCGATCCGGTTGGTGATCGCCCCCGACGTCACCATCGCCGCGGTGAGCAGCTCCCCCGCCGTCAGCTCGTAGGGGGCGCCGTGCCGGCGCAGCGTCGCCAGGACGTCGAACTCCCAGCTCTCCAGTCCCCGCTCGGCGAAGAAGCGCTTCAGCTCCCGGCCCAGCAGCAGCTGCGCCCGCGAGATCCGCCCGATGACGCCCATCGGGGACACGTCCACGTCGGGCCGCTCGCGCCCCCACTGCGCCAGGATCGCGTCCACCGCGTCCGCCACGGCCCCTCCCGCATTCTCTCAACATTGAGATTATCAATGATGGAACATCCGCGCGCGAGTGGCCACAACCGGCACGCGCCCTCGACGGCCCCGGGCCGCGCCTGGGATAAACGAGACCCGACCACCGTCAACCAGGTAATGGTGTAATCATGGAGAGCCTGTACGAGCACGCCGGCGGCGAGGAGGGCCTGCGCCGGTTCATCGGCCTGTTCTACGCCTCCCTCCTGGCCGACGACCTGCTCCAGCCGCTGTTCGGCGAGGGCCGCGCGTCCCACGTGGACCACCTGACCGCCTTCACCGCCGAGACCTTCGGCGGCCCCGACGCCTTCACCCGCGAGATGGGCGGCTTCGCGCACCTCATCGACGTCCACCGCCACCTGAAGATCACCGAGGAGCAGCGCGTCCGGTTCGTCGAGCTGTACATGGCCGCCGCCGACGCCGCCGGGCTCCCCGACGACGCCCCGTTCCGGCGCGCCCTGCGCGAGCACGTGGAGTTCGGCTCCGAGGTCGCCAGGCAGAACTCCAACGCCGAGACCGACGACGAACTGCACCCCCTGCGCGAGGTCCCCCACTGGGACTGGCCCGACCCCTGACCTCGTCTCTCAGTCGCCGCCGCGCAGGCCGCGGTCGATGGCGTCGGCGTGCTCGGCCAGCCAGTCGATCTCCCGGTGCAGCCAGGACCCGGGCGCGGTGACGCGCCCGGCGCACTCGTGCATGTCGCGTTCGGCCTCGACCCGAGCCACGATGCGCCTACCGAACCCGCGACGGTCGCCGCCGTCGAAGTCGTGGGCGTCGAGGAAGCCGCGCAGCAGCGACAGCTGATACGCCGGCGGGGCGGCGATCTCCGGCCCCCAGCAGCCGGTGCACGAACGGCGAGTGCGGGCCGACCGGCCGCCGCACCGTGTCGCCGGCGCGCACGATGCCCTGGGTGATCCGGCCCCGGGCGCCGGGCCTTGGCCGCGCTTGTCGTCCTTCACCCTGCACCTGCCCCTTACAGCGAGCCGGAGTCGGACGCGCGCGTGAGGCGGGCGGCCAGGTCCCTGGCCTGCTCGGGACGAGGGTTGGCGCCGGTCAGCACCGTCGCCATGCGATCGCCGGGGACCGCGCCCTCGGCGATCGCCGCCAGGCCCGCCGCCCCCGCCGGTTCCAGCACGATCCCGAGCGTGCGCGCCGCCAGCTCCATCGCGGCGGAGATCGCCGCGTCGCTCACCAGCACGATCTCGTCCACCAGGGCGCGGGCCCGCCGCACCGAGGACTCCAGCGGGGTCCGCACCGCGATGCCGTCGGCGAAGGTGCGGGTGCTCCCGGCCGACACCGCGCGGCCGGCGCGCAGGCTCTCCAGCATCGAGGGGGCGCCTTCGGCGTTGACTCCCACGATCCGGGTGCCGGGCGCGTGCTCCCTCATCCAGCGCGCCACGCCGTTGATCAGCGCGCCGTCGCCGACCGGGAGGACGACGGCGTCCCAGCCCGTCCCGCCGGGGCCGCGGGTCAGTTCGAGCCCGATCGTCCCGGCGCCCTCGGCGATCGCCGCCTGGAACCCGTCCCGCAGGTGGACGCGGCCGGGACGGCGGCCGGCGTGGGCGGCGGCCCGCCGCGCCGACGCGCCGTCGGGCCCGGCCGCGACGACCCGGGCGCCGAAGGTCTCCATCCGCTCCCGCTTGGCGGGGTTGACGGTCTCGGGCACGAAAACCTCGACCGGCATCCCCCGGGCCCGTCCCGCGTAGGCGACGGCCTGCCCGAAGTTGCCCGAACTGGCGCACACCACCGGCGTGCCGGGGGCGAGCGTGCTCAGCACCAGGTCGGCGCCGCGGCCCTTGAAGCTGCGCACCGGGTTGGCCGTCTCCAGCTTCACCGTCACCGCGCGGCCGCCCAGCGCCCGGCACAGCTGCTCGTCGAGGTACTGCGGGGTGTTGAGGAACACCGGATCGATCACGTCCATGGCCTGCTCGATCCGCGCCACGTCCAGGTCCACGCCTGCCGCCCTTCACTCAGAGGCTCACCGACCCGGCCGACGCTAGGCGAACTCCCGATCAAGGCGATGGAGAATTGTCGCGCCGCGACGCAATAATCTTGCATGGCCGAACCGCCGCCGCCCCGCCTGGACGAGATCGACGTCCTGCTGCTGGACCTGCTCCAGCACGACGCCGGCCGCACGCTGCACGACCTCGGGGAGCGCGTCGGGCTGTCGCCGAGCGCCGTCCAGCGGCGGATCGCCCGCTACCGCGCGGACGGGCTGGTCACCCGGCAGGTCGCCGTCCTCGACCCGCACCGCCTCGGCCCCACCGTCCTGGCGGCGGTCCTGGTGACCCTCGACCGGGAGTCCTTCGAGCACCACCGCGCCTTCTCCGAGCGGATGCGCGCGGCCCCGCGGGTCCAGCAGTGCTACCGCGTCGCGGGGCCGTGGGACTACGTGGTCGTCCTGGCCGCGCGGAGCATGCGCGAATGCGGCCGCCTCGGCGACCGCCTGTTCAAGGCCGACGGCAACATCAGGCGCTACGAGACCCTGGTCGCCTTCGACACCGTCAAGACCGGCCTGGCCCTCCCGCTGCCCGCACCGCGGCCCGCACGACCGCACGACGGCGCGCCCTAACCGAAACCCCCGGCGGCGCGGCGTTGTGGGAGACTGGGGCGTTCGTCGGGCGGATGCGAGGACGGAGCGGTCGGTGGGGGGTGTGCTGCGGGTCTCGCGGCCCAACGCGCGGTTCCAGCAGTGGGAGGCGCTGCTGCGGAACCGGACCAAGCGGCAGCGGGCGGGAGAGTTCCTCGTCCAGGGCGTCCGGCCGATCACCCTGGCGGTGGAGCGCGGCTGGCCGGTGCGGGCGCTGATCTACGACGCCGAGCGGCCGCTGTCGCGGTGGGCCGAGGAGATGCTGGAGCGGGCCGGCGCCGAGCGGGTGGCGATGGCGCCCGCGCTGCTGCGGGAACTGAGCGGCAAGGAGCAGGACGTCCCCGAGCTGGTGGCGGTGGTGGCGCTGCCCGACGACGACCTGTCGCGGATCGCGGTGGGGCCCTCGTTCCTGGGCGCGGTGTTCGACCGGCCGACCGGGCCCGGCAACATCGGCACGATGGTGCGGTCGCTGGACGCGTTCGGCGGCGCCGGGCTGATCGTCACCGGGCACGCCGCCGACCCCTACGACCCCAAGGCCGTGCGCGCCTCCACCGGGTCGCTGCTGGCGGTGCCGGTGGTCCGCACCCGCTCCCACCGCGAGGTCCTGGACTGGGTGGCGCGGGAACGGGCGGCCGGACGCCCCCTCACCGTGGTGGGCACCGACGAGAACGGCACCGCCGACATCGCCGAGGTCGACCTGACGGGCCCGGTGCTGCTGGTGATCGGCAACGAGACCGCCGGGCTCAGCGCGGGCTGGCGGGAGGGCTGCGACACGATGGCGCGGATCCCGATCGGCGGCGCGGCCAGCTCCCTCAACGCCGCCGGCGCCGCCACGGTCGCCCTGTACGAGGCCGTCCGCCAGCGCGGCCGCCGCCCCTAGCCTTCACCCCGGCCGTAGCTTTCACGCTGGCGGTGCCTGGTCGTCGCCGGCCGCCGGCGCGTCGGCGGGCCCTTCCTGATCGTCGGTTTCGCCGCGGCCCGGTCCGGCCGCGGCCTCCGCGCGGACGGCGCGTTCACGTTGCGCCGCGGCGTCGGCGCGGGCGGCCGCCAGGTCGGTTTCGAGTCGTTCGCGCAGGGCCTGGCAGGAGGCGAGGGCCCGCTGCGCGGTGGCCTGTCCGGTGGCGGCCTCCTCGGCGGCGGCCCGCAGGTCCCGCTGCCGGGCCTCCAGCGCGTCGGCGCGGGCGGCGGCCTCGCGCCCGTGCCGCATCGCGTCGTCGCGCGCCTGCTCGGCGGCCTCGGCCCTGGTCTGCTGGTTGCGCGCCTCGCCCTGGGCGGCCGCCAGCGCCTCCCGCGCCGCGGCCAGGGCCGCGGTGGTGTGCGCCAGGTCGGCTTGGAGGGTCTGCGCCCGCTCGGCCTGGGTGCGGGCGGCGGTCTCGAGGCGGTCGCGTTCCTGTTCGTGGGTCTCGCGCGCCTCGCGCAACTCGGCGGCCTTGGCGTCGCGGGCGGCCTCGGCGGCGGTTTGCGCGTCGCGGGCCGCGTCGCGGGCCTGCCGGTGCGCGGCGACCATCTCGGCGGTGTCGGCGCGCACCCGGTCCAGGTCGGCGCGGTCGCGGGCCGCGGCCTGCTCGGCGGCCCGCTGGGCCGTGCGGGCCGCCTCGGCGGCGGCGACCGCCTCCTCGCGCGCCTTGTCGGCGGCCAGGGCGCGGACGTCGGCTTCGGCTTCGGCCTGCGCCGCGGCGGTCGCCTCGGCCTCGGCCCGCCGCACCCGCGACAGTGCTCCTTCCTGGGCCGCGGCGAGGAACTCCTGCAGCTCGGCCAACTGGCCCTGCAGGGCGCCGATCGCCGCCGGCACCTGTTGGGCGAGCGCCTCGGCCTGGCGGAGCGGCTCGTCGACCGCGGCGGCGTCGGCCGCGCGCCGGTCCCGGCTGGCCTGGTCGGCGTGGGCCTTGCTGCAGTACTTGGCGGGCCGCCCCCGGCCGCGCACCGGAAGCGGTTCGGTGCAGCCGGCCAGCGCGCACTCCCCCGCCGACGCCGACTCTGAGATCTCGGCCTCTCCCCGGCCGTCCGCTTCTCCTTCCTGAGCGTCACCGGCGGGCGATCCGCCCTCTGCCGGTTCCGCCGGAGCGGTCGGTGTCGTCGTGTCCGGTGATGGCTGTGCGGGCGGGGTGCCGTCGGTGCCGTTCGCGCTGCTCGTCTCGCTGCTCACCCGCCCAGCATAACGATCTTTTCACTGGACGATGCGCGAAACGATTAACGCGACACGTGCAACGCGTAATCAAGACCAGGTTGAGGCTCCGGGATAATGACAGTTATCCTGGTGTGCATGATCAACAGCGGGCGCGAGCCCGAAGCCGTGTCGATGGCGGGCGCATGACCACCGAACCGAAGCCGGCCCCGGAGGGGCCTCTAGAGGCGACGATGGTGCTGCACGCGCAGACGGGCCCACCCGTCCCCACGCCGGTCCCGGAACAGGGAGTGGGGAATGCCCTGGATCCGATCGGGCAGGCCGTCGCGCTGCTGCCCGCGCTACCGCCCGACGATCCCGGCGACCGCTACGGCCTGCGGCTGCTGACCGCCGCCTGGCTGCGCGGCCAGCGCAGCGACGCCACCCGCCGCGGCTACTACCGCGACCTGGCCGGCTGGCTGGACTACTGCGCGCGCACCGGACTGGACCCGCGGACGGCACGGCGCGCCGACATCGACGACTGGTCGGCGTCCATGACCGTCACCGTCAACGGCCGGTCCCGACCGCCCAGCGCCGCCACCCACGCACGGCGCCTCGCGGCGGTGTCGTCCTGGTACACCTACCTGCAGTCCAACGACGTCACCGACCGCAACCCGACCCTGCTGGTCAGGCGGCCGAGCAGCGCGCAGATCGCCGCGTCCGCCCGCAAGGCCCCCACCCTCAGCCCCACCGAGACCGCGCGGCTGCTCGACACCGCGGAGGGCCGCGCCGCCGCACTGGGCACCGAGGCGGCCTGGCGCGACGCGGCCGTGATCGCGCTGCTGTTCTACACCGCGCTACGCGTCTCGGCGATCACCGGCGCGGACCTTGCGGACCTGGACACCGAGGCCGGATACCGGGTGCTGCGATACCGCGCCAAGGGCAAGGGACCCGACGGCCGCGACTACGTCCGCCTGGACGGCGAGCTCTGCCGCGTCCTGGACGCCTACCTCGCCGTCCGCGCCGGCCGGCACCCCGACGGCGTCCGCCCGCCCGGGCCGCTGCTCGTCACCACCCCGCACCCCTACGACCGGGCCAAGCCCGGCGGCAAGCGCCTCACCCAGCGCGACGTCACCAACATCCTGCGCCGGTCGGCTCGGTCGGCCGGGCTGCCGAACGCGTCCCGGCTCAGCCCGCACAGCGGCCGCCGCACCGTCATCACCACCCTGCTCGGCAACGACGTCCCGCTCGCCAAGGTCCAGGACCTGGCCGGGCACGCCGACCCCCGCACCACCCGCGGCTACGACGACACCAACCACAAACTCGCCTCCTCCCCCGTCACCGACCTCACCCGCATCCTCGCCGGGCACCGCACCCCCAGCACCAAAGACCAGTGAGCGCCCCCGTCCGGCGGGAGGCGGTCAACGGGGTCGGCAGTCCCCGCCGGGCGACGCAGCCCAGCGTCGGGTGTTCAGCGCGACCTCCCGCCGCATCCAGCCGGCAGCGGTTGAGCGTCGGCCGACCGCAACCAAGCCCGGTGGGACGGGGTTTCCAGGGCGTCGCTGGGTGAGAGGAGCGGGTGACGACCATGGGGCCTTCAGTGGAAGACCCGCACGTGTCAGGTGATGCGTGGGCGGTGATGGAGAAGTTCTACGCGGCTGAGGCGGCGTATGTCGCTGCGGGCGGGTACGGCAGGGCGAGCTATGAGCAAGCCGCCGCTTGCCTTGATCCGGAGGTGGTGCTGCATCAGGCTCCGGGCCTGCCGTTCACGGGAACCGGGACGTGGCGGGGCCGAGACGGCATGGAGCGGTTCCTGGCCCTGTTCAGTGAGGTCTGGGAGTCGATGGACTTTCTGGACCAGCAGCACTGGGGCGATGGGGACACCTTGGTGGTGCGCAATCGAGTCCGGTTCCGTGCCCGGGCCACCGGCCGCGAGGTGGAGACGTTGATCTTGCAGCTGATCACGGTCAAGGACGGGCGCATGCTCGAATGCCGTCCCTTCTATTGGGATCCGGCTGCCATCGCCGAAGCCTGTGGCTGCACGGGTCCGCAAGGGGAAGGCGAGGATCCGGCGGAGTGATCAGCCGGTCGCGGCGATGTGGGTCCTAGGGGCCCGCCGCGGCGGGCGTCCTCCAGGGAGTTAACGAGTTGCCTCGCCTGGGTGCCGACGGCACAGTGTCGACGATGTTGGGAAGGCGGATCGAGTTGCCCGTCGGCGGCGGCGCGCTGTCGGGGCTGGACTTCGGCGGCCGTGGGCCGGGCGTGCTGCTGGTCCACGGCAGTGGCCACAACGCCGCGGTATGGACTGATGTGGCGTCCCGTCTGGTGGATCACTGTCATCCGGTGGCAGTGGACCTACGCGGGCACGGGCACAGCGCCCCCACGTCCAGCACACCTGAGCAGTATTGGCGGGACCTCGGCGAGGCCGTGGCGGCCTTGGAGTGGGACCGTCCCGTGCTGGTCGGTCATTCCACCGGCGGGTACGCCGTGACGGCCGCGGCCGCCGGTTCAGTGGACGCGGCGGCGTTGTGCGTGGTCGACGGCATGGTGCTCGATGACCGGGGCACGGCGAGGCTCGCCCAGGCCCAGTGGCAGGGCCCGGAGGCGGCCGAACGCCTGCGGGAGATGTTCCGCTACGGCTGGCGGGCAAGCGAACAAGACATGCACGCCTACGTCGAGCAATGCGTGCGTGAGGCCGGAACCGGCTGGCTCAACGCCGGGGCGCGCCCGGACTTGGTGCGTCATGTGATGCGGCGCAGCTTCCTGCGTCGTGCGGACGGGCTCTGGGAACGCCGGCCGACCGTCGAGGAGATCGCCACCGTCAGCGCTCCGGACCCCCACGCGGTGATCTATCCGAGCGTGGACGTGTACGCGCGTGTCGGGTGCCCGACCGCGTTCGTGCTGCCCGACCGCGGCTTCTACGCCCAGCGCCGCGACGAGGTGCGGGCCGTGGTCGACGCCGCTCCCGACCGGAGGCTGGTCGAGATCGCGGGCAACCACAACGTGCCGATGACACAGCCCTCCGGCCTGGCCGCGATCACCGTCGACTTGGTGCGCCGCCTCCCCCGGCCCGCGAGCTCCTGACACCGGGCAAGCCCCGGCACTGGAAAGGACACAGAAATGCAGCACTCCGATCACCCGTCGGTTCGGGAGTTCGCGGTCGCGGACGAGAAGGCCGGCCCCTACGGCGTCGTGACCGGCCCCGATGACGCGTTGTGGCTCACCTTGGTCCACAGCGGCGAGATCGCCCGCCTGACCATCGATGGTGAGCTCAGCCGGTATCCCGCAGGTGCCGCGGAGGGCAGACCGAGCATCATCACCGCAGGTCTGGACGGGGCGCTGTGGTTCACCCGGTCCGCGGACCACCACATCGGCCGCATCACCACCGATGGGACCCTCACGGAGTTCGCGTTGCCCGAACCCGGAAGCGCCCCCTTCGGGATCTGCGCCGGCCCGGACGGCGCACTGTGGTTCACCGAGATGAACACCGACCGGATCGGCCGCATCACCACCGAAGGCCAGATCACCCACTTCCCCCTCCCCGTACAGGGCGCGTTCCCTTCGATGATCACTCCCGGCCCGGGCGGGGCGCTGTGGTTCACCCTCAACCAGGCCAACGCCATCGGCCGTATC
Organism: Actinomadura geliboluensis; assembly: GCF_043197915.1. Lineage (NCBI taxonomy): Bacteria > Bacillati > Actinomycetota > Actinomycetes > Streptosporangiales > Thermomonosporaceae > Actinomadura > Actinomadura geliboluensis. The sequence goes on along the minus strand of NZ_JBICUA010000012.1, from coordinate 410,163 downwards.
GGCCTCGCCGGCGAAGTGACCCTGCACAGGCTGCCCACCGCTGACGCCGCACCCGTGGGCATCACGCACGGCGCCGACGACGCGGTGTGGTTCGTGGAGATCGCCGCGGGGCAGATCGGCAGGCTCGGCGCGGACGGCACGATCGTGGAGTTCCCGCTCCCCGATCGGGGTGCCAAACCCCACGCCATCACCGCGACGCCCTCCGGAGAGTGCTGGTTCACCGAGTGGGGCGCGAACCGTGTTGGACGCATCACCCCCGCCGGTGTGATCACCGAATACGACCTGCCCACCCCGGCATCGGAACCCCACGGCATCACCGTGGGCCCGGACGGCGCCCTGTGGACCGCCCTGGAAACCGGAGCAGCCGCCCGGCTGGCCCCATGACCTGAACCCTGCCCCTTCGGCTCATTCTGGCCGGGCACCCCGCTCCGGCACGCCCCAAGGTGGCCCGGCTAGGGGCCGGGCCACCTGGACACAGGGATCAGGCCGTGGAGCCCGTGCAGGTCCGGGGCGCGGCGGTCACGGTGCTGCGTCGGCGGGTGTTCTGGCCGCCTGCTGCGCCGCGGCCGGCTGCTCGGGTCCGCGGGGCAGCAGCGCCATCAGCGCCAGCAGGACGGCGGCGGCCGGGGCGCCCCAGAACAGGGCGTCCGGGATGGCGGCCGTGGTCGCCTCCGGGCCCGGGGCCCGGCCCTGCGTCTCCCGGGCCAGCAGGGTTCCGAAGACCGAGACGCCGAGCGACAGGCCCAGCCCGCGCACGGACACCGCGGCGGAGGTCGTGGCGGCCAGGTCCGCGGCCGAGACGGCGTTCTGCGCGACGACCACCAGGTTCTGCATCAGCAGCCCGAACCCGAATCCCAGCACCGCGATCTCCACGGCCAGCACGGCGTAGGGGGTGCCGGGGGTGAGGCGGCTCAGCAGGACGAATGCCAGTACCGCGATCGCCGAGCCGGTGAGCAGGTAGGGCTTGTAGCGGCCGCTCGCGCCGATGCGGGCGCCGGCGAGGGAGGAGACCGCCATGAACGTCAGGACGTAGGGGTTGAGCGCCAGGCCCGCCTCGGTGGCCCCCATCCCGTACGCGGCCTGAAGGTAGGTGGGCAGGTAGACGATCGAGCCGCCGAGCAGCGCGCCGAGCAGCGCGGTGGCGGGGAGCACGACGCGCAGGACGGGGTCGGCGAACAGCCGCAGCGGCAGCAGCGGGTTGGACGCGCGGCCTTCCCACCACGCGAACAGCACCGCCAGCGCCGCCACGGCGCCGATCAGCGCGAGGATCGTCCCGGACGTCCAGCCGTGGGTGCGGCCGCCCCGTTCGGCGACCAGCAGCAGGCTCACCACCGCGCCCGCGATCAGCGCGGCGCCGGGCAGGTCGACTCTGTCGGCGCCGCCCGGTCTGGGCAGCCGCAGGGCGAGCGCGGTGGCCGCCATGGCGAGCAGGCCGAGCGGCAGGTTGACGTAGAAGATCCAGCGCCAGCCCCAGGCGTCGGTGATCGCGCCGCCGGCGAGCGGGCCGCCCACGCTGGCCAGCGCGAAGACGCCGCCGGTGAAGCCCTGGACCCTGCCGCGCAGCCGCTGCGGGTACAGCTCCGACAGCGCGATCGTGGGCAGTACGAACAGCGCTCCCGCGCCGAGGCCCTGGAAGGTCCTCGCGGCGATCAGCTGGGGGGTGGTCTGGGCCAGGCCGCACAGCGCGGAGCCCGCGATGAAGGCGGCGACGGCGGTGAGGAACACCGGGCGCCGCCCGAAGCGGTCGCTGACGCGGCCGTAGAGCGCGCCGGTCGCGGTCGAGGCCAGTACGTAGGAGGTGACGATCCAGCCGATGGAGTCCATGCCGCCCAGGTCGGCGGCGATGTCGGGCAGGGCGATGGCCACCACGGTCTGGTCCAGGACCGACAGCAGCATGCCGATCAGCAGGCCGGCCGTGGCGAGCGGCACGTTGCCGCCGCGCTTGTCCGGGGCGGCGGAGGCGGTCTTGTCGGGTTCTTCGGACACCGCGGTTCAGCCCCTCGCCCGCGCGAGCGGGTCCGGCAGGCCGAAGTCGGCGCTGAGCAGGTCCTGGTCGAGGACGGCCGCGGCGACGGTGCCGCTCGCCGCCGCGGCGATGACCGCGGCCATCGGCATCGGCACGCTGGCCCGCCGCGCCATGTCACCGGCCGCGTACACGCCGGGGACGCTGGTGCGGGCGAACTCGTCGACCTCCACGCAGCCGTCGGCGAAGGACGCGCAGCCGAGGCGTTCGGCGAGGTCGGAGCGCTGGCGCGGCACGTTGACGACGAACACCGCCTCCCGGGCCAGGGACGTGCCGTCGTCGAAGACGATCTGCTCCAGGCGGCCTGCGGTGCCCTCCAGCCGGGCGACGGGTTCGCAGTGCACGGCGACGCCGTGCTTCCGCAGCGTGGCCTGCGCCGCCGGGTCGAGCGGCTCGCCGCCGGTGCACAGGGCGACGTGGCCGGCGAAGCGGCTCAGCTGCAGCGCCAGCCGCACGCGGGCGGGTTGCGCGCCGAGCACGGCGACCTGCTTCCCGGTGCATTCGTGGCCGTGGCAGTAGGGGCAGTGGAACGCCGAACGGCCCCACATCTCCTCGGCGCCGCGCGGGCCGGGGACGTCGTCGGCCAGGCCGGTGGCCAGCAGGAGGCGCCGCGCGGACGCGGTCCCGCCGCCGGACAGCTCCAGGTGGAAGCCGAGCCCGTCCAGCGGGCGGACGTCGGTGACGGTCCCCGTCCCGGTCCGCACCGCCGGGTAGGCGGCCAGTTCCTCGCGGCCGAGGCGGCGCAGCTCCGCAGGGGGCGTGCCGTCCCGGGTGAGGAAGTTGTGCACGTTGTCGGCGGCGGCGTTGCGGCCCTCCCCGCCGTCGATCAGCAGCACGGGCCGGTGGACCCGGCCGAGGGCCAGCGCGGCGGCCGCACCGGCCGGGCCCCCGCCCACGATGGCGACGTCGAACATGTCCTGCCTCCATTGATCGGTCGTCCCTTGACGTGCGGCCGATTCTGCAAGTTAATGTCAACATGAAGTCAAGTGACTCGATGCGGATCGGGGAGCTTGCCGAGCAGTTCGGCCTCGCCGCGCACGTCCTGCGCCACTGGGAGGCGATGGGCCTGCTGACCCCGGCGGCCCGGGTCAACGGCCGCCGCCGCTACACCCGCGACCACGTCGTCCGCGTGATGACGATCATCCGCGCGAAGGCGGCGGGGATGAGCCTGGAGCAGATCCGCGACGTCCTCACCGTCTCGGGACGGGACGAGCGGCGGGCGCTGTTGGAGCGGCACCACGCGGAACTGGAGCGCCGCCTTCACGAGATCGCGGCCTCCAAGGCGCTCATCGAGCACCTCATGCGGTGCGGAGCCGACGACTTCACCCAGTGCCCCGACTACCGGCGCCTCGCCGAAAGCGCGGTCGTGCCGCAGCACCTCCACGAGGACGGCTGCGTGGTCGCGGACACCGCCCCCACCGCCGGCGAGGCCCGCTGACCGGCGGCGCCTCCCAGGAGCAGGGCCGGCCCGGGGACTGCCGGCGGGGAGGCGGCGCGGCCGCGGCGGGACGGACGGCCCGCCGCGGCCGCGGTCCCGCTAGTCCCCGGCCAGCACGGTGAAGGTGAACCCGGTGCTCGTCGGGCGGCGCAGCGGGGTTTCGGACTTGATCCGGCGCCGGACCTCGTTCCTGCTGAGGCCGAGCCCGTGCGCGATGAGCCGTTCCGGCCGCACCGGCACGGGATCGTCGAAGGCGACCCGCACCTGGACCGGCCACGCCCGGTCGGGCCGTTCCGGCGGGGTGTGCAGCCGCCAGGAGCCCGTCCAGTCCAGGGTGAAGCGGTTGCGGCGGGCGAGCAGCGGGTCCAGCAGCCTGGACGCCACCAGTCCCGGATCGTTGGCGCGGTAGCCGTCCAGGTCGGCGGCGGCGAGGGAGCCGACCGGGACCCGCTCGTGCACGGTGAGCTTGATCGTGCGGTCGCAGGTCACGCAGCGGACCAGCAGCCACACGTCCAGCAGCCTGCCGTTGGCGTTGACGCGGAACCTGCCCTCGCCGGTGGTGGCCGTTTCCGACCCGCAGCCGGGGCACCGCAGCGACAGCAGCGGCAGCCTGGTCCGGCGGACGACCCAGGGCAGCACGGTATGAGGTTGTGAAGACATGGACTCTCTTGACCTGACACGAGGCCGATTGCGCGCGGCCTCGGACGCTGTAGCGGCCGGGCGCGCGAGGGCAGCCCGGCGGAACCGACGGGAGCGTCGGCTACAGGTGAGCGGAAGAAGGTGTCAGGTCTAAAGAGCAGGCGGGGTCACGCGGTGTCGTCCTCTGTCCTCGCGGGATGGGCCGCAGGCAACCTACGGGCCCGCGGACGGGACGCTCAACCGGTTTCCGTCCGGCGCTCCGCCATGGCTCGGCCGGGGCCGCCCGGCCCCGGCGGAGCGTCTAGGCGCCGGCGTCTGAGCCGGTGAGTTCGTAGCCCGCCTCCTCGACCGCGGCGCGCACGTCGGCGGTGTCGAGCGGCCCGTCGCTGGTCACCGTGACGCGGCCGGCGCCGACGTCCACCGTCACGGCGGTGACGCCGGCGATGCGCTCGATCTCCTCGGTGACGGCGTCGGCGCAGTGCCCGCAGGCCATGCCGGCGACGGTGTAGCCGCCGGTCACGCCGGCGCCTCCCGGTCGGCGGGGACGGAGCGGGTGAGCATGTGCGCCGCGCGCATCCGCCCGTCGTCGGCGAACCGGCCGAAGAAGCAGACCTCGATCCGCAGGTCCTTGCCGCGCTGGCGGACGTGCAGGGTGTAGCGGGCGGCGATCCGGTCGCCGTCGGCGATGGCGTCGTGCACCTCGACCCGGCCGTCGGGCCGGTTCTTGCGGACGGGCCGGGTGTGGGCGATGAGCTTGTCGCGGTCCATCCGGTGGCCGTCGGCGACCTGGACGATGTCGGGGGTGTGGTAGCGGTCGACGATCGCGGCCGGATCGTCGTCGCCGTCCAGCAGGTCCCGGGTGAAGGAGGTGAAGAAGTCGGCGATGAACCGCTCCGGGTCGGTGCCGGCGAGTGCGCGCATGATGCTCCGCTGGTCGAGGATCGATAACTCTTATGCGCTGTAAGATATACATCGGCCGATAATTCTGACAAGGTGTAAGAGATGACTCCGTCCCCGGCACCCTCCCCGGCTCCCCGCCGCCGCGCCGACGCACGCCGCAGCAGGGCCGCCATCCTGGACGCCGCCGTACGGCTCCTGGACGAGCGGCCCGACGCGAGCCTGGAGGCGATCGCCGCCGCGGCGGGCGTGACGCGCCAGACCGTCTACGCCCACTTCTCCTCACGCGAGCAGCTGCTGCTGGGCGTCGTCGAGTGGATCACCGAGGAGGTCGCCGCCGCGATGGACGCCGCCGCCCCCGACGACGGGCCGGCCGCCGGCGCCCTGCTGCGCGTGCTCGACGCCGCCGAGGGGGCGGCCCGCCGCTCCCCCGCGCTGCTGCGGCGGATCAGCGAGCTGCCGGTCGGCGCGCAGGCCGACCGCGACCGGCACGCGCCGATCACCGAACGGATCGCGCGGGTGGTCGAGCGGGGCCGGCGCAGCGGGGAGTTCGACGACCGGCTCCCGCTGGACTGGCTGGTCTCGGTCACCGTCAGGCTCGCCCACGCCGCCGGCGAGGAGCGGGCGGCCGGGCGGATGTCGGACCGGGACGCCGGGCACGCCCTTCACACCAGCGTGCTGAGGGTGCTCGGCGCGGCCGCCCCGGAGCCGCCGCGGTGAGGAGAAGCCGCTCGGCGGTCACCGGGTCCTGAGGGGCCTGGTCACCTGCTTCTCCAGGCACGACGGCATGCCGACCGGCATCCCCGCCACCGTGCCCGGCACCGTGCCCGGCACCGTGCCCGCCGCCGGGCCGGGCACGGTGCCTGAAGTCCCCGCCGTGTCCGCCGCGCGGCGCCGGTAGGCGCTGGGCGGCATCCCGACCAGTTCGGTGAAGCGGGTGCTGAAGGTCCCCAGGGAGGAGCAGCCGACGGCGAAGCACACCTCGGTGACGCTGAGGTCGCCGCGGCGCAGCAGCGCCATCGCCCGCTCGATCCGCCGCGTCATCAGGTACCCGTAGGGCGACTCGCCGTAGGCGAGGCGGAACTGGCGGCTGAGGTGCCCGGCGGACATGTGGACGCCGCGGGCGAGCGCCTCGACGTCCAGCGGCTCCGCGTACTCGCGGTCGATCCGGTCGCGGACCCGGCGCAGCCGCGCGAGGTCGCGCAGGCGCTGCGCCGGATCGGTACTGCTGCTCACCTGGGAAATCCTGCCACACGGCCCCCTGCGCGAGGCCCGCCCCGGTCAGTCGCCCCGGTCAGTCGGCGACGTAGGCGGCCAGGTGCCGGCCGGTGAGGGTGGAGCGGTCGGCGACCAGGTCGGCGGGCGTGCCCTGGAACACGATCCGGCCGCCGTCGTGGCCGGCGCCGGGACCGAGGTCGATGATCCAGTCGGCGTGCGCCATGACGGCCTGGTGGTGCTCGATGACGATGACGGACTTGCCGGAGTCGACGAGCCGGTCGAGGAGGCCGAGGAGCTGCTCGACGTCGGCGAGGTGCAGCCCGGTGGTCGGCTCGTCCAGGACGTAGACGCCGCCCTTGTCGCCCATGTGGGTGGCGAGCTTGAGGCGCTGCCGCTCACCGCCCGACAGCGTGGTGAGCGGCTGGCCGAGCCGCAGGTAGCCGAGCCCGACGTCGGCCATCCGCTGCAGGATCTTGTGCGCGGCGGGGATCCGCGCGTCGCCGGCGCCGAAGAACTCCTCGGCCTCGGTCACCGGCATCGCCAGCACCTCGGCGATGTCGCGGCCGCCGAGGTGGTGCTCCAGCACCGCCGCCTGGAACCGCTTGCCCTCGCACTCCTCGCAGGTGGTGGCGACGCCCGCCATCATCGCCAGGTCGGTGTAGACGACGCCGGCGCCCTTGCAGTTGGGGCAGGCGCCCTCGGAGTTGGCGCTGAACAGCGCCGGCTTGACCCCGTTGGCCTTGGCGAACGCCTTGCGGATCGGGTCGAGCAGCCCGGTGTAGGTGGCCGGGTTGCTGCGCCGCGACCCCTTGATGGGGGCCTGGTCGACGGTCACCACCCCGTCCCGGCCGGCCACCGACCCGTTGATCAGCGAGCTCTTGCCCGACCCGGCGACGCCGGTGACGACGACGAGCACGCCGAGGGGGATGTCGACGTCGACGTCCTGCAGGTTGTGGGTGGCGGCGCCGCGGATCTCCAGCGCGCCGGACGGGGTGCGCACCGCCGGTTTGAGGGCGGCGCGGTCGTCCAGGTGCCGGCCGGTGAGGGTGCCGCTGGCGCGCAGGCCCTCGACGGTCCCCTCGAACATCACCTCGCCGCCCTCGGTGCCGGCGCGCGGGCCGAGGTCGACGACGTGGTCGGCGACCGCGATCGCCTCCGGCTTGTGCTCGACGACCAGGACGGTGTTGCCCTTGTCGCGCAGCTGCACCAGCATGCCGTTCATCCGCTGGATGTCGTGGGGGTGCAGCCCGATCGTCGGCTCGTCGAAGACGTAGGTGACGTCGGTGAGCGAGGACCCGAGGTGGCGGATCATCTTGGTGCGCTGCGCCTCGCCGCCCGACAGGGTGCCGGACGGGCGTTCGAGGCTGAGGTAGCCGAGCCCGATCTCCACGAACGAGTCGAGGGTGTGCTGCAGCGTGGTCAGCAGCGGCGCGACCGACGGCTCGTCCAGCTCCCGCACCCATTCGGCGAGGTCGCTGATCTGCATCGCGCAGGCGTCGGCGATGCTGATCCCCTTGATCTTGGACGAGCGGGCCGCCTCGGTGAGCCGGGTGCCGCCGCAGTCGGGGCAGGCGGTGAAGGTGATCGCCCGGTCCACGAACGCGCGGATGTGCGGCTGCATCGCCTCCCGGTCCTTGGCGAGGAACGACTTGCGGATCCGCGGGATCAGGCCCTCGTAGGTGACGTTGATGCCGTCGACCTTGATCTTGGTCATGTCCTTGTGGAGGAGGTCGTGCAGCTCCTCGCCGGTGAACTCGCGGATCGGCTTGTCGGGGTCGAAGAACCCCGACCCCATGAAGATGCGGCCGTACCAGCCGTCCATGCTGTAGCCGGGGATGGTGAGCGCGCCCTCGCGCAGCGACTTGGAGTCGTCGTACAGCGCGGTCAGGTCGAAGTCGGTGACGGCGCCGCGGCCCTCGCAGCGCGGACACATGCCGCCGGTGACGGTGAAGGTGCGCTTCTCCTTCACGGTCTTGCCGCCGCGTTCGGCGGTGACGGCGCCGGCGCCGCTGAGGGAGGCGATGTTGAAGGAGAACGCCTTGGCCGTGCCGATGTAGGGCTTGCCGAGGCGGCTGAACAGGATGCGCAGCATCGCGTTGGCGTCGGTGGCGGTGCCGACGGTGGAGCGGGGGTCGGAGCCCATCCGCTGCTGGTCGACGATGATCGCGGTGGTCAGCCCTTCGAGGACGTCGACCTCGGGCCGCGCCAGCGTCGGCATGAAGCCCTGCACGAAGGTGCTGTAGGTCTCGTTGATCAGCCGCTGCGACTCGGCGGCGATCGTGTTGAACACCAGTGAGCTCTTGCCCGATCCGGACACCCCGGTGAACACCGTCAGCCGCCGCTTGGGGATCTCGATGCTGACGTCCTTGAGGTTGTTCTCGCGCGCCCCGTGCACGCGGATCAGGTCGTGGCTGTCGGCGGCGTGCGCCGCCGGAGGCTGGGCGTCCGTCGTCGTGGCCTTGCTCATCGTGTCTCCATGTGGTTGGCGGGGCCGCGTCCGCGTTCCCCCGTCGGTCGCCCGGCTCGATCAGGCCGGCGCAAAGGATATGCCGATCCGGCCTGTCGCCACGCTATCCGCGGCCACCGACAAACCGCTTCTCGATTCCTGACCGGCCGGCCGGGACAGGCCGACCCCGGCCGCCCCTGGCCGTCCTCGGGAGGGGCGGTCACCGACTTTGGTCGGTGCCGCCGCCGGGCGGGCCGCGGCTAGCCTGTGCCCGGTGGACGAGGTGACGTTCGGGCAGGTGGGCGCTGGCCCGCGGCTGGGCAGGACGGCCGGGGCCGTGATCGTGGTCGCGGTGTCGGCCGTGCTGACCGCCCTGACGCTGTGGGGGCGGCCGGGGACCGGCGGGAGCTTCGCGCTGGACGCGGCGGTCGGCGCGGTGTCGTGCCTGGCGGCGCCGCTGCTGCTGTGGCGGCCGGTCCCGGCCGCGCTGGCGCTGGGCGTCCTCGCGGTGCTGTCCCCGGCGGCGACGCCGGCGGCGAGCATGGGGGTGCTGCAGGTCGCGCAGTGGCGCCCGTTCCCGGTGGCGGCGGCGGTCGGCGCGGCGGGGGTCGCCGCGCACGTCGCGCAGGGGTGGTGGCGGCCGAGCGGCGGGATCTCCTTCGGCTGGTGGGTGCTGCTGGTCGCGCTCGCCTACGGCGCGCTGGTCGGCTGGGGCGCGCTGGCGCGGGCGCGGCGGGCGCTGCTGGAGTCGCTGCGCGAGCGGGCCCGCCGCGCCGAGGCCGAGCAGGGCCGCCGGGTCGCCGAGGCGCGGATGGCCGAGCGGACCCGGATCGCGCGGGAGATGCACGACGTCCTCGCGCACCGGCTGTCGCTGCTGGCCACCTACGCGGGCGCGCTGGAGTACCGGCCGGACGCGCCGCCGGACAAGCTCGCGCAGGCCGCCGGGGTGGTCCGGGCCGGGGTGCACCAGGCCCTGGAGGAGCTCCGCGAGGTGATCCTGCTGCTGCGCACCGACCAGCCCGACGGGGACGGGCAGGACGGCGGGGAGGGCCGGCCGCAGCCCGCGCTGGCCGACGTGCCCCGGCTGCTGGAGGAATCGCGGGCCGCCGGCGGGCGGGTGGAGCTGCGCGACGGGGTCGCCGACGCCGCGGACGCCCCGCCTGCGGCGGGCCGCGCCGCCTACCGGGTGGTGCAGGAGGCGCTGACCAACGCCCGCAAGCACGCCCCGGGCCTGCCGGTGCGGGTGGTCCTGGAGGGCGGTCCGGGCGCGGGCCTTCTCGTCGACGTCCGCAACCCGCTGGCGCAGGACGGCGCCGTCCCGCCGCCGGGCAGCGGGACGGGCCTGGTCGGGCTGACCGAGCGGGTCCGGCTGGCGGGCGGGCGCCTGGACCACGAGGCCGCCGCGGGCGAGTTCCGGCTGCGCGCCCGGCTACCATGGCCGGCGTGACCCGCCCCCTGCGCGTGCTGATCGTGGACGACGACGCGCTCGTCCGCGCCGGGCTGTCGATGATGCTGGACGGGGCGGGCGGCATCACCGTCGCCGGTGAGGCCGCCGACGGCGCCGAGGTGCCCGCGGCCGCCGACGCGCACGCCCCCGACGTCGTCCTGATGGACCTGCGGATGCCGCGGGTGGACGGCATCACCGCGACGCGCCGGCTGCGGGCCCGGCCGAACCCGCCCGAGGTCATCGTGCTGACCACGTTCGACTCCGACGAGGACATCCTGCGCGCGCTGCGCGCCGGCGCGGGCGGGTTCCTGCTGAAGGACACCCCGCCCGGCGCGATCGTCGACGCGGTGCAGCGGGTCGCCGCCGGCGACCCGATCCTGTCGCCGAGCGTCACCCGCCGCCTGATGGACCGCGCCGCGACCGAGGCGGGCGCGCACCAGCGGGCCCGCGCGGCGCTCGCCCGGCTCAGCCCCCGCGAGAACGAGGTGGCGCTGGAGGTAGCGCGGGGCCGCTCCAACGCCGACATCGCGGCGGAGCTGTTCATGAGCGTGGCGACGGTGAAGGCGCACGTGTCGAGCGTGCTGACCAAGCTGGACCTGGACAACCGCACCCAGATCGCGCTGCTGGTCCACGACGCCGGCCTCATCTGACCCGTCCCCCGCGCACCTCCCGGTCGCCGGGCCGGCGGGGACGGTTCGGGCCGCGGCGAAACGTCCGGGGCCCACGGTGGAGCCACGGACACCTCCACGACCGGCACCGCCCTGTATCCGGGGACCGCCGAGCAGGCACGGGCGCTCGGAGCGTGGGCGGGGATCTCCTCCACGGCGCTGCCGGCGCTGGCGGCCATCGGGATCGGCGACGGCCTGATCGTGACGGCCGCGGTCGCCGCCGCGATGCGCGCCGCGCCGCCCGCGCACGCCGGCCTGGCGGGCGGGTTCAACAACGCCGCCCGGCAGGTCGGGACGGCGCTGGGCGTCGCGGTGTACGGGGCGGTGGCGCTGGCCCTCGTCCGCGCCGTCCCGGCCCGCTGACACCCTCGCGGGCGCCGGAAAACCGGTTGGCGGGGCCCGTGGCGGTCCCTTACAACGGTCGGCATGCTCCGCAAATACCCCCGGACCCCGCACATCGCGGGCTCGCGGCTCCAGCCCGGCGACCACGACCTCGCCGCGGCGCCGTTCGCCAAGATCGCCGGGCGGTACCTGGTGGTGGAGGAGAAGCTCGACGGCGCCAACGCCGGGATCAGCTTCACCGCCGGCGGGGAGCTGCGGCTGCAGAGCCGCGGCCACTACCTGTCCGGCGGGCCCCGCGAGCGGCAGTTCGGGCCGTTGAAGGCGTGGGCGGCGTCGGTCCAGCACGTCCTGCGCGAACGCCTGCGGGACCGGTACGTCCTGTACGGGGAGTGGCTGTACGCCAAGCACACCGTCTTCTACGACGCGCTCCCCCACTACTTCTGCGCGTTCGACGTGCTGGACCTCGCCGACGGGACGTTCCTGTCGACGCCGCGGCGCGCGGAACTGCTCGCCGGGACGCCGGTGGTGCCGGTGCCGGTCCTTCACGAGGGCCCGCTGCCGGACCTGGCCGCGCTGACGGCGCTGGCGGGCCCGTCGAGGTGCCGCACCCCGCACTGGCGGGACGCGCTGCGCGCGGCGGCCGCCGCCGGAGGCGCCGACCCCGGCCGCGTCGCGGCGGAGACCGACTCGTGCGAGGAGATGGAGGGCCTCTACATCAAGGTGGAGGAGGACGGGCAGACCGTCGGCCGCTACAAGTGGGTCCGTCCGAGCTTCCTGACCGCGATCCTGGACGCCGGCACCCACTGGCTGGACCGGCCGATCGTCGCCAACGGCCTGGCGGACCCGGAGGTGCTGTATGCGGGTGTTCGATGAGCTGTGCCCGGCGCCCCCGCACTGGAGGGTCCCCTGGGACCGGATCCGGGACGCGTTCGCCTGGGTGCGGGACCTGGCCGGCGTCCCGCAGGACCCCGCCCACCACGGCGAGGGCGACGTCGAGACCCACACCCGGATGGCGTGCGAGGCGCTGGCGTCGCTGCCGCAGTGGCGGGCCCGCCCTGCCGCCGAGCGGGTGCGGCTGTTCACCGCGGTGCTGATGCACGACGTCGCCAAGCCCTACTGCACTGCGCTGGACGGCGACGGCCGCGTCACCGCGCACGGCCATTCCCGCCGCGGCGACCTGATGGTGCGGCGGATCCTGTGGGAGCTGGGCGCGCCGGTCGCCTGGCGCGAGCACGTCGCGGCGCTGGTCCGCCACCACCAGGTGCCGTTCTGGGCCCTGGAGCGCCCCGACCTGCAGCAGATCGCGTTCCGGGCGAGCCTGCTGGCCCGCAACGACGACCTGGTGCTGCTGGCGTCGGCCGACATCCTCGGCCGGATCTGCTCCGACACCGCCGAGCTGCTGGACAACGCCGCCCTGTACGGGGAGTACTGCGCCGAGCAGGAGTGCCTGGAGGCTCCGCGCGCGTTCCCGTCCGACCACGCCCGGTTCTGGTACTTCCGCAAGCCTGGCCGCGACCCCGGCTACGCCGCGTTCGACGACACCCGCTGCACGGTGACCGTGCTGTCGGGGCTGCCGGGCGCGGGCAAGGACCACTGGATCGCCGCGCACCGCCCGGACGTGCCGGTCGTGAGCCTGGACCGGCTCCGCGCCGAGATGGGCGTGTCCCCCTCGGGGGACCAGCGGGCGGTGGCGGCCGCCGCGCACGAGGAGGCCCGCGGGCACCTGCGCGCGGGCAGGTCGTTCGTGTGGAACGCCACCAACGTGTCGCGGCAGCAGCGGGAGGCGTGCACGGGGCTCGCCGCCCGGTACCGGGCGCGGGTGGAGATCGTCGCGGTGGAGGCGCCGCCCGGCGTGGTCCGCGACCGCAACCGGGCGCGGCCGGCGCCCGTCCCGGACGCGGTCGTGGACCGGCTGGTGCGCCGCTGGGAGACCCCCGACCCGACCGAGGCGCACCGCGTCGACTGGCTCACCACCGCCTGACCCCGGCCCGGGGCCGCCGGCGCGGCGGGGGCGATAATCGGGCGGGACGGCGACGAGCGGCGGGAGTGGCCCATGGGAGCAGGGGTGGCGCTGGTGACCGGCGCCGGATCGGGCATCGGGGCCGCGGTCGCGGCCGGGCTCCTGGACGCCGGGTGGCGGGTGGCCCTCGCCGGCCGCCGCCCCGGCCCCCTGCGGGCCGCCGCCGGCGCGGCCCCCGACGGAGCGGCGCTGGCCGTCCCCGCCGACGTCACCGACCCCGGCGCCGTCCGGGAGCTGTTCGCCGCCGTCGCCGGCCGGTGGGGGCGGCTGGACCTGCTGGTCAACAACGCCGGGGTGTTCGGCGCGTCCGCGCCCGTGGAGGACTACTCCCTCCAGGAGTGGCGCCAGGTCGTCGACACCAACCTCACCGGCGCGTTCCTGTGCGCGCAGCAGGCGTTCCGGATGATGAAGGACCAGGACCCGCAGGGCGGCCGCATCATCAACAACGGGTCGCTGTCGGCGCACACGCCGCGGCCCCGCACCGTCGCCTACGCCGCCAGCAAGCACGCCGTGACCGGCCTCACCAAGGCGCTGTCGCTGGAGGGCCGCCCCCACCGGATCGCGTGCGGGCAGATCGACGTCGGCAACGCCGCCACCGACATGACCGGCGCGTTCGGCACCGGCACCCTGCAGGCGGACGGGTCGGTGAAGGCCGAGCCGGTGATGGACGTCCGCCACGTCGTCGACGCCGTCCTGTACATGGCGGGGCTGCCGCTGGAGGCCAACGTCCAGTTCATGACGGTGCTGGCCACGGCGATGCCGTCCCACGTCGGGCGCGGCTGACCGCCGCCCCGCCGGGGGCGCGCGGCGGCGCGGTCCGGCGCGCCTGTTCACCCTTTGTCGGGAACCGGCCACGTTTAGCCTCCGACAAGGGGGAACGCCACCTTCAAGCGTCGAGACAACGCGGAGGGGGCCTGAAGGCGATGGGCATCGTGCGGCAGACGCATGACGGCGAGGCGGCGGCCGAGGGCATGGGCGCGCACCGCGTGGACCAGGCCCGGGCACCGGAGTTCCAGTCCCGGCGCCCGGAGGCGGGCACCGGCGAGCTGGTGCGGCAGGCCGCGCAGCAGGTCTCGGACCTGACCCGCGCCGAGCTGCGGCTGGCGGCCGCCGAGCTGAAGGCCAAGGCCCGGCACGCCGGCACCGGCGCCGGGATGTTCGGCGGCGCGGCGCTGATGGCGCTGTACGGGTTGGGGGCGCTGCTGACCGCGGCGATCGCCGCGATCGCGCTGGCGCTCCCGGTGTGGGCGGCGGCGCTGATCATGGGCGGGTTCCTGATGCTGGTGGCCGGGGTGCTGGCCCTGATGGGCCGGTCGCAGACCAAGCGCGCAGCGCCGGCCAAGCCGGAGGCGGCGATGGACGGCGCGCGGCAGACCGTGGCCGAACTGAGGGAGAGGGCGACGCACCGATGACGGTTCAGGGCAGGCACGGCGCCGAGGCCGCCACCGAGGAGCTGCGCCAGGAGGTCGACCGTGCGCGCCACGAGCTCGGCGACACCGTCGAGCAGCTGGCCGCCAAGGCGGACGTGAAGGCGCTGGCCCGGGAGAAGGCCGAGTACGCCAGGAGCCGGGCGCGCGACGCCGCGGCGTCGGCGTGGCAGGCGGCCGGCTCGGAGCAGACGATGGCGCGGGCCCGGCAGGGCGGCGCGGTGGTCGCCTCCGCGGGGGCGCTGGCGGTGGCGGCGCTGTGGATCCGCCACCGGCGGACGTCCTCGCGGCGGGTGGGGCCGGTGCGGTTCCGGATCGCCCCCGGGCAGCGCCGCGCGGTGAAGGTGCGGCGCGGCAAGGGCCGCTGACCCCGGGCCGCTGACCCCGGGCCGCTGACCCCGGGCCGCTGACTCCGGGCCGCCGACCCCGCGGGACCGGGCCCCGCCCCCGGGACCGACCCCCTGGAACGATCCGGTGAGAGGACCCGCATGCCTGTCCCTGGCGCGATCGCCGACCCCCCGGCCACCTCGTGGCGGGGGGCGCTGAAGCGGACGTTCGGCGAGTTCAAGCGCGACAACCTCACCGCGTGGGCGGCGGCGCTCACCTACTACTCGATCCTGTCGATCTTCCCGGCGCTGCTGGTGGTGGTGTCGCTGGTCGGGCTGGCCGGCCGGTCCACCACCGACGAGCTGATCAAGAACATCGGGGAGCTGGCGCCGGGCGCGGTGCGGGACCTGCTGGTGAGCTCGGTGCGGCAGCTGCAGGGCAGCAGCGGCGGCGCCGGGGTGATCGCGGTGGTGGCCCTGCTGGGCGCGGTGTGGTCGGCGTCGGGGTACGTCGGCGGGTTCATGCAGGCGTCCAACATCGTCTACGACGTCCCCGAGGGCCGTCCGATCTGGAAGACGCTCCCGGTGCGGATCGGGGTGACGCTGGTGACGCTGGTGCTGCTGTCGGCGTCGGGGATCGCGGTGGTGGTGACCGGGCCGCTGGCGCGCAAGGTCGGCGACGTGATCGGCGCCGGGTCGCAGGCGGTGACGGTGTGGAACATCGCCAAGTGGCCGGTGCTGCTGGTGGTGGTGGCGTTCCTGATCATGCTGCTGTACTGGGCGTCGCCCAACGCCAAGCGCGGTTTCAGGGGGCTGGTGCCCGGCGGGTTGCTGGCGATCGCGGTGTGGCTGGCGGCGTCGGGGCTGTTCGCGGTGTACGTGGCGAACTTCTCCTCCTACAACAAGACCTACGGCAGCCTCGCGGCGGTCATCGTGTTCCTGGTGTGGCTGTGGATCACGAACCTGGCGATCCTGCTGGGCCTGGAGCTGAACGCCGAGTTGGAGCGGGGCCGGGCGATCGCCGCGGGCACTCCGCCGGGCCGGGAGCCGTACGTGCGGTTCCGCGACACCCGCGCCTTCGACGAGGAGGACCGTCGCGAGACCGGCGTGGCCGGAGAGGACGCGGGCCGCGGGGACGCGGCCGAGCGGGAGGGCGGCGCCGCCCCGGAGGAGGGCGGCGGGCCGGGGGCGCAGGGGCCGGGAGCGACGCGCGGCCGTCCCGGCCCGGGGCGTTCCTAGCGGCGTGCCGTGCCCCGCTGCGGGGGGTACCGGGGAATCACGGTCGCATGAGGGCGAAGACGGTGAATAGGATCATGGCATGCTCCGTCCCGCTTACCCGATCGAGACCGAGCGGCTCACCCTGCGGCCGTTCCACGAGGGCGACGCCGAGGGGCTGTACGCCTACCAGTCCCTGCCGGAGGTGGCGCGGTTCCTGTACTGGGAGCCGCGGACGCTGGAGGAGTCGCGGTCGTTCCTGAAGCAGAAGATGGGCGCCTCCACCGTGGAGAAGGAGGGCGACTGGCTCGTCCTGGCGGTGGTGTGGCGCGAGACCGGTGACCTGATCGGCGAGGTCAACCTGCAGTACCGCAGCCGCGAGCACCGGCAGGGCGAGATCGGCTACATCTTCAACCCCGCCTTCCACGGCCGGGGGTTCGCCACCGAGGCCGCCGAGGTCGTGCTGCGGCTGGGGTTCGAGGGCCTGGACCTGCACCGGGTGTGCGGGCGGCTGGACGGCCGCAACGCCGCGTCCGCGCGGGTGCTGGAGCGGCTGGGGATGCGCCGGGAGGCGCACCTGGTGCAGAACGAGATCGTCAAGGGCGAGTGGAGCGACGAGGTCGTGTACGCGATGCTGCGGCACGAGTGGGACGCCCGCACCGCCGGCTGACCTGACGGGTTGTAGCGCGCCCGGCGGTCACCGGTCGGCCTGCTCGGCCAGGGCGCGGGCCAGGTCGCGGACGTGGCCGCGCAGTTCGGCGGGGCGCCGGACGATGAAGGGGAACCCGAGCCCGGCCAGCATCCGGGCCATGCCGTCGAGCCGTTCGGCGCGGGTGGTCAGCACCACTCCCCCGCCCTCGCCGCCGGTGTTGTCGGCCAGGGTCGCGACCGCGGCGGGGACGCGGCGGCGGGCCTCGGCGAGGGTGGTCTGCAGGACGACCTCGACCTCGTGGGCGTAGGGGACGCGGGCCAGTGACCGCAGCACGTCGCGGACGGGGTCGGCGTCGCCGGGCGCCTCGAACAGTTCGGTCCCCGGTTCGGCGGAGGCGATCCGGTCGACGCGGAACGTGCGGGTCTCGCCGCTGCGGTGGTCGTGGCCGGTGACGTACCAGCGCCCGGAGTGCAGCACCAGCCCGTGGGGGTCCAGGTCCCGTTCGGTCTCCTCGCCGCGCCAGGACCGGTACCGCAGCCGGACGCGGCGGTGCTCGCGGGCGGCGGCGGCCAGGGTGAGGACGGCGCCGGTGTCGGGGACCGCACCGGGCGCGGCGCCGGCGGCGCGGTCGGGGCCGGTGAATCCGAGCGTGTCGCGCAGCGCCTGGACCCGGTCGCGCAGCGCGTCGGGCAGGACGCGCTGCACCTTGGCCAGGGCGCTCTCGGCGGCGGGCCCGGGCAGGCCGGTGCGGCGTCCCGCGAGCAGGCCCAGGACGACGGCGACGGCCTCGTCGTCGGTGAGCATCAGCGGCGGCAGCTTGTAGCCGGGCATGAGCCGGTAGCCGCCGTACCGGCCGCGGTCGGCGACGACGGGGACGCCGAGGTCGTCCAGGCGGGCGGCGTAGCGGCGGACGGTGCGCTCGTCCACGCCGAGCCGGCGGGCCAGTTCGGCGCCGCCGAGGCGGTGGCCGGCCTGCAGCAGTTCCAGCATCGCCAGGACGCGGGTCGTCGGGTGGGACGAATGTGGCACGGGTCACTCACTTAATCCGGGCGGGTCCTGTCCGGTATCGACCGTAGCGTGGTGCCGTACCGAACAGGAGAGGACGGCGCGACATGAGCACCGAGACGAGCACCAGCACCGGAACGGCTGGGGCGGCGGAGGAGAAGGCGGGGGCGGGGACGTTCGTCCTGGTCCCCGGGTACTGGCTCGGCGCGTGGGCGTGGGACGAGGTCGCGGCGGTGCTGCGCGCGGCGGGCCACGAGGTGCACGCGGTGACGCCGTCCGGGCAGGCCGAGCGCGCGGGCGGCGACGTCTCCGGCATCGACGTCGACACCCACATCGCCGACATCGAGCGGGTGGTCGAGGACGGCGGGCTGGAGCGGGTCGTGCTGGTCGCGCACAGCGGCGCGAACATGGCGGTGACGGGCGCGGCCGACCGGATGCCGAGCCGGATCGCCCGCGTGGTGTACGTCGACACCGGGCCGATGCCGTCGGGGATGGCCGCGATCGACTTCCACGAGCCGTCCGAGCGGGCGGAACTGGAGCGGGCGGTCGCCGAGGAGGGCGGCGGCCGGGTGATCCCGGTGCCGCCGTTCGACCCGGCCGCCGACCCGGTGAACCTGGCGGGGCTGAGCGCCGCGCGGCTGGCGGAGCTGCGCGAGCGCGCCACCCCGCAGCCGTTCGGGACGGCGACGCAGCCGGCGGCCCGCCCGGACCCGCTGCCGGCGACGCCGCGTACGCTGATCGCCACGACGATCCCCCTGGACGTGGTGCGGCGCCTCGGCGAGGACGGGCATCCGGTGTTCGCGGCGATGACGGGGCCGGGCTGGGAGTACCGGGAGCTGGCGACGGGGCACTGGCCGATGCTGTCGGAGCCGGCGGCGCTGGCGGCGCTGCTGGCCGAAGCGGCCGGATGACTCACTTCTCCACAGCGCCGCGCCCATTTCTTGTAACCCGCACATGTAGATCATTTCGGCGGGTGCGAGGACACTCTCCCGGAGTCGCGCGGCCGCCGGGGGTCGGGCCTGATCCGCGAGGTGAGCAGATGACACCCTCCGTCCGCCGTCGGTCACACCGGGTCCGCTGGCGGCGCTCGCTGGCCTCCGGCGCCATCGGCGCCGTCCTCGTCGCCGGGATCGGCACGGCGGGAACGGTCCCGGCGCAGGCCCGCGCGCTGGCGCTCGCGGGGCCGTCCGCCAAGGCCGACGACGGCGCCCGCATCACCGCGGAGACGAAGGTCGGCACCCGCGAGGTCGACATCACCATCGAGTCGCCCGCGCTGGGCAAGTCGGTGAAGACCCGGATCCTGCTGCCGAAGGACTGGACGCGGGACTCGGCGGCGACGTGGCCGATCCTGTACGCCTTCCACGGCGGGCAGGACAACTACACCTCGTGGACCAAGAACACCGACATCGAGGCGTGGGCGGCCAAGTACAACGTCATCGTGGTGATGCCCGAGGGCGAGAACGGCTCGTACACCGACTGGTACAACTACGGCAAGGGCGGGTCGCCCAAGTGGGAGACCTTCCACACCGCCGAGGTGCGCCAGCTGATGGAGCGCAACTACCACGCGGGCGCGCTGCGCGCGGCGATCGGGAACTCCTCGGGCGGCGCGGGCGCGATGGCGTACGCGGCGCGGCATCCGGGGATGTTCAAGTACGCGGCGTCGCTGAGCGGGATCCTGTCGATGCGCTCGATCGGGATGCCGGCGATGCTGATGTTCACCAACGCCGGCAACGGGCAGGACCCGTTCGCGATCTGGGGCATCCCGTGGGTCGACGACGCCAACTGGGCGGCGCACGACCCGTACTCGCTGGCGGACAAGCTGCGCGGCACCCAGCTGTTCTTCTCGGCGGGGACGACCGGTCGCCCGGGGCCGGGCGACCCGGACGTGGCGCCGTGGGACATCGGGCTGCTGAGCGAGATCGCGGTCGGCGCGAACAACAAGGACTTCCAGAAGCGGCTGGACCAGCTGAAGGTCCCCTACACGGCGCACATCTACGGCGACGGGCGGCACAACTGGCCGGCGTGGGTGCGGGAGTCGCAGTCCATCTGGCCGGCGCTGATGAAGTCGATCGGGGCGCGGCAGGCGTGACGCGCGGCTGAGCACGGGGTTCGGGCCCGGCCCGGTGCGGGGGCGGCGGCGGCTGCCGTCCCCGCACCGGGCCGCCGGTCTTCGCGGCCGGTGCCCGGCACCCGGCGCGGGTGCCGGGGGGTCAGTAGCCCAGGCCGTGCCCGAACGGGTAGAGGACGGTCGCGGGGTCGTCGCGGGCGGGGATGGCGACGGGGAGCCGCCCGCGCGGGACGGTCTCCCCGAACAGCGCCTTGGCGGCCGACCGCAGCGCCTCGGCGGTGTAGGAGTAGGTGGCCAGGTAGGTGGGGGCCTCGGGGAACCAGGCGATGTCGTAGGGGTCGCGGACGGCGATGACGACGACGGGCGTGCCGGTGGCGAGGAGCGCCTTGACGAGGTTCATCTGGCCGGGGCCGTTGTGGCCGGTTTCGTCTTTGGCGTCCCAGGCGCGGTTGGTGACGGCGACGACGAGGTCCTGGCCGCGGGCGTCGGCGGCGGCCTGGTCGATCTGCGCGGGGCCGGGGCTGAGGCCGGTCTGGCGGACGGTGGCGGTGGCGCCGCGGCGGGCGAGTTCGGTGCCGAGCGCGGCGGTGGTGGACACGCCCCATCCGGTGACCAGGACCTTGCGGTCGCCGGGCCGCAGCGGCAGGACGCCGGCGTCGTCGCGGACCAGGGTGGTGGTGCGGTCGGCGGCGCGCTGCGCGGCGGCGAGGTGCGCGGGCGTCCCGACGCGCCGGGCGACCTCGGACTCGTCGGCGTAGGGGTCGCGGAACAGGCCGCGGCGGCGTTTGAGGTCCAGGATGCGGTAGACGGACTCGTCGATGCGCCGCTCGGTGAGCTCGCCGTTCTCGACGGCGGCGACGACGGCGTCGAGCTGGCGGGGGAACACGCCCCGGCCCTGCTCGTCCAGCGGCGGTTTGAGCAGGACGTCGGCGCCGGCCTTGAGCGCGAGGACGGGGATGTTCTCGTCGCCGTACTTGTCGCGGACGCCCTGCATGTCGAGGGCGTCGGTGACGATGACGCCGCGGTAGTGCAGGCGGTCGCGCAGGATGCCGGTGAGGATGGGCCGCGACAGGGTGGCGGGGTCGCCGGAGGGGTCCAGGGACGGCACGACGATGTGCGCGGTCATGATCGCTTCGACGCCGTGCTCGATCGCGGCGCGGAACGGCGGCAGGTCGAGCCGCTCCCATTCGGCGCGGGTGTGGTCGATGTGGGGGACGCCGGTGTGGGAGTCGGTGGTGGTGTCGCCGTGGCCGGGGAAGTGCTTGGCGGTCGCGGTGACGCCCGCGGACCGGTATCCGCCGATCTGCGCGGTGACCATGTCCGACACCAGGGCGGGGTCGGATCCGAAGGACCGGACGCCGATGACGGGGTTGGCGGGGTCGGTGTTCACGTCGGCGTCGGGCGCGTAGTCCTGGTCGATGCCGATGGCGCGCAGTTCGCGGCCGGTGATGGCGGCCAGCGCGCGGGCGTCGCCGGTGCGGCGCCCGGCGGCCAGCGCCATCGCGCCGGGCGACTGGGTGGCGGGCGGCTGGATCCGGGCGACGATGCCGCCCTCCTGGTCGGTGGCGATGGTGGCGGGGATGCCGAGCGGCTGGGCCGCGGCGGCGCGCTGGATGCCGTTGGAGAACGCGGCGACCTGCGCGGGGCCGGTGACGTTCTCGCCGTAGTAGATGAACCCGCCGGGGCGGTACCGGTCGATGACCTGCGCGGCGTTGTCGACCCCGTAGAGGCGGCGGTTGGCGGCGACGGCGGCGGGGTCGGCGGTGGTGGCGCCGGTGCCGTGGACCTGCAGGACGAACAGCTGCGCGGCCTTGTCGCGCAGGGACATGGACCGCAGGATCCGCAGCAGCGCGGGGTCCTTGCCGCCGTGCGGCGCCGCGGCGAGCCCGGCGTCCGCGGCGTGCGCGGCGGCCGGGGCCGCGGCGGCGAGGCCGGTCGCGGCGAGCGTCCCGGCGGTGAGCCCGGCGAGCCACCTGCGGCGGCGCGTGCGGGGACGGTACATGACGGCTCCCTCCCGCCCCCGACCTGCCCGATGATCAAGCTTCTCTCCTGGCACGGTAGACCGGGCGGGCGGCGCCGTCCACGGCAATGCTCGACGATCCGCTCCACGTTCGGGTAAAGGGCGGCGGGGGCGCGGTGCGGGTTCAGTTGCGGCGCAGCCACCGCCACCAGCGCGCCGCGGGGGCGTCCGGCCGGGTGAGGGGGTGGTCCTCGACGTCGTAGCGGCGCACGTAGGCGCCGGCGAACGCCTGGAGGCTGGCGCCGACCGGGATGGCCAGCAGCACTCCGACGGGTCCGGCGACGGCGGCGCCGGCGAGGATGAGGCCGAACGCGACGGCGGGGTGCATGTCCAGGGTGCGGGCGGTGATGCGCGGCTGGAGCAGGTAGTTCTCCAACTGCTGGTAGCCGATGATGAACAGCAGCAGCCACAGCGCGGTCGCCGGGGAGGCGGTGAGCGCGATCAGGATGGGCACGGCGCCGGCGAGGTAGGTGCCGACGGCGGGGATGAACTGCGACACCACGCCGACCCACAGCGCCAGCGTCGCGGCGTAGGGGACGCCGAGCCCGGTCATGGCGGCGTAGTGGGCGATGCCGGAGATGAGGGCGAGCAGCCCCCGGGAGTAGATGTAGCCGCCGGTCTTGTCGATGGCGATCTCCCAGGCGCGCAGGACCGCGCGCTGGCGGTGCGGCGGGAGCAGGGAGCAGACCGTCCGGCGGAACTGGGGGCCTTCGGCGGACAGGTAGAAGGTGAACAGCAGCACGCCGAGGGCGTTGAAGACGACGCCGAACGCGGTGGTGCCGATGCCCCACACGTTCCCGGCGAGGCCGGTGATGTGCCGCGAGAGGGCGTCGGTGACGGTGGGGAGCCGCTGGAACAGGGTCCGCTGCGACAGGTGCGTCCCGAAGGTGGAGTTCACCCAGCCGATGACCTCGTGGACGTAGCCGGGGAACCCGTTGATCAGGTGGGCGGCCTGGGTGGCCAGCAGCGACCCGATGCCGCCGAGGAACCCGGTGAGCAGCACCCCGACGACCACGAACATCGCCGCGGTGGCCAGGCCGCGCCGCCAGCCGCGGCGGGCCAGCCAGTTCACCGCCGGTTCGATCGCGAACGCCAGGAACAGCGAGATCAGCAGGAGCAGCAGCAGTTCCCGCAGCCGCCCCAGCAGCCACAGCCCGGCCATGAACGCCAGCACGATCGCACCGGCCAGCACGAACGCCTTGGGCAGCCACGGCGGCATCCGCTGCGGCCACCGCCCGCCGTCCCGCGCGTCCGCGCCGGGGCCGCCGGGCGGGGCGTCGGGCGGGATGTCGGCGGGCGCGTAGGCCGGCGTGTCGCCGGGCGGCGGGCCGGGCGTCTGCGGCATTCCCGCACGTTAACGGCATCCGGTCGGGCATTGCGGACGTCTCGCCCCGCACCGGGTCGAATCTTTGCCGGGATTTTCAGCTCCGCCCCCGGCCCGGCCCGGGCCCGCGGGCCGGGGGCTAGGGGGTGGTGCCGGGCGGGAGGAACTCGGGCTGGTCCAGGACGCGCAGCCAGCTGCCGTCGGGCTGGCGGCGGGCGACCTGGGCGCGGGCTCCGGCGCCGTCGCGGGGCGGGGTGGAGGTGAGGGCGAGGTCGCCGCTGACCAGGGTGGGCAGGGGCTGCTCGGGTTCGAAGCGGGGGCGGGCCGCCAGGACCTTCTCCCACAGCGCGCGGATCGCGTCGCGGCCGGTGGTCTGGGAGCCGGGCGGGTAGGCGATGACCGCGTCCGGCTCGTAGAGGGCGGCGACGCCGGCGGCGTCTCCGGCGTTGGAGCGTTCGACGAACAGGCGGGTGATGTCCTCGGGCCGCATGGCCTTCTCGTGCGCGGTCACGGTGGTCCTTCGTGGTCGGGTCTGCTTCCGGCTCCCATCGTGGTCGCCGCCGCACCATAAGTCCAAGAGATGGTCGTTCTGGCTTCTAGAAGGACCTGTTATGGGGCTGGGGTGGTGGGGATGTCGAGGCCGGGGGTACGGGTCCGTCCCCTGCGGTGACGCGCCCGGCGGTCGGGCGCGCGGGAAGGGAGCCGTCATGGGACGTCCAGTGGTGCATTTCGAGATCATCGGCAGCGATCCGGCGGGGCTGCGCGGCTACTACGGGCGGCTGTTCGGGTGGCGGTTCCAGGTCGGCGACGCGGCCACAGCGACGGTGTCGCGTCCGGGCGAGTACGGGTTCGCCGGCCCGGAGACCGCGGGGATCGCCGGAGGCGTCGGCGGCGGTGACGGTTTCGCCCCCCGCGTGCTGTTCTATGTGGGCGTGGACGACGTGGAGGCCGCGCTGGCCGAGGCGGAGCGGCTGGGCGGCCGGCGGCTGATGGGCCCGGAGCCGCAGTCGGGCGGGCGGCTCTCGGTCGGGCACTTCGCCGACCCGGAGGGCAACGTGATCGGGGTGGCGGGGCCGCCGCGGGAGGGGACGCGATGAAGTACCTGCCGCTGGTGTACGGCAATCCCGAGAACTGGGAGCATCCGCTGTTCCTGCGCGACCCGCGGTTCCTGGCGCTGCCGGGCGAGGAGCGCGACGCGCCGGCCGCGCAGGCCGAGGAGCTGCTGGCCGCAGATCGCCGTCCTGTACGAGCTGCTGGAGCGGCTTGATGCGAGCCCGGAGGTGACGCTGAACCGCGCGGTCGCGGTGGCGATGGCGCGGGGGCCGCGGGAGGGGCTGGCGCCGCGCGGACCGCCTCCGCCGCTCCGGCTGAGGCCGGCCGGCGGGAGGCTCGGCGGCCGCCGGGCGGCGCGATGGGGCAGGATGCCCGGTATGGGTGAGGTGTTCACGCATCGGCTGCGGGTGCGGTACAGCGAGTGCGATCAGCAGGGCGTGGTGTTCAACGGCCACTACCTCTTCTACTACGACGTGGCGCTGACGGAGATGTGGCGGGAGCTGGTCGGCGACTACGGGGCGATGGTGCACGAGGGCTACGACCTGGTGGTGGCCGAGGCGCGGATCCGGTTCCGGGAGGGCGCGCGGTTCGACGAGCTGCTGGAGGTGTCGATGCCGGTGGCGCATCTGGGGACGACCAGCATGGTCGTGCGCCCGGTGTTCCGGGCGGGCGGGCGGCTCATCGCCGACGGGGAGGTGCGGCACGTGTTCATCGACCCGGCGTCCAAGGGCAAGCGGGAGATGCCGGAGCGGGTGAGGTCGGTCCTGGCGCCGTTCCTGGACGCGACGGGAGAGGCGCCCGGCGACGCCCCGGCCTGACACCCGCCCCGGCCCGGGGGCGGTCAGGCGGCCAGGCGGGTGGTGAGGGCGTCGGCGCGGTGTTCCAGGTCGTCCAGGCGGGCGTGCAGGGCGGCGCGCAGCCAGGGGGCGCCGGCGGCGCAGTGCGCGAGCATCCACGGCAGCGGCCCGGCGAGGTCGTCGCGGCGCGGGCCGTGCGCGGCCGCCGGGGCGCGGCAGAACACCACGGGGACCGCTCCGGGGAACGCGGTCTCCGAGTGGGGGGCGCCGGGGCCGCGGGTGAGGACGGCGACCAGGTCGGGGCCGGCGGCGAGCGCGGCCATCACACCGGCGGCCGGGCCGGCGGCGCCGCCCGCCTCGATGGTCTCCAGCCGGTCGCAGACGCGGGCCAGCGCCGCCCGCAGCGCGGCCTCCTCGGGGCGGGCGCGGCCGTGCGCGGGGGCGTCCAGGACGAGCGCGACGGTCCCGGCGAAGCGCGGGAGCGCGGCAGGCCGGTCGGCGGGGCGGTCGAGGGGCAGCGCCGGCTCCCCCGGCAGGGCCCCGGCCGCCGTCCGGGCGGCGGGGTCGTCGGGGCGGTAGAGGGCCTGGACGCGGGCGGGTGCGGCGGCGGGGTCGGTGAGGAAGCGCAGCAGGCGCCGCCGCAGGTAGTCCGAGCCGGTGTCGCCGGCGGCGATGCGGCGGGCGCAGCCGCGGGCGGCGGCGGCGCCGAGGGCGTGCTCGAAGCAGTCGCGCAGGGCGGCGCGGCGCGCGGCGATGAGCGCGTCGGCGCCGGGGTGCTCCAGGACGAACCGGAGCGCGGCGCGGGTGGTGTGCTTGTGGTTGGCGCGCAGCCGCCGCAGCGCGAGCAGGACGGTGACGACGTGCGCGGGCGGCAGCCCGAGGCACAGGATCCGGGCGGCGCGGGCCTGCACGGCGCGGGCGCCGTCGCCGAGCCCGGCCTGGGACGCGGCGAGGACCTGCAGCAGCACGCGGGCGCGCTGCCAGGGCGCCGCGCCGGGCGCGAGGCCGAGCAGCGCGTAGCGTTCGGCGTCGCGGGCGTGGGCGGCGCGGTGCAGTTCCGCGTCGTCCCAGCGCAGGGCGGCCCCTGGGGGCAGGGTGAGGGGTGCGCCGTGGCGGCGCAGGTGGGCGAGGAGTGTGGGGGTGTCCATGGTCATCGGCCTCCGCAACCATGGAGTCTAGGAACGATCTC
Source organism: Actinomadura geliboluensis (assembly GCF_043197915.1). Taxonomy (NCBI): domain Bacteria; kingdom Bacillati; phylum Actinomycetota; class Actinomycetes; order Streptosporangiales; family Thermomonosporaceae; genus Actinomadura; species Actinomadura geliboluensis. Next base: position 383,949 of record NZ_JBICUA010000012.1, on the reverse strand, counting down.
GAGTGCCCCGGCACTCATTTTCCGGCGGCGGCCCCCTCGCCGGAGGCGCCGCCCGCTGCGCCGTCCTCTGCGCCGCCCGTGGCGTCCTCGGCGGGGTCCCCGGTGGCGCCGCCGGGTTCGGGCGGTGCGGCGGCGTAGCCGCCGAGGCCCTTTTCGAGGAGGTCGAAGGCGCGGGCGGCGGCGGCGTAGACGTCGTCGCGCATCTCGTCGAGGGTCTCCCCCGCGCTCCTGCGGTCGGCGATCTGCTCGACCAGGACGGTCTGCACGGCGAAGATCATCGCGGCGGCGGCGTGGGGGGCGATGTCGTCGGGGCCGGCGCCGGTGTCCTCGGCGATGCGGGCGGCGAGGCGGTCCTTGGCGCGGCGGCCGATCTCGCGCTGGCGGGCGCGGAGGGCGGGGCTGGCTCGGACGGTGCGGAGCCAGTCCTGCGATCCGTCGTGCAGGCCGGTGCGGTGGCCGCGGGCGTCCAGGTCCTCGAAGAACCGGCGGCGGAACAGCGCGGCGGCGCTCTCGCCGGGCCGGCGGGCGAGGAAGTCGCGGGCGGCGGACTCGATCGCCTCGTCCTGCCGGTCGAAGAACAGGTCCTCCTTGGTGCGGAAGTAGTTGAAGACGGTGTTGACCGACACGTCGGCGGCGCGGGCGACGTCGGCGATGGTGACCTCGTCGAAGCCGCGCGCCAGGAACAGCCCGGTGGCGATGTCGGAGATGCGGCGCCGCGTCTGGCGCTTCTTGCGTTCCCGCAGCCCCGGTTCGGGCCCGGTGAGCTCCTCACCCATGCGAGGAATATACCTTCGTTGGGGTCACTGAAAATTTGGAGTCACTGCAAAATTGTGGTTACGCTACCGGCGTCGTCCCAGAGGAGGATTCATCGTGATCGAGGCGCGCGGGCTGGCCCGCACCTTCACCGGCGGGCACGGGACCGTCGAGGCCGTCCGCGGCGTGGACCTGTCGGTCGGGCCCGGCGAGATCGTCGGGTTCCTCGGCCCCAACGGCGCCGGGAAGACCACCACGCTGCGGATGCTGACGACGCTGCTGGCGCCGACGGCCGGGACCGCGACCGTCGCCGGCCGCGACCTGCGCCGCGACCCGGCGGGCGTGCGGCGCCGCATCGGCTACGTCGCGCAGGGCGGCGGCACCGACCCCGCCGTCCCCGCCGCCGAGGAACTGGACCTGCAGGCCCGCCTGTACGGCGTCCCCGACCGCGCCGCGCGGATCGCCGGGCTGTGCGACCGCCTGGACCTGGCGGACCTGCGGGCGCGGCCGGCGGGGTCGCTGTCGGGCGGGCAGCGCCGCCGCCTGGACATCGCGCTCGGGCTGGTGCACCGCCCGCCGCTGCTGTTCCTGGACGAGCCCACCACCGGCCTGGACCCCAAGAGCCGCGGCGACCTGTGGGACCACGTCCGCGCCCTGCGCGACGGCGACGGCACCACGGTGTTCCTGAGCACCCACTACCTGGACGAGGCCGACGCGCTGTGCGACCGGATCCTGATCATCGACCGGGGCCGCATCGTCGCCGAGGGCGCGCCCGCCGACCTCAAGCGCCGCGTCGCCGGCGACGTCGTCACCCTGGAGCCCGCCGCCGCGTCCGGCTGCGAAGCGGTCCGCGCGGCGCTGGCGGCGCATCCGGGCGTCCGCGAGGCCGCCGTCGCCGGCGGCCGGGTGCGGCTCACCGTGGAGGACGGCGAGAAGGCGCTGATGCCGCTGATCCGCGCGCTGGACGGCGCCGGGGTGGAGCTGGCGTCGCTGAGCCTGGCCCGCCCCACCCTCGACGACGTGTTCCGCGCCGTCACCGGCCGCGCGCTGCGCGACGCCGCCTGACCCCCGTCCCCTCTCCCCCGTTCTCCATCCGAGCAAGGAGTCCTGCCATGCCGCTGTCATCGCCCGAATCGGCCCCGCCCGCGCCGCCCGCCGCACCGCCGGCGGCGGGGCCGGGCGCATCGTTCGCGCGGGTCGTGTCCGACACCCGGCTGATCTTCCTGCGGTACCTGCGGCAGACGCTGCGCAGCAAGGTCGCGGTGGTGTTCGGCGCGGTGCAGCCGCTGCTGTACCTGGTGCTGTTCGGGCCGCTGCTGTCGGATCTGGCGGACGTGCGCGGGTTCGGCGGCGGCGACGCCTGGCAGGTGTTCGTGCCGGGGATCCTGGTCCAGCTGGCGCTGTTCGGCGCCGGGTTCGTCGGGTTCGGGCTGCTGGCGGAGATGCGGTCGGGGGTGGTGGAGCGGCTGCGGGTCACCCCGGTCAGCCGCACCGCGCTGCTGCTGGGCCGCGTCCTGCGCGACACCGCCGTCATCGCGGTGCAGGGGGTGCTGCTGGTCGCGGCGGGGCTGGCGCTGGGGCTGCGCGCCCCGGCCGGCGGGATCGCCGCGGGCCTGGCGTTCGCGGTGGCGCTCGCGGTCGGCGTCGCGTCCCTGTCGTACGTGCTGGCTATGCGGACCCGCTCCGAGGACGCGTTCGCGCCGCTGCTGTCGGCGGTGACGCTGCCGCTGATGCTGCTGTCGGGGATCCTGCTGCCGATGGGCCTGGCGCCGGGCTGGCTGGACGCGGTGTCGCGGTTCACCCCGTTCCGGTACGTGGTGGACGGGACCCGGGCGGCGTTCCTCGGCGACTACGCCAGCACGGCGGTCGCGGAGGGGGCGCTGGTCACGGCGGTGCTGCTGGCGGTGTCGGTGGCGCTGGGCGTCCGCCGGTTCCGCGCCGAGAACCCCTGACCCCGGGGGCCCGGCGCCGGCTGGCGCCGGGGTCAGCCGTCGAGGACGGGCGCCCCGACGGCGCGGCCGGGGCGGGGGTCCCCGGCCGGCGGGGGCCGGTCGCCGGGGCGGGCGGGCGCGGCGCGCTGGGCGAGGTAGGCGCCGGTCAGCACGATCGCGCCGCCGGCGAGCTGCGGCCCGGTGAGGCGCTCGCCGAGCACGGCCCAGGCGATGAGCGCGGCGGCGACGGCCTCGGTGTAGCAGATCGCGGCGCCGACCTGCGCCGACAGCCGCTGCAGCCCCGCGACGCCGGTCAGGTAGGCCAGCACGGTGCTGACCAGCGCGATCCAGGCGACCAGGGTCCAGCCGGGCGCGGTGTGCCCGGCGACGGGGACCGGCGCGGCCAGCACGTCCCACGGCAGCGCCCACGGCGCGGCGAGCACGCCGAGCGCGGCCGCGGCGACGACGCTGCCGGCGGAGGTGATGACCAGCGGGTCCACGCTCCCGGTGAGCCGGTCGACGATGAGGAAGTAGCAGGCCTGGCAGGCGGCGGCGCCGAGCCCGGCGGCCAGCCCGACCGGGTCCAGCGACAGGCCCGTCCACACCTGCACGACCAGCGCGAGGCCGGCCATCGCGACCGCGACGCCGGCGGCGGCCGTGCGCTGCACCGGGACGCGGCGCACCAGTCGCAGCCACCCGAGCACGATCAGGGGGCCGCTGAACTCCAGCAGGATCGCCACCCCGACCGGCAGCCGCGACGCCGCCACGAAGTAGCAGGCCTGGCACCCGGCGACGCCGGTCAGCCCGTACAGGACCAGGACCCGCAGGTGGGGCCGCAGGTTCCGCAGCGCCGCGCGGCGCAGCAGCGCGGCGAGCGGGACCAGCACCAGCGCGGCGGCCGCGATCCGCAGCCACACCGCCTGCAGCGGGCCGAGCCCGGCCTCGATGAGGGCCTTGCCGAACGGCCCGGACGCGCCGAAGCACACCGACGACAGCAGCGCCAGCCCGAGCCCCGCCGCCCGGGTCCGCGCCGCGCCGCCGCCCGCCCCCGTGCCCGACCCCGCGCCCACCGCCATGCGCGCCGCCCTCTCCGCCGCCCCGCTGGAATCCGCTCGAATCCGCCCGCACGCGCCCGCATCCGGCGGGCTAAGCAGCATCCTGCCAGAACAGTCCTTACATGCCGAGGGGAGGATACCGGCCCGTAATTCCCGCGATGCCGGACGGTCCGCACCGGGCGACTACTATTCGCCGGATGAGCTGGCAGGCGGCCGGGGCGGGGCCCGGCGGAACCGGAGGCGGCCCGAGCGGCGACCTGTTCGCCTCGGTCGAGGGCAACGTGCGCGAACTGGTGGCCTCCCCGTGGTGGCAGACCGCCCAGCCCGCCGACCGCGCGGCCCAGGTCGCCGCGCGGATGCTGTGGGGCGCCGGCGAGTGGTGGCTGTACGGGGCGTGGGGCCGCTGGTACCGGTGCGGCCTGGACGGCAGCTGGCACCCCTGCCCGCCGCCGGCGGCGTTCGAGGACCGCCGCGTCGCGGTGCCCGCGCCGCAGGGCGCCGGGACCCCGCCGGTCCCGCCGCAGCTGTTCCCCACCGGCCCCGACCTCGCGGCGGGCCGGGTGGCCTCGCCGGGGTTCCTCGGGCCGGTGCCCGACACCGCCGTGGTGGCGCGGATCTCCCAGGCCCTGACCACCGCGCTGGCGGTGAACCCGCAGCAGTTCGCCCACCGCGACCCGATGTTCCAGCCGGGCACCCCCAGTACGGTCGCCGCCGCGTGGGGGGCGCTGCTGTGGTGCGCGGGGTCGCCGGTCGCGCTGACCGAGCACCCGCTGATCGAGTCGTTCATCCCGTTCCTGACCACCTCCGCCGACCGGCTGCACTGGATGATGCCGCCCGACTTCGCCACCCTGGCCGGCTACTACATCCACCGGCTCGGCGCCGGCGACGGCGGCGGCGCCGCCCATGTCGCCCGCGTGATGTACGAGGTCGCCGCGGGCCTGCAGGCCGATCCGCGGTTCCGGCCGGGCGCCGACGCGCTGGCCGCGGTGACGGCGGCGTCGCTGCGGATGGTCGGGCAGGACATGGCGACCGTCCGGTACGGGCCCGACGCCGTCCTGCAGGAGTGGCGGCGCCGCTGCCCCGCCGAGTACGCCACCCCGATGCTGCGCGACACCGCGCCCGGGGAGTACCTGCGGCTGGCCCTGTACGACCTGCAGCAGATCGTCGCGGGGCTGACCGGGCCGCGCCCGTCGGCGCCGGGCCGCGGCCACGACGAGGTCCGCCGCGCGGGCATCGCGGTGCTGGCCGCCGACCTGCAGGCGGCGCCGGGCGCGCTGCCGGCGCTGCAGCGGTGGCTGGACCCCGACAGCGTCCGCACGCTGCAGTCCGTGCTGTCGGATCCGGCCAGCCCGCTGCGGGAGCTGTGGCCGCGCGAGGGGCGGCTGCCCGAGGCGCTGCGCGGCGACGACGCCGACGCCCTGGCCGCGCTGCTGGCCACCACCTACACCCTCGGGCTGACGTGGTGCCGGCTGGCGCAGGTCGCGCCGCCGGCGACGGGGTTCGCGGTGCCGCAGGCGGTCGCGGCGGAGCTGACGTCCCCGGCGATGCACACCCCGCCGTCCACCGACGAGCTGTCGGCGTGGGACATCATCAAGGCCGCCCGCGCCCACATGGCCGCCGAGCGCGCCGGGGCGGGCGCCGACCAGCCGGTCGCGCCGGTGCCCGAGCCGCCGCAGGACCCGCCGGGCCCGCCGCCCGCGGTGGCGCCCGCCCCTCCCCCGGCCGCCCCCGAGCCGCCCCCCGCGCCCGCGCCGGAGGCGGCCTCGCCGCCGCAGCCGGTGGATCCGTTCGCGGCGGACGCGCCGCCGCCGCGGATCGCGCCGCCGCCACCGCCCGTCCCCGAACCGGCGCCGGAGCGAACGCCGGATCCGGTGCCGCCGCCGCGGGCGGCGGAGCCGACGACCGCCGACGCGGCGGGGGACGCGGCGGCCGCCCGGCCGCCCGCGCAGGTGCAGTACCCGCCGCCCGCGCCGGACCCGGTGTGGGCGTCGGAGCCGCAGCGCACGCAGCTGGACACCGACGCGTTCAAGACCCAGCTCGACCCGGGCCCGGCGTGGCCGGGCGCCGCCGCACCGCCCCCACCGCCCTCACCGCCGCAGCCCGTCCCGCAGCCCGGCCCGGCTGCCGGTCCGGCGGTGGGCCCGGTGCCCGAGCCGGCCCGGCCGGCGGACCTGCCTCCGCCGCCCGCTCCGGTGCCCGAGCCGCCGCCTCCGCCGCCGGCCGCGCCGGACCCCGAACCGCAGCCGCAGGTCGCCGAGGCGTACGGGATCCGGTTCCTGTGCGGCGCCGACGACATCGAGCGCGTCGTCACCGAGGTGCGGCGGCGCGGCAAGTGGGCGCGGCGGCTGCGCGGCCAGGAGGTGTCGAGCGCGTCGGCGCCGGCGCTGCTGCTGATCGGCGCGCCCTCCAGCGGGCAGCGGCGGCTGGCCCGGATGGCGGCGCGCGCGCTGGCGGAGGTCGAGGCGTCCAGCGGCGAGGTCCACTCCGTGCACGCCGAGGACCTGCGCGAGCACGGCCCCGACGGGCTGCGCGCCGCGCTGGAGGACCACGCGGGCCACGTGCTGCTGCTGGACGGCCTGGACGGCCTGATCCTGGACGAGGGCGACGGCGCGGCGTACGCGTCCGTGCTGTACCGGGCGCGGCTGGAGGGCGTCAACGACACCGCGCTGCTGGGCACGTGCGAGCCGGACCGGGTCGGGGAGCTGTCGGCGGCGGCGCCGGAGCTGACCGCGGACCTGCGGGCGGTGCGGCTGCCGGACCTGTCGGCGCCGCCCGCGCGGGCGGCGCTGGTGGGGCTGCTGGCCGAGGAGCGCAGCCTGCGGCTGGGCGCGGACGCGTGGGCGGTGGTGAACCGGGAGGTGGGGGCGCTGCGGCCGCGCGGGCGGCTGACCGGCGCCCGGCTGGTGGAGGCCTACCTGGACCGGGCCGCGACGCGGCATCTGGGCAGCGCGGAGGCGACGCAGGCGATCGGCAGCGCGCTGTCGCTGACGGCGGCCGACTTCGCGGGCCTGGCGGCGGAGCTGTAGGGCCCCCGGCCCGCCGGGGCCTGGCGGCCCGGTTGGCCCCGCGGGGTAAGGGTTTTGGGTCCCCGCGGGGCGGTGGATTGTCGGTGCCGCGGGTCACGATGGGGGCGTGGATCGCGTTGACCGGCTGCTGGCGCTCGTCGCCGAGCTGCGCGCGGCCGCGCCGGAGCCGCTGGACCCGGCGGTCCTGGCGGCGCGGCTGGAGGTGAGCGAGCGGACCGTCCGCCGCGATCTGGAGCTGCTGGCGCACGGCGGGCTGCCGGTGCGGGCGGGCCGGGGCCGCGGCTACGCGCTGCCGGCGGCGCCGGAGCCGGCGCCGCTGGGCGAGGCGGGGTCGCTGACGGGCCCGGTGCGGGGCACGCTCGCCGAGGCGGTCCGCACCCGCCGGGTGGTGCGGCTGGCCTACACGGGCCGGTCGGGGGCGCGCAGTTTCCGCGACGTGGAGGCGCACGGCCTGGTCATCGCCCCCTACGGGGAGTACCTGGTGGGGTGGTGCCGGATGCGGGACGGGCCGCGGATGTTCCGGCTGGACAGGATCGGCGCGGCGTTCCTGTCGGGGCGCGGCGCGCAGGTCCGCGACCTGGACGGGCTGCTGGCGGCGCTGCGGGTGCCGGTGCCGCGTCCGGCGGAGGCGGCGGGCGCGGGGCCGCGGGGCCCGGCGGACCCGGCGCGTGCGCGGGCGTGGACGCTGGACCGGCTGGAGCATGTGCGGTCGCGGCTGCGGGACGCGGCGGCCGAGGTCCGCGGCCCGGTGCGCGGCCTTGGGAGCGGCCCGGCGCGCGGGGCGGGTGCGGCGGAGCTGCGCGCGGCGCTGGGGCATCTGGCGGAGTGGAGCCGGTGGCAGGCGGCGGCGATCCGGTCGGCGGCGACGGGCGAGGAGCCGGTCCTGGCGGGCCGCCGCCCCGACTTCCCGCCGGTGTTCGGCCGCGACCTGCCCTACGAGGCGCGGGAGCGGATGATCCAGGACGCGATGGCGCCGCGGTCGCTGGGCGAGCTGGTGCGCGATCTGGAGGAGGTGCTGGCGTCGGTGGGGCACTGGGCGGCGGGCTGCGACGACGCGCTGTGGGTGGGCGAGCTGCCCGATCCGCGGCCGTTCGGGCCGCCGGGGCCGCCGCGTCCGCTGGCGGATCTGCTGGCGGGGTGGCGCGGGCCGCTGGCGCACATCGAGTGGCATCTGGACCGCCTCACCGACGAGCCGCCGCCCCCGCCGGCGGGCGGTGAGGAGGAGGCGTGGGTCGTGGACCGCTGCCCCTTGCAGGCGTGATCCCGGCCGTCCCGTCCGGCGGGCTCGTCCGGCGGGCTCGGTGAGGGGCGGCGGGTCAGGGAGCGGCGGTGCCCTGCGCGGCGGTCGGCGGGGCGGGGGCGGTGCGGCGGGTGAACCAGACGGTCTTGCCGGGCGGGCGGGGCCGGGCGCCGTGGTCGGTGGCGAGGGCGGCGACCAGGAGCAGGCCGCGGCCGGCCTCGGCCCAGTCCAGGACGGGGGGCGGCGCGCCGGGGGCGGCGGGCGCGGCGGGGTCGGCGTCGCTGACCTCGGCGGTGAGCAGTGCGCCGGCCGGGCCGCCGTCCGAGTCGCCAGCGGGGGCGCTGTCCAGGCGGAGGGCGAGGCGGACGGGGCCGGCGCCGTGCACGACGGCGTTGGTGACGAGTTCGTCGACCATGAGGACGATGTCGGCGGTGTCGTCGGGGTCGGTGACGTGCCAGCCGCGCAGGGTGCGCGCGGTGAGGTCGCGGGCGCGGGCGGCGGCGCGGGGCTGGGCGGGCAGGTCCCAGGCGGCCGCCGCGCGACCCGCGCCGGTGCCGGGGGTGTCCTGGTCGGTGCCGGGCGGTGCGGCGGCTGCGGGCCGTGCGGTCCCCGTGGTGGTCATGGCGGTGTCCCCCGTTTGGTGCGGCTTGCGCGGTGTTGCGCGGTCATAGTCAGGGACGCGTCCGCGCGCGGGGCGGTGCACGGGCGCAGACAACCCTCACTCCGGGGTGAGGTGGACGCCGCGCGGGGGGTGGCGGTGGCGGAGGCACGGGCCGGGAGCCGTTACAGTGGAGGGGTCGGTGTGGCATGTGTCCCCCGGGCTCTACCTGATGCCTTCGGGGAATACCGCCGGTCCCATGCGGTCCGGGCTGGAGCTTCGTTGTGCCTTTCGCCGTGAGGCGACCTCCACACCGGCTTGAACGCCGAGGCCCCGGCGAGATGATCTCGCCGGGGCCTCGGCGTTCGTGTGTGCGCGGGGTGGGGGCGGGTGTTACAGGACGGCGGCGGCGATGCCGGCGCCGACCGCGGCGAGGACGATGATGACGGCGGCGGCGGCGAGGACGATGGTGCGGGTCCGCCGGCCTCGGGGGGTGCCGTGGCGGGCGAGGCGCTGGGCCAGCCGCGGGTCGTCCTCGCTCAGGCGGACCTCGATCTGGGTGAGGATCCGCTGCTCCTCCATCGACAGCGCCATGCTTCAAACCTCCGGGGGGTGGTCAGGTGACTGGTTCCTCCCCAGAGATCATGATCATTATCCCTTCGCGGCGGTGGCCGTTGCGCCGCGTCCGGGGGCGCTTTCGCGGTGGAGGCGGTCCAGCGCGGTGACGTAGTAGGTGTAGGCGCGGCCGGGTTCGGCGCCCGGGTCGACGATGCCGCCGCCGCGGACGGCGGCGATGAGGGTGCGGGGGTCGACGGGGGCGCAGCCGGGGCGGTTGCCCTCGACCCGGTAGACGGCGTAGGAGGCGGCGCCGTCGGCGGGCTGCCAGGTGACGCGGACGCCCTTGCGGTCGGGGGCGGCGGCGGTGCCGCGGACGGGCGGCGGCGCGGCCGCGGTGTCCTTGCCGCCGCCGTCCGCGCCGGTCTTGCCGCCGCTGTCGCCGGTGCCGGTGCGGGCGGGGGGCGGGATGGCGGGGCGGGCGTAGTGGTCGTCGCGCAGCCGGGCGGCGAACCCGCGGCGGTTGGCGGCGATGTCGGAGGCGCTGAAGAACACGTCGCCGCGGACCTGCGGGTACTTGGCGTTCAGGGTGAGGTGGCGCGACAGTTCGGCGGGGTTCTTCCAGGCGCTGTCGGCGCCGACGCGGTAGGCGGCCTGCCCGATGGTCAGCTGCACGCCGGTGCCCTCGACCTGCTCGGCCCACCAGGCGACGAGGTCGGCGTAGTCGGCGCGGGGGTCGCCGATCGGCCAGTACAGCTGCGGGGTGATGTAGTCGATCCACCCCTTCTTGATCCATTTGCGGGTGTCGGCGTAGATGTCGTCATAGCTCTGCAGGGCGCGGGTGGGGGATCCGGCGGGGTCGCTGCTCTTGTTGCGCCAGACGCCGAAGGGGCTGATGCCGAACCGCACCCAGGGCTTGGCGTCGTGGATCTGGCGGGAGAGGGACTCCACGAGCGTGTCGACGTTGCGGCGGCGCCAGTCGGCGCGCTTCTCGCCCTTGCCGTACGCCTTGTAGGAGGCGTCGTCGGGGAAGTCGCGGCCGGCCTCGGGGTAGGGGTAGAAGTAGTCGTCGAAGTGGACGGCGTCGACGTCGTACTTGCGGACGACGTCCATGACGGCCTTGGCGGCCAGGTCGCGGACCTGCGGCAGGCCCGGGTCGTACCACAGCCCGGTCCCGTACTTGCGGACCCAGTCGGGGTGCTGCCGGGCGGGGCTGTCGGGGTGCAGCTTGCCGACGTCGTCCTGCCGCGACACCCGGTAGGGGTTGAACCAGGCGTGGAACTCCAGGTTGCGGGCGTGGGCCTCCTTGAGCATGAACGCCAGGACGTCGTAGCCGGGGTCCTTGCCCTGCGTGCCGGTGATCCACTGCGACCAGGGCTCGTAGGGGGAGTCGTAGAAGGCGTCGGAGTTCGGGCGGATCTGCACGAACACCGCGTTCATGTTCATCGCGGCGGCGGTGTCGAGGAGCTCGGTGTACTGCTTCTTCTGCGCGGCGGCGGAGCCGCCGGCGTCCTTGGGCCAGTCGATGCCGCCGACGGTGGCGATCCACATGCCGCGCAGCTGCCGGTGCGCGGAGTCGCCGGGCGCGGCGACGCGGGGGCACTCGGCCGCGGCGCCGGGCGGGGGCACCGAGCCGCGCCCGCCGGTCTCGCGGTCGCCGAAGGCGGGGATGCCGCAGGCGGCGAGCGCGCCCGCCGACACTCCCGCCGCGATCGCCGCCGTCACTGCCCGGATCCTGGTTCGCCATGCCATAGCGGCCCATTGTTACGCACCCGTTGCGATGCTCGGGCCGGAACCGCGATGTCCGTGTCCTACCCAACCGTCCCGTTTCGCCGTCCGCGCGTTGCGATCTTCGAACACATGTTTCATGCTCTCTGTGACCGATCGACTCGCCGGCGTGTTCGAGGAGGCGTGGATGTGGGAGCACGATCCGGGGCAGAGCGAAAGCGGCCGAGCGCCGGCCGCAGCGGATCGGGGGCACGGTGCGGACACGCCGATCCTCATGGCGGACGGCCGGACGAAGCCCCTGCGCGCCGTACGCCCTTCCGACCGGGTCTACGGCTCCCGGCTCGAAGGACGCTATCGCCGGTACGTCATCACGGGCGTCCTCGAGCGGAGGGAGCGGCCCGGCGTCGCTGTGCGGGTGACACTGCAGGATGGGACCCGACTCACGGTCGGGCGGGACCAGCGCCTGCTCAGCGACCGCGGCTGGAAGCACCCCACAGGGGCCGAGCAGGGCAGCCGGAGACGACCGCATCTGACGCTCAACAACAGCCTGCTGGGGGTGGGCGCCTTCTCGCCGCCTCCCCGGCGGTGCGCCGGGTACCGCATGGGCTACCTTTGCGGAATGATTCGCGGCGATGGCCAGATCGGCCATTATCCGCAGGGCAGGCCGGAAAAACCGTATGCCGTCATGCACCGATTTCGCCTGGCATTAGCCGATGTCGAGGCCCTGGACAGGGCACGCCGCTATCTCGCCGGATTCGGCGTCAACACACATGAGTTCGTATTCGCCGAAGCCGCCGGTCCCCGTAGTCGGATGATGGCCATCCGCGCGCAGAGCGCCGGCGCCGTCGCTCGAGTCGAGGAACTGATCCGCTGGCCGGCGAGGACGCCCGGACAGGGGTGGAGGAAGGGATTCCTGGCCGGAATATTCGACGCCGAAGGATCGTGCAGCGGAGGAATAACCAGGATCTCCAACTCGGACGCGGAGATCCTGGCCGTGATCAACGACTGCCTCCGGCATTTCGGCTTCCGCGCCGTGAACGAAGATCCGCGCACTCACGCCAACCTGCCGGTGACCGTGGTCCGGCTTCAGGGCGGCCTGCGGGAGCGGCTGAGATTCTTTCACCTCATCGATCCGGCGATCTCCCGGAAGACGTCCATCGAGGGAACGGCGCTCAAGAGCGACGCCCCACTCGGCATCGCATCCATCACGCCCTTGCCGGGCGCGGTCCCGCTGTACGAGGTCGTGACCGGCACAGGGGAACTGGTCGTCGACGGCGTCATCTCCGAAAGCCGTCCGCCGACAGGATGAGCGACCCGGCGGGGCGGGCGGTCAGGTGGGGTCGGGGGTGAGTTCGACGGGTTCGGCGATGACGTCGACCATCGCGCCGTTGCGCAGGACGGTGATGGGCAGCGGCCGGCCGATCGCGTCGGCGAACATCAGCTTCTGCAGCGACTGGGCCTGCGAGACGGGCGCGCCGCCGGCGGTCAGGACCAGGTCGCCGCGGCGCAGCCCGGCCCGGTCGGCGGGGCTGCCCGGCACGACCTCGGCGACGCGCAGCGCGTCGTCCTGCCCGGTGCGCTCCCGCAGCCGCGCCGGGACCGGCACCGGCGCGGCGGCCAGGCCGAGGAACGCCCGCCGCACCCGCCCGTCGCGCATCAGCGCCGCGATGATCCGCCGGGTCGTGGCGTTGATCGGGACGGCCAGCCCGAGCCCGATCCCGGCGACGGCGGTGCTGACGCCCACGACCCGCCCGGACGAGTCGGCCAGCGCGCCGCCGGAGTTGCCGGGGTTGAGCGCGGCGTCGGTCTGGATGACGTCCTCGATGACGCCGCGGACCGCGGTGCCCGTGCGGGTCGGCTGCGAGGCCGGCAGCGACCGGCCCAGCGCCGACACCACCCCGGCGGTGACCGACCCGGCCAGCCCGAGGGGGTTGCCGACCGCGACGACGAGCTGCCCGACCACCAGGGCGTCGGCGTCGCCGAGGACGGCCGGGTCGGGCACGGGCCCGTCGGCGCGGACCACGGCCAGGTCCGACAGCGGGTCGGTGCCGACCACGGTGAACTCGGCGGTGTCGCCGCCGGCGAACGCGGCCTGCCCGCCCGGCGCGCGGCCGACCACGTGCGCGTTGGTCAGCAGGAACCCGTCGCCGGTGAACGCCACCGCCGACCCGGCGCCCTCGCCGCGCCGGTGCCGGACCCGCAGCGCCGCCACGCGCGGGGTCAGCTCGCGGGCCACGGCGGACACGACGCGGGAGTAGGCGTCCAGCGGCCCGGTCGCCGGCTCGGGGGCCGGGCCGGTCGGAGGTTCGGTTTCCATGGCACCTCCCGGATGATTACATCGTTACACGGTAACCATCCGGGGGGAAGAGCTGTTCCCCCGCTGACGCCCCTGCCTGCGGTCACGGCAGCGGGTCGGTCCGCAGGACGCTGTACAGCACCTCGTCGTGGTACCGGCCGCCGAAGAACGAGTAGCCGCGCATCACGCCCTCCCGCGTGAACCCCGCCTTCTCCAGGGCGCGCTGCTCGGCGACGTTGCCGACGTCGGTCTCGGCCTGGATCCGGTGGACGGGGCTGTGCGCGAACAGGTACTCCACCAGCAGCCGCTGCGCGCGCGTCCCGGCGCCGCTCCCGCGCACCTCCGGCATCAGCGAGATCCCGATGCTCCAGCACCACATCCGCGCGGTCGTCATCACCCGCCGGTACGACACCAGCCCGAGCGGGTCCGCGCCGCGCACCACCAGCAGGTTCCCGGTCTCCTCGCCCAGCATGCCGTCGGCCTCCCAGCGGCGCCGGAACCGCCGCGGATCCGACCACCCCTCCCACAGGAACGGCCCCGCCAGCTCCGGGTCGGTCCGCAGCCGCTCGACGAACGGCAGGTCGTCCTCGGCCACCGGCCGCAACCCCACAAGATCGTCCACGGCGGCCACGCTAGGACGGCCGCGCGCCCGCCGCCACCCGGTTCCCCTACCGCAGCGTGGACAGGCCCCCGTCGACGTGGACGACCTGCCCGGTGACATAGGACGCCCGGTCCGACAGCAGGAACACCGCCACCTCCGCGACCTCCCACGCCGTCCCCTGCCGGTGCATCGGGATCAGCCGCGCGACCCGGTCCCGGTCCTCGTTCCCGGCCGAGGCGTCCCGGCCCATCACGGTGTCGATCAGGCCCGGCGCCACCACGTTCGCGCGGACCCCGCGCGGCGCGCCCTCGGCGGCGATGTGCCGCACCAGCCCCGCCAGCCCCGCCTTGGACGCGTCGTAGGACGGCGACCGCGACCCCGGCTTGGTCCCCGCCAGCGACCCGATGAACACCAGCGACCCGCCCGCCTCCAGCGCCGGCATCGCGGCCTTGCCCACCAGGAACGGCGCCCGCAGGTTCACGTGCAGCACCCGCTCCCAGTCGGCCAGCGCCGTGCCCGCCAGCCCGTACCCGACCCCGATCCCGGCGTTGAACACCACCCCGTCCAGCCCGCCGAGGCCCTCGGCCGCCTGCGCGACCACACGGTCGCACGACACGGGATCGGTGACGTCGGCGACCACCGTGCACGCCGTCCCGCCCGCGGCGGCGATCATCGCCGCGGTCTCCCCCGCCGCGCCCTCGTCGACGTCCGCGCACGCCACCGCCGCGCCCTCGCGGGCCGCGGTCACCGCGATCGCGCGGCCGTTGCCGACCGGCGCGGCGGGATCGGCGCTCGGCCGCGTCCCCGCGCCGACGACCAGGATCCGGCGCCCCGGCAGCAGGCCGCCGGGCGAAGCAGGCTCGGGCATGCCCGGCACCGTAGCCCACACCGCCCCATCCCGCCCACCCCCGGCCAGGTTCGGTCCCGGCACGCCCCGGCACGCCCCGGCACGCCCGCAGCGCGGGGCGGCGCGGGGACGGCTAGGGTGCGGGGCATGGGAATCGCCGCGTCCGCACCGCCGGTGGTGGTCGAGCGCGCCGCCGGGGTCGGCGGCGAACTGGTGCTGCGCCGCGCCGGCGCCGACTACGAGATCATCAGCAACGGCGTGTTCCTCATGGACACCCGCAACGGCGAGTCCGAGCGGCTGCTGGTCCGCACCGCCGTGGACGGCCTCGACGCGCCCGTGCGGGTGCTCATCGGCGGGCTCGGCGTCGGGTTCTCCCTCGCCGAGGCCCTCGCCCTGCCCGCCGTCGCGCACGTCACCGTCGTCGAACGCGAACCCGCCGTCATCGCCTGGCACGGCACCGCGCTGCGGCCCTGGTCGGGCGGCGCGCTGGACGACCCCCGCGTCACCGTCCGCGCCGCCGACCTCCTCGACGTCGTCGCCGACCCCGGCGCCGGCCGCTTCGACGCGCTGTGCCTGGACATCGACAACGGCCCCGACTGGACCGTCACCCCCGGCAACGCCCGCCTCTACGCCCCCACCGGCCTGGACCTGCTCGCCCGCATGCTCACCCCCCGCGGCGTCCTGGCGGTGTGGAGCGCCGGCGCCGCGCCCGCGTTCGAGGCGCTGCTGCGCGACCGGTTCGCCCGCGTCGAGGCCAGACCGGTGCCGGTGCCCCGCGGCGAACCCGACATCGTGTACCTCGCGGCGCGGCCGACAAAGCCGGACCGCCCGTTTCTGTAGCCCGCGCTGTTCGTCCCGGAAAGTGCATTCGCTAGGTTTCGGCCTGACAAAACCTTTTTGGGAGGATCTGTGGCTACTGCCCACGCAGCCCAGCGGCGCCCCGCCGTCCTGGGCGACCTGCTGCCCGGTGCCCTGGCCCGCGACACCGCCCTCGTCATCGGCGCCGCCGTACTCACCGGCATCGCCGCGCAGATCGCGGTTCCGCTGCCCGGCACCCCCGTCCCCGTCACCGGGCAGACCTTCGCGGTGCTGCTCGCCGGCGCCGCCCTCGGCCCCGGCCGCGCCGCCCTCGGCATGCTCGTCTACCTGCTCGCCGGCCTCGCCGGCGTCCCCTGGTTCACCGACGGGGCCTCCGGCGCCGGATTCGCCAGCTTCGGCTACATCCTCGGGTTCATCGTCGCCGGCGCCGCCGTCGGGCACCTCGCCCGCCGCGGCGGCGACCGCACCCCGCTGCGCACCGTCGCGACCATGCTCGCCGGAACCGCCATCATGTACGCCGCCGGCGTCCCCTACCTGATGGCCTACCTGCACGTGGACCTCGCCACCGCGCTCGACCTCGGCGTCACGCCCTTCCTGGCCGGCGACGCGCTGAAGGTCCTGCTGGCCGCCGGGCTCCTGCCCGCCGCCTGGAAGCTCACCGGCGCCGCACGCCGCCGCTGACCTCCGCACGCGGGCCCGCCACGCGCGGGCCCGCACCCGGGCCCGCCCCGTCCGTCCCGCCCCCGCACGCATGGGGACGGGACGGACGGGCAGCACACGCCCATGCCCCGCACCCCGGCAGGCCCCGCCCCCGGCCGGTGTGGCGCACATCATCCCGCACCCCCGCCCCCACCGTTTGAACAGGTTCAAATCTGTCGTACAGTGGCCACGTGAAGCTCGCCGTGACAGCACCGGACCGACTCACCGTCCGCACCGTCCCGATCCCCGACCCGGGCGACCTCATCGCGCGGCTTCCCCACCCCTCCGCGCTCGCCTGGATCCGCCACGGCCACGGCATCGTCGGCTGGGGCGAAGCGGCCCGCCTCACCCTCCCCGGCGGCGACGACCGCTTCACCACCGCCGCCCGCCACCTGCGCGACCTCTTCGACGCCGCCGACATCGACGACCCCGTCGCCCTCCCCGGCACCGGCCCCGTCGCCTTCGGCTCCTTCGGCTTCGACCCCAAATCCGGCGACTCCACCCTCATCATCCCCCGCCGCATCCTCGGCCGCCGCGACGGCCGCGCCTGGCTCACCACCATCGGCGACACCGCCGACCCCCTCACCCTCGCCAACCCGCCCCAACCCCCCACCGGCCTCACCTGGAGCGACGGCGCCCTCCCCGAACACCAGTGGAAGGACGCCGTCGCCGCCGCCGTCGACCGCATCCGCGCCGGCCACCTCGGCAAAGTCGTCCTCGCCCGCGACATCACCGCCCAGGCCACCGCCCCCATCGACGCCCGCGTCCTCCTCCAGCGCCTCGCCGACCGCTTCCCCGCCTGCTACACCTTCTCCTGCGCCGGCCTCGTCGGCGCCACCCCCGAACTCCTCATCCGCCGCACCGGCGACCACATCGAATCCCTAGTCCTCGCCGGCACCACCCCCCGCGGCGACACACCCGCCGACGACCACGCCCGCGCCGGCCGCCTCTTCGGCTCCGCCAAGGACCGCGAAGAACACGGCTACGCCGCCGACATGGTCCGCGACGCCCTCACCCCCCTCTGCTCCCACCTCACCGTCCCCCGCCAACCCGAACTCCTCACCCTCCCCAACGTCATGCACCTGGCCTCCCCCATCCACGGACGCCTGGCCGCCGACCGCTCCGTCCTCGACGTCGTCGCCGCCCTCCACCCCACCCCCGCCGTCTGCGGCACCCCCACCGCCACCGCCCTCGACCTCATCCGCGAACTCGAGGGCATGGACCGCGGACGCTACGCCGGCCCCGTCGGCTGGATCGACGCCCGCGGCGACGGCGAATGGGGCATCGCCCTGCGCTGCGCCGAGATCGACGGCACCCGCGCCCGCCTCTTCGCCGGCTGCGGCATCGTCGCCGACTCCGACCCCGCCGCCGAACTCGCCGAAGCCCACGCCAAATTCCGCCCCATGCGCTACGCCCTCCACGGCTGACCCGCACCCGCCCCGCACCACCCCGCACGCTGCGGCAACGACCCGCACCCGGCGACCACGCACCACCCCGCCACCGGTACGGTCATTTCGACCCCAGCACACGGAGACGGAGGACGAAGCACCGTGGACGTCGAACGGACCGCTTTGCCCGGCATCGGCCTGCAGCACATCATGACCACCGGCCGCGGCCGCCAACTCGGCGTCATCTCCCACCGCACCGGCCGCCGCGACCTGGTCATCTACGACAAAGAAGACCCCGACAGCTGCATCGCCACCGTCGCCCTCACCGCCGAAGAGGCCAACGCCATCGCCGAACTCCTCGGCACCGGCCGCATCATCGAACACCTCGCCGAACTCCACCGCCAGGTCGAAGGACTCGTCACCGAACAAGTCCCCATCCCCGCAGGCTCCCCCTACGACGGACGCCCCCTCGCCGACACCCGCGCCCGCACCCGCACCGGCGCCTCCATCGTCGCCGTCGTCCGCGACGGACAGGTCCACGCCAGCCCCCGCCCCGACTACACCTTCACCGCCGGCGACACCGTCGTCGTCGTCGGCACCGGAGAAGGCACCACCGCGGTCGCCCAGATCCTCGCCCACGGCTGACCGCGCATGCACTCAGCCGTACAGCTCATCGAACTCGGCGCCATCATCCTCGCCCTCGGACTCCTCGGCGCGGTCTCCGTCCGCTTCTCCATCTCCCCCATCCCCCTCTACCTCATCGCCGGCCTCGCCTTCGGCTCCGGCGGCATCCTCCCCCTCACCACCAGCGAGGACTTCGTCTCCATCGGCGCCGAAGTCGGCGTCATCCTGCTGCTGTTCACCCTCGGCCTCGAATACACCGCCGGCGAACTCGTCGGCACCCTGCGCACCTCCGCGCCCACCGGCCTCGCCGACCTCGTCCTCAACGCCGCCCCCGGCGTCGCCGCCGCCCTCCTCCTCGGCTGGGGCCCCGTCGCCGCCGTCGCCATGGGCGGCATCACCTACGTCACCTCCTCCGGCATCACCGCCAAAGTCATCGGCGACCTCGGCTGGCTCGGCAACCGCGAGACCCCCGCCGTCCTGTCCGTCCTCGTCTTCGAGGACCTCGCCATGGCCGCCTACCTCCCCATCCTCACCACCCTCCTCGCCGGAGCCGGCCTCATCGGCGGCGCCACCGCCCTCGGCGTCGCCGCCGCCACCATCACCGTCATCCTCTACATCGCCCTCCGCCACGGCACCCTCGTCGAACGCTTCGTCGCCTCCCCCAGCGAAGAAGTCCTCCTCCTCAAAGTCCTCGGCCTCACCCTCCTCGTCGCCGGCATCGCCCAGCAACTCCAGGTCTCCGCCGCCGTCGGCGCCTTCCTCGTCGGCATCGCCCTGTCCGGCACCCTCGCCCACACCGCCCAGAAACTCCTCACCCCCCTCCGCGACCTCTTCGCCGCCGTCTTCTTCGTCTTCTTCGGCCTCCACACCGACCCCGGCGACCTGCCCCCCGTCCTCGGCATCGCCGCCCTCCTCGCCGCCGCCGGCATCCTCACCAAGATGGGCACCGGCTGGATCGCCGCCCGCCGCGCCGGCATCGCCACCACCGGACGCCTGCGCGCCGGCGCCGCCCTCATCCCCCGCGGCGAGTTCAACATCGTCATCGCCGGCCTCGCCGTCAGCGCCGGAACCAACCCACGCCTCGGCCCCCTCGCCGCCGCCTACGTCCTCATCCTCGCCGTCGCCGGCCCCGTCATCGCCCGCGGCACCGAACCCGTCGCCGCCCTCATGCGCACCCGCCGCGCACGCCGCCGCGCCCCCCAGACCGACGACGACGTCCCCCTCATCCCCCGCCCCGCAGCCGGCACCGGCGACACCGGCCCCACACCCACCATCACCTGACCCGCACCCGCACCCGGCAGGCCCTCACCTGCCGCGTCATCACACGGCGGACGGCTGGCACCCCGGACACCAGAACAGGTTCCGCCCCGCCAGCACCGCCGCCGCCACCGCCGTCCCGCACACCAGGCACGGCAACCCCGCACGCCGGTACACGTACACCTCACCACCATGATCGTCCACCCGCGGCGGACGCCCCATCGCCTCCGGCGTGTGCTCCGGACGCACCGTGTCGATCCGCCCCACCCGCACCCCCTCCGCCATCAGCACCACCAGATCCGACCAGATCCCCGCCCACTGCCCCGCCGACAACCGCCGCCCCGGCAACCGCGGATCGATCCCATGCCGGAACAGCACCTCCGCCCGGTAGATGTTCCCCGGCCCCGCCACCACCGACTGATCCATCAGCAGCACCCCGATCGGCGTCCGCGCCCGCGAGATCCGCCGCCACGCCGCCTCCGGATCGGCGTCCGCCCGCAGCGGATCCGGCCCCAGCCGGTCCCGCAGCAGCTTCACCCCGCCCGGCTCCAGCACCTCGCACCGGTTCGGACCCCGCAGATCCGCGAAATGCGCCCCGCCCTCCAACCGCAACCGCACCAGCCCCACCGGCTCCGGCGCCGGCGACTCCCCGAACCCGAACCGGCCGTAGATCCCCAGATGGACGTGCAACGTCAGCTCATCGTCGAACCCCAGCAGCAGATGCTTGCCATGCGCGTCCGCCTCCACCAGCACCCGCCCGTCCAGCCGGCCCGCCCCCTCGGCGAACCGCCCCTGCGGACTCGACGCGGAAACGGCGCGGCCGCCGAACACCCGCTGATGCTCGGCGGCCAGGCGATGAATCGTGTGTCCCTCGGGCATGGCCCGGAGCCTATCCCCGCCCCTCCCGCAACGGCTCACCGATCTCCCGCATGTGACCGAGAGCCTCCCGGTACGACGCCACCAGACCCGTCTCGGTGTACGGCAGGCCCACCGCCGCGCAGTGCTCCATCACCAGCGGCCGCACCCGCCGCAGGCTGCACCGCGGGATCCCCGGGAACAGATGGTGCTCGATCTGGTAGTTCAACCCGCCCATCAGCCAGTCGGTCACCGCGCCGCCCCGCACGTTCCGCGACGTCAGCACCTGCCGCCGCAGATGCCCCCACCGCTCACCCGGCCCCGGCATCGCCATCCCCTTGTGGTTCGGCGCGAACACCGCCCCCAGATGCACCCCGAACAGCGCGTGCTGCACCGCGATCAGCGCCACCGCCTGCGCCGGCGGCAGCAGGACGAACGCCAGCGACAGGTACCCCACCGCGTGCGCCAGCAGCAGACCGCCCTCCACCAGCCGGTCACGACGCGACCGGCCCCGCAGGAACATCAGGCTCCCCACCTTCAGGTTCACGCCCTCCAGCGTCAGCAGCGGGAAGAACAGCGCCGCCTGATGCCGCGCCACCCACCGCAGCACGCCCCGCTGGCCCTCGGCCTGCTCCTGCGTCCACGCCAGCACCCCCTCGCCGACGTCCGGGTCCTTGCCCACGTGGTTCGGATTGGCGTGGTGCCGGTTGTGCTTGTCGTTCCACCACCCGTGCCCCATCCCCAGCAGCAGATTCCCCAGCAGCAGCCCCAGCCACCGGTTCCCCCGCGCCGACCCCGCGATCTGCCGGTGCCCCGCGTCATGCCCGAGGAACGCCGTCCGCGCCGCCACCACCGCGAGCGGAACGCCGAGCAGGACCGTCCACCACCCGTCCCCCGCCCACGCGACCGCGGCCCACAGCGCGGCCGTCGCCGCCAGGTTCAGCCCGATCGCCCGCGCGTAGTAGCCGCGGCGGCGCTCCAGCAGCCCGCTCTCCCGCACCCGCCGCGCCAGCGGGGCGAAGTCGCTGCCGGCACGCCTCACGGACGGTGCGGGGGCGGCGGGGGGAGCGCCGGGAGCGTGCAGGGTCGCGGGCATGGAACCTCCAGTGCGAGCAGCGGAAACCGTCTCCTCGCAAGCTACGGAGCGTGACACCGGGCGGTCGCCCCGCTGGAGAGCCAACCCTCCCCTGGCTCGCAGGTCCCGGTCGCCCCCGCCGCGCCTCGCTCCCCGGGGCGATCACCCCCCGCACCGGCCGCAACCGGACCCTGCACAAAAGCGGGGACACCCCACCCATATAGGGTCACAAGTCATGGACGATGGCACACGGTGGATCGAACTCGACGGTGCGGTCAACGCCCGAGACCTGGGCGGCCTCCCCACGGCGGACGGCCGCACCACCCGGCGGGGACGCGTCCTCCGCTCCGACAACCTCCAGGACCTCTCCGTCGCCGACGTCCGCCTCCTCCTCGACGACTACGCCCTCAAGAACGTCATCGACCTGCGCAGCGACGCCGAGGTGCGCCTCGAAGGGCCCGGCCCCCTCACCCGCATACCGACGGTGACCGTCCACCAGCTCTCGCTGTTCCCCGAAGGCGGCCGCAACACCGACGTAGCCGCCGACGTCGACGTGGACAAGGCGCTTCCCTGGCAGGACCGCTCGACCGGCCACTACCTCGGCTACCTCACCGACCGCGGCGACTCCATCGTCTCCGCCCTGCGCGTCATGACCCGCACCGACGGCTCCGCACTCGTGCACTGCGCCGCCGGCAAGGACCGCACCGGGGTCGTCTGCGCCCTCGCCCTCGACGCCGCCGGCGTCACCCGCGAGGCCATCGTCGCCGACTACGCCCAGACCGGCGAGCGCCTGGAGGCCGTCCTGCAACGGTTGCGCGGCACCGATACCTACGCCGCCGACCTCGACTCCCGCCCCGCCGACACCCACCGCCCCCACGCCGCCATCATGGAGAAGCTCCTCGCCCGCGTCGACGAGGAGTACGGCGGGACGCTCGGCTGGCTCGCCGGGCACGGCTGGACGCCCGAGGACACCGAAGCCCTCCGCGACCGCTTCCTCGCCCCCTGAACTCTGCTTCCCCTTCGGGGAAGGCTGGTTTTTGTGGGGGTGTAGATGCAACCCGCCCGGCGCCTTTACGTTGTAAGTTCAATACCGACGACTGAGAGACAGAGCCGGCTTCGGGCGTGTCTCCAGGTCAGGCCAGCGCCGCGCGGACGGCCTCCTGCGCCGCCTTGCGCATCTCGGCGTGCAGGGCCGCGTTCGACTCCCTGTCGGTACGGGCCTCCACGATCCGCAGCCCCTCCCCCGTCAGCGCCTTCGGCAGGTCGGCCGCAGCCTCCAGCCGCCGGTACGGGACGCCGTGCGCCGCCGCCACCGCGCTCACGTCCACCTGGTGCGGGGTGCCGAAGACCCGCTCGAACGGGCCGCGCAGCGCCGCCTGCGGCAGCAGCGAGAAGATCCCGCCGCCCTGGTTGTTCACCACCACGACCGCCAGGTCCGGCCGCCGGTCGTACGGGCCGATGACCAGCCCGTTCTGGTCGTGCAGGAACGCCAGGTCGCCGAGCAGCGCGTAGGACCGGCCGCTGTGCGCCAGCGCCGCCCCGATCGCCGTCGACACCAGCCCGTCGATGCCGCTCGCGCCCCGGCTCGCCATGATCCGGATCCCGCGGCGGGGCCGCATCACCTGGTCCAGGTCGCGGATCGGCATGCTCGCCGCCGTGAACAGCAGCGACCCGCCCGGCAGCCCCGCCACCAGGTCGCGGGCCAGCCGCGGCTCGGTCACCTCCGGCACCGCGTCGAGCACCGCGTCCACCGCCGCCGCGGCCGCCTGGTCCGCGGTCCGCCACGACTTCAGCCACGCGTCGTCGCCCGACACGACCGGGATCTCCACCTCCGGCGCCACCTGCGTCGCCGACCGGACCGGGTCCGGCCAGTGCGACAGGTCGGGCGCCAGCACGATGTGCTCCTCCGCCCGCCTCAGCAGCGCCAGCAGCGGCCGCGACAGCCCCGGCTTGCCCAGCGTCACCACCACCTCCGGGCGGTGCCGCTCCACGAACTCCGGCACGCCCAGAAGGAAATGGTGCGACGACAGCGCGTGGTCGCCGTAGCGGGCGTTGCCGTTCGGCTCGGCGAGCACCGGCCAGCCGGCCATCGACGCCGCCGCCACGTACCGCTTGACGTTCACCGCGCCGTCACCCACCACCAGGACGCCGCGCCGCGTCGGCGGGACGTGCAGCACCGACCCCGGCGTCGCCGCGCGCACCTTCGTCCACGCGCCCGTCGCGTCGCCGTCGAGGGGCTCGCACCACGTCTCGTCCCCGTCGGGGATCAGCGGCTCCCGGAACGCCGCGTTCAGGTGCACCGGGCCCGGCGACGGCGCCTGCGCCACCCCCCACGCGCGGCTCACCAGCGACCGCCAGTACGCCACCATCCCCGGGCGGTTCTCCGGCACCCCGACCTCGGTGCTCCACCGCGCCGCCGTCCCGTACAGCTTCACCTGGTCGACCGTCTGGTTCGCGCCGGTGTCGCGCAGCTCCGGCGGACGGTCCGCGGTGATCACGATCAGCGGGACCCCGGACTCGTGCGCCTCGATCACCGCCGGATGGAAGTTCGCCGCCGCCGTCCCCGACGTGCACACCAGCGCCACCGGACGCCCCGACCGCTTCGCCAGCCCCAGCCCGAGGAACGACGCCGACCGCTCGTCGATCCGCACGTGCAGCCGGACCCGGTCGGCCTCCTCGGCCGCCTGCAGCGCCAGCGCCAGCGGCGCCGACCGCGACCCCGGCGCCAGCACCGCGTCGGTCATCCCGCAGCGCAGCAGCTCGTCGACCAGCACCGCCGCCAGCGCGGTCGCCGGGTTCACGGCGCCGCCCCGATCACCGCCGGGCCGCCCATATGCTCCTGCGCCGCCAGCGCCCGCTCCCGCCACGCGGGCTCCGGGCCCGCCCAGCGGGCCAGCGCCTCACCGTCCACCACCGGCCGCCGCACCTCGATCTCCCCCGCCACCGGGCGCAGCGGGTCGGCGGCGACGTCGCCCTCCAGCAGCGACAGCGTCCCCAGCCCGCACGCGTACCGCAGCTCCGGCAGCGCCGCGGCCAGCGCCGCCCCCGCCGCCAGGCCCACCGATGTCTCCACCGCGCTCGACACCACCACCGGCAGCCCGCACGCCTCCGCGACCCGCAGCGCCGCCGCGACCCCGCCGAGCGGCTGCACCTTCAGCACCGCCACGTCCGCGGCGCCGGCGGCGCGCACCTTCAGCGGGTCCTCGGCGCGGCGGATCGACTCGTCCGCCGCGATCGGCACGTCCACCCGCCGCCGCACCAGCGCCAGCTCCTCCAGCGTCGCGCACGGCTGCTCGGCGTACTCCAGCTCCCACCGGTCCAGCGCCCGGATCATCCGGGCCGCGTGGTCGACGTCCCAGCCGCCGTTCACGTCGATCCGGACGCGGCCGTCCGGCCCGATCGCGTCCCGGACGGCCTCGACCCGCGCCATGTCGTCGGCGTCGCTCTGGCCGCGTTCGGCGACCTTCACCTTCGCGGTCCCGCAGCCGGACTCCTTGGTCAGCGCGAACGCCCGCTCAGGCCCGACCGCGGGGATCGTCGCGTTCACCGGGATCCGGTCGCGGACGGGCGCCGGCCAGCCCTCGAACGCGGCCTCCCGGGCGGCGGCCAGCCAGCGGGCGCACTCGGCCGGGCCGTACTCGGCGAACGGCGAGAACTCCCCCCAGCCGGCGGGGCCCTCGATCAGGACGCCCTCCCGCCGCGTCACACCGCGGAACCGCGTCCGCATCGGGATGGAGTACACCCGCACCCGCCGACCCCCTGACCTGCCGCTGATCTGGCCACCGAATCACGGTATTCCGGAGCACACCGTGCGTTTGAACCCTTAGTAGTACCACGGGAAACGCGACCAATCGGGGTCGCGCTTCTCCAGGAACGAGTCCCGCCCCTCGGCGGCCTCGTCGGTGCCGTAGGCCAGGCGCGTCGCCTCGCCCGCGAACACCTGCTGCCCGACCAGCCCGTCGTCGACCAGGTTGAACGCGAACTTCAGCATCCGCTGCGCCGTCGGGCTCTTGCCGTTGACCTTCCGCGCCCACTCCAGCGCCGTCGCCTCCAGCTCGGCGTGCGGGACGACGGCGTTGACCATGCCCATCCGGTGCGCGGCCTCGGCGTCGTAGGTGTCGCCGAGGAAGAAGATCTCGCGGGCGAACTTCTGCCCGACCTGCCGCGCCAGGTACGCCGACCCGAACCCGCCGTCGAAGCTCGCCACGTCCGCGTCGGTCTGCTTGAAGCGGGCGTGCTCGCGGCTGGCGAGGGTGAGGTCGCACACCACGTGCAGGCTGTGCCCGCCGCCCGCCGCCCAGCCCGGCACCACGCAGATGACGACCTTGCCCATCATCCGGATCAGCCGCTGCACCTCCAGGATGTGCAGCCGCCCCGCCCGCGCCGGGTCGATCGTGTCGGACGTCTCGCCCTCGGCGTACTTGTAGCCGTCCTTGCCGCGGATGCGCTGGTCGCCCCCGGAGCAGAAGGCCCAGCCGCCGTCCTTGGGGGACGGCCCGTTCCCGGTCAGCAGCACGCAGCCGATGTCGCTGGACATCCGCGCGTGGTCCAGCGCCCGGTACAGCTCGTCCACCGTGTGGGGGCGGAACGCGTTGCGCACGTCCGGCCGGTTGAACGCCACCCGCACCGTGCCGTGGTCGACGGCGCGGTGGTAGGTGATGTCGGTGAAGCCGAACCCCTCGACCTCTTTCCACGCGTCCGCGTCGAACAGCTCCGAGACCATGTGTTCCCCTCTATGAAGCGCGCGCGCCGCCGGGGGCGCGGGCGGCCGGTGACCCATTCAACCCTCCCCGCGTTTGAACGCGTTCAGCGGGGTCGTCTACGCTGATGAGATCATGGATCGCCCGCTGCACGCCGCCGTCCTGCCGCCCGGCCCCCGGCTGCTGCGGGCCCTCGCCGCCGCGCTCGACGGCGGCCCCGCGCTCTGCCCCCTCCCCCCTGACCTGCCCGAACCGGCGCTCAGGAGCCTGCTGGACGCGCTGGCCCCCGACGCGGTCGACACGCCGGACGGGCTGATCCCGCACTCTCCCGGCGGCCGCGCGCCCGTCGGTCCCGGCACCGCCGTGCTGATCGCCACGTCCGGCTCCACCGGGGCGCCGAAGTTCGTCGAGCTGACGGCGGACGCGCTGCGGCACTCCGCCGCCGGCACCCTCGCCCGCATCGGCGCCGCCCCCGGCGACCGGTGGCTGTGCTGCGTGCCGACCAGCCACATCTCCGGCGTGCAGGTGCTCGTCCGGTCCCTGGTCGCCGGCACCGACCCGGTCATCGCGCCGCGCTTCGACGCCGGCGCCGTCGCGAAGGCCGCCGGCTTCCACGTCTCGCTCGTCCCGACCCAGCTGCGCCGCGTCCTGGACACCGGCGCCGACCTGTCCCGGCTCGGCGCGATCGTGCTCGGCGGCGCCGCCGCCGCACCCGGCCTGCTCGCCGAGGCCCGCGACCGCGGCGCCCGGGTCTTCACCACCTACGGGATGAGCGAGACCTGCGGCGGCTGCGTCTACGACGGCACCCCGCTGGACGGCGTGCGCGTCGCACTCGGCGACGGCGGCCGGATCCGGCTGGCCGGGCCGTCGCTGTTCAGCGGCTACCGGCTGCGGCCCGACCTGACCGCCGCGGCGCGGGACGGCGACTGGTTCGTCACCCAGGACCTCGGCGCCCTTGAGGGCGGCAGGCTCCGCGTCCGGGGCCGCGTCGACGACGTGATCAACACCGGCGGGGAGAAGGTCGTCGCCGGCGAGGTCGCCGCCGCGCTGTCGCGGCACCCGGCGGTCCGCGACGTCGTCGTGGTCGGCCGGCCCGACCCCGAGTGGGGCGAGCGCGTCACCGCCGTCGTCGTCCCCGCCGCCCCCGCCGCGCCGGAGCTGGCGGACCTGCGGGCCCTCGTCCGGGAGACGCTGCCGGCCTTCGCCGCGCCCCGCGAGCTGGAGCTGGTGGACGCGATCCCGCTGCTGGCGTCCGGCAAGCCCGACCGCGCCCGCCTGCGCTCCCCCGCCGGCCGTCCCGCCCGCTGACCCGCGCCCCGTCCCGCTTTCCTGACCTGGGAGAACGGGTCGTCGCGCGGTACGGCCAGAGTCTGCGGCCGAAGGAAGTCGCACGGGTAGTGGTCTTCGTCACGTCGCCGCGGCCCGGCGCCTTTACGCAGTAAGGTGGCATCGGTTCAGGTCAGGCAGCGCGAAATCGTGTGAACCTGCCCATTCCGGGCACCAGACCGTTCTGGATCGTTCCTCCGCGATCCCCGGGGACGGGCCGTCGTCCCGCGGTCCTGGGAACAATGACCCGGCCGTGCGACGTTCCGTTAAGTGCGTGCGCCACCAGCGAACACACAATCCGCGCCGCACTCACACCGAAGGGAGGGGGGTGTCTCCATGCCGCGAAGCGCCGTCGAGACCCCGCTCACGGAGTCGGCGGGCCCCGCGCTCAACGAGCTCCTCAAGCGGGGCCGCGCCCAAGGGCGCCTCTCGCTCGACGAGGTTCGGGGGGCCTTCGAGGCCGCCGGGATCAGCCCGGCCCAGGGCCGCTCCATCCTGCGCGAGCTGGCCGAATCCGGGATCAGCCTGGCCGGCGAGGCCGACACCGTGCGCAAGCTCGCCGCGGCCGCCGACCACGACGGCGGGGAGACCGCCCAGGCGCCCGCCGGTCCCGCGAAGAAGCGCACCTCCCGCAAGACCGCCAAGGCCGCCGGGCCGGCGCGCCAGAGCGCCAAGGCAGGCGCCGACGCCGCGGACACCGCGGACGCCCCCGCCGACGGGGGGTTCGAGGTGACCACCGCCGAGGCCGACGCCGACACCGGGGCCGACCTGGACGACCAGTCGACCACCATGGGCGACTCCGTCCACACCTACCTCAAGGCCATCGGGCGCCGCCAGCTGCTCACCGCCGAGCAGGAGGTCGACCTCGCCAAGCGCATCGAGGCCGGGCTCTACGCCGAGCACAAGCTGGAGACCGAGGACCTCTCCCCCGGCGTGCGCGCCGACCTGGAATGGGTCGCCGCCGACGGCCGCCGCGCCAAGGCCCACATGCTGGAGGCCAACCTCCGGCTCGTGGTGTCGGTCGCCAAGAAGTACTCAGACCGCGGCCTGTCGCTGCTGGACGTCGTCCAGGAGGGCAACCTCGGCCTGATCCGCGCCGTGGAGAAGTTCGACTACTCCAAGGGCTACAAGTTCTCCACCTACGCGATGTGGTGGATCCGGCAGGCCATCCAGCGCGGCTTCGCCGACTCGGCCCGCACCATCCGGCTGCCCGTGCACGTGCTGGAGATGCTCAGCAAGCTGAGCCGCGTCGAGCGCGACATGCACCAGCGGCTGGGCCGCGAGCCCACGCCGGAGGAGCTCGCCGCCGAGCTGGACAAGAGCCCCGAGCAGGTCCGCGAGCTGCTGCGCACCAGCCGCCAGCCGATCAGCCTGGACTCCACGATCGGCGAGGACGGCGAGACCCGCATCGGCGACCTCATCGAGGACACCGACAGCCCCGAGGCGTCCGAGCTCGTCGACCGGCAGCTCATGGCCGACCAGCTGCGCCGCACCCTCGACATCCTGTCCCCTCGCGAAGCCAAGATCATGGCGATGCGGTTCGGGCTGTACGACGGGACGCCGCGCACCCTGGACGAGATCGGCAAGGCCCTCGGGCTGACCCGCGAGCGGATCCGCCAGCTGGAGAAGGAGTCGCTGTCGAAGCTGCGGCACCCCAGCAACGCCCGCCCGCTGCTGGACTTCGCCGTCTGACCCGTTCTCCCATGGGCGCGTGGGGGCCCGCCGGATCGCACCGTCCGGCGGGCCCTCACGCATGTCCGGCCGGGTCAGCAGCCCCGGACGGCGAACGCCAGGAACTCGGTGATCTCCCGCTGGTCGAAGTTGTCGTCGGAGGCGGCGACGAGGGTGCACTCCCCCGACTTCAGCCGCGGCCCCCACGCCAGCGCCTCCAGGTTCTGCGTCGGGGACGCGAACGCGCCGAGGTCGGCGACGAACCGCTTGCGCACCGGGCGGAACGGGGCGTCCCCGGCGAGGGAGTCGCGGCGCAGCACGTCGGTGGCGCCCCGCACGTCGAACTCGTACAGCCGGACCTTGTAGCCGACGCCCTCCAGCCAGGACCGCTCCAGCGCCAGGAACCGGTGGCCGCCCACGGCGAGGATCTCCGACACGCCGCTGTCGGTGACGCCGGTGGGCGGCTTCGGCGCGGCCGGGAGCCGGTCGACCGGGTAGGCGTACTGGGCGCGGACGCGCCCGGCTCGGTCCCACAGCGTGAGCCGGGTCAGGGCGCCGTGCCGCACGGTCGGCGGCTCGCCGTCCTCGTAGCGGGGGCCCTCGACCATCGCGGCGATGCCGTGCGGGGTGAACGTCAGCGCCTCGAACCCGAAGTTGCGGCGCGGCCCCCGGCGCTCCTCGGTGAGCCGCAGCGCCGGCGGGACGCGCAGCGCGCCCGCGTACCGCCCGTCGGTCCGCGCCCAGCTCAGCGACATCTGCGACAGCGGGATGCCCTGGTGGCCCTCGTCGGGCCGGTCGCCCTCGCTGCCCCACAGGACCCGCCGGCTGCGGGGGTCGAAGCGGATCGTCTCGGGGTCGGCCGACCCGGGCTTGCCGAAGCCGGGGTAGGGGTCGCCGCCGGGGCGGCGGAGCGTGACCGCGCCCGTGACCCGCACCCCGGTGAAGTTCCCGGTGGCGGGGTCGATGTCGAGCCGGCCGGTGTAGAAGCGCGCCGGGTCGTAGCGCCACCGGTCGTCGGAGATCAGGTACCAGGTGCCGGTGCGGGGGTCGCGGTCGATCCCCGAGACGCCGCCGAAGGTGGTGCCGCCGACCTTCATCATGTGCGGGAGGCGCCGCTCGCCCAGGAAGCGCGTGATCCGCAGCTCCGCCGCGCCGGCCCGGGGCGCCGTGCCGCTCGCGGCCTCCGCCCGGGGCCGCCCGTCCGCGAGCGCCGCGCCCGCCACCGCCGCCAGGACGGCGGCCGCCGCCGCGGCGCCCCGCCACATCACCCTGTTCACGTCCACGATCGCTCTTACCCTCCGCATTCGAACGAACACGCTTCGTGCGCAAGGGCAAGTATGCTGGAGCGCGGCCTGGCGCGGAGGTGACTTCTCAGTCGGCGCGGCGGAACTCCAGGATGGCGACCGCCATCAGGCCGAGGCCCATCCCGAGGACGATGAGGATCTCCAGCCAGACGGGGACCGTCCAGCCGCCCCAGGTGACGCCGGGGTCGAAGGTGCGCAGCAGCCGGTCCGAGACGTCCAGGTGCGCGAACACGACGTGCCGCATCGGGTCGACCGCGTAGGTGAGCGGGTTGAAGCGGGTCAGGACGCTCAGCCAGGTCGGCAGGCCGTTCAGCGGGTACAGCGCGCCCGACAGGAACATCATCGGCATCATCGCCATCTGCATGACGCCGAAGAACGCCTGCATCTGGGTGATCCGCGCCGCCATCATCACGCCGAACCCGGTGAGCGCGAACGCCCCGATGAACATCAGGCCGACCAGCTGCGCCATCAGCACCGGGTCGTAGGGGACGCCGGCCAGCGGCGCGAGCAGCACGATCACCACGCCCTGCAGCGTCGCGACGAGCGCGCCGCCGACGCACTTGCCGATCACGATGGCGCTGCGGCTGACGGGCGCGACCAGCATCTCGCGCAGGAACCCGAACTCGCGGTCCCACACGATCGACCCGGCGGAGAACATCGCGGTGAACATCACCGACATCGCGCACACGCCGGGGTAGATGAAGGTCTTCAGGTCGACGGCGCCGGCCGGGCCGCCGCCGCTGGTCACCAGGTTGGACAGGCCGGTGCCCATGACCAGCAGCCACAGCACCGGCTGGACGAGCCCGGACACCATCCGCAGCTTGTCCCGCCAGAACCGGATCAGCTCCCGGTGCAGGACGATCTTCACGGCCCGCAGGTCCTGCCGCAGGCCGCGCTCGGGCACCCGCACCCGGACGACCTCGGCGGCCGCCGCCGGCTCCGCCGTGCTCCCCATCGTCATCTCCTCGCCGCGCGCATCGCCATCCGCATCCGGTCGCTCCCCGTGGCCTCGGCGTCCCGGATCGTGGACCCGGTGAAGGACATGAACACATCGTCCAGCGACGGCCGCGCGACGTTCACCGAGCGGATCGGGACGCCCAGCTCGGCGAACAGCCGGGGCACGAACGCCTCCCCGGCGGCCACCGAGAAGGTCACCGCGCCCTCCGACACGACGGCGGACAGGCCGAACCGCTCCCGGATCGCGGCGATCGCGGCCGCGTCGTCGGCGGTCTGGATGCGGACCCGGTCCTCGCCGACGCCCGCCTTGAGCGCCTCCGGGGTGTCGAGCGCGACGATCCGCCCGGAGTCCATGATCGCGATGCGCTCGCAGAACTCGGCTTCGTCCATGTAGTGCGTCGTCATGAAGATCGTGATCTCCTCGGCCGCCTGCAGCTGCCGGATGTACTCCCAGATCGACGCCCGGGTCTGCGGGTCCAGGCCGACGGTCGGCTCGTCCAGGAACAGCACCCGCGGCGAGTGCAGCAGGCCGCGCGCGATCTCCAGGCGCCGCTTCATGCCGCCGGAGAAGGTCTGCACCAGGTCGCCGCGCCGGTCCCACAGGTTGACCATCTCCAGCACCTGCCGGATGCGGTCGCCGGTCACCGAGCGGGGCACCCCGTACAGTTCGGCGTGGAAGCGCAGGTTCTGCTCCCCCGACAGGTAGCCGTCGAGGGTGGGGTCCTGGAACACCAGCCCGATGTTGCGGCGCACGCTGTCGCGTTCGGCGGCGACGTCGTACCCGGCCACGCGCGCGTGGCCCGCGGTCGGCCGCAGCAGCGTGCAGAGCATGTTGATCGTGGTGGACTTGCCGGCGCCGTTCGGGCCGAGGAAACCGAAGATCTCCCCCGGCCGCACGGCGAAGTCGATCCCCCGCACGGCCTCCACCTCGCCGAACCTCTTGATCAGGCCGTCGACCTCGACGGCGGGTCCCCCGTCCGGCATGGGGCCTCCCTCCGCATGGAGCACGCACACCCACCTTTTGGGCCCTCCAACGGTAGGAGTACCCTATCTCTCACGTCAAGAGAGATAGGTCGTCCCAAGCAATTCCGAGGAGCCGGACGTGACGGACCAGTCCGACCCGATGTTCGAGTCGCCCAGCTACCTGATGTTCGAGATGGTGCGGCTCGTCCGGCGCACCGCCGCCCGCATGCTCCCCGGCCAGCCCCGGCTCCCGCACCTGCTCGTCCTGTGGTGCGTGGCGCGCTCCGGGCCGCTGTCGCAGCGGGCCGTCGCCGAGCGGCTGCGGATGGACGCCGGCGACCTGGTCGGCATCGTGGACGCCCTGGAGGAGGCCGGCCACCTGGAGCGCCGCCGCGACCCCGAGGACCGGCGCCGGTACGCGCTGGAGGTCACCGAGGCCGGGCGGCTGTTCCTCGGCGCGGGCCTGGACGCCCGCGTCCGCCTCAACGAGGCCCTGTTCGCGCCGCTGTCACCGCAGGAGCGCGCGCTGTTCAGGGACATGCTGCTGCGGGTCCTCGCCCACCACGACGACCGGTTCGCCGGTCAGGACGCGGACGCCCGCACCGGCGCCGCCGCCCCCGACCGGGCCTCGTCGTAGCGGCGCAGCACCAGCCGCGCCGCGGCCGGGTGCGCGCCGATCGGCGGCGCCGTGACATCGGCGCCGCAGGCCGCGGCCCGGTCGTGGAACCGGCCCGGGGCCAGCAGGTAGGACGCCACGGCGACCCGGCGGGCCCCGCCGCGGCGCAGGTCCGCCACGACCTCGTCCAGCACGGGCCCGCCGGCGGCGACGAACCCGTGCCGGACGGGCCGGCCCAGCCGCCGCGCCAGCAGCCGGGCGGCCTCCCGGGCGTCGGCGATGCCGGCCGGGTCGGCGGATCCCGCCGCGCCGAGGACGACGGCGTCCGGGCGCGGCGGGATCCGGGTCGGGGACCGGCCGCCGGTCAGGCGGTCGGCGAGGGCGTGCGCCAGCAGCGGGTCCGGGCCGAGCGGCCGGGACGCCACCGCGCCGGGCAGCAGCCGCGCCGCGCGCCCCGGGAAGTCGGCTAGCGCGTGGTGGCCGCGCGCCAGCAGCAGCGGCACCACGACCACCGGGCCGCCGCCGAGCGCGGCGGCGGCGTCCTCCAGCGACGGCTCCGCCAGCTCGCCGTAGGCCTCGGCGACCCGCAGGCCCGGCCGCATCGCCCGCACCCGGGCCAGCAGCTCCCGGACCGCGGCGGGCCCGGCCGGGTCCCGGGTGCCGTGCGCGACGGCCAGCAGCGCCGGCTCAGCCACCGGCGCCCGCCGCGAGCCGGCCGGCGGGCCGCGGATCGCACGCCAGCCGGTAGCCGCGCTTGACGACCGTCTCCACGATCCCCGGGCGGCCGAGGCCGCGGCGCAGCCGCGCCACCGCCATCTCGACCGCGTGCTCGTCGGCCTGCGGGCGCGCGTCCCGGCCCCGGGCCGCGCCGTTGCCGGCCGGGCGGCTCGGCAGCGCGCCGCACAGCTCCGCCCGCGACACCACATGGCCGGGGCGCCGCGCCAGCGCCCGCAGGATCGCCATCGGCGCCGGCGCGATCGGCCGCAGCTGCCCGTCCAGCACGACGGCGTGCCCGCGCAGCTCCAGCGACGCGCCGCGCACCGACAGCCGCCGCGACCGGCGCCGCGGCAGGTCGGTGACCAGCGCCCGCACGAGCGCGCCGAGCCGGGCCCGCTCCGGCTGGACGGTCGGCACGCCGCGGTCGGTGAGCGCCCGCGCGGTGACCGGCCCGACGCACGCCGCGACGACGGGGCCGCGCATGGCCTCCAGCAGGGCGTCCTCCAGCCCGTCCTCGGCGGCGACGGCGAGCGTCGCGGCGACCGCGGGCGCGCTGGTGAAGGTGATCGCGTCGACCGTGCCCGCGACGGCCTGCCCGGCGAGCCGGCGCAGCGGCGTCGGGTCGTCGACCCGCGACCACCGGTACACCGGGACCTCGATCACCTCGGCGCCGGCGGCGCGCAGCGCCCCGGTCAGCTCCGGCTGCCGCTCCCCGTACAGCTGCACGGCGACCCGCGCGCCGGCCAGGTCCCGCGCCAGCAGGTGCGCGGCGACCTCCGCGCAGCCCTCCGACGCCGGCGACCACTCCTCCCGCAGCCCCTCCGACCGGATCGCGCCGCGCGCCTTCGGGCCGCGGGCCACGATCCCCGCCCCGGCGAGGCTCGCGACGAGCGCGTCCCGCAGCCCGTGCCCGTCCGCCGCCTCCAGCCACGCCCGGAACCCGATCCCGGTCGTGACGACCAGGTGGTCGAGCGGGCCGGCGGCGACCGCGCGGGTCGCCTCCAGCAGCTCGGCGTCGTCGGCGAGCGGGACGAGCCGGATGGCGGGCGCGGCCACGACCCGGGCCCCGCGCCGCTCCAGCAGCGTCGCGAGCTCCTCGTGCCGGCGGGCCGCGGTCACCCCGACGGCGAACCCGGCCAGCGGGCCGGTGCGGCCGGCCGCGGCCTCACTGGCGGTGCTCATCGGTGAGCGCCACCTCCACCCGGTCCCCGGCGCGCCGCACCGGGAACGCCGGCAGCGCCACCCGCGGATCGTCCAGGCACGCCCCCGTCCGCAGGTCGAACACCTGCTTGTACATGGGGGAGGCGACCGTCGGCGTCCCGTCGCGGGTGCCGAGGATCCCGCGCGACAGCACGTAGGCGCCGCTGAACGGGTCGAGGTTCGACAGCGCGTACAGGGCGCCGTCGTAGACCCGGAAGACCGCCACCTGGACGCCGTCCACCATCGCGCAGACCCCGCGCTCGGGGATCAGGTCGGCGTAGGAGCAGATGTCGAACCAGCGGGCCGTCCCGCGGCCCGCCGGGTCCCTGGTGATCGTCGCTTCGGGTGTCGTGGTCATGGTCGGAATCCTCCGTTCGGGCGGTTTCGCGGCGGGGTCCCCTTTGTCACCGCCGTGTTAAAAGGCGCTCACGCCCGCGGTGACGCGGACGGCGCAGACCTTGAACTCCGGCATCCGCGACACCGGGTCGAGGGCGGGGTTGGTCAGCAGGTTCACCCGCTCCTCCCCCGCCCAGTGGAACGGGACGAAGACGGTGTCGTCGCGGATCGCGTCGGTGAGCCGCGCCCGGACGGTCACGGCGCCGCGGCGGCTCTCCAGCCGGACCTCGGCCCCGTCCTCGACTCCCAGGCGCGCGGCCAGGTCAGGGTGCAGTTCGGCGAACGGGCCCGGCGCGGCCTCGGCCAGGGCATGGACGCGCCTGGTCTGCGCGCCCGACTGGTACTGGGCGAGGACCCGCCCGGTCGTCAGGTACACGGGGTGCTCGGCGTCGACGTCCTCGGCGGGGCCGTGGTGCTCGACGGGGACGAACCGGGCGCGCCCGTCCGGTGTGGGGAAGCGGTCCAGGAAGGGTCGGGGCGTGCCGGGGTGGTCCGGGGCCGGGCAGGGCCAGAACACCCCGCCCTCGGCCTCGATCCGCGCGTAGCTGATGCCGGCGTAGTCGGCGGCGCCGCCCGCGCTGGCGCGGCGCAGCTCGCCGAACACCTCCTCCGGGTCGCCGCTCCACTCCCCCGGCGCCTTCAGCCGCTCCGCGAGCGCCGCGACGATCTCCAGGTCGGTGCGGGCGCCGGCCGGCGGGCGGACGGCACGGCGGCGGCGCAGCACCCGGCCCTCCAGATTCGTCATCGTGCCCGACTCCTCCGCCCACTGCGCGGCGGGCAGCACCACGTCGGCGCGCCGCGCCGTCTCCGACGGCACGAAGTCGGCGACCACCAGCAGGTCCAGGGCGTCGAGCCGGTCCTGCACGTGCGCGGCGCGCGGCGCCGACACCACGGGGTTCGACCCGAACAGCAGCAGCGCCCTCGGGCCGCCCGCGGTGCCGAGCGCCGACAGCAGCTCGTACGCCGACCGGCCAGGGCCCGGCAGGTCGGCCGGGTCGATCCCCCAGACCCGGGCGACGTGCGCGCGGGCCGCCGGGTCGTCGATCTTGCGGTAGCCGGGGAGCTGGTCGGCCTTCTGCCCGTGCTCGCGCCCGCCCTGCCCGTTGCCCTGCCCGGTGATGCACCCGTACCCGGAGCCCTCGCGGCCGGGCAGGCCGAGCGCGAGCGCCAGGTTGATGAAGGCGGTGACGATGTCGGTGCCGCGCGCGTGCTGCTCGGCTCCCCGCCCGGTCAGCACGTGCGCGCGCGGCGCGCGGGCCAGCAGCCGGACGGCCTCCCGCATCGCCGGGACGGGGACGCCGGTGATCCGCTCGACGCGGTCCGGCCAGTAGGCGTTGGCGGCGGTCCGGACGGCCTCGAACCCGGTCGTGCGCGCGGCGATGTAGCCGTCGTCGGCGAGCCCCTCGGCGAGCGCGAGGTGCAGCAGCCCGCAGGCCAGCGCGGCGTCGGTGCCGGGCACCGGCTGCAGGTGCAGGTCCGCCTGCCGGGCGGTCGCGGTGCGGCGGGGATCCACGACGATGAGGGCCCCGCCGCCGTCGCGCATCTCGGCCAGGTGCCGCATGAACGGCGGCATCGTCTCGGCGGGGTTCGCGCCCGCGAGCAGGACGGCGCCGGACACGGCCAGGTCCGTGACCGGGCCCGGCAGCCCGCGGTCCAGCCCGAACGCCCGGCCGGACGCCGCCGCGGCCGACGACATGCAGAACCGGCCGTTGTAGTCGATCTGGGACGTGCCGAGCGCGACGCGGGCGAACTTGCCGAGCTGGTACGCCTTCTCGTTCGTCAACCCGCCGCCGCCGAAGACCGCGACGGCATCCGGGCCGTGCAGCGCGCGGAGCCGGGCGGCCTCGCCGGCGACGCGGTCGAGCGCCTCGTCCCAGCCGCAGGGCCGCAGCGGCGCGCCCTTGCCGCGCCGCATCAGCGGCGTGGTCAGCCGGTCGGGGACGGTGAGCAGCTCCGCGGCCGTCCAGCCCTTCTGGCACAGCCCGCCGCGGTTGGCGGGCACGTCGTCCCGCGGCGCCACCTGGACGCCGCCGCGCCCGGTCCCGCTCAGGGTCATGCCGCACTGCAGGGCGCAGTAGGGGCAGTGCGTCGGAGTCGCGTTCATGCTGCCGAGGCTTGGCGGGCGCCGTTTCGCGGCCGAGTCCCCGGTGTGACCCCGGTGTTAAATGCCCTTCACACCCGCGCGCCGCGTCCGCCGAGGTCAGCGGCGCGGGGTTCGCGGCGCGGACGCGCCTCGCGGAGCCTTGACGAACGCGTGTCAAGCGTTGTCGAACCCTGTCATGCCCTATTCGTCGTATTTTGCCGCGTTATCGAACGGATTCGCGGCGGCCCGGTGATCTCACGGAGGGATGCGGCCCCCGCCGCCGCCCCGCCCCGATCGCCCCACGGTGATCACGCCTAACCTCGGTACATGCCCGACCTTGCTTACTACGCCTCCCTGCCGCGCGCCCGCGGCGCCGCGGCGGCCCTCCTCCTGGACGACCTCGGGCGGGTCCTGCTGGTCAAGCCCACCTACAGCGAGGGCTGGTATCTCCCCGGCGGGGTCATCGAGGCCGACGAGTCCCCGCTGTCGGCGTGCGTCCGCGAGTGCGAGGAGGAACTCGGCCTCGTCCCCCGCCTGGACGGCCTGGCGTGCGTCGACTGGGGCTCGCCCCGCGACGACGGCGTCGACGCCGTCAACGTGTTCGTCTTCGGCGGCACCATCACCGGCGCGGAGATCGCCGCGATCAGGCTGCCGCCCGAGGAGCTGTCCGACCACGTCCTGGTCGCGCCGGAAAAGGTCCCCGAGCTGGCGCCGCCGCACGTCTCCCGCCGGATGGACCCCAGCCTGCGGGCCATGGCCGACGGCCGCGCCGTCTACCTGGAGGACGGCCGCGAGCAGCCGTTCGGCGCGGCCCGCATCTGACCGGCCCGCATCTGACCGGCCCGCATCTGACCGGCCCGCACCCGGCCCGGCGGCACCCGGCCCGGCCGCACCTGCCCTGCCCTGGCCCGGCCGGGCCAGGGCCGCCTGCCCGCACCGGCCGGCCGCGCACCCCCGCGCGGCCGGGCGGTCACGCCGGGACCGCGTCCTTGATCTGCCGGGCGCCGTCCGGGTCCACGGCGCGGGCGCAGTGCGCGCAGCAGTAGAAGTGCCCGCCCACCTCCACCCCGTGCCCCATGATGCGGCACTGGCAGTGCTCGCAGATCGGCGCCATCTTCGTGACCGCGCACTCGAACGAGTCGAACGTGTGCACCTCGCCCTGCGCGTGCACCTCGAAGGCCATCGCGTAGTCGTTGCCGCACACTTCACAGGTCGCCATCGGTCTCGTCTCCGTTTCCCCCGCCGCACCGCGATCACTGCCTACCCGGCACCGCCCGGGTCTACCCCGCGCCTCACAGCCGGCGGGGACGCGCTGTGCGACGGAGTTATCACCGGCGTATGACCGGTCACACGCGCCCGAAACCCCGTCTTCCTACGGTCGGGAATCCGACCCGAACCGAGGAGACCGCTCCATGACCGTCACCACCCGGACCCCGCGCGGCGACCGCGCCCACCCGCCGAAGGGCCGCTGGATCGAGGACTGGCGGCCCGAGGACCCCGCCTTCTGGACGGCCCGCGGCGCGCGCGTCGCCCGCCGCAACCTCGCCTACTCGATCTTCTCCGAGCACATCGGGTTCTCGGTGTGGACGCTGTGGTCGGTGCTGGTGCTGTTCCTCGGCCCCGGCTACGGCGTCGACGCGGCCGGCAAGTTCACCCTCACCGCCGTCCCCGCCCTCGTCGGCGCGGCGCTGCGGCTGCCCTACACCTTCGCCGTCGCCCGGTTCGGCGGCCGCAACTGGACGGTGTTCAGCGCGGCGCTGCTGCTCGTCCCGGCGGTGCTGGCAGCGTTCCTGGTCAAGCCGGGCGTCTCGTTCACCACGCTGCTGCTGCTCGCCGCCGTCGCGGGCGTCGGCGGCGGCAACTTCGCGTCCTCGATGGCCAACATCAACGCCTTCTACCCGCAGCGCCTCAAGGGCTGGGCGCTCGGCGTCAACGCCGGCGGCGGCAACCTCGGCGTCGCCGTCGTCCAGCTCGTCGGGCTGCTCGTCCTCGCCACCGCGGGCAAGGACAGCCCCGGCCTCGTCGCCGGCGTCTACATCCCGCTCATCGTGCTGGCCGCCCTCGGCGCCTGGTTCCGGATGGACAACCTGGCGCACGCCCGCAACGACCGGCGGGCGATGCGGGACGTCTCCAGGGACCCGCACACCTGGATCATGTCGGTGCTCTACATCGGCACGTTCGGGTCGTTCATCGGGTTCGGCTTCGCGTTCGGGCAGGTCCTGCAGGTGCAGTTCGCCGCCGACTTCGACACCCCCGTCAAGGCCGCCTGCGTGACCTTCCTCGGCCCGGCGCTCGGCTCGCTGCTGCGCCCCGCCGGCGGCCGGCTCGCCGACCGGCTCGGCGGCGCCGCCGTCACCTTCTGGACGTTCACCGCGATGGCCGGCGCCGCCGGGCTCGTGCTGGCCGCGTCGCTGCGCGGCTCGCTGCCGCTGTTCTTCGTCGCCTTCGTCCTGCTGTTCGCGCTCAGCGGCGTCGGCAACGGCTCGACCTACAAGATGATCCCCGCCATCTTCCGCGCCCGGGCCCGGGCGGCGGCGGACGCCGGCGCGGCGAGCGCGGCGGCGGCCGAGCAGGAGGCGCGCCGGCTGTCCGGCGCGCTGATCGGGATCGCGGGCGCCGTCGGCGCGTTCGGCGGCGTCCTGGTCAACATCGCCTTCCGGCAGTCGTTCCTGACCTACGGCACCGGCGACGGCGCCTACCTGTCGTTCATCGCCTTCTACGCCGTGTGCTGCGCGCTCACGTGGCTGGTCTACCTGCGGGCCCGGCCGGGGCGGCCGGACGGCGTCTGACGGGCCGCCCGCCGGGGCCGCGGCCGTCCGGGCCGGTCGTCGGGCTCCGGCCAGCGCGGCGACCGGCCCGAGGAGCGCAGCACCGCCTCCCACGCGTCGCCCGGCTCCAGCGGCAGGTGCGGGACGCCCCAGTGCCACGCCGACACCAGCAGGTCCGGGTCACGCGGCCGGTAGTCCGCGCCGATCGCGCGGGCCATGTCCCAGGCGTGCAGGTGCCACTCGACGCACGCCGCGCCCGCGTGGTCGCCGACGGTGTACTTGGTGCCCCGGTAGATCAGATGGGTGCGGTCCCACATGTCCGGCATCAGGTCGGCGTACGCGCCGGCCGACACCCCGAACGAGATGATCCGGTCGGGGCCCGGCTCCGGCGGCAGCACCGCCAGCTCGGCCGCGTTCTGCCGCGCCTGCTGCCGGATGAGCACCGCCGTCGCCGCCTCCTGCGCGAACAGCGTCGCCAGCCGGCTGTCGGGCGCGTCCTGCAGGTACTCCAGGAAGTTCTCCGCGACGCAGCGCAGATGCCCCGCCAGGTCGATCAGCCGCCAGTCGGCGCAGGGCGTCGGCAGGTCCCAGTCGCCGGCGCGCTCCGCCAGCGCGCGGATCGCCGTGACGCCGTCCTGGTAGGACTCGAGTACGCGGCACCGGTCCGGCGGCGTGCGCTCCACGTGACATCCCCCAACGTCCAGAGCACCGTGTGCCCTCTCCGCCGGGACGCGTCCGCGCGCACGCTATGGCGGCGGGGGGCGCCCCGGCGTTCCCCGAGAGGGCAGACTCTCAAAGTTCGGTGGCGGGTGCCACCCGGTGACGCTGTGTCGTCACACGTGGTCCGGGACCTCAGCCGAGCGCGGCGGGCACCGTCTTGAAGCTCAGCCGGTGCGCCTCGCGGGCGGTGCGCAGCCGGTCGACCTCGTCGGTCCACGGGCGCACCGCCGGGCGCGCCTTGGCCTTGCGGTAGGCGATCTCGGCGGCGCGGCGCGTCTTGGCGTCCTGCCCGGCGCCCGCGTACACCTTCGGGCCCATCGCGACCCGCTCGGACGCCTCCGCGGCGGCGAGCACGGCGGTCATCGCCTTGTCGAACGCGACCGTGAGCGCGCGCAGCTCCGGCCCGGCCGCGCCCGCGGCCTGCGCGTCCCGCAGCTCCCGCTCCGCGTCGCCGGCCGCCGCGAGCCTGTCCTCGTACTCGGCGGCCAGCCGCTGGTCGGCCTCGTACGGCTCCGCGACGTCCTTGCTCACCCGGCGGCCCAGCGGCATGGTGGTACTCCCTCGACGATCCGACTGTCCGATCCAGGTAAGCGTACTCGGGGGTTCCGGCGTGTCGGCGCGGCGGACACCCGGCCGCGCGCCTTTACGTAGTAAGGTCACTGCTCATGGTCCGGCAGCCCAGCATCAACGCCCAGCACCGCGCCCCCCTGTCCACCGAGCGGATCATCGAGGCCGCCCTGCGGATCGTGGACGGCCAGGGACTCGGCCGCCTCACGATGCGCCGCCTCGGCGACGCGCTGGAGGTCGAGGCGATGGCGATCTACCACCACCTCCCCCGCGGCAAGGAGCAGCTCCTCGACGGCCTCGTCGCGCACGTCGCCGCCGCCCCCGCCGACACCTCCGGCGGCGCCTCCGCGGGCCGCTGGCAGGACGCCCTGCGCCGGTGGGCCGCCGGCTACCGGGACAGGCTGATCGCCCACGCCGGGGTCCTCCCCCTCGTCGTCACCCGCCGCAACCCCGCCGCGCTCACCGCCACGGTCGCGTCCCTGCGCGAGGTCATGCGAAGCGGCGGCGTCGCCGAGGACACCGCCGCCGTCGCCGCGCACACGCTGCTCGGCTACGTGATCGGCCACACCGCCCTGGAGGTGCGCGGCACCAACGAGGACGGCGCCGACCGCGTCGTCGACTGGGACGCCCGCTTCACCGCCGGCCTCGACCTCATCATCGCCGGGGTGCGCTGAGCGGGGTCCGGTCAGTCCTCGACGACGAGGACCTCCAGGTGCAGCGGGCCGTGCACGCCCTCCGCCCGGACCCCCTCGACGCCGTGGGTGGCGGACGGGCCGCTGATCCAGGTGAGCGGCCGCGCCGGGTCCAGCCGGGTGACGGCCTCCGGGACCGTTCCGACGATCTGGTCGGCGTGGACGACGCACAGGTGGTAGCCCGGCACCAGGGTGAGCGCCCGCCTGCCCTGCGCGCGGCCGCCGTCCAGCACCACCGTGCCCGTCTGCGCCACCGCCGCCGCGCAGCCGGTCACTACGCCGTCGACGGCGGCGAGGGCGTCCAGGTCGAGCGCCGGGGTGTCGGCCAGCGCCCGCACCCCGTCCAGCTCCGCGAGCCACCCGAACGGCAGGTCCGCCGGGACGGCGATCCGCTTGGCCTCCCGCCCCCACAGCGCGGCGGCCACCGCGGTGCCGAGCTCGTCGGCGCCGACGTGCCGCACCGCGGCCCGGTTGTCGGCGACCCGCTCGGTGAACAGCGCCACGACGTCCGCCCGCGTCGCGGCCTGCGGCCCGGTCAGCCGGCGCGCGTAGCCGCGCGGCACCGGCGGGTGCGCGCCCCGCGACCCGCCGAGCGCCTCGCGCACCCGGCGCAGCATCTCCTCCCGCGCGGTCATGCCCGCGTCCTGTCCCACCAGGCGCGGAAGCTCTCCGCCGGCGGCGCCGGCAGGTCGCGGGCCTCCGTCCACGCGCCGAGCAGCCCCGGCAGGCGGCGGATCCGCCCGCCGCGCGACAGCAGCCGCGCCCACCGGGTGCCGCGCCGCAGCACGGCCTCGTGCCGGCGCGGGTCGCCCATCGTCCACGCCAGGCCCCGCATCAGCACCATCTCCGGCGGCGGGACGGGCCGCCGGCGGCGCGAGTCGACGACCAGGCCGCGCAGGTGGACCAGCACGTCCGGGATGTCGATCTTCACCGGGCAGACGTCCGCGCAGGCCCCGCACAGCGTGGACGCGTACGGCAGCGACGCCATGGCCGCGCTCTCCACGCCGCGCAGCTGCGGGGTGAGGATCGCGCCGATCGGGCCCTGGTGAACCGGTCCGTACGGGCGGCCGCCCGTCCGCTCGTAGACGGGGCAGACGTTCAGGCACGCCGAGCAGCCGACGCAGCGCAGCGCGGCCCGCCCGACCTCGTCGGCCAGGGCCCGCGTGCGGCCGTTGTCGAGCAGGACGAGGTGGAACGCGCGCGGCCCGTCGCCCGGCGTCACCCCCGTCCACGACGACACGTACGGCGTCATCCGGTCGCCGGTCGACGACCGCGGCAGCAGCTGGAGGAACACCTCCATGTCATCCCACGTCGGAACGACCTTGTCGATGCCCGCGACGCAGATCAGCGTGTCCGGGAGCGTCAGGCACATCCGCGCGTTGCCCTCGGACTCGACCACCACTGCCGTGCCCGTCTCGGCCACCAGGAAGTTCGCCCCGGTCACCGCGACGCGGGCGCGCAGGAACCGGTCGCGCAGGTGGGCGCGGGCCGCGCCGGCGAGGGCCTCGGGGTCGTCGGGCAGGTCGGCGCCGGCGGCGGGCATCCCGCGCCGGAACAGCTCGGCGACCTGGGCGCGGTCGCGGTGCGCGGCCGGAGACAGCGGATGGGACGGCTCGTCCTCGCCGAGCCGGACGGCCAGGTCGCCGAGCGCGGTCTCCTGGACGGCCACGCCCGCGCGGGCCAGCGCGCGGTCCAGGCCGATCTCCCGGAGCGTCAGCGACGCCGCCTTCAGCACCTCCCCCGCCCCCGACGCCCGGACCAGGCCCGTGACGACGCGGCGCGCCTCGGCCGCGTCCGCCGCCCAGTGCACGGTGCCGCCCGCCTCGGTGACGGCGCGCTCCAGGTCCTCCAGGTGGACGTCGAGGTTGAGCAGCGCCTCCTCGCCGATGGCGCGGCCGGCCTCGCGCAGGTCCTCCCAGTCGGCGGGCTCGGCGGCGGCCGCGGCCGCCCGCCCCCGCAGCCGCGCGGTCGCGCCGCGCAGGCTCCGGCGCAGGCCGGTGTCGGCCAGCGCGGGCCGCGCGGCGGCGGCGAACTTCGGCATCGGGAGCGGGACCGGCCCACCCGGCGCGGTGCCGGTCGCCCCGCCGGTCACGCCGCCGGCCGCTCCGCCGGTCACGAGGCCCCCGTCGCGGCGAGGATCTCGGCCAGGTGCATGGTCCGCACCCCGGCGCGCAGCCGCGACAGGGCCCCGCCGATGTGGGCGAGGCAGGAGTCGTCGACCGCGCACACCACGTCCGCTCCCGTGCCGCGGACGTGCCGGATCTTGTCGGCGACCATCGCGACCGACACGTCCGCGTTCTTCATCGCGAACGCGCCGCCGAACCCGCAGCACTCCTCCGCGGCCGGTAACTCGGCCAGGTCCAGGCCCTTCACCGCGCGCAGCAGCCGCAGCGGCCGGTCGCCGACCTCCAGCGACCGCAGCGACCGGCACGACGGGT
Organism: Actinomadura geliboluensis; assembly: GCF_043197915.1. Classification (NCBI taxonomy): domain Bacteria; kingdom Bacillati; phylum Actinomycetota; class Actinomycetes; order Streptosporangiales; family Thermomonosporaceae; genus Actinomadura; species Actinomadura geliboluensis. Next base: position 339,484 of record NZ_JBICUA010000012.1, on the reverse strand, counting down.
GGTAGGTGACCCGGTGCGGGAAGTAGGCGCCGACATCGGTGACGCCGAGGACGTCGACGAGGAACTCGGTCAGCTCGTAGACGGCCAGGCCCTCGGCGGCGCGGGCGAGACCGGGGTCGCGGGCCGCCCGCGCGATCCGCGGGTAGTCGGCCCGGACGGCGGCCGCGCAGGACGCCGACGGCGCCACCACGACGTCCCCGCCCTCGAACGCGGCCGCGTACGCGCGGGCGAGGCCGGCGGCCTCCCGGTGGTAGCCGGCCGCCCAGTGGATCTGCCCGCAGCAGGTCTGCCCGGGCGGGAATACCACCTCATGCCCCAGGCGTTCCAAAAGGACGGTCACGGCCCTCCCCGTATCAGGGAAAAGCGCGTCGTCGAAGCACGCGACGGACAACGCGACCCGCATCGGCCTCACTCCCCCCAACGCCCTCAGGGCGTTCCCCGCCGACATCGTAGGGGTTTCGCTCCCGGCGGCGTGTCGTTCTTCGTCCGTTATCGCGCGGGAGAGACCCTATGCCTGACACCTCGGAGTGAGGGTGATCACACCCGACCGGTACTCCGGTACCAAAGGACAACCGTCCCAACGGGCTATAGCCGGTCCGGGCGAACCACTCCACACTGGGGTGCGTCATAAAGGAAAGCACCACCACCGACCAGTAGTTGAGACCGGAGGCACGCCATGTGCCCGCACCAGCCGCCCTGTCCCTCGCACAACGCACCCGACCGCGACGCAGCCCGCACGCTGGCCGCGCACCCCGAGCAGGGGTGGAGCCTGCTGTGCAACGGCGTCGTGCTCTTCGAGGACACCGGTGAGCTGCTGCCCGACGGGGGAGTCATCGCACCGCACCGGCCGACCGACCTGCAGGCGCCGTCGGCCGCTTGACCGGTCTCCACGGGGGACTAGTCCAAGCGGGTGATCATCCTCGGGGCAACGCCCACCCGCCCTCGCCCTCCGGGCCCGCACCGGGCCCGGATCGAGCCGTCACTCCCGGCCCGTCCGCACCGGACGGGCCGTTCGCGTGTCCGGCACCGGTCAGCGCGACGCCCACTTGCGCAGCCACGGCTCGACCGCCCGGCCGACCGCACCGGGATCCTTGTTCAGGTCGTGCCGCTCCCCCGCCAGGACCACGACGTGCGCCGCGTCGGCCGCGTCCGGCACGCCGAACGGGTCGCGGTCGCCGTTGACGACGAGGACCTCGACGCCGGCCGCGCGCAACTCCCCCACCCGCGTCTTCTCCGGCTTGCCGGGCGGGTGGAGCGGGAACGCCAGCGCCACCACCCCGGCCGCGCCGGCCGCCGTCGCCGTCCGGCACGCCACCCGCGCGCCGTTGCTGCGGCCGCCCTGCACGAGCGGGACGCCCGCGAACCGCTCCCGCAGCGGCCCGACGATCTCCAGCCACGCCTCGTCCTGCCTGGCCGGCGCGCCGGGCGCCCGGCGGCCCGCGAAACGGAACGGCTGCGTCACCCGCGCGACGGCGCCGCCGAGCCCGAGCGCGGCCTCGCGGACGGCGAGCAGGTCGGGGGCGTCCACGCTCCCGTTGGACCCGTGCGTCAGGACCAGCAGGAACGCGGCGTCCCGCACCTCGTCCAGCACCACCTCGGCGGGCCCGTGCGCCGTCGTGACCTCCATGCGACCACCGTAACGGCCGCGCCAGATGATCTCTGCGGCAGACTGGGCGCATGGAGAAGATGACAGACGGCGAGTGGCGCGCGTTCGTGAGCGAGGGCACCCGCACCGGCAAGGCCGGCGTCATCCGCAAGGACGGGACGCCGCACGTCACACCGATCTGGTTCGTCCTCGACGGGGACGACCTGCTGTTCAACACGAGCCGGCACAGCGTCAAGGGCCGCGCCCTGGCCCGCGACCCGCGCCTGTCGGTCTGCGTGGACGACCAGACCCCGCCGTTCTCGTACGTGCAGATCCAGGCGGAGGCCGCCCTGATCGAGGACCTGGACGAGATGCGGCACTGGGCCACGCTCATCGGCGGCCGCTACATGGGCGCCGAGCGCGGCGCCGAGTTCGGGGCGCGCAACGCCGTCCCCACGGAGTACCTCGTCCGCGCCCGCATCACCAAGGTGGTCGCGGAGCGCGCCATCGCGGACTAGCCGCCCGGCCCGCTCCCCCGGCTAGCCGTCCGGCCACTCCGGGACGGGCGCGCCCGTCGCCAGGCGCAGCCGCTCGGCGAAGCTCTCGTGCAGCAGCGGACCCCACGGGTAGCCGTCGGGGACGCGGACCGCCCCGCCGAGCACCGCGTGCGCCTCGTCGCCCCGCCGCTCGGCGTACCGGACGGCCAGCAGCGCGTACATGTGGTCGAGGGCGCCGAACGCCTCCCCGGCGAGCGCCGGGAGCGTGCCCTCCGACACGGCCTGCTCGACGACCGGCTCCCACCACAGGTCGGCGTCGCCGTCGTCCTCGCCGAAGTCGCGGCGCAGCCTGGCCCGCACCTGCGGCGCGGTGCCCGGTTCGGCGAGCCCGCGCCGCCACACCTCCCCGGCCTCGCCGCCGCGCCCGCGCAGCGGCAGCGTCCGCGCCAGCAGCTCGGTGGCCAGCGGCCCGGTCTCCGGGTCGGCGGGCTCCGCCGCCAGCGCCGCGCCGAACGCGCCGATCGCCTGGTCGAGGTAGGAGATGCCGAGCGCGACGGCGAGCCGCGCGTAGGCGTACGGGGCGGCGTCGCGGTCGATCAGCCGCAGCCCGGCGGCCAGCGTCTTCTGCGCCCGCGCCGGGTCGCCGCGCTCGAGCAGCCGCTGCGCGAGGTCGTGCGCGGCGAGCGGCCCGTACTCGGCGTCGCCGGTCGCGACCGCGGCCTCCCAGTGCTCGCGCGCGGCGTCGAAGTCGCCGCCGTCGTCGGCGATCCGGGCCAGCGCCAGGTGCGCGGGCGGCAGGTAGGCGGGGTTGCCGAAGCCGACCACGGCGCGCCAGGCGGGCGCGGCCCGCTCCGGCTCGCCGGCCCGCTCGTGGGTGAGCGCCAGGTGGTAGGCGGCGCGCGGCCCGTACTCGGGGTCGCCGGTGGCGATCGCGACGCCGTCGGCCTCCCGGGCCCGCTCCACCTCGCCGGCGTCGTCGAGGACGACGGCGAGGCCGAGCGCGGCCCGCGCCCGCACCGGCGTCTCGCCCATGGCGAGCACCTTCTCGAACAGCAGCGCCGCCTGCCCGGCGGCGCCGCCCTCGGCGAGGCCGCGGGCCTCGTCGCACATCCGCGCCGGGTCGGCCGTCTCGTCCGGCAACTCGCTCATCGGCCCCTGCCCTCTGGGGTTCGTGGAAGTCCGCACAGAGACTAGCGACCCGGCGCCCCCGCGTCCCGCGACGACACCCCGAAACCCCCACCAAGATCACATATCCGTCCCGGCGGGGGCCCGGTCCCCGGCCCTCAGTCCTCGAACGCCTCGGGGGGCGGGCAGGAGCAGACGAGGTTGCGGTCGCCGTAGGCCTGGTCGATGCGGCGGACGGGCGGCCAGTACTTGCCCTCCCGCACCGACGGGACGGGGTAGGCGGCCTCCTCGCGGGTGTAGGCGTGCTTCCAGTCGTCGGAGACGAGGGAGGCGGCGGTGTGCGGGGCGTTCTTCAGCGGGTTGTCCTCGCGGTCGTAGCCGCCGTCGGCGACCCGCTGGATCTCCCGGCGGATCTCGATCATCGCGTCGCAGAACCGGTCGAGCTCGGCGAGGTCCTCGGACTCGGTCGGCTCGATCATCAGGGTGCCGGCGACGGGGAACGACAGGGTCGGGGCGTGGAAGCCGTAGTCGATCAGCCGCTTGGCGACGTCCTCGGCGGTGATCCCCGTCTCCTTGGTGATCTTGCGGAGGTCGGCGATGCACTCGTGCGCGACGAGCCCGTTGCGGCCGGTGTAGAGGATCGGGTAGTGCGGGGCGAGCCGCGCGGCGAGGTAGTTCGCGCTGATGATCGCGCCCTCGGTCGCGGCGCGCAGCCCGTCCGGGCCCATCATCGCGATGTAGGCCCAGGAGATCGGCAGGATGCCCGCCGAGCCCCACGGAGCCGCGGAGATCGGGCCGACCCCCGTGTCCGGCCCGGCCTCCGCGCGCAGCGGGTGGTTCGGCAGGAACGGGGCGAGGTGCGCGCGGACGCCGACCGGGCCGACGCCCGGACCGCCGCCGCCGTGCGGGATGCAGAACGTCTTGTGCAGGTTCAGGTGGGAGACGTCCGAGCCGAACTCGCCGGGGCGGGCGAGGCCGACGAGGGCGTTGAGGTTGGCGCCGTCGACGTAGACCTGGCCGCCCGCCGCGTGCACGGCCGCGCACACGTCGGTGATCGTCTCCTCGAAGACGCCGTGCGTGGACGGGTACGTCACCATGATCGCGGCGAGCTGCCCGCCGTGCCGCTCGATCTTGGCGTGCAGGTCGTCCAGCGCGATGTTGCCGCCCTCGTCGCACTTGACGACGACGACGCGCATCCCCGCCATGACCGCGCTGGCGGCGTTGGTGCCGTGCGCGGACGACGGGATCAGGCAGACGTCGCGGTGCTCCTCGCCGCGGGACGCGTGGTAGCCGCGGATCGCCAGAAGGCCCGCCAGCTCGCCCTGGGAGCCGGCGTTCGGCTGCACCGACACCTTCGCGTACCCGGTGATCTCGGCGAGGGCGTCCTCCAGCTCGCCGATCAGCTCCAGGTGGCCGGCGGCCTGGTCGACCGGCGCGAACGGATGGATGTCGGCGAACTCCGGCCAGGTGATCGGCTCCATCTCGGCGGTCGCGTTCAGCTTCATCGTGCAGGAGCCGAGCGGGATCATCGAGCGGTCGAGCGCGATGTCCTTGTCCTGGAGGCGGCGCAGGTAGCGCAGCATCGCGGTCTCGGAGCGGTGCGCGTGGAACACCGGGTGGGTCAGGTAGGGGCTCTCCCGGCGCAGCGCGTCCGGGATCGCCTCGGCGGCGTCGCCGGCGGGCGCGGCGCCGAACGCCTCCAGCACGGCGGTGACGTGCTCGGGCAGCGTCGTCTCGTCGCAGGCGATCCCGACGCGGTCGGGGCCGTCCGGGCGCAGGTTGACGCCGCGCTCGCGGGCGGCGGCGACGACCTCGGCGGCCCGGCCCGGCACGCGGGCGAGGACGGTGTCGAAGAAGGCGCCGTGCACGACCTCGACGCCGGCGGCCCGCAGCCCCGCGGCGATCTCGGCGGCCCGGCGGTGGGCGCGCTGCGCGATCGCGGCCAGCCCCTCGGGGCCGTGGTACACCGCGTACATGCTCGCCATCACGGCCAGGAGGACCTGCGCGGTGCAGATGTTGCTGGTGGCCTTCTCCCGGCGGATGTGCTGCTCGCGCGTCTGCAGCGCCAGCCGGTAGGCGAGGGCGCCGTCCGCGTCGACGGACACGCCGACGAGGCGTCCGGGCAGCTGCCGCTGGAGGCCCTCGCCGACCGCCATGTAGCCGGCGTGCGGCCCGCCGAAACCGTAGGGGACGCCGAACCGCTGCGCCGACCCGACCGCGATGTCGGCGCCCGACTCCCCCGGCGGGCGCAGCAGCGTCAGCGCGAGCAGGTCGGCGGCCACGACGGCCTTGGCGCCGCGCTCGTGCGCCTGCGCGATCACCGGCTCCAGGTCGCGGACGGCGCCGGACGCGCCCGGGTACTGCAGCAGCACGCCGAAGAAGTCGCCGTCCGGGAGGCCCTCGGACAGGTCGGCGGTCACCACCTCGATGCCGAGCGGGACGGCGCGCGTCCGGACGACCTCGATCGTCTGCGGAAGCGCGTCCGCGTCGACGAGGAACGTCCCCGGGTCCTTGCGCCTGGACGCGCGGTGCGCGAGCGCCATCGCCTCGGCGGCGGCGGTGCCCTCGTCCAGCATGGAGGCGTTGGCGACGGGCAGGCCGGTCAGGTCGGCGACCACCGTCTGGAAGTTCAGCAGCGCCTCCAGCCGCCCCTGGGAGATCTCCGGCTGGTACGGCGTGTAGGCGGTGTACCAGCCCGGGTTCTCCAGGACGTTGCGCAGGATCACGCCCGGGACCGTCGTCCCGTGGTAGCCGAGCCCGATCATGGAGGTCAGCACGGTGTTGCGGGACGCCAGCTCGCGGAGCCGGGCCAGCGCGGCGGGCTCGCTCAGCGCGGGCGGCAGGTCCAGCGGGCGGGAGGTGCGGATCGCGGCGGGGACCGCGGCGTCGATCAGCGCCTCGGCGCCGGAGTAGCCGATCGCGGCGAGCATCCGGTCGCGGTCGGCCGGGCCGGGGCCGATGTGCCGGTCGGCGAACGCGGTGCGGGCGTGCTGCGGCGAAGCCACGGGGGCGAAGAACTGCGCGGTCATGGAGAGCCTCCTGGCTGCTGCGGTCGCTCAGGGCCACCGCCGGCGCGCGGGCCGGCGGCCGGTCTCCCCCTCTGTCATCGGCACCTGAGAGCTTCACCCGCGCGGCGGGGTTTCCCCTTCGGTGAGCCGCGTTCCCCGCGCGCGGGGAACGACGCCTGCTTTCCAGAGGTGCCTCGCCCGAGCGGTCCTTTTGCCTGAGAGGTTCCGGGGAGGTTGCCCCTTCGGCGCCCCGCGCTGGCGGCGCGGGGGCTCTCCCGCCCAGGGTCGACGGCATGTCCTGACCGAACCCTACCCAAAGACCGGTCCCGGCCGCCGCCGCGGCCCCGGCGGGACGGGGTCACCCCGCCGCGGACACGGAGGGCGTCCCCCGGTGCCGGACCGGTACCGGCCGGTACGATGTGCTGATTCACCTGGGACAAGACGGACCTCGGGCCACGGGGGCGGAGATGGGGCTGCGGGGTGCACGCGCGACCGGCCGGGAGGCGTCCCGGCGCTCGACGGCGCGCCGCCGGTTCTGGGACGCTGATCACGATGACGGACGGCCCGGGCGGTAGCGGCGTGACGCAGACCCACGACGGCGCGGTGCGCGCGGCGCGCGGCGCGCCCGCCGGGGCGCCGGTCGACGAGCCCGCCCTGCCGGACCGGATCCGCCGGCCCACCGACGCGATCAGGTTCGCGGCGTCGCTGGCCGGGCTGGCGGCGGTGATGCTGCTGGTGTCGATCGCGCAGCAGACCACGCACGGCCTGCAGACCGACATCGCCGAGGGCACCGCGCACGCGCCCCGGCTGCTGCTGACGCTCGCGACGCTGGTGTCCAGCTTCGGGGTGCTGGCGGTGCCGGTCGCGTTCGCGGTGGAGCGGCTGTTCCACAAGGACGGGACGCGCGTCGCGATCGCGCTGCTGGCCGCCGTGATCGCCTTCGGGATCACCGTGGGGCTGGACGACCTGGTGGTGCGGGCCGCCCCCGGCGGCGTGCTGGACTCGCTGATCTGGGGCGGCACCGAGACCGCGCCCGTGCACACCGACATCGCCCCCGTGATCGCGTTCGCCACCGCCGTCGGGATGGCGGGGCGCACCCGGTGGCAGGCGGCGACCTGGATCATGATCGGGCTGGCGGCGCTGACCGGGCTCACCGCGTCGTACGCGTCCGTCGCCGCCCTCGCGGCCACCTACTTCCTCGGCCGCGCCATCGGCCACGGCACCCTGTACGCCGTCGGCACGCCGAACCCGCGGCCGTCCGGGACGGCGGTGGTCGCGGCGCTGGAGCGGCTCGGGATGCGGCCGGAGCGGGGCGCGCGGCTGGACGAGCCCGCCGACGACACCGAGGACGGCCGCCGCTACGGCGTCGTCCTCGGCCCGTCCGCCGCCGGCGGGTACGGCGCCCGGGTGCCCGCGGGGCGCGGCGCGCACGGCGACTGGGACCTGGAGGTCCGCGTCCTGGACCGGGACCAGCAGACCGCCGGCCTGCTGTACCGGATCTGGCGGCTGCTGCGGCTGCGCGCCGCGACCAGCGGGCGGACGCTGCGGTCGCTGCGCCGGTCCCTGGAGCAGGAGTCGCTGATGGCGTACGCGGTCGACGCGGCGGGCGTGCGGACCCCGCGGCTGGCCGGCACCTGCGAGGTCGGCACGGAGGCGGCGCTGCTGGCCTACGAGCACGTGCCGGGCCGGCGGCTCGGCGACGTGCCGGACGGCGAGGTCACCGACGAGCTGCTGACCGACGTCTGGCGGCAGTTCCGGGCGCTGCAGGGCGGCCGGCTCGCGCACCGGCGGCTGGAGGACCGGGCGCTGCTGATCGGCGAGGACGGCCTCGCCTACGTCACCGACCTGCGGGCCGGGGAGACCGCCGCGGGCGACCTGGTGCTGCGCCTCGACCTGGCGCAGCTCCTCACGACCCTCGCGCTGCGGGCCGGCCCCGAGCGGGCCGTGCGGACCGCCGCGTCCGTGCTCGGCGAGGAGGCCCTCGGCGGGGCGGTGCCGCTGCTGCAGCGGGTGGCGCTGTCCCGCGCCACCCGCGCCGCGCTGGGGCGCGACCGGGAGCTGCTCACCCGCATCCGGGAGCAGATCGTCCGGCTGAAGCCGGAGACCGAGGCGGCCCCGGCCCGGCTGGAGCGGTTCCGGCCGAGGACGATCTTCAGCGTGGTGGCGCTGTCGATCGCCGCCTACATCGTCATCCCGCAGGTGACCAGCCTGGACGTCGGGTACCTGGCGGCCACGGCGAGCTGGCACTGGGTCGCCGCGGCCCTCGGCGCGGCGGCGCTGACCTACGTCGGGGCGGCGCTCATGCTGATGGGGTTCGTCCCGGAGCGGCTGCCGCTGGGCCGGACGGTGCTGGTGCAGCTCGCCGCGTCGTTCGTGAAGCTGGTCGCGCCGGCGGCCGTCGGCGGCGTCGCGGTCAACACCCGCTACCTGCAGCGCTCGGGGGTGCGGCCGGCCCTGGCCGTCGCGAGCGTCGGCGCGTCGCAGCTCGTCGGGCTGGTCACGCACATCCTGCTGCTGGTGCTGTTCGGGTTCATCACCGGCTCGACGGCGAAGGCCACGCAGGACCTGGCGCCGTCCCGCACCATCGTGATCGCGGTGCTGGCGCTGGGCCTGGTCGCCGGGCTGGCGCTGACGGTCCCGCGCGTCCGCCGGGTGGTGGCCTCGCGGCTGCGGAGCATGTTCTCCGGCGTGGTGCCCCGCCTAGTGGACGTCCTGCAGTCCCCGACGAAGCTGTTCACCGGGATCGGCGGCAGCCTGCTGCTGACGCTGGCGTTCGTCCTGTGCCTGGACGCGTCGATCCGCTCGTTCGGCGGGTCGCTGCCCTGGACGACGGTGGTGCTGGTGTTCCTCACCGCGAACGCGGTCGGGTCCGCGGCGCCGACGCCGGGCGGTCTGGGGGCCGTCGAGGGCGCCCTCACCCTGGCGCTGACGATCTCCGGGCTGTCCGCGGAGACCGCGACGTCCGCGGTGCTGCTCTACCGGCTCTTCACGCTGTGGCTGCCCGTGCTGCCGGGCTGGGGGGCGTTCGCCTTCCTCCAGCGCAAGGAGGCGCTCTGAGCGTCAGCCGGTCCGGCGCGCGCGGCGCCGGTTGGCGAGCTCATCGTGGGGGTGCTCGATAGGGTCCGCGGCGGCGCGTTCGCCGGGGAGCTGCGCGAGGCTCCCCTCCACCTCCTGCCACACCCGGCCCAGCGCTATGCCGAACACGCCCTGCCCGCCCTGCAGCAGGTCGACGACCTCGTCAGCGGACGTGCACTCGTAGACGCTGACGCCGTCGCTCATCAACGTGATCTGCGCGAGGTCCTGGACGCCGCGGTCCCGCAGGTGGGTCACGGCCGTCCGGATCTGCTGCAGCGACACGCCCGTGTCCAGCAGCCGCTTCACGACCTTCAGCACGAGGATGTCGCGGAAGCTGTACAGCCGCTGGCTGCCCGATCCCTGCGCCGCGCGCACGCTCGGTTCCACGAGTTTCGTGCGCGCCCAGTAGTCGAGCTGCCGGTAGGTGATCCCCGCCGCGGCGCACGCCGTCGGGCCCCGGTAGCCGACATCCTCCGGCGGCGCGGACACCTGCGTGTCGAAGAGCAGCCCCTGCTCTCCGGCACGGCGGGACGCCACGTGCCTGTCGGGGGTCGCCTTGCCCTCGCCGCTGCTCACCGCCACGCGGACCTCCGGCTTCTATCATCCCGTGGCGGTTCGTCAAGGGGGTTTGACGAATTACACCACGGGTGTTCCACCAGCACGGTAGGTGCCGGTCAGGGTGTGGTCAACGTTCATCGTCGGCGCGTCGCATGCCCGGATGAACCGGCTTCACGTGGGCAAACTGCGCACCTCCGCCACCCACCGACTCCTACCCCGAAGCACGGCCCCCAAAAACCGCCAGGTCCAGGACGATGCGGCATTTATCACTGCCCTTCACCACACCTACCCACCCCGCACCAAGCCCCCGTCCGCCCCGCCCCACGAACCACCAAACAGTCACGCACAGTAATCGAGTCGCCTCTCAGGAAACCTCCCTGACCACCACAAACCCACCAGCTCCCCGTCCGACCACATTCCCCTCACCAACCCGCCCAACGCCCATCCCCCACAAGCAACACCCGCAGCACCCACGTGACCAACACCACACGACGCCACTCCCAGAACCGCAGCAGAAATTTCTCGGCAGCGAGCCCACCCCACACCCCCGCAGAAAGACCCCAGGGGCCCTCCCCGGCGCCGGACACAACGACGGAGTCTGACGAACGAGACCTACCCCCGCCACACCCCGCCCTAGTCATGGGCGAAGCCCGCAGCGGAGGTCCCGGGGGGCGCCTAGGTGGGCACAAACGACGAGGGGCGTGGGGAGCAAGCTTCGCTTGCGAGCGCGGATTGCCCAACCGGAGGGAGCTAGCCGGCTCGGCCGAAGTCCTCGGGGGAGATCGTGTCGAGGAACTCGCGGAACTTCTCGACCTCGTCCTCCTGCTCGTCGGGGATGGCGACGCCGGCCTCTTCGAGGACGTCCTCGCTGGCGAAGATCGTGGCGCCGGTGCGCAGGGCCAGGGCGATGGAGTCGGACGGGCGGGCGCTGACCTCGACGCCGTTGGAGAAGATCAGGTCGGCGAAGAAGATGCCCTCGCGCAGGGCGGTGATGTTGACGGTGCGGAGCTGGACGCTGAGGGCGTCCAGGACGTCGCGGAACAGGTCGTGGGTGAGCGGCCGCGCGGGCAGCACCCCCTGCTGGGCGAAGGCGATCGCCGTCGCCTCGACCGCCCCGATCCAGATGGGCAGGTAGCGATCGCCCTCCGTCTCCTTCAACAGGACGATCGGCTGATTGGAGGGCATCTCGACCCGGACGCCGACGACCTCCATCTGCTTCACTGCGGCTCCCTGCTGGTTCTCGCTGTCTCGATCACCACGTGCAGCGGATCGATTCCTGACCGAACCATGTAGCCAACGTACACCCAGGCCCGGACAGCTCGTCGCGCCGCGGGTGCGGGAAAATCCTCCGCGGCGCCCATGATCAGTGGTCGAGGCTTTCGCGCAGACCCGCGCTGACCAGGGCGGCGTGGAGCCGGACCGACAGCGCGGCGATCGCGTGGGCGGTCTCGGCGGCCTCCTCGTGGGCGCCGCGGCTGCGGCGGCGCAGCTGCGGCGTGACCATCTGCTCGATCAGGCCGACCTGGCGGTCGGCGGCGGCCTTCACGGCGCGCAGGTGCCGGACCTCGAAGCCGAACTCGCAGAGCTCGGCGGCGACCCGGCAGATGCCGAGGGCCTCGCCCTCGTAGTACGCGCCGGTGCGGTGGACGAGCCCGTACTCCTCCAGGCGGGCGAGGAGCGCCTCGTCGATGCCGGCGCCGTCGAGGAGCTGGCGGCGGGTGAGGCGGACGGCGGGGTCGGCCGCCGTGGTGTCGGCGGCCACGAGGGTGCGGGGGCGCCGGCCCGCGTCGCGGTCCCCGAGCGGCGGGACGTTCTCGCCGCGGTCGCTGGCCTCCAGATGCCGCCTGATCACGCGCAGCGGCATGTAGTGGTCGCGCTGCGCGGTCAGGACGAAGCGGAGCCGCTCCACGTCGGCGGAGCCGAACTTGCGGTAGCCGGCGGGGCTGCGCTCCGGCTCGACCAGGCCCTCGGACTCCAGGAACCTGATCTTGGAGATGGTGATGTCGGGGAACTCGGGCCGCAGCAGCCCGAGCACGTCCCCGATCGTCATCTGGGACCGGGCCGGCTCCGCGTTCAACGCCTCTCCCGTCAGCCGTGCGCCGGGTTGGTCAGGAACACCAGCCGGAACTTGCCGATCTGCACCTCGTCGCCGCCGGACAGGCCGGCCTGGTCGATCCGCTGCCGGTTGACGTAGGTGCCGTTGAGGCTGCCGACGTCGCGGACGGAGAAGGTGCCGCCCTGGCGGGCGAACTCGGCGTGCCGCCGGGACACGGTGACGTCGTCCAGGAAGATGTCGCTCTCGGGGTGCCGCCCCGCGGACGTGCGGTCCTTGTCGAGCAGGAAGCGGCTGCCCGCGTTCGGCCCGCGCTTGACGACGAGCAGCGCGGTGCCCGGGGGCAGCGCCTCCATCGCCATCTGGTCGGGGCCGGCCTGCTCCTCGGCACCGGTGTCGGTGTCCAGGGCCTCGAACCCGCCGATGGAGATCGTGGACGTGGACTCGCCGGGCGACTCGCGGTACGGCGGTGGCGCGGCCGGACTCCGGGTCAGCGGAGTGCCGCAGTTCGAGCAGAAGCGGGCATCATCCGGGTTGGCGTGACCGCACTGCGTGCAGTAGACGCTCGGCATCGATCGGCTCGGCCTCCTACCATCGGCGTGCCGCACGCGGACGCCCCGCCGCAGCGGGAGCCGCCTGCGCCACGCGCATCCTTCACCCAACCCATGCCGGGGACCCGCCCCCGACCACGGTCCAACTCACCGCCCCGCTCACGCGACGGTCGCCGCAACTTACGCGGCTATCACCCGAGGGGTCAACCGGGACGGTGAACCGACCGCACCAAACTACATTCGTCGATGATCGCAGGTCTACGCCGCCGCGCGGACCGCCGCCATCGCGACGCTTGAGCGGGCCGCCCGGTCCCCCCGTTCGTTCCCTCTAGGGAGACCGTACCGCGCCGACGGCCACTTTCGCGCGCGGGGTGATCAGGACGGTGGCTCCGGCCCCCTGCAGCGTCCGCACGAGGCCCCCCGGGATGTTGAGCGCGGTGGCCATCGTGTGGGGGTCGCCGATGGCCAGGAACCGGTAGGGGGCGGTGAGGAGCCGCCCGTCGACCTGGACGCCGCCCCGGTCGTCCAGGAAGTAGGTGTCGACCCCGACGCGGACGTCGTTGATCTGGACGACCTCGGCGCCGGCGTCGCGCAACTCCTGCAGCGCGTCCAGCAGGTTGACCGCCCTGACGCGGCCCGCCGGGTCCTGGATCAGCAGCTCGATGCCGGGCCCCTCGGCCGGGAGCGTCCCGGCGAGGATGCCGTAGGACGTCGCCCGCTCGCGGGCCTCCTCCAGCGCGGTCCCGCCCTCGGCGTCGCGCTCCAGCCGGGCCTTGGTGGCCTCCAGGTCGCCGAGGTCGGTCCGCAGCCGGTCGGACCGCTGACCCAGATCGGCCAGGATCTCGACGAGGTCGTCCTGCCGGGCGGTGGCGAAGGCCGTGTCCCGCCGCGTCGAGCGGACCTGCGCGACGACCGCGAAGCCGAGCACGAGGCACAGCAGCCCGGCGGCGAGGCGGCGGGCACGGGGCCGCAGCGGGCCGCGCGGGCCCCGCGGCGCCCGCTCTTCGCGGCGCTCGTCCCGGCGCTCGTCCGGGTGGTCGCCGGTCATGCGCCGAACAGCTTCCGCCGGATGCCGGCCGCGTTGGCGAAGATCCGGATGCCGAGCACGACCACGACGCCGGTGGACAGCTGCGAGCCGACGCCGAGCTGGTCGCCGAGGAGGACGATCAGCGCGGCGATGAGGGTGTTGCCGACGAAGGAGACCACGAAGACCCGCTCGTCGAAGATCCCCTCCAGCCGGGCCCGGACGCCGCCGACCATGGCGTCGAGCGCGGCCACGATCGCGATCGGCAGGTAGGGCTGCAGCCACAGCGGCACGTCCGGCTGCAGGACGAGGCCGAGCGCCACCCCGATGACGAGCCCGATCAGCGCGATCATCCCCGGGCCACCTCCTCCCCGCTCACTGGCCGTCCTCCGGGCGGGGGCCGGCGTACCGCGGCCGGACCGTGCCCGCCGCGGGCAGCCGCGCCGCGGCCGTGCCGCGGACGCCGTAGCGGATCCCGAACCGCGTGTGCAGCGCGGCGAGCCGCCGGTCGGCGGCCGAGCCCGCGAACGCGTCCCGCAGGCGGTCCGGGTCGCCCAGCGCCGTGACCTCGTAGGGGCCGGTCAGCGGCCGGTAGTCGACCAGGATCGCCTCGCCGGCCGTGCGGATCGCGGTGGTCGGCGCGAGCCGCCTGCCGTTGACGCCGATCGCGGCGGCGCCCGCCGCCCAGAGCCCGTTGACCAGCACCTGGAGGTCCTGATCATAGACCCGGCCGGCGTCGGCGGGGGGCCGCCGCGCACCGGGCGCGCCGGGGCCGGGGCGCGGGGCGTCGGCGAGCGTGACGACGATCCCGGCGCCGGCGGCGGGCAGCGCGGCCGCGGCGGCGCCGGCCCGGGCCAGCCGCCGCCGGACGCGGCGCCCCTCGTCGCTGCGGGCGAGCGCGGCGGCGCGGCGCCGCTCGGTGTCGGCCCGGACCCGGTCGAGGCGGCGCTGCAGGGCGTCGGTCTCGGCGGTGCGGGCGCGGATCTCCCCCACCAGCCGGGACCGCCGCTCGGCCGCGCCGGGCTCGCCGCGGCGCACCTGCGCGCCGGCGACGGCGACGAGCGTCCCGGCGAGGACGAGGACCAGCAGCACGCCCGCGCCGCGCAGCGGCCCCCGCCGGGGCGGGCGGGGGCCGCCGGCGGCGCGCCGGGCGGCGGCCTCGGCGTAGCCGTGGTCGAGGAGCTTTCCGGCGATGAGGTCGGCGAGGAGCGACATGGAGGCGTCGGGCCGCCGGCCGCCGGGGACGTCGCGTCGTGCGGTCACCGCCCCATCATGGCAAGGGTCGGCGGGCCGCGGCGGGCGGGTCAGGCGGCGGCGGGCCGGTAGAGGCCGATGTGGACGGCGAGCCCGGCGAGCGCCGAGCCCATCAGGTAGCGCTGGACGCGCCGCCAGCCGGGGCGGCGGGCGAGGAAGCCCGCGATGCCGCCGGCGCCGAGCACGATGAGGCCGTTCACGGTGATCGCGATGGTGATCTGGACGAGGCCGAGCAGCATGATCTGGAGGGCGATGTTCCCGCGCGCCGGGTCGGCGAACTGCGGCAGCAGCGACACGTACAGGATCGCGATCTTCGGGTTGAGCAGGTTGGTGACGAGGCCCATGGTGAACAGCCGGCGCGGCGGGTCGGCGGGCAGCTCGCGGGGCGCGAACACGGCCGTGCCGCCGGGCCGCACCGCCTGCCAGGCGAGCCAGAGCAGGTAGGCCGCCCCGCCGATCTTGATCGCGGTGTAGAGGGCGGGGACGAGCGTGAAGACGGCGGTGAGCCCGGCGGTGGCGGCGGCGACGTAGAGCACGAAGCCGGCGGCGACGCCGCCGAGCGAGACGAGCCCGGCGCGGCGGCCCTGCGTCACCGTCCGCGACACCAGGTAGATCATGTTCGGTCCCGGGGTCAGCACGAGCCCGAGGGCGAAGGCGGCGACGGCCGCGGCGGCGGTGAGCGAGATCATTGCACCGATATTAGATCCGGACATTTCTCAGTACAATATGGTGAATTGATCTCGGTGCAATGTTGGGGGGCAGCCGTGGAGGACTTCCGCCGGGTCGCCGACGAGGTGGCCGCCGACATCGCGGCGGGGCGGCTGCGGCCGGGCGACCGGCTGCCCCCGCAGCGGGCCTTCGCCCGGCGGCGCGGCATCGCGGCCTCCACGGCGGGCCGCGTGTACCGGGAGCTCGGGCGGCGCGGCCTCGTGGCCGGCGAGGTCGGGCGCGGCACGTTCGTGCGCGCCGCGGCGCGTCCGGCCGACCCCGCGCTGGCCGAGCCGGCGGGCGCCCGCGTCGATCTGGAGCTGAACTACCCGCTGGTCCCCGAGCAGGGCCCGCTGCTGGCGGCCGGGCTGGAGCGGCTGATGCGCCGGGACGTCCTGGACGAGGCGCTCGGCCCGGTGGGCGTCGCGGGGACCGCCGCCGCCCGGGAGGCCGCCGCCGCGCTGCTCGCGACGCCCGCGCTGGCGCCGGACCCGTCCCGCGTGCTGTTCGCGGGGAGCGGGCGGCAGGCGATCGCGGGGGCCGTGGCGGCGCTCGTCCCGCCCGGCGGGCGGCTGGCCGTGGAGGCGCTGACCTATCCGGTGGTGAAGGGAATCGCGGCCCGGCTCGGCGTCACGCTCGTCCCGGTCGCGGCCGACGAGCACGGGCTGCGGCCCGACGCGCTCGCCGCCGCGCACCGGGCGGCGCCGCTCGGCGCGCTCTACGTCCAGCCGACCCTGCACAACCCGTGCGGGACGACGATGCCCGCGGAGCGCCGCGCCGACCTCGCCGCCGTCCTGGAGCGGCTCGGGCTCCCGGCGGTCGAGGACCGCGTGTGGGCGTTCCTCGACGCGGACGAGTCGGAGCCGCTGGCGGCGCTGGCACCGGAGCGCACCGTGCCGGTCGACAGCCTGTCCAAGCGTCTCGCCCCGGGCGTGAGCGTCGGTTTCGCCGTGCCGCCCGCCCCGCTCGCCGGACGGGTCGCGGCGGCGCTGCGCTCGGGCGCGTGGGGGCCGGCGCGGTTCGCGCTGGAGGCGGCGACCGGCTGGATCACCGACGGGACGGTCGCGGCGGTGACCCGCGCCAAGCGCGCGGACGCCGCGGCCCGCGCCGCGCTCGCCGCCGAGCGCCTCGCGGGCGCCGCCCCCGCCGGGCCGCCCGCCTACTTCCGCTGGTGGGACCTGCCGCCGCGGTGGCGGGCGGAGACGTTCGTGGCGGCGGCCGCGCGGCGCGGGATCGCCGTCACCCCGGCCGCGGCCTTCGTCGTGGGGACGGGCGCGGCGCCCCGCGCGGTCCGCGTCGGCCTCGCGTCGCCGCCCCTGGACGCCCTGGCGCGCGCGCTGGACGTCCTGGCCGAGATCGCCGCCGGAAGCCCCGACGACATGCCTGTGGACTGACGCGCCCTAGGGACGCGCCGTCAGGAGCCCGCGCGTTCGACGACCGCGGCCCACTCCTCCAGGAGCGCCTGGGCGGCGTCGGCGTCGGGCCCCTCGGCCCACAGGTGGGTGACCGCCTCCGCCGGGTCGGGCAGGACGAGGACCCAGCGGCCGTCGTCCTCGACCACGCGGACGCCGTCGGTGGTGTCGATGGTGCGGTCGCCGGCGGCCTCCACGACGTGCCGCATCACGCTGCCCTTGGCCGCCCACGGGGTCGGGACGGAGCGGCGCAGCAGATGCGCGTCGGGGATGCGGCGGTCGATCTGGGAGAGCGTCAGCCGCGTCCGGGCGACGAGCCCGACGAGGCGGACGAACGCCGCGATCCCGTCGACGGTGCCGCTGAACTCGGGCATCAGGAACCCGCCCCGGCCGTCGCCCGCGAAGATCACGCTGGGCTGCGCGGCGGCCTTGGTGAGGACGTCCTGGGACGTGGACGTCCACTCGACCTGCACGCCGTGGAACCGGCAGACCTGCTCGGCGACCCGCGTCGTCGTCACCGGCAGCGCCACCTTGCCGCCGCGCCGCTCGGCCGCGACCAGGTCGAGCATCACCAGCAGGGCCCGGTCGTCGCCGACCAGCTCGCCGTTCTCGTCCACCAGGGAGATCCGCTCCCCCACCGGGTCGAACCGGACGCCGAACGCGGCCCGCGACGACGACACCAGCTCGCCGAGCCGCTCCAGGTCGCGCATCCGCTCGGCGAGCGTCTCGGTCGGGTTCGCCTCGTCCAGCCCGGCGTTGCGGGTGAGGACCTCCACGCCGACCTTGCCGAGCAGGTTCGGCAGCACGAGCGAGGCGACGCCGCCCGCGCAGTCCAGGACGATCTTCAGCCCGGCCTCGCGGACGCCGCGGATGTCGACGCGGCGCAGCAGGTCGCGGGTGTAGGTCTCCACGACGCGCGGCGGGTAGGTGAGCTCGGCGATCTCGCCGGGGAACGCCCGGCGGTACTCCTGGCGGCCGAAGACACGCTCCAGCTTGCGCTGCGCCGCCTGGGACAGGTCGGCGCCGCCCGCGTCGAGGAACAGGATGTCGACGCCCTGCGGGTCGCCGAGGGTGGTGCGGATGTAGATGCCGCCGACGGCGTCCTCGCGGCCGGTCTCGAACCGGGCGACGGTCAGCGGCGTCGCCTCCAGGTCGTTGACGTTGATGGCGCTGGCGGTCAGCGCGCTGTTGACGGCGCGCTTGAGGGTGCGGGCGGCGCGGGAGACGTCGCGTCCGGTGACGACCGTGGTGCCCTTCTTGAGGGTGGTCGCGTAGGCGCTGGCGAGCCGCACCGCCAGCTCGGGCGTGATCTCCACGTTGACGAGCCCGGACACGCCGCGCGGCCCGAACAGGTTGCGCTGGCCGCGCGACTCCCAGATCACGCTGGTGTTGACGACGGCGCCGGCCTCGATGGTCTTGAAGGGGTAGACCTTCACGCCGCTGGAGACGTACGCCTCGGCCTCGATGACGCACTCGTCCCCGATGACCGCGCCCTCCTCGACGCGGGCGCCGGCCATGATGTCGGTGTTCTTGCCGACGACGCAGCCGCGCAGGTTCGTGGACGGCGCGACGAACACGTTGTCGTGGACGACGGCCCGGTGCAGGAACGCGCCCTCCTTCACCACGACGTTGCTGCCGAGCACGGTGTACTCGCGCAGCTCGACGCCGGCCTCGACCTTGGCGTAGTCGCCGATGTAGAGCGGGCCCTTGAGGACGGCCTCGGCGTCCACCTCGGCGCCCTCGGCGACCCAGACGCCCGGGGACATCTCGAAGCCGTCCAGCTCGATCCCGACCTGGCCCGAGAGCATGTCGGCCTGGGCCTTGAGGTAGCTCTCGTGGGTGCCGACGTCCTCCCAGTAGCAGTCGGCCACGTACCCGAACAGCCGGGCGCCCTCGGCGAGGAGCTTGGGGAACACGTCGCCGGACCAGTCGACGGACTCCCCCTCGGCGACGTGTTCGAGGACCTCCGGCTCCATCACGTAGATGCCGGTGTTGACGGTGTCGGAGAACACCTGGCCCCAGGTGGGCTTCTCCAGGAACCGCTGCACGCGGCCCTCGTCGTCGACGATGATGATGCCGAATTCGAGGGGGTTGGGGACCCGCTTCAGGCCGATCGTGACGAGCGCGTCGTTCTCCTTGTGGAACCGCACCATGTCGGTGAGGTCGATGTCGGTGAGCGCGTCCCCGGAGATGACGAGGAACCGGTCGTCGCGCAGCGCCTCCTCGGCGTTCTTGACGCTGCCGGCGGTGCCGAGCGGGATCTCCTCCGTCGCGTAGCTCAGCGACATGCCGAGCTCCTCGCCGTCGCCGAAGTAGTTGCGGATCAGCGCGGCCAGGAACTGCACGGTGACGACGGTCTCGGTGAACCCGTGCCGCTTCAGCAGCCGGAGCACGTGCTCCATGATCGGCCGGTTGACGAGCGGAAGCAGCGGCTTGGGCTGGTTGGCGGTCATCGGACGCAGCCGCGTCCCCTCGCCTCCCGCCATCACGACGGCCTTCATCGGGGGGTCTCAGCTCCCTTCTGGTCGCCGGCCGCCGGTTCCGCCCCCGGCCCGGCCCCGTCCGGCCCGGGGCCCGGCCCCGGTTCCGCACCCGGGGACGGGGGCGCGGCGCGGCCGGCCAGCACCAGTTGCCGCGTCTGCGCCCAGTAGAGGACGGCGGCCCACCAGTACAGGCCCGTCCCCCAGATGGCGAAGGACCATCCGGCGACCTTCGCCGCCGTCCCCGCGCCGCCGTCGTGGTCGCCCAGCAGCAGCAGCGGGAACGCGTACAGCAGGCACATGGTGCCCGCCTTGCCGATGAAATGGACGGGCAGCGTGCCGCCGTACCCGAGCCGCCGGATGATCGGCGCGATCGGCAGGATCGCGAACTCCCGCGCGACCAGCACGATCACCAGCCAGAGCGGGATGATGTCGCGGATGGTCAGCCCGACGAGCGTGGCGAGGATGTAGAGCCGGTCGGCGGCCGGGTCGAGCACCATCCCGAGCTTGCTCGTCTGGTTCAGCGCCCGCGCCAGCTTGCCGTCCAGCCAGTCGGACAGGCCGGCGAACACCAGCACGCCGAGCGCCCACCAGTCCGCCTCGACGAGGACGAGCCACAGGAACAGCGGGACGCCCACCAGCCGCGCCATGCTGAGGACGTTGGGCACCGTGAATATCCGGTCCTGCGGGGCCTCTCGCACTGTGCTCACCGACGCGTTCGCCTCCCCTGGTCCCCTTGATCCTGACCCTACCGGTAAGGGGTTGAAAGCCCCCGATGGCGTCCGGCCCCTGAACCGAGGGTGCCCGCCGGCGGCACCGTTCCGGCACCGGCCGGCCGAGTCGGGAGGTTCCCGGCGGACGGGTCGAGCGGGGCGAAGCCCCCGCCGCGGCGCCCGCCCGGCCCGGCGCCGGTCACCGCGGGCTGACCGCGTCGGCCAGCGGAAGGACCGCCGTGACCACGAACCCGCCGCGCTCCCCCGGACCCGCGTCGAGCGTGCCGCCGACGCTGCGCGCCCGCTCGATCATCCCGAGGATCCCGAAGCCGTCCGGCGCGGCCCCGGAGGGCCCGCGGCCGTCGTCGGCGACCCGGACGAGGAGCCCGCCGGCGTCCCGCTCCAGGGTCACCGTGGCGCGCTTCGCGGCGGCGTGCTTGACAATGTTGGTCAGGGCCTCCTGGACGATCCGGTACGCGGCGACGCCGACCTCCGGCGGCAGCCCGGCCGCGAGGCCGCCGTCCGACAGCTCCACGTCGATCCCGCCGGCGCGCGCGGCCCGCACGAGGTCGGCGATGCCGTCCGGTCCGGGCAGCGCCCCGGACGAGCCGACGTCGGTGCCGCGCAGGACCTGCAGGGTGCCGCGCAGCTCGGTGCGGGCGTCGCGGCAGGTGGCCGCGATCGAGCCGAGCGCGTCGGCCAGCTCCGCCCGGTCGAGCGGCCGGTCGCCGCGCACGAGGTGGGCCGCCGCGCCCGCCTGCACGCCGATCAGCGTGATGCTGTGCGCGAGGAGGTCGTGCAGGTCGCGGGCGATCCGCAGCCGCTCCTCGGCGACCCGCCGCCGCGCCTCCTCCTCGCGGGTGCGCTCGGCCCGCTCGGCCCGCTCGGTGATGGTCGCGAGCCGCGCGCGGTGCACCCGCCACACCTGGACGGCGATCACCACCGACACCACGGCCTCGATGACCGCGACCTGCTCGCGGACCGAGCTGCCGCCCGCCCGCATCGCCATCCCGATCACGCACACGGCCAGCAGGAACGCCACGACGCTGAGGACGACCCGCACCCGGCGCCCGAGGACCGCGTAGGCGAACAGCGCGATCACCTCGGCGGGCACGAGCGCGTGGTGCTGGTACTGGGCCAGGTGGTAGGGCAGCACGAGCACGACCAGGGCCACCAGCCCCGGCGCCGGCCACCGCCTGATCACCGCGAGCGGCGCGTGCGCCGCGACCAGCAGCAGCGCGCCGACGGCGTCCAGCTCCCGGACGCCGGGCCACGCCACCGCGGCGGCGGCCGCGACCCCCGCCAGCACCGCCGCGAGCACGGCGTCCGAGACCGTCGCGTTCACCCGGGGCAGCGTCACCACCCGTCCATCTTCCCCGACCTCCGCGATCAGCGCACACCGCCCCTGGCGGGGGCTATGCGCCCGCTTCCCGGGCGAGGATCGGCTTGACGTCCAGGATCGGGGTGCCGTCCAGGGCCTCCAGGTCGCGGACGCGCACGCGGTCGCCCTCCACCTCCAGGATCTCCACGGGGTGGAGCCCGATCGGGTTGGGGCGGTCCGGGGACCGGGTGGCGAACACGCCGCGCATCGGGGTGGACGGGTCGTCGCGCGGGTGCACGCGCAGGACGTCGCGGGGCGACAGGTGCAGCCAGGTCAGCACGAAGACCCGGTCGCCCGGGCGGAGGCCGTCCAGCGCCGGGAGCACGGCCGGCTCGAAGACCAGCCACGCCTCGGGCGCGCCCTCGGTGCCCTGCTTGGGGGCCGACGCCCGGTCCGTCAGCGTGGACGAGACGCGGCCGACCGGGGTGAGCGCGAACTCCTGGTGAGAGTCGATCATGCCCCGATCCTCCCAGGCGTCGCGCGGGCGCGTTCTACCCCGGCCCGGCCGGTTGCGGCAACGGGGGCGGTCCGGGTTAGCGTCGGGGGCGACAGATCGCGGGGGTCCGGCGAACCGGGCTGAGATAGCGGCTGAGACGGCCGCTGACCGCATGAACCTGACCGGGTAATGCCGGCGTAGGGAGAGATCGAGTCGTCATGACACAACGTGTGGTTCCAGCCGCCCGCAAGACCTACCTGCAGGGCTCGCGCCCGGACGTGCGGGTCCCGATGCGGGAGGTGCCGCTCACCAACGGCGACGTCGTCGTCCTGTACGACACGTCCGGGCCGTACACCGATCCGGAGCAGCGGACGGACGTCCGCCGGGGCCTGCCCGCGCTGCGGGAGCCGTGGATCGCCGAGCGCGGCGACACCGCCCCGTACGAGGGGCGGGCGGTGCGGCCGGAGGACGACGGGCGGAAGGCGGCGCCCGTCCGGGAGGACGTCCTGCCGCGGCGGCCGCGGCGCGCGACCGGCGGCGCGGTGACGCAGCGCGCGTACGCGGCGCGCGGCGAGATCACGCCGGAGATGGAGTTCGCCGCCCTGCGGGAGGGGGTGCGGCCGGAGTTCGTCCGGGACGAGCTGGCGGCCGGGCGGGCGGTGCTGCCCGCGAACGTCAACCACCCGGAGGCCGAGCCGATGGTCATCGGCCGGAACTTCCTGGTGAAGGTGAACGCCAACATCGGCAACTCGGCGGTGGCGTCGTCGATCGAGGACGAGGTCGAGAAGATGACGTGGGCGACCCGGTGGGGCGCCGACACGGTCATGGACCTGTCGACCGGGCGGGACATCCACACCACGCGGGAGTGGATCCTGCGGAACTCGCCGGTCCCGGTCGGGACCGTCCCGCTGTACCAGGCGGTCGAGAAGGTCGGCGGAGACCCGGCGGAGCTGACCTGGGAGGTCTTCCGGGACACGGTGGTCGAGCAGGCCGAGCAGGGCGTCGACTACATGACCGTGCACGCCGGGGTGCTGCTGCGGTACGTGCCGCTGACGGCGCGCCGCAAGACCGGGATCGTGTCCCGAGGGGGCTCGATCATGGCGGCGTGGTGCCTGGCGCACCACGAGGAGAACTTCCTCTACACCCGCTTCCGCGAGCTGTGCGAGATCTTCGCCGCCTACGACGTCACCTGGTCGCTCGGGGACGGGCTGCGCCCCGGCTCCATCGCCGACGCCAACGACGAGGCGCAGTTCGCCGAGCTGCGCACCCAGGGCGAGCTGACGAGGATCGCGGCCGAGTACGGCAACCAGGTGATGAACGAGGGGCCGGGCCACGTCCCGATGCACAAGATCAAGGAGAACGTGGACCGGCAGCAGGAGTGGTGCGACGGCGCGCCGTTCTACACGCTCGGGCCGCTGACCACCGACATCGCGCCCGGCTACGACCACATCACCTCGGCGATCGGCGCCGCGATGATCGGCTGGCACGGCACGGCGATGCTCTGCTACGTCACCCCGAAGGAGCACCTCGGGCTGCCGGACCGCGAGGACGTCAAGGCCGGCGTCATCGCCTACAAGATCGCGGCGCACGCCGCCGACCTGGCCAAGGGGCATCCGGGCGCGCAGGCGTGGGACGACGCGCTGTCGGACGCGCGGTTCGACTTCCGCTGGGAGGACCAGTTCAACCTCTCGCTCGACCCGGACACCGCCCGCGCGTTCCACGACGCGACGCTGCCGGCGGCGCCGGCGAAGACCGCGCACTTCTGCTCGATGTGCGGCCCGCATTTCTGCTCGATGAAGATCACCCGGGACGTCCGGCGGTACGCCGACGAGCGCGGGCTGGACGGCGAGGCCGCGCTCGAAGCGGGACTGCGCGAGAAGGCGGCGGAGTTCCGGGCCGCCGGCGGGCGGGTGCAGCTGCCCCTGTCGCCCGGCCCGTCCTGATGTAAGCGCAGGTCGGCGCGGGCCCGGCGCGGACCGTTCCGCGGCGGGCCCGCGCATCCCGGCGGGGCCCGGGGTGCGCGGCGCGGCTAGTATCAAGGGACCGTTCCAAAGCCGCGGATCCCCCCGAATCGCCGCAGGCCCGTCCCCGCCGGGAAAGGACCGACCACTCACGTGACCAGCGACGACACGCCGAAGGCCCCCGCGCGCGCGATGCGCGCCGACGTGCGCCGCAACCGGGCGCGGCTGCTCGCCGCGGCCCGCGAGATCTTCCAGCGCGACGGGGCCGGGGCGTCCCTGGAGGCCGTCGCCCGGCAGGCCGGCGTCGGCATCGGGACGCTCTACCGCCACTTCCCCACCCGCCAGCACCTGCTGGAGGCGCTGCTCGCCGACGGCTACGCGGAACTGGCCGCGAAGGCCCGCGAGCTCCTGGCCGACCCCGCGCCCGGCGAGGCGCTGCTGACCTGGCTGCGCGCGTTCGCCGCGCAGGTGGCGGCGTACCAGGGGCTGGCCGCCGCGGCCGTCGCGTCGCTGCGGGACGAGGTGACGTTGCGGAACGAGATCGCACAGCGGGACGAGATCGCACAGCGGAACGAGAGCACGCTGCGGGACGAGCACTCGGAGCCGGTGCCCTCGCGGCGGGCGATGTGCGAGGCGGCAGAGGCGCTGTTCGCCCGCGCGCAGCGGGCCGGGGAGGCGCCACCGGAGGCGGTGTTCGCCGACGTCCTGTGGCTGACCGGCGCCATCGCGGCGGTCACCGAGCGGGAGCCGGAGGCCGCCGGGCGGCTGCTGTCGCTCGCCGCCGCCGGCATGGTGCCCGGCCGGACGTAGCCGCTTCGCCGGTCAGCTCGTCTCCGGGACGGGCAGGATCCGGCGCGGCCCGCGCGGAGCGCCGCTCCATCTGCGCCATTCGCGCGGGTAGCCGACCGACACCTCGATGTGCGGGATTCCGCCGGTCCAGATCGTCCGGGGGATGTGCAGGTGCCCGTACACGACGGACACGGCGCCGAACCTGGTGTGCCAGTCGGCGGTGCGCTCGGTGCCGCACCACTGCGCGAACTCCGGGTACCACAGGACGCGGGTGGGCTCGCGGACGAGCGGCCAGTGGTTGACGAGCACGGTCCGCGTCCCCGGTTCCAGGGCCGCGAGGCGCTGCTCGGTGTAGGCGATCCGCGCGTCGCACCAGGCGTCCCGCGTGGGGTGCGGGTCGGGGTGCAGGTAGACCTCGTCGGTGCACACGACGCCCGCCTCGTGGGCGATCTCGAGCGCCTCCTCCTTGGTGGACGCACCGTCCGGCCGGAACGTGTAGTCGTAGAAGAGGAACAGCGGCGCGATCGTCACGGGCCCGCCCTCGCCGTCCCAGACCGGGTACGGGTCCTCGGGGGTGAGCACGCCGAGGCCGCGGCACATGTCGACGATGCGCCGGTAGCGGGCCTCGCCGCGCAGCTGTACCGGGTCGTCCTTGACCGTCCACAGCTCGTGGTTGCCGGGGACCCAGAGCACGGCGGCGTACCGCTCGCGCAGCGTGCGGAGCGTCCACTCGACGTCGGCGAACCGCTCGGCGACGTCGCCGGCGACGATCAGCCAGTCGTCCGCGGACCCGGGCCGCAGCCCGTCGACGAACGCGCGGTTCTCGGGGAATCCCACATGCAGGTCGCTGATCGCGAAGACGCCGTCCATCCAGAGATCGTAGGCCCCGGGCGGGCGCCGCGCCGGGGCCCGCTCCCGCCGGCGAGGACGTGACGCCGGGGCCGCGGGGTGCTTGCATGGCGTGATCTCCGTCTCACGAGCCACCGAGGAGTCCGCATGCGACGACCGCTCACGGCCCTGCTCACCGGCGCGGCCGCCGCCGCCCTGCTGTGGTCCGTGCCGGGGGCGGCGGCCGCCCGCCCCGTCTCCGGGCCGTCCGCCCCCGGACCGCTGTACGCGCAGGTCGAGGACCGCGACACCCGCCTCCAGTTGCAGGTCCTCGGACGGCCGGACGGCAAGGACATGCTGTACCGCATCTCCGGCCACGTGTACGCCGACGTGCCGGGCGACGCCCTGGCGCCGCGCCTGCGGCACGGGACGCGGCTGTTCGGGTTCGAGGGCTACAACATCCGGCGCCTCTACCGCGAGCCCGGCACGAACAAGCTGTACCAGCTGAGCCGCGAGGTCGTCTTCTACACCGATCCGCAGGACCCGGCGAAGGTGCTGAGGGAATGGCGCAACCCGCTCGACGGGAGGACGTACCCGCTGGTGCCGGTGAACAACGACGACGTCGACTTCGGGCCGTTCCCCATCACGCCGCAGTTCCGGCTCGGCCCGCTCAAGGACGTCGGGCGCAACCTCGCCCAGGTCTCCGACATCCCGCCGCGCACCGACATCAAGGCCCTGACCGGCGACGACTTCGGCCTTCCCGGCGGCGTCTACACCGCCTGGGAGATGTTCGACTTCTACATCGGGAAGCGGGAGGCGGCGCGGCGGGCGCACGGCGTCCCGAAGGGGGCGATGGAGGTGGTGAACAGCTGGACGCGGTCCAGCCCGTTCGCCCCGTCGATGTGCGTCCCGGAGAAGGACGCCCGCGCCCGGCTCCTCTTCCACGCCCGGAGCTGGACCCTGGACTCGTGGGACGACCTGGAGCCCTGGCTCAAGGCCGAGGTCGAGCGCGACTACCCCCTCTATAAGAAGGCCCCTAACGCGCCAGCACCTTCGGAGACCTCGTGGACGTCCTTCTACCGCAAGCAACTCCAGAACGGCGCCCTCACATGGGCCGAATGGTGCGCGCGGAACGGCAGGTAAGAAACGGCGAAGCGGCCCGCGTCCCCTTCCGCAGGGGCGCGGGCCGCTTCCGCGTTCAGCTGCCTAAGGGTCAGTTGTTCTTGCCCCAGTAGTAGACGCCCAGGCTCATCGCGAGCACGCTCGCCCAGCTGAACACGGCGCGGACGGTGTTCCAGGCGGTCCAGCGGCCGGAGTAGTCCGACCAGAGCTTCGCCGCCTCGGCCATGTCCTTCGGGATCGCGGCGGCGTCCAGGTCGTTGTTCATCGGGATGTTCACGGCGAAGCTCGGGACGAGCGCGCCCACGAAGTAGACGCCCGCCGCGACGAAGAACAGGATCGCCGCCGACTTCTGGTCCAGCGTGAGCAGCAGCACGCCCGCCGCGGCGGCCAGCACCGGGACCAGCAGGAACATCGCCACGAACACCGGGTTCTGGATCTTCTGGTTGATGCCCTGCATCGCGTCGATCGCCGAGCCCGGCCGCGCCGCGTTCAGGCCGGGCATCACGCCGGTCGAGAAGCCGAAGAACGTCCCGGCCATGCCGGCCGCCATGATGAGGGAGAGCGTCACCGAGACGCCCGCGAGTGCGGATTTCATCGTCGTGCCACCTTCGGGTCAGAGGGTCCAGATGCCGCTGTCCGCGGTCTCCCGCGCGTAGTCGGCGAAGTCGCGGGGGGCGCGGCCGAGCGCCCGCCGGACGCCGTCCGCGGGACGGGCGTTGCGGCCGTCCAGGACGGTGGTGAACAGGTACGTGAGGAAGCCGATGACGTCGTCGGGCAGGCCGTGCTCCTTGAGGGCCGCCGCGTAGTCGTCCGCGCTCACCGGGACGAAGGCGATCTCCCGCCCGGCCGCGCGGCCGATCTCCGCGACGGCCTCGGCGAAGGTGAGCGCGCGGGGGCCGGTCACCTCGTAGACCTCGCCCGCGTGGCCGTCCCGGGTGAGCGCCGCGACGGCCACGTCCGCGATGTCGCCGGCGTCCACGAACGGCTCCGGCACCTCGCCCGCCGGGAGGACGACCTCGCCGGCGCGGACGGGGTCGAGGAGGTAGTCCTCGCTGAAGTTCTGCGCGAACCAGCTCGCCCGCACGACCGTCCACTCCAGGCCCGACGCCCGGACGATCCGCTCGCACTCGGCCGCCTCGGGCTCGCCCCGGCCGGACAGCAGGACCACCCGCCGTACGCCCGCCGCCACCGCCTGCGCCGTGAACGCGGCGATGGCCTCCGGCGCGCCGGGGGCCGCCAGGTCCGGGTAGTAGGACAGGTACACCTTCTCGACGTCCCGCAGCACGGGCGCCCAGGTCGCCTCGTCCGCCCAGTCGAAGGCGGGCGAGGCCGCCCGCGAGCCCATCCGGACCGGGACGTCCAGGGCCTCCAGCCGCTCCACCACGCGCCGGCCGGTCTTGCCGGTGCCGCCGAGGACGAGGGTCAGGCCGTTTTCGATCTCCGTGTTCGTCATGCCCTCAAGTCAACCGGCGGGTGCCTTCGGCCACCATCGTTGAGAAGCTCGCCCGCATACGCGAGCGTCTAGGCTGGCCGCCATGGACGCGCTCACCGACCTGCTCGACGGCCCGCGCGCCCGCGGCGCGTTCATGCTGCGGGCGACCCTCGACCCGCCCTGGTCGGTCCGCATCCAGGACGAGGCGCCGCTGACGCTGCTGTCCATGGTCAGGGACGACGCGTGGCTGATCCCCGACGAGGGCGAGCCGCAGCGCGTCGGCCCCGGCGACATGGTCGTCTTCCGGGGGCCCGACCACTACACGGTGAGCGACGACCCGGCCACCGAGCCGCAGATCGTCATCCACCCCGGGCAGCGCTGCACCACCCCCGACGGCACGAGCCTGTCGGAGGCCATGGACCTCGGCGTCCGCGCCTGGGGCAACGACCCGGCCGGGACGTCGGTGATGCTGATCGGCACCTACCAGATGCGCGGCGCCGTCACCGGGCGGCTGCTGTCCGCGCTGCCGCCGATCGCGGTGGTGCGCGGCGACACCTGGAAGTCGCCGCTCGTCGACGTGCTGGGCGAGGAGATCGGCCGGGACGAGCCCGGGCAGGAGATCGTCCTCGACCGGCTCCTCGACCTGCTGCTGATCGCGACGCTGCGGGCCTGGTTCTCCCGGCCGGACGCGCAGGCCCCCGGCTGGTACCGGGCTCACGGCGACCCCGTCGCCGGCCCCGCGCTGCGGCTGCTGCACGACGACCTGTCGCACCCGTGGACGGTCGCCGACCTCGCCGCCCGGGTCGGCGTGTCCCGGGCCGCGCTCGCGCAGCGGTTCGCGAAGCTGATCGGCGAGCCGCCGATGGCGTACCTGACCGGGATCCGGCTGGCGCAGGCCGCCGACCTGCTGCGGGAGAGCGACGCGACGCTGGACTCCATCGCGCGCCAGGTCGGCTACGGCACCGCGTTCGCGCTGAGCACCGCGTTCAAGCGCGAGCACGGCGTCAGCCCGCAGGAGTACCGCGCAGGCGCCGCCTGACCGCCCCGCCCCGCCGGCCGGCCGGGCGGGCGGGGCGGTCAGTGCTCCTTGCGCAGGGTGGGCTCGGCGCGGACGGGCGAGTCGTCGGCCGCGTCCGGGATGAACGGGACGACGAACGCGTACTCGGCCAGCACCGACTCCGGCACCTCCCCCGACTCGCCGAACGCGGCGATCTCCCCCCAGCACGGCGAGCCGAGCGAGCCGCTGCGGTGCCGCACCGACAGCCCGGCGCACAGGTTGGCGAACCGCAGCCGCTCGGCGAGCGGCAGCCCGGCGAGGGTGGCGAACACGAACCCGGCGGCGAACACGTCGCCGGCGCCGGTCGGGTCGAGGGCCTCCACCGGCAGCGCGCCGACCTCGGCCCGCTCGCCCGTCGCCGAGTCGATCGCGATGGCGCCGTCGCCGCCGCGCTTGACCACGACCACCGGGACCCGCTCGGCGAGCGCGGCGGCCGCGTCCGCCGGGGTGGCGGTGCGGGTGTAGGCCATCGCCTCGGCCGCGTTCGGCAGGAACACGTCGACGTGGGCGAGGCGGTCGAGGACTTCGGCGGGCCAGGCGCCGGTCTGGTCCCAGCCGAGGTCGCCGAAGACCAGCGCGCCCCGGGCGCGCATCCCGGCCGCCCACGGCGGCACCGGGCGGTCGACGTCGACGAAGCAGGCCCGCGCGTCCGGCGGCGGGCCGCCGAGGTCGTCCAGCGGGGCGGGGACGGGCTTGGCGAACGTCACCATGCTGCGGTCGGAGTCGTAGGCCATCGACACGGTGACGGGCGTCGACCAGCCCCGCACGCGGCGCGACAGCCCGAGGTCGACGCCCTCCTGCTCGGCGAGGGTCCGCCACAGGTAGGCGCCGAACATGTCGTCGCCGAACGGCGCCGCCAGCCCGACCCGCAGGCCGAGCCGGCTCATCGCGACCGCGATGTTGGCGACCCCGCCGGGCGCCGAGCCGAGCCCGTCGGTGACGATCTCGGTGCCCGGCGGCGGCAGCCCCGGCAGCCCGGTGAAGATCATGTCCATGAAGACCTGGCCGGACAGGAACACGTCCAGGCCGGGGCCGCCCCCGCCGGCGCGCAGCCGCTCCCCCGCCGGCTCCCGCTCCGCGCAGGGGTCGGCGAGGGACGGCTCGGGCGCCCGGCCCGGCGCGGTCTGCTGAGTCACCGCGGTCTGCTGAGTCACGAGGCCCCCCGTGGCGAGGCGTGGGCTTGGTCCCCCGGACCCTAGCCCCCGCCTCCGACATCGACTGCTACTCCGGAACGTACAACCGGATGTCGTCCACCTGCGCCTTCCCCTCGTAGAAGTTCATGTGCGGGTCGCCGATCATGAACCGGTCCGGGTAGGCGGACCCGGCGGGCCAGGTGCCCCGGTCGACGAGCGTGCCGCCCGGTCCCGTCCAGGTCCAGTCGGCGTCGAACCGGCCGTCGTACTCCTCCGGCCGCTGGTTGTAGTGCCAGATCGGCTCGCCGTCCTGGACGAACGCGCGGGTGTACCGGTAGGTGGCGCGGCCGACGTGCGCGAAGACGCCCGACATCTCCATCGTGTAGGCGCCGTCGCGGCGCTCGATCGCGAACGTGTAGGGCTCCTGCGGCAGCAGCTCGGGCTGGAGGTCGACGGTGGAGACGATCGCGCCGGCCTTGCGGTGCCCGCACTCGCTGTCCATCAGGTACTCGGTGCCGGGCATCGCCGCGTACCGGCGGTCGTCGGTCATGAAGATCGCGTTGACGCCGTTGCCCGTCCCGGCGGAGTAGGGCTCGTACTGGCCGGTGGCGGGGTTGCAGTACAGCAGCCCCTTCCCGGTGTACTTGTAGCGGTTGTAGCCGTCCATGGCCACCTTCCTGTGGCCGTGGACGAAGACGTTGTTGTGCGGGGCCACCTGCCGGTAGTCCATGATCGACATGTAGTAGAAGCCGTTGGAGTCGGTGCGGACGTCGGCCCACTCGCACTCCGGCCGGGAGAAGTCGCCGCCCGACGCCCACGGGAAGTTGGTCTTGCAGCCCTCGGGCGAGTAGCCGTTGATCCGCCCGTCCGGGTAGTCCCACAGGCCGTTGCGCTGCCCGCCGAAGTCCAGGCCGCGCAGCGTCATCTCGACGCGGTACTCGGCGGGCAGGTCGCGGGTGGAGCGGATGACGACGCCCGCCTGGTGCGCCGGCTCGTCGATGCGGGCGACGCCCTTGCCGGACGTGAGCGTCGGCGGCCGGTCCGGGCGCCCGTCGCCGTCGGCGTCCCGCGCGGCGAGCTCTGCGGTGAGCCAGCCGCGCCGGCCGAACGTGAACGACTGCCGGTAGGTCTTCATCTTCGCGAGCTGCTGCCGGAAGGCGGGGCCGCCGACGGTGTCGAAGTAGGCGCCATCGTTGTCGTACATGTCGACGTTGTAGGGGCTGGACGGGCCGTCGCCGTCGGGCCGCCACGGCGCCTTCGCGCTGTCCAGGTGCCGGTTGAACGGTTCGGCGGCGACCAGCCGCCACCCGTCGCGGGCGGCGGGCGGGCCGGTGCCGGGGCCGCCGGCGGCGTGCGCCGGCGCCGTGCAGAGGGCCGCGGGCAGGACCAGGGGCAGCGCCATCGCCAGGGCGCCGCGTGCGAGTTTCCTCATGGCGACGACCGTCGCACGGGCCGCCCGGCGGCGACCAGGGCAAACATCGCCAAAGTGGTATTGACCAGTCACCACAATCGGACATACGGTGTGCAACGACAGGAACAACGTCAAGAGGAGGTGAACGGCGTGCCATCCGCCGGTGAATCCCGCTCCGGGAGCACGAAACGGCAGGCGGTGCGCCGGGAACTGCTGGCGATGCTGGACGGCCTGGACGTGGGGGACGCCCTCCCGTCCGAGCGCCGGCTCGCCGCGGACCTCGGCGTCTCGCGGCCGACGCTGCGGCAGGCCATCGACGGCCTGGTCGCCGAGGGCCTCCTCGACCGGCGGCACGGGAGCGGCACCTACGTGGCCGAACCCCGGATCGCGGTGTCGCTGACCATGACCTCCTTCACCGAGGACATGATCAGGCGCGGGATGAAGCCGGGCGGGCGGGTCCTGTCGTTCCGCACCGAGACGGCGGGGGCGCGGATCGGCAGGCGGCTCGCCCTCTCCCCCGAGGAAGAGGTATTTACCATTCGCCGGCTCCGGCTGGCCGACGAGGCGCCCATGGCGATCGAGACCCTCTACATGCCGCGGTCGCTCATGCCCGGGCTGCGCAGGCACGACCTGGAGGGGCGGTCGTTCTACGACCTGCTGCGCGGCGCCGGCATCGTGATCGCCTCGGGCACCGAGACGATCGAGCCGACCGTCACCACCGCCGAGGAGGCCGCCGAGCTCGGAGTGCCGGTGCACATGCCGGCGTTCCTGTTCGAGCGGATCACCCGGGACGCCGACGGGCGGCCCCTGGAGTACGTGCGGTCCCTGTACCGCGGCGACCGCTACCGCCTGGAACTGGACCTGCGACCACCGAACCACTGACCAACCGGACGACCGTCCAGCGCGCTGACGGGGGCGACAGCGCACCACCACCCCCCGGGAAGTGAGGCGACTTCACCATGGACGTCATCAAGGACATCCTCACCTTCCTGGCCGACAACGTGTTCGGCCAGGTGCCCATCCTCATCGGTCTCATCACGCTGATCGGGCTGATCCTCCAGCGCAAGCGCTTCGAGGACGTCTTCGCGGGCGCGCTGCGCGCCACCATCGGCGTCGTCATCCTGTTCATCGGCGTGGAGGTGTTCACCGGCGGCCTGACGAGCTTCCAGACCGTCCTCGCCAGCGCGATGGACACCACGCCGCCGAAGGCAGACAACACCCTCGCCGACTTCCTCACCAAGCAGGGCGGCACGGTCGCGCTGGTCATCACGGTCGCGTTCCTCGTGCACGTGCTGGTCGTCCGGCTGTTCCCGGCGGCCCGCTACCTGTACCTGACCGGGCACCTGATGTTCTGGATCAGCACGGTGACGGTCGCCTCGCTGGTGACGATCGCGCCGGACGCCGACCAGCTCACGCTGGTGCTGTGCGGCGCCGGGTTCGTCGCCGCCTACTGGACGCTGCAGCCGCTGTGGATGCGGCCGCTGATGCGCCGCGTCATGCCCGACGACCGGTTCGGGTTCGCGCACACCAGCTCGCTCGCGTGCCTGATCACCGGGTACGCCGCACGGCCGCTCGGCAGCCGCGAGAAGCACGACACCGAGAAGCTGAAGCTGCCCCGCCAGCTGTCGTTCTTCAAGGACGTCAACGTCAGCACCGCGCTGATCATCACGGTGATCATGCTGGTGGGCGTCGCGCTCGCCGACGACGGCGTGGTGGCCAAGGCCGCCGCCGAGATGGACGAGAAGCTGTCCCCGTGGGTGTGGGCGGTCCTGGTCGGCCTCCGGTTCGCGGGCGGCATCGCGATCCTGCTGTTCGGCGTGCGGATGTTCCTCGGCGAGATCGTCCCGGCGTTCAAGGGGTTCAGCGACCGGGTCATCCCCGGCACCCGTCCCGCGCTGGACGCGCCGACCGTGTTCCCCGTCGCGCCGACCGCCGTCATGGTCGGGTTCGTCTCGTCCACCGTCGTGTTCCTGGTCTGCCTCGGCGTGTTCGCCGGCGCCGGCTGGTTCACCCTCGCCCCGCCCATGATCATGCTGTTCTTCGTGGGCGGCGCCGCCGCGCTGTTCGGCAACGTGGTGGCGGGCTGGCGCGGCGCGGTGCTGGGCGGTGTGATCTCCGGGCTCGTCCTCGCGGTCGGGCAGGCCGTCACCTGGGGCCTGTACGAGAAGACCGCGCCGGAGCTCGCCACCCTCGCCGACCCCGACTGGTACGCGATCGCGTGGCTGCTGAAGGCCGTGGAACCGGTCGCCGGCGGGAACGCGGTCTGGGCGGTGCCCGCCGTCGCGCTCGCCGCGATGGTCGCGTCCCTGCTGCTGCTCGGCCGGGCCGAGAAGCGGCGGGCCGGCGCCGCGGACGGGGACGCCGCGCCCGAGGACACGGCCCCGGCGCGGGCCTGACCGAACCGACTAGAGAGCCGATCGAGAGAGAAGGACCGAGATGGCACTGGACCGGCAACTGGAGATCCTCGCGGTCTGCG
This sequence comes from Actinomadura geliboluensis, assembly GCF_043197915.1. NCBI lineage: Bacteria > Bacillati > Actinomycetota > Actinomycetes > Streptosporangiales > Thermomonosporaceae > Actinomadura > Actinomadura geliboluensis. Next base: position 305,415 of record NZ_JBICUA010000012.1, on the reverse strand, counting down.
GCGTCGGCATGGGCTCCAGCCTGATGCTCAAGATGACCGCCGAGGACGCGCTGCGGTCGCTCGGCGTCGAGGCGCGGGTGGAGAACACCGACGTGTCCACGGCGCGCGGGATGTCGCCCGACGTGGTGATCGGCCAGGGCATGCACACGAGCGAGATCGCCGACCTCGCGCCCGTCGTGATCACCGTCAGCGACTTCCTCGACAAGGAGGGACTCGAAGCGCAGCTCAGGGAGCGCCTCACCGAGCAGGGATGGCTCTCATGACGGTCGTCACAGCCACGGACGGCGTCGAGGCGGCCGACTGGCGGGAGGCCGTCCGCAAGGCGGCCTCCGCGCTGGTCGACGCGGGCGCGGCGGGCGAGGGCTACCCGGACGCGTGCGTCCGCGTGGTGGAGGAGAACGGCCCGTACATCGTGCTGACCAAGGGCCTGGCGCTCGTCCACGCCCGCCCCGAGGAGGGCGGGCTGGCGGTCGGCGTCGGCGCGACCCGGCTGGCGTCGCCGGTCGAGTTCGGCCATCCTGACAACGACCCGGTCGACCTGCTGCTCGCCTTCTGCACGCCCGACCCCGACGCGCACGTCGGCGTCCTCGCCGGGCTGGCGCGCGCGCTGTCGGGCGGCCTGGCCGACCGGCTCCGCGCCGCGTCCGGCCAGGAGGACCTGGCCCGCATCCTGAAGGAGGCCGTGCCCGATGCCTGAAGCCACCCGGACGCAGCTCCCCGACCGGGTGCGGACCCTGCTGGACGACCTCGACGAGACGTCGGGCAAGGCGATCGACGCCGCGGCGGCGCTGCTCCTGGAGTCGGTCGAGGCCGACGGGATCGTGCACGTCGCCGGGGCGGGGCACTCCCTCGCCATGGTGTTCGAGACGTTCTACCGGGCGGGCGGCCTCGCCGCCGTCCGCCCGGTCTGGGACCCCGGCGTGTTCCCGCTCGACGACGCGCTGCGCAGCACCCGCGTCGAGCGGGAGGCCGGGGTGGGGCGCGCCGTGGCCGCCGCGGCGGCGCCCGCCCCGCCGGACGTGGCGGTGGTGTTCTCCACCAGCGGCCGCAACCCCTACCCCGTCGAGGTGGCTGCGGAGTGCCGGGCGCGGGGCGTGCCGGTCGTCGCGGTGACCTCGGCGCGGGCCGCGCGGGGCGCGGCGGCGCGGACGGCGACGGCGCTGGCCGACCACGCCGACATCGTGCTGGACACCTGCGTCCCGCCCGGCGACGTGCTGCATCCGGCGGCGGCGCCGCGCACCGCGGCGGCCTCCACGATCCTCGCCGCGTACGCGTGGGCGCGGGTGCTGGCCGCGCTGGACGACCTCGCGGCGGCGCGCGGCGCGGAGCTGCCCCGCTGGACGAGCGCGAACGTCCCCGGCGGCGACGAGGTGAACGCCGCGCTGCTCGCGCGCTACCGGCACCGCGTCCCCGAGCTGACGGGGGATGAACACCCGTAAACCTGGGCACTTCCTGCGGCGTTTCGCATATGGCCCGGCTCGCTCCCTATGACATGATGCGTGGCTACCATCGGACAGAACGAGGAGCGAGATGACGACACGACCGACCGAGGACGACCTTCTTGCGCTGTTCACTCGCGCGGACCTCGGCGGCGACCAGAAGCTCGACCTGATGGAGTTCACGCTCGTCCTGGACGAGCTGGGCCTCGCCTGGACGCGCGCCGAGACGCAGGACAGGTTCGAGCGGGCGGACGGCAACCTCGACGGGTTCATCTCCTACGAGGAGTTCCGCGCGATCATGAAGTCCCAGGGCTGGGCCGAGGGGCCGCTGCCGGGCGCCCGCGCCTGACCGGCGGCTGAACGGAACGGGGCCCGCCGGCATGTCCGGCGGGCCCCTTTGGCGTTCGCGGCGCGCGGGTCAGACGCGGCGGCCGCGCAGCTCCCGGTACCGGCGCACCAGCGCGGCCGTGGACGGGTCGGGCGCCTGCGCGGGCGGCTCGGCCGAGGTGAGCGCGGGCGCGAGGTCCATCGCCATGACCTTGCCGAGCTCGACGCCCCACTGGTCGAAGGAGTCGATGCCCCAGATCGTCCCCTCGACGAACACGATGTGCTCGTAGAGCGCGACGAGGGACCCGAGGGTCTTCGGGGTGAGCTTGGGCACCAGGATCGTGCTGGTCGGCCGGTTGCCCGGCATGACCTTGTGCGGGACGACCGCGGCGGGCGTCCCCTCGGCGGCGATCTCCTCGGCGGTCTTGCCGAACGCGAGCGCCGACGTCTGCGCCAGCATGTTCGCGGTCAGCAGGTCGTGCATGCCCGCGGGCCCGTCGACGGCGGGGTCCTCGAAGGGCTCGGCGAAGCCGATGAAGTCGGCGGGGACGAGCCGGGTGCCCTGGTGCAGCAGCTGGTAGAAGGCGTGCTGGCCGTTGGTGCCGGGCTCGCCCCAGAAGATCTCGCCGGTCTGCGCGACGACGGGCGCGCCGTCGGCCCGCACCGACTTGCCGTTGGACTCCATCGTGAGCTGCTGGAGGTAGGCGGGGAAGCGGGCCAGCCGCTGGCTGTAGGGCAGCACGGCGCGGGTCTGCGCGCCGAAGAAGTCGGTGTACCAGACGCCGAGCAGGCCCATCAGCACCGGCATGTTCGCCTCGAACGGCGCGGCGCGGAAGTGCTCGTCGATCTCGCGGAACCCGGCGAGCATCTCGCGGAACGCCTCGCCGCCGATCGCGATCATCAGGGACAGGCCGATGGCGCCGTCGAAGGAGTACCGGCCGCCGACCCAGTCCCAGAAGCCGAACATGTTGGCGGTGTCGATGCCGAACTCGGCGACCCGCTCGGCGTTGGTGGACACGGCGACGAAGTGCCGGGACACGGCCCCGGCGTCGCCGAGCCGGTCGACGAGCCACCGCCGCGCGACCTTGGCGTTGGTGAGGGTCTCCAGCGTCCCGAACGTCTTGGAGCTGATGACGAAGAGGGTCTGCTCGGGGTCGAGGCCCGCGAGCTTCCCGACGATGTCGGCGGGGTCGATGTTGGAGACGAACCGGCAGGAGACGCCCGCGTCGGCGAAGTCGTGCAGGGCCTCGTAGGCCATGGCGGGGCCGAGGTCGGAGCCGCCGATGCCGATGTTGACGACGGTCGTGATCCGCTTGCCGGTGAACCCGGTCCACTCACCGGAGCGGACGCGCCCGGCGAAGTCGGCCATCTTGTCCAGGACGGCGTGCACGTCGCCGGCGACGTCCTGGCCGTCCACGGTGAGGGCCTCGCCGGGCGGGAGCCGCAGCGCGGTGTGCAGGACGGCGCGGTCCTCGCTGACGTTGATGTGCTCCCCGGTGAACATCGCCTCGATCCGGGCGCGCAGCCCGGCCCGCTCGGCGAGCGCGACGAGCAGCCCCACCGTCTCGCTCGTGGCGCGGTGCTTGGAGTAGTCCAGGTGGAGGTCCCCCGCGGTCACCGTCATGCGGTCGACGCGCCCCGGATCGTCCGCGAACAGGTCGCGCAGGTGCCGCCCGGCGAGCGCGGCGTGGTGCTCGGCCAGCGCGGACCACTCGGGCGACTCGGTGATATCTGCCATTGCCTCTCTCATCTCCTCGCGGGGCGGGCGCCGATCCCCCTGGGCGCCGTCCCCACGGCGATCATAGGTCGACCGCGCGTGACCGTATCAGGGTCGTCCCCCGCCGCGCAGGGGACGGCCCCGGATGCCGGCGGGCGCCCCGCCGCCGAGTAGGGTCGCGCCACGGCGCCGGTCCCCCCACGAGGAGCACGATGAGCGACGGCATCACGCGGATGTTCGAGCTGGCCCCGCTCGGCGGGGACGCCTTCCTCGCCACCTCGCCGTCGGTGGGGCGGCCGCGGCTGTTCGGCGGGCAGGTCGCCGGGCAGAGCCTGCGCGCCGCGTGCCTGACCGCGGACGGCCGCCCGCCGCACTCCCTGCACGCCTACTTCATCCGCCCGGGGACGCCGGACGAGCCGCTGCGCTTCGACGTGGCCCGGACCCGCGACGGCCGCTCGTTCTCGACCCGGCACGTCACCGCGAGCCAGGGCGGCAAGCCGATCCTGGAGCTGATCGCCTCTTTCCACGCCCCGGAGGACGGGTTCGACTGGCAGCTCCCCGGGCCGCGGGGCGTGCCCGCGCCGGAGGGGCTGCCCGAGCCGGTGCTGCCGTCGTTCTTCAAGCACCCGGTCGGCTTCGACATCCGGGTGGTGGACCCGCCCGCCGACGGCGAGTTCCCGATGCCGCACCCGTTCTGGATCCGGGCGTCCGGCCCGGTCGGCGACGACCCGGCGCTGCACGCGTGCCTGATCGCCTACCTGTCGGACATGGCGGTGGTGAGCAGCGCCCGCGCGCCCGGTTCGCCGCGGCGGCTCGCCACGGCCGTCACCCTGGACCACGCGATGTGGTTCCACCGCCCGCCGCGGGTGGACCAGTGGCTGCTGTACTCGGTGGACCCGGTCACCAACCACGGCGCCCGCGGCCTCGCGCGGGGCACGCTCCACACCATGGACGGAACGCTCCTGGTCTCGGTGGCCCAGGAGGCGCTGCTGCGCCCGGAGTCCTGACCGGCGTCAGGCGTCGGCGGCGGCGAGGGCCGGGACGGGCTGCGCGGCGGGGGCCGGGGCGGGGGCGGCCGCGCGGGCGCGGCGCAGGCGGGCCAGGCCGTAGGCGGCGGCCAGCGCGGCGGCGAGGCTGACGGCCCCGGCGAGGACCAGCGCGGTGCGCGGGCCGAGGGTGTCGCAGAGCGCGCCGAGGGCCGGGCCGCCGAACGCGCCGGACGCGGCGCCGACCATGCCCTGCGCGGCGATCACGCGGCCGCGCAGCCCGCCGGGGCTGTCCAGCTGGACGCGGGTGGCGACGGTGGTGTCGAACACGACAGCGCAGGCCGCGATCGGCAGCATGGCGGCGCCGAACAGCAGCAGGTCCGGGGCGCCGCCGCTCAGCATCTGCCCGGTGCCGCACAGCGCCGCGGCGACCAGCAGCAGCCGGAGCGGGAGGCGGGTGCGGGAGGCGGCGTAGACGCCGCCGAGGACGGTGCCGACCGCGAACGCCACCGACAGGGCGCCGTACCCGGCGGCGCCCGCGCCGAGCGGCCCCTGGCTCATCGCGGCCATGGTGACCTGGTAGTTGCGGCCGAGGCTGCCGAGCACGAACGCCAGCCCGAACATGATCAGCAGCCGGGGCGAGGCGAGCACGTAGCGGAAGCCCGCGACGATGCCGCGCTCCCCCGGCCCGGCGGGCGGCAGCCGGTGCAGCTCGCCGCCGCGCATCAGGGCGATGGCCGCGAGGACGCCGAGGAAGCTCACCGCGTTCACCGCGAACGCGCCCGGCACCCCGGCGAGCGGGATCACGATCCCGGCGAGGCTCATCCCGAGGATGCGGCCGCCGGAGCTCAGCACCGAGCCGAGCGCGAGGCCGTTGGACAGGTCCTCCTGCCCGACCACCTCGGCGCCGAACCGGCCGAGCGCGGGCGAGGTCAGCGCGGTCGCGACGCCGGACACCAGCGTGATCGCGTACAGCCCGCCGGTGCCGCTCGGGTCCCCCGCCGCGATCACCGCGAGCAGGGCCGACAGCACCGCCTGGACCACCTGGCCCGCCGCCACGACGTACCGGGCGGGCAGCCGGTCGGCGATCACCCCGCCCCACGGCCCGATCAGCATCGTGGGCAGGGCCTGCAGGACGAGGCCGAGCCCGACGCTGGTCGCCGAGCCGGTGATCGACAGGATGAGCCAGTTCAGCGCCAGGACCTGCATCCACGTGCCGGTGATCGAGACGAAGTCCGCCACGGCCCACAGCCGGTAGTTGTGGTGGCGCAGCGAGCGCAGCATCACCGGGATAGCCAAGGTCTTCTCCCCCTAAAGGTCACACCAAGTGACCTTCAACGCCGGGTATGCGGGAGGCGTTCCAAACCTGCGAAGTGTGCGAGATACATCACGTTTCCGCAGGTGAGCGCAGGGAAGTCGGGCGTCCCGCCGGATCCCCCGGCGCGCCGGGGCTAGGCTCGCCTTCGGCCGCCGGCGGGCGGGAAGATCACGAACGGAGTGGGACCGGGTGAGCGAGCGGGCGTTCTGGGTGGGCACGTACACCGGCGAGGCGGGCGCCGGCGCCGGGATCTACCGGGTGGCGCGGCGCTCCGACGGGACGCTCCGGGCGCCGGAGCTCGCGGCCGGGGCGGTGAGCCCGTCCTACCTGGCGGCGCATCCCGGGAAGGGCGTCCTCTACGCCGTGCGCGAGGAGGACGAGGGCGGCGTCGCCGCGTACGCGGTCGGCGGCGGGCGGCTGCGGGAGATCGGCCGGCGGCCCGCGGGTGCGCTCCCGTGCCACCTGTCCGTGACGCCGGACGGCGGCCGCCTGGTCGCCGCCGACTACGGGTCCGGGACGGTCCGGGCCTACCCGCTGGCGGGCGACGGCGGCTTCGCCGGGGACGCCGCCGTGGCGGAGGGGCACGGCGCCGGGCCCCGCGCCGACCGGCAGGAGGGGCCGCACGCCCACATGTCCGCGCACGCCCCGGACGGGACCGTGCTCACGACCGACCTCGGCGCCGACCTCGTCCGCTCGTTCCGGATCGAGGGCGGCGCGCTGCGGCTCACCGGGGAGACGCCGCTGCCGGCCGGGTACGGGCCGCGGCACCTGGCCGTCCACCCGGGCGGGTACGTGCACGTGCTGACCGAGCTGGCCGCGGCCGTGCTCGTGCTGCGGCCGGTGGACGGGTACACGCGGCTGGAGGTGGTCGCGGAGTCGCCCGCGACGGCCGGTCCGGCGGGCGGCACGGCCCAGGGCGCGGCGATCAAGCTCGGGGACGGCGGCCGGTACGTCTACACCTCCATGCGGGGCACGGATGTGGTGACGGCGCACCGGGTGCTGGACGGCGGCGCGGCGCTCGCGCCGGTCGCGGACGTCCCGTCGGGCGGGCACTGGCCCCGCGACCTGCACGTGGACGGCGAGTGGATGCACGTGGCGAACGAGCGCGGCGGCACGATCTCGACCTTCCGCATCGGCGGCGACGGCGTCCCGGCGCCGGCCGGGGCGCCCCTCGGCGTCCCCTCGCCCGTATGCGTGATCCCCGCCTGACGGGCGTTTCCCGGGAGGCCCCACGGGCACGTGCCGGTCAATAGACCGGACGATCCAGGAGCATCCCGACATGACGACGATCGCGACGACCAACCCGGCGACGGGCGAGGTCGAGAAGACCTTCGAGGCGTTCACCGACGCGGAGGTCGACCGCCGCATCGCGCGCGCGGCGGAGACCTTCGCCTCGTACCGCAACACCCCGCTGGAGCGGCGCGCGGAGTGGATGAACGCGGCGGCGGACATCCTCGACCGGGAGTCCGAGCAGATCGGCGCCATGCTGACGACCGAGATGGGCAAGACGCTGAAGGCGGCCGGGGCGGAGGCGCAGAAGTGCGCGAAGGCGTGCCGGTACTACGCGGAGCACGCGGCGGAGTTCCTCGCCGACCGGCGGCCCGCCGCGCCGGGCGACGTCGGCGCGTCCGACGCCTACGTCCGCTACCAGCCGCTCGGCCCGGTACTGGCGGTCATGCCGTGGAACTTCCCGCTCTGGCAGGTGATCAGGTTCGCGGCGCCGGGCCTGATGGCGGGGAACGTGGGGCTGCTGAAGCACTCCTCGAACGTCCCGCAGACGGCGCTGTTCCTGGAGGACCTGTTCCGCCGCGCCGGGTTCCCCGAGGGCGCGTTCCAGACGCTGCTGATCGGCTCGGCGAAGGTCGAGCGGGTGCTGCGCGACCCGCGGGTGAAGGCCGCGACGCTGACCGGCAGCGAGCCCGCCGGCCGGTCGGTCGCCGCGATCGCCGGGGACGAGGTCAAGCCGAGCGTGCTGGAGCTCGGCGGCAGCGACCCGTTCCTGGTGATGCCGTCCGCCGACATCGAGGCCGCGGCGCGCACGGCGGCGGAGTCGCGGTGCCTCAACAACGGGCAGAGCTGCATCTCGGCGAAGCGGTTCATCGTCGACATCGGCTGCGCCGACGAGTTCGAGCGGCTGTTCGTGGAGCACATGCGCGCGCAGAAGGTCGGCGACCCGATGGACGACTCCACCGACGTCGGCCCGCTCGTCAGCGAGCAGGGCCGCGCCGACGTGGAGGAACTCGTCGCGGACGCGGTGGAGAAGGGCGCGACGGTGCTGTGCGGCGGGCGGCGGCCCGAGGGGCCGGGCTGGTTCTACCCGCCGACCGTGATCGGCGGGGTGACGCCCGAGATGCGGATGTACCACGAGGAGGTCTTCGGGCCGGTCGCGTCGCTGTTCCGGGTCCGCGGGGTGTCGGAGGCGGTGGAGGTCGCGAACGCGACGGGCTTCGGGCTCGGCTCGAACGCCTGGACCCGCGACGACACCGAGCGGGAGCGGTTCGTCCGCGAGCTGGACGCCGGGCAAGTGTTCGTCAACGGCAAGACGACGTCGTACCCGGAGCTGCCGTTCGGCGGGGTGAAGCGGTCCGGCTACGGCCGGGAGCTGTCGGCGGACGGCCTGCGCGCGTTCTGCAACGCCAAGACCGTCTGGGTCGGCTGACCCGGCGTCACAGCTCCACGTGCCGGCCCACGCCGGCCTCGCGGGCGCGTTCGACGATCACCGAGGCGGCGGCCGTGTCCTGCACGCCGATGCCGACGCTGTTGTAGAAGACGGTGTCGGCGGCGTCCTCCCGGCCGGGGGCCAGACCCGCGACGATGGGCCCGAGCGGCCGCACCTCCTCCGGGCTCAGGTGCCCGGCGCGGACGGCGGCCACGACGGGGCCGGCGTGGTCGAGCGCGGTCGGCACGTCGTCCACCACGACGGCCGCGGCGCGGGTGAGGACGGCGTCGTCGACCTCCGCCCGGTCCGGCGCGAACGACCCGACGCTCAGCACCGTGCAGCCGGGATCGAGCCACGCGCCGAGCACGACCGGCTCGGCGCTGGTGGTGGCGGTGACGACGATCTGCGCGCCCTCCACCGCCTCCCTCACGGACGCCGCCCGCTCGACCGGCGCGCCCAGCTCGTCCGCCAGCTCGGCGGCGACGGTGCAGGTGTCGGGATGGCGGCAGGCCACGGCCGTCCGGGCGATCGGGCGGACCGCCGCCATCGCGCGGACGTGCGCGCGGCCCTGGACGCCGCAGCCCGCCACCGCGAGCCGGGACGCGTCCGGCACCGCGAGGTGGTCGGCGGCCACCGCGCTCGCCGCCGCCGTCCGCAGCGTCGTGACGGCCTCGCCCTCGATGATCGCGACGGGCCGGCCGTCGACCGGGTCCTGCACGGTCACGAGCGCGGCGACGGTCGGCAGCCCGCGCGCCGCGTTGCCGGGGTGCACGCTGCCGAACTTGGCGACGGCGCCGGTGCCGGGCAGCCGGGACACGTAGCAGAACGCGACGTCGCCGTCCGGGCCGTCCAGCAGCAGGCGGGGCGCGAGCCGCGCCTCCCTGCGGCCGAGCGCGCCGAACGCGGCCCGCTGCGAGGCGATCGCCGCCGGGAGGTCGAAGACGGCGCGCACGTCGGCGGCGGACAGCAGCAGGACATCGGCCATGGGGTGATCTTCGCGAGCCCGCCGCCGCGCTGTCGAGGGCGGAAGGGCAAGCGGTTCTTATCGATCACTACATGAGATCGCATGCTCGGCCGACTCGACGGCCGTCCCGCGACGTTCCACGCTTTCAGCATCCCGCACCGCGAGCGACGGAGAGGCGCCGATGACCCCACTGACACCGCGGGACCGCCGCCGGTTCCGCCTGCTCGCCGCCGCCGGCGCCGGCCTGCTGCTGGCCCCGCTCGCCGCGGCGTGCGGGTCGGACGACCCCGGCGGGTCCGGGCCCATCAAGATCGGCGTCCCGGCTCCGCTGAGCGGGGACTCCGCCTCCGCCGGGCAGGACATCCTCGCCGCCGCCAAGGTCGCCGCGGCCGAGATCAACAAGGCCGGCGGGGTGGACGGCCGGACGATCGAGATCGTCGAGGCCGACGACCAGTGCAGCGCCCAGCAGGGCGCGCAGGCCGCGCAGAAGCTGCTGAACAGCGGGGTCGTCGCGGTCGCCGGCGGGTACTGCTCGGGCGCCGCGGTGCCGGCGATCCCGATCTACGGGCGGCGGAGCGTCCCGTTCGTGATGGACGCCTCCACCAACCCGTCCCTCACCGACTCCGGCAAGGGCAAGGTGTTCCGCACCTGCGGGCGCGACGACAACCAGGGCACCGTCGCCGCGAAGTTCATGACCGGCGAGCTGCGCGCGCGCCGGATCGCGCTGCTGCACGACAACACCACCTACGCCAAGGGCCTCGCGGACGCGGCGGCGAACTCGGTGAAGCAGCTCGGGGGGCAGGTCGTCTACGCGGACGCGCTGCAGCCCGGCCAGTCCGACTACAGCCCCGTCCTCACCAAGATCGCCTCGACGCGGCCGGACGTGCTGTACTTCACCGGCTACTTCGCCGAGGCGGGGCTGCTGATGAAGCAGCGCCGGCAGCTCGGGCTGAAGTTCACGCTGATGGGCGGGGACGCCACGACCGACTCGACCGTCCTGAAGACGGCGGGCCGGGCCTCCGCCGGCTACATCGCCACGACCGCGCCGCTGGCCAAGGACCTGCCCGCCGCCGGGAAGTTCGTGTCCGCCTACAAGGCCGCGAACGGCGCCGACCCCGGGCCGTTCTCGGTGTACGAGTACGACGCGGTCAAGGTCGTCGCGAAGGCCATCGACGACGCCGGGTCGACCAAGGGCGCGGACATCACCGCCGCCCTCCACAAGATCAAGGACTTCCCCGGCATCACCGGCCCCATCACCTTCGACGACAAGGGCGACCGGACCGACCCGCTCTACATCACCGTCCGCGTCGACGACGGCGCGTTCACCGCCTACAAGAAGCTCGACAAGAGCGGCGCCACCTGGGTGGACGCCAAGACCTCGTGACGAGACCCCTGCCATGAGCGAGTTCGTCCAGTACCTGGTGAACGGGCTGACGATCGGGGCGTTCCTCGCGCTGATCGCGCTCGGCTACTCGATGATCTACGGGGTGGTCCGGCTGATCAACTTCGCGCACGGCGACGTGTTCATGATCGGCGCGTTCGCCGGGTTCGGGACGCTGACCACGCTCGGGGTGACCGGCGGGATGGCGCTGCCCGCCGTGCTCGCCGCCGTCGCGGTCGGCGCACTGACCACGGGCGTCGTCGGCACCGGGATCGCCAGGGCCGCCTACGTCCCGCTGCTGTCGTCGCCGCGGCTGGCGCTGCTGATCTCCGCGATCGGGGTGTCGCTGGCGCTGGAGGAGGGCGTCAAGGTGCTGACCCACGCCCGGTTCAAGTCCTACCCGAACGCGCTGGACGGCGGGCAGATCCTCAGCGGCGCCGTCCGCGTCACCTACGGCCAGCTCGCCCTCGTCGTGCTGTCGGTCGTGCTGATGGCGGCGCTGTGGATGTTCGTCACGCGGACCGTGACCGGGACGGCGATGCGCGCACTCGCGATGGACCGCGACGCCGCCCGGCTCCAGGGCATCAACGTCGAGCGGCTGATCCTCGCCACGTTCTTCGTCGGCTCGCTGCTCGCCGGCGCGGCGGGCGTCATGTACGGGCTCTACTACGTGCAGATCAGCTTCGGGATGGGCTTCCTCATCGGGCTGCGCGCGTTCACCGCCGCCGTGCTCGGCGGCATCGGGAACCTGCCGGGGACGATGGTCGCGGGCGTGGCGATCGGGCTCGTCCAGTCGTTCTCCGCCGGGTACGTCTCGTCCCGCTGGACGGACGTCATCATCTTCGGCCTGCTCATCGCGGTGCTGGCGCTGAGACCGACCGGCCTGTTCGGCGAGCGCGTCGTGGAGCGCGCATGAGGCGGCGCGCGGGCGCGGAGGCGGCGGCCCGGTACGGCGGCTGGGCCCGGTACGGCGGCTGGCCGCTGCTGATCGTGCTGGCGCTCGCCGCCGGGCAGGTCCTTGACGACTACGCGCTGACCGTCGCCGGCACGATCCTCATCTACGCGATCCTCGGCCTCGGGATCAACATCGTCGTCGGGTACGCGGGGCTGCTCGACCTCGGGTTCGCGGCGTTCTTCGCGATCGGCGCCTACACGGCCGGGCTGCTGATGCTGAAGCTCGAATGGGACTTCTGGCTGACGCTGCCCGCCGCGATCGCCGCCGCCGCGATCGCCGGCGTGGTGATCGGGTATCCGACGCTGCGGCTGCGCAGCGACTACCTCGCGATCGTCACGCTCGGCTTCGGCGAGATCATCCGGATCACCGTGGTGAACCTGGAGGTCACCGGCGGCCCGAACGGGCTGACCGGCATCCCGCCGGTGGCGGTCGGCGGCCGGGAGATCGTCCTGCCGCAGGACTTCTTCTACCTGGCCCTCGCGTTCTTCGCCGTGGTGCTGGCCGCGACGGCGCTGCTGGCGCGGACGCGGCTGGCGTTCGCGTGGCGGGCGATCCGGGCCGACGACACCGCCGCCGAGGCGGTCGGCGTCCCGGCCCGGCGGGTGAAGCTGCTCGCCTACGTGCTCGGCGCCATGACCGGGGCCGTGGCGGGCCCGCTGAACGCCGCGCAGCTCGGCACCGTGGACCCGTCCAGCTTCACGTTCCTCACCTCGCTGATGATCCTGCTCGTGGTGATCATCGGCGGGATGGGCAGCCGGCCCGGTGTCATGGTCGGCGCGGTCGTGATCGTCGCGCTGCCGGAGGTGCTGCGGACCGTCCAGGAGTACCGGGGGCTGTTCTTCGCGCTGCTGCTCATCGTGATCGTGATCCTGCGCCCGCAGGGCGTGTGGCCGTACCGGCCGCGCCGGCTCCGGCTCCCGGCGGAGGCGGGCCCGGCGCCGGAGGCGCCGTCCGCCGCCGGGACGCTGCTGGAGGTGGACGGCCTGACCCGGGCGTTCGGCGGCGTCACGGCGGTGGAGGGGCTCGCGCTCCGCGCGGACGCCGGGCAGGTGGTGAGCGTGATCGGCCCGAACGGCGCGGGCAAGACGACGGCGTTCAACTGCATCACCGGGATGATCCGGCCGTCCGCCGGGTCCGTGGTGCTGGCCGGGCGGAGCGTGCGGGGCCTGGCCCCGCACCGGGTCGCCGCCGCCGGGCTCGCCCGCACGTTCCAGAGCATCCGGCTGTTCGAGGAGATGACGGTCGCGGAGAACGTCCTCATCGGCCGGTTCGCCCGCGACCGCGGCCTGCTGCACCCGCCGTCGCGCGCCGACCTGGAGGCGGTGCGGCGCTGCCTGGACTTCACCGGCCTGCTGGACGTCGCCGACCGCCCGGCGGGCGGGCTCCCCTACGGCGGCCGGCGCCGGCTGGAGATCGCGCGGGCCCTCGCCGCCGAGCCCCGCGTCCTGCTGCTGGACGAGCCCGCGGCGGGCGCGAACCCGACCGAGAAGCGGGCGCTGATGGAGCTGATCGCCCGCATCGGCGCGCTCGGCACGGCGGTGGTGCTGATCGAGCACGACGTCGCGCTGGTCATGTCGATCTCCGACCGGGTGACGGTGCTGGAGCACGGCCGGGCCATCGCCGCCGGACCGCCCGGCGAGATCCGCGCGGACCCCCGGGTCATCGCCGCCTACCTCGGCGTCCCGGACGACCCGGAGACCGACCTCGTCACGGAGGTGCTGCGATGACGCTCCTGCGGGTGAGCGGCCTGCACAGCCGGTACGGGGCGGTGGAGGCGCTGGCGGGCGTCTCGTTCGAGGTCGGCGAGGGCGAGATCGTCGCGCTGCTCGGCAGCAACGGCGCCGGGAAGACCACCGCGCTGCGGACGGTCACGGGCCTGCACCGGGCCCGGTCGGGGCGCGTCGAGTTCGGCGGGCGCGACGTCACCAGGCTCGCCGCGCACCGGATCGTCGCGGCCGGGCTCGGGCACGTCCCGGAGGGCCGGCGGGTGTTCCCGGCGCTGAACGTCGCGGAGAACCTGCTGCTCGGCGGCTACCTGCGGCGCCGCGACCGGGCGGCGGTCGCGGCCCGCCGCGAGGAGGTGTACGCGATGTTCCCGCGCCTCGGCGAGCGGCGCGGGCAGCTCGCCGGGCTGCTGTCGGGCGGCGAGCAGCAGATGCTCGCGATCGGCCGGGCGCTGATGCTGCGGCCCCGGCTGCTGGCGCTGGACGAGCCGACGATGGGGCTGGCGCCGCAGACGGCGCAGCAGGTGCTGCGGGTCGTCCGGGACATCCGCGACCAGGGCACCACGATCCTGATCGTGGAGCAGAACGCGCACCAGACGCTGCGGCTCGCCGACCGCGCCTACGTCCTGGAGACCGGCCGGATCGTGCTCGACGGCCCGGCCTCGACGCTGGCGCGGGACGACCGGGTGAAGGCCGCCTACCTCGGCGGCGACCCGGTCATCGAGCCGACCTGACGAGGGCCTCGGCCGCGTCCTCGATCGCCTGCTCCGACAGCAGGACGTGGGCCGCGGCGCCGCCCAGCGGGATGAAGCTGTCCTCGCTCGCGACCCTGGCCGCGCGCCCCTCGAACCCGGCGTCGGCGAGCGCCGCGAGGACGCCCTCGGAGACGCCGCCGGTGCGGCGCGTCTCGTCCGCGACCAGGACGGCTCCGGTGGCGCGCGCCTCGCGGAGCAGGTCCGCGACGGGCAGCGGGGCCAGCCACCGCAGGTCGAGCACCCGGCACGCCACGCCCCGGGCCGCGAGGCGCCGCGCGGCCCGCAGGCTCATCCGGACGCCGTTGGCGAACGTGGCGATGGTGAGGTCGCGGCCGTCCCCGTAGGTGCGGGCGCGGCCGAGCGGGACCGTCCCGCCGGCGGGGGCGAGCCAGCCGCCGTCGCCGTCCTCGTGCAGGTCGCGGACGTGGTAGAGCGCGATCGGCTCCAGCACCGCGCACACCCGGCCGTCCCGCTCGGCGGCGTCCGCGCAGGCGCGCAGCATCCCGGCGGCGTCGTCGGGCCGGGCGGGCGAGGCGATCACGAGGCCGGGGACGTCGCGGAGCGCGGCGACCGCGTTGTCGTTGTGGAAGTGGCCGCCGAACCCCTTCTGGTAGGCGTAGCCGGCGATCCGCACGACCATCGGGTTGCGGTACCGCCCGGACGAGAAGAACGGCAGCGTCGCCGCTTCGCCGCGGAGCTGGTCGGCGGCGTTGTGCAGGTAGGCGAGGTACTGGATCTCCGGGACCGGCAGCATCCCGGCGAGCCCGAAGCCGAGCGCGAGGCCGAGGACCGACTGCTCGTCGAGGATCGTGTCGAACACCCGGGCCGCTCCCGCCCGCTTCATGAGCCCGCGCGTGACGCCGTAGACGCCGCCTTTGCGCGCGACGTCCTCGCCGAAGACGACCAGGCCCGGCCGCTCGTCCAGCAGCGCGGCGAGCGTCCGGTTGATCGCCTGCGCCACCGTCACCGGCTCCCCCACCGCAGGCCGCTCACTCTGGGAGGGGCCGGCGGTTCGGAGCGGCGCCATCACTTCGGCGGCGGACGAGAGGCGGGGCGCGTCGGCGGCCTTCTCCGCCAAGGCCATGACCTCGGCGCGCTTGGCCTCGTAAAGGTCGATGATCCCGGCGGGCGTCGCCGCCCCCAGGTCGACGAGGAGCCGCGCGGTCGCCAGGAGGGGGTCGCGGTCGAGGTCGGCGGCCAGTTCGGCGGGCGTCCGGTAGGACGACTCGACGTCGGACCCGGCGTGGCCCATCAGCCGGACGGTGCGCAGGTGCAGGAACGCCGGACGGCGGTGCTCGCGCACGTACGCGGCGGCCTCGGCGGAGACGGCGAAGGCGTCGGCGAGGTCGCAGCCGTCGGCGTGGAAGTAGGCGAGGCCGGGGCGCGAGCCGTAGGCGGCGTGGATCCAGCCGGGAGCCGTGCGGACGCTGATGCCGAGGCCGTTGTCCTCGCAGACGAGGAGGAGCGGCAGCGGCAGCCCCTGGAACGCGCAGTTCACGGCCGCGTTGACGGCGCCCGCGGCGGTGGAGTGGTTGGCGGACGCGTCCCCGAAGCTGCACACGACGACGGCGTCGCGCGGCCACGGCGTCCCGAGGCCGAGGCGCGCGGCGCGTTCGACCGCGAATGCCAGGCCGAGCGCGCGCGGGAGGTGCGAGGCGATCGTGGACGTCTGCGGGATGACGTTCAGCGGGCGGCTGCCGAACACCTTGTGCCGTCCGCCGGCGATGGGCTCCTCGGCGGCGGCGACCATGCCGAGGAGCACGTCCCAGAGCGGAGTCTGGCCGGGGACCTGGCGTGCCCGCTCCAGGAAGAACGCGCCGGACCGGTAGTGCAGCAGCGCCGGGTCGCCGGGGCGGAGCGCGGCGGCGACGGCGGCGTTGCCCTCGTGGCCGGACGAGCCGATCGTGTAGAAGCCGCTGCCCCGCGCCTGGAGCCACCGGGCCGCCAGGTCCAGGTGGCGGCTGCCGAGCTGGGCGTCGAACAGCTCCAGGCACCGCGCGCCGCTCAGCGGGCCGGGCGCGGCGGGCGCCCCGGACGGCGCCAGGGACGCGGCCGCCTCCAGGAAGTGCGCGTCGGCGGGTTCGGGCATGCGTCGAGCATCGGCCCGGACGGCCCGCGATCCCAGGCCCGCGAGCCCGCGAAGCGGTTGGGACTTGGCCAAGGATCGCTTACCGCGCCCGCCCGGCGAGAGGCTCAGCCGGGCTTGGCCTCGCGGTAAGGAAGCCGCGCTCTGCCCGATCTTGGCGCGGCGCGGCGGCCCGTTCACGCTGGGACCGTGCTCTCCTCCGTCATCGGCGGCGCCCGGATCCCGGCGGGCCCGCGCGTGTACCGCTCCACCGACCCGTCCCGCACGTCCGAGACGGTCGCCGAGGTGTCCCTGGCGGACGCGGCCGACCTCGTGCGCGCCTGCCGCGCCGCCCGCGCCGCGCAGGACGCCTGGCGGGACGTGCCGCCGCCCGTCCGCGGGCAGGCCGTCGCCGCGCTCGGCCGGCTGGTCGAGGCCAACAAGGCGGCGCTGGCCCGCGTCGTCGTCCGCGAGGTCGGCAAGCCGTACGCCGAGGCCCTCGGCGAGGTCCAGGAGATCGCCGACACCTGCGCGTTCTTCCTCGGCGAGGGGCGGCGGCTGTACGGGCAGACCGTCCCGTCGGAGATGCCGGACAAGCAGCTGTTCACGTTCCGCGACCCGGTCGGCGTCGTCGCCGTGATAACGGCAGGGAACTTCCCGGTCGCGGTGCCGTCCTGGTACATCGTCCCGGCGCTGCTGTGCGGGAACACCGTCGTGTGGAAGCCCGCGGAGTACGCGGCGGCGTGCGCCGAGGCGTTCTCCGCGCTGCTCGCGCACGCCGGGCTCCCGGACGGCGTCCTCAACGTCGTGTACGCCGACGGCCCCGGGACGTTCGCCGGGCTGGAGCAGGCGCTGGGCGAGGGGCTCGTCGGCAAGGTCGGCTTCACCGGCTCCACGGAGGTCGGGTCGCGGATCGGGGAGCTGTGCGGGCGCCACCTCCAGACGCCGTGCCTGGAGCTCGGCGGCAAGAACCCGATGGTCGTCACCGAGGACGCGGACCTCCCGCTCGCCGTCGAGGGCGCGCTGTTCTCCGGGTTCGGGACGGCGGGGCAGCGGTGCACGTCCCTCGGCACGGCGATCGTCCACGAGTCGGTGCACGGCGAGTTCGTCCGGCTGCTGGACGCGGCGGTGCGGGCCGCGACCGTCGGCGACCCGGCGGGCGACGTGCTGTACGGGCCGCTGATCAGCGAGCGGTTCGCCGACGGGTTCGAGAAGACCCTCGGCTGGATCGGGCCACACCACACCCTGTACGGCTCGACCGGCACCGGGCGGATCACGGCGGCGAACCCGCGCGCGGGCTTCACCGGCGACGCAGCCGCCGGCCTGTACTACCACCCGGTGGTGGTGGACGGGGTCGGCCCCGGCGACGAGCTGTTCCTGAACGAGACCTTCGGCCCGATCGTCGGCGTGGCGTCCTACCGCACGCTCGACGAGGCGATCGAGCTGGCGAACGCGCCCGGCTACGGGCTGTCCGCGTCCATCTACACGACCGACCCGGCGAAGGTGTTCGCGTACCGGCGGCGGATCTCGGCCGGGATGGTGAGCGTCAACAACTCCACGTCCGGCGCCGAGGCGCACCTGCCGTTCGGCGGGAACGGGCGCTCGGGCAACGGCAGCCGCCAGTCCGGCGCCTGGGTGCTGGACCAGTTCACCCGCTGGCAGTCGATGAACTGGGACTACTCGGGACGGCTGCAGAAGGCGCAGATGGACGTCGTGGAGATCGAGCCCGACCTCGGGTTCCGGCTCTAGGGGCGCGCGTGGAGACCGAAGCGGAGGTCGTCGTCATCGGCGGCGGCGTGATGGGGACGAGCATCGCGTTCCACCTCGCCGAGGCGGGCGTCCGCGGTGTGGTGCTCGTGGAACGGGACGAGCTGGGCTCGGGTTCGACGTGCAAGGCGGCGGGCGGGGTGCGGGCGCAGTTCTCCGACGAGGTCAACGTCCGGCTCGGCGCGCGCAGCCTGGAGGCGTTCGCCCGGTTCGGCGAACGCCCCGGCCAGGAGATCGACCTGCACCGGGTCGGGTACCTGTTCCTGCTGTCGCGGCCGGAGGACGTCGCGTCGTTCGAGCGCGGCGTCGCCCTCCAGAACGGGCTGGGCGTGCCCAGCCGCATGATCCCGGTCGCGGAGGCCCGCCGGCTGTCCCCGCTGATCAGCGCGGACGGGCTGCTGGCCGCCGCGTTCTCCCCCGACGACGGGCACTGCACGCCCGAGTCGGTCGTGCTCGGCTACGCCACCGGCGCGCGGCGGCACGGCGCGGCGATCCGCACGCACTGCGAGGTCCTCGGCATCGAGGCGGACGGCGGCGAGGTCACGGCGGTCGAGACGTCGCGGGGCCGCATCGCGACGTCCGCGGTCGTCTGCGCGGCCGGGCCCTGGTCGGCGGCGGTCGGCGCGATGGCGGGCGTCGCGCTGCCGGTGGAGCCGCTGCGGCGGCAGATCGTGTTCACCGAGCCGATGCCCGGCCTGCCGCGCCCGGTGCCGATGACGATCGACTTCGCCACCTCGTTCTACTTCCACGCCGAGGGCGCGGGGCTGATGCTCGGGATGTCGGACCCGGAGGAGACGCCGGGGTTCCGGCTCGGCCGCTCCGACGCGTGGCTGCCCCGGCTCACCGCGGCGATCGGCGCCCGCGCGCCCCGGCTCCTCGACGTCGGGCTGACCGGCGGCTGGGCGGGCCTCTACGAGGTCACCCCCGACCACAACGCGCTCATCGGCGAGGACGAGCACGTGTCCCGGTTCCTGTACGCGACGGGCTTCTCCGGCCACGGGTTCCTCCAGGGGCCGGCGGTCGGCGAGGTCGTCCGCGACCTGTACCTCGGCCGCGCGCCCTTCACCGACGTCTCCCCCCTGCACGCCGCGCGGTTCGCCGGCGACGCCCTCCGCCCGGAGGCCAACCGTGTCTGACGTGCTCGCGCTGATGGACGAATGGGGCCCCGAACGCGTCGTGTGCGTGTCCGACACCCGCACCGGGATGCGGGGCGTCCTCGTCATCGACAACACCGCCCGCGGGATGGGCAAGGGCGGCATGCGGATGAGTCCGGCGGTGACGGTCGCCGAAATCGCGCGGCTGGCGCGCGTCATGACCTACAAGTGGGCGGGCGCCGACCTGTTCTTCGGCGGCGCGAAGGCCGGGATCATGGCCGACCCGGCGGCGCGCGACCGGGAGGCGGTGCTGCGGTCGTTCGTCCGCGCGCTGGCGCGGGAGATCCCGAGCCGGTACGTGGCGGGGCTCGACATGGGGCTCACCGAGCGGGACGCGGCGGTCGTCCAGGACGAGCTGGGCGACCGGGGCGCGGCCGTCGGCACCCCGCACGCCCTCGGCGGGATGCCCTACGACGAGCTCGGCGTCACCGGCTTCGGGGTCGCGGAGGCCGCCGACGCCGCCGCCCGGCACGCCGGGACGCCGCTGCGCGGCGCCCGCGCCGTGGTGCAGGGCTTCGGCGCCGTCGGGCACGCGGCGGCCAAGCGGCTGGACGAGCTGGGCGCGGCCGTCGTCGCGGTCTCGACGGTGCACGGCGCCCTGCACGACCCCGACGGCCTCGACGTCGGCCGGCTCCTGGCCCTGCGGGCGGAGGCGGGCGACGCGGCGGTGAAGGAGTACGGCGGCGGCCGGCTCCTGGACGTCGGCGCCGAGCTCCGCCTGCCCGCCGACGTCCTCGTCCCGGCCGCGCTGCAGGACGTCATCGACGCGCGCACCGCTGCGGACGTCCGGGCGAAGATCGTGGTGGAGGGCGCGAACCTGCCCACCGGCCCGGCCGCGCAGCGGGTCCTCGCCGCGCGCGGGATCACCGTCGTGCCCGACTTCGTGGCGAACGCGGGCGGCGTCGTCGCGGCCGGGTTCGCGATGGACGCCCGGTACTCGGCGTTCCGCCCCGACCCCGGCGCGGTGTTCGCGGCGGTGTCGGCGAAGATGCGGGAGAACACCGCGAAGGTGCTCGCCGCCGCGCACGCGCACGGCACGACCACGCACGAGGCGGCGGTCGCGCTCGCGCAGGAGCGGGTCCGGGCCGCGATGGAGCTCAAGGGCCGGTGGCCCCGCTGATCTCCGCCTCGACGGAGCGGGCGACCTCGGTGAGGCCGCGCATGGCGTCCTTGACCAGCGGGTTGGTGTTGCTGGAGCGGCGCAGCACCGTCACGTGCCGGCGCGGGGCGCGGCGGCTGAGCCGCAGCATCCGCAGCCCCGGCGCGGGCACGCACCCGAGCGCCGGGACGAGCGCGATGCCGAGGCCGCAGCCGACGAGCCCGCACACCACCGCGTAGTCGTTGCTGCGGAAGGCGATGTTGGGGGTGAACCCGGCGGTGCCGCACAGCCGCAGCAGCGCCCGCGCGCCGAAGCTGTCCGGTCGGCTCGCGATCCACGTCTCCGACCGCAGGTCCCGCAGCCGGACGGTCCGGCCGCCGGCGAGGGGGTGGTCGCCGGGCATGCACAGCACGAGGTTCTCGTCCATCACCGGGGTCTCCACGACCTGGTCGGGCCAGGTGCGCGGGAGCAGGTCGTACCGGTAGACGAGCTGGAGGTCGAGGTCGCC
This sequence comes from Actinomadura geliboluensis, assembly GCF_043197915.1. Classification (NCBI taxonomy): domain Bacteria; kingdom Bacillati; phylum Actinomycetota; class Actinomycetes; order Streptosporangiales; family Thermomonosporaceae; genus Actinomadura; species Actinomadura geliboluensis. The sequence continues at coordinate 284,597 of NZ_JBICUA010000012.1, read as the reverse complement.
GTCGAGCAGTTCGGGCAGCAGCTCGTCCGGTTCGCCCTCCGACAGGGTGATCTCGATGCCGGGCCGGACGCGGGACAGCTCCGCCAGCACCCGCGGCAGGATGCGGGCGCTGGCGGTCGGGAAGCTGCCGAGCTGCAGCGCGCCGCGCTCGCCGCTGGCGACGGTGCGCAGCTCGCGCTCCAGCGTGGCGAGCGCCGACAGCACGTCGTTGCCCTTGCTGACCAGCAGGAACGCCGCGCTGGTCGGCCGGACGCTGCGGGCCCGGCGCTCGAACAGCACCAGGCCGCAGGCCCGCTCCAGCGCGGCGACCTGCTGGGACACGGCGGACGCGGTGTAGCCGAGGTTTCGGGCGGCGTCCGCGAAGGACCCGGTGCGGACGACCTCGCGCACCGTCTGGATGTGCAGGGGACTGATCATGGGCGCACCCCGTTCAGCTCCGTGTGAGCGTCGCCCCCGCCGACTCCTCCGGACCGTGTTATCCCCCTGGGGGGCGGCCCCCAGACCCCCGATGGTGACCGACCGCCGCCTTCCGCTCCGCCGGCGCTCCGTTCCAGGCGCCGGTCAGTCGTGTTTGGGCCTCTTGGCCACCAGTGTGAGCACGTCGTACTTGGCGACCGAGGCGCCCTCCTGGTTGGTGACGTCGGTGTCCCAGCGGACCTCGCCGTACTCTGCGCCCTCGCGCGGGCTGATCTGCTTGGCGGTGAGGGTGACGGTCAGCTCGTCGCCCGGTTTGACGGGGGTGAGGAAGCGCAGCCGCTCCAGGCCGTAGTTGGCGAGGACGGGGCCAGGCGCCGGCTCCACGAACAGCCCGGCCGCGAACGACACGACGAGGTAGCCGTGCGCGACCCGGCCGCCGAAGAACGGGTTCGCCTTCGCGGCCTCCTCGTCGGTGTGGGCGTAGAAGGTGTCGCCGGTGAACTCGGCGAAGTGCTCGACGTCGTCGAGGGTGACGGTGCGGGGGCCGCCGACGGCGGTGTCGCCGACGCGCAGGTCCTCCAGGTACTTGCGGAACGGGTGCTCGTCGGTGACGGTGCGGTCGGTGCCGGGGACCCAGCGCCCGGTGATCGAGGTGAGCATCGCCGGGCCGGACTGGAGCGCGGTGCGCCGCATGTGGTGCACGACCCCGCGGATCCCGCCCAGCTCCTCGCCGCCTCCGGCGCGGCCGGGGCCGCCGTGGACGAGCGGCGGCAGCGGCGACCCGTGCCCGGTGGACTCCTTCGCGTCCTCGGCGTTCAGCACGAGCAGCCGCCCGTGCCAGGGCGCGAGGCCGAGGACGACGTCCCGGGCGAACTCCGCGTCGGCGGTGACCACCGACCCGGCGAGGCTGCCGCGGCCGCGCGCCGCCAGCTCGACCGCCGCCTCGGCGCCCTCGTACGGCAGCAGGGTGCTGACCGGCCCGAACGCCTCCACCTCGTGCGGCTCGGCGCGGCCGGTGTCGTCGGCGCGCAGCAGCACCGGGGACAGGAACGCGCCGCGCTCGGCGTCGGCGCCGACGACGTCGACGTGCTCCGGGTCGCCGAAGACGGTGCGGCCGGCGTCCATGAGGGCCTTCAGGGACCGCCGCACCTCCTCGCGCTGGTCGAGGGTGGCGAGGGCGCCCATCCGCACGTCCGGGTCGGCCGGGTTCCCGACCGTGACCTTCGCGAGCCGGTCGCGGACGGCCTCGGCCACGTCGTCGATGAGCGCGGCGGGGACGAGCGCGCGCCGGATGGCCGTGCACTTCTGGCCCGCCTTCACCGTCATCTCGGTGACGAGCTGGTCGGCGAACAGGTCGAACTCCCGGGTGCCGGGCGCCGCGTCCGGTCCGAGGATCGAGCAGTTCAGCGAGTCGGCCTCGGCGGTGAACCGCACCGAGTTGCCGACGATCGCGGGGTGGGTGCGCAGCAGCCGCGCGGTGGCGGCCGACCCGGTGAACGCGACGAGGTCCTGCTCGGTGAGGTGGTCGAGGAGGTCGCGCGGGGCGCCGCAGACCAGCTGCACCGCGCCCTCCGGCAGGATGCCGGACTCCACGACCAGCTCGATCAGCCGGGCGGTCAGGTAGGCGGTCTGGCTCGCCGGCTTGACCAGGCTCGGCACCCCGGCGAGGAACGCCGGCGCGAGCTTCTCCAGCGGCCCCCACACCGGGAAGTTGAAGGCGTTGATCTGCACCGCGACGCCGCGCGACGGGGTGCACAGGTGCTGGCCGACGAACGTGCCGCCCTTGCCGAGCGGTTCGACGTCGCCCTCGATCAGCACCTTGTCGTTCGGCAGCTCGCGTTTGCCCCGGCTGGCGTAGGCGAACAGGACGCCGATGCCGCCGTCCACGTCGAACCTCGCGTCGTTCAAGGTGGCGCCCGTCCGGGCCGACAGCCCGTAAAGCTCCTCGCGGTGCTCGCGAAGATGGGACGCCAGCGCCTTCAGCAGGGCGGCGCGCTGGTGGAAGGTCAGCTCCCTCAGCACCGGGCCGCCGACCGCCCGCCCGTACTCCAGCGCGGCGCCCATGTCGACGCCCGCCGACGAGATCCGGGCGACCTCCTCGCCCGTGACGGCGTCGTGCAGCGGCGCCCCCTCGTCCTCCGGAGCACGCCATGAACCCGACACATAACTGCGCAGCACGACCACCGGGACCTCCTCGTCCATATCTCTGAGTCTTCTTGCCACCTACGAGCCTCGTTCACGCGTCGCAGAGATGACAGCCGAGAGCCGTTCCGTTTGTGTACTCGTGGGCGTTGTGAGGTGAATCAGAGGAACAATTCTTGTGGATCTGTTCCCCGGTTCACTACGCTGCCCCGCATGCTGCCGCACACCCGGATCACCGCCGAGCTGACCGCGCTGCGGGCCGCCGCCCGCGCCGGGATGATCGGTCCGATGCCGCCGCGCGCCCTCGCCGCGACGGCGCGCGCCATGCGCGCCTACGGGCCGCTCGGCGCCGCCACGGCGGTGCCCGCGCACCGCTTCCCCGGCCGGACCGGGCTGGTCGACGACCGCGGGAGCCTCACCTTCGGCGAGCTGGAGCAGCGCTGCAACGCCCTCGCGAACGCCCTGCTCGCGCGCGGCACCGGCCCGGGGAGCACGGTCGGCGTCCTGTGCCGCAACCACCGCGGCCTGCTGGAGGCGATGTCGGGGGCGGCGAAGACGGGTGCGTCCGTCCTGTTCCTCAACACCGACTTCGCCGCCCCGCAGCTCCGCGACGCGATGGCGCGCGAGGGCGTCACGGTCCTGCTGCACGACGACGAGTTCGCCCCGCTCGTGGACGGCCTGGACCTGCCGTGCTTCAGCGAGTCCGCCATGGAGGACCTCATCGGCGGCGCGGACGGGACGCCGCCGCCCGCCCCGTCCCGGCACGGCTCCATGGTCATCCTCACCAGCGGCACGTCGGGCCGGCCCAAGGGCGCCCCGCGCGCGCAGCCGCGGTCGCTGGCGCTGCCCGGCGGGATCCTGTCGAAGGTGCCGTTCCGCGCCGGGGAGTCGATGTTCGTCGGCCCGCCCCTGTTCCACGGGCTCGGCCTCACCTCGGCCCTCCTCGCGCTGGGGCTCGGGTCCACGCTGGTGCTGCGCCGCCGCTTCGACGCCGAGCAGGTGCTGGACGACCTGGAGGAGCACGGCTGCACCTCGTTCGTCGCCGTCCCGGTGATGCTCAGCCGCCTCCTGGCCGTGCCCGGCCTGCAGACCCGCGACCTGTCCCGGCTCAAGGTGATCATGACGGGCGGGGCGCGGCTGGACGCCGGGCTCGGCGGCCGCGTGCTCGCCGCGTTCGGGCCGTCCCTCTACAACTTCTACGGCTCCACCGAGGCGTCCTGCATCACGATCGCCACCCCCGGCGACCTGGCCGCCGCGCCCGGCTGCGTCGGGCGCCCGCCCGCCGGCACGCGGGTCGCGGTCCTCGGCGCCGACGGCCGGCCCGTCCCGCCGGGCGCCGTCGGCCGGATCTTCGTCGACACCCCCGCCCGGTTCGGCGGCTACACCGGGGGCGGCGGCAAGGAGGAGGTCGGCGGGCTGATGGCCGTCGGCGACCTCGGGCACGTCGACGCCGCCGGCCGGCTGCACGTCGACGGCCGCGCCGACGACATGATCGTGTCGGGCGGCGAGAACGTCCACCCCGGCGAGGTCGAGGACCTGCTCGCCGCGCACCCCGGCGTCGACGAGGCCGCGGTCGTCGGCGTCCCCGACGCCGAGTTCGGGCAGCGGCTGCGCGCCTACGTGGTGGCCCGCGGCCTCACCGAGGACGACCTCAGGGCCCACGTCGCCGCGAACCTCGCCCGCCACAAGGTCCCGCGCGAGGTGGTGTTCCTGGACGCCCTCCCCCGCAACCCGGCGGGCAAGGTCGTCAAGCGGGCCCTGGGATAATCGCCACCATGACTTATACGGCCGACGGCGGACGATACGAGCGGATCCCCTACCGGCGGTGCGGGCGCAGCGGTCTGCGGCTCCCCGCCATCTCGCTGGGGCTGTGGCACAACTTCGGCGACGACCGCCCCCTGGACGTCCAGCGGGCCATCCTGCGGCGCGCCTTCGACCTCGGCGTGACGCACTTCGACCTGGCGAACAACTATGGGCCGCCGTACGGGTCCGCCGAGACCAACTTCGGCCGGATCCTGCGCGAGGACCTCGCGCCGTACCGGGACGAGATCATCATCTCGACGAAGGCCGGCTACGACATGTGGCCCGGCCCCTACGGCGAGTGGGGGTCGCGCAAGTACCTGCTCGCGAGCCTCGACCAGTCGCTGCGCCGGATGGGCGTCGACTACGTGGACATCTTCTACAGCCACCGGTTCGACCCGGAGACGCCGCTGGAGGAGACGATGGGGGCGCTGGACCGGGCCGTCCGGTCCGGGAAGGCGCTGTACGCGGGCATCTCGTCCTACTCCCCCGAGCGCACGGCCGAGGCCGCCGCGATCCTGCGGGAGATGGGCACGCCGCTGCTGATCCACCAGCCGTCCTACTCGATGCTCAACCGCTGGATCGAGGGCGGGCTGCTCGACACGCTCGGCCGCGAGGGCGTCGGCTGCATCGCGTTCTCGCCGCTCGCGCAGGGCATGCTGACCGACAAGTACCTCGACGGGATCCCGGAGGGGTCGCGGGCCAGCCGGGGCACCTCGTTCGACGCCGGGCTGCTCAGCGAGGAGAACCTGCGGCACGTCCGGACGCTGAACGAGATCGCGCAGGGCCGCGGGCAGTCCCTCGCCCAGCTGGCGCTGGCCTGGTCGCTGCGGGACGGGCGGGTCACCTCCGCGCTGATCGGCGCGAGCAGCGTCCGGCAGCTGGAGGAGAACCTCGCCGCCCTGGACCGGCTCGACTTCACCGCGGACGAGCTGGCCGCGATCGACCGGGACGCCGTCGAGGCGGGCATCAACATCTGGGCGCAGTCCAGCGCCCACTGAACGGCGCCCACTGGGCAGGGGCGGCGATCACGGTCCGGGCGCATCGACGCGCCCGGACCGGGCACGACCAGCCCATGGAAGAGATGATGCTGCGGAGCACCGCGTTCAACGACCACACGCTCATGCCGTCGGAGTACTCGCACGATAGGGGGGACGTCTCGCCCCCGCTGGAGTGGTCGGAGCCGCCCGAGGAGGTCGTGGAGCTCGCGCTCGCCTGCGAGGACCCGGACGCGCCCGCCGGCACGTTCGCGCACTGGCTGCTCGCCGGGATCGACCCGGTGACGACCGGCCTGGAGGCCGGGGAGCGGCCTGTCGGAGCCGTCGCCGGCCGCAACGACTACGGCACCGCCGGGTACGGCGGCCCGAAGCCCCCGGCCGGCGACGACCCGCACCGGTACTTCTTCCGGCTCTACGGGCTGTCGGAGCCGTCCGGGCTCCGCGCGGGGTTCACCGCGGAGGACCTGCGGGACGCCCTGCAGGAGAAGGTCGTGGCGGCGGGGACGCTCGTCGGCACGTTCGTGCGGTGACGCCGTGGGCACCCCCGAACGGCGGGACCCCGGGGAGGAGCCCGAGGAGGAGCCCGGCCGGGACGAGTACGAGCCGTACGGCCCCGAATGGCGCGGGCCCGGGTCGCACGGGCCCTACCCGCACGAGCAGCCGCGCGGCAGCGAGCCGCTGAACGCGCGCAGCCCGCTGCGGCTGCGGGCGATCCTGTCCGGCATCGCGCTGGTCATCGCGGTCGCCGCCGCGATCCTGTTCGCGCTCGGGGCGCAGGCCGACGGCGACGGGGACTGGGCCGCCGCCGGGATCTGCGCGGCCGTCGCCGTCATCGCCGCGATCGACCTCGTGGTGATCGCCCGGCGCGCCCGGTCCTGACCGGCGCCCGGCCCGCTCCGGCGCGGTCAGTGCCCGTGCTCGGCGGCCTCCGGGTGGGCGAGCAGCCAGCCGATCCGCTCCCGGCTCTCCTCGTCGGTCGGCGTGTAGGCGACCAGCCGCGCACCGGGCGCGGCGCTGAGCTCCATGGCGGTGGTGCGGGTCCTGATCTCCCCGGCGACGGCGCGGTGCCGGAACACCTTCAGGGCCGAGTGCGCCAGGGCGACGTCGTGGGAGGCCCACAGCCGCGCGAACTCCGGGCTGACCCCCTGCAGCCGCCGGACCAGCTCCTTCCAGCCGGGCTCGTCGAGGTGGCGGCTGTAGCGGTGCCGGAACGTCGCGACCAGCCCGGGCGCCGTCTCCGCCACGTTCGCGACCGGGTTGCAGCACGGCGGCAGCGTGAACGACAGCCACATCGTGTTCCGCTCGCACGGCCGCGCGGTCACGACGGCCGGGAAGATCGCCGCGTAGGCGTCGTTCCAGGCGAGGATGTCGCAGCGGCCGTTGGCGACCGAGGCGGGCATGGGCGACAGGGCGTCCAGGATCGCCTGGACGTCCTCGGGCAGGGCGTCGGCGTCCTCCTCCGCCCCGGCCTCGGGGACGTCGGCGAGCCGGTACAGGTGCTCGCGCTCCGCGCCGTCGAGGCGCAGCGTGCGGGCCACCGCGTCCAGCACCTGCGTGCTCGCGTTGATGGGGCGGCCCTGCTCCAGCCACGTGTACCAGGTCACGCCGACCCCGGCGAGCTGCGCGACCTCCTCGCGGCGCAGGCCGGGGGTGCGGCGCCGGGGGCCGGGCGGCATGCCCACGTCCTCCGGCGTGATTCGCGCCCGCCGGCTGCGCAGGAACGCCGCCAGCTCGGTGCGTCGGCGCGGCCGCGCCCGGCCGCGTGCGGGGGCGGCGGGCCCGCGGGCCGTCGTCTCCGTGCTCGTCATCGTCACGTCCCCCAGACTGCCTCCGGCGCGCGGCCCGTTCCAGGTGCTGTCAGTACCAGTATCGGCAGGCTCTCGTTACCGGTACCGGCACGGGCCCACGCTTGCACACATGACACAGACAACCGATCTGCGGGGAGTTGTTCCCGAACGGGGGTCGCGGACCGGATCCGGCGGCGCGCTGCTCGCCGTCATCCTGCTCGGCCAGTTCATGGGGATCCTCGACGCGAGCATCGTCAACGTCGCTCTCCCGACGATGCGCACGGAACTGCACGCCTCCGGGGCGGGGCTTCAGCTCGTCGTCGCCGGGTTCATCGTCTCCTACGCCGTCCTCCTCATCACCGGCGCGCGGGTCGGCGCGCTCGGCGGCCACCGCCGCATGTTCCAGCTCGGCCTCGCCGGGTTCACGGCCGCGTCGCTGGCGTGCGGGCTGGCGCCGTCCACCGGGTGGCTCGTGGCGTTCCGGTTCCTGCAGGGCGCCACCGCCGCGCTGCTGACGCCGCAGGTGATGTCGATGATCCAGCGGAACTTCAGCGGCGCCGCGCGGGCCCGCGCGCTCGGCTACTACTCCGCCGTGATCGCGGGCGGCGTCGTGGTCGGGCAGGCGGCCGGGGGCCTGCTGGTCAGCGCCGACCTGTTCGGCACCGGCTGGCGGGGCGTCTTCCTGGTCAACGTGCCGATCGGGGTGGCGCTGCTGCTCGCCGGGCCGCGCGTGCTGCCCCGCGACGAGGCGCGGCCCGGCGGCGCGGGGACGCGCGGGCAATTGGACCTGCCGGGGCTGGTGACCCTCGCCGCCGCGGTGCTGCTGTTCGTCGTCCCGCTGATCATGGGCCACGAGCTGGGCTGGCCGGTGTGGGGCTGGGCGTCGCTGGCCGCGAGCCCGGTGCTGCTGGCCGCGTTCGTCGCGGTCGAGCGCCGCACGGGCGCGGCCGGCGGCCGGCCGCTGATCCCGGCGCGGGTGCTGCGCGCGCCGCTGCTCGTGCCGGCCTGCGTCGCGATCATGTTCGGGCCGGGCAGCTGGGCGGCGTTCCTGTTCACCACGACCCTGCACCTGCAAGGGGACCTGCGGATGTCGCCGCTGGAGTCGGGGCTGGCGTTCGTCCCGTGCGTGACGGCGTTCGCGCTCGTCGGGCTCAACTGGCGGCGGCTGCCGCCGCGCTGGCACCGCCGGGTGATCCCGGCCGGATTCGCGGTCGCGGCGGCGGGCTACCTGTGCGTCGGCCCGCTGGCGGGCGGCGGCGCGGGCTACGAGGCGCTCACCGTCGTCATCGGGTTCGGCCTCGGCGTGATGCCGATCATCATGACGACCGCGCTCCAGCACGTCCCGGCGGAGGACGCCTCCGACGCCAGCGGGCTGCTGCTCACCCTGATGCAGCTGGCGCAGGTGATCGGCATCGCCACGGCCGGCACGCTGTTCCTCGGCCTGGCGGAGTCGAGCGGCTCCACCCGGCACGCCGAGTACGGCACCGGATGGGCGCTCGCCGCCGCGACCCTCGCGGGCGCCGTGTGCGCGCTGTCGCTGGCCCGCGCCCGGGCCGCCGCGCGCGCCTGACCGCCGCTCAGTACCCGGCGAGCCGCGCCCGGGCGGCCTCGACGGCGGGCGGCACGGGGCGGCGGGCGCGGGCGACGGAGGGCAGCACGCGGGCGGCGGCGGCGAGGCCGGCCCGCCCGTCCCGGCTGGCGAGCGCGGACGCGGCCGTCCGGGCGACCGTGCGGAGCGGGCGGCGCAGCCACGCGGTGAGCAGCCGGTTGCGGACCTCCCGGCGGCGCCGCGCGGCCGGGTCGCGGCCCGTCCGGGACGGGTGGTGGTGCACGACGAGCTCGGGCACGTAGGCGAGGCCCCACCCGGCGGTGGCGAGGTCGAGCGCGAGCAGCTCCTCCTCCCCCGCGAAGTGCAGGACGTCGGAGAAGCCGCCGGCGTCGAGGAACGCGTCCCGGCGCACGACCGCCGAGCAGGCGAGGAAGCCGAGGACGGCCGGGCCGGGGAGCCCCGCCGGGCGGCCGAGCGGCGCCTCGGCCATCTGCGCGGAGACCGGTTCGAGCCGCTGCTGCGGCCCGACGAGGACGCGGGCGGCCAGCAGCGCCGTGCGCGGGTGCGCGTCGAGGATCTCCACGGCCCGCTCCAGCGCGCCCGGCGCCCACCAGGAGTCGTCGTCGGCGAAGGCGACGTAGCGGGTGCCGGCGCGCTCGGCGCCGGCGTTGCGAGCGGCGGCGCCCCGGTTGCGGGGCAGCCGCAGGACGGTGGCGCCGGCCTCCCGGGCGACGGCGGCGGTGCCGTCGGCGGAGGCGTTGTCGGCCACGATGACCGGCGCGGTGTGGTGGCGGAGGCTGCGGCGCAGCTCGGCGGCGCGGTCGCGGGTCGCCACCACGATCGTGACATCGGGCATGGGTGCTCCCTTCAGCTCACGTAGCGGCGGGCCGTGGACTCGCGCTGGGACGTCTCCAGGCTGCGCAGCCGGTCCTCGACGTCCGGCGGCAGCGTCCGGCGCTCGCGGGCCACCCAGCCGAGCCCGGCGGCGGCCTCGGCGAGCGCCCGGGCGGTGACGCGGTCGCGCGGCAGCGTGCGCAGCAGCCGGGCGGTGCGGCGGGCGGCGGCCGGGAGCGGCCGCCGCAGCCAGGTGAACCACAGCGTGTTGCGGATGCCGTGCCTGCGCCGCAGGTGCGGCTCGCGGAGCGGGGACGGCTCGTGGTGGACGACGACGTCCTCGGCGTAGCACAGCTGCCAGCCGAGGGCCATGAGGTCGGCGCTGAGCAGTTCCTCCTCGCCGCCGAGCCACAGCCGCGCGGAGAACCCGCCGGCCTCCCGGAACGCCTCGGTCCGCAGCATCGAGGCGCCGGCCAGGAACGAGCCGAGGGCGGGCCCGGGCAGCCACGCCGGACCGGGGACGGGCGAGTGCCGCAGCTCGGGCACGATCGGGTCCTCGCGCCCGCCGGGCTCCACCAGGATCCGCCCGGTCACGACCGCGAGGCGCCGGTGCGCGTCGAGCAGGTCGGCGGCGCGGGACGGCGCGTCCGGGTCCCACCAGGTGTCGTCGTCGGCGAACGCGATGTAGGGGGTGCGGACGTGGTCGGCCGCGAGGTTGCGGCCGACGGCGCCGAGATTGCCTGGTGCCCGCAGGAGCGCGACCCGGGGGAACTCCGCCGCGACGGCGTCGGCCGTCCCGTCCCGGGAGTCGTTGTCCACCACGATGACCGGCGCGTCCTCGGTGATCCTCCGCGTGCGCGCGAGCATGGCGAGCAGCGACTGCCGCCGGTCCCGGGTGATGACGACGACGGTGAATCGCATGAACCGCCAAGTACCCGGCCTCTCCCCCTCTATGTGCACGGAATACGTCCCTAGCTGGCACTTCGACCACCAGCGACTTTCCTGACTTCAGCGTTTAGGTCCCCTGTTATCGGCTATGCCGAATCACCTATAGGGGATTCGCTCTCCGGCGATGCGGCCAGAGACCGCCCAGAGCCGATGTCTATGACGACGTCATCGGCACCTCACCGAATGATGCGCCGAAACGGGGCTCATATGCGCGTGCTCGGAATCAACGCGATCTTCCACGACCCGGCCGCCGCACTGGTGGCGGACGGCAGGATCGTCGCGGCGGCGGAGGAGGAGCGCTTCAGCCGCCGCAAGCACGGGAAGCGGCCCGTGCCGTTCTCCGGCTGGGAGCTGCCGGAGCAGGCCGCCCGCTGGTGCCTGGCGGAGGCCGGGCTGGAACCCGGCGACCTCGACGCCGTCGCCTACTCCTACGACCCGTCCCTGGTCGAACCCGGCCTCGGCGGGCACGACGAGCAGTGGGAGCGGCTGCGCACCCTGTACGCGCGGCGCGCCCCGAACTTCCTCGCGACGGCGCTGCCCGGGCTCGACCCCGGCATCGTCCGGTTCGTCCCCCACCACGTCGCGCACGCCGCGTCCGCCGCGCTCGCCGCGCCGGCGCCCGGCGACGGCGACGTGCTGGTCCTGGACGGCCGGGGCGAGTCGCACTCGCACCTGGCCGGCACCTACCGGGACGGCGTCCTGACGCCGCTGCACGCGCAGCGGCTCCCCCACTCGCTCGGCCTGATGTACGAGGACCTCACCGAGCACCTCGGCTTCCTGCGCTCCAGCGACGAGTACAAGGTCATGGCACTGGCGTCCTACGGCGAGCCGCGCTTCCTGGACGAGCTGCGCGAGCACGTCCGCGCGACCGGCGACGGCGGCTTCGAGGTCGCCGCGATCGACTGGGGCTCGCTCGCCAAGGCGCGCACGGCCGGCGGCGAGTGGACCCGCGACCACGCCGACCTCGCCGCGAGCGTCCAGGCCCGCCTCGAGGAGGTGCTGCTCGACCTCGCGGCGTGGCTGCACGGCGAGACCGGCTCCCGGCGGCTGATGCTCGCCGGCGGCGTCGCGCTCAACTGCGTCGCCAACTCCCGCCTCGCCGGCGCCGGCCCCTACGACGACCTCTGGGTGCAGCCCGCGGCGGGCGACGCCGGCACGGCGCTCGGCGCCGCGCTGCACGTGGCCCAGGGCGCCGGAGACCCGCTCACCGGCATGCCGGGCGCCGACCTCGGCCGACGGTGGAGCGACCGGGAGATCGCCGCGCGCCTCGACACCGCGAAGATCGCCTACGAGCGGCCCGCGGACCTCGCCGCCACGGTCGCCGAGGCCCTCGCCCGCAACGAGATCGTGGCCTGGTTCCAGGGCCGCTCGGAGTTCGGGCCGCGCGCGCTCGGGCACCGGTCGCTGCTCGCCCACCCCGGCCACGCCGGGAACGTGGAGCGGCTCAACGACGTCAAGGGTCGCGAGCAGTTCCGGCCGATCGCGCCGATGGTCGCGCTGGAGGACGCCCCCGAGGTCTTCCAGGGCCCGCTCCCGAGCCCGTACATGCTGTTCGTCCACGGCGTCCGGCCGGAATGGCGGGAGCGGATCCCCGCGGTCGTGCACGTGGACGGCACCGCCCGCGTCCAGACGGTCTCGGCCGACGCCGAGCCGCTCGTGGCGCGCCTCCTCGCGGAGTTCCGCCGCCGGACCGGGCTGCCCGTGCTCGTCAACACCAGCCTGAACACCGCCGGGCGCCCGATGGTCGACGACCCGCGCGACGCGCTGGAGTGCTTCGGCTCCGCGCCGGTCGACCTGCTCGCCATCGGGCCGTTCACGGTGCGCCGCCGGGAGGTGCGCGGTTGATGGACTACACCGTCGTCGTCCCCACCGTCGGACGGGAGAGCCTGCGCGGCACGCTGCGGGCGCTGCTCGCCGCGCTGGACGGCGGCCCGGAGCGGGGCCCGCACGAGATCATCGTCGTGGACGACCGGCCCGCGCCCGGCGCGCCGCTGCCGCTGCCCGCCGAGCCCGGCCCGCCGGTGCGGGTGCTGCGCTCGGGGGGCCGCGGGCCCGCCGCCGCCCGCAACGCCGGCTGGCGCGCCGCCGCGACCGAGTGGGTGGCGTTCCTGGACGACGACGTCGTGCCCGCGCCGGACTGGCCCGCCCGGCTGGCCGCCGACCTCGCGGACCTGCCGCCCTCGGTCGGCGGGTCGCAGGGCCGGGTCACCGTGCCGGCCCCGGACGGCCGGGCCCCGACCGACTGGGAGCGCGGTACCGCCGGGCTCGCCAGTGCCGACTGGATCACCGCCGACATGGCCTACCGGCGCGGCGTCCTCGCCGAGCTGGGCGGCTTCGACGAGCGCTTCCGCCGCGCCTACCGCGAGGACGCGGACCTGGCGCTGCGCGCGCTGGACGCCGGGCACGGGCTCGTCCTCGGCGACCGGCGCGTGACCCACCCCGTCCGGCCGGCCGGGTTCTGGGCGTCGGTGCGGGCGCAGGCCGGGAACGCCGACGACGTCCTGATGTGGCGGGTGCACGGGCCCGGCTGGCGCGCCCGCGCCGGCGAGGGCCGGGGCCTGCTCGGCCGGCACGCGCTCACCACCGCCGCCGGGCTGCTCGCGCTCGCGGCGCTGCCCGCCGCGGCGGCCCGCGACCGGCGCGGCGCGGCCGTCGCAGCCGCGGCGGCCGGCACCTGGGCCGTGCTGACCGCGCGGTTCGCCTATGAGCGGATCAAACCGGGCCCCAAGACTCCCGGAGAGGTGGCGACGATGCTCGTCACGAGCGCCGCCATCCCGCCCGCGGCCGTCCTGCACCGCGTCCGCGGGCTGGCCGTCCACCGGCGGGCGCGGAGCTGGGGCGGCCCCCGGGCCGTGCTGTTCGACCGCGACGACACCCTGATCCGGGACGTCCCGTACAACGGGGACCCCGAGCGGGTCGAGCCGGTGCCGGGCGCGCGCCGCGCCCTGGACCGGCTCCGCGACCACGGCGTCCGGATCGGCGTCGTGTCCAACCAGTCCGGCGTCGCCAAGGGGCTCATCGGCGCCGGGGACGTGCGGCGCGTCAACGCCCGCGTCGAGGAGCTGCTCGGCCGGATCGACGTGTGGGAGTTCTGCCCGCACGACGACGGCGACGGCTGCAAGTGCCGCAAGCCCGAGCCCGGCATGATCGAGCGCGCCGCGGAGCGGCTCGGGATGCTGCCGTCCGACTGCGCCGTCATCGGCGACGTCGGCGGCGACGTCGAGGCCGCCGCGGCCGCGGGGGCGCGCGGCATCCTCGTCCCGACCCGGCGGACCCGGCCGGCCGAGATCGCGCGGGCGCCGGAGACGGCGCCGACGCTGGCCGCCGCCGTCGAACTGGTCCTCGGCGGAAGGCGGCGCCGATGAGGGTCCTCGTGGCACGCCAGGACAACCTCGGCGACGTGCTGCTCGCCGGGCCCGCCGTGCGGGCGGTCGCCGCCCGCGCCGACGAGGTCGTGCTGCTGTGCGGCCCGCGCGGCCGCGCCGCCGCCGACATGCTGCCCGGCGTCGACCGCGTCATCGAATGGTGCGCCCCCTGGATCGACCCCGACCGGGTGCCGGTGAAACGGGCGGAGATCGACCGGATCGTCCGGGAGCTGCGCGGCTTCGACCGGGCGCTGGTCCTCACCTCCTTCCACCAGTCGCCGCTGCCGCTGGCGCTGCTGCTGCGGCTCGCCGGGACGCCCTGGATCGGCGGCATCAGCGAGGACTACCCGGGGTCGCTGCTGGACCTGCGGCACCGGCCCGACACCGACGTCCCCGAGCCGCTGCGGATGCTGGCGCTCGCCGAGGACGCCGGGTTCCCGTCCCCGGCCGACACCCGGCTGCGGGTCCGCGGGCCGCTGCCCGACACCGACCACCTCACCGGCGGCCCCGGCTACGTGGTGGTGCACCCCGGCACGTCCGTGCCCGCGCGCGCCTGGCCGCCGAAGCGCTGCGCCGAGGCGGTGCGGCTGCTGCGCGCCTCCGGCCGCCGGGTCGTCGTCACCGGCCACGGCGACGAGAAGGAGCTGACCGCGCTCGTCGCCGGCGAGGACGGCCTGGACCTCGGCGGCCGCACGTCGCTGCCGGAACTGGCGTCGGTGCTCGCGGGCGCGTGCGCCGTCGTCGCCGGCAACACCGGCCCCGCGCATCTCGCGGCGGCCGTCGGGACGCCGGTCGTGTCGCTTTTCGCGCCGACCGTGCCCGCCGCCCGGTGGGCGCCGTTCGGGGTCCCGCTGGCGCTGCTCGGCGACCAGCGGGCGCCGTGCAGGGACAGCCGCGCCCGCGAATGCCCGGTCGACGGGCACCCCTGCCTGTCGACCGTCACCGCCGACGAGGTCGCCGCCGCCGTGGAGGTCGTCGCGACCGTGGAGGAGGCGCCCGCCCGATGAGAGTCCTGATGTGGCACGTGCACGGCTCGTGGGCGACGTCGTTCGTGCACGGACCGCAGACCACGCTCGTCCCCGTCCTCCCCGGCCGCGGGCCGGACGGCCGGGGGCGGCCCGACACCTTCACCTGGCCCGACCGGGCGGTGGAGGTGACGCCCGAGCGGCTCCGCCACGAGGACGTCGACGCCGTCGTGCTGCAGCGCCCCCACGAGCTGCGACTGGCGGAGGAATGGCTCGGCCGGCGCCCCGGACGCGACGTCCCCGCCGTCTACGTCGAGCACGACACCCCGCGCCGGACGCCCTCCGACGCGGGGCTCCCCGAGGAGGTCGTGCCCGACAGCCGGCACTTCCTGCACGACCGCGCCGACATCCCCGTCGTGCACGTCACCCACTTCAACCGGCTGTTCTGGAACTGCGGCCGGGCCCCGGTCCTGGTCATCGAGCACGGCGTCGTCGACCCCGGCTACCGGTACACCGCCGACATGCCCCGCGCCGGCGTCGTCATCAACGACCCGCTGCGCCGCGGCCGCGTCGCGGGCACCGACCTGCTGCCCGAGCTCGCGGCGGCCGTCCCCCTCGACCTGTTCGGCATGAACGTCGCCGGCGCCCCCGAGCGCCTCGGCATCCCCCCGGAGTCGCTGTGGACCTTCGAGGACCTGCCGCAGGCGAGGATGCACGCGGAGCTCGCCCGCCGGCGCGTCTACGTCCACCCCTACCGGTGGACCTCGCTCGGCCTCGCCCTCATCGAGGCCATGATGCTCGGCCTGCCGGTGGTGGCGCTCGCCACCACCGAGGCGGTCGAGGCGGTGCCGCCCGAGGCCGGGGTGCTGTCCACGCGGGTCGCCGCCCTTGCGGACGCCGCGCGGACCCTGGCCGCCGACCCGCCGCGCGCCCGCCAGATGGGCAAGGAGGCGCGGGCCCACGCCGCCGAGAGGTACGGCCTGGCGCGCTTCCTGCGCGACTGGCGGCGAACTCTCCAGGAGGTAACGCGATGAGAATAGCCATGATCTCCGAGCACGCCAGCCCGCTCGCCGCCGACGGCGGCCTCGGCGGGGCGGACGGCGGCGGGCAGAACGTGTTCGTCGCGGAACTGGCGGCCGAGCTCGGCCGCCAGGGGCACTACGTCACCGTCTACACGCGGCGCGACGCCCCCGCCCCGCCGGACCGGGTGCGGCTCGCGCCCGGCGTCGCCGTCGAGCACGTCCCGGCGGGGCCGCCCGAGCGCATCGCCAAGGACGAGCTGCTGCCGTGGATGCGCGACTTCGGGACGTACCTGGAGCGGCGCTGGGCCGCCGACCCGCCCGACGTCGCGCACGCCCACTTCTGGATGAGCGGCCTCGCCGCGGTGCAGGCCGCGCAGGCGCCGGGGGCGCGGCGCGTGCCGGTCGTGCAGACCTACCACGCGCTCGGCGCCGTCAAGCGCCGCCACCAGGGCGCCGCGGACACCAGCCCCGCCTCCCGCGTCCGGCTGGAGCGCGCGGTCGGGCGCGCCGCCGAGGCCGTCATCGCCACCTGCTCCGACGAGGTCGCCGAGCTGGCCGCGATGGGCGTGCCCCGCGACCGGGTCCGGGTGGTGCCGTGCGGGGTCGACCTGGGTCTGTTCACCCCCGGCGGCCCCGGCGGCGACGACGCCGGCCCGCACCGCGTCGTGGTGCTGTCCCGGCTCGTCGAGCGCAAGGGCGTCGACACGGCCATCCGCGCGCTCGCCCACCTGCCCCGAACCGTGCTGGCCGTCGCCGGCGGGCCGCCCCGCGGCGGCCTGGACGGCGACCCCGAGGTGCGGCGGCTGCGGAGCGTCGCGCGGGACGCCGGCGTCGCCGACCGGGTGGAGTTCCTCGGCCGGCTCGGCCGCGCGGAGGTGCCGCCGCTGCTGCGGTCGGCGGACCTGGTGGCCGCGCTCCCCTGGTACGAGCCGTTCGGGATGGTGCCGCTGGAGGCGATGGCCTGCGGCGTCCCCGTGGTGGCGAGCGCCGTCGGCGGGCACCTCGACACGGTCGTGGACGGCGTCACCGGCACGCTCGTCCCGCCGCGCGACCCGGAGGCGGCGGCCGCCGCGGTCCGGGCGCTGCTGGACGACCCGGCCCGGCGCGCCGCGATGGGCTTCGCGGCGGGCGACCGGGCCCGCGCCCGCTACTCCTGGGCGCGCGTCGCCGCCGACACCGCCGAGGTGTACCGGCACGCCGCCGCGCTGACGGAGGTGGCCGCGTGACCGCGCAGCCGGGGTTCGGGACGCGCACCTCCACCGTCCACGACCGGCGGCTGGAGGCGCTCGCCGAGGCGGCGCTGCTGTTCCGCGACCAGGTGCCCGTCCTCGAAGGGTGGGGGCGCCGCCTCGCCCGCGTGCTGGGCGGCGGCGGGCGGCTGCTGGCCTGCGGCAACGGCGGCAGCGCCGCCGAGGCGCAGCACCTGACCGCCGAGCTCGTCGGCCGGTTCGAGAACGAGCGGTGCCCGCTGTCGGCGATCCCGCTGCACGGCGACACCTCCTCGGTCACCGCGATCGGCAACGACTACGGCCCGGTGAACGTCTTCGAGCGGCAGGTGCAGGCGCACGGCCGGCCCGGCGACGTGCTGGTATGCCTGTCGACCAGCGGCCGCAGCCCCAACGTGATCGCGGCGGCGCACCGCGCCCGGCGGCTCGGCATGGCGGCGTGGGCGGTCACCGGGCCCGGCCCGAACCCGCTCGCGGCGGCGTGCGACGACGCGGTCACCGTGGAGGCCGGGACCACCTCGACCGTCCAGGAGATCCACCTCGCGGCGGTGCACTTGCTCTGCGGGGTGGTGGACGAGGCGCTCGGAGTGAGCCGTGCCTGAGCGGAGGGAGACGCCATGACCGCGCCGCTCGTGGTGGTCGGCGACGTCCTGCTCGACATCGACATCGTCGGCACCAGCAGCCGGCTGTGCCCGGACGCGCCCGTCCCCGTCGTGGAGGGCGCCGAGGAGCTGCCCCGCCCCGGCGGCGCGGGCCTCGCCGCGCTGCTCGCGGCCGCGGCCGGGCGGGAGGTGGTGCTCGTCACCGCGCTCGCCGACGACGAGCCGGGGCGGCGGCTGCGCGCGATGCTGGAGCGGCACCTGGAGGTCGCCGCGTTCCACCTGCACGGCGGGACGCCCTGCAAGCTGCGCATCCGTTCCGGAGGGCAGTCGGTGGCGCGCCTGGACGCCGGGGAAGGGCAGGCCCTGGACGGGCCCGTCGGTCCGCGCGTCACCGACGCGATCGCGGGGGCCGGCGCCGTGCTGGTCTCCGACTACGGCCGCGGCGTGACCCGGCACCGCGCCGTCCGCTCGCTGCTCGGCGCGCTGCCGGCGGGCGTCCCGGTCGTCTGGGACCCGCACCCGCGCGGGGAGCCGCCGGTCCCCGGCGTCGTCCGGCTGCTCACCCCGAACGAGCAGGAGGCCGCGCGGCTGGCCGCCGCGGACGGCGCCGACATCACCGGGTTCGGGCTGTCGGCGGCCGGCCGGCGCGGCCGCCACCTCGGCCGCGCCTGGGGCATCGAGGGCGTCGCCGTCACGCTCGGCGCGGAGGGCGCGCTGCTGTGCGACGGGTCCGAGGCGCCGCCGTTCCTCGCGCCCGCCCGGCCGGCGCGGGGCGACTCGTGCGGCGCGGGCGACAGCTTCGCCGCCGGGGCGGTCGGCGCGCTCGCCGACGGCGCGGCGCTCACCGCCGCCGTCACCGAGGGCGTCAACCGGGCGTCGGAGTTCGTCCGGGCCGGGGCCGCGGCGGCCCTGTCGGCGCAGCTCGCCGAGACCGGCACCGCCCGGCTCGTGCCCGAGCGCGGCGAGGACGCCTGGGACATCGTCGAGCGGACGCGGCGCGCGGGCGGGACGGTGGTGGCGACCGGCGGCTGCTTCGACCTGCTGCACGCCGGGCACGTCAGCCTGCTCCAGCAGGCGCGGCGGCTCGGCGACTGCCTGATCGTCTGCGTCAACTCCGATGCGTCCGTCCGGCGCC
Source organism: Actinomadura geliboluensis (assembly GCF_043197915.1). Classification (NCBI taxonomy): domain Bacteria; kingdom Bacillati; phylum Actinomycetota; class Actinomycetes; order Streptosporangiales; family Thermomonosporaceae; genus Actinomadura; species Actinomadura geliboluensis. Next base: position 265,807 of record NZ_JBICUA010000012.1, on the reverse strand, counting down.
GCAAGGGGCCGTCGCGGCCGGTGACGCCGGCCGCCGACCGGGTCCGGGTGCTGGAGGCGCTCAGCGACGTCGACGCCGCGGTGGTGTTCGACGACGACACCCCGGCGCCGCTGCTGGAGCGGCTGCGCCCCGACGTGTGGGTGAAGGGCGCCGACTACGCCGGGACCACGCTGCCCGAGGCCGAGACGGTCCGGGCCCACAACGGGGAGATCGTCCTGCTGCCCCTGCTGGAAGGGCGCTCCACCACGCGCCTGCTGTCCACCAAGAAGGGAACCGCGTCATGAACGTCCTCATCACCGGTGGCTCCTCCGGACTCGGCGCGGCCGTCGCGCGCAGGGTCGCCGACGGCGGCGGACGCCCCCTGATCCTCGACCGGCACCCGCCGAAGGACGACTTCGGCTTCGAGCACATGCAGGCCGACCTCGCCGACCGGCGGTGCGCCGAGCGCGCCGTGCACGGGCTGGCGCGCGCCGCCGGCGGGCTGAACGCCGTCGTGACCGCCGCCGGCATCGACGCGTGCGGCGGGCTGTGCGAGGTCCCCGCCGAGGACTGGGAGCGGGTCGTGCAGGTGAACCTGCTCGGCACCGCCGCCGTCGTCCGCGCCGCGCTCCCCTACCTGGAGAACGAGCCGCACGGGCGGATCGTCACGGTCGCGTCCACGCTCGGGTTCCGGGCGCTGGGCGACGCCACCGCGTACTGCGCGTCCAAGTTCGGGGTCGTCGGGTTCACCCGGGCGCTCGCCGCCGAGATGGCCGGGCGGGTCGGCGTCACGATGATCGTGCCGGGCGGGATGGACACCGCGTTCTTCGACGGCCGCCCCGCCCAGTACCGGCCGGGCGCGGACGCCAAGCTGAACCGGCCCGAGAACGTCGCGGAGGCGATCGCGTTCGCGCTCGCGCAGCCGGCCGGGTGCGAGGTGCGGGAGCTCGTCGTCTGCCCCTCGGAAGAGCCGTCGTGGCCGTGACGCCCAGCCGCGCGCTGGTGCTGCGCGCCCTCGGGCTCGGCGACCTGCTCACCGCCGTGCCCGCGCTGCGGGCGCTGCGGCGCGGGCTGCCGGACGCCCGGATCGCGCTCGCCGCGCCGGCGGCGCTCGGCCCGCTGGCCCGCGCGACCGGCGCGGTCGACGACGTCCTCCCGGCGGACGGCCTGGACGCCCCGCTCCGCGCCGCCGGCCCGGTGGACGTCGCCGTCAACCTGCACGGGTCGGGGCCGCAGAGCCACCGGCTCCTCGCGGCCTTGAAGCCCGGCCGGCTGCTGGCGTTCGCCTGCCCGGCCGCGCCGCACGACGACGGGCCGGCGTGGGACTCCGCCGAGCACGAGGTGGCGCGCTGGTGCCGGCTCACAGCCTGGTACGGGTTCGGCGCCGATCCGCGCGACCTGGACCTGCCGGCCCCGGACGCGGCGTCGCCCGCGCCGGGCGCCGCCGTCGTCCACCCCGGCGCCGCGTTCGCGGCGCGCCGCTGGCCCGCCGAGCGGTTCGCGGCGGTCGCGGCGGCGCTGCGGGACCGCGGCGAGCGCGTCGTCGTCACCGGCGGGCCCGGCGAGACGGCGCTCGCGCGCCGGGTGGCCGCGCTCGCCGGGCTGGACCCGGCCGCCGACCTGTCCGGCCGCACGTCCCTGCCGGAGCTGGCCGCGCTCGTCGCGGGCGCCCGGCTGGTGGTGTGCGGCGACACCGGCGTCGCGCACCTCGCGACCGCCTTCCGCACGCCGTCGGTGCTGCTGTTCGGCCCGACGCCGCCCGGCCGGTGGGGGCCGCCCGACCGCGCCGAGCACCGCGTCCTGTGGGCGGGCCGCCGCGGCGACCCGCACGGGCGCGAGCCCTGCCCGGGGCTGCTGGAGATCTCCGCGGACCAGGCCGTCGAGGCCGCGGGGGCGGTGCTCGCCCGCGCGGGCCGGTGAGCACGCCGACCGATCAGCACGTCAACGGATGAGCACGTCAACGGATGAGGAGGCAATGATGAGACATCCACGCGCCGTCGTCACCGGGGGGTCCGGCTTCCTCGGCTCGCACCTGTGCGAGGCGCTCCTCGCCGAGGGGATCTCGGTGGTGTGCATGGACAACCTGCTCACCGGGACCTTCCGCAACATCGCGCACCTCGCCCGCCGGCGGGACTTCCGGTTCCTGAAACGCGACCTCACCGAGCCGGTGCGGGTCCCCGGCGAGGTCGGCTACGTCTTCCACCTCGCCTCGGCCGCCTCGCCGGCCGACTACCTGCGGTTCCCGATCCAGACTCTGGAGGTCGGCAGCCAGGGCACCCGCAACGCGCTGGACCTCGCCGAGGCCAAGGGCGCCCGGTTCGTCCTCGCCTCCACCTCGGAGGTGTACGGGGACCCGCTGGTGCACCCGCAGCCCGAGACGTACTGGGGCAACGTGAACCCGGTCGGCCCGCGCAGCGTGTACGACGAGGCCAAGCGGTTCGGCGAGGCGCTGACCTCGGCGTTCCGGCACGCCCGCGGCCTCGACGCCGCGATCGTGCGGATCTTCAACACCTACGGGCCGCGGATGCGCCCCGACGACGGCCGCGCCGTCCCGACGTTCCTGCGGCAGGCGCTGACCGGCGAGGACCTCACCGTCACCGGGGACGGCTCGCAGACCCGCTCGATCTGCCATGTGGACGACACCGTCCGCGGCATCCTCGCCCTCGCGCTGTCCGGCCACCCGGGGCCGGTGAACATCGGCAGCCCGTACGAGGTGTCGATGGCCGACCTCGCCCGGCACGTCATCGACCTCACGGGCTCGGCGTCCCGGATCCGGTTCATCGACCGGCCGCAGGACGACCCGCGCGTCCGGCGCCCCGACACGGCCCTCGCGGAGAAGGAGCTCGGCTGGCATCCGAAGATCACGGTCGAGGAGGGGCTGCGCGGCACCATCGAGTGGTTCGGCCGGGAACTGCTCATCGCCCGCCCCGCCTGACCGGCCGCGCGCGAGACGGCCGCGGGGGAGCCGGCTCCCCCGCGGCCGTCTCGCGGGCCGGGGCCGGCGTTCAGCCGTTGTGGCCGGCCGCCACCAGGTCCCGGAGGTCCGCGGGGAGGCTGTGCCGCACCTTCTCCGCCACCGCCCCCTCGGTCGCCTCGTCGGTCACCTCCAGCACGACGCGGGCCAGGTAGGCCGAGCGTGGCTCGTCGGCGCCGGAGCGGACCGCGATCCGCTCGATGAAGTCGTGCCGGTCGAACCGCTCGCCGCTTCCCGCGCCGCCGTAGACCTCCGTCCGGCGCAGATGCTCGCCGATCTCGTGCGGCAGCTGCGCCGCGAGGTTGTCGGCGAGGCCCTCGGGTATCCGTTCGCCGAGGGTCTCCAGGACGGCCCGTGTCGCCCGCTCGGCCTCGCCGTGCCCGGAGAGGTGGGCGCGGTGCTGGACCTGTCCGATGAACTCCTCATGCCGCATGGCGGACGCTCCTTCCTGCGTCTGAAATGCAGAAACTGCCCGAAATATCCGGTCCTTAACGCGCGCCGAGGACGTCCAGCAGCTCGCCGATCATGCTCCCGTCCGCCGGGACCGCCGCCGCCCGCCCGGCCCCCTCCGGCGACAGCGCCCAGGCCCACCACCGGTCCAGCTCCGCCGCGTCCAGCAGCGGCTCCGCCGCCCCGCCCGGCCCGGCCGCCGGCTCGGGGATCGTGAGCACCGCGGGCCATGACCAGGCCCGTGCCTGCGCGGTCACCTTCGCGCCGCCCGCGACCGGGTCCACGGCCACCGCGGGGACCCCGTTCTTCAGCGCCAGGACGAGGCCGTGCAGCCGGGTCGTCACCACCAGGTCGAGCCTGCGCAGCACCGACTCGAACTCGGCGGCCGTGCCGAACATGCGCCAGTCGCGCGGATCGAGGCGCGTGTCCAGCGGCAGCCGCGCGCACTCGCGCGCGGCGAGCCAGCCCGCGAGCTCCCGGTCGACGCGGCCGTGCAGCCGCCGCGGCCCGTACTCCCGCTGGCCCGGCGCGAGGACGACCCCGACGACGGGCACCGACGGGCTCTCCGGCAGCGCCGCCAGGTCGTGCCGCGGCGCCGCCGCCGGCGTGTCGCGCGGCAGGACGGCGTCGAACCCGGTGACCGCGGGGTCGTCCGGATCGACGACCGAGACGCCGACGGTGACGCGGACGCAGCGCGCGAAGCGGCGGTGCAGCTCCTCGACCTGCCGCCCGCGCAGCGGCCCGCAGGCGAACACCACATGCGTGTAGGCGGCGGGATCGGCCTGGTCGAGGCCGAGGCCGCCCGGACGGAAGACGGGGCTCCACGCCAGATCGCACTCCACGCCGGCCGCGGCCAGCCCCTGCCGCACCGCCTCCATCGCCAGCACGTCGCCCGCCGTGGCCTCACCGTGCAGGAAGCTCGGCCACCCGGCCACGAGGACCCGCATCCGCCGCCCTGAGCTCGCCATGGCGACCTGCTACCCGGAGCGCTCCCGCCCATGCCCGGCACGGCCGCGACCATGCCCCGCGCGGCATGCCGTACTGCCCTCCGCGTGACACTTCAGACACCTTCCGGTTTACGGTCACGGCCCGCGGGGCAGAGTCACGTCGCGGCCCACTCGTCGGCTCGGAGCCAAGTGCCCCGAACTGCGAGCCTGGGCCGCACCAGCGTTCTCCCCCGATTCCGCCCCGGCGAACTCGTCCGCCGGGGCGGATTCACGTCCCGGGGAGCGCCTGCGCGACGACCATGCCGCAGTAGGCGGCGCCGAGGCCCGCGGCGATGCTGGCCGCCGCGTTGAGCAGCGCGTAGGAGCGGGCTCCGGTCTCGGCCAGCCGCAGCGTCTCGTAGCCGAACGTCGAGTACGTGCTCAGGGCGCCGCAGAAACCCGTCCCGGCGAACGCCATCACACCGCCGTCCACTGGGAGTGCCGCGAGCAGGCCGAGGATGAACGACCCCGCCACGTTGACGGTGAACGTCCCCCAGGGGAACACCGAGTCGTGCCGGGCCTGCACCGCCCGGTCGGTCAGGTAGCGCAGCGGGGCGCCGGCCGCGGCGCCCAGCGCGATCAGCAGGAGCGTCACGCGGCGTCCTCCGGTGCCCGGCGGCGGGTGAGCGCCCTCGTCAGCCGCACTCCCGCGAGGACGGCGGCGAGCGCGGCGGCCAGCGTCAGCGCGAGGTAGGCCAGCCCGACGCGCGGCGCGCCGTGCTCCACCGCCCGCTGGACGTCGACGGCGTAGGTCGAGAACGTGGTGAAGCCGCCGAGCACCCCCACCCCGAGGAACGGCCGGACCAGCGGATGCGCCGGACGCACCTCGGTGATCAGCACCATCAGCACGCCGATCAGCAGGCAGCCCGAGACGTTGACCCAGAAGACCCCCCACGGGAACTCCCCCGGCCCGCTCGGGAACGCGGTGCTCAGCCCGTGCCGGGCCAGCGCGCCGAGCACGCCGCCCGCCGAGATCGCGCCGAGCGTCGCCCACGGCGCCCGGGGCAGTTCGGCCCGCTGCCGCGGGTCGTGCAGATCGACATCGGGGTTCACGGGAGGGGAGGGCATGGCGTGCTCCTACCAGTAGCGACAGCGTTCACCGGTAGGGACCGTCGGCGGTCGTGCTCCGCGGTTCGCCCGGACCGGGCACGGCGGGCCCCACCGCCGTCTCCCCGGTACGCCGCCCGGGGCCTCCCCATCCTAGCGGCGATCAGGGTTCGAGACGGTCGGCGCGTGCGGCGCCGACCGCCGGACCGCTCCCCGCGCCGCGCGACTCGATGAGGGTCTTGAAGCGGCGCAGGTCGCCCCGCACCCGGTGCGTCAGCGCGCCGGTCCGGTCGCCGGCCCTCCCCGCGAGGCCCTCGGGGTCGAGCTCCAGCTGCGCGGTGACGCGGGTGGTGGTCTCGTCCAGGCGGTGGAACGTCACCACGCCGGCGAGCGTCGGGCCGTTCCGGGTCGTCCAGCGCAGGGTCGTGTCGCCGAGCCGGCGGATCTCCTCCACGCCGTCCATGAAGCGGGGGAACGCCTGGAACCGCGTCCACTGGTCGTAGGCGGTGCGGATCGGGACGGTGACGATGACCGACTCGGTGATCGTGCTCACGGCTCCACCTCCTGCCTCACCGCCCGGTTACCCGCGTGGGGTGCGTCTATCCCCGCGGCCCCCGCGGATCCGTGTGATCGCATTTCTGGCGGGTAGGGGGACGGCACCGAGCGACAGCCTCCGCCCTCGCCGGCCGCGTCCGCAAAGGAGAGCACCGCATGACGTCGGCGCAGTCCACCCGGTTCAACGACGGCCAGACCGAGATCCTGCTCGCGGAGATGAACCGGCTGGCGGAGGACGACCCGCACAGGGAGCGGCTGCGGGCGCGCATCGTCGACATGCACGCCCCGCTCGTCCGCGGCGTGGCGCGCCGGTACGCCAACCGGGGCGAGCCGCTCGACGACCTCCAGCAGGTCGCCTACCTGGGGCTGGTGAAGGCCATCAACCGGTTCGACCCCGGGATCGGCGACCGCTTCGTCACCTACGCCTACCCGGTGGTGACCGGGGAGGTGAAGCGCCACTTCCGCGACAAGACGTGGGGCATCCGGGTGTCGCGCCGCATCCAGGAGCTGCGGCCGGTCCTGCAGCGCAGCGTGCAGGAGTTCACCCGCGAGCACGGCCGCTCCCCCACCACCGCCGAGATCGCCGAGCTCATGGGCATCGACCAGGAGGAGACCGTCGAGGTCATCATCGCCTGCGACGCCTACCGCCCGCTGTCGCTGGAGGCGCCGGCGGACGGGTCGCCGAGCGGCGAGAACGGCACGGTCGGCGAGTACCTCGGCTCCGACGACCCGGCGCTGGAGGCCTTCATCGACGGCCACGCCCTCGGCCCGCTCATCGACGACCTCCCCGAGCGGGAGCGCACGATCCTGCTGCTGCGGTTCTTCGGCAACAAGACCCAGACGCAGATCGCCGAGCAGATCGGGCTGTCGCAGATGCACGTCTCCCGGCTGCTGCGCGCCACCCTCGACCGGCTGCGGATGGGCCTGCTGGCCGAGGGGTGAGCGCCCCCCGGCCGCTCCGTCACGGTCTGGGCGTCAGAGTTCGGGCGTCACGGCTTGGGCAGGGTGCACGCCTTGCTCAGCACGACGTCGTTGCCGGCGCCGAGGCAGCGCGCGAGCCCGTACGTCTGCTGCCCGTAGTGGGTGCCGTGGCGGACGGTGATCTCGCCGTCGCGGGCGACCTCGCACGGGTTGTTGAGGGTGCAGCGCTCGCCGTCGTCGTTGCCGGTGTTGTTGACGCCGACGACCTGGCCGGTCCTGGTGCTGATGATCGGAGAGCCCGACGTGCCGTGGATCGTCTCGCACTGCGGCGTGTAGCGGAGGGAGTCCCGCCACGTCCAGCCGGCCTCGCGCAGGCGGTACACGGTGGCGTCGATCCGGCAGCCGTAGATCTTCCGCCAGTAGCCGGACACGACCCGGATCTCCGTGCCGTCGTGCGGCCTGGCCGTGGACAGGCGCAGCGCGGACACGCCGTACCTGCTCTTGATCGCGGCGTAGGTGGTGTCCAGCCGGTAGACGGTCACGTCGGTGTCGGTCATCGTGGCGTACTCGACCCTGGTCGCGGTGAGGGTGCCGAGGTCGCCGCGGCCCGTCCGGTCGAGGAGGCGGAACGTGCGGGACGAGGGCTGGTCCACGACGACCTCGCCGGCCTTCGGCATCCCCGACTCCAGGCAGTGGCCGTTGGTCAGGACGAGCGCGGCGTCGGTGTCGCGGGACCGCGGCCCCCGCACCAGCGACCCCGAGCAGTTGCTGAGCGCGACGATGCCGGTGAAGTCGACCTCCGCCCGGCCCTGCTGCGCGGCGGGCTGGAGCGGGGCCGGGAGCGGCACCGGGAGCGGCTCGGGAGCGGCCTGCGCGGCACTGGCGGTGAGCGTCGCGGCGCCCGCGGCGGCGGCGAGAACGGCTGCGGCGAGGCGTCTGGGCATGCGGGGTCCTCTCGGCGGGCCGGAGCGCGCTCCGGTCGGTGACGGCGCTGTCACCGACCGGATGCTAGATCATCGGCGGCCCGTTGAGAAGGACCCCGGGGGGCGTCTTTCAGTCCACGTCCACCCAGCCGTAGGTCCGCTCGACGGCCTTCTTCCAGCCGGCGTAGCCGCTCTCGCGCTGATCCTCGTCCCAGGTGGGGTTCCAGCGCTTGTCCTCGTTCCAGTTCTGGCGGAGTTCGTCGGTGGTGTGCCAGAAGCCGACGGCGAGGCCGGCGGCGTAGGCGGCGCCGAGGGCGGTGGTCTCGGCGACGACGGGCCGCGAGACCGGGACGCCGAGGATGTCGGCCTGCAGTTGCATGCACAGCTCGTTGGCGGTGACGCCGCCGTCCACCTTCAGGACGTCCAGGGTGACCCCCGAATCCTGGCGCATCGCCTCCACCACGTCCCGGGACTGGTAGCAGATCGATTCCAGGGTGGCGCGGGCCAGGTGGGCGTTGGTGTTGAAGCGCGACAGGCCGACGATGGCGCCGCGCGCATCGGAGCGCCAGTAAGGGGCGAACAGGCCCGAAAAGGCGGGGACGAAGTAGACACCGCCGTTGTCGTCGACCTGCCGGGCCAGCGACTCGCTCTGCGCGGCCCCGGAGATGATGCCGAGCTGGTCGCGCAGCCACTGCACGGCCGACCCCGTCACCGCGATCGACCCCTCAAGCGCGTACACGGTCGGCTGGTCGCCGAACTTGTAGCAGACGGTCGTGAGCATCCCCGCCTTGGACCGGACGAGCTCCTCACCGGTGTTGAGCAGCAGGAAGTTGCCGGTGCCGTAGGTGTTCTTGGCCTCGCCGACCGCGAAGCACACCTGCCCTACCGTCGCGGCCTGCTGGTCGCCGAGGATGCCGGTCAGCGGGACCTCGCCGCCGAGCGGGCCGTCCGCACGGCTCATCCCGTACGGCTCCGGAGCGGACGACGGCTTGATCTCCGGCAGCATCGAGCGGGGGATGCCGAAGAACGACAGCAGCTCGTCGTCCCAGTCGAGGGTCTCCAGGTCCATCAGCATGGTGCGGCTGGCGTTGGTCGGGTCGGTGACATGCACGCCGCCGTTCACCCCGCCGGTCAGGTTCCACAGCACCCACGTGTCGATGTTGCCGAAGACCGCGTCGCCCGCCTCGGCCGCCTCCCGCACCCCGTCGACGTTCTCCAGGATCCACTGGATCTTGCCGCCGGAGAAGTACGTCGCCGGCGGCAGCCCGGCGCGGTGCCGGATCGTCTGCCCCCGCCCGTCGCGCTCCAGCGCCGACGCGATGCGGTCGGTGCGGGTGTCCTGCCAGACGATCGCGTTGTAGTACGGGCGGCCGGTGCGCCGGTTCCACACCACGGTCGTCTCGCGCTGGTTGGTGATGCCGAACGCGGCCAGGTCGGTGTGGCCCAGGTTCGCCTTGTTCAGCGTGGTCTGGACGACGGCGCGGGTCCGCTCCCAGATCTCGGTCGGGTTGTGCTCCACCCAGCCCGCCCGCGGCAGGATCTGCTCGTGCTCCAGCTGGTGGCGGGCGATCTCGTTCCCGCCGTGATCGAAGATCATGAAGCGGGTGCTCGTCGTGCCCTGGTCGAGCGCTCCGACGAAGTCGGCCATGTACTCTGCCCTTTCTGCCGGCGGGGCGGGTCCCCGTCAGGATTCGTCCTCGTTCAGGCGCGGCTCGAGCGTCTCGGTCACCTCCTGCTCGGGCGGGATGTTGCGCCCGATGAGCAGGACGTAGAGCGCGGCGCCGAGGAGTCCGCCGATCAGCGGCGCCGCGATGGGCACCCAGAAGTAGAAGTCTCCGTACTGGTCCCGCCACGCGCTCCCGTATCCGGTGATGTACTGCGCGAGTCGCGGACCGAGGTCGCGGGCGGGGTTGATCGCGTACCCGGCGGCGGACCCGAACGCCATCCCGATCGCGACCACGACGAACCCGATGATGAGCGGCGCCATGTTCGCCAGCGGCGGCGAGTTGCGCGGGTCGACGAGCGCGAGGACGAGGAAGAGCAGGATCGCCGTGCCGATGATCTGGTCGCGGAAGGCGCCCCAGGTGTGGATCGGCAGGGACCCGTTGCCCGGCATCGTGGAGAACACGAACTGCGTCTTGGCCGTCAGCCCGGGGTCGAACGCGTGCAGGATCTCGGTGTAGTTCCACCGGACGATCAGCGCGGCGACGAAGGCGCCGAGCACCTGCGCGAAGCAGTACGGCAGCACCTTGCGCCATGGGAAGCCCCAGAAGGCCGCGAAGGCGACGGTCACCGCCGGGTTGATGTGGCCCCCGCTGATCCGCGCGCACACGTAGACGCCCAGCGTCACCCCGAAGCCCCACGCCCAGGTGATGGCGTCATGCCCGCCGAGGCTCTGCGGGGCCCCGAGCCCGCTCCCCGCGACGACCTGCGCGACGACGCCGACGCCGAACAGGATCAGGATCATCGTGCCCGCGAACTCCGCGATCATCTCCCGGGCGAGCTCGGGAATCGGCCATCGCGACATCTCTCCTCCAGGACCTGTGGCGTAGGGCACGACCACCACGGACGCGGGCGCGCCCGGCCGGACGGGCCGGCGGCTCCCCCCATGGCGATGCCGGCGCGCCGCGCCGTTCCGCGCACCACGCTTATGATCGTGATGGCGGAATGCTTCCCAGCGTGAGCGTCCCTACACGGTCAGTGACCGCGAAATGCCTCCGCCAGCCACCAGGAGGGGCGGTCGCGGGTGACCTTGGCGTCCACGACCATCGGCCGGTCCCGCGGGCCGGCCAGCCAGTCCGCCACGGCGGCCAGGTCGTCGCGGCACCGGACGGTCGCCGCCGCGCAGCCGAAGCCGCGGCCGATGGCGGCGATGTCCGCCGGCGGGAACGTGACGGTGTCCAGCGGGTGCCCGCCGGGACCGAAGTGGTGCACCTCCGCGCCGTACGCCTCGTCGTCGTAGACGACCACGAGCAGGTCCAGGCCGAGCCGGACGGCGGTCTCCAGCTCCGCGACCGACATCAGCGCGCCGCCGTCGCCGAGGGCGGCGACGGTGAGCCGGTCGGGGCGGGCCACGGCGGCGCCGACCGCCGTGGCGAGGCCGAGCCCGACCGACTGGAACGCCTGGGTGAACACCAGCCCGTCGGCGTCGGGGACGTCCAGGAACATCGCCGGGTAGCCCATGAAGTTGCCCGAGTCGACGGCGACGGTCCGCTCGCGGGGCAGCATCGCGTCGAGCGCGATCGTCAGCGTCCGGGGGTCGATGCGGGGCCGGCCGTCGTCCTCGCCGTCCGGGTCCTCCTCGTACGGGACGTCCTGCCAGCGGCCCTCGCGGGCGAGCCGCTCCCGCACCTCGGGTGTGCGGTAGCCGGTGGCGCGGTGGCCGCCCGCCGCCAGCTCGGCGAGCACGGCCCGCGCCGTCTCGGCGGCGTCGCCGATCAGCCCGAGGTCGACCGGGCGGTGCGCACCGAGCGCGCGGGCGTCGACGTCGACCTGCACGACCGTCGCGTCCGGGGCGATGAGCGCGCCGTGCCGCGTCGTCCACATGGTGAGCGAGCAGCCCCAGCCGACGACCAGGTCGGCGCCGCGGATCAGCTCCGCGGCGGCCGGGGTGGCGAACCCGCCGCTGACGTCCAGCGCGAACGGGTCGCCGGCGAACAGGCCGCGCGCGACGGCCGACGTCGCGGGCAGCGCGCCGCAGCGGGCGGCCAGCTCGGCGAGCGGCTCGCGGGCGCCGGCCAGCCGGGCGCCGCGCCCCGCGATGAACACGGGCCGGCGCGCCGCGCGCAGCGCGTCGGCGAGCCGGGCGACCGCCGCCGGCGGCGGCACCGGCAGCGGCGGCACCTGGGCGGGCCGCGGCCGGTACCCGGCGGGCAGCGCGCCGGACCGGCCCCCCGCCTCGTCCGGGAGTTCGGCGCCCTGCACGTCCAGCGGCAGGCCGAGCAGCACGGTGCGGCGCTCGGCGACCGCCGTCCGGCAGGCGCGCGCCACGTCCTCGAGCGCGGTCCGCGGCGAGTGGACCCGCTCGGGCACCGCCCCGACGGCCGCGGCGATCGCCGCCTGGTCGACCCGGAAGTTGGAGCGGACCGCGGCGGCGGCCACCTCGCCCGCGACGACCAGCAGCGGCGTGCGGCTCTTGGCGGCCTCGGCCATGCCGGTGACCGCGTTGGTGAGGCCGGGCCCCTGGTGGACGCTGACCACGCCGAGGCCGCCGCTCACCCGCGCGTACGCGTCCGCCATCGTCACCGCGCCGCCCTCGTGCCGGGCGGCGACGTACCGGGCGCCGTGCGCGGCCATCGCGTTGGTGACGTGGAAGTTGCCGCTGCCGGCGACGCCGAAGACGGTGCGGGCGCCGAGCCGCGCGAGGGCCTCCCCCACGGCCGCCGCGACGATCATCGCTCGATCAGCGCGAGGACGCGGGCGGGGCTGCCGGAGCCGCCCTCGATCGGCAGCGGCGCGGCGACGAGCACGGCCCCGCGGGCCGGCAGCCGGGCGAGGTTCTGCAGCTGGGTGAGGCCGTACTTGCCCGCGCCGAGGAAGTAGGAGTGGCACGGGAACGGCGGGTCGAACCCGTGGGCGGCGCCCGCGTCGGTGCCGACGGTCTCGGTGCCGAGGCCGATGACGGGGGTCTCCTCGGCGAGCCACCGGGCGCACTCGGCGGAGATCCCCGGCGTGTGCGGGCCGTTCTCGTCGGCGTTGAGGAAGGCGCCCTGGTCGCCGGACCGCGCGTCCCAGCCGGTCCGGTACAGCAGCCAGCCGCCGTCGGGGAGCGGGCCGTTCGCCTGCTCCCACTCGCGGACGTGCTCGATCTCCAGCAGGAAGTCGGGGTCGGCGGCCGCGCGCTCGGACACGTCCAGCACGACGGCCGGGGCGACCAGCCGCGCGGGCGGGACCTGCGCGACGTCCTCGCCGTCGCGCCCGGTGGCCCAGTGCACGGGCGCGTCGAAGTGCGTGCCGACGTGCTCGCCGGTCTCGATGTCGTTCCAGTACCAGGCGGGGCCGCGGTCGTCGTAGCGGCTGATCTCCTTGAGCCGGAACGGCACGGTGTTGGCGAACGGCTCGGGCAGCTGGAGGATCGGCGTCCGCTCCGACAGCGGGGCGGTCAGGTCGACGATCTCCACCGAGCCGTCGGCGACGGCGGCGAGCAACTGGGCGAGCAGGGGCATCCGGTCCTCCGGCGGCACGGGTGGCTGAGGGGGTGCGCGAGGTCCCCCGAACGTACCGCAGATGGACCCGCCCGGAGGGCCCGCCCGCCCAGGTCGCGGCGGTCCTTCCGCGGTCAGCCGTCCGCGAGCCAGGGGTACCGGGCGGTGTCGGCGCCGGCGTAGTCGGGGTCCAGGTAGATGAACACGCGCTGGATCAGCCAGTCGCGGATCTCGAACACGTCGCACCACCGGCCGGCGCCCCACTCCGGGACGCCCGCCCGCCACGGCCCGTCCCGGTGCTCCCCGTGGCTGGTGCCCTCGCACACCAGCGTGTCGCCGCCGGAGAAGACCCAGTTGAACGACGCGTAGTGGTGCCGGATCGCCTTGATCGTCGCGCCCACGTCGCCGAACAGCCGGCCGATCTCGTCCTTGCCGGTGGCGAGGCCCCACTTCGGGAAGTACACCTGCGCGTCGCCCGCGAACAGGTCGAGCAGCGGCGCGCCGTCGGAGGTGACGCCGCCGTTGTCGAACCCCTTGAGGTACTCCAGCGCCACCGACTTGCGCTGCTCGTCCGTCATGGTCTGCCTGCTGAGCGCCAATGCCATCACCGTCCGCGTCGCCGGGGCCGCCCAGGCGACGGTAACCCGGCGCCGCGCCCGGGTTCGAGCGTCTGGAACAAAGAGGACGGCGGCACGGGTTAGGGTTACCTAAGTACCGCGGATCATCGGAGGACGCATGGCGACGGAACCGGCACGCGAACCGGCACGCAGGGGACGCACGCTCCACCGGGGGACGGTGGTGCGCACCGAGCGCCTCACCCCGCACATGATCCGGGTGGTCCTCGGCGGCGCCGGGCTCGCGGAGTTCGCCGCCGGCGAGTTCACCGACCACTACGTGAAGCTGCTGTTCCCGCGTCCGGGCGTCGCCTACCCCGAGCCGTTCGACATGGAGCGGGTGCGCGCCGAGCTGCCGCGCGACCAGTGGCCCGCGACCCGCACCTACACCGTCCGCGCGTGGGACGAGCGGGCGCGCGAGCTGACGATCGACTTCGTCCACCACGGCGACAAGGGCCTCGCCGGCCCGTGGGCGGCGGCCGCCCGTCCCGGCGACGAGATCATGTTCAACGGCCCCGGCGGCGCCTACGCGCCCCGCCCGGCCGCCGACTGGCACCTGCTCGCCGGCGACGAGAGCGCGCTGCCCGCGATCGCCGCGGCCCTCGAACGCCTCCCGGCCGGCGCCCCCGCCCGCGCCTTCGTCGAGGTCGCGGGCCCGGAGGAGGAGCAGCCCCTGCGCGGCTCGGCGGACACCGAGATCGTCTGGCTGCACCGCGGCGCCGGCGAGGTCGGCGCGCTGCTGGTCGAGGCCGTCCAGAAGCTCGACTTCCCGGACGGCGAGGTGCACGCCTTCGTGCACGGCGAGGCCGGCTTCGTCAAGGCCCTGCGCCGCCACCTGCGGGTCGAGCGGGGGCTGCCCCTCGACGCGCTGTCCATCTCCGGCTACTGGCGCCGCGGCCGCGACGAGGACGGCTGGCAGTCGAGCAAGCGCGACTGGAACCGCCAGGTCGAGCAGGAGGAGGCCGCGGCCCTCGGCTGACCCGCCGGCCGGCCCGGCCGCGCGTCAGGCGGTGGCCGGGGCCTGGTCGTCGAGGCCGTCGAGGTCCTCGGGGCCGTCGTCGTCGGCGAAGCCCGGCAGCCAGTGCTCGGCCTCGGCGCGGAAGGCGCCCTCGGCCTCCAGCTGGCACAGGACGCCGCCGCAGCCCGACAGGGCGCGGCTGACGGCCAGGTACTGCGGCGGCAGCCGGAACGCGCGGGCGAGCGCGCCCGGCCGCATGTCGGAGGCGAGCCCGAGGCCCCGGGCGGTCTGCTCGCGCAGCCACTCGCGGGAGTAGCGGAAGCGCTCCACGGCGAACGGCGCGGCGTGCGGGGCGACGAGGTCGGCGATCTCCTCCGGGTCGACCTCCGCGTCGGGGACGAGGAAGCCCTCGTCGCACAGGGCGTCGACGATCTCGTCGGGGTCGCCGAGGGTGCCGATGCGCAGCAGCCGGCCGATCGACCACTGCAGCTCGGCGGGGACGCGGGCGGCGCCGCCGAAGTCCAGCACGCCGAGGCGGCCGTCGTCCAGCAGCCGGAAGTTGCCCGGGTGCGGGTCGATGTGGATCATCTCGCAGCGGGCCGGGCCGGACAGCAGGAAGCGGAACAGCAGCAGGCCGGCGCGGTCGCGGCGGTCCTGGTCGCCCTCGGCGATGACCTTGGCGAGCGGGGTGCCGTCCAGCCACTCGGTGACCAGCACGTTCCCGGCCTGCGCGACGACGGCGGGGACGGCGAAGTCGGGGTCGCCGGCGTAGGCGTCGTGGAAGGCGGTCTGGGCGCGGGCCTCGTCGGCGTAGTCGAGCTCCTTCTCCAGGCGGCGCTTCAGGTCGGCGACGACCGGCTTGACCTCGACGCCGGGGAACAGCGGGGTGAAGAGCCGGCTGAGGCGGGAGATCTGGTTGAAGTCGCTCATCAGGGCCTGCGCGGCGCCCGGGTACTGCACCTTGACCGCGACCGTGCGGCCGTCGTGCCAGACGGCCTTGTGGACCTGCCCGATGGACGCGGCGGCGGCCGGGCGGTCGTCGAACTCGGCGAACAGGTCGCGCCAGTCCTCGCCGAGGCCCTCGGCGAGGACCTGGTGCGTGGTGGCGGCGGGCATCGGCGGCGCCGCCTCCTGGAGGCGGGTGAGGCTGGCGCGGAACGGGCCGGCGATCTCCTCGGGCAGCCCCGCCTCGAAGATCGACAGCAGCTGGCCGACCTTCATCGCGCCGCCCTTCAGCTCGCCGAGCACGGCGAACAGCTGCTCGGCGGTGCGGCGCTGGACCTCCAGCGCGACGGCCTCGGCGGGGCGGCCGAAGGTCCGCTTGCCGAACCCGAGGGCGGTGCGCCCGGCGAAGCCCAGCGGGAGGGTCGCCAGCTTGGCGGTGCGCGTCACCGCGCGGCGGGGGATGTCACTCACGGCCCGGCCGTCCTTTTTCGACGATGCGTCCAATGCCTTAGCCTCTCATGGCGAACGAAGGCCACAAAGTGGTCAATCGCCGTCCATTGTTCAGCGTTCGGCGGGGCCCGGAGATTCCCGGCCACCGGCCCCGGGCACGCGGTCGCCGTCCCCGGGCGCGCAGGGGCGCAGCAGCAGCTCGACGACCTCCAGGGCCCGCTCGATCTCCGGCTGGTTCCCGCCCAGGTAGTGGGCGTACATGAACGAGTCGGCGACCCGGACGATCGCCTGCGCGAGCGTGCGGGTGGGCAGCGGGACCCGCAGCGCGCCGCGGTCGATCTCCGCCTGCAGCTCGCACGCCAGCAGCTCGGCCGCGCGGTCCTCGATGGTGCCGGGCATGGTGGCCAGCCGGATGAACAGCCGCGGCTCGCGCTCGGTGAACGCCTTCAGCGGCGCCGCGTCCACGACCGCGCGCATGAAGCGCTCCAGGAGGGCGAGGATCCGCGGCGCGCCCGCGCCGCCGACACCGCGCGCCGCGACGCGGTAGGTGCGCTCGGTCATCTCCGCGAGGACCGCGCCGAGGAGCTGCTCGCGGCCGCCGACCCACCGGTACAGGGTCGCGCGCCCGACGCCCAGCTCCGCCGCCAGCGCCGACATGTCGATCGGCTCGCCCCGCAGGTAGTGCGCGGACGCGGCGGCGAGCGCGGCGGACGGCCCGGCCGCGGGCCGGGCGGGCGCGCCGGAGGGAACGGGGCTGCCGCTCATCCGCACAGCATGGCACAGCGGCGCCGGCGGGCCCGGCCCGGACTCCTCGCGATCGCGCGACTACCACACGTGATCAAAGGGTAGTCAGCTCAGTGTGAAGGTCAAACATGGGGGTGCCGGACGCAAGGGCCGGCTGCTGATCATCGGTGGGGCGGAGAACCGGACCTGCGGGGCCGGGCCGCTGGAGACGTTCGTCGAGCTGTCCGGGGCCGAGGACGCGCGGATCGTGGTCGTGACGACGGCGACGGAGGTGCCCGAGGAGGTCGCGGAGGAGTACACGGCGGTGTTCGGGCGGCTCGGCGTGTCGTCGGTCCGGGAGCTGCGGCTGCTCGGCCGCGCCGCGGCCGACGACGCGGCGACGCTGCGGGCGCTCGACAACGCGACGGGCGTGCTGTTCAGCGGCGGCGACCAGTCGCGGATCCGGACCCTGGTGGGGTCCCGGACCAACGAGCTGCTGAAGCGGCGGCTCGACCAGGAGGGCCTGGTCATCGCCGGGACGAGCGCGGGCGCGACCGCGATGGGGCATTGGATGATCTTGGGCGGGCACGGCCACGAGGTCGCCGCGTCCAGTGTGAAGGTCGGGCCGGGCCTCGCGCTGCTCGACCACGTGCTGATCGACATGCATTTCAACGAGCGCGGGCGGCTGCCGAGGCTGATGAGCGGCATAGCGCTCGACACCCGGCTGCTCGGCGTCGGCATCGACGAGGACACGGCGATCGTCGTTGGCGACGGCCAGTTCGAGGTGGTCGGGACCGGGGTGGTGACGGTCGTGGACGCCGGGCAGTCCACCATCGCCTACGCCGCCTCCGACGACGAGCCGATGGCGATGTTCGACGTGTCGCTGCACCTGCTGCCCGCCGGCTGCACGTTCCAGATGAACGACAAGCTGCCCGCGATCGGCAACATGCGCGGCCCGGACGAGGAGGACTGAGCCGTGCGGCTCGATCATGTGCGCCGCCTGAGCGGCCCGAACACCTACCTGTCCCGCCCGGTCGCGATCGCGCGGCTGGACCTGCAGAGCCTGACCGGCCATGAGACGACCGACCATCCCGGCTTCGCCGAGCGGCTCGTCGCGGCGCTGCCGGGCCTCGCCGGGCACCACTGCTCGGCGGGCCGCCCCGGCGGGCTGCTGGCCGCGATGGCGCGCGGCACCTATTTCGGCCATGTGACCGAGCACGTCACCCTGGAGCTGTCCGGGCTCATCGGCCGCGAGGTGTTCTTCGGCCGCACCGTCCTCGCGGGCGGGCCGGGCGAGTACGAGGTGATCCTGGAGTGCCCGCGGGACGAGCCCGCCTCCAGCACCGTGGTGGAACGGCTGATCATGCTGGCCGTGCGGGCGGTGACGGGTGCGCTGGAGGGGCAGGTGCCGGACCTGTCCGGCGACCTCGCCGAGGTCGCCGCCGCGCACGAGGCCGAGCGCCTCGGGGTGAGCACGGCGGCGCTGGCCCGGGCGGCGCGCGAGCGGGGCGTGCCGGTCCGCCGCGTCGGCGGCCTCAACCTGCTGCGGCTCGGGTACGGGCGGTACCGGCGGACGGTGTGGGCGGCGATGACGGACGCGACCTCCGCGATCGGGATGGAGGTCGCGGGCGACAAGCGGCTCGCGCACCGCGTCCTCGCCGACGCGGGCGTGCCCGTCCCGGAGGGGCGGGTCGCGGCGTCGCCGGCGGAGGCCCTGGCGGCGCTGCGCGACATCGGCGGGCCGGTGGTCGTCAAGCCGCTCGCCGGGCACCAGGGCGAGAACGTCCACATCGAGTTGACCGAGCCGCCGGAGGTGGTGGCCGCGTTCGCGTCCGCCGCCGGGGAGGCCGGCGAGGTGCTCGTCGAGTCCTACATCCCGGGCAAGGACTACCGGGTCCTGGTGGTCGGCGGCCGGGTGGTGGCGGCGGCCGAGCTGACCGCCGCCCATCTGACCGGCGACGGGGAGAGCGCGATCGCGGCGCTGGTGGAGCGGGTCAACGCCGACCCGGCCCGCGGCGAGGGCCACGACCGGCCGCTGACGCGGCTGGCGCTCGGCCCGACGGAGCTGGCGCTGCTGGCGCGGCAGGGCCACGGCCCGGACTCGGTGCCCGGCGACGGGGAGCGGGTGTGGCTGCGCCGCAACGCGAACCTGTCCACCGGCGGCACCAGCCGCGACGTGACCGCCGAGGTCCACGCGGACGTCGCCGCGATGTGCGTGCGGGCCGCCGCGGCCGTCGGCATGGACGTGTGCGGCATCGACCTGCGACTGCCCGACATCGCCTCCCCGGTGCCCGCCGAGCGCGGCGCCGCCGGGATCCTGGAGGTCAACGCCGCGCCGGGGCTGCGCATGCACCTGGCGCCGCACGAGGGGGCGGGGCGGGACGTCGCCGGCGACGTCATCGACCTGATGTACCCGGCGGGCACGCCGTCGCGGATTCCGATCGTGTCGGTGACCGGCACCAACGGCAAGACGACGACCGTCCGGATGATCGCGCACATGCTGGAGCTGGACGGCCGGCGGACCGGCATGACCAGCACCGAGGGCGTGCACGTGGGCGGGCGGCCGGTCCACCTGTCGGACGCGTCCGGGCCCCGCTCGGCGGAGATGGTGCTCGGCGACCGGTCGGTGGAGGCGGCGGTGCTGGAGACCGCGCGCGGCGGCATCGTCAGGCGCGGCCTCGGCTACGACCGCGCCGACGTCGCGGTCGTCACCAACGTGACCCGCGACCACCTCGGCGTGGACGACACCGAGTCCGTGGCCGACCTGCTCGACATCAAGGCGCTGGTCGCCGAGGAGGTCCGGCGCGGCGGGCACGTGGTGCTGAACGCCGAGGACGAGCCGTCGGCGAGCCTGGCGGAGCGGCCCTCGGTGCGGCGCCGCGACCCGGTGCTGCGGTTCTTCGCGCTGTCGCCGGACGCGCCCGTCCTCACCGCGCACCTGCGCGGCGGCGGCCTCGGCTACTACCTGGCGGACGGCTGGCTGACCGAGGCGCGCGGCGACCGCCGGACCCGGATCCTGCCGGCCGCGGAGGTGGCGGGCGCGTTCGGCGGGCACGCCGCGCACGTGCTGGCGAACGCGCTGGCCGCGGCGGCCGCCGCCCGCGCCCTCGGCGTCGCGGTGGACGTGGTGGCGCGCGCCCTGCGCTCGTTCGACCCGCACACCCGCAACCCCGGCCGGGGCTGCGTGTACCTGGTCGGGGAGAACCCGGTGCTGGTCGACTACGCGCACAACCCGGCGGCGGTCGCCGCGATGGGCGCGTTCGTGGAGCGGCGCTGGGGCGCCGGGGGCGTCGCCGCGGTCACGCTGCCGGGCGACCGGTCCGACGAGCTCGTCGGCGAGACGGCGCGGGCCCTCGCGGCGTCGTTCGGCCGCGTCGTCGTCTACGAGGACGAGGACCTGCGGGGCCGCCGCTCCGGCGAGATGACCCGGCTGATCGTGCAGGGGCTGCGGGAGGCGCGCCCGGACGTCCTGCACCATCCGGCGGGCGACCTGAAGGGGGCGCTGGCGTCCGCGCTGGACCTCGCCGAGCCGGGCGAGCCCGTGCTGCTGCTGTACGAGAAGCTGCAGCCGGTGACCGAGCTGCTGGAGACGCTGGACGCGGAGCCGGAGGGGGATCCGGGGCGGGCGGCGGAGCCGGCGGGCTAGCCGGGCGCCGCGGCCCGTCCGGCGGCGGGCGGGCGCAGGACCAGGACGCTGACCGCCAGCAGGGCGAGCACCACGATGCCGTCCAGCCAGTAGTGGTTGGCGGTGCCGACCACGACCGCGACCGTCACGGCGGGGTGCAGCAGCCACAGCCAGCGCCAGCGCGTCCGGGACGTGACGATGAGGCCGAGCGCGATGACGGCGGCCCACCCGATGTGCAGGGACGGCATGGCCGCGTACTGGTTGGCGACGGTGTCGGTCTGCGGCGGCCCGTACACGGCCGGGCCGAACCGCGCCGCGGTGTCGATGAGCCCGGTGGCGGGCAGCATCCGCGGCGGGGCCAGCGGGACGAGCAGGTGCAGGACGAGCGCGACGCCGGTCAGCGCGACCATGACCCGGCGGACCCACCGGTAGTGCACGGGCCGCCGCAGGTAGATCCAGAGCAGGAAGGCGATCGCCGCCGGGAAGTGCACGTAGGCGTAGTAGCAGTTGGCCGCGTGCACGAGGAGCTGGCTGTTCAGCAGGCCGTCCTGGACGCCGGTCTCACTGGGCAGGCGCAGCAGGCGCTCCAGGTGCCACACGTCGCGGGCGTTGGCGAACGCCTCCCCGACCCGCCCGCTCGCCAGCAGCCGGCCGAGCTTGTAGACCGTGAACAGCACCACGATCAGAACCAGCTCGCGGACGGCGTGGGGCCGGCCGCCGGGGCGCTCCCGGCCGGGCCGTCCCGCGGCGGGCGCGTTCCGGCGTCCCGGCCGGCGCAGCCGCGCCAGGGCGCCCGCCGGCCGGGCGGGTCGGTCGAGGAGGCTCACATCGCTGTCCTTCTGTGGGGGGACGGGCCGGCTCAGCTCCGCGAGGCCGCGGGTTCCCGCTCGCGGGGGCGCTCGCCGGGCTCGTCGAGCAGATGCCGAAGCCTCTCACCTTCGACGTCCACGTTGGGCAGGGCACGCGCGAGCCACCGGGGCAGCCACCAGGCGGCGCGGCCGGACAGCGCCATCACCGCGGGGACGAGCGTCATGCGGACCACGAAGGCGTCGAAGGCGACGCCGGCCGCGAGCGCGAACCCCATCATCTTGATCATCGACTCGGAGGAGGCGACGAACCCGGCGAACACCGCGATCATGATGACGGCGGCGGCGCCGACGACGCGGGCGCCGTGCCGGAACCCGGTGACGACGGCCTCGGTGGGCGCGGCGCCGTGCACGTGCTCCTCGCGCATCCGGGTGACGAGGAAGACCTGGTAGTCCATGGCGAGGCCGAACACCACCCCGATCAGGAAGATCGGCATCATGCTCATGATGGGGCCGGTCTCGGCGACGCCGAGCAGGCCGGCGAGCCAGCCCCACTGGAACACGGCGACGACCGCGCCGAAGGTGGCGGCGACGGTGAGCAGGAACCCGAGCGTCGCCTTCAGCGGCACGAGCAGCGACCGGAACACCAGGAGCAGCAGGATGAACGCGAGCCCGACGACGACGGCGAGGTAGGGCGCGAGCGCCTGGCCGAGCTTGGCGGACACGTCGATCGCCATCGCGGTCTGCCCGGTCACCATGGCCCGGACGCCGGCGGCCTCGCCGCCGTCGCGGATGTCGGCGACGAGCTCCTCGGTCCGCGCGGTGCTGGGCCCGCTCTTGGGGACCACGCTGAGGACGGCGGTGTCCCCGGCCGCGTTCGCGACCGGCGGGGTCACCGCGGCGACGTCCGCCATGCGGCCGACCTCCCCGGCGAACCGCTGCGCGGCGGCCTGCGCCCGGCCCGCGTCCTCCTGCACGACGACCATCAGCGGGCCGTTGGAGCCGGGGCCGAAACCGTCGGCGATCAGGTCGTAGGCCTTGCGCTGGGTGGTGTCGGGCGCGGAGACCTCGTCGCCGGGCAGCCCGAGCCGCAGGTCCAGGGCGGGCGCGGCGATGACGCCGAGGCCGGCGACGGCGGCGAGCAGCACCGGCAGCGGGCGGCGGACGACGAACCGGGCCCACCGCTCACCGGCGGGGGCGCGGCCCCGCCCGGAGCGGTGGGCGTGGCGGCCGCCGCGCAGGCCGGGGAGCCGGCCGCCGAGCACCCGGCGGCCGGCGAGCCCGAGCAGCGCGGGCAGCAGGCTGAGCGCGATGAGGACGGCGACGACCACGGCGAACGCGGCGGCGAGGCCCATCTCGGTGAGCAGCGGGATGCCGACGACGGCGAGCCCGGCGAGGGCGATGACGACGGTCAGGCCGGCGAACACGACCGCGGATCCGGCGGTGCCGACGGCCCGGCCGGCGGCCTCCTCCCCGGACCGCCCCTCCTCCAGTTCGTGCCGGTAGCGGGAGACGATGAACAGGGCGTAGTCGATGGCGACCGCGAGGCCGAGCATCAGCGCGAGCGTCGAGGTCATGGAGCTCATCTCGAACAGCCCGGTGGCCGCGGTGATCGCCGCCATCGCGATGCCGACGCCGAGGAGCGCGTTCAGCAGCGGCAGCCCGGCGGCGACCAGCGACCCGAACGTGATGACCAGCACGACCGCGGCGACCGCGACGCCGATCACCTCGGCGGCGCTCTGCGCGGGCATGCCCTCGGTGGCGGTGCCGCCCATCTCGACCTGGAGCCCGGCGGCGCGGCCGGGGCCGGCGGCCGCGGCGAGCGCGTCCCGCGCCCCGTCGGTCACCTCGATCGGCGACACCTTGTAGGTGACCTGCGCGTAGGCGATCCGGCCGTCCTTCGACACGGCCCCGGCCTGGTACGGGTCGACCACGGAGGCGACCTGCGGGGCGGTCTTCAGCCGGCCGACGACCTGCTCGACGGCGGCCTTGCCGGACGGCTCGGTGACCGTCGACCCGGCGGGCGCGGCGAAGACGACCCGGGCGGTGGCCCCGTCCGCGGACGCCTGCGGCATCTTCCTCTCGAGCAGGTCGATCGCCTGCTGCGACTCGGTGCCGGGGATCGAGAAGTCGTTGGACGTCGGTCCCTTCAGCGCGGCGGCGCCCACGCCGGCGAGGACGAGGAGCGCCGCCCAGATCAGCACCACGAGGCCGCGCCGGCGGAACGAGAACCGGCCCAGCCGGTACAGCAGCGTGGCCAAGGCATCCCCCAGACGGTCGCGAAACGCGGACGGCTCGTCCGCGACCCGTCCACGCTAAACCGAACTTGCCCAGGCGGCAAAATTTCAGGCACTGCCAATTCGCGTGATGTGCATCTCACTGCGCGCCAGGGCGCCGGACGGCTCCGTCGAAGGGGGGCGGCCCGCCCCTAGAAGATGGGGAGGCCGGTGTAGTTCTCCGCCAGGGACGTCTTGGCCGCCTCCGACGACGCCACATAGTCCAGGTGGGAGCGCTGGAGCCGCCGCTCGAAGTCGGTCGCCGCCGGGTCGACGTGCAGCAGCGTCGTCATCCAGTAGGAGAAGTGCTCGGCCCGCCAGACCCGCCGCAGGCACGTGTCGGAGTAGCCGTCCAGCAGCGTCTCCGACCCCGAGGCGTACCGCTCGGTCAGGGCCCGCGCCAGCACGATCACGTCCGAGACGGCGAGGTTGAGGCCCTTCGCGCCGGTCGGCGGGACGATGTGCCCGGCGTCGCCGGCGAGGAACAGCCGGTCGTGGCGCAGCGGCTCGGCCACGAAGCTGCGCATCGGCGTGACCGACTTGTCGGTGATCGGGCCCTCGTGCAGCTTCCAGCCGTCGTCGGTGGCGAACCGCGTCGCCAGCTCGTCCCAGATCCGGGCGTCGGACCAGGCGGCGAGGTCCTCGTCCGGGCTCACCTGCAGGTACAGCCGGCTGACCTGCGGCGAGCGCAGGCTGTGCAGCGCGAAGCCGCGGTCGTGGTTGGCGTAGATCAGCTCCTCGGTGGACGGCGGGACGTCGGCGAGGATGCCGAGCCAGGCGAACGGGTACTCGCGCGAGAACGTCCGCAGGCCCGGCACCGCGGGGCGGCTGACGCCGTGGAACCCGTCGCAGCCCGCGATGTAGTCGCAGTCCAGGGTGTGCGTCTCGCCGCCGCTGCGGAACGTCACGCTCGGCGCGGACGCGTCCAGGCCCACGACCTCGGTCTCGAACCGCACGTCGCCGCCGTCCGCCAGCCGCCGGGCCACCAGGTCCTTGACGATCTCGGTCTGCGCGTAGACGGTGACCGTCCGGCCGGTCAGGTCGGTCAGCGGGACGCGGTGCCCGGCGCCGCCGAACCGCAGCTCCAGCCCGTGGTGGACGAGCCCCTCCCGGTGGAGCCGGTCGCCGACGCCGGTCTCGCGCAGCACGTCCGTCGTGCCCTGCTCCAGCATCCCGGCGCGCTGCCGGTGCTCCACGTAGTCGCGGTCCCGGCTCTCCAGCACCACGGACTCGATCCCCCGCAGATGGAGCAGGTGCGACAGCAGCAGTCCGGCGGGGCCGCCGCCGATGATCGCGACCTGGGTACGCATCGAGCCTCCTCGTCGTCGGTTACCCGGCGATGCTGGCGTGCATCGCCGCTGGTTCAGGCTCCGGTCTTCCGCTCAACGGAAAACAGGTCGGGATCGCCGCCCCAGTGCGCGGCCACATCCCGGGACAGGGCCCGCGCCGCCGTCGTCAGCGGCGGCAGCAGCCGCCGCAGGTCGGCGCTGCGCGTGGCCGACACCAGCGACAGCGCCGCCACCACCCCGCCCGCCGCGTCTCGCACCGGCGCGCCGACCGACGAGGCGCCGAGCGTCATCTCGTCCCGGGTGAGCGCGTAGCCGGAGCGGCGGACCTGCTCCAGGGCGCGCCGCAGGTCGTCGGCGGCGGTGATGGACCGCGCCGCGTGCCGGGCCAGCTCCCCGGCGAGGACCTTCTCCCGGACCTCCGCCGGCGCGTAGGCCAGCAGCACCTTGCCCACGCCCGTGGTGTGCAGCGGCAGCATCGCGCCGACCTGCGTGACCACCGGCACCGAGCGGGTGCCGCGCAGCCGCTCGACGATCAGCACGCGGTCGTCGCGGAGCACGCCGAGCTGCACGTTGTCGTGGGTGGCCTCGTACAGGTCCTCCATGTGCGGCAGCGCCAGCTCGCGCAGCCCCGTGACGGCCGGGGCCTGGCTGCCGATGCGCCACAGCCGGGTGCCGATGCGGTACGTCCCGTCCGGGACCCGCTCCAGGAACCCGCCGCCGACCAGCTCCCCCACGAGCCGGTGCCCGGTCGCGAGCGGCAGCCCGGAGCGGCGGCAGATCTCGCTCAGGTTGAGCCGGACGCCGCCCTGGGCGAAGGCGTTCAGGATCGCCATCACCTTGCCGGCCACGCTCACCGGCCGCGCGCGCTCCGCGCCGTCCCCCGCCACCTGCCACCTCCCGCGCGGCCCGCTCCCCGGGCCGGCCGCCCGGAACCCGCCCGTCACTCCCCTTCGTCGAGGACCCGCTGGGCGACGGCGAAGGCCGAGTTCGCCGCCGGTACCCCACAATAGATCGCCGTCTGCAGGAGCACCTCTTTGATCTCCTCGGGCGTCAGCCCGTTGCGGACGGCGGCGCGGACGTGCATGGCCAGCTCGTCCAGATGGCCGCCGGCGACCATGGCGGTGAGCGTGATGCAGCTGCGGGTCTTGCGGTCCAGGCCGGGGCGGCTCCAGATCTCCCCCCAGGCATAGCGGGTGATCATGTCCTGGAAGTCGGCGGTGAAGGCGTTCTTGCGGGCCTCGGCGCGGTCGACGTGCGCGTCCCCGAGCACCTCGCGGCGCGTCCGCATGCCCTGCGCGTGCCGGTCCTCGTCGGTCATCCGCTCCGCGCTCATCCTTCGTTTCCCTTCCATGTGCGCTCCAGGTGCGCGGTGATCTCCTCGGTGACCGCGGCCGGGCGTTCGACGTTCGCCAGGTGGCCGGCGCCCTCCACGACGGCGAGCCGGGCGCCGGGGATGCCCGCGGCCAGCCGGTCGGCGTGGCCGGCGGGCGGGGTGGGGCCGTCCTGCGCGCCCGCGATCACCAGGGTCGGCGCGGAGACCGCGCCGAGCCGCGCCGTGGCGTCGAACCCGGCGAGGGCGTCGCAGCAGGCGGCGTAGCCCTCGGGGTCGGTCGCGCGGAGCATCGCCACGTAGGGCTCCGCGCCGGTGAAGCCGGGGGTGAACCAGCGGCCGGCCGCCGAGTCGGCCACGGGGCCGACCCCGTCGCGGCGGACGAGCGCGGCCCGCTCCCGCCACGGCCCCGGCTCGCCGAAGCGCGGGGACGTGCAGCACAGGACCAGGCTCGCGACGCGGTCGGGGGCGCGCAGCGCGAGCGCGGTGCCGACCGCGCCGCCCAGCGACACCCCGGCGTAGGCGGCCCGCTCGGCGCCGAGCGCGTCCAGGAGGGCCAGGACCCCGCCGACCAGGTCGTCGACGGTGAACGGGCCGTCCGGGACCGGGGCGCCGCCGTGGCCGGGCAGGTCGTAGCGCAGCACCCGCCAGGCGCGGGTGAGCGCCGGCAGCTGCGGGAGCCACAGGTCCGTGGTGGTGCCGAGGGACGGGCCGAGGACGACGAGCGGCGCGTCCTCCGGGCCGTCCAGGCGGTACTGGGGGACGGTCACGGGCGGCTCCTCCGGTAGGCGTCGAGGGCCCGGCCGACGAGCGCGGCGGCGTTCCCGGTGCCGGGGTCGCGGCCGAGCACGCCGATCAGGTCGTCCAGGCCGGCGCGCATCCGCTCGGGGGACACCTCCAGGCCGTCCAGCAGTTCGGCGGCGGTCTCGGCGGCGCCGCCGGTCAGGCGCAGGCACTCGCGCAGCGGCTGCCACTCGGCGTGCCACTCCCCCGCCGGCCGCTCGTGCGGCGCGGCCTGCGCGGCGAGGACGACCTGCGCCTGCGCCGGCACCTGCAGCGCGGCCGAGCGGACCAGGGCCGACAGGGCGGGGTTGCGCTTGTGCGGCATCGAGGACGAGCCGCCCCGCCCGGCGCCCGCCGCCTCGGCGGCCTCGCCGACCTCGCTCTGCGACAGCAGCCACACGTCGGTGGCGATCTTGCCGAGGGCGCCCGCGGCGACCGCCAGCGCCGCCGCGAGCCCGGCGACCGGCGCCCGGCGGGTGTGCCACGGCAGCGCCGGGCACGCGAGCCCGGTCTCCGCGGCGTAGGCGGCGACCAGGTCGAAGGCCCGGTCGCCGAAGGCGTCGAGCGTCCCGGCGGGGCCGCCGAGCTGCACGGGCAGCGGCACGGCGGCCAGCCCCTCGCGGGCCTCCAGGCAGCCCAGCAGCCAGTTCGCGGCCTTGGCGCCGAACGTGGTCGGCAGCGCCTGCCGGCCGAGGGTGCGGGCCGCCATCGGGGTGTCGCGGTACCGCGCCGCGAGCCCGGCCAGGGCGTCCAGCGCCCGGTCGAGGTCGGCGAGGAGGACGCGCCGGGCCCGGGCCGCGACGAGCATCGCGCCGGTGTCGGCGATGTCCTGGCTGGTGGCGCCCTTGTGCACGTGCTCGCCGGCGGGCCCGGCGAGGGCGCGCAGGTCGGCGACCAGCGGCACCACGGGGTTGCCGGAGCCGCGCGCCCGGCGGGCGATCGCGACGAGGTCGAAGCGGCCCGGGTCGGCGGCCGCGGCGATCGCCTCGGCGGCCGCCGCGGGGACGATGCCGAGGCGGGCCTGCGCGCGGGCCAGCGCCGCCTCGGCGTCCAGCATCGCGGTCAGGTAGGCGAGGTCGCTCGTCGCGGCCTCCGCCGCCGTCCCGGCCCGGACGGGGGACAGCAGCCCCGCGTCCGGCGCCGCGCCCGCGCCCCGCTCGTACCCGTGGTCACCGGAGGGCCCGTGCTCGTCAGAAGGCAAGGAAGACCGTCTCCCCTTCCCCTTGCAGCCGGACGTCGAAGCGGTACTCCCGCTCGCCCTCGCGCGCGGCGACCAGCGTGCCGCGCCGCTCCGCCGGGACCTGCGCGAGCAGCGGGTCGGTGGCGCGGGCGGCCTCGTCCTCGGGGAAGTACAGCCGGGTGAAGACGGGCTTCAGCAGGCCGCGGGCGAACACGAGCACGGCGATGTAGGGGGCGCCGCCGCCGGCCGCGCCGGGCTTGAGGGTGCTGAACCAGTAGCCGCCGGCGGCGTCGGTGCCGCAGCGGCCGAAGCCGGAGAACCCGTGCCCGGCCCGGACCAGCCCGCCGGGGCCGCGCGGCACCGCGCCGTCGGCGTCCGGCTGCCAGATCTCCAGCAGCGCGTCCGGCACCGGCTCGCCGGCGCCGTCGAGCACCCGGCCGCGCACCGTGATCGCGTCCGGCCGCCACGGCGGCACGACCTCCGGGCCGCCCGCGTACGGCAGTGCGTAGCCGAAGAACGGCCCGACGGTCTGGGACGGAGTGGTGAGGGGCGGTGTGCTCATCAGACCTCCATCGGGGTGTCGCCGAGGACGATGTCCCACTGGTAGCCGAGCGCCCATTCGGGCGTGGTGGTGTCCAGGTCGAACCGGGAGACCAGCTTCTCCCGGTCCCGCTCGTCCGGGATCGACTGGAAGATCGGGTCGTAGGCGAACAGCGGGTCGCCGGGGAAGTACATCTGGGTGACGAGCCGCTGGGTGAACGCCGTCCCGAACACCGAGAAGTGGATGTGCGCGGGCCGCCAGGCGTTGTGGTGGTTGCCCCAGGGGTAGGCGCCCGGCTTGATCGTGACGAACCGGTAGCGGCCGTCGCCGTCGGTGAGGCAGCGCCCGGCGCCGGTGAAGTTCGGGTCGAGCGGCGCCGGGTGGATGTCGCCGAGGTGGTTGTAGCGGCCGGCGGCGTTCGCCTGCCAGATCTCCACGAGCGCGTTGCGCACCGGTCGCCCGGCGCCGTCCAGCACCCGGCCGGTCACGACGATCCGCTGGCCCTGCGGCTCGCCGGCGTGCTGGACGGTGAGGTCCTCGTCCAGCCGGCCGAGCTCCTGGTGGCCGAAGACCGGCGAGGTCAGCTCGACGCTGTCCGGGCCGAGCTTCGGCATGATCAGTTCCTGTGCCGGGGCGCGGAGCACGGTGCTCTTGTAGCCCGGGTACAGGTAGGGCGGGTGGGTCGTGCGCCCCTCCCCGCCTCCGCCGGTCCCTGCGCGGTCCATAGACCTCCCCTTCCCACGTCGCGGACACCGTGCACCCACCCTGGCAGCCCGCGCCGGGTGCGCCGGAACGGGGTTTCCGCCCAATGGAAACGGGGGCGGCCGCTCAGAGGCGCTCGGCCAGCCCGAACAGCGGGAACAGGCTCGTGTCGAAGAACACCGAGGCGTGCGCGACGCCGTGCTCGGTGACGCTCAGCACCTGCAGCTGGTAGGCGCGGTGGACGCCGTCGTCGGCGCGCTTGTAGAGGCCGAACGCGGGCTGCCCGTTCGCGGCGGCCGGCACCATCCGCAGGTCGCCGGGGCCGGGCGCGCACTGGGCGGCGATGAGCCGGACCACGTTCTCGGCGCCGACGAACCACTCGGGGAACGGCGGCATCTCCCAGACGACGTCCTTCTTGAACAGCTCGATGAGCCCGGCGATGTCGGCGTCCTCGAACGCCTTGGCGTACCGCTCCAGCAGGTCGCGCTGGGCGGGGTCGGTCGGCTCGACCAGCTCGTCGCGCATCGGCGCGTCCTGCTCCAGCTGGGATCGCGCCCGCTGCAGTGCGCTGTTGACCGCCGCCGTGGAGGTGCCGAGCAGCTCGGCGACCTCGGCCGCCCGCCACTTCAGCACGTCCCGCAGGATCAGCACGACCCGCTGCTTGGCGGGCAGGTGCTGCAGCGCCGCGACGAACGCCAGCCGGGTGCTCTCGCGGGCCGCGACGATCGTGGCGGGGTCGGCGGCGTCCGCGCCGAGGACCGTGTCGGGCGCGGGCTCCAGCCACGGCACCTCGGGCGAGGCGACCACGGGCCGCTCCGGCTCCTCGCTCGGCGCGCCGAGGCCCGACGGCATGGGCCGCTTGCCGCGCTGGTCGATCGCGGTGAGGCACACGTTGGTGGCGATCCGGTACAGCCACGTCCGCAGCGACGACCGGCCCTCGAAGTCGCCGTAGGACCGCCAGGCCCGCAGGTAGGTCTCCTGGACGAGGTCCTCGGCGTCGTGGATGGACCCCAGCATCCGGTAGCAGTGCGCGAGCAGCTCCCGCCGGTACGGGTCGGCGAGCTGCTGGAAGTCGCGGTCTGACTGGATCGTGGTGTTCGCCATGGTGATGGTCACCTTCGCGTTCGGCGGCATCGCTCGGACGGCGCGGCCGGACGGCCCCGTCTCCGGCGACCGTAGGCGACCCCACCGACAGAACGCGTGCAACGCCTTCATCCTACGCACGGTCCCGCGGCCGGACCGGGCGCCGCGCGGGTCCGCCGGCTACGCCTCCCGGTGCGGTTCGAGCACCGTGATGCCGGGGCCGGCGGGCGCGGTGAGGGCCGCGGGCCCGTCGCCGAGCGACAGGACGCGGGCGACGAGGAGGTCGGGGCGCAGCGCGCCGGCGCGCACCAGCTCCAGCATCGGGCCGTAGGCGTGCGCGGGCATCCCGTGGCTGCCGGCGATCTCCAGCTCCCAGGCGATGACCCGGTCCATCGGGAGGTCGGCGCGGCCCGCGCCGGGCGGCAGCAGCCCGACCTGGACGTGCCGGCCGCGGCGGCGCAGCGAGGCGACGGAGGCGCGGGCGGTGGCGGGGCTGCCGAGGGCGTCCAGGGACAGGTGCGCGCCGCCGCCGCTGGCGTCGCGGACGGCCGCGGCGACGTCGTCGTGCCCGGAGGCGTCGACGACGGCGGCGGCGCCGCAGCGGCGCGCCAGTTCCAGCGCGCGCGGCGAGACGTCGACGGCGACGACGCGGGCGCCCGCCGCCGCGGCGATCATGACGGCGGACAGGCCGAGGCCGCCGCAGCCGTGCACCGCGACCCACCGGCCGGGGGCGGCGCCGCCCTGCGCGGTGACGGCCCGGAACGCGGTGGCGAACCGGCAGCCGAGCGAGGCGGCGGTGGTGAAGGGCATCCCCTCGGGCAGCCGCACGAGGTTGACGTCGGCGTCGTGGACGGCGACGTACTGGGCGAACGACCCCCAGTGGGTGAAGCCCGGCTGGGTCTGCTCCTCGCAGACCTGCTGGTCCCCCGCCGCGCAGGCGGGGCAGCGGCCGCACGCGCACACGAACGGGGCGGTCACCCGGTCGCCGGGCCGGTGGAGGGCGACCCCGGCGCCGACCTCCTCGACCGTGCCGGCCAGCTCGTGGCCGGGGACGTGCGGGAAGGACCGGATGTCGGGGTCGTGGCCCTGCCAGCCGTGCCAGTCGCTGCGGCAGGCGCCGGTGGCCTCGACCCGGATCACCGCGCCGCCGGCGGGCACCGGCGGGTCGGGCAGGTCCCGGACGTCCGGCGGCGCCCGGAACGCGTCGTAGGCGACGGCTCGCACCCCGCGGCCCGCTAGAACTCGAAGCCGCCGGGGCGGCCGTTGCGGTCGGCGATCAGCCCGGCGAGCGCGGCGATGGCGATCTCCGCGGGGGTCTTCGAGCCGATGTTGAGGCCGATGGGGCGGTGCACCCGGGCGATCTCGCTCGCGGGGACGCCGAGCTCGGTGAGCGCCGGGATGTGCGGGGCGGGGTGCCGGGGGTTGCCCATGACGCCGACCCACCGGACGGGCTGCGTCAGCACGTCGCGCAGCACGGGCCCGAGCTCGGGGCGGTGGTGGTCGGTGACGACCACGTCGGCGGTGCCGTCGAGCGGCGGCAGGTCGGCGGCGCCCTCGCGGTCCTTGTCGGGGTCGACGAGGAAGGTGCGGTAGCCGAGGTCGGCGCCGTAGCGCAGCAGGTGGTCGGCGACGGGGCCGGCGAACACCGCGACCAGCGTCCGCTCCTGCGCGGCGGGCGGGACCTCGCCGTGCGCGACGGCGCAGGACGGGTCGTTCTCGTGCGGTGCTCCCATACCCGAAGTGTGCCGCGCGCGGCGGCGGCCGGTCCAGCGGCCACGCCTTCCAACGGAAAACACCGTTTCCGCAACGTGGCACTCCCCGCACCGGAGGGGGTATGCCTAAACTGCTGGCACTCGGCGCACAGGAGGGATCGTGATCGCGAGACCGGAGGGCGGTCCCCGCATCGTGGTGGGGGTGGACGACTCCGCGGGCGCCCGCTGCGCGCTCTCCTGGGCGATCGGCGCGGCGCGGCTGCGCCGGCTGCCGCTGCTCATCGCGCACGCGGCGCCGCTGCCGCCGCACGTGTCGGCGGCCGGGCAGCTCGGCTGCGGCATCACCGAGGCGCTGCGCGCCTCCGGCGCCGAGCTGATCGCGCGGCTGCTCACCGAGGTGTCCGGCGGACCGCCGGCCGGGGTGGAGCTGACCGCGCTCGCGCTGGTCGGCGAGCCGGGCGCCGCGCTGGTGCGGCTGGCGGGCGACGACGACATCCTGGTCGTCGGGCACGGGACGCGCGGCCCGTTCTCGCGGCTGCTGCGGCCGTCGGTGCGGCTGCACTGCGCCCGGCGGGCCCGCGCGACGCTGGTGTGCGTCCGGCAGCCCTCGTTCGAGACGCTGCTGGAGGGCCTGGTCGTGCCGGACGAGTCGCCCGAGCACGTCCCCGGCTCGCGTTTCCGCAGGCTGGGACGGCGGCTGCGGCTACCGCTCTGAGCGGGCGCCGCGCTGTCCGCCGTTCCCGCCCCCGGCCCGGCGCATAGGCTTGCCGCATGCGCAAGTACGTCATCATCGGCGCCATCGGCAGCGGCAAGGGGACGCAGTCGGGACTGCTCGCGCGGGATCTGGACATCGTGCACATCAGCGTCGGGGACATCTTCCGCTGGCACGTCAAGAACCACACCAAGCTGGGCGCGCAGGTGCGGCGGACGATGGCGGCGGGCGAACTGGTCGGCGACGACCTCGCCGAGAGCGTCGTCCGGCAGCGGCTCGAGCAGCACGACTGGAACTACGGGTTCGTCGTCGACGGGTTCCCGCGCAGCCGGCGGCAGACCGAGTTCTTCCTGGAGAGCTACGACATCGACGGCGTGATCCACCTCGACCTGCCGGACGCGGAGGTCCGCCGCCGGGTGCTCGGCCGCCGGCTGTGCGCGCGGTGCGGGATGGACTACAACCTGATCGCCGACCGCCCGACGCAGGAGGGCCGCTGCGACGTGTGCGGCGGCGAGCTGGTGACCCGCGAGGACGACACGCCGGAGGCGCTCGCCGAGCGGCTGCGCGACCACCACGCCAAGACCGACCCGATCCTGGAGCTGTTCGGCCGCAAGGAGTACGTGGTCACCGTGGACGCGCGGCCGGGCATCGACGAGGTGCAGCGGACGCTGCGCGCAAAGCTCGGGCTTCCGGCGCCCCGGTGACGCCGCCGGTTCCGGCCCTGCCGGCGTCCCCCGTGGTGGAGCTGGCCGACGACCGGGCCGCGCGGCGCGGCGTGCGGCTGTTCCTGAAGCGCGACGACCTCGTCCATCCCGAGCTGCCCGGCAACAAGTGGCGCAAGCTCCGGCACAACATCGGACCGGCCCGCGCGAGCGGGACGCTGCTGACGTTCGGCGGCGCCTACTCCAACCACATCCGGGCCGCCGCCGCGGCGGGGCGCATCTTCGGGTTCGCGACGATCGGGGTGATCAGGGGCGAGGAGCATCTGCCGCTGAACGACTCGCTGGCGTACGCCGAGCGGATGGGCATGCGCCTCGCCTACCTGGACCGCGCCGCCTACCGCCGCAAGCACGACCCGGAGGTCGTCGGCGCCCTGCGCGAGCGGTGGGGCGACTTCTACCTGCTGCCGGAGGGCGGCAGCAATGCCCTGGCGCTCAAGGGGTGCGCGGAACTGGGCGCCGAGGTGCCGGGCTTCGACGTGGTGTGCTGCCCCTGCGGGACGGGCGGGACGCTCGCCGGCCTCGCCGCCGGCCTGGCCCCGGGCCAGCGGGCCCTCGGTTTCTCGGTGCTGAAGGGCGACTTCATGGCCGGCGAGGTCGAGCGGCTCCAGCGCGAGGCGTACGGGGAGCGGCGGGGGGACTGGCGCGTCGAGGGCGGCTTCCACTTCGGCGGCTACGCCAGGCGGACCCCGGACCTGGACGCGTTCATCGCCGGTTTCGCCGCCCGGCACGGCGTCGTCCTCGACCGCGTCTACACGGCGAAGATGATGTTCGGCGTGCTGGCGCTGGCCGAGCGCGGCGCCTTCCCGCCGGGGGCGCGCGTACTGGCCGTGATCACCGGCTGACGGCTGTGATCACCGGCTGACGGCCGGGCGGCCCCGGCGCGGGGCCGCCCGGCCCGGTGTCACGCCGGGGGCAGGTCGACCAGCTCCGCCAGGGCGGCGCGGTGGTGGTCGGGCGTCCCGAGGGCGATCGAGTCGGCCTTGGCGCGCTTCAGGTACAGGTGCGCGGGGTGCTCCCAGGTGAAGCCGATGCCGCCGTGCATCTGCACGCACTCCTCCGCCGCCTTGAGGGCGACGGCCGAGCAGTGCGCCTGCGCCACGGCCACCGCGATCGGCGCGTCCCCGTCCCCGGCCGCGACGCAGGACGCCGCGTGCCGCGCCACGGCCCGCGCCTGGGTGATGGACGTCCACAGGTCGGCGAGGCGGTGCTTGAGGCCCTGGTAGGACCCGACCGGGCGGCCGAACTGGTAACGCGTCTTGACGTAGGCGACGGTGTCGTCCAGGCAGCGCTCGGCGAGCCCGAGCTGCTCGGACGCCAGCATCGCCGCACCGGTCAGCAGGGCCGCCCGGACCGCGTCCATGCCGTCCGCGACGCGCCGGGCGGGCGCGCCGGAGAAGGCGACGTCGGCGAGGCGCCGGGTCATGTCGAGGGAGGTGACGGCGGTGCGGCGGGCGTCGGCGGCGTCCACGGCGTACAGGCCGCCGGAGGCCGGGACGAGCAGGACGTCGGCGGCCATGCCGTCGGCGACGCTGGTGACCTCGCCGGTCAGCGTCCCGTCCGCCGCCCGCACGGTGGCGGCGGCGGCGCCGGGCGGGGTGCTGAACGGGACGGCCAGGACCGCGATCCGCTCCCCCGCGGCCAGCTCGGCGAGCAGGTCCCGCTCGCCGGCGGCCAGCAGCGCGGCGGTCGCGACCACGGCGCTGGTCAGGAACGGGACGGGCGCGGCGGACCGGCCCAGCTCCTCCATGACCACCGCCGTCTCGCGCCAGGTGGCGCCGGCGCCGCCGAGGTCCTCGGGGACGGGCAGCCCGGCGCAGCCGAGCTGCCCGGCGACGGCCCGCCACAGCTCAGCGTCGTAGGGCGCGTCCTTCTCGACGCCGGCGAGGACGGACGTCCAGGGCGCCTTGTCGTCGAGCAGCCCGCGGACGCCCGCGCGCAGGTCGGTCTCGATCTCGGAGTACAGCAGGTCGCTCATTTGGGCAGGTCCTTCCACGCCACGTCCTTGTCGACGCGGATCTCGCCGGGCAGGCCGAGGACGCGCTCGGCGATGATGTTGCGCAGGATCTCCGAGGTGCCGCCCTCGATGGAGTTGCCCTTGGCGCGCAGGTAGCGGTAGCCGGGCGAGCGGCGGGTGAAGTCGACCTCGGTGGGGCGGCGCATCGTCCAGTCGTCGTAGCGCAGGCCGTCCTCGCCGAGCAGTTCCAGCTCCAGCCCGGAGACCTCCTGGTTGAGCTTGGCGAAGGCGAGCTTGGCGCCCGAGCCCTCGGGGCCGGGCTGCCCGGCGGTGAGCTGCTGGCGCAGCCGCTCCCCGGTGAGCCGGGCGGCCTCGGTCTCCACCCAGGCGCGCAGCAGCGCGTCGTGCAGGCCGGGGGTGCGCAGCTCGGGGCGGTCCCGCCAGAGCGCGGCGACCACGCCGATCATGCCGCCCTCGCGCGGCGCGGCGTTCCCGCCGATCGCGACCCGCTCGTTCATCAGCGTGGTGGTGGACACCTGCCAGCCCTGCCCGACCTCGCCGAGCCGGTGCGCGTCGGGGATCCGCACGCCGGTGAGGAAAACCTCGTTGAACTCGGCCTCGCCGGTGATCTGGCGCAGCGGGCGGACCTCGACGCCGGGCGCGGTCATGTCGCACACGAAGTAGGTCATGCCGCGGTGCTTGGGGACGTCGGGGTCGGTGCGGGTCACGAGGATCGCCCACCGCGCCTCGTGCGCCATGGACGTCCAGACCTTCTGCCCGTCGACGGTCCAGGCGTCGCCGTCGCGGACGGCGCGGGTGGCGAGCGCGGCGAGGTCGGAGCCGGCGCCGGGCTCGCTGAACAGCTGGCACCACAGCTCCTCGCCGGTCCACAGCGGGCGCAGGAAGCGGCGCTTCTGCTCCTCGGTGCCGAACGCGAGGATGGTCGGCGCGGCCATGCCGAGGCCGATGCCGTTGCGCTCGGGGTGGTTGGTCGGCGCGCCGGCCCTGGCGAACGCCCGGTCGACGGCGGGCTGCAGGTGCCGCGGGGCGCCGAGCCCGCCGAGCCCCTCGGGGTAGTGCACCCAGGCGAGCCCGGCGTCGAACCGGGCGCGCAGGAACTCCAGGGGCTCGGTGGCCGAGGGGTCGTGGGCGGCGACGAACTCGCCGACCCGGCGGCTCAGCTCGTCGGCGTCGGGCGGTGCTGTGCTCACAGGGCGGACCTCCGCGCGGGGCGGCGGGCGGCGGCCGGGCCGCCCGCGAACGGACATACCAACCGGTCGGTATGGCCCGTCCAGCCTAGGAACCGCCGGACCCGCGAGTCAACCGGGCGGCCCGGCGGGACGCCGGTCAGGCGCCCGCCGCCAGGCCGAGCCCCGAGTGGTCGTGGTAGTCGCGGGACTCCACGATGTGCCCGTCGCGGACCCGCATGACCACGATGTTCGGCAGCAGGAACTCCCGCCCCGTCGCGGTGTTGCGCCCCGCGTACTCGAACTCCGCGATGATCACCTCGGGATCGGCGGTCTGGTGGACGGTGACGTTGCGCGCCGCCATCTCCAGTGGCAGCGTCTCCAGCCGGGCGAAGTGCTCGCGCAGCGCCGCGCGGCCCTCCAGGCGCGCGGCGGGGTGGGCGAACGGCTGCACGACCACCGCGTCCTCCGCGTAGAGGCGCGGCAGGTCGCCGGGGCGCCGCGCGATGATCCCGTCGAGCAGCCGCTGGAAGACGGCCCGGGGGGTGGCGAACTCGGACATGGCTGACTCCCCTACAATCGGAGTTTCTACTCCGTATGCAAAATATGGAGTCAAGACTCCACTTGTCAACGGAAGGCGCCGATGACCTCTCCCGCGTCCGGCAGGCCGCTGCGCGCCGACGCCCTGCGCAACCGCGCCAAGGTCCTCGCGGCGGCCGAGGAGGTCTTCGCCGCCCGGGGCACCTCGGCGTCCACCGAGGAGGTCGCGCGGCGGGCGGGCGTCGGGATCGGCACGGTGTTCCGGCACTTCCCCACCAAGGAGTCGCTGCTGGAGGCCGTGCTGGTCGCGCTGCTGGAGCGGCTCGCCGGCGAGGCCGAGGAGCTGCGCTCGGCCGCCGACCCGGGCGCGGCGTTCTTCGGGTTCCTGTCCCGGGTGGTCGCGCAGGCGGCGGCGAAGCAGGCCGTCACCGAGGCGCTGGCCGAGGCGGGCGTCGACGCCCGGGCCGCCACCGGCCGCGCGGGCCCCGGCCTGCGGGCGGCGCTCGCCGTCCTCCTCGAACGCGCGCAGGAGGCGGGGGCCGTCCGGTCCGACGCCGACCTGGAGGTGGTCATGGCGCTGCTGGTCGGCATGTCCTACGCGGCCGGGCACGCCGGGGCCCGCGAGGACGTCCTGCGGATCGCCTTCGACGGGCTGCGCCCGCGCGCGGCCGCGGAACGGGCCGCGCGCGGGTAGGGCGGCCGCCCGTCAGGCGGCCAGCTCCGCCGGCAGGTCGTCGCGGTGCAGCACGGTCAGCGAGGTGACGGCGCGGGTCAGCACGACGTACAGCCGGGC
This sequence comes from Actinomadura geliboluensis, assembly GCF_043197915.1. Lineage (NCBI taxonomy): Bacteria > Bacillati > Actinomycetota > Actinomycetes > Streptosporangiales > Thermomonosporaceae > Actinomadura > Actinomadura geliboluensis. The sequence continues at coordinate 227,903 of NZ_JBICUA010000012.1, read as the reverse complement.
GAGGCCGCGCTCCTCCGCGGCGGCGATCGCGGCGGGCTCGGCGACGATCACGTGGTCGTACTCCAGGCCCTTGGCGAGGGTCGCGGGGATGACCAGCAGCCGGTCGGAGCCGTCGGACTCCGGGCCGAGCACGGCGTGCTCCAGCCCGGCCGCCGCCAGCTCGGCCGCGTGCGCGGCGACGGCGGCGTCCGGGACGATCAGGCCGACCGAGCCGGGGCGGGCGAGGGCCGCGCGGACGGCCCCGGCGGCGGCCGGGACCACGTCGGCGACGCGGCGCACCTCCAGGGCGCCCGCGCCGGGCCGCAGCGAGCGCGGCCGCTCCAGGCCGGGCGCGACGTGCGGGAGCAGCCGGGCGGCGTAGTCCAGGACGGTCCCCGGGACGCGGAACCCGAGGGTCAGCTCGGTGACCTCCCCGTCCTGCCCGAGGTGGCCGAGCACCTCCTTCCAGGAGCGGGCCGACCAGGCGGTGGTGCCCTGGGCGAGGTCGCCGAGCACGGTCGCCGAGCCCGTCCCGCAGCGCAGGCCCAGCGCCCGCAGCTGCATCGCCGACAGGTCCTGCGCCTCGTCCACGACGAGGTGGCCGAGCGAGGGCGTCCGGTCGATGAGGTCGCCCAGCTCGTCGAGGAGGGCCCGGTCGGCGGCGGTCCACTTGGCCGACCGGTGCGAGCGCGGCGCCTTCGGCCACAGGAGCGCGGCCTGCTCGTCCTCGTCCAGGACGCCCTTGGCTGCCCGCGCGAGGAACTCGCCGTCCGACAGCAGCCTGTGCAGGACCTGCTCGGCGGTGACCTTCGGCCACACCGCGTCGAGCACCTCCCGGACCGGCCGGCTCCGGGCGACCTGGTCCTGGACGCGGTCGTCGGGCGCCTCGCCGCGCTGCTCCATCAGCACCAGCACCCGGTGCGCGAGCCGCTGCGCGAACGCGGCGCGGCCCGCGCCGTACCGGGTGGTGCCGCGCAGCCCCGCCGCGATCTCCCGGACCTCGTGGTCGGCGAGCCGGAAGCGGACCGAGCCGCGGGTGACGACGAGGCCCTCCGCGGGCTTGCGGACGTGCAGCCACAGGGCCCTGCGCAGGACGTCCGCCATCCGGGCGTCGCCCTTGCCGGCCGACACCGCCGCCGGCTCCTCCCCCAGCGGCGCCCCGAGCAGGTCGTCGATCGTGGCCTGCTCGACCCGGACCTCGCCGAGCGCGGGCAGCACCGCCGAGATGTAGCCGAGGAACGCCCGGTTCGGGCCGACGATGAGGACGCCGGACCGCGACAGCCGCTCCCGGTGCGTGAACAGCAGGTAGGCGGCGCGGTGCAGGCCGACGGCGGTCTTGCCGGTGCCGGGCGCGCCCTGCACGCAGACCGTGCGGGGCAGGTCGGCGCGGACGATCACGTCCTGCTCGGGCTGGATGGTGGCGACGATGTCGCGCATCGGCCCGGTGCGGGGCCGCTCGATCTCCTCGGTGAGGATCCGGGACGGCCCGGCGCCGGCCCCGCCGTCCAGGGGCTCGTCCTCGAAGGCGGTCAGCTCCCCGGCCTGGAACCCGAACCGGCGCCGCAGCCGCCAGCCCATCGGGTCGGCGGGGCCGGCCTGGTAGAAGGCGCGCGAGACGGGGGCGCGCCAGTCCAGCACGAGGGGGCGGCCCTCGGCGCCGTCGTGGACGTGCCGCCGCCCCACGTAGATGACCTCGGGCAGTTCGGGGTCGCCCGCGGCGGCGCGGTCCATCCGGCCGAAGAACAGGGGCGTGCCGGGGTGGTCGGCGAGCGCGGCGACCCGCTGGTCGAGCATCGCCTCCAGGATCTGCCGGCTCACCCAGTCGGCGGCCACGTCGGCGGACAGGCTCGCGGCGTGCTCGCGCATCCGGCGCAGCGCGGCGCGCGACTCGGCCAGGTGGGCGCGTTCGGCGGTGAGTATCTCCGTTTCGTCGGATCCGGCGGGTTCGGCGGGCATGCGGGCAGACCTCCGGCGGTGCGAGGGGCGTACAGGGGAAACCCACAACCTTACCGGCCGCCGGGACGGCCCGGTCGGCTCCTTCGCGCGCTCCACCGACGGCCGGATCCGGCGGCGGCGGCGCTTCGCCTTGCCCGGCCGGGCGTGCGTGTGTGACGTTGGGCGCCATGGTGACTTCGACGGGACGGGTGACGTTGACGGGGCGGTCCGCGCTGGTCACGGGAGCCTCGTCCGGCATCGGCGCGGTCGTCGCGGAGGCGCTCGCCGCCGCCGGCGCCCGCGTCGGCCTGGTGGCGCGGCGCAAGGACAGGCTCGAGCAGGTCCTCGCGCGCTGCCGCGAGCACTCCCCCGACTCGGCGATGTGGACCGCCGACCTCGCCGACCTCGACGGGATCGCCGACCTGGCGGCCGCCGCCGAGCGCGAACTCGGCGGCGTGGACGTCCTGGTCAACAACGCGGGGATGCCGAAGCGCCGCCGCGTCCAGGACCTCGCGCCCGCCGAGGCCGAGGACGTGATGCGGCTGAACTACGCCTCCCCGGTGCGGCTCACGCTGGCGCTGCTGCCGGGCATGATCGCGCGGGGGCGCGGGCACCTGGTGGCGATCGGGTCGGTCGCGGCGCGGCTCGGGCCGCCGCACGAGGGCGCGTACGGGGCGTCCAAGGCGGCGCTGACCGCGTTCTGGGAGAGCATGGCGGTCGACCTCGACGGCACGGGCGTGCAGGTCCACGTGGTCCAGCCCGCGCTCATCGCCGGGACCGAGCTGTTCACGCTGCCCGGCAACGAGCCGCCGCTGAGCGACGTGTCCGACGCGCTGCCGCCGGAGCGGGTCGCCGACGCCGTCCTGGCCGCGCTGGAGACCGGGAAGTTCGAGCAGTACGTGCCGGACTGGTTCGACGAGATGGCGTCCGGCAAGGCCGCCGATGTCGACGCGTTCGTCGCGGGCGTCAAGGAGTGGACGCGCGACCGGCTGGAGCCGCCGCTGCCCTGACCGGAGGCCGTTGCCGCCGCCCGCGCGCGTCAGTAGGGTGTGGATCCCCCAGTGACCCACATCACAGTGAGCCGAGGTGCGGATGGGCATGACCGCTCCAGCGGGGCTCCGGGTCCGCGACGTCACGGTGCGGTTCGGCGCGGTGACGGCCGTGGACGGCGCCGGGCTCACCGCGCCGCCCGGCGCGGTCACCGGCCTGATCGGCCCGGACGGCGCGGGCAAGACGACGCTGTGCGAGGTGATCGCCGGGCTGCGCCGCCCCGCCGCGGGCACCGTCCACCTCGGTGACGCCGACCTGACCGGCAGCGCCGCACGCGAGCGGGCCCGGCGCGGCATCGCCCGCGCGGCCCCCCGGCCCGGGCCGGCCGGCTCCCGCACCGTGCGCGAGGCGGTGCGGGCCGCGGCCGCGCGGCACGCGCTGACCGCGGAGGTCGCCGGCCGGACGGCGCGCGACCGGTGGCGGCGCCGCCTGGACGCCCGCCGCGACGCGGGGCCCCGCGCCGACGAGGTCCTCGCCCGCGTCGGCATCGCCGAGCACGCCGACCGGCGCGCGCGGGAGGCCCCGCCCGGCGTCGCGCTGCTGGCCGACCTGGCGCGGGCCCTGACCGCCGAACCGGCGGTGCTGCTGCTGGACGAGCCGTGGGACGGCCTGCCGGTGCGGTACGCGCGCGCCCTGGAGGTGCTGCTGCGCGACCTGGCCGCCGAGGGTCTCGCGGTGCTGGTGGCCGGGCGGGAGCTGGAGCCGGTGCTGGGCGTCTGCGACGTCGTGCACGTCCTGGACGGCGGCCGCGTGATCACGGCGGGCGCGCCCGCCGAGGTCCGCGCCGACCCGCGGGTGCGGGACGCCTACCGCGCCGGCCGGCCGGTCACCATGTGTCGATCCACGGCCGGGGACGGTCCTCCGCGGGCGGCGCTCCGGCGAGCACCGCGGTGATCCAGCGGCGGGTGTCGGCGGGGTCGATGACGTCGTCCAGCTCGAACACCGTGGCCGCGTGCAGCGCCCTGCCGTACTCGTAGGCGGCGGCGACCATCTGCTCGAACAGGGCCTTCGGGTCCTCGGCGGCCTCCAGCTCCTTGCGGAACCCGAGCCGGACGGCGCCCTCCAGCCCCATGCCGCCGATCTCGCCGGTCGGCCAGGCGACGGTCGCGAGCGGCGCCTTGAACCCGCCGCCCGCCATGGCCTGCGCGCCGAGCCCGTAGCCCTTGCGGAGCACGACCGTGACGACCGGGACGCGGAGGTTGGCGCCGATGACGAACAGCCGGCCGAAGTGCCGGACGGTCGCGGTGCGCTCGGCGTCCGGGCCGACCATGAAGCCGGGGGTGTCGCAGAGCGACACCACGGGCAGGCCGTGCGCGTCGCACAGCTGCAGGAACCGGGCGGCCTTGTCGGCGGCGTCGCGGTCGATGGCGCCGCCGAGGTGGGCGGGGTTGCTGGCGATGAGGCCCATCGGGCGGCCCTCGATCCGCACCAGCGCGGTGATGATCCCGACGCCGAACGCGCGGCGCAGCTCCAGCACCGACCCGGTGTCGGCGAGGTGCTCGACGGCGCGGCGGACGTCGTAGGCGCGCATCCGGTTCTCGGGGACGAGGTGCCGCAGCACGCGCTGGTCGCCGCACTCCCACTCCGCGCGCGGCCCCAGGAAGTACGACAGGTAGCGGCGGGCGGCGGCGACCGCCTCGGCCTCGTCCTCCACGACGATGTCGACGACCCCGTTGGGCTCCTGGTCGGTGATCGGGCCGATCTCCTCGGGCGCGAACACGCCGAGGCCGCCGCCCTCGATCATCGCGGGGCCGCCCATGCCGATGTTGGCGTCGCGGGTGGCGATGATGGCGTCGCAGCAGCCGAGCAGGGCCGCGTTCCCGGCGAAGCAGCGGCCGGACGCGATCCCCACGGACGGGACGACGCCGCTGAGCCGCCCCATCGCGTGGAAGGTCGTCACGTCCAGGCCGGACACGGTGGAGGTGTCGGTGTCACCGGGCCGTCCCCCGCCCCCCTCGGCGAACAGCACCAGCGGGAGGCGGCGGCGGTGGGCGATGTCGAGCATCCGGTCGGTCTTGCGGTGGTTCTGGTAGCCCTGCGTCCCGGCCAGGACCATGTAGTCGTAGGACATGACGACGGCCTGGGCGCCGTCCACGTCGCCGATGCCGCACACCATGCCGTCGGCCGGGGTGCGCTCGATGAGCTCGTCCAGGGAGCGGCGCTGCCGCTGCGCGGCGATCGCGAGGGCGCCGTACTCGACGAACGTGCCGGGGTCGCACAGGTCGGCGATGTTCTCGCGGGCGGTGCGGTGGCCGCGCGCGTGCCGCTTGGCGACGGCCTCGGGCCGCGCGGCGTCGAGGCCGATCTCGTGCCGGCGCAGCGTCTCGGCGAGGTCGGCGCGGATCGCGTCGAGGTCGGCCCCGTCCTCCTCGGCGGCGTGGTCGCCGCCGACGTCGGCGGGTTCGGTGAACAGCAGCGGCGCGCCCTCGGCGACGGTGTCCCCGGGGGCGGCGGCCAGCATCCGGACCACGCCCGCCTCGCCCGCGCGGACGACGTGCTCCATCTTCATCGCCTCGATGATCACCACCGGCGCCCCGGCCCGCACGAGGTCGCCCTCGGCCGCCTCGACGCTCACGACCGTGCCCTGCATGGGCGCGGCGACGGCGACCGTTCCGGGCGGCGCGTCCGGCACGGCGGCGGCCTCCGGCTCGGCGGCGTGCGCGGCGGTCTCGGGGTAGTAGCGGCGGTGCTCGCTCTCCAGCAGCTCGGCCAGGTGGCCGCCGATGAAGGAGGTGTCCGCCCGGCCGGCGGTGAACTCGGGGTGCCGCAGGACGCCCTGGAGCAGCGGGATGCTCGTGGCCACGCCCGCGACCTCGAACTCGCCGAGCGCCCCGTGCGCCCGCGCGGCCGCGGACGGCAGGTCCTCCGCGCGGGCGATCACCTTGGCGAGCAGCGGGTCGTAGCGCAGGCTGGTGCGGTACCCGGCGTAGCCGCAGGTGTCGACGCGGACGCCGGGCCCGGACGGCGGCGCGAACGCGGTGAGCGTCCCGGCGCGGGGGTGCGGCGCGCCGTCCGCGCCGATCGTCTCGGTGTTGACCCGCACCTGGACGGCGCAGCCGGACGCCGCCGGCGGCGCGGCCAGGCCCACGCCCGCGAGGTCCTCCCCCAGCGCGAGCCGGAGCTGGGCCTTCACCAGGTCGACGCCGGTGATCTCCTCGGTGACGGTGTGCTCGACCTGCAGCCGCGGGTTGGCCTCCAGGAACCAGAACTCCGCGCCCGCGACGAGGAACTCGAACGTGCCGAGGCCCTCGTAGCGGACGCGGGCGGCCATCCGCACCGCCGCGTCCAGCAGCGCGTCCCGCGTCGCGGCGGGCAGCGCGGGCGCGGGCGCGACCTCGATCAGCTTCTGGTGGCGCCGCTGGACGCTGCAGTCGCGCTCCCACAGGTGGGTGACGGCGCCCGTCCCGTCCCCGGCGACCTGGACCTCGATGTGGCGGGCGCGCGGCACGTACTTCTCCGCGTACAGGTCGCCGGAGCCGAACGAGGCGAGCGACTCCGACCGGCACCGCTCGTACGCGGCGGCCATCTCGTCCGGGTCCTCGACGACGCGCATGCCGCGCCCGCCGCCGCCCGCGAGCGCCTTCAGCATCACCGGCCCGTGCTCGCGCGCGAACGCCTCGGCGCCCGCGAGGTCCACGGCGCCGCCGGTGCCCGGTGCCACGGGCACGCCCGCCGCGCGGGCCAGGTCCCGCGCCCGCGCCTTGTCGCCGAACAGCTCCAGCAGTTCGGGCCGCGGGCCGACGAACGCGAGCCCGGCGGCGGCGCAGCCCGCGGCGAAGGCGGCGTTCTCGCTGAGGAAGCCGTAGCCGGGGTGGACGGCGGCGGCCCCGGCGTCCTTGGCGGCGGCGATGAGCGCGTCCGCGTCGAGGTAGCCGGCGACGCCCTCGCCGGGCAGCTCCCGCGCCTCGTCGGCGCGCCGGGTGTGCGCCGAGGCCGCGTCGTCGCGGGTGCGGACGGCGACGGTCCGCAGGCCCAGCTCGGCCGCGGCCCGCACGACCCGCAGCGCGATCTCTCCCCGGTTGGCCACAAGGATCCCGCCCACCCGGCCTCCTCACCTCGCCTGAGCCGATCGGCCCTCACTCTAGAGAGCGGCCCGCGAGGCGGTGCGCCCGGAGGTCCCGGGGCCCCTGGACGTCCCGGGGCCCGTGGAGGTCCCGGTGCGCGCGGATGATCTCGGCGTAGCGGTGCCCGCTGTCCTTGACGGCGCGCCGCTGGGTGGCGAAGTCGACGTGGACGAGCCCGAACCGCTGCGCGTACCCGTAGGCCCACTCGAAGTTGTCCAGCAGCGACCAGGCGAAGTAGCCGTCCAGCGGGACGCCGGCGCGGATCGCGGACGCGCACGCCGCCAGGTGCGCCTCCAGGTAGGCGGTCCGCTCGGTGTCGTGGACGGCGCCGTCCGGGGTCACCGTGTCGGTGTACGCGGAGCCGTTCTCGGTGACCATGACGCTGCGGGGCGCGTACTCGCGGGTGACGCGCAGCAGGATCTTCTCCAGCCGGTCGGGGTGGATCTCCCAGTCCATGCCGGTGCGGGGCGTCCCGGCCGGGGTGATCTGCCGGGTGTGCGGGACGGGCCCGTCCGGGTCGGCGACGTTCACCGACCGGCGGTAGTAGTTGACGCCGAGCCAGTCCAGCGGCGCGGCGATCGCCGCGAGGTCGCCGCCGCGCACCGGCGGCTCCACCCCGTACACCTCGATCATGTCGGCGGGCAGGCCGCGGCCGTGCACCGGGTCGAGCCACCACCGGTTGTGGTGGCCGTCCTCGCGCCGCGCCGCGGCGACGTCCTCCTCCCGGTCACTGCCGGGCTCGCAGTCGGTGAGCAGGTTGACGATGCCGACGCGGGCGCCGGGCGCGGCGGCGCGGACGGCCTGCACGCCGAGGCCGTGGGCGAGCAGCAGGTGGTACGAGGCGGGCACGGCCGCGCGGACGTCGGCGACGCCGGGCGCCATCACGCCCTGCAGGTGCCCGAGCCACGCGGCGCAGATCGGCTCGTTCAGCGTCGCCCACGACGCGACGCGGTCGCCGAGCGCCGCCGCGACGACGGCCGCGTACTCGGCGAACCGCTCGGCGGTGTCGCGGGACGGCCAGCCGCCGCGGTCCTGGAGCGCCTGCGGCAGGTCCCAGTGGTAGAGGGTGGCGTGCGGCTCGATGCCCGCCTCCAGCAGCGCGTCCACGAGCCTGTCGTAGAACGCGAGCCCGGCCGGGTTGACCGGGCCGCCGCCGGCGGGCAGCACCCGCGGCCACGCCACTGAGAACCGGTAGGCGCCGAGGCCGAGCGCCCTCATCAGCGCGACGTCCTCGGCCCAGCGGTGGTAGTGGTCGCAGGCGGTGTCGCCGGTCTCGCCGCGGGCGACCGCGCCCGGGACGCGGCAGAACGCGTCCCAGATGGAGGGGGCGCGGCCGTCCTCGGCGACGGCTCCCTCGACCTGGTAGGCGGACGTCGCCGCCCCCCAGGCGAAGCCGGGTCCGAACGCGGTCAGGTCGTCGATGGGCACGGGTCTCCCTCGGGTGTCGTCGAGACGGGTCATTTCACGGAGCTCATTTCACGGAGCTCAT
>NZ_JBICUA010000012.1:0-219289 GCF_043197915.1 Actinomadura geliboluensis | reverse complement strand
CATTTGACGGAGCTCATTTGACGGAGCTCATTTGACGGAGCTCATTTGACGGAGCTCATTTGACGGAGCTCATTTGACGGAGCTCATTTGACGGAGCTCATTTGACGGAGCCGGCGGTCAGGCCGGCCACCAGGAAGCGCTGGAGCAGCAGGAACCCGGCGACGACGGGGGCGCTCACCACGAGGGAGGCGGCCATCACCTGGTTCCAGTAGACCTCGTGCTGGGTGGAGTAGCCCTGCAGCCCGACGGCCAGCGTCCGGGTCTGGTCGTTGGTCATGACGGAGGCGAACAGCACCTCGCCCCACGCGGTCATGAAGGCGTAGACGGTCACCGCGACGATGCCCGGCAGCGCCGCCGGGACGATCACCCGCAGCAGCGCGCCCAGCGGCCCGCAGCCGTCCACCCGGGCCGCCTCGTCCAGCTCGTGCGGGATCGAGGCGAAGTAGCCGGCCAGCATCCAGATCGAGAACGGCAGCGAGAACGTCAGGTAGGTCAGGATCAGCGCGCCCCGGCTGCCGTACAGCGCGACGCCGGTCGCGTTCCCGGCGTTGACGAAGATCAGGAACAGCGGCAGCAGGAACAGGATGCCGGGGAACATCTGCGTGGACAGCACCGTCACGGTGAACACCCGGCGCCCCGCGAACCGGTACCGGCTCACCGCGTACGCCGCGCCGACCGCGATCACGACCGACGCGACCGTGGCGCCGCCCGCGACGATCACGCTGTTGACGAAGTAGCGGGCCAGCGGGACGGTCGACCACATGTCGACGTAGGGGCGGACCGTCGGCTCCGACGGGATCCAGCGGAACGCTCCCTGGACGTCCTGCAGCGGTTTCAGCGACGAGCTGACCATCGCGTAGACGGGCACGAGGGTGAACACCGCCAGCAGCGTCAGCACGATGCGGCGCGTCCACACGAACGACGCCGGCGGGTCGGCCGGCCCTCTGCGGGACGGGCGCGGTTCAGCCATGCGCGGGTCTCCGTCTCGACGTGGCGAGCAGGTACGCCGCCGTGACCACCAGCAGGAACAGCAGGAGCAGCACCGACATCGCCGAGCCGGTGCCGAAGTTCCAGGTGACGAACGACGCGTGGTAGATGTGCACCGAGATCAGGTCGCCGCCGTCGGGCGCCGCCCTGCCGAACAGGACGAACGGCGTGTTGAAGTCGTTGAACGTCCACAGGAACAGCACCAGCACGAGCACCTGGTTGACGGGCCGCAGCGCCGGCAGCGTGATGTGCCGGATCTGCCGCCACACGCCCGCGCCGTCCAGCGCGGACGCCTCGTACAGGTCGCGGGGGATGTTCTGCAGCCCGGCCATGAGCACCAGGAACGCGAACGGCCACGACCGCCACACGATGACGGTGACCAGCGCCCAGAAGCTGTTGTCGCCGATCAGCCAGAACGGCCGGTCCCCGCCGGTCAGGTGGAGCTGGTCGGTGAGGACGTGGTTGACCAGGCCGGTGTCGCGCTGGAACATGAACGCCCACGTCATCACCGCGGTGTAGACGGGCAGCGCGTACGGGACGAGGAAGACCGCGCGCAGCGGCCCGCGGCCGCGGAACCGGTCCTGCATCAGGATCGCGGCGGCGGTGCCGAGCAGCCAGGACAGCCCGACCGCCAGCACCGTGACGGCGACCGTGACGAGGAAGGAGCGCAGCAGGCCCGCCCCGATGGCGCCGTCCACGTCGACCGCGACCCGGTAGTTGCCGAGGCCCGCGCCGGGGGCCCTGGACCATTCGCGGACGTAGAAGAGCGTCAGCTCCCGGAAGCTCATCCAGATCCCGACGGCGATCGGCACCAGGTGCACGATCAGCTCGGCGGCGATCGCGGGTGCGAGCAGCAGGTAGGGCAGCGCCTTGGGCGGGAGCCGCGGCCGCCGCCGGCCCGGCCGGGCCGCGCCGGGCCCGGGCCGGGGCCGCTCGGCGCCGCCCGTCCGGGCGGCCGAGGCGTTCGCGGTGGCCATCCGCCTACTTGCCCATCTGTTCCTGGGCGGCGGCGAGCGCGTCGCGCACCCGCTCCTCCGTGACGGGCTTGCCGGCGGCGGCGTCGGCGAACAGGTCCTTCATCGCGGTGCCGACGGCCGTCTCGAACTGGCTCTCCTCGGGGACCTGCGGCAGCGGCGCGGCGCCGGTGGCGAGGATCTGCTTGAAGACCTTCAGGTCGGGGGTGTCGAACGCCGGGTCGTTCTGCGCGGCGGTGACGGCGGGAAGGGACCCGTACGCCTTGTTGAGGACCTTCTGCTCGGCGTCGCCGGTCATGAACTTCACGAACTTCAGCGCGCCGTCCCTGTTGCCGGTGTTCTTGAAGACCGCGATGTTGATGCCGGCGACCATCGAGGTGACGTCCCTGCCGCCGGGCGGCGCCGGGGACGGTGCGGGCAGCGGGACGACGCCCCAGTCGCCGGGCTTCATGCCGAGGTTGGTGAGGCCGCTGGTGGTGGCCTGCCACATGAGCATCGCGGCCTTGCCGGTGGCGAAGTCGTTGATCGACTGGTTGGCGGAGTACTCCGCGTTGCCGGGTGCGGCGATCTTGTCCGCGGCGATGAGGTCGATGTAGGACTTGACCGCCTTCACCGCCTGCGGGGTGGCGAACTGCGGCTTGCCGTCGGGGGTGAAGAAGTCGGCCCCGTACATCTGGCCGATGTTGAACGCGGCGTGGACGTTCTCGGGGATGCTGGCGCCCTCGACGGCGATGCCGTGCTTCCCGCCCTTGGTGAGCCTGCGGCCGGCGTCGACCATCTCCTGCCAGGTCCTCGGCGGCTGGAGGTTCGCGTCCGCGAACATCTTCTTGTTGTAGTAGAGGCCGTAGGCGAGCGAGTAGAGCGGCACGGCGGCCGGGGGCCTGCCCTTGGCGCCGGTGGAGGCGAGCGCGGCGGGCACGAACCGGCCGGCGCCGCCGACCTCGGCCATCGCCGCGCCGTCGAACGGCAGCAGCCCGCCGGTGGCCTGGAGCGAGGCCGACCAGGTGTTGCCGATGTTGAGGACGTCCGGCCCCTGGCCGGAGGTGGTGGCGGCGAGGATGCGGTTGAGCAGGTCGCTCCAGGGGACGACCTCCAGCTTGACCTTGATGCCGGTCTGCCGCTCGAACTTCGCGAGCTCGGGGGCCAGCACCTTCTGGTCGGCGGCGATGTCGGCGCCCTGGTTGCTGGCCCAGTAGGTCAGCGTCTTCGGGTCGCCGTTCCCGCCGCCGGACGCGGTGCCGCCGCCGCAGGCCGCCGCGGCGGCGAGCACCAGTCCTGCCGTGAGGACGGCCCCTGCACGTCCTGCGAACGCTGCCCGTCCTGCGAATCTGGCCCGTCCTGGGAATGCGGCCCGTCCTGCGAGTGGGGTATGGCGCATCGGCTCGGCCTTCCGGTCCGGAGTGAGGGGGATCACTCGGAGAGTTAGATCACACCTTATTTCACGACGTGATCTAAGCAGTGACATAATTACCGGGTCAAGACCTGAGAACCGGGGGGACGCGGCCGCGCGGCGGCCGCGGGAGAAGGGGGCCCGATGCCGGAACGGCGCCGGAGGACCGTGCGCGACCTGCGCCGCACCAACCGGTCGGTGCTGCTGCGGCGGCTGTACTTCGACGGCCCGCTCAGCCGCCAGGACCTGGCCCGCGAGACCGGGCTCAGCCCCGCCTCGGTCAGCAACGTCGTCACCGAGCTGATCGAGGCCGGGCTCGTCGTGGAGGCGGGCAGCGTGGAGTCCGACGGGGGCCGCCCGCGGGTGCTGCTGAAGACGGCGGCCGGTTACGGCCACCTCGTCGGGGTGGACGTCGGCGAGACGCGGGTGATGGTCGAGCTGTTCGACCTGGAGCTGACCCAGCTCGCCAAGGCCGACCTGCCGCTCGGCGACGGCGGCCACGACGAGCGCGCCGTCGTCCGGCACATCCTGGACGGGCTGCCCGCCGTCATCGAGGGCGCGTCGGTCGACCCGGCGTCCATCATCGGCGTCGGCGTGGGCGTGCCCGGCGTGATCGAACACGGCCCGGAGGCGGTCGTGCACTGCCAGACGATCGGGTGGGAGGCCGTGCCGCTGGAGCGGATGCTGCGCGCCGGCACCGACCTGCCGCTGTTCATCGACAACGGCGCCACCTCCCTCGGCCAGGCCGAGATGTGGTTCGGCGCGGGCCGCGGCCACCGCAACGCCGTCGTCGCCCTGATCGGCTCCGGCGTCGGCGCCGCCGTGATGATCGACGGCTCGCCGTACCGGGGCGCGGCCGGCAGCGCGGGCGAGTGGGGGCACACGACGCTGCGGGTCGGCGGCGCGCGGTGCCGGTGCGGGTCGCGCGGCTGCCTGGAGTCCTATGTCGGCGCGACCGCGCTGCTGGAGCGCTACCGGGCCGCGGGCGGCGCCGCCGGGACCGACGAGGAGGCGGCCCTCGCCGCGCTGCTCGCCGACCCGTCGCAGGCCGCCGCCGGGCTGCGCGCGGAGGTCGCCGAGTACCTGGGCGCCGGCATCGCCGACCTGGTCAACCTGTTCAGCCCCGAGAAGATCATCATCGGCGGCTGGGCGGGGCTGCTGATCGGCGGCCGGATGCTGGACCGGATCGTCGAGGCCACCGCCGCGTACGCGCTGCGGCAGCCGTTCGCGCAGACCGCGGTGGAGCTGTGCCACCTCGGCCCCGAGGCGGTCGCGGTCGGCGCGGCGACCCTCCCCCTCGCCCACCTCCTGGACCGCGGGGGCGCCCCGGCGGACGCCTGAATGGCCGGGCCGCCGGGCGGCGCGCGATAATGGGGACCCGACCAGCACCCGGAGGAACGACGACACCATGGGCACCGCCGGACGCCCCGTGCGCGAGTCCCTGCTCGACGCCGCCGCCGAGCTGCTGGTCGAGCGCGGCTACCGGGCCGTCCGCATGCGGGACGTCGCCGCGGCCGCCGGGGTGAGCCGGCAGACCGTCTACAACGAGTTCGGCGACAAGTGGGGGCTGGCCCAGGCGGTCGTGGTCCGCGACAACGAGCGCTACCTCGACGGCGTCGACGCGGCGCTGTCCGAGCACGACGACGTGTACTCCGCGGTGGTCGCCGCCGTGATGTACACGCTGGAGACCTCGGCGGACGACCAGCTGAAGAAGGCGGTGCTGACCGGCGCGGGCGGCGACGAGATGCTGCCGCTGCTCACCACGCAGGCCGAGCCGGTGCTGTTCGCCGCCAGCGCCCGCATCGCCGACCACGCGCTGCGGCACTGGCCGCATCTGGACCGCGACGCGCTCACCGAGGTCGCCGACGCGGCGGTGCGGCTGACGATGAGCCACATCATGCTGCCGTCCGGCCCGCCGGAGGAGTTCGCGCACTTCGTGGCCCGGCTGGTGGCCCGCTACCTGTCCGTCCCCGCGAAAACCGGTGGCCCGGACGCCTGACCCCGCGCTACCGTCGGTCTCTCCTCGCGGCTGCTGAACCCGAGGACGAGCGGCCCCGCCCGCTCCCCCGCCGTCGCGCCCTCCGCGCGGACGGCTCCTTCCCGCGCGCCGTCGCGCGCTCCCAGCAGCCCTGAAGGATTCACCGTGTCCGCACGTCAAGACCCCCGTCTCGCCCGCACCGGCGAGAACTGGCTCACCCTCCCCAACCCGCAAGGCGTCCCCGTCGAGATCTGCGCCGGGGCCGGAGTGCCGCTCGAACCCGCCGCCGTCACCGAGGCGCTGGCCCTGTTGGAGACCGCCGGGACGCTCGAGCGGCTCGCCGAGGCCACCCCCGGCTACACCGGGCCGGAGCCGCGCATCACCCGCGCCGCCCTCACGCCCGACTTCCACAAGGGCGCCGGGATACCGATCGGGACCGTCCTGGAGACCGAGCACGCGCTGCTGCCGCAGGCGGTCGGCAGCGACGTCAACTGCGGCATGCGGCTGGAGGTCACCGCGCTGCGTGCCGGCCGCGTCCGGGCCCGGCTGGACGCGCTGGAGCGGCGGCTGCGGCACCTGTTCTTCGAGGGCGGCCGCCGGATCGCGCTCACTCCCGTCCAGCGCGAGGCGCTGCTGCGCGACGGCCTGCCCGGCCTGCTGCTCACGGGCGCCGCCCCGTGGCGGGGCTTCCGGCCCGAGGACGCCGACGACGCCCTGGACCGCGCGCACGCGTGCGCGCACCCGGCCGCGACGGCCGCCGCGTTCGCCGACTGGATCGGCAGCGCGGGCGGCGCGAGCCACGACAGCGTCATCGGCGGGATCGGCGGCGGCAACCACTTCGCCGAACTGCAGTACGTGGCCGAGGTGCACGACCCCGCCGCCGCGCACGCCTGGGGCCTCTCCCCCGGAACGGTCGTCACGATGGTGCACAGCGGCTCGCTGTCGCTCGGCCACCAGGCCAACGCCACCGCCCTGGACGCGCTGCGCGCCGGGTGGCCGGCCGGGCTGCCCCGGCCCCGCAACGGCGTCCTGCCCTTCCTGCTGGACGAGCGGTCCGAGCCCGCCCGCCGCCGGTACCTGGACGCGTTCGGCAACGCCGCCAACTTCGCGGCCGGCAACCGGTACTTCCTGTCGCTGGCGATGCGCGCGGGCCTGGCGGCCGAGTGCGGGGACCCGGACGCCCGGCCGCTGTACGACGCGCCCCACAACCTGTTCTGGCGGGACGGCGACCGGTTCGTGCACCGCAAGGGCGCCACCCCGGCGGGCGGCCACGCCGAGATGGCCGGCGGACCCTATGCGATGTGGGGCGAACCGGTCATCGTGCCGGGGTCGATGGGGGCGTCCAGCTTCGTCCTGCGCGGGCACGGGAACCCGCGCACGCTGGCCAGCGCGTGCCACGGCGCCGGGCGCCGGGTCCCGCGCGGCGCGTCGGCGCGGGGCGGCGACGCCGAGCTCGACGCGTTCCTGCGCGAGTTCCGGGTCGTGACGCCGCTGGACCACCGCGACCCGGTGACGGCGCGCAGGCGCGACGTCATGGCGGCGTGGCGGCGCGACCTGAAGCAGGAGGCGCCGTGGGCCTACAAGGACATCGGCCCGGTCGTGTCGAGCCTGGCGGGCGGCGGCGTCGCGACGCCGGTCGCGGAGCTGCGGCCGCTGCTGACCGTCAAGGGCTGAGGGAGGGGCGTCAGGGGACGTCGGTCTGGACGTGGACGGCCTTCACCTTCGTCATCTCGTCCAGCAGCTCGGGGCCGTAGCCGAAGCCGCGGCCGCTGCCGAGGCGCGGTTCGGCGGCGCCGCCCGGGGCGCCGCCGAACACGGCGTTGATCTTCACCGTGCCGACGTTCAGGGTGCGCCAGGCGGCCTGCGCGTGCGCCATGTCCCGGGTGAGGACGGTCGCGGCGAGGCCGTGCCGGGAGCGGCGCGCCGCGTCGAGGGCGTGGTCGAAGGAGGCCACGGTGCGGACCGGCGCGACCGGCCCGAACACCTCCTCCGCCATGATCGCCATGTGGTCGGCGCAGCCGGCGAGGACCGTCGCGGGGTAGAACGCGCCGGGGCCGTCCGGGATCCGCGCGCTGGTCAGGGCGCGCGCGCCGTCCGCGATCGCCTTCTCGACCTGCTGGTGGACGTGGGTGCGGTGCCGCTCGTCGACGAGCGGCCCGAGCTCGGTGGTCACGTCGGCGCCCGGCCCCATCCGCAGGCCGCGGGCCCGCTCGGCGAGGGCCTCCAGGAAGGGGTCCGCCACGGCCTCGTGGACGTAGACCCGCTCGACGGACGTGCAGATCTGGCCGGCGTTGGCGAAGCAGCCGAGGGCGGCCTGGCCGGCGGCCCACCCGGGGTCGACGTCGCGGTCCACGATCAGCGGGTCGCAGCCGCCGTTCTCCAGCAGGGTGCGGGCGCCGGTGCGCAGGGCCAGTTCGGCGACGCGGCGGCCGGCGGCGGTGGAGCCGACGTGCGCGACGACGTCGGTGTCCGGGTGGCCGGCGAGGGCCTCGCCCGTCGCGCCGTCGCCGGTCACCATGTTGAGGACGCCGTCGGGCAGGCACGCGTCGAGCAGCTCGGCGAGCATCGCGCCGGTGTGCGGGGTCCGCTCGGAGGGCTTGTGGACGACGGTGTTGCCGGTGGCCAGCGCGGCGCCGATCAGGCCGCAGGCGATGGCGACCGGGTCGTTCCACGGGGTGATCACGGCGGCGACGCCGCGCGGCTCGCGGACCAGGAAGTCGGCGGCCCGCCAGCCGCCCTGGAGGCTGCGGCCGCCGTGCAGGGGGCCGAGCTCGGCGTACTGGCGCAGCGTCCCGATGCCGGCCTCGACACCGCCGAGCGCGTCGCCGGACGGCTTGCCCATCTCGGCGGTCACGAGCGCGGCCAGCTCGTCCATCCGCTCCTCGACCGCCCGCGCGGCGGCGTGCAGGGCCGCGCCCCGGTCGGCGGCCGGGGTGGCGGCCCAGCCGGGCGCGGCGTCGCAGGCCGCCGCGACGGCCGCGGCCACGTCCGCCGGGGTGGACACGGCCACCACGCCGAGCGGCTCGCCGGTCGCCGGGTCGGTCATCGTGAACGCGTCCTGCCCGGTGCCCTGGCTCCACCGTCCGCCGGCCAGCATCCACCTGTCGCGCGGCCGCATGGGCGCCCCCTCCCGAGTCGGTGTCCGTCGGTTCGCCTACCCGGTGCGGCGCGCTTCAATGACCGCACCCCCGCGTCAGTGACCACTTACTTAAATCGGCTACCGTGGTGCGGACGCGAATTGAGGGAGGCGCGGTGGACTTCGACCTGCCGGAGAGCGCGGCCGCGGTGCGCGAGGGCGTGCTGGCGATCGCCGGGAAGTACGACCAGGACTACTGGGGCCGCTGCGACGCGGACAAGCGCTGGCCGGAGGAGGTCTGGCGGGAGCTGGTGGCGGGCGGCTGGCACGCGCTGGCGATCCCCGAGGAGTACGGCGGCGGGGGCCAGGGGCTGCTGGAGCTGGCCGTCGCCCTGGAGGCGCTGGCCGAGGGCGGCGCGGGCGGCGCCGCGTCCTTCATGTACCTGCTGACGCCCGCGTTCGGCGGGCTGACGATCAACCGGCACGGGACCGAGGCGCAGAAGCGCGAGCTCCTGCCGAAGATCGCCGCCGGGGAGATCGAGACCTGCTTCGCCATCACCGAGCCGGACGCGGGCAGCAACGCGATCAACATCACCACCCAGGCCCGCCGCGACGGCGACCACTTCGTGGTGAGCGGCCAGAAGATCTGGATCTCCGGCGTCGAGCGCGCCGACTTCCTCGTCCTGGTCACCCGGACGATCCCGGCCGCCGAGGCCCGGCCGCGCACCTCCGGGTTCACCGTCCTGCTGGTGGACGTCAAGCAGGCCGTCGCCGACGGCACGCTCACCTACCAGCCGATCCCCAAGCTCGGCACCAACACCGTCGCGTCCAGCATGGTGTTCCTGGACGAGGTCCGCGTCCCGGCCGAGCGCGTCCTCGGCGAGCCCGACCAGGGGTTCCTCGTGCTGTGGGACATCCTCAACCCCGAGCGCATCCTCGCCGCGGCGGGCGGCGTCGGGTCCGGGGGGCTGGTGCTGAGGCTCGCCTGCGAGTACGCGACCGACCGGGCCCCGTTCGGCAAACCGATCGGCACCAACCAGGCCATCGCGTTCCCGCTCGCCAAGGCCAAGGCGCAGCTGGAGCTGGCGCGGCTGATGACCTACAAGGCCGCCTGGCTGTGGGACCGCGGCCGGCCCTGCGGCTCGGAGGCCAACATCGCCAAGCTGACCGCGGCGGACGCGGCCTGGCAGGCGGCCGACCGCGCCTTCCAGACCTACGGCGGGATGGCGTACTCGATGGAGTACCCGATCGCCCGGATGTTCCGCGACGCCCGCATCGCCAAGAACATCCCGGTCGCGGAGGAGCTCGTCCTCGCCCACATCGCGCAGCACGAGCTGGGCCTGCCCAAGTCGTACTAGGCCGCGGCCGCACTGGCCCGCGCCTACCCGCCTGACTCGGGGAGCCGGACGGACGTGCCCGGGTCGTGCGCGGCGCGCAGCTCGCGCTTGGGCACCTTGCCCGAGTGGTTGCGCGGGATCGCCGCGACCAGCTCGTACCAGCGGGGGCGCTTGAACGCGCCGAGCCGGGCCCGGCAGTGCGCGTCCAGCTCCGCCGGCGTGGTGCCTCCGCGCACCACGACCACGGCCTTGACCGCCTCGCCCCAGCGCCGGTCCGGGACGCCGATCACCGCGGCGTCCCGGACGCCGGGGTGCTCGGCGAGGACGCGCTCGACCTCCGCGCAGTACACGTTCTCGCCGCCGCTCTTGACCATGTCCTTGGCGCGGTCGATGAAGTGCAGGCGGCCGTCGGCGTCGAGCCGCATGAGGTCGCCCGTGCGCAGCCAGCCGTCCGGCGGGACGCCCGGGTGCCCGGCGTATCCGGCCATCAGGCTCGCGCCGCGCAGCAGCAGCTCTCCGACCTCGCCGGGGCCGTCCACGCCGTCCAGGGCGAGGTCGAACGCGGGCAGCGGGCGGCCGACCGTGCCGGGGGCGGCCAGCTCGTCCTCCAGCGTGGACACCGCCACGAAGTTCCCGGCCTCGGTCGAGCCGTACACGCCGCGGTAGCCGAGGCCGCGCAGCCGCTCCAGCGTCGCGGGACGCTCGGTCGCGGCCATGCCGAAGACCAGGCGGAGCGTCCCCGGCGCGGCGGCGGGATGGCGCAGCGCCCGCCCGGTGCCGGTGGGGAAGACCGCGACGGTCACGCCGTGCTCGGCGATGAGCGGCCACAGCGCCTCCGGAGACGCGCCGGACGGCAGCACGACCGTCCCGCCCGCGGCCAGCTGGCCGAGCACGGCGCCGTACCCGGCGACGTGGAACAGCGGCAGCGCGCCGAGCAGCCGGTCGTCGCCGGTCAGGCCGAACGCCTGCACCGCGTTCGCCGCGGCGGCGACCCAGCCCCGGCTGGTCAGCAGGCAGCCCTTCGGATGCCCGGTGGTGCCCGAGGTGTAGAGCTGGACGACCGGCGCGTCCGGGCCGGGGCGGGGCGGGTCGTGCGGCGGCGCCTCGTCCAGGGCCCGGTCGAGGGCCGGGCCGATCGTCCAGTGGTCGAGGTCGAGGAGGCCGGACGCGGCGGCCAGGGTCTCCAGCGCCGGGTGGACGACCGCGTGCCGCGCCCCCGCGTCCTCGACCTGGTACCGGATCTCGGCGGGGCTCAGCCGCACGTTCAGCGGGACCACCGCGGCGCCGATCAGCGACGCGCCGAACGCGGCCTCGACCGCCTCCGGCGCGTTGACGGTCAGCAGCGCGACGCGGCCGCCGGGCCCCACTCCCCCGCCGGCCAGCAGCCCGGCCCAGCACCGCGCGCGCCGGTGCAGCTCGCGGTAGGTGCGGCGGCGGCCGTCCCAGGCGAACGCCGTGCGGTCCGGCCAGAGCGCGGCGCCGCGGTGCGCGAGGTCCCCGAGCAGCATGCGCCTGATCATTCCGAATCGGATTCGGCACGGTCAAGGTGTTGCCCGGGTCACAGCGGCCGGGCCAGCATGAGGGTCCGCCCACCGTGAGGAGAGCCCATGCCCCGGTCCTACGCCAGTGCCGTGTTCGCCAGCAGCGCCGACGAGGTGTGGTCCTACCTGCGGGACTTCGGCAACCTCGCCGACTGGATGCCCGGCGTGCAGACCGGCGTGATCGAGGACGGCGGCCCCGGCGACCGCGTCGGCTGCGTCCGCCGCCTGATCGGCCCCGGCGAGACGGTGTTCCGCGAGCGGCTCACCGCGCTGGACGACGCCGGCCGCGGCTACCGGTACGAGATCCTGGAGTGCCCGCTGCCGGTGCGCGACTGCCGCGCCGAGCTGCGCGTCGCCCCGGTCACCGCCACCGGCCACGCGTTCGTCGAGTGGCGGGCCGAGTTCTCCGCGGACGCCGCCGACGAGGAGGCGATGACCAAGACGCTCGCGCAGGGCATCTACGCGACCGGGCTCGGCGCCCTCGCCAAGCGCTTCGGCTGACCCCGGCCCGCCCCGGGGCCGGGCCCCGCCTCAGCCGAACCGGGGCGGGCGCTTCTCGCGGATCGCCGCGACGCCCTCCCGCACGTCCGGGCCGGTGAACCCGAAGAACTCCATCGCCAGCGACGCGTCGAACGTCGGGCCCGCGAGCCGCAGCCAGTTGTTCAGCGCGTGCTTGGTCAGCGACAGCGCCTCGGCGGGCCCGGCGGCGAGCCGCCCGGCGATCTCCAGCGCGCGGTCGTGCACCTCGGCGTCGTCCACGCACAGCGACACCAGGCCGATCCGCTCGGCCTCCTCGCCGGTCAGGACGTCGTTGAGCAGCAGGTAGTACTTGGCCTTCGCCAGCCCGCACAGCAGCGGCCACACGATCGCGGCGTGGTCGCCCGCCGCCACGCCCAGCCGCACATGCCCGTCGATGATCTTCGCGGTGCGGCCGGCGACCGAGATGTCGGCGAGCAGCGCCACCGCGAGCCCCGCGCCCACCGCCGGGCCCTGCACGGCGCTGACCACCGGCTTGGAGCAGTTCAGCACGTTCATCACGATGTCGCGGGCCTCGCGCATGATCCGGCGGCGCGCGGCGTGGTCGGCCATCATCTCCTCGATCATGGCGATGTCGCCGCCGGCGGAGAACGCCGTCCCCTCGCCGCGCACCACGATCGCGCGCACCGCGTCATCGGCGTCGGCGTCCCGCCAGATCTCCGCCAGCTCGCGGTGCCCCACGGTGTCGACCGCGTTGAGCTTGCCCGGCGTGCTGATCGTGACGCGCAGCACCCCGTCCGCCGCCCAGTCGATCCTCAGCCGCTCGTACCCGTCGTACATGGCGCGCCGCCCTCCCGCTCGCGATCACCGAATGCCGCGCGCAATCGTCGCACAGCGAACGCCATCGCCTCGGCGCCGGCGTCGAAGATCTCCGGCAGCAGGAAGAACGAGTGCACGACGCCGTCGTAGCGGCGCAGCTCGACCGGCACCCCGGCCGCCGCGAGCCGGCGGGCGTACGCCTCCGCCTCGTCGCGCAGGATGTCGCACTCGGCGGTGATGACGGTGGCGGGCGCCGCGCCGGACAGGTCCGGGGCGCGCAGCGGCGCCAGCCGGAAGTCGGACGGGTCGGCGCCGCCCCGGTACAGGTCCATGAACCGGGCGAGGCTGCCCGCGTCCAGCCCGTACCCGGACCCGTACTCCCGCCAGCTCGGGGTGTCCATCGCGGTGTCGGTCACCGGGTAGACCAGCAGCTGGTGGGCGAGCGGCAGCCCGCGGTCGCGGGCCAGCAGCGCGACGGCCGCCGCGATGTTGCCGCCGGCGCTGTCGCCGGCCACCGCCACGGCGCCGGGCGCGATGCCGTGGCCGCTTAGCGAAGCCCCTTCGCGGCCCGCCTCCCCCGCCGCGGCGACGACGGCCCACGCGTCGTCCACGGCCGCGGGGAACGGGTGCTCGGGCGCCAGCCGGTACCCGACGCTCAGGACGGCGCATCCGGCGGCGTGCGCGAGGTCGCGGCACGCGGCGTCCACGTTGTCGACGCCGCCGAGCACCCAGCCGCCGCCGTGCAGGTAGACGACCGCGGGCAGCGGCCCGCGCGCGAGCGGCACCGGGCGGTACAGCCGCACCGGCACCGGGCCGCCCGGGCCGGGCACCGCGACGTCGCGCACGTACGGCAGCTCCCGCCGCACGACCGGGTACGCCGCGCCGATCCGCTCCCGCATCTCCGCGATCGTGGGCTCGGCTCCGTCCCCGGGGCCGGCGGGCGGGGCCGTCCAGGAGGCGAGCTGCTCCAGGAAGCTCGCGGTCTGCGGATGGACGGGCATGCGGCGGCCTCCCCGGGGTCTGCGGCGGTTTCCACCGACCGCCTTCCCCGGGAAAGGGGACGCCAATCCCGGCTCAGCGGCCCGCGGCCTCCGCGACCAGGGCCTCGAAGAGGCGCTTGTCCTCGCCCTCCTCGGGATGCCACTGCACGGCGAGGCCGAAGCGGTGGCCCTGCAGCTCGATGGCCTCCACCACCTGGTCCTCCGCCCACGCCACGGCCGACAGGCCCTTGCCGAGCCGGCCGACCGCCTGGTGGTGGTAGGCCGGGACGTCCGCCGCGTCGCCGAGGATCTTGCCGATCTGGCTGGTCGGGCTGATCCGCACCGGGTGCGAGCCGACCAGGCCGGCCTGCGGCGCGTGCCCGCGGTGGCCGACGGCCTCCGGCAGGTGCTGGATGAGCGCGCCGCCCCGCGCGACGTTCAGCACCTGCATGCCCCGGCAGATCGCCAGGAACGGCAGGTCCGCGGAGACGGCCGCGCGGACGAGCGCCAGCTCGAACCGGTCGCGCTGCGGCTGCGGCGGCCCCGTCTCGTGGTGCCGGGCGGCGCCGTAGAGCTCGGGGTCGACGTCGCCGCCGCCGGCGAGCACGATCCCGTCCAGCCGGCCGACGAGCAGGTCGACCCCGCGCAGGGTGGCGGCCGGGGGCAGCAGCACCGGGACGCCGCCGGCCCGCTCGACCGAGCGCACGTACGGCGCCGGCAGCAGCGCGGCCTCGCGCACCCAGGTCCCCCAGCGGGCCGGCTCCTGGTAGGTGGTGATCCCGATGACCGGCGGGCCGCCGGCACCGGTGGCGGGGCGCGGAGCCCCGCGGACGGCCTCTGACATGCGTTTCCCCCTCAGCTGAGCACTGGCCACCGGGCGGCGCGAACGGGTGCTCGCCGCACCCGCCCCCCTCGCGCCGTCCCGCCCCCGGCCCTTTTCTCCCGGCCAGCTTGCCGCAGGCGGCGGCTCTTCGCAGTCCGAAGCGGTCAGATCGCCGCGACGCGGCCGAACTTCCACCGGGGAGTGCTTTCCTCCTCCACCGCCGGACCGGCCGCCGCGGCCCGGCCACGCCATCCGCCGATACCGATCAGTATCCGTGTTCGATCACGGGCTCCGGCGGTCACCGCCGCCGCACGGGCGCTCACCCTGCGCAGCGGCGGGCGCCCCGCCGCGACCGCCCGGTTGAGTACGCACCGCGTTCGGCGAGAGAATCTCACCCAGCCGGGCACCCGGACCCGCCGCGACCGCCGGTGCCAGGCCCGAAGGCCAGGGAGAGAGCCCGGACATGCCACCGGAACCCCGTACCGCCGACGACTGCTTCGCCCGCCTCGAAGCCGACCCGGCGGGCGCGACGAGCTACTTCTACGGCCGCCTCTTCGCGGCCGAGCCCCACCTGCGCGTCCTGTTCCCGCCCGCGATGGGCCGCCAGCACGACCGGTTCTTCCAGGCGCTCGCCCGGATCGTGCGGAGCCCGGACGACCCCGCCGGCCTCGCCGCCCACCTGTGCCGGCTCGGCCGCGGCCACCGCAAGTACGGGGTCCGGCCCGAGCACTACGAAGCCGTCGGCGCCGCGCTCACCGCCACGCTGCGCGTCTTCGCCGCCGACTGCTGGACGCCCGCCGCCGAGGCCGCCTGGACCGCCGCGTACACGCGCGCGGCCGAGGCCATGATCGGCGCGGCCGAGCGGGACGCCGCGCAGTCCCCGCCGTGGTGGGCCGCCGAGGTCACCGCCCACGACCGCCGCGCCCCCGACCTCGCGGTGCTCACGCTGCGCCCCGAGCGGCCGCTCCCCTTCGCCGCCGGGCAGCACGTCAGCGTGCAGACCGCCCGCTGGCCCCGGATGTGGCGGCCCTACTCGATCGCGAACGCGCCCCGGCCGGACGGCACGCTGCGCCTGCACGTCCGGGCCCGCCCCGGCGGCTGGGTGAGCGGCGCGCTGGTCCGGGCCACCGCCCCCGGCGACACCGTGCTGCTCGGCCCGGCCGAGGGCGAGATGACCCTCGACCCCGACCCCGGCCGCGACCTGCTGCTGATCGGCGGCGGCACCGGGCTCGCCCCCGTGAAGGCGCTGGCCGAGCAGGCCGCCGGATCCGGCCGCGACGTCCGGCTGCTGGTCGCCGCGCGCACCGCCGACCACCTCTACGACCTGCCCGACCTGCGCCGGCTGGAGGCGGCGTCCGCGCGGCTGCGGGTCGTGCCGGTCCTGTCCCGGTCGGCGGGCCCCGGCGCGCTGACCGGCCACGTGCAGGACGTCCTGCCCGGCCTGCTGGACTGCGTCCGCGACCACACCGCCTACGTCGCCGGGCCCGCCCCGCTCGTCCGGGCCGCGGCCGCGGCGCTGCGGCGGCTCGGCGTGCCGGCGCCCCGCGTCCACCACGACCTGCCGGCGCGCGGCGGCGGGGCGGTCACCAGCCCGCCCGCTCCCGCAGGTACTCCGTCGTCGGCGCGTCCGCCGGATAGAACGACTCGATCGCCAGTTCCGCGACCGTGATGTCGATCGGCGTGCCGAACGTCGCGATCGTGCTGAAGAAGGACAGCTCCCGGCCGTCGAACCGCATCCGCAGCGGGACGAAGACGTCGTGCCCGGCGGGCGGCGCGATCGCCTCCCCGACGTCCCCGGGGAAGCTCCGCAGCTCCCGGTAGAGCTGGGTCAGCGAGGCGTCCGCGGTGAGCGCGACGTGGCGCCGCACCCGGTCGATCATGTGGGCGCGCCACTCGGCGAGGTTCAGGATGTTCTTCGCCATCCCGTCCGGGTGCATGCTCAGCCGCAGCACGTTCAGCGGCGGCTCCAGCAGCTCCGGCGGCGCGCCCTCCATGAAGAGCGCGGCGGCGCCGTTGGCGTCGATGAGGTTCCAGAACCGGTCGACGACCACCGCCGGGTACGGCTCGTGCCCGGCCAGCACCTGCTTCAGCGCCGCCCGGACCGCGTCCATCCTCGGCTCCTCGATCGGCGTCTCGTCGAACACCGGCGCGTAGCCGGCCGCCACCAGCAGCAGGTTGCGGTCGCGCAGCGGCACGTCCAGGTGCTCGGCGAGCCGCAGCACCATCTCGCGGCTCGGCGCGGAGCGCCCGGTCTCCACGAAGCTGAGGTGGCGGGTCGACACGTCCGCCTCCGACGCCAGCTCCAGCTGGCTGAGCCGGCGCCGCTGCCGCCAGGCGCGCAGCTGGTCGCCGATGGGTCGCATGTCGCTCAACGCCGTCGTCACGCCCCGGACGCTACCGGCCTCCCGGTCACGCCCGCGATTACGTCACGGGTAATGGACGCCGCGACGGCCCGGCGACCAGGGTGGACGCGAACACGCTCACCGAGGAGGCTTCATGACCCCTGACCAGCTCACCGACGCCATGCCGTTCGCCCGGACGCTCGGCGTGCGCATCGACACCGCCGGGCCCGAGGAGGTCACCGGCCGGCTGGACTGGGCCCCGGAGCGCTGCACCGCCGGCGGC
Organism: Actinomadura geliboluensis; assembly: GCF_043197915.1. NCBI lineage: Bacteria > Bacillati > Actinomycetota > Actinomycetes > Streptosporangiales > Thermomonosporaceae > Actinomadura > Actinomadura geliboluensis. Next base: position 202,282 of record NZ_JBICUA010000012.1, on the reverse strand, counting down.
GTCATGCACGGCGGCGCCCTCATGGCGCTCGCCGACACCCTCGGCGCCGCCTGCGCGTTCCTCAACCTGCCGCCGGACACGTTCACGACGACGCTGGAGTCGAAGACGAACTTCTTCCGCGGGGTCAAGGAAGGCTGCGTCAAGGGCGCCGCGCACCCGCTGCACACCGGGCGCACGTCGATCGTCGTCCAGACCGACCTCTACGACGACGGCGGCCGGCGCGTCGCCCAGGTGACCCAGACCCAGGCCGTCCTGCGCTCCTGACCGTCTGACCGGCCCGGCGCCTTTACGTTGTAGATTTTTTATTGAGGTACTCGCCGAAGAAGGCGAAGATCCGCTCCCACCCGTCGGCGGCGTTCTCCCGCCCCTTGCCGAGCCCGAAGACGATCTTCGCGACCGGGCCGAGCGGGGCCGGCGGGGCGAACCCGGTGAGGAAGGAGTGCCCGGTGCCCGGGTACTCCTTCACGTCGTGCGGGACGCCGGCGCTCGTCAGGGCCCGCTCCAACTTCCCCGCCGCCCCGCGCAGCGTCGGGTCGGCGCCGCCGTAGCTGCCGACGACCGGGCACGCGCCGCGCAGCGACTCCGCCGGCCGGCGGGGCAGGATGCCGTAGTTCGCGGCGGCGGCCTTGAAGTCGTACTTCGCCGCCGCCACCAGCGCGAACCCGCCGCCCATGCAGAACCCGCACACGCCGACGTCGCCGGTGCAGTCGTCGCGCCCGGCGAGCCACGCGCGGGACGCCTCGATGGCGTCGTAGGTCGGCCCACGCTGCGCGCGCATGTCGCGCATCGCCTTGCTGACGCACCGCACCCACGGCGCCCCGTTGTAGAGGTCCGGCAGGACGGCGAGGTACCCCTGCGCGGCGAACCGGTCGGCCTGGGCGCGCATGTCCGCGTTGGCGCCCATCGCCTCGAAGACGATGACGACGCCCGGCCAGGGCCCCTCCCCCGCGGGGACGGCGAGGTACCCCGGCACCTCCCGCGCGCCCGCGGGAATCATGATGTCAGACATACCGTCCAATAATGCCGCAGCGCCCGCCGCGCGCCCAGTCCCCGCCGCGCCGCCCCGGGGCGGAGGTCAGACCTTCCGCCACTCGGGGATCCACGAGCCGTCCTCGACGACGTAGTCGCCGAACAGGTCCGGGGCCTCCCTGCGCATCACCTCGCCGATCTTGCCGAACAGCAGCCGGATCTCCTCCTCGGCGCCCGGCGCGGTGCGGTTCTCCAGCGTGTGCCGCAGGGTGCGGACGTTGGCCGTCCAGACCAGGCCGGTGCCGACGCCCTCGGGGGCGAAGCGGCGCATGAACGAGGTCTTGTGCTTCTTCTCCTTGAACGGCACGCCCTCGTCGTCGAGGCCGAAGTGCTCGGCCATCCAGCCCTGGAACTCCTCCATCTGCTCCAGCATCGCCGTGGCGCGCTTCATCAGCTCGGGGTCCTCGCGGGCCCACTCGGGGAACCAGAACGGGATGTCCTGGAGCCGGACGAACCGGAGCGACTCCTGCGAGATCGCCACGCCAGGGCGGTGCCGGACGAGCTCGTGGGTCAGTACGCGGCTCACGTTGTGCAGGACGAAGCTGAAGCTGACGTGCTCCAGCACCGAGCCGTGCAGGCTCCGCAGGATGTTCTGCAGGTACTGGCCCGAGTCGGTGCGGATCTTGGTCACGTTGGGGTTGAGGCCCGGCTCCCAGGAGCGGTAGCAGAGCCGGCCCGCGAACTCGGCGAGGTTCTGCGGGTCGTTCAGCTCCGCGTCGAGGTCGCCGCGGTCGAGCCGCTCCAGCCAGCTCTCCCCGCCCACGTCCCGCAGGTACCGGGCGACCTCGTCGTAGTCCAGTTCGGGCTTCGCGACGAGGAACACCTCGGGCTCGACGCTCTTCACTCTCGTATCCCCCCACCGGTCGTTTGCATCGCCTCTTAGGAAACCACCCCGCCGGTGCCGCCGCGACCTGGGACGGGCCCCGCCGCGACGGTGTGGACCGATACGGTTCGGTTCGGAGGGTTCGATGATGGTTCAGGGGGATCCCGGCGCTCTGCTGGAGCGCGCGCGCAAGTTCGAGCGGCAGGGGCGGTCCGCCGAGGCCGCGGCCGCGTTCGCGGAGGCCGCCGGGGCGATGGAGGCCCGCGGCGACTGGCCGGCCGCGGCGGCGGTGCGGGCCCGGTACGCGCGGGCGCTCGCCGCGGCGGGCGACGTGGCGAAGGCGCAGCGGGTCGTCGACACGCTGGACCGGGGCGCCGCGTCGCTGCCGGCGGAGGTGCGGGCGGGGCTGGACGCGCAGGCCGCGCACGTCCTCGCGGCCGCGGGCCGGACCGGCGAGGCGGCGCGGCGCGCCTGGGCCGCGATGTCGGCGTTCGGGGCGCTGCACGACGCGAAGCGGTCCGGCGCCGCCGGCGTGCACGCGGCGCGGCTGATCCTCAAGGACGCCGGGCCCCGGGACGCGCTGCGGCCGCTGCGCGAGCTGCTGGCGCAGATGCCGCCGGGCGGCGACGGCCACCGCCAGGTCGCCGCGCTGCTCGCCGACGCCGAGCGGCGGCCCGACCGCGACCACGACGTCCTCGTCACCGACCCGGACAGCGCGCCGTGGGGGCGGCTCGCGGCGGCGCTCGCCGTCGGCGCGCACCTGGCCGTCGGGAACGGGACCGCCTGGAACGCCCTGCGCGGCGAGCCCGGCGACAAGGAGCTGCTGGAACGCGACTGGGGCGTCACCGACGCCGCCGGCTGGCGCGAGCAGATGGACGCGCTGCTCGACGCCCGCAACAGCGACCCGGCGATCCAGATGGTGCTCGACCGGCGCGGGCGCGGCACCGGGGAGCGGGAGTGGCGCGCCGCGATCACCGCCTGGTGCGGCGAGCGCGACATCGGGGAGGAGACGGTCCGGGAGGTCGTCGAGCTGTCGGGCGCGGTCCTGCGGTACGAGGCGCGGTTCCGCGCGGACGGCCTGCTCCCGCCCGACGGGCGGGTGGAGAGCGTGTACGGCTACGACTTCGGCCGCGCGGTGAACATGGCCCGCTGGGGCCTGTCCGCGGGGTACTGCGACGCCGACGAAGCGGAGAAGTGCGTCCTCACCGCCGGGCACCGGGCCCACCAGGTCTACCCGTCGTGGGGGTCGTTCTCCGCCGGGTACGTCCTCGGCCGGATGCTGCGGTTCGACGAGGGCGAGTTCGGCGAGTGGTACGACCGCTCCCTCGCCGGCCACCGCGTCCTCGCCGAGGACCCGGGCAGCCCGTGGCGGCGCATGGCCTGGGGCTAGCCGCCCCGGGCCCGGCGCCGCCCCGGTCAGAGCAGGGCGTCGATGTCGTCGGTGATCGCCTTGCGGTCGGCGGCGCCGAGCGACGAGGCGGCGACCGCGTTGCGGGCCAGCGCCGCCAGCTCGGCGGGGCCCAGCCCGAACACCTCGGCGGCGACGCGGTACTCGCCGGTCAGGGTCGTGTCGAACATCGGCGGGTCGTCGCTGTTCAGCGTGACGAACAGGCCCTCCTCCAGCATCCGCGGCATGGGGTGGGCGGACAGGTCGGGGACCTGGCCGGTGCGCAGGTTGGAGGTGGGGCACACCTCCAGCGGCAGCTGCGTCTCGCGCAGGTGGGCGATGAGCCGCGGGTCCCGCACGCAGCTGGTGCCGTGGCCGATCCGCTCGGCGCCGAGGCCCTCGATCGCCTCCCAGATCGTCTCCGGACCGGTCATCTCGCCGGCGTGCGGGAGGCTGCGCAGCCCGGCGGCGCGGGCGGCGGCGAACGCGTCGCGGAACGCGTCCCGGTGCGGGGTGCGCATCTGCTCGATGCCGCCGATCCCGAACCCGACGAGCGCCTCCGGCGGGTGGGACAGCGCGTGCTCCAGGGTGCCGCGGGCGCCCTCGGCGCCGAACTCGCCGGGGATGTCGAAGATGTAGGCGACGCGGACGCCGAGCCTCTCGCGGGCCTCGCGGACGGCGTGGTCGAGGGCCTCGGTGACCGCGGGCATCGGCATCCCGGCCCGCTGGTGGGTGTAGGGCGTGACGGTCAGCTCGACGTAGCGGACGTTCTGCGCCGCGAGGTCGCGGGCTACGCCGAAGACGAGGGTGCCGACGTCCTCGGGCGTGCGGACGAGGCCGGACACCGCCTCGTAGACCTCGGCGAAGTGCGGGAAGTCGCGGAACTCGTAGAAGGCGCGCAGCTCGCGCTCGTCCGCGGGGACGGGCCCGTCCGGGTATCGGCGGGCGAGTTCGAGGACGGTGGGGACCGAGGCGGAGCCGACCAGGTGGACGTGCAGCTCGACCTTCGGCAGGGCGTCGATGAACGCCTCGATGGGAGTGCTCTGGGTGGAAGTCACGCCGCGAAGCTAACAGCGACCGCGGCCCGTCCGACAGACGAAGGCGGCGAACCTGACAGGAAAACGTCAGGAACACCGCCTCGGGCCGCCGGCGGGGTCCGCGGTGCGGCAGGATGGGCCCGTGCGCGCGGCCCGGCTGATCTCGATGGTGCTCCTCCTGCAGTCGCGGGAGGCGATGACGGCGGGCGAGCTCGCGCGCGAGCTGGAGGTGTCGGAGCGCACCGTCTACCGGGACATGGAGGCCCTGTCGGCGGCCGGGGTCCCGGTCTACGCCGACCAGGGGCGCGGCGGCGGGTACCGGCTCGTCGGCGGGTACCGGACGCGGCTGACCGGCCTCACCCGCGAGGAGGCCGAGGCGCTGTTCCTGTCCGGGCTGCCCGGCCCGGCCGGGGACATGGGGCGCGGCGGCGCGCTGGCGGCGGCCGAGCTGAAGGTCCTCGCGGCGCTGCCCGCCGCGCTGCGGGACGCGCCCGCGCGGGCGAGCCGGCGGTTCCTGCTGGACGCGCCCGGCTGGTTCGGCGAGTCCGGCCCGCCGCCGCTGCTGCGCGAGCTGGCCCGCGCGGTGTGGCAGGACGAGACCGTCGAGCTGCGCTACCACCGCAAGGGCACCGAGGTCGTGCGCACGGCCGACCCGTACGCGCTCGTCCTGAAGAACGGCACCTGGTACCTGGTCGCGCGGGTCGGCGAGGGGTACCGCACGTACCGGGTCGACCGCGTCACCGCCGTCCGGGCGGACGGCACCGTCTTCGAGCGGGACGAGGAGTTCGACCTCGCCGCGCACTGGCGCGGCGCGGCGGCCGAGTTCGTGCGCTCGATGCTGCGCGAGGAGGCGACCGTGCGGCTCTCCCCCGCCGGGATGCGGCTGCTGCGGTACGCGGTGGAGCCGCACGCGGCCCGCCGCGCGGCGGAGGCGGCCGGCGAGCCCGACGCGCGGGGCTGGGTGACGACCACGCTGCCGGTCGAGTCGGCGGAGGTCGCGGCGTCGGAGCTGCTGCGGCTCGGCCCGGAGGCCGAGGTCCTCGCGCCGCCGGAGCTGCGGGAGCGGATGGCGGTCAGCGCCGCGCGGCTGGCGGAGCTGTACGGCGCCTAGTCCTGCTTGCGCGCGATCGCCGCGGCCAGCTGCTCCTTGCTCATCTTCGAGCGGCCCTGGACGTCGAGGCCGGCGGCGCGGTCGTACAGCTCCTTCTTGGTGCTGCCCTCTACGTCCACTCCGCCGAAGCTCTTGCCCTTGCCGCGGCGGGCGTCGGGGTTCTTGGCCCGCGGGTCGGACGGCCCCTTGCGGCCCTTCGGCTCCCAGTGGTCGCCGCGCTTCTCGAACTTGTGCTTGAGCGCCGAGTAGGCGGTGCGGTGCGCCCGCTGGCCCTCGCCGTAGGTCTTGACGGCGGAGTCGTGGGCCTTGGCGAAGGTCTCCTGGGCCTCCCGGGGAGAGCGCTGGAGCGTGCCGGGAAGCTCCTGCTTCCGGGGCTTGCCGCTCTTGTCGGTCATCGGCATGGCTCCTCCTTTCTCCTCTTCACGCCATAACCGGGCAGATCGTTCTCAAACGGCCCCGGGACGTCCCGGGGCCGTGGCGAGACGGCGGTCAGCGGTAGCCGGTGACGTCGGCGGGACGGCCGGCGTCCACGACCTCGGTGATGTAGCGCCACGCGTCGGGGCGGCTGCCGTCGGCGTCGGTGAAGCCGTAGACCCGGGCCAGCCCGCCGCTGGTCAGCGACCGGCCGTTCCAGCGGGCCCGGTCGGGGTCGGCGGCGAGCGCCGCGACCGCGCGCCCCACGAGGGCGGGCGATTCGGCGATGGCGAAGTGCGGGTCCTTGGCGGCGCCGTCCCGCCAGGTCGCCTCGGTGACGCCGAAGTGCTCCAGCATGGCCTCCGAGCGCAGCCATCCCGGCGTGAGCGCGACGGCGGTCGCGCCGTACGGAGCGATCTCCTCGGACTGGGCGAGCGCCATCCGCAGCACGGCGGTCTTGGCGATGTCGTAGAAGTAGCCGCACTCCTTGCGGTACTTCGCGTTGTACTCGGCGGTGCCGTCGGTCACCTCGACGACCAGCCCGCCCGGCTCGCGGATCAGCAGCGGGAGGGCGTGGTGGCTGGTGACGGCGTGGGTGTCGAGGGCCAGCCGGAACATCCGCAGGCCGTCCTCCAGGGACTGCTCCCACATCGGCTTGCCGAACTGGAAGAGGTGGTCCGATCCCCAGATGTCGTTGACCAGGACGTCCAGCCGGCCCCGCTCGGCGTCGATGCGGCGCACGAGCGCGGCGACCTGCGCCGGGTCGAGGTGGTCGACGCGGACGGCGATGCCCTCGCCGCCCGCGTCCGTCACCCGTTCCGCGGTCTCCTCGATGGTCTCGGGCCGGCCCATCTCCGATCGCTCGGACCGGGTCGTGCGCCCCGTCACGTAGACGGTCGCGCCCGCGGCGCCGAGCTCGGTGGCGATGCCCCGGCCCGCGCCGCGCGTCCCGCCCGCGACCAGTGCGGTCTTTCCTGTCAGTGCACGGCTCATGGAGACGATGCTGGCAGGCAAACCTGACATCTCATGTCAGGGTTACGGGCGGGTCGCGCGGATTTTCGGTCAGGTGAAGATGCTGACTCCACCGGGGCCGACGAGGAGTCCGACGACGATGAGGACGATGCCCCACAGGAGGTCGCGCCGGGCGAGGATCACATAGATGCCGGCGATCACCAGGATCACCGCGATGAGCCACAGGATTGTCATCATGGCTTCCGGCGTCCCCCGAGAGAACGCCAAGAAACGGCAATCCGGTTTCGAATGACCGAATTTTCCGTTTTGTACGGGGAAGGGGACGGTGCCCCCTCCCCCGCTGGGATAACGGCGGTCACCCGCGCCCTCGTGCGCGGCGCGCGCGGCCACGGCCCAGTCTTCCGCCGGGCCCGGCCCGGGGCATCGGCCTTCGGACCGGTTCCGCGCGCCGGGCCCTCGTGCTTGCGGACTAGGACCGGCTCGGCTCCTGGAACGGTTCAACCGTCCGAACGGCTCAACCGGAGCACGTTGGCGACGATCCGGTGCCCGGCCCCGCCCGCCGCGGTGAGGATCGACTCCGGGTGGAACTGGACGGCCCAGCGCCGCCGCGGCGCGTCCTCGACGGCCATCACCACGTCCCCCGTCAGCGCCGTCACCTGGAACCCCTTCACCCGGTCCGGCGTCGCGTGCAGCGAGTGGTAGCGGGCGGCGGTGAACTCGTCCGGCAGCCCCTCGAACAGCCCGCCGCCGGTGACCTTCACCTGGCCGGGCTTGCCGTGGGACGGCTCGGGCAGCAGCGCCAGCTCCCCGCCCGCGTGCTCCACCATCGCCTGCAGGCCGAGGCAGACGCCGAAGACCGGCAGCTCCCGCTCGGCCAGGGCGTCCAGCAGCGCGCGGGTGCCGAAGTCCTCCGGGCGGCCGGGGCCGGGCGACAGCACCACCAGGTCGGGGGCGTGCTCGTCCAGCATCCGCAGCGGGAACCCGTGCCGCAGCGTGACCACGGCCGCGCCCTGCTGGCGGAAGTAGTCGGCGAGCGTGTTGACGAACGAGTCCTCGTGGTCGACGAGCAGCACCGTGAGCCCGTCCCCCGGCAGCGCCGCGCGCGGCGCCTCCTCCCGCTCGGCGTCCCCGGCGCCGTCCTCGACCGCGGCGAGCGCGCCGAGCAGCGCGCTGGCCTTGAGGTGGGTCTCGCGCTCCTCCTCGTCGGGGTCGGAGTCGTACAGCAGCGTCGCCCCCGCCCGCACGGTGGCGACGCCGTCGCGGATCTGCGCGGTCCGCAGCGTCAGCCCCGTGTTCATCGACCCGTCGAAGCCGACGCAGCCGACCGCGCCGCCGTACCAGCGGCGCGGCGACTCCTCGTGGTCCTCGATGAACTGCATCGCCCACGCCTTCGGCGCGCCGGTGACGGTGACCGCCCACATGTGGGTGAGGAACGCGTCCAGCGCGTCGAAGCCGGGCCGCAGCCGGCCCTCGATGTGGTCGACTGTGTGGATCAGCCGGGAGTACATCTCGATCTGCCGGCGGCCGAGGACGCGGACGCTGCCGGGCACGCAGATCCGCGACTTGTCGTTGCGGTCGACGTCGGTGCACATGGTCAGCTCGGACTCGTCCTTCGCCGACGCCAGGATCGTGCGGATCTGCTCGGCGTCCTCCAGCGCGTCGCCGCCGCGCTTGATCGTCCCGGCGATCGGGCAGGTCTCGACGCGGTCGCCCGACACCCGGACGAACATCTCCGGCGACGCGCCGACCAGGTACTCGCCGTCGCCCAGGTTGAACAGGAACTCGTACGGGGCCGGGTTCGTCTCGCGCAGCCGCTCGAAGAACGCGGCGGGCGCGTCGCACCGGGCGTACATCGCGTGGCCCGGCGTCACCTCGAACAGGTCGCCGCGGACGAACTTCTCCTTGGCCTCCCGCACCATCCGCGCGTACACGCCGGGCACCGGCTGCGGCGGCAGCTCCGCCGCGCGCGGCCGGACCGGCGTCGGCTCGGTGGCCCGCGCCAGCCCCGCCGTGCCCTCGCCGCCGACCTCGAACTCGTAGGAGATCCGGTGCGAGGTCTCGCGCTTGCGGTCCACGACGACCATCTCGTCGGCCAGGTGCAGGACGAGGTCGCGCTGGTCGTCCGGCCGCTCCAGCCGGGTGCGCAGCGGCTCGAACTGCAGCGACAGGTCGTAGCCGAACGCGCCGTACAGGCCGAGGTGCGGGTCGTCGCAGCCGAACAGGCCGACGACGGCGCGCAGGGCGGTGAAGACGGTCGGCTGGCGGCTGCGCTCCTCCTCGGGGAAGAACTCCGCGCCGGGCGGGACGAAGACCTCGAACAGGTCCGCCGCGTCCGCGCGGACCTCGCCGACGCCGCGGAGCACGGCGGCCACGGCGGGCAGCACGATCCGCCCGCGCTCGTTGAGGGCGCGCACGGCGACCGCCCGCCCGCGCGCGACGATCTCCAGGCAGGGGTCGACGTAGGCCATGTGCCAGCGGCTGTAGCGGCCCGGGTACTCCATGCCGGAGCTGAGCACGCCGCCGCGCCGCTCCCCCACGGCGCGGACGAGGGCGTTCAGCACATCGGACTTGCGCTCGGAGTCGACGGGGACGGCGGTACGGGTCACCCGTACGCCCCCGGCCGTGACGAACTCGCTGGTCAGCGGCTGCTGTGAGACGGTCTCCACCGCGGTGGCCCCTCATGTCGGGCCCTCATCGGGCGGCGCCCACGAAAAAACGACCGCCGATGAGGGCGGTCGCCTGGTCTGAGCATGCAGGAACCGGCGCCGCCTCAGCGGCGCCACCACCACCGGGCGGCTGCGGTTCGCATGCGGCGAGGTTACCATGGACCCCGGTCGCAAGGGCTTGCTTACCTCCAGGAGCGGCGTCATGACCAGGAAGAACACCGAGTTCGAGCTGCGCGGGGTCAACCACCTGGCGCTGGTCTGCAGCGACATGAGGCGGACGGTGGACTTCTACGAGGGCGTGCTCGGCATGCCGCTCATCAAGACGATCGAGCTGCCGATGGGCTGGGGGCAGCACTTCTTCTTCGACTGCGGCGGCGGCAACGCCCTCGCGTTCTTCTGGTTCCCGGACGCGCCCGACCCCGTCCCCGGCGTCTCGGCGCCGAAGAACCTGCCCGACCGGGGCGAGCTGCTGTCGGCGGTCGGGTCGATGAACCACATCGCCTTCGACGTCCCGCCCGAGCGCATCGAGGAGTACCGCGACCGCCTCATCGCCAAGGGGATCGACGTCGGCGTGCTGCTCAACCACGACGACAGCGAGTTCGGCGTCGCGCCGGAGAACCACGAGGGCGTGTTCGTCCGCTCCATCTACTTCAAGGACCCCGACGGGATCCTGGTGGAGTTCGCGGCGTGGACCCGGGAGCTCGGCCTGCCGAGCGACGTCCGGCACGAGCCGAGGACCGCCGCCGACCGGACCGTCTGACCATCCCCTGACACCGGGTCGGACATGTCCTGACCTGCCCTCCCGCGCACTGGAACGATCCATCCAAGTCGTGCCGTGACCGATATCACACCGTGATCGTCGGATGTGTACTCTCGCCCGGCTGCTCCACCGGGACGGCCCCTCCGCGATCCGGACCGGCCGCTCCCGCGACGCACGACGAGGAGGACTCCCCTTGACTCCCGACACCCCCGAGGAACCGGCCTCGGCGCCCCCGCCACCGGAGGCCCGCTCCGACCGCAGCGCCTGGAACTGGCTGCTGGTCGTCCCGGTCGTGGTCCCGCTGCTGACGTTCCTGTTCAACAGCGACTCCCCGCGGCTCGCCGGCTTCCCCGCCTTCTACTGGATCCAGCTCGCCTTCATCCCGCTCGGCGTGGCCTGCACGGTCGTCGTCTACCGGCTCACCCGGAAGCGGGGCTGACCGATGGCGAGCGACCACATCACCGAGATCGTCGTCTTCACCGTGCTCTTCCTGCTGGTCAGCGGGATGGGCTTCGTCGCCGCCCGGTGGCGGCGCCCGGACACCATGCACAGCCTGGACGAGTGGGGCCTCGGCGGCCGCAGCTTCGGCAGCTGGGTCACCTGGTTCCTGATCGGCGGCGACCTCTACACCGCCTACACCTTCGTCGCCGTCCCCGCCCTGGTGTTCGGCGCGGGCGCCGCGGGCTTCTTCGCGGTCCCGTACACGATCATCGTCTACCCGCTGGTGTTCCTGTTCCTGATCCGGCTCTGGTCGGTGTCGCACGTGCACGGCTTCGTGACGCCGGCCGACTTCGTCCGGGCCCGGTTCGGCTCGCCGACGCTGGCGCTGCTGGTGGCGATCACCGGGATCGTCGCCACGATGCCCTACATCGCGCTGCAGCTCGTCGGCATCGAGGCCGTGCTGAAGGCCATGGGCGTGAACGGCCACTGGCCGCTCGTCATCGCGTTCACGATCCTCGCGGCCTACACCTACCAGTCCGGGCTGCGGGCGCCCGCGCTCATCGCGTTCGTCAAGGACGTGCTGATCTACCTGGTCATCATCGTCGCGGTGCTGTACATCCCGGCGAAGCTCGGCGGCTGGGGCGACATCTTCGACGCGGCGAAGGCCAAGTTCGACGCGACGCCCGCGCCCGGCGACGGCATCACGATCGCCGGCAGCGGCCAGCTGAACTACGCGATGCTCGCGCTCGGGTCGGCGATGGCGCTGTTCCTCTACCCGCACAGCGTCACCGGCGTGCTGGCGAGCCGGAACCGCAACGTGATCAAGCGGAACATGGCGGCGCTGCCCGCCTACAGCTTCGTGCTGGGCCTGATCGCGCTGCTCGGCTACATGGCGATCGCGGCGGACGTGAAGCCGATCAGCACCGACGGCAAGCCGGACGGCAACACCGCCGTCCCGGTGCTGTTCGACCACATGTTCCCCGACTGGTTCGCCGGGGTGGCGTTCGCCGCCGTCGGCATCGGCGCGCTGGTCCCGGCGGCGATCATGTCGATCGCGGCGGCGAACCTGTTCACCCGCAACATCTACAAGGAGTACATCCGGCGGGACGCCACCCCGAAGCAGGAGGCCACGGTCAGCAAGGTGGTCTCGCTGATCGTCAAGGCCGGCGCGGTGGCCTGCATCCTCGCATTGGACCCGCAGTTCTCCATCGACCTGCAGCTCATCGGCGGCGTGATCATCCTGCAGACGCTGCCGTCGGTCGGGCTCGGGCTGATGACCCGCTGGTTCCACCGCGGCGCGCTGATCGCGGGCTGGGCCGGCGGCATGCTCGCCGGGCTGTGGATGCTGTACCAGATCCCGAACCCGGCGAAGGGCAAGGAGCACTTCGGCGGGTCGGCCTACCCGCTCAGCGACCTCGGCCTCGACACCAAGACGACGATCTACGCCGGCGTGCTGGCGCTCGTCGTCAACGTCGCGGTCGCGGCGATCGGCACGCTGGTGTGCCGGGCGGCGAAGCTGGCGGACGGCGCGGACGCGACCCGTGCGCACGACTACTTCGCCGACGAGGGCGACCCGAAGGTCAAGGAGCTCGACCTCACCGGGACCACCTGACCGGCCGTCCCCGCGACAAGCGGCCCGCGCGCAGCTCGCGAGGCAGGGCCTCGCCGTGACCCGCCCGCGGCCCGGCCGTCTCCTCAGCGGACGGCCGGGCCGCCGGGCGCGTCCCTGCCTTGAACACCGGGCGCGGCGCCGCCTTGAACACCCGGCGCGGCGCCGCGGGCGCCGGACGCGGCGGCGGGCAGCCCGCCGAGCACCAGGTCGACGAGCCCGTCCACGACGGCCTCGCGCGGCACCTCGGCGGCGTGGTCGAGCCACCAGTCGCCGGCGGTCTGCACCATCCCGACGATCGCGTGGCCCCACACGTAGGCGCGGGTGCGGTCCGCCATCTCGCCCTCGGCGATCATCACCTCGGCCAGCTCCCGGCTCACGTCGCGGATCATCGTGCTCATCGCGCTGTGCGTGGCGGTGTCCTCGGCGCTCGCCCGGTGCATCAGGAACCGGTACAGGTTGAGGTTCTTGGAGATCGTGGCCAGGTAGGTGTCGATGGTGGAGCGGGTCCGGTCGCGGACCGGCTCGTCGCGGGAGAACTCGTCCCGGATGCCCTCGATCAGCTTGCGCGTGTGCCGCTCCGCGAGGGCCTGGTAGAGGCCGCTCTTGTCGCCGAAGTGGCGGTAGAGGATCGGCTTGCTGATCCCCGCCTCGGCGGCGATCGCGGCCATGGACGCCTCCGGCCCCTCCCGCTGGATGACCCGGTCGGCGGCCTCCAGCAGGGCGCGGCGGCGGCCGGGATCGCGCCGCGCTCCCGGCTTACCCGCCGCAGTCGTCATGGAAAGCACGCTATCGGGGGTGTTACCCGGTGACAACACCGGTATCACCGACTGACAACCGCGCCCCCGCCCGGCGGCGTCCAGGCCCCTGCCGGAACCGCCGCCGGGCGCCGGGCGGGCGCTACCGGACCGGGAGGCCGGTGATGGAGCGGCCGATGACCAGGCGCTGGATCTCCGAGGTGCCCTCGAAGATCGTGAAGATCTTGGAGTCACGGTGCATGCGCTCGACCGGGTACTCGCGGGTGTAGCCGTTGCCGCCGAGGATCTGGATGGCCTCTTCGGTGACGTAGACCGACATCTCGCTGGCCATCAGCTTGGCCATCGAGCCCTCGGCGTTCGCGAAGTCCTTGCCGGTGCGCGCCATCCAGGCGGCGCGCCACACCATGAGGCGCGCGGCGTCCAGGCGGGTCTTCATGTCGGCGAGCTTGAAGGCGACGGCCTGGAAGTCGCCGATCTTGCGGCCGAACTGCTCGCGCTCCCGCGCGTACTGCAGGGCGTAGTCGTAGGCGGCGCGGCCCACGCCGAGCGCCATCGCGCCGACGGACGGGCGGGTCGTCTCGAACGTCTTCAGCGCGGCCTGGCCCTTGGAGCTCTTGCCCTCGCGGGTGCGGGCGATGCGCTCGTCGAACTTCTCCTTGCCGCCGACGATCAGGTGCGAGGGGACGCGCACGCCGTCCAGGATCACCTCGGCGGTGTGGGAGGCGCGGATGCCGTGCTTCTTGAACTTCTGGCCCTGCTTCAGGCCGGGGGTGTTCGGCGGGATGATGAAGCTGGCCTGGCCGCGGCTGCCGAGCTCGGGGTGCACCGACGCCACGACGACGTGGACGTCGGCGATGCCGCCGTTGGTCGCCCAGGTCTTGGTGCCGTTCAGCACCCACTCGTCCTTGGCCTCGTCGAAGACGGCGCGGGTGCGGATGGAGCCGACGTCGCTGCCGGCGTCGGGCTCGGACGCGCAGAACGCGCCGAGCTTGACGTCGTCGGCGCTGCCGAACATCTGCGGCACCCACTCGGCGGTCTGCTCGGGGGTGCCGACGGCGGCGACGGACGCGGCGGCGAGGCCGGTGCCCACGATCGACAGCGCGATGCCCGCGTCGCCCCAGAACAGCTCCTCGAACGCCACCGGGATGCCGAGGCCGGTCGGCTCCAGCCACTGGGTGGCGAAGAAGTCGAGGGAGTAGATGCCGACCTTGGACGCCTCCTGGATCAGCGGCCAGGGGGTCTCCTCGCGCTCGTCCCACTCCTGCGCCGCGGGGCGGATGACGTCCCTGGCGAACTCGTGCACCCAGTCCCTGACCTCGCGAACGTCCTCGCTGGGCTCCAGCGAGAACGGCGTCTGCTCCGCGCTCGTCATGATTAATTCGACCCTTTCTCCAATATCGCTGTTACCAACGGTAGCACCACCAGGCGTTACCGTGGGTAACACCGTGGCCGGAGTCACAGGCCGGTCACCGGGTGCCCGGGGAGAAGGAGCGCGCGGCGGCGTAGCCGGGCACCTCGGCCATCGGCGGGCGCTCCCCCACGGCGACGTCGGTGGTGCGGGCGTCATGGCCGTCCGCGCCGCGGTGGAAGCGGGTGAGCGCGGTGGAGGGGGCCTCCAGCGGGATCATCCGGCCGTGCCGCTCCAGCCGCGACCAGGCCGTCTGCATGATCTGCCCGGACATCGCGCCGAGCGCCTCGGTGGACTGGTGGGCGTGCACCCGGCGGCCGAGGTCCACCTGCGCGATCGCGTCCAGCCCGGCGTGCTGGTAGACGTCCAGCAGCAGGCCGAGCTCCACGCCGTAGCCGGTGACGAACGGCAGCCGCTCCAGCAGCGCGCGCCGGCCCGCGTACTCGCCGCCGAGCGGCTGCATGACGCCGGCGAGCAGCGGCCAGTGCATGTTGATCAGGGGGCGGGCGACCAGCTCGGTGACCCGGCCGCCGCCGCCCTCGACGCGCCGCTCGCCGTCCACCAGCGGGCGGTCGTAGCAGCCCTTCACGTAGCCGACGGCCGGATCGGCCAGCAGCGGGCCGAGCAGCCCGGTGACGTAGGACGAGGTGAACTCGCGCAGGTCGGCGTCGATGAAGACCAGCAGGTCGCCGGACGTGGCGTACAGGGACTTCCACAGCGCCTCGCCCTTGCCGGACATGCGGCCGAGACCGGGCAGGACGGCGTCCTGCGCGACCACCTCGGCGCCCGCCGCCGCGGCGACGGCGGCGGTCCGGTCGGTGGAGCGGGAGTCGACCACGACGATCTCGTCCACGAGCGGGATCCGCTCGACCAGGTCGGTGCGGATGGCCGCGACGATCGCGCCGACCGTGGCCTCCTCGTCGCGCGCGGGCAGCACGACGCTGATCCCGGTGTCGCCCTTGGCGTCGAGCAGGAGGCGCGGCGGCCAGTCGCCCGCCGTGCTGGTGCGGCGGGCCAACCACGACGCGACCTCGGGCAGCACGCGTTCTCCCTCCCCTCTGGCCGTCCCGGACGGAACGCCCCCTCACTAACAGGGAACGCCAAATCCTCCCAGATCATTCACCGGTGGGACGGGAGGGAACGAACCGACCCGAAGAGTTGACGCGGGCGCAACACACCCGTCATTCGGCGGCGTGCTTGTCGAGGAACTCGTAGACGTCGGCGTCGTCCACGCCGGGGAACGCGCCGGGCGGCAGGACCGACAGGACGTGCGAGTGCGCGCGCGCCGACGGCCAGGCCATGCCCTCCCAGCGGTCCGACAGCTCCTTCGGGGGCCGCTGGCAGCAGTCGCCGTCCGGGCAGGCCGACTTGACCCGCCGGGTCGTCTCCCGGCCGCGGAACCAGCGGGAGTCCTCGAACCGGACGCCCAGCGTGATCGCGAAGTCGCGCTCGTGGCTCGGGTCTATGTGCGACAGGCACCAGTACGTCCCGTTGGGGGTGTCGGTGTACTGGTAGTAGACGGAGAAGCGGTCCGCGGCGCCGAACACGTGCCTGCCGGCCCATTCGCGGCACATCCGCTGGCCCTCGATCGCGCCGTCCTCGTCCTGTGGGAACGCGAGGCCGTCGTTTGCGTACGCCTTGTAGATGGTGCCGTTCTCGTCGTTCTTGGTGAAGTGCAGCTGCAGCCCGAGGTGGTGCGTCGCGATGTTGGTGAAGCGGTGCGCGGCCATCTCGTAGGAGACGGAGAAGACGTCCGCCAGGTCCTCCACGGACAGCTCCCGCGCCGCCTTGGCCTCCTGGAGGAAGGGCACGACGCTGCGCTCGGGCATCAGGATCGCCGCGCCGAAGTAGTTGGCCTCCACGCGCTGGCGCAGGAAGTCGGCGAAGTCGCGCGGCTGGTCGTGGTCGAGCGCGATGTGCCCGAGGGTCTGCAGCAGGATCGTCCGCGGCGTGTGCATGCCGAGTTGCTCGCGCTCCAGGTAGATCCGACGGTTGCGCAGGTCGGTGACGGACCGGACGGAGCGCGGCAGGTCCTGCACGTACTGGAGGCTGAAGCCGAAGTGGCCGACCAGCGTCATCAGCAGGCCCTGCGACACGGCGCCGCGCCGGTACCCGACGGCGTCGAGGGTCTGCGCGGCGACCCGCTCGATCTCCGGGAAGTGGTTGCCGCGCTCGTGCATCTGGCGGCGCAGCTCCGCGTTGGCCTTGCGCGCCTCCTCGGGGCTCGCGGTGGGCTTGGTGCGGCTGCGCTTCAGCTCCCCGTACAGCGCGAGGATGTGCTCGATCACCTCGTTCGGCATCCGCTTGCCGACCTTGAGGTGCGACAGCCCGAGCGTCCGGTACAGCGGGTCGCGCTGGGCCTCCTCCAGCTGGATCTCCAGCTGGGCGCGGCGGCTCGGCGGCTGCCGGCGCAGCAGTTCCTCCACCGGGCACTCCAGCGCGGCGGCCAGCGACTGCAGCAGCGACAGCTTCGGCTCGCGGCGCCCGTTCTCCAGCAGCGACAGCTGGGACGGGGCGCGGCCGACCCGCTCGCCGAGCTCCGAGAGCGTCAGCCCGCGGCCGCGCCGCAGGTGCCGGAGCCGCTGCCCGAAGGTGACGAGGTCTACGTCGCTCGTCAAGTTGAGGGGTTCTTCTTGTCGCAAGGTCGTCACGGCTTCATCGTACAGGAAATTTCGCACTTCTTTCGTTACTCGCGAGTTCATTAGGGGGTTGCGACCGGGGCATAGTCGTTGCAAGCACCCAGGGGACGACACGGAAGGGCAACATCATGAGCGACAGTCGCCTCAAGGGCGCAGCCGAGGAGCTGCAGCGACAGTGGGAGACCGACGCCCGCTGGAAGGGCGTCGAGCGGACCTACACGGCCGAGGACGTCGTGCGGATCCGCGGTTCGGTCCAGGAGGAGCACACCCTCGCGCGCCTCGGCGCCGAGCGCCTCTGGAAGCTCCTGCACGAGGAGGACTACGTCCACTCCCTCGGCGCGCTGACCGGGCTGCAGGCCGTCCAGCAGGTCAAGGCCGGCCTCAAGGCCATCTACCTGTCCGGCTGGCAGGTCGCGGCGGACGCCAACCTGGCGGGCCAGACCTACCCGGACCAGAGCATCTACCCGGCGAACTCGGTCCCGGCCGTGGTCCGCCGCATCAACAACGCGCTGCTGCGCGCCGACCAGGTGCAGTGGGCCGAGGGCGAGGGCGACACGCACTTCCTCGCCCCGATCGTGGCCGACGCCGAGGCCGGCTTCGGCGGCGTGCTGAACGCCTTCGAGCTGATGAAGGGCATGATCGCCGCGGGCGCCGCGGGCGTGCACTGGGAGGACCAGCTGGCCTCCGAGAAGAAGTGCGGGCACCTCGGCGGCAAGGTCCTCATCCCGACCTCGCAGCACATCAAGACCCTCAACACCGCCCGCCTCGCGGCGGACATCTCCAACGTCCCCTCACTGATCATCGCGCGGACCGACGCCGAGGCCGCGACCCTGATCACGACGGACGTGGACGAGCGCGACCGCGAGTTCACCACCGGCGAGCGCACCGCCGAGGGCTTCTACCGGGTCCGCAACGGCATCGAGCCCTGCATCGCCCGCGCCAAGGCCTACGCGCCGTACTCCGACCTCATCTGGATGGAGACCGGCACCCCGGACCTGGAGCAGGCCCGCAAGTTCGCCGAGGCGGTCAAGGCCGAGTACCCCGACCAGATGCTCGCCTACAACTGCTCGCCGTCCTTCAACTGGAAGGCGCACCTGGACGACGCGACCATCGCCAAGTTCCAGCGCGAGCTCGGCCACATGGGCTTCAAGTTCCAGTTCATCACGCTGGCCGGCTTCCACGCGCTCAACTACGGCATGTTCGACCTGGCTCACGGCTACGCCCGCGAGGGCATGACCGCCTACGTCGACCTGCAGGAGCGCGAGTTCGCGGCGGCCGAGAAGGGCTTCACCGCGGTCAAGCACCAGCGCGAGGCCGGCACCGGCTACTTCGACATGGTCAGCACCGCGATCGCGCCCGACTCCTCCACCACGGCCCTGAAGGGCTCCACGGAAGAGGGCCAGTTCCACTGATCCGCCCGGGCCGGCCGCGCCCCCGGCACGGCCGGCCCGTCCTTCCCGCACCACCCCCCCTAGGCCCCGAAGGCCCCCGCGTCCCTACACCCGCGGGGGCCTTCCGGTGTCCACGGGCCCCGCCCGGCCCCGCCCGATCGCCCCCGGCCGCCCCGCCCATCCGGCCACATGCGGCAAGGCACCTCGACAACGCCCGATAATCGGCGCATCGTGAGCGCGCTAGTTGATCACTCTCGGAGAGGATCCCTGATGGCGCGTCACCCCCGGTCCATCCGGTCCCGGGCGATCCCCGGCCGGATGCTGCCGATCGCCGCCGCCGCCGTGTGCGTCGTCGCGCTGGCCCCCGCGGCCGCCGCGGACGCCGCCGGACACCACGGGCGCTTCACCCCCGGCGCCCCCGGAGTGGGCGACCCCTACTTCCCGCTGGAGGGCAACGGCGGCTACGACGTCGGGCACTACTCGCTCGACCTCGGCTACGACCCCGACCACGACCAGCTCGACGGCACCGTGACCATCACCGCGCGGGCCACCCAGAACCTGTCGCGGTTCGACCTGGACCTGTCCGGCATGGACGTGGAGCGGATCTGGGTCGGCGGGCAGCGGGCCGACTACCGGCGGCAGGGCCAGGAACTGATCATCACGCCGCGGCGCGGGCTGCGGAAGGGGTCGGTGTTCCGGACGGTCGTTAGGTACGGCGGCGTCCCGCAGACCATCGTCGGCTCCCCGATCGTGTTCGGCTCCCCGTACGGGTTCCTGCACACCCCCGACGGCGCGTTCGTCGGCGGCGAGCCGAACGGCGCCCGCACCTGGTTCCCGGTCAACGACCACCCGAGCGACAAGGCGACCTACGACTACACGATCCGGGTGCCGGAGGGCCTGACGGCCGTCGCCAACGGGCGGCTGACCGGGCACAGCGGTGCCACCGCCGCGTTCAGCCGGCGTCCCGGCAAGACCCGCGCCGAGGTGTTCCGCTGGCGCGAGGACAGCCCGATGGCGAGCTATCTCACCACGATCGACATCGGCAAGTGGGTCGTGAAGCAGGGCCGCACGCCGGGCGGCGTCCCCAACTACACGGCGGTGGACCCCGTCCTGCTCCAGAACCAGCCGGACGCCGTGGACTTCTTCTACGGCACCACCGGCGAGGTCACCGACATGTGGTCGAAGGCGTTCGGGCGCTACCCGTTCGGCGGCACCGGCGCGATCGCCGACGACGCCCGCTTCGAGGGGCAGCCGCTCGGGTTCTCGCTGGAGACGCAGAGCAAGCCCGTGTACTCGGCGGTGCGCAGCACCGGGACGATCGCGCACGAGCTGGCGCACCAGTGGTTCGGCGACGCGGTGTCCCCGGCGCAGTGGAAGGACGTCTGGCTCAACGAGAGCTTCGCGACCTGGGCCGCCTGGTACTACACCGAGCTGAAGGGCGGGCGGAGCGTCCACGACGCGGCCCGCGCCACCTACGCCGCCCGCCCGTTCCCCGACCGCGAGGGCCGGCCGTTCTGGTCGGTGCTGACGGCCGACCCGCAGCGCGACACCATGTTCAACGACCGCGTCTACAACGGCGGCGGCATGATGCTGCAGTTCCTCCGGGAGAAGATGGGCGACGACGCGTTCCTCACCCTGCTGCGGACCTGGTACGCCACGCACAAGTACGGCAACGCGCGGACCGAGCAGTTCACCTCGCTCGCGCAGCGGATCGCCGGCCAGGACCTGAGCACGTTCTTCAACGACTGGCTCTACTCCCCCATCAAGCCCGAGATCCCGCAGGACTGACCCGCCCGTGCGGACCCGGCCCCCGGCGCCCCGCCGGGGGCCGGTTCTGTGGCGGATTACGTGGTAAGCGGCGTCTCGCCACCCTAGGATTCCGGCAAGTGGGGGTTCTTCCGTGGGTGTGGTGGTACGGCTTCCGCCGGCACACCTCGTACCCGCTCGGCTCGCTGACCGAGTCCCTGACCAACACCCTGTTCGGCTTCATGCGCGCCTACGTCCTGCTCGCGCTGTGGAACGTCCGGCCCTCGCTCGGCGGGTACGACGCCGCCGACGCCGTCACCTTCTGCTTCCTCACCCAGGCGCTGATCGGGCCGGTGCAGGTCTTCGGCGGGATGGACCTCACCGAGCGCATCCGCAACGGGGACGTGGCGATCGACCTGTACCGCCCGGTCGGGCTGCAGGGCTGGTGGCTCGCCGACGACCTCGGCCGCGCGGCGGGCTCCCTGCTGCTGCGCGGCGGCCCGCCGCTGGTCGCGGGCGCCCTGGTCTTCCCGTTCCGCGTCCCCGGCCCCGCGCACCTCGCCGCGTTCGCGGTGGCGCTGGTCCTCGCGGTGACGGTGAGCTTCGGGCTGCGCTACCTGGTGGCGCTCGGGATGTTCTGGCTGCACGACGACCGCGGCCTGCAGGCCGTCACGCTCGTGATGTCGCTGTTCTTCTCCGGCATGATCCTGCCGCTGGTCGTCTTCCCGGGACGGCTCGGCGACATCGCGCAGGCGCTGCCGTGGTCCGCGCAGATCCAGGTGCCGGCGGACGTGTTCCTCGGCCGGCACACCGGCGCCGGGCTGCTCGGCGCGCTGGCGTTCCAGGCGGCCTGGGCCGCGGCGCTGCTCGGCGCGGGGGTGCTGCTGACGCGCGCCGCCCGGCGGAAGCTGGTGGTGCACGGTGGCTGACGCCGCGGGGGCCGGGACGGTCCGCATGTACGGGCTGCTGGCCTGGACGTGGATCCGCGCGGCCGCGCAGTACCCGGTGTCGATGGTGCTCCTCGCCCTCACCACGGCGGCCGTCACCGGGCTGGACGTGGCCGCGATCGTGCTGCTGTTCGCGCACGCGCCGCGCATCGCCGGGTTCGGCGCCCCCGAGGTGCTGTTCCTCTACGGCACCTCCGCGCTGTCCTTCGGGATCTCCGACATCCTGCTCGGCACCACCGAGCGGCTCGGGCACCACGTCCGGCAGGGCACCCTCGACGCGATGCTGGTGCGGCCGGTGAGCCCGCTCGTCCAGGTCGCGACGGAGGAGTTCTCGCCGCGCCGGTTCGGCAAGCTCGTCCCGGCGGTCACCGTGCTGGTGTACGCGATCGCGGCGGCGGACGTCGCGTGGACGCCGGGCCGGATCGCGATGGTCCCGGTCATGGTGCTGTCCGGGGCGGCGATCTTCGGCGGGCTGTGGGTGCTGACCGGCGCGGTGCAGTTCGTGCTGATCGACGTCCACGGCGCGGGCAAGTCGGTGACCTACGGCGGCGCGTTCCTCACCCAGTACCCGATGACCGTGTTCGCCCGCGACTTCGTGCGCGGCGTGACGTTCATCGTGCCGCTGGCGTTCGTCAACTGGCAGCCCGCGCTGTACGTCCTGGACCGCCCCGACCCGCTCGGGCTGCCCGCGGCGGCGCGGTTCGCCTCGCCGGCGGTCGCCGTGCTGGTGTGCGCGCTCGGCGCGGCGGCGTGGCGGGCGGGGCTGCGGCACTACCGATCGACAGGGAGCTGATGCCGGTGCCGATGATCGAGGCCGCGGACGTCGTCAAGTCGTTCACCGTCCGGGCGCGCGCGGGCGGCCTGCGCCGCACCCGCCGGACCGTGCGCGCGGTGGACGGCGTGTCGTTCACCGTGGAGCCGGGCGAGTTCGTCGGGTACCTCGGCCCGAACGGGGCCGGGAAGTCCACCACGATCAAGATGCTGACCGGGATCCTCACCGCGTCGTCCGGGCGGCTGCGGGTCTGCGGGCTGGACCCGTCGCGGCGCCGCACCTCGCTCGCGCGCCGGCTCGGGGTGGTGTTCGGGCAGCGCACCACCCTGTGGTGGGACCTGCCGCTGCGCGACAGCCTCGCCCTCGTCCGGCGGCTGTACCGGGTGGAGGCGGCGGCGCACCGGGCCCGGCTCGCCGAGCTGACCGCGCTGCTGGAGCTGGAGCCGTTCCTGGACACCCCGGTCCGGCAGCTCAGCCTCGGCCAGCGGATGCGCGGCGACCTCGCCGCCGCGCTGCTGCACGACCCGGAGCTGCTCGTGCTGGACGAGCCGACGATCGGCCTGGACGTGGTGAGCAAGGCGACCGTCCGCGACTTCCTGGAGCGGATCAACGCCGAGCGCGGCACCACGATCCTGCTGACGACGCACGACCTCGGCGACATCGAGCGGCTCTGCCGCCGCGTCATGATCATCGACCACGGGCGGCTCGCGTTCGACGGCGGGCTGGACGCGCTGCGCCGCACGGTGGCCGCCGACCGGCTGCTGGTCGTCGAGCTGGCCCGGCCGGGCCCGCCGATCCGGCTGGACGGGATCGAGGCCGAGCGGGTCGAGGGGCCGCGGCAGTGGCTGCGGCTGCCGCGCTCGGCGAACGCGGCCGCGGTCATCGCCGAGCTGGCCCGGGCCCACGAGGTCCGCGACATCGCGCTGCGCGAGTCCGGGATCGAGGAGGTCCTCGCCGCGCTCTACCGGGGCGACCACGCGTACTGGTGCTCCGGGCGGCCGGTGGCACCGTAGCGCAGCGTCACCACGACCCGCCCGGCCTGCGCGAGCGCGGCCAGGTACCGCTGGGCGGTGGCGCGGGACACGCCGACCTCGTCGGCGATCTCGGCGGCGGAGCGGGGCGCGTCCGCGCGGCGCAGCGCGTCGCCGACCAGCCGCGCCGTCACCGGCGACTGCCCCTTCGGCGGCGGCGCCTGCCCGTGCAGCGGCGCGTACAGCGCGCGGACGGCGCCGTCCAGCGCGGCCTGGGACAGCTCGCCGTCCCCCGACAGCGCCTCCCGGTAGCGGGCGTAGGCGGTGAGCCGCGCGCCGAGCGCGGCGGCGGTGAACGGCTTGATCAGGTAGTGCAGGGCGCCGCGGCGCAGCGCCTCCCGCACGGCTCCGGGGTCGGCCGCCGCCGTCGCCATGATGACGTCGGCGTCCAGCTCGGGCAGCAGGGCGAGGCCGGAGGCGTCCGGCAGGTACACGTCCAGCAGGACGAGGGCGGGCGCCAGGTCGGCCGCCATGGACCGGGCCTGCGCGGCGGTGTGCGCGAGCCCGGCGACGGCGAAGCCGCGCACCGCCGCCACGAACTTCGCGTGGACCTGCGCCACCCGGAAGTCGTCGTCCACCACGAGAACGTCGATCACCGCACCGCTCACCTGACCGCCTCCGCTCCGAGCACACCGGGGATCCGCGCGACCGCCACGGCCCCGCCCCCGCCGGGCCCGCCCGTCCCGGCGGCGACGAACGCCACGTCGCCGCCGCGGGCGCGGGCGGTGCGGCGCGCCAGGCCGAGGCCCAGCCCGCGGGCCCGGCCGGCCGGGGCGTCGCGGGTGGACACGCCGTCGTCGAACACCGCCTCGCGCAGCCCGTCCGGCAGGCCGTCGCCGGAGTCGGTGACGGTGACGTGCAGGTCGGCGCCGTCGCCGAGCAGCTCGACCTCGACGCGGGCGGGCCGCCGGCGGCCGAGCCGGGCGGCCTCCACGGCGTTGTCGACCAGGTTGCCGACGACGGTCGTCACGTCCAGGGCGTCGGCGACGCGGCCGGGCACGTAGCTGGCGGCCCCGATGTCGAGCCGGACGCCCTTCTCCGCGGCGACCGCGGACTTGGCCGACAGGAACGCGCGCAGGTAGGGGTCCGACACCGGGTCGGGCAGGGTGTCGGGCGCGGGCGCGCGGCGGGCCGCGTCCTCCATCAGCGCCCCGACGTAGTCGGCGGCCTCCGCGGCGTGCCCGAGCTGGAGCAGCCCGGACAGCGTGTGCAGCCGGTTGGCGTACTCGTGCCGCTGCGCGCGCAGCGCGTCGAACAGGGTGCTGACCGAGTCCAGCTCGCGGGCGAGGGTCTCCAGGTCGGTGCGGTCGCGCAGCGTGACGACGGCGCCGAGGTCGCGGCGGTCGCGGCGCACCCGCCGCCGGTTGACGACGAGGACCCGCTCGCCCGCCGTGACGAACAGGTTCGCGGCCTCCCGGCGGCCCGTCAGGACGTCCCGCAGCGTGCCCTCGGCGGCGAGGTCCCCGGCGGGCGCGCCGCGCTCGGGCGTGACGCCGAGCAGCCGCGCCGCCTCGTCGTTGCAGACCGCGATCCTCCCCTCGGTGTCGACGGCGACGACGCCCTCGCCGACGCCGTGCAGCACCGCCTCCCGCTCGTGGACCAGCTCGACCAGCTCGTAGGGTTCGAGGCCGAGCGTCTGCCGCTTCAGCCGCCGCCCGATCGCGGCGGACGCGGCCACGCCGAGCAGGACCGCGCCCGCGACGAACAGCGACATCTCGCGCAGCACGTGGCCGAGCTCGCGGTCGATCGCGCGGGCGTCGAACCCGACGCTGACCTCGCCGAGGACGCCGCCGTCCCGGCCGTACAGGGGAACCTTGCCGCGCGCCGACAGGCCGAGCGTGCCGCGCTCGACGCGCACGACCTCCCGCCCGGCGAGCGCGTCGGACGGGTCGGTGCTCACCCGCTCGCCGAGGCGGACCGGGTTGGGGTGCGACAGGCGCAGGCCCCGGTGGTCGGTCACCACGACGAACAGCGCCCCGGTGCGGCGGCGGACCCGCTCGGCCCGGTCCTGGACGGTGCGCCCGGGGTCGCCGGCCGCGACCGCGTCGCGGATCTCCGGGTCGGCGGCGACGGACCGCGCGACGGTGAGCGCCCGCTGGCCGTACTGGTCGCGGAGCCGGCCGTCCAGCATCCACGCGACCAGGCCGTAGCCGAGGACGGCCACCACGACGACCACGCCGACCTGCAGGATCAGCACCTGCCGGGCGAAGGAGATGCGGGGCCGCACGGACATGACGTGTCACCGTAATCGATGCCGGCCCGGCCGCCCAGCCCCCCGCGGGCGGAACCGTGCGCACAACGCGCAGAAGTCGCGGTAACGCGCGCAACGTGGGGATTCGCGGCTTGCGAGCACATCGCGGGCAAGGGTTCCGGTGACGCGCGCCACATCCGTACGGTGCGGCCGTGTCCGAACAAGCGAGCTCCCCAGAAGAGCGCACCGAGCGGCCCGCCGGGCCCGTCATCGAGCTGGACGGCGCCACCAAGCGCTTCCGGTCGGCGGGCGGCGTGCACACGGCCGTCCGCGACCTGCACATGAGCGTGGGGCCCGGCGAGTTCGTCGCCGTGGTCGGCCCCACCGGCTGCGGCAAGTCGACCACCCTGTCCCTGGTGTCCGGCCTCGAACCGGCGTCCGCGGGCCGCGTCCTCGTCCAGGGCCGGCCGGTGGACGGCATCCCGGACGGCGTCGGCTACATGTTCCAGAACGACGCCGTCCTGCCCTGGCGGTCCGTGCTCGACAACGTCGCGGCCGGCCCCCGCTACCGGGGCGCGTCCCGCCGCGCGGCCCGCGACCGGGCCCGCGACTGGGTCGCGCGGGTCGGCCTCGCGGGGTTCGAGGGCTACTACCCGCACCAGCTGTCGGGCGGCATGCGCAAGCGCGTCGCCCTCGCCCAGACCCTGGTGAACGAGCCGTCCGTGCTGCTGATGGACGAGCCGTTCTCCGCGCTGGACGTCCAGACCCGCGGCCTGATGCAGGACGAGCTGCTGCGCCTGTGGTCGGGCTCGGGGGCGGCCGTCGTGTTCGTCACCCACGACCTGGAGGAGGCGCTCGTGCTGTCCGACCGGGTCGTGGTGATGACCGCGGGCCCCGCCACCATCAAGGCCGTGTTCGAGGTGCCGCTCGACCGGCCGCGCGACGCCGAGGAGGTCCGCCTCACCGGCGAGTTCCTCGACATCTACCGCGAGGTGTGGGACTCGCTGCGCGAAGAGGTCCAGATCACCCGGGAGAGGGGGGCCGGCCATGCCGCGTGACGCGGAGACCATCGCGCAGGCGCCCGCCGCGGGCCCGGCCGGGACCGCGACCGGCGACCGCGACGGCGGCGAGCTCGCGGCGATCGCGCGGGCCCGCACCGCCGGGCTGCGCCGCGCCGCCGGCATCAACGCCGTCCGGGCCGCGCTCGTCGCGGCCTGGCTCGGGTCGTGGGAGCTGGCCGCCCGGCACTGGATCGACCCGTTCTACTACTCGATGCCGTCCAAGATCTGGGAGCGGCTGGCCGGCTGGTTCACCGACGGCACCTCGCAGGGCTCGATCTGGGAGCAGATCTCCGTCACCCTCCAGGAGGCCGTCGCGGGCTTCGCGCTCGGCGCGGCGGGCGGCGTGGTCCTCGGCATCGTGCTCGGCCGCAGCCGGTTCCTGTCGGACGTGTGCGCGCCGTTCATCAAGGCCGTCAACGCGATCCCGCGCATCATCCTGGCCTCGCTGTTCATCATCTGGTTCGGCCTCGGCATGCAGTCCAAGATCGCGACGGCGTTCGTGCTGGTGTTCTTCGCGGTGTTCTTCAACGCCTTCCAGGGCGCCCGCGAGGTCGACCGGAACCTGGTGAACAACGCCCGGATCCTCGGCGCGGGCCGGCTGCAGGTGCTGTGGACGATCGTGGTGCCGAGCGCCACGTCCTGGATCCTCGCCTCGCTGCACTCGGCGTTCGGGTTCGCCATCATCGGCGCGATCGTCGGCGAGTACACCGGCGCCGACAAGGGCCTCGGCCTGCTCATCAACCACTCGCAGGGCACCTTCGACGCGGCCGGGATCTACGCCGGGATGATCATCATCACCGTGCTGGCCCTGCTCGCCGAGTGGCTGCTCACGCTGCTGGAGGGCCGGCTGCTGCGCTGGCGCCCGTCCGTCTCCGGCCACGACGTCCAGATCTGAGCCCCGTTCCCCTTCCACCCCCGCACGACCGGAGAACCGCCATGCCCAGCACCACCGTCCGGGCGAGCGCCGCCGCGCTCGCCGCCCTCACCGCCCTGTCCTGCCTGTCCGCCTGCCGCGGCTCCCGCGCCGGCGGGGACGGCGGCTCCGGCGGCACCGTCAAGATCATGGTCGGCGGCATCGACAAGGTCATCTACCTGCCGGCCAAGCTGACCGAGCGGCTCGGCTACTTCAAGGAGCAGGGCCTCGACGTGCGGCTGCTCACCGAGCCCGCCGGCGCGCAGGCCGAGAACGTCCTCATCTCGGGCGACGTGCAGGCCGTCGTCGGCTTCTACGACCACTCCATCCACCTGCAGACCAAGGGCAAGTGCGTGCAGAGCGTCGTGCAGATGGCCGACGTCCCCGGCGAGGCCGAGATGGTCGCGGCGTCGAAGGCGGGCGAGCTCACGTCGCCGGCCGCGTTCAAGGGCAAGAAGCTCGGCGTCACCAGCCCCGGCTCGTCCACCGACTTCATCACCCGCGCGCTGGCCGTCCGCAACGGCGTCAAGACGTCCGACTACACGACGGTGAAGGCGGGCGCCGGGCAGACGTTCATCTCCACGATGGACAACGGCGGCATCGACGCGGGCATGACGACCGACCCGACCATCGCCAAGCTGGTCAGCACCGGCAAGGCGAAGGTCATGGTCGAGATGCGCACCGAGGAGGGCACCCGCGCGGCGCTCGGCGGGCTGTACCCGTCCAGCTCCCTCTACATGGACTGCGCGTACGTGAAGTCGCACGGCGAGACCGTGCAGAAGCTCGCGAACGCGTTCGTCAAGACGCTCGGCTGGATCAAGGCGCACCAGCCGGCGGAGATCGCGGCGAAGATGCCGGCGGACTACGCCGGCGGCGACCCGAAGCTGTACGAGAAGGCGATCGGCGACTCGGCCGGCATGTTCAACGGCGACGGCGTCATGAAGCCGGACGCGGCGGAGAACGTCCTGAAGGTGCTCGCGCAGTTCTCGCCCGAGGTCGGCGAGATGAAGGACCGGATCGACCTGTCGAAGACCTACACGACCGAGTTCGTGACTAAGGCGAAGCAGTGACGAAGGCGGAGCGGTCCTGAGCGGGGGGTGCGGCGGCCGGGACTAGCGGGCGCGGCCGCCGCGCTCCATCGCGTTGTAGAAGTCGAGGTCGGCGGCGTCGTCGTCGCGCTCGGAACCCCAGCGGCGCGGCGCCCAGGCCGGCATCAGCAGCGCGAATCCCATCATCGCGTACAGGCCGGAGCCGAGCAGCATGCGCAGCCCGGCGTCCAGGTCCCCCGCCGGCGGCACCCGGCCGGGCAGGTCGAGGACGGTGCCGGGGTCGGCCAGGAACCAGCCGGAGAGGCCGAGCAGCGCGAGCGCGGGCACCAGCGAGACCAGCGGCGACGCCCAGCGCGCGACGATGACCACGCCCGTCACCAGGCCGACGGCGGCGAGCAGGGCGAACGCGCCGTAGATGCGGGTGCGGTCGGTGATCTCCTGCCCGGTGCCGTCGAAGGACCGGCCGGCCTGCACGTAGCCCCAGGCGGCGCCGTACAGCAGGGCTGGAGTCAGCAGGACGCCGAGGACGAGGCCGAACGCGTGGCGCACCGCGCATCACATCCATTCGCGCGCGCCCGCCGCAGGGCGCACATCATTCCGGTAGCGCCCCAATCACAACATGCGAGTCGGGCATAGCGCAGTAAATCCACTCAGATGACCTTGTCCGGCGCCGCAGCTCACCCGGCTCCATAACCGGCCTGCGGCGGATGACCGTTTCTTGGTGGTTCGTTTTGAACGCCATTGACCGGGCATCGCGGTCTCATCCTGATCCGACGCACGCTGGAGGAGACCATGTCGACCGCGATATGGGTCGTCATCGCCGTAGTCGTCGTCGCCGTCCTCGCCGCGGCGGCGCACCTGGCCCGCACCAGGTCCCGGACGCGGCGGCTCAGGCGGCGGTTCGGCCCCGAGTACGACCGGGCCGTGCGGGACGCGGGCGGCCGCGCGGCCGCCGAGCGGGAGCTGCTCTCCCGCGAGCGGCGCCACGAGGAGCTGGAGCTGCGCGAGCTGGACCCGGGCAAGCGCGAGCAGTACCACGAGCAGTGGGTCCGCGTTCAGGAGCGGTTCGTCGACACGCCGGCGGCGGCGGTCGAGCAGGCCGACGGGCTCGTCACGGTCGTGATGGGCGAGCGCGGCTACCCCACGCACGGGTTCGAGGAGAAGGTCGCCCACCTGTCCGTGGAGCACGGCCGCACGATGGAGCACTACCGGCGCGCCCACGCGATCGGCGGCAGGGCCGCGTCCAGGGAGGCGTCCACCGAGGAGCTGCGGCAGGCCATGGTGCACTACCGCGCCCTGTTCGAGGAGCTGCTCGGCACGCCCGGCCGGGAACGGGCCGGGCGGCACGCCGCGGACGGGCCCGCGCCCGCGCCCGAGGCGCCGGCGTCCACCGAGACCCCGAGGAGCTGACCCCATGGAGCACAGGCGGCACGCTGAGCGAGTACCGGCCCCGGGCCTGCCCGGCGACACCCGCGTCGCCGGTCCCGCACCGGAGCCCCCGGTGGCGGACGCGCCCGAGCCCGTCCCGGACACGGCCCCGGACCCCATGCCCGCCGTGAAGCCCGAGCCCGCCCCGGACACCGGAGCAACCGCGGACACCGGACCGGCCGCGGACACCGGACCGACCGTGGACACCGGGCCCCTCGCGGCCCCCGGGCCCGCCGCGGTCCCGGACGGGCTGTTCGACCCGGCCGAGACCGAGCGGTTCCGGGAGCGCTGGCGCGAGGTGCAGTCCGCGTTCGTCGACGATCCGGGCGCCGCGGTCCGCCGGGCGGACGAGCTGGCCGCCGAGGCCGCCGAGGCCCTCGGCCGCGCGATCGCCGCGCACCGGCGGGCGCTGTCGGACGGCCTCGACGGCGGCGGGCAGGCCGACACCGAGCGGCTCCGGCTGGCGCTGCGCGGCTACCGGGACCTGCTGGACCGCGTCTGCGCCTCGTGAAGGCTCAGCCGTTGAGGAAGCGGTAGACCGCCTCGCGCCCCTGCGTTCCGCGCTCGCGGTTCTGGATGGAGTGCGAGGCGCCCTTCACCACGACGAGCCGGCCGCGCGGGGCGTTGCGGAGCTCCTCCCGCGCCCATTCGAGCGGCGTGGACAGGTCGCGGTCGCCGCTCAGCAGCAGGACCGGGACGGAGAGCTTCGTCCGGTGCGGTTCGGCGGTGTGCCGCGACCACGGCCAGTGCAGGCACTCCTGGACGAACCCGTTGCCGACGGCCGTGTCGGCGGTGAACGGCCAGGTGGCGCGGGCGGGAAGGTGCCTGCGCGCCCGCTCCAGCGCGGCGGGGCGGGCGGCGGGCGGGGTCTCCGACGTCCCCCAGGGGAAGTGGCCGTCGCCGCAGATCGTCGCGATGTGCAGGCCGGAGCTGTACCGGGTGACGTCGTCGCCGCCGGAGTTCAGCATCTGCAGCAGCCGGTCGAGCCGCGCCGGGTCGCCGTGGCGCGCCTCATGGACGGCCGCCACGGCGTCGCCCGCGCCGCCCGGCAGGGAGTTCTCGTCCCGGTAGGTCGGGTCGAGGAACTCGTAGGTCACCAGCATGTCCCAGATGAGGACCGCGTCGTCGCGGTGCCGGGCGAGCCACGCCAGGTCCTCCGCCGGGTCGAAGCCGCAGGCGGGCGCCGCCGTGCAGGCGTCCCGCAGGACGCGCGCGGTGGCGCGGAGGCCCGTGAGGTAGAGCATGTCGTCGCCCTGCGGGTCGACATGCGGGAGCACCGAGTCCAGGACCAGTTTGCTCACGTGCTGCGGGTACCGGAGGGCGTAGTTCGCGCCGGTCATGGTGCCGTAGGAGACGCCGTCCACGGTCCACTTGCGCGCCCCGAGGGCCCGCCGCAGCAGGTCGAGGTCGCCGACGGTCTGCTCGGTGGTGAAGTAGTGCCGCCGGTCCCCGAGGACGCCGGCGCATTCGGCGACCGCGGCGGGCGCGGGCGGCTCGATGTCGCTGCTGCCGACCTCGGCCTGCAGCTTCGGGCAGTCGATGGCGCCGAAGTCGCCGGTGCCGCGCTGGTCGACCATGACGAACCGGTAGTTCTTCGCGAGCTCCGGCAGCCGCGCGGTGATCCCGTCGATGAACGGGACACCGGGCTGGCCCGGCCCGCCGGTCAGGAACAGCAGGACCCCCTTCGGCGCGCGGGCGTTGTCCGCCGCGGCCACCTGGAGCCTCAGGCTGCCCTTGCCGGGGTCGCGGTGGTCGAGCGGGACGGTCAGGAACGAGCAGGTGAAGCCGGGCTTGCCCGTGCAGGGACGCGGGTCGGCCAGCTGCGGCGCGGACCGCGCGGACGGTACGGGCGCGGGCGGTGACGCTGTGGGTGCTGCGGCCGCCGTCGCCCCGCCGGATGCGGCGAGGGCGAGGGTGAGGGCGAACACCGCGGTGAGACGTGATCGCATGTGATGATCATCACTCCGTTCGGCGCCGCGGGCGGGGATCTCGCCGGATCCGGCCACCGGCGCGCCGCCCCGCCCCGGCAGCGGTCCGGGGCGTGGCACGTCTCGTCAGACGGGCGTCGAAGGTGAATACTGAATCTCGTTCGGTAACCCCCTGAGCGGAGGATCAACGGTGTCCGAGACCTTCTCGATGACCATCGACGGCGCGGCCGTGGACGCGCCCGGCACCTTCGGGGTGATCAATCCGGCGACCGGCGAGGTGGCCGAGCAGGCGCCCGACGCCTCCAGGGAGCAGCTCGACGCGGCGATGGCCGCGGCGCAGGCCGCCTACGCGGACTGGCGCCGCGACGAGGCCGCGCGGCGCAAGGCGCTGCTGGCGGCGGCCGACGTCATGTTCGCCCGGTCCGAGGAGATCGGCCGCATCCTCACCCTGGAGCAGGGCAAGCCGCTCGCCGACGCGACCATGGAGGTCGTCGGCGCCGGCGTGTGGCTGAAGTACTTCGCCGACCTGGAGCTGCCCCGCGAGGTCATCCAGGACGACGACAACGCGCTGGTCGAGGTCGTCCGCCGCCCGATGGGCGTCGTCGCCGCGATCACCCCGTGGAACTTCCCGCTACTGCTCGCGGTGTGGAAGATCGCCCCGGCGCTGCTCGCGGGCAACACGCTCGTCCTCAAGCCGTCCCCGTTCACCCCGCTGTCCAGCCTCAAGCTCGGCGAGGTGCTGCGGGACGTGCTGCCGCCCGGCGTGCTCAACGTCGTCACCGGCGGCGACGACCTCGGCGCCTGGATGACGGCGCACGACGTCCCGCGCAAGATCAGCTTCACCGGCAGCGTGGCGACCGGCAAGCGCGTCGCCGCGGCGGCGGCGCCCGACCTCAAGCGCGTCACGCTGGAGCTCGGCGGCAACGACCCGGCGATCCTGCTGGACGACGCCGACCCGGCCGCCGTCGCCGACAGGCTGTTCGGCGCGGCGTTCCAGAACAACGGCCAGGTCTGCTCGGCGATCAAGCGGGTGTACGTGCCGGACGCGCTCTACGGCGACGTCGTGGACGCCCTCGCCGAGCGGGCGAAGGCCGCCAAGGTCGGCAACGGCATGGACGAGGGCGTCCAGTACGGGCCCGTCAACAACAGGCCGCAGTACGAGCGGGTGTCGGAGCTGGTCGCCGACGCGCTCGCGGGCGGCGCCCGCGCGGCGGCCGGCGGCCGGCCGATCGACGGCCCCGGCTACTTCTTCGAGCCGACGATCCTCGCCGACCTCTCCGACGGCACCCGGATCGTGGACGAGGAGCAGTTCGGCCCCGCGCTGCCCATCGTGAGGTACACCGACCTGGAGGACGCGCTCGCCCGCGCCAACGGCACCCACTTCGGGCTGTCCGGCTCGGTGTGGGGCACCGACACCGACCGGGCCGCCGAGGTCGCCGGGCGGCTGGAGTGCGGCACCGCGTGGGTCAACACCCACCTGGCCCTCTCCCCCAGCCAGCCGTTCGGCGGGTTCAAGTGGAGCGGCGTCGGCGTCGAGAACGGGCCGTGGGGCCTGTACGGGTTCACCGAGCTGCAGGTGATCCACCGCTCCAAGCGCTGAGCGGTACCGGTACGGGTCCGGCGGCGGCCGCCGCCGGACCCGTACCCCTCTCCGCCGCGTACCGCATGAGCGGAGGGCCACGACTTCGAGTCCGGAAAGTGATATGGCCGCTACTGGCGGTCGGCGTCCGGAATGGCACACTTTCTGTGCGGGGCCGTGGAGTCCGCACCGCGACCTGTGAAGGAGCCGCATGCACACCTGGGACGTCATGCGCCGGGACGACCTCGGCAACACCTTCCAGGTGGCCGCCCACGACTCGCGCATCGCGGCGCTGGCGCAGGTCCTGGTGATGGAGAGCGGCGTCCAGCACAAGCAGTCGTACTGGGTGGAGGGGCCGCCGGGGCCGGCCGTGCGCACCAACCGCGACCTGTACCTGGTCTTCCTGCACCTCGGCCAGGAGGCCCGCGCGGCGTCCTGGTCGCTGTCGGCGTTCCTGCGGTCGCTGTGGAAGGTCAGCGCTCCGCTGAGCGGCCAGTCCCGGCTGGAGCCCGACGACGTCGCGGCGATGTTCGCCGCCGCGTCCACCACGCCGCCCGCCGCCTTCGACCCCGCGTGGACGGGCAAGGACCTCGCGCTCCCCGGCGCCGAGCCGGAGGGGTACGCCGACTGGGAGCGGGTCCTGCTGTCCCAGATCGCCGACCTGGAGGACTTCCTCGTCCACCCGCCGGGGCCGCGGGCGCGGTTCGGCGCGGACGCGCCCCGGCCGCCGGGCTCGGGCGCCCGCGCCACCCCGGCCCGCTGGTACAACTTCGACCCGGCGACGTACCTGGAGTGCGCGGTGGCCGGCAGCCTCGGCGGCTGGGACGCCGCCGACGGCGCCCGGGTGCCGCTGCCGCCGCGGCCCGGGGAGCCGCCGGCCCGCTCCTACGTCCGCCCGATCACGACCATGACCTGGGCCGACCTCGCCCGGATCGCGGTGTGCGGCCAGATGTACGAGTAGCCGGTTCCGTCGGTCCCGCGTGGTAGGACTGGGGGCATGACCGACAGAGCGGTCGCGGTCACCGACCGGGGCGGCTGGTACCTGGCGCGGGGGCGCCCCCACCCGGCCCTGCGCCCGTTCCTGCGCTCCTACGACGGCTACTGGGAGACGCTCGCCGCCCCGAGCCGGATGCGCACGCTGCCCACCCGCACCACCGTGGTGATCCTCAACATGGGCCCGCCGCTGCACCTGGCGGTCCCCGACCCGGGCGTCGGCGACCGCTCGTACGGGTCGTTCGTGGCCGGCATGCACGACGGGCACGGCATGTACCTCAGCCCCGGCGGGCAGCGCGGCATCCAGCTCGACGTGACCCCGCTCGGCGCCTACTCGCTGCTCGGCGTGCCGATGGCCCGCCTCACCAACGCCGCCGTGGAGCTGCCCGACCTGCTCGGGAGCGAGGCCCGCGTGCTGGTCGAGCGGCTCGCCGAGGCCCCGTCCTGGGCGGCCCGCTTCGACCTGCTGGACGCCTTCCTGCTGCGCCGCCTCGACGCCGGCCCCGCCCCCGACCCGGAGGTGGCCCGGGCGTGGCGGCTGCTGGACGGCGGCGCCGGCGTCACGGTCGGCGACCTCGCCGCCGACGTCGGCTGGAGCCGCAAGCACCTCACCCACCGGTTCCGCGAGCAGGTGGGGCTGCCGCCCAAGGTGATGGCGCGGGTGCT
Organism: Actinomadura geliboluensis; assembly: GCF_043197915.1. Classification (NCBI taxonomy): domain Bacteria; kingdom Bacillati; phylum Actinomycetota; class Actinomycetes; order Streptosporangiales; family Thermomonosporaceae; genus Actinomadura; species Actinomadura geliboluensis. Next base: position 167,533 of record NZ_JBICUA010000012.1, on the reverse strand, counting down.
GCGGTTCCGGCGCGCCGTCGAGCTGCTGTCCGGCGGCGCCGGGCTCGCCGACGCCGCGGCCGCCTGCGGCTACTACGACCAGGCGCACCTCAACCGCGAGTTCCGCGCCCTGTCGGGCTGCACCCCGACCGAGCTGATCGCCGGCCAGCTGGAGCAGCAGCGCGTCACCACCCTCGCCGAGCCCGCCTGACCGGCGGCGGGGCCCGGTGGGGGCCGGCGGGGTCAGCCCTGGTGCACCCCGCCGCCGAGGTTCATCACGATGACCCCGATCACGATGATGACCGCGCCGGCGATCGTGAGCGGCTTGAGCTGCTCGCCGAACAGCAGCACGCCGCCCGCGAACGCGCCGATCGTGCCGAGCGCGGACCAGATCGCGTAGACCGGGCCCACGTTCAGCGACGTCAGCGCCTTGGCCATGAAGACGAACGACACCAGGTACCCGGCCACGACGATCAGCGACGGCCACAGCCGGGTGAACCCCTCCGAGGCCCGCATCGCCAGCGTCGCCGTCACCTCGAAGGCGATCGCGAACGCCAGCAGCACGAACGGCATCAGCCGGCCCCGCCGTGCTCGGCGGCGACGGCCTCGAACACCTTCATGTCGGCGTCGAACTGCGTGCCGGGGCGCGGCCAGTGCAGCGCGATCTCCGTGATGCCCAGCTCGGCGTAGCGGCCCGCGAGGTCGGCGAACGCGCCGGGCGAGGCCAGCCACGGCTCCCCGGTGAACCCCGTCATCAGGACGAGGTCGTCGAGCTTGCGGCCCTCCGCGTCGCAGGCGGCCTTCAGCGCGGCGAGCCGGGACCGGACGACCTCCTGCGGCTCCCTGCCCTCGGCGTGGCCGCTGGTCACCCAGCCGGTGCCGTGCCTGGCGGCGACCCGCATCCCGCGCGGCCCGTTCCCCGCGATGAGGAACGGCACCCGGGGGCGCTGGACGCAGCCGGGCTCCTCGACGACCTCCCGCGCGCTGTAGTACGTCCCCTCGAAGGTCGTCCGCGGCCCGGTCAGCAGCCGGTCGAGCAGCTCCACCCATTCGGCGAACCGGGACGCCCGCTCGTCCGGGGACCACTCCGGCCCGCCGAGGACGCCGGCGTCGCTGGTGCGGTGCGTGCCGCCGGACCCGATCCCGACGGTCAGCCGGCCCCCGCTCACATGGTCGATCGTCTTGATCGCGTGCGCGGTGGGGACGGGGTGCCGGAAGTTCGGCGACGTCACCAGCGTGCCGATCCGGATCCGGGAGGTGACCGCGGCGGCCGCGGCCAGCGTCGTGTACGCGTCGTACCAGGGCGTCGCGCCCCGCCAGGCCAGGTGGTCGTACACCCAGGCGTGCCGGAACCCGAGGTCCTCGGCACGCCGCCACGGCTCCCCCGCCTCCGGCCACGACCGCATGGGCCACAGCACGGCGCCGATCTTCGGTGCGTTCACCCGTGTCTCCGTTCTCCTCGCTCCATCATGATCGGGCATCGGCGAGCCAGCGGTGCAGGGCCCACCACCGGTTCGCGGTCCGCGCCACCGCCGCGCCGCCCGCCGGGTCGAGCAGCGGCCGCCCGGTCAGCTGCTGGAAGCGGCGGATCCGGTACTTCACCGTATTGCCGTGGACGTGCAGCGCCGCCGCCGTCGGGCCGATCCGGCCGCCGTGGTCGAGGTAGGCCAGCGCCGTCTCGGCCAGCTCCCGGTGGAACGGGTCGTCTTGGTCCAGTCCGGACAGCAGCGCGACGGCGAGCAGCCCGCCGAGCTCCGGCTCGGCCGCGGTGACGGTGAGCAGCGCCAGGTCGGCCAGCTCCCGCATCCCGGTGAGGCCCGCGGCGGCGCCCGCCCGCAGCGCGCGGCGCCCGAGCCGGTACATGGGCGCGACCCCGGCGGGCCGGGCGGGCGGCGCGGCCACCAGCAGCGGGCCGGACGGCACCGGGTCCGGCAGGCGCGGGACCAGGGCGGCGAACCGGCCGTCCACGAGCCCGCACAGGCCGGGCGCCGCGGCGGTCAGCTCCTCCTCAAGCCGCGCCGCCACCTCGGGGTCGCTCACGTCCGACACCACGCAGTGGTACGCGGCGGCCGGGTCGAGCGGCGCGCGGACCGCGACCGCCTCCCCGTGCAGCAGCCGCCGGAGCAGCTGGCCGCGGGTCTCCCGCGCGGTGCGGGCCAGCTCCAGCTCGGCGACCCGGTGCGCCTGCACCATCCGGTGGACGAGCGCCGTGGTGATCTCGTCGATGCGGGTCACCCCGTCCAGCAGCTCGGCGTCGGGGACGCCCAGCCGGCGGCCGCCGGCGACGACCGTCCGGACGAGGTGGGCGCGGCCCGCCTGGAAGCCGTCCAGGAACGCCTCGACCGGCACCCCCTGCCGGGCCCGGTCCGAGCCGAGCCGCGCCGCCGCCGCGAGCACCTCCTCGCTCGGGCCGCCGCCGCGCAGCGCGGACACGACGCCGCGCACGAGCGCGCGGGTGTGCCGCCGGGTCTCCTCCTCGGGCAGCGCCGCCACCAGCTCCGACCGGCCGCGGGCGGCGCGCACCGTCGCCTCCAGCAGCGCCGGGTCGTCGCCGTGCTCGATCAGCAACCGGAGGAACCGGTCGCCCGCGCCGGGCTCCATCCCCCCATTCTGCGCCCCCGTTGTCCCGGCCGGACAACCGGCCCCGCGCGGCTTGGGCGCCGCCGGTCTAGCCGGGCCGCCGCCGCATGGTGTTCGGTGGGGGCAGGCTGAGGCGAGGAGGCCCCGATGTCCGACGAGGACGAGTTCCTGGAGAAGCTGCCGACCGACCTGATCTTCCGGCTGCCGCCCGCGTTCGACGACGTCGCGGACGAGCGCCGGCACCGCAAGGAGCGGCTGGCCGCCGCGCTGCGCATCTTCGGCAAGTTCGGGTTCGAGGAGGGCGTGGCCGGGCACATCACCGCCCGCGACCCCGAGCGCACCGACCACTTCTGGGTCAACCCGTTCGGCATGTCGTTCAAGCACATCAAGGTCAGCGACCTGATCCTGGTGAACCACGAGGGCAAGGTCGTCGAGGGCCGCTACCCGGTGAACGAGGCCGCGTTCGCGATCCACTCGCAGGTGCACCAGGCCCGCCCGGACGTGGTCGCCGCCGCGCACAGCCACTCCACCTACGGCCGCGCGATGTCGGCGCTCGGCCAGAAGCTGGAGCCGATCACGCAGGACGTGTGCGCGTTCTACCAGGACCACGGCCTGTTCGACGACTACACCGGCGTCGTCACCGACCTGGAGGAGGGCAAGCGCATCGCCGCCGCCCTCGGCGGCCACAAGGCCGTCATCCTGCGCAACCACGGGCTGCTCACCGTCGGCGACACCGTGGACGCCGCGGCCTGGTGGTTCATCACGATGGAGCGCTCCTGCCAGGTGCAGCTCCTCGCCAAGGCCGCCGGGCAGGTCGTCCCGATCGAGCACGACAACGCCGCCCTCACCCACGAGCAGATCGGCAACGACCTGGTCGGCTGGATCAACTACCAGCCGCTCTACGACCAGATCACCCGCGAGCAGCCCGACCTCTTCGAGTAGCCCGCGCCGCCCCGCCTACCCCGCGGAGCCCTCACCGGCCGCCCCGCCGGACCCGTCGCCGGAGTTCTCGGCGGCGGGCTCGGTGAGCGGGAGCAGGACCTGGAAGCGGGTGTCGCCCGGCAGCGAGGACGCCACCTTGATGTCGCCGCCGTGGCGGTCGGCGACGATCCGCCAGGAGATGTCGAGGCCGAGCCCGGTGCCCTGCCCGACCGGCTTGGTGGTGAAGAACGGCGTGAAGATCCGGTCGACGTCCTCGTCGGGGATGCCCGTCCCGGTGTCGCCGATCTCCACGAGCGCGTGGTCGTTCACGCGCGCCGTCCGGATGGTCAGCGTGCCCGCGCCCTGCATCGCGTAGAGCGCGTTGACGATCAGGTTCGTCCAGACCTGGTTCAGCTCCGCCGCGAACACCGGCACCGGCGGCAGCTCCGGGTCGTAGTCGAGCTTCACGGTCACGTCCGGGCCGATCTTGCGCTTCAGCATGGTCAGCGTGCTGTCCAGCAGCTCGCGCAGGTCGGCCCGGCCGTAGGGGGCGCGGTCGAGCTGGGAGTACTGGCGCGCCGAGTCCAGCAGCGCGGTGATGCGGCCCATCGCCTCGGAGATCTCCGTCTGGAGCTGCGTCACCTCCATCACCTCGGCGAGCCAGCGCATCGCCGCCGGCAGGTGCCCGCCGGCCGCCCGCTCGACCTCCTCCGCCTGCTCGGTCCCGACCCCGGCGGCGACCAGGCCCGGCGCGAGGTCCCAGGCGTCGGGGACGCCGTGCTCCTCCAGCCAGTCGCCCAGCTCGTCCTCGGCGTCGCTGACCTCCAGCGGGCTGCGCCGGCCGCCGGCCGGCGGCGCGGGCAGCGCCGGGCGCAGCGACACGAGCGCGCTCAGATGCGTGCAGTCGACGCCCTGCGCGGCGAGGTCGGCGAGGCCGCGCTGCGCGCCGAGCAGCCGCTCGCCGAGCTCCGCGCTGGCCCGCGCGGCGGCCGCGGCCGGGTTGTTCAGCTCATGGGTGAGCCCGGCCGTGATCGTGCCGAGCGCGGTGAGGCGCTCGCGCTGGTCGACGATCCGCCGCGCGTTGGTCATCCCGAAGAAGATGCCCTCCAGCAGGTGCGTGGCCATCGGGAACCACTTGCGGACGGCCTTGGCGAACTTCAGCGCGGGCAGCACGAACACCCGCGCCGGGCGCGTCGCCCGCAGCGAGTGCTGGTACCTCTGCTCGATCTTGTGCCCCAGGTACGCCTGCACGGCGCCGCCGTAGGTGCCGGGGCGGTCGGTCCGGCTGACCTCGACGGCGTGCCCCCGCACGGTCTGGGTCATCGCCATCTCGCCGTCCAGCAGGACGTAGAGGAACTCGGCGGGGTCTCCCTGCGCGCAGATGACGCCCTCGGCCGGGTACTCGGCGACCGTCCCGCACAGCGACAGCCAGCCGAGCTTGTCGTCGTCGAGGTCCTCGAAGAGGAACAGCCCCCGCAGCTCCTCCGGCGATGCCGTGCTCATGCCTGCTCCAAGTAGCGATGGACGAGCGCGACGGCCATCGCGCCGTCGCCGACCGCGGACGCGACGCGCTTCATCGACTCCGAGCGCACGTCGCCCGCGGCGAACACCCCGGGGACGCTCGTCTCCAGGTGGTAGGGCTGCCGGACGAGCGGCCACCCGGCGGGGCGGCGCCCGCCGGCGACCAGGTCGGGGCCCGTCAGCACGTACCCGCGCGCGTCGCGCTCGACGAACCCGTCCAGCCAGTCCGTGCCGGGCTCCGCGCCGATGAACACGAACAGCCAGTGCGCGTCGATGGTCTTCTTCCCGGCCGCCGACGCGAACGTGAGCCGCTCCAGCCGGTCGGCGCCCTCCGCCGCGCACACCGTCTTGCCCGTGTGCACCTCGATGTTCGGCGTCGCCGAGATCTGCTCGATCAGGTAGTGCGACATCGACTTCTCCAGGCCGTCGGCCCGGACGATGATGTGCACCTTCCTGGCGTACTTCGCCAGGTGCACCGCCGCCTGCCCGGCGGAGTTGGCGCCGCCGACGACGGCGACCTCCTCGTCCTCGCAGGACGGCGCCTCGGTGAGCGCGGCGCCGTAGAACACGCCCCGCCCGACGAAGTCCTCCACGCCCTCGGCGTTGAGGCGCCGGTAGGACACGCCGCTGGCGAGGATGACGGCGTGCGCGGCGATCTCCGTGCCGTCCGACAGCCGCACCACCCGCGCGGTGCCGCGCGACTCCAGCCCGACGACCTCGCCGGCCTGCAGCAGCTCGGCGCCGAACCGGTCGGCCTGCCGGCGGGCCCGGTCGGCGAGCTGCGCCCCGCTCACCCCGTCGGGGAAGCCCAGGTAGTTCTCGATGCGGGAGCTCTGCCCGGCCTGGCCGCCGAGGGCGCGGCGCTCCACCACGACCGTCCGCAGCCCCTCGGACGCGCCGTACACGGCCGCGCCGAGCCCGGACGGCCCGCCGCCCACCACGATCAGGTCGTAGAACCCGGTGGACGGCGTGCTCGGCACCCCGGCCGCGGCGGCCAGCTCGGCGTCCGACGGCGCCGACAGCGCCGTCCCGTCCGCGGTCACCACCAGCGGCAGCTCCGGCGACCCGGCGGCCGCGACCAGCTCGGCGCCCTCCGGGTCGGTGTCCATCACCCAGCTGTAGGGCACCTGGAGGCGGGCGAGGAGCTCGCGGACCTCGTAGCAGCGCGACGACCAGCGGTGCCCGACCACCCGCAGCTCGGCCGGCGGGCGGCGGTCGAGGCGGCCCCACGCGTCCAGCTGCTCGTCGATCACCGGGTAGAACTTCTCCTCCGGCGGGTTCCACGGCTTGAGCATGTAGTGGTCGAGGTCGACGTCGTTGATCGCGCGGATCGCCGCGTCGGTGTCGGCGTAGGCGGTCAGCAGGACGCGGCGCGCGTACGGGAACAGGTCCATCGCGCGCTCCAGGAACTCCACGCCGTCCATGCCGGGCATCCGGTAGTCGGCGAGGAGCACCGCCGTGTCGTCGCCGCGCAGCCGCAGCTCCGACAGCGCGTCCAGGGCCTGCGGCCCCGACTCCGCGCGGACGATCCGGTACGTCTCGGCGTACCTGCGGCGCAGGTCCCGCGCCACCGCCCGGGAAACGCCCGGATCGTCGTCGACGGTCAGCAGCACTGGCTTGGGCAACGTGTCCCCCTCGATCCGGCACAACCCCGGACGAAAGCCTACGACTCCCCTACCCCCTTCCGGCGCACGCGACCCGCCGATCCGACCCCCGCCGCCCGGCCGCCGCGGCGGCATCGGTCATGATCGGGGCATGGACCTGCGAGTTGCGCTCATCGGATACGGCACCGGCGGCTCGGTGTTCCACGCCCCGCTGATCTCCGCGGTGCCGGGGATGCGGCTCGCCGCGGTCGTCACCGGCTCCCCGGAGCGGCAGCGGGCCGTGCGGGAGCGGTACCCGGAGGCCGAGGTCCTGGACGGCGCGGACCGGCTGTGGGGCACCTCGGGCGACTACGACCTGGTGGTGGTCGCAGCGCCGAACCGGCAGCACGTGCCGCTGGCCCGGACGGCGCTGACCGCCGGCGTCCCGGTCGTGGTGGACAAGCCGGTCGCGGCCTCGGCGGCGGACGCCCGCTCCCTCGCCGCGCTGAGCGCCGTCCGGGGCCTGCCGGTGTTCCCGTTCCACAACCGCCGCTGGGACGGCGACTACGTCACGGCGGCGCGGCTGATCGAGTCCGGCGCGCTCGGCGAGGTGGGGCGGTTCGAGTCCCGGTTCGAGCGCTGGCGGCCCGAGGTGAAGGAGAGCTGGAAGGAGAGCACCGACCCCCGCGACGCGGGCGGCATCCTGTTCGACCTCGGCTCCCACCTCGTCGACCAGGCGCTGGCGCTGTTCGGCCGCCCCTCCCGCGTCTACGCCGAGATCGACACCCGCCGGCCCGGCGCCACCGCCCCCGACGACGTGTTCGTGGCGCTGGCCCACCCCGGCGGCGCCCGCTCGCACCTGTGGATGAGCGCGACCGCCGCCCAGCTCGGCCCGCGCTTCCGGGTGCTCGGGAGCCGCGCGTCCTACACGGTCTCCGGCATGGACCCGCAGGAGGAGCAGCTGCGCGCCGGCCTCACCCCGAAGGACCCCGGCTTCGGCATCGCCGACCCCGACGCCTACGGGCTGCTGGGCACACCCGGCGAGACGTCCCCGGAACCCACCGCGCCCGGCGCCTACCAGGAGTTCTACGCGGGCGTCGTCCGCGCCCTGCGCGACGGGGCGGCGCCGCCCGCCACGCTCGCCGACGCGATCACGGGGCTGGAGGTCATCGAGGCCGCCGCCCGCTCAGCCCGCGACGCGGCCGTCGTCGACCTCGACCCTCAGTAGCCCGATCGGGCGCCGGGTCAGAGGACGGAGACGTGGACGTGGTCGTAGTGGTTCTGGGTGACGCTGCCGCGGTCCTCCATCTGGCGCCAGCCGCCGCTGCTGCGCATGTCGTAGATGCGCTGCTTCCAGATGACGTACTTGATGCCGAGGCGGGACGCGTTGTCGATGACGTACTGCGCGACCCGGTCGCCGTGGGCCTGGGCTGAGGCGCTCGGCATCTTGCCGCCGGTGCTCTCCATGAAGTCGCAGGCGGTGCCGGAGCCGTGGTCCTGCGGGTCGCCGGGGCGGGCGCAGCCGATGGTGGGGAACGGGCCGAACTTGCCGTCGACCTCCAGCAGCACGGTGCGCATCCGCGAGGTCATGGAGTTGCCCACGATCGGCGACTTGCTGCCGCTCACCCCGTCGGGGCGCCCGGTGCCGCCGCCGCTCACGGGGGCCTTGGTCACCTCGGGCTTGTACTTGGCGAGGAGCTTCTTGACCCGGGCGCGCTGGCCCTCCAGGTCGTCGATCTCCTTCTTCACCGTCGCCAGCTTCTTCTTGGCGGCCTCGCGCGACTGCGCCGCCTTGGTGTTGAGGATCTCGAGCTCGGCGATGCGGCGGCCGTTGTTGCGGGTGATGTGCTCGATGACGGCGGCGTCGCGGACGGCGGCGCCGGGCTCGGCCGAGGACACCATCGGGATCACGTCGAGCCGGCCGGTCATGTAGGTGGTGGAGGCGATCCGCGCGACGGCGACGCGGGCCGCGTCGTACTCGCGGCCGGTCCTCTCCGCGTCCGCGCCCGCGCGCTCGGCGGCCTTCTTCGCCTCCTCCAGGGTGACCAGCTCGCCCCGGTACTCCTTCGACAGCTTCTCCGAGCGCTCCTTGAGCTTGGCGTACTCCTTCTTGAGGTCCTTCGGCTCCTGCGGGAGCCTCGCGGCGGCCCCGGACGCGGGCGGCAGCACCGCCGACACGCCCACCGCGAGCGCGATCGCCGCCAGGCGCTTCGCCGTGCGCCCGCGCGCCGCACGGGCCGTCCTGCCACCGGGATCGAGGGCCGCCACAGATCACTCCTAGATAACAAAGCTCAAGATTGGCGGCACGCTACCACAATCGCCCATTTAGCCTCAGACGCTTCCCCAAAACACACACTGTCACGCGAGAGTCACCGAGACCGGGCACATGGTACGAGACGCCCAGGGGGCGGGACCGCCGTCCGGCGGTCCCGCCCCCTGCCCCACGCCCCGTCACGCGCCCCGTCAGGGGCCGACGAGCTCCTCCCAGCGCGGGACCCGCGGCGGCCGCAGCAGCCGGAGCCCGGCCTCGGCGACCGTCCGGTCCGCCTTGCGGTTGTTGCACTTCCCACACGCCAGGACGGTGTTCTCCCAGGTGTCGCCGCCGCCGCGGGACTGCGGGCGGACGTGGTCGATCGTGTTCCCGCGCCCGCCGCAGTAGCAGCAGCGGCCCCGGTCGCGCAGGTACACGCCGCGCTTGCTCCACGGCGGCCGCCTGCCGTGCCGCCAGCGCATCGCGACGTACCGGACGAGCCGCAGGACCCGCGGCACCGGGAAGCGGCCGAAGGTCCGGCCCTCCTCCGCCTCCTCGACGACCGCCACCTCGCGCACCAGCATGCGGATGGCGTGCCGCAGGTCCACCCTCTGTAAGGGCTCGTACGACGCGTTCAGGACGAGCACGTTCACCGGGTCACCTCCTTGCCCGTGTGCCGCTCCCCCACCGGGATTCGAACCCGGATCCTCCCGCGCCGAACCCCTCCATTCCCGGATCCGTAGTACGGAGCAGAATGGAGAATGCCGACGGCGCGGCGTTCTTCCGGTGAACTATGGGGAAATGCTTCGGCAATTCCGTGGCCGCCGGGTATTTCCCGGAACGGCCTCCCCAAGAATGCCGAGCGGCGGGCCGCGGCGGCAAGGTGTTTTCGGGCCGGAGCGGCCGGTCAGGGCAGGGCGGCCACCCGGGCCTGGTACTCCAGGGACTCGCGCTCGGTGCGGAATCCCAGCTCCTCGTTGACCGCGATCATGTGCGCATTGTCGCCCGAATTGTCCGTTTCTATCTCGCGCACGTCGGGGCGCTCGGCGGCCAGCCAGGAGAGCATCGCGGCCTTCACCCAGATGCCGATGCGCCGGCCCCGGTGCTCCGGGACGACCGCCGTGTCGTACTGCGCGGCCCGGCCGGCCGAGTCGTGCGGGACGACGACCTCGGTGAACCCCGCGATCGCGCCGCCGTGCAGCGCGGCGACCGTGTACAGCTCGTCGCCGCGCTTGGCGACGACCTCGGCCATCTCCCGGACGCGGTGCGCGTCCCACTGCGTGCCCTCGTACTCGGCGAGGTCGGCCATGGCGTACTTGGCGCGGGCCAGGGCCGCCGCGTGCGCGTCCGGCACCACGCCCCGCCAGCGGGCCAGCCGGTACCCGGCGGGCGCCTCGGCGAGCAGGCGCGCGACGCGCTCCGGGGGGACGTCCGCCAGCCGCAGCACCATGCCGCGCAGGGTGAGCACGCACTCGAAGCCGAGCGACTCCAGGAACGGGACGGCCGGGGTCCCGGCGAGGACCTGCGCGATCACGCTGGCGCGCCCGTCGGCGCGCAGCCCGCCCGCGGCGGCGGCGAGCAGCCGGCCGCCGAGCCCGTGCCGCCGGTGCTCGGGGCGGACCTGGACGTCGATCTCGCCGGGGCGGCCGGCGCCCGGCTCGCCGGGGAGCCGGAGCGCCGCCACCGCGAGCAGCCGGCCGCCGTCCGCCACCGCCCAGAGCCGCTGCCGCGAGCCGGGGTCGGCGCCGAGCAGCCGCCGCGCCGTCGCGTCCGGGTCCGGGGCGGGCTCCCCGGCCGGGTCGGCGGCGTGGACGGCCGCGACCACCTCGTGCCACGCGCGGATCTGCGCGTCGGTCGGAGCATCGAGCGCGATGACGTCCATCCGACTTTTGTACCGGATCCCGGGCCGCCGCGACCGGGACCCCGGACATCCCGTGCCGGGAACCCGGGTCAGCCGTCCCGCGTGAACGCCGCCAGGATGCGGTCGGCGGCCAGGGCCGGGGTGAGCGTCCCGTCGGCGACGTCCCGCTCCAGCCCGGGCACGAGCTCGCGGACGCCGGGGTGCGCGTGCAGCTCGCCGAGCAGCCGGTCGCGGACCATCGCCCACGTCCAGCCGACCTGCTGGCGGCGGCGCCGGGCCTCCAGCTCGCCGGACGCGCGGAGCCGCTCCTGGTGCTCGACGATCAGGCCCCACACCTCGTCCAGCCCGGTGCCCTCGCGGGCGCTGCACGTCAGGACGGGGGTGTCGCGCACCCGCTCGTCGCTGCGCAGCATCCGCAGCGCCCCGGACAGCTCCCGGGCGGCGCGCTTGGCCTCCATCTTGTGCTCGCCGTCGGCCTTGTTGACGGCGATGACGTCGGCCAGCTCCAGGACGCCCTTCTTGATGCCCTGGAGCTGGTCGCCGGTGCGGGCGAGGGTGAGGAACAGGAAGGAGTCGACCATCTCGGCGACGGTCGTCTCCGACTGGCCGACGCCGACCGTCTCGACGAGCACGACGCCGTACCCGGCGGCCTCCATGACGACCATCGCCTCGCGGGTGGCCTTCGCGACGCCGCCGAGCGTCCCGGCCGTCGGCGACGGCCGGATGAAGGCGTCCGGGTCGGCGGCGAGGCGCTGCATGCGGGTCTTGTCGCCGAGGATGCTGCCGCCCGTCCGGGTCGAGGACGGGTCGACCGCGAGGACCGCGACCTTGTGCCCCTCCCCCGTCAGCTTCGTGCCGAGCGCGTCGATGAACGTGGACTTGCCGACCCCGGGCACGCCGGTGATCCCGACGCGGCGGGCGTTCCCCGCGTGCGGGGTCAGCTCGACCAGCAGCCTCTGCGCCAGCTCCCGGTGGTCGGGGCGGGTCGACTCCACGAGCGTGACCGCCCGCGCGATCCACGCCCGCGACCCCTCCCGCACCCCGGCGACGTAGTCGTCGAGCCCCGGCCTCACCGCGCGACGTGCCCCAGCTCGGCGCCCAGGTCGTCCAGCAGGCCGAGTGCCGCGTCCGCGAGCACGGTGCCCGGCGGGAAGATCGCCGCGGCGCCGGCGGCGCGCAGCTCGGCGAAGTCCTGCGGCGGGATGACCCCGCCCACGACGATCATGATGTCGGAGCGGCCGAGCGCGGCCAGCTCCTCGCGCAGCGCGGGCACCAGCGTGAGGTGGCCGGCGGCGAGCGAGTTGACGCCGACGATGTGCACGTCGGCCTCCACCGCCTGCCGGGCGACCTCCGCCGGGGTCTGGAACAGCGGGCCCACGTCGACGTCGAAGCCGAGGTCGGCGAACCCGGTCGCGATCACCTTCTGGCCGCGGTCGTGGCCGTCCTGCCCCATCTTGGCGACCAGGATGCGGGGGCGGCGCCCCTCGGCCTCCTCGAACGCGGCCGTCGCGGCGCGCGCCCGCTCGATGCTCGTCACCTCGCCGGCCTCTTCCCGATACACACCCGAGATCGTACGGATCTGCGCCGCGTGCCGCCCGTACGCCCGCTCCAGCGCGTCGGAGATCTCCCCGACGGTGGCCTTGGCGCGGGCCGCGTCGATGGCGAGCGCGAGCAGGTTGTGCTCCAGGCCGTGCGGGCGGGTGCCGCCCTCGGCGGCCTCGGCGGCGCGGGTCAGCGCGTCCAGCGCGGACCGGGCGGCGCCCTCGTCGCGCTCCTCCCGCAGCCGGCGGAGCTTGTCGATCTGCTGCGCCCGGACGGCCGCGTTGTCGACCTTGAGGACCTCGATCTCCTGCTCGGCGTCCGGCCGGTACTTGTTGACGCCGATGACCGGCTGCCGCCCGGAGTCGATGCGGGCCTGGGTGCGGGCCGCGGCCTCCTCGATGCGCAGCTTGGGCAGCCCCTCGTCGATGGCCTTGGCCATGCCGCCGGCCTGCTCGACCTCGGTGATGTGCGCCCAGGCGCGGCGGGCGAGGTCGTAGGTGAGCCGCTCGACGTAGGCGCTGCCGCCCCACGGGTCGATGGTGCGGGTCGTCCCGGACTCCTGCTGCAGGAGGAGCTGGGTGTTGCGGGCGATGCGGGCCGAGAAGTCGGTCGGCAGGGCCAGCGCCTCGTCCAGCGCGTTGGTGTGCAGCGACTGGGTGTGGCCCTGCGTGGCGGCCATCGCCTCGATGCAGGTGCGGGCGACGTTGTTGAACACGTCCTGCGCGGTCAGCGACCAGCCCGACGTCTGGGAGTGCGTCCGCAGCGACAGCGACTTCGGGTTCCGCGGCCCGAACGTCTTCACCAGCCGCGCCCACAGCAGCCGGGCGGCGCGGAGCTTGGCGACCTCCATGAAGAAGTTCATCCCGATCGCCCAGAAGAACGACAGGCGGGGCGCGAACGCGTCGATGTCCAGCCCGGCCTCGCGCCCGGCGCGGATGTACTCGACCCCGTCGGCGAGGGTGTAGGCCAGCTCCAGGTCGGCGGTGGCCCCGGCCTCCTGGATGTGGTAGCCGGAGATCGAGATGGAGTTGTACTTCGGCATCCGCTGCGAGGTGAACGCGAAGATGTCGGAGATGATCCGCATCGACGGCTGCGGCGGGTAGATGTAGGTGTTGCGGACCATGAACTCCTTGAGGATGTCGTTCTGGATGGTCCCCGCCAGCGCCTCCGGCTTCACCCCCTGCTCCTCGGCCGCGGCGATGTAGAGCGCGAGGACGGGCAGCACGGCGCCGTTCATGGTCATCGACACGCTCATCTTGTCCAGCGGGATGCCGTCGAACAGCTGGCGCATGTCGTAGATGGAGTCGATCGCCACCCCGGCCATGCCGACGTCGCCGGCGACGCGCGGGTGGTCGGAGTCGTAGCCGCGGTGGGTGGCGAGGTCGAAGGCGACCGACAGGCCCTTCTGCCCGGCCGCGAGGTTGCGGCGGTAGAAGGCGTTGGACTCCTCGGCGGTGGAGAAGCCGGCGTACTGCCGGATCGTCCACGGCTGGGTGGCGTACATCGCCGGGTAGGGGCCGCGCAGGTACGGCGCGATGCCCGGCAGCGTGTCGAGGAAGTCGACCCCGGCCAGGTCGTCGCCGGTGTAGAGCGGCTTGACGCCGATGCCCTCCGGGGTGTCCCAGGTCTGGGCCTCCGGGTCCCCGCCGGTGGCGTCGGCGACGGCGGCGCGCCACCGCTTGGCGGCCTCGTCGGCGGGGGGCGCGGTCCCGAGGTCGATCTCGGTGAAGTCGGGGATCATTCGTTCACTCCCAGATCGTGGAGGGTGGTCTCCAGGACCCCGATCGCGTCGCATCCGGCGTACACGCGGGCGTCGACCCCCTCGTAGGTTCCCTTACCCGCGAGCCAGACCTTCACCGCGCCCGCGTCGCGCAGGATCCGCGCGGCGTCCCGGGCCCGATCGGCGTAGACCTTGTCGCTGGAGCACAGGCAGGCGACGGCGGCGCCGGACGCGGCGAACTCCTCGGGCGCGCCGGTGACCGTCTCGATCCCGCCCGCCTGGAAGAGGTTGGCGGCGAACGACGCGCGCGCCGTGTGCACGGCGATGGGCCCGAGCGTCGCCAGGAACACCCGGGGCCGGGAGCCGGTGGCCTCGGCGTGGGCGTCGGAGCGGTCGCGAAGGGCCTCGAAGTCCTGCGCGTACGACACCACCGGGAGGCCGCCGCCCGGCTGCGCCGGGGCGGGGTCGCGCTCGGGCAGCGCCTCGGCGAGGTTGGGGAACTCGCTGACGCCGGTGAGCGGCGCCTTGCGGCGGGCGATGTCGGCGCGGCGCCGCTCCCACGTCGCGGCGAGCCGGTCGGCGACGAGCCCGGACTCCAGGGCCGCGGCGAGGCCGCCGGCCTTCTCGATCTCGGTGAACCAGGTCCAGGCGGCCTGGGCGAGGCCCTCGGTGAGGCTCTCGGCGTACCAGGACCCGCCGGCCGGGTCGACGACGCGGGCGAGGCTCGACTCCTCCAGCAGGAGGGTCTGGGTGTTGCGGGCGATGCGGCGGGCGAAGTCGTCGGGCAGCCCGAGGCGGGCGTCGAACGGCAGGACCGTGACGGCGTCGGCGCCGCCGACGCCGGCCGCGAACGCCGCGATGGTGGTGCGGAGCATGTTCACCCACGGGTCGCGGCGGGTCATCATCGCCGCCGAGGTGACCGCGTGGATCCGGGCGGCCGTCCCGTCGGCGGCGCCGCTGACCTCGGCGACCCGCGCCCACAGCCGGCGCATGGCGCGCAGCTTGGCGATCGAGGAGAACTGGTCGGCGTTGACGGCGAGGCGGAACTCCAGCTGCCCGAACGCCTCGTCCACGCTCAGCCCGGCGCCGGTCAGGGCGCGCAGGTAGGCGACGCCGGCGGCGACGGCCGCGCCGAGCTCCTCGGCGTCCGCGCCGCCCGCGTCGTGGTACGGGGTGCCGTCCACGGTGATCGCGCGGAGCCTGGGGAACTCGCGTGCGCACCGGACGGCCAGCGCGGCGGCCTCCTCCAGCGAGCCCTGGGCGCCCGTGCGGGCCTGGAGCCCGAGCGGGTCGGCGCCGAGGCTTCCGGACGCGTCGGCCGCGTTCCCCCGCTCGGCGGCCAGGGACAGGAAGGCGCCGGCCGCCTCGGCCGTCGCCGCTCCCGCGTCCAGCACCACGGGCGCGAGGTCGAGCAGCACGCCGCGCAGGGCGTCGGGGAGGGCCGCGACGGGCAGGCCGCCGTCGCCGAGCCGCAGCCAGACCGAGGTGGCGCCGTTCTCCAGGTCGGCGAGGATCGCCTCGCGGGTGGCGGCGGCGTCGGGGTGCGCGTGCCGCTGCCGGACGTCCCAGCCGGCGATGCCCTCGCCGTCGGGCCGCACCTCGCGGACGTACGGGGCCAGGCCGGGGCGTCCCGGCGGGGCGTCGGCCCGGGTGTAGAGCGCCGCGACCGGCACCCCGTCGTACGACTCGCGGGTCAGCAGACCCTCGATCCCGTCAAGGGGGGTGTCGTCGGTCGCCGCGCCGGACTTGCGCAGCACCCCCTTCACCATCTCCCGCCACCGGTCGCGCTCGGCCGGGGGGAAGGCGGCGGCCAGTTCGAGTTCCTCAGGCGGCACCGTCATGGCGGAAATCGTAGGTGAGCGACCGAACGGGGCTCTAAAGCGGGTCCCGCTGACCAGTACCCGGGCCCGCCCCCGGGTCCCCGCCGGCCGGTGCCCTGGCCGCCCCCCCGGGGCCCGGTTAGCGGCACGGGGGCCGGGAAAAGGGGCGTCATGACCTTGGACTCTCTCCCCGGTGACCTCTACCACATGCAGGAACTCCTCGACGAGCGCGAGCAGCGGATCGTCGGCCGGGTGCGCGCCTTCCTGGAGGCGAAGGTCGCGCCGATCGCCGACGGCTGCTGGGCGCGGGCGGAGTTCCCGTTCGACCTGATCCCCCAGTACGGCGAGCTCGGCATCGCCGGGCTCGCCCACGACGAGTGCCCCGGGGAGAAGCCGAGCAGCCTGCTCACCGGCTTCCTCGCGATGGACATGGCGCGGGTGGACCCGTCCATGGCGACGTTCTTCGGCGTCCACACCGGCCTCGCGATGGGCAGCATCGGCCGCTGCGGCTCCCCCGAGCAGCGCGAGCGGTGGCTGCCCGCGATGGGGCGGATGGAGAAGATCGGCGCGTTCGCGCTCACCGAGCCGGAGGGCGGGTCGGACGTCGCGCTCGGGCTGCGCACCACGGCCCGCCGCGACGGCGACCACTGGGTGCTGAACGGCGCCAAGCGCTGGATCGGCAACGCCACGTTCGCCGACCACACCGTCGTGTGGGCGCGCGACGAGGCGGACGACCAGGTGAAGGGGTTCGTCGTCGCCAAGGGCACGCCGGGGTTCACCGCCACCCCGATCCGCAACAAGATCGCGCTGCGGACGGTGCAGAACGCCGACATCGTGCTGGCGGACTGCCGCGTCCCCGAGTCCGACCGGCTCGCGGGCGCGAACACCTTCAAGGACACCGCCGCGATCCTGCGCCGGACGCGCAGCGGCGTCGCGTGGCAGGCCGTCGGGGTGATGCTCGCCGCCTACGAGATCGCCCGCGACTACGCGGTGGAGCGCGAGCAGTTCGGCCGGCCGATCGCCCGGTTCCAGCTCGTCCAGGACCTGCTGGTCCGGATGCTGGGGAACGCCACCGCCTGCCTCGGCATGGTGGTTCGGCTGGCGCAGCTCCAGGACGCCGGCCGGTACCGCGACGAGCACTCGGCGCTCGCCAAGGCGTACTGCACCACCCGGATGCGGGAGGCCGTCGGCTGGGCGCGCGAGCTGATGGCGGGCAACGGGATCGTCCTCGACTACGGCATCGGCCGCTTCGTCGCCGACGCCGAGGCGCTGTACTCCTACGAGGGCACCCGGGAGATCAACACGCTCATCGTCGGCCGCGCGGCGACCGGAATGGGGGCGTTCGTCTGATCCGCCGCCCGCGGCCGGCCCCCGAAGTGATCAACGGGTACCCCGGAAGGCCCTGTGGCTAGGGACGTTGCTAGAGTTCGGGCACGTACCGCCCCTCCAGAACCTTGCAGAGGAACCAACGCATGTCGACTGGCAGCCACGCCGGGCGCCCGAAGTCCTGGGTCGCCGTGGCCATCATCTTCGTCGGTTTCGTCGTCGGTGGTGTCGGCATCACCATGGGCCCGGACTGGATCGTGTTCGGCGTGGGCGCCGCGATCACCGTGGTCGGCGGCATCGTCGCGCTGGCCGTCGACATCATGACCGACGTCATCGTCGACGACCCCCGACAGTAGCGGGGCGGCCATGGCGTTCGGTCGCCCTCCCATCGAGGAGCGGATCGCGGCGCGCCAGCGCGAGCGCGGCGAGCTGAAGCACGGGGCGGTCTTCCCGCACGGCCCGGCCAAGATGCTGTTCTTCTTCAGCATGGGCGTGGTCGTGGTCACGCACATCATCGCCCTGGCGATGTACTTCGTCGACGCGGGGCCGGGCCGCTAAGCCCCGCGCGGGGTCAAGATCGGGTCAAGAAGATCCCTTTCCACTCGGATTACGGTCTGTCCGCCAGGTGCGGGCTCGGCGGCGGCCACGTACGGTCGAGGTGAGTGTGGCCGCCTGAGTCGCCCCGAGACCGAGGTGGTGGAAGGCCCTGCGGTTCGGCATCGAGGAAGAGTACTTCGTCGTCGATCCCGTCTCCCGGGAGGTCGTCCCCCGTGCCGCCGCCGTCGTGCGGCGGGCCGGCGCGGCGCTGGGCGAGCGCGCCTCCACCGAGCTGGTGGCGTTCCTCGCCGAGGCCAAGACCTCGCCGTGCGACGACCTGGACAAGCTCCGCGAGCAGGTCCGCGCGATGCGGGCCGCGATGGCGGCGGCCGCGGCGGCCGAGGGCGTGCGGCTCGCCGCCACCGGGACGCCCGTACTGGGCGAGGTGATCCCGGCGCCGATCGGCGCCGGCGCCCGCTACGCCGAGAGCCTGGCCGTGTACCGGGGGCTGGACGACGAGCAGAGCATCTGCTCCTGCCACGTCCACGTCGAGATGCCCGACCGCGAGCACGCCGTCCAGGTCGGCAACCATCTGCGGCCGTGGCTGCCGACGCTGCTCGCGCTCGCCGCGAACTCCCCGTACTGGGCCGGGCGCGACACCGGCCACGCCTGCTGGCGGGCGATGGCGTGGGCCCGCTGGCCGGTGGCGGGCCCGCCGCCCTACTTCGACTCCGCCGCCCACTACGACGACCTCGTCGGGACGCTGCTCGGCTGCGGCGCCCTGATGGACACCGGGACGATCTTCTGGGACGTCCGGCCGTCGGCGCGGCTGCCGACCGTGGAGGTCCGGCTCGCCGACGTCGCGCCGACCGCCGCCGACGCGGCCGTGCTCGCCGCGCTGATCCGGGCGCTGGTGCGGGAGGCGTCCCGCGCGGTGGCCGGCGGCGAGCGGGCGCCCGACCCGCCGCAGGAGATGCTGCGCGCGGCCTACTGGCTGGCCGCGCGCAACGGGCTGGCGGGGCGGGGCCTGGACGTGCGCACCGGCCGCGCCGCCGGTCAGCGGGCGCTCGCCGGCGACCTGCTGGCGCACGCGCTGCCCGCGCTGAGCGCGGCGGGCGACCTCGGCTTCGTCACCGCGGGCGTCCGGCGGCTGCTCACCGGCGGGACGGGCGCCGAGCGGCAGCGCGCCGCCTACCGCAGGCGCGGCCTGCTGTCCGACGTCGTCGACGCCGCGCTGCTGCCGGACCGGTGACCCGCGGCGAGTAATCCGATCCGGCCGGATTTTACGTATTTGGCCCGTTTCTCCCGGTCGGCGCCGGGTACCAACTGGTCTGGACCAGTCGCCGCCGGCCGCCGGAACGGGGACGCGGGCCGTCGCACGGCCGCCCGCGACCGCGTACCCTCGACCGGATGCAGGCGACCGCAGCGACCTCGGACGGAGCGACCGCACGATGAGCCTCAGGCCCGGTGGACCGGGCGTGATGCCGCAGGGCCCCTTCGTCCATCCCGCGCTCTTCTACCGCGACGACGAGGAGTACCTCGCCGGCACCGTCCCGTTCGTCCGGGCGGGGCGCGCGGCGGGCGAGCCGGTCGCGGTCGCGGTCCCCGGCCGCCGCCTGGAGCTGCTGCGCGACGCGCTCGGCCCCACCGCCCGCGAGGTCACCTGGCTGGACATGGCCGAGGCGGGGCGCAACCCGGGGCGGATCATCCCCGGCGTCCTGCGCGGCTTCGCCGACCGGCACCACGGCGGCCGGGTGCGGATCATCGGCGAGCCGATCTGGCCCGGCCGGACCGCCACCGAGTACCCCGCCTGCGCGCAGCACGAGGCGCTGATCAACCTGGCCTTCGCCGGGCGCGGCGTGTCGATCCTGTGCCCCTACGACACGGCCGGGCTGGACGAGGTCGCGCTCGCCGACGCCCGCGCCACCCACCCCGTGCTCATCGACCGGCACGGCGAGCACGTCAGCGAGGACTACGCGCCCCACCGCGTCATCCGCGCCTACAACCGGCCGCTGCCGGAGCCGTCCGGCGCCGTCGCGATGAGCTTCGACCTCGACGCGCTCCCCCGCGTCCGCGAGTTCGCCTGCCGCTGGGCCGCCCGGCTCGGCCTCGGCGCCGACGCCGTGGGCGACCTGGAGCTCGCCGTGAGCGAGCTGGCCGCGAACTCCTGCCTGCACGGCGGCGGGTCCGGCACCGCCCGGCTGTGGGCCGAGGACGGGCAGGTCGTCTGCGAGGTCCGCGACGCCGGGACGATCACCGACCCGCTGGCCGGGCGCCGCCCGGCGCACATGAGCCCGCACGGCGGCCGGGGCATCCTGCTGGTCCACCACCTCGCCGACCTCGTCCGGATGCACACCGGCCCCGGCGGAACCGCGATCCGGGTGTACCTGCGCGCGTAGCCCCCTCGGCAGGCCGAGACTTGACCCGGGTTCAGGTGTAGGGGGCCGACGGCGGGAATGATGCCCTGCGCCCGAACTCTCCCGACCGTGATGGGGAACGATGCGTCTTCTTGCTCGTGCTCACCAGATGCCGGTCCGCCTGGCCGTGGGGGCGTTCGTGCTGAACTCGGGGCTGTCGAAGCACAAGGCCCTGGACGAGTCGGCCGAACAGACCCACGGCATGGCGAAGGCCGCCTACCCGTTCCTGGAGTCGCAGGACGCGCGGGACTTCACCCGCAACCTCAGCCGGGCCGAGATGGCCCTCGGCTCCGCGCTGATCGCCCCGTTCGTGCCCTCGCTGCTCGCGGGCGCGGCGCTGACCGCGTTCGCCGCCGGGCTGACCGGCCTCTACCTGCGGCTGCCCGGCATGCGGGAGGAGGGCGGCATCCGCCCCACCCAGCAGGGCATCGCGCTCGCCAAGGACATCTGGCTGGTCGGGGTGGGGACCTCCCTCGTCCTGGAGGAGCTGACCCGGATCCGCGGGGACCGCTGTCCTTGACGCGGCGGCGCGGCGGCGGTGAGGATCGGCGCGTCCCCGACAGGAGGCCGCGCCCATGACGTCCCCGCCCCCGCCGTCCCCGCCCGTCCGCACGGCCGGCGTGCAGGACGCCGCGGCGATCTCCGCGCTGCTCGGGCGCGCCTTCGACGACGACCCGGTCTGGCGCTGGCTGCTGCCCGACGACGCCACCCGGGTGCGCCGGCTGACCGGCCTGTTCGAGGTCCTGCTGCGGCGGGTCCACCTGCGGCACGGCGCCACCGAGGCCGCCGGGCGCGGCGGCGCCGCCGAGGCCGCCGCGCTGTGGGACCCGCCCGGCCACTGGCGGGTGCCGCTGCGGCTGCAGGCGGCGCAGACGGTGCCGCTGCTGCGGATCCTCGGCACCCGCGTGCCGGCCACGCTGCGCACCCTCGGCGAGATCGAGCGGCACCACCCGCGGGAGCCGCACTGGTACCTGGCGGTGCTCGGCACCGACCCGCCCGCACAGGGCGGCGGCCTGGGCGGCGCGCTGCTGCGGTCCCGGCTCGACCGGTGCGACGCCGAAGGCGTCCCCGCCTACCTGGAGAGCTCCAAGGAGACCAACGTCCCGTACTACGAGCGGTTCGGGTTCCGGGTGACCCGGGAGCTGGCCCTGCCCGGACGGGGCTGCCCGCCGGTCTGGCTCATGTGGCGGGACCCTGCTGGCTGAACGACCGCCGGCCGAACGACCGCCGGACGGGATTTCGACAGGAATTCGACCGTGTCCGTTAAGTGCATGTCATGGCCGGATCCGGCCATACGGCGGGCCCGTGCGCCCCGAGCCGTGCACGCGCGGCGACGGTCCGTTCCGCCGCCGCGTTCCTGATGCGCGTCCTGGCCGCCGCCAGAACGGGCAGAGCACCGCGAAACGCGTCCGGCCCGATGTGGCCACCGGAGCTCCCGATGGCCGGGCCGCCGGACGGCCCCGGTGGCACCCTCGCCGAATGTGCGGCCTACCGTCGGAAAGGAGCCATTGCACTCCTCCCTTCGGTGAAGGCGATAGGTGAACCACATGACCATGGCCGGGACACGGGCGGCGGAGACCCCGCTCGCCCTGCACAGGCCGGGTCCAGCGCGGGTCCAGGACTACCTGCTCGGCGGCAAGGACAACTACGCCTGCGACCGCGGGCTCGCGCACCGGATCCTCGACGTCCTCCCCCAGTCGGCGGACGCGGCCCGCGCCGCCCGCGCGTTCCTCGCCGGCTCGGTCCGGCTGCTGGCCGAGCGCGGCCTGCGCCAGTTCCTCGACCTCGGATGCGGGCTGCCCAGGGCCGACAACGTCCACCAGATGGCCGCCCGGCACATCTGCGGCACCCGCGTGGTCTACGTCGACCACGACCCGCTCGTCATCGCGCACGCACGCGCGCTGCTGATCGACGACGGCAACATCGCGGCGCTGCGGGCCGACATCGGCGACCCCGCCGCGGTGCTGGGCAGCCCGGAGGTGCGCCGGCTGATCGACCCGGCCGAGCCCGTCGCGCTGGTGCTGTCGTCCGTCCCGCACTTCCTGCCGGGCGCCGCCGACCTCGTCGCGGGCCTGGCCGCGGCGGCCGCGCCGGGCAGCGCCGTGGTCGTCTCGCAGCTGACCGCCGACTTCGCCCCGGCCGGGGTCGCCGAGGCCGCGCGGGCGTACCGGGAGGCGAGCGGCGTCGCGCTGTACCCGCGCGGCGGCGCGGAGGTGGCGCGCCTGCTCGGGCCGTTCCGCCCGCTCCCGCCCGGGATCACGCCGCTCACCGGCGGGACGCGCACCGGAGCCCCGGTGATGTACGGCGTCGTCGGCGTCCGCTGACCCAGCCTGGAGCCCGCCCGCGACGGTGTGGCATTGATCACATCCGTGCCCCCGGAACGGCTCCGCCGCGGCCGCGCGCCCGGCCCCGCGACGGCCCTGCTCCCGGCGCTCCTCAGGCGTTCCGCACCCGTCACACTGAGTCATCCAAGACAACTGCTATCGCACAAAAATCTCATTCACCCGTTAGGGACGGTAACGGTTCGGCCCCTATGGTGGCCCCCGATGCCGACGAACACCCTGCCTCCCGCCGAAACGACGACTGCCGCTCCCAAGGGCCGGGCCTCTCGGATGGAGTGGCTCGACGCCCTGCGCGGCCTGGCCGCCCTGGTGGTGGTGTTCGAGCACTCGCTGGACGTGCTGCTGCCCGAGGTGCGCCGCACGGCCAGCCCCTGGTTCGACTTCGGCCGCTACGGCGTCTTCGTGTTCTTCCTCGTCAGCGGCTACGTCGTGCCGTTCTCGCTGCAGCGGCGCGGCAGCGTCCGGGAGTTCTGGGCGGGGCGGTTCTTCCGGCTGTACCCGGCCTGGGCGGTGTCGCTGGTCCTCGCGCTGACGCTCGCGGCGGCGGGCGTCGGCTACGGCCTGCCCGCCGCGCTCGGCGACCGGCCCTGGGCGTCCGCCCTCGCCCACCTGACGATGCTGCAGGACCTGCTGGGCGTGCCCAACGCCGTCAACGTCCTCTGGACGCTGTCCTACGAGATGGTGTTCTACCTGCTCATCACGGCGATGTTCGTCGCCGGCGTGCACCGCTCCAGCGCCCGGGTCGCGCTGGGGTTCGGCGTGGGCGCGGCGATCCTCGGCGTGGCGCTGCCGTCCGGGCTGCTGGCCTCCCGGTGGCCGGGCGGCACGATCCTCGCCGCCGCGCTGCTGCTGGTGGGCGGCCTCGGCGCCATGCTCACCCGGCACCGGGCCGTGCGGCGCGCCGGCGTCGTCGTCGTGGCGGGGCTGGCGCTGACGCTGCTCGTGCTCAACAGCCGCATCGGCGCGATCGAGAGCCTGTGCGTCATCGCCACGATGTTCGCCGGGACGGCCGTCCGCGGCATCCAGGACGGGCGGCTCCGGCGCGGCCCGGCCGCGGCGATGGTCGCGTTCGTGGCCGTGCTCTCGCTGCTGGCGGGCATGCGCACCCCGACGACCTGGGCGCTGCACGCCAACCCGGACCCGCTCGGCCCCGACTGGTCGGCCGCCGTGGCCGCCGCGTGGGCGACGTTCCTGGTCGGCCTCGCGCTCCGGCACCGCCGCATGCCCCGCTTCCTGGTGTGGTCGGGGCTGGTCAGCTACTCGCTCTACCTGCTGCACCCGCTGGTCGTCCAGGTGGTCTGGTACGCGGCCGGCCAGGACACGTGGGGCCTGCCCGTGCCCGTCCGGGCGGCCTGGGGCGCGGCGCTGGCGACGGCCGTCCTGGTGTCGGCGGCCCTGGCGCACCGGTACGTCGAGCGCCCGGCCCAGCGGCTCGGGCGGCGCCTCACCGCACGGCACCGCGCGAGCCCCGGCCCCGGCCCGGCCGCGGGACCGGGCGCGGCGCCGCAGCCCGCGCGGACCTGACCGCCCGGCGGCGGCCGGGGGCCGGTGATGACAGCGTTCCCCTTCTTGCTTAGGGTGAGGCCGATCCGTCCCGCCCCCGAACCCGCCGAACGGAACCGCGGATGACAGAAGGGCCGATGCCCGCCGAGCTGCCGGAGATGCTGCGGCAGCACCTCCAGGCCGCCGTGGACGAGATGGAGCGGGAGATCCGCGACCAGGTCCCCGAGTACGCGGGCGACGACGGCGGCGAGTACGCCAAGCGCGTGGAGCGGACGGTCGGCGACACCGTCGCGTTCTTCATCGACTCCGTCGACCACCCGGACGCCGACGCGCGCACCCTGACCGAGCTGTACATGCGGCTCGGCGAGGAGGAGGCCCGGCAGGGCCGCAGCCTCGCCGCGCTGCAGAACGCGATGCGGGTGAGCAGCCAGGTCGCCTGCCGCCGCTTCATCAAGGACGCCTACCGGCTCGGCTGGTCGCGGGAGACGCTGAGCCGGCTGACCGACTCGCTGTTCATGCTGCTCGCGCGGGTCGCCGACGCCGCCGCGCAGGGCTACGCGCGCCAGCAGGGCCAGCTGGCGACCGAGCGGGAGCGCCGCCGCGACCGGCTGCGGGACCTGCTGGTGAGCGAGCCGCCGCCCGCGCCGGAGGCGATCGCCGAGCTGGCGGCGGCGGCCCGCTGGGACCCGCCGAAGAGCATCGCGCTGATCGCGCTGCCGGCCGGCGCGCCCGCCGGCGCCCGGATCCTGCCGCCCGGTGTGCTGGCCGGGTGGGACGCGCCGGTCCCGTTCCTCGTGGTGCCCGACCCGGAGGGCCCCGGCCAGGAGCGGCTGTGGCCGGTGCTGCGCCGGCTCGGCACGGCCGCGATCGGCCCGACCGTGCCGCTCGGGCAGGGCGCGGTGTCGCTGCGCTGGGCCCGGCACGCGCTGACGCTGGCCGAGCGCGGCATGCTGCCCGGCGACGCCCCGGTCCGGTGCGCGGACCACATCGCGGCGCTGGCCGCCTTCGCCGCGGACGAACTGGTCGGCGCGACCGCCGGGGCCGTCCTCGGGCCGCTGCTGGAGCTCGCCCCGGCCCGCCGGCAGCCGCTCGCCGAGACGCTGCTGACCTACCTGGAGTGCGGCGACAACGCGGTGATCGCGGCGGAGCGGCTGCACATCCACGAGCAGACCGTCCGGTACCGGCTGCGCCGCATCACCGAGCTGACCGGCGGGCGGTTCGCCGAGACCGACGGGCGCCTCGACCTCATGCTGATGCTGAGCTGGCTGGTGCGCAGCGGCCGCGCCGCCGCCACCGCCTGACCGGCCGGCGCTACGCCGGGAGGCTCGGGGGGTCGTCGCGGCCGCCGCCGGCGTGCGCGGACCGCGACAGCAGCGCCACCCCGCAGGTGAGCAGCAGGACGCTGAGGGAGACGGCGGTGAACGCGGCCGCGGTGCGGGGCGGCAGCGTCTCGAACGCCAGCGCGGCGACCAGGTAGGAGGCGATCGGGTTGGTCATCGTCATCGCGGTCATCGCGGCGGGCAGCGACCCGGCGGCGAACGCCCGCTGCTCCAGCACGAGCCCGAGCAGCGTGCTGCCCGCGAGCGCGTAGCCGGGCCAGTCCACCGCCGTGGCGGCCACGCCGCGGTCGACGAGGTCGGCGGTGGTGAGCTTGATCAGCACGGCGGTGGCGGCGAAGCACAGCCCGGCGCAGACCCCGAGCAGCGCGGCCCGGACCGGGCCCGCGCGCAGCCACGCCGCGCGGGACAGCACGACGACCGCCGGCGCCGCGATCAGCCCGGCGAGCAGGATCCGCGGCCGGGACGGCTCGCCCTCCGGCGGGATCGCGCCCGGCACCGTGAACAGCGCCGCGAGGCCGGCCGACACGGCGAGGCCGCCGAGCAGGTCCAGCCGCGCGGGGCGGCGCCCGGTGCCGACCGTGCCGAGCACGATGGTGAAGACGAGCTGGGTGACCAGCAGCGGCTGGACGATGGCGGTGGAGCCGAAGTGCAGGGCGACCGCCTGCGTGCAGAAGCCCGCCAGGTTCACGCCCCACCCGGTCAGCCACACCGGGTCCCGGACCAGCCGGCGGATCAGGCCGTGCGCGGCGCTCGCGTCCGAGCCGCCGTGCACGGCGCGGCGGGCGGCCCGGTACTGCAGCGCGGCGGCGGCGGCGAACAGGAACGCGGCGACGAGGCTGAAGCCGACGGACCACGCCATCACGCCGTCCCGCTCTGCGCCTCGCTGCCCGCGCCGCTGCCGGCGCCGCCGCCCGCGCCGGCGGCGGCGGCCAGCCGCTCGAACGCCCGCAGGAGGCCGTCCGGGAACGCGGCCGCCTCGGGGAGCACCCGCGGCTCGGCGGTGTCCGAGATGTGCAGGGCCCCGTTCCAGCTCAGCGCGCCCACCGCGAACGGGACGCCGTCGGCGAGCGGCAGGATCGGGTGGACGTCGCCGAGCGGCGCGCCCGCGAGCGACATCGGCAGCGGCGGTCCCGGCATGTTCGAAACGATCCCACCGAAGAACCCCGCACGGTAGGTACCGCGGGCAGCGCGCGCGTGCAGCGGCGGGGGCAGCGCGCCCATCAGCCGCATCGCGGCGGTGCTCGCGGCGGTGCGGCCGGACCTGCGGCGCGGCTCGGCCGCCGCGTGGACCGCGGCGAGCCGGTCGAGGACGGGCATCCGCCCGAGGGGCACGTCGAGCCGGAGCGCGGCGGTGAGGTTGCCGGGCACGGCGGTGCGGCCGAGGCCGGGGGGCTCGGGGGCGCGCAGCGTCATCGGCACGGCGGCGCGCAGCGGCCGGCCGCCCGCCGGTGCGCCGCGCGCCGCCAGCACGTCCGCGACGACCTCGCCGACCAGCGCGAGGAGCACGTCGGTGATCCGGACGCCGGCGGCGCGGGCGACCGCGCGCACCCGGCCGAGCGGCAGCGTGGCGGTGCCGAAGACGCGCTCGGGGCCGAGCGGCCCGGTGACGGCGATGGTCCGCGCGGTCCCGTCCAGGCCGAGCAGGACCAGGCCGGGCAGGACGGCGGCGGCGCGCGCGAGCCCGCCGGGGCCGCGCGCCGGGGCCGCCTCCGGCAGGGCGGGCTCCAGGATGCCGCGCAGGATGTCGACGACGCCGATGCCGTCCGCGATGGCGTGGTGGAAGAGGATCACGACGGCGTCGGGGGCGTCCGGGCCGCGGCGGACGAGGCAGAACCGCCACAGCGGGCGCCCGTGGTCCAGCGGCTCGGCGACGAGGCGGGCGACGAGGCCGTCCAGCGCGCCGCGGCCCCCGCCGGCCGGCAGCCGCACCTCCTGGACGTGCCGGCGCAGGTCGACGGCGCCGGCCTCGACCCAGCGCGGCCGCCGCAGCGCGCCGCCGGGGCGGACCCGCTGGGTGAGGCGCGGCATCCCGGGCAGCCGCTCGGCGAGCAGCGCGCGCACCCGCTCGGCGGGCGGCCCGGGGCCGGCGAACTCGGCGACCCCGCCCACCACCTGCGGGACGTCCCGGCTCTCGACGTGCAGGAAGAACGCGTCGGCGGCGGCCACCCGCTGCTCCCGGCGACCCGGGCCGCGCCCCGCCGGGCCGCGCCCCCGCACGAGCCGGTCCTGAACGAGCCGCCCCTGAACGAGCCGCCCCTGAACGAGCCGGGCCCGCACGGCCTCGGCGGCCGCGGCGGCGGGGACGAGCAGCAGCCCGCCCGGGATGTCCACGACGTAGTGGGCGGAGGTCGCGACGATCACCAGGGCGGTCACGGCGAGGTGCAGGGCGCAGAGCCAGGTGAAGAACCGGCCGCACCGGGCGCGCAGGGCCGCCGCACCGATCCACGCGACCCAGCCGATGTGCAGGCTCGGCATGGCCGCGTACGGGTTGGCGCCCGCGGACACGACCCCGGTGCCCCAGGTGGCGGGCGGATGGTGCAGCGCGATGACGTCGGTGTACCCCTCGCCCGGCAGCAGCCTCGGCGGCGTCGCCGGCCACAGGGCGAAGCAGCAGATCGCGATCAGCGTCACCAGGATCAGCGTGTTGCGCGCCCAGGGGTAGGCGGGGCTGCGGCGCCACCACAGCCAGGCCAGGAACCCGAAGGTGCCGACCACGTACGTCGTCGCGTACTCCCACGCGGCGACCGCGCCCAGCCATCCGTGCCGGGTGAGGAACTCGTTCAGCGGGCGCTCGGCGTCCAGCCCCGCCCACCGCTCGAACTCCAGCAGGGCGCGCCCGTGCGCGTCGCTGACCGCGCGGTCCCCGCTGAAGGCGTGGGTGAAGACCAGGTAGACGACCAGGACGGCGAGCGCGGTGGCGATCTCCCGCGCGGCCGACGCGGCCCGTCCCGCGTCCTCGCCCGCGGCCTCCCGCCCGGCCGGGCCGGGCGGCCCGCCCCGGTTCACGGCGACACTCCCGCCACGCGCATCGCTGCACCCCCTCCGATCATCCTCCCCACGATCGGATTGAACGACCATGCGCGGACTCACCCCCTTGACTACGGCGCCAAACGGGCATAAATACAAGGGAAACAAAATCAAACGGAAGGGAACCCACATGGTCCGCGGAACGGCGCGCGCATGATCGTGACGGTGACGCTCAATCCGAGCCTCGACCGGACGATCGAGGTGGACGTGCTGACCCGCGGCGCGGTCATCCGGGCCCGGTCCGCGCGGCTGGACCCGGGCGGCAAGGGGGTCAACGTGTCCCGGGCGCTGCTCGCCAACGGGGTCGCCTCGACCGCCGTGGTCGCCGTGGGCGGCGGCGACGGCGACCAGCTGCACCGGCTGCTGGCCGCCGAGGGCATGCGGGTCCGCGCCGTCCGCGTCGCGGGCCGCACCCGGTCCAACGTGACGATCGCCGAGCCCGGCGGCGTCGACACCAAGCTCAACGAGCCGGGCGGCCCGCTGTCGCGCGGCGAGCTGGACGAGCTCGCCGCGGTGGTCGCCGCCGAGGCGGGCGCGGCGAGCTGGGTGGTGGGCTGCGGCAGCCTCCCGCCCGGCGTCCCGGACGACACCTACGCCGCGCTGTGCCGCCGGTTCGCCCCGGACGGCATCCGCGTCGCGGTCGACTCCAGCGGCGCGGCGCTGCGCGCGGCCGTCGCCGCCGGGCCCGACCTGATCAAGCCGAACCGGGAGGAGCTCGCCGAGGCGGTCGGCGGCGCGGTCGACACCGTCGCCGACGTCGTCGAGGCGGCCGGCGAGCTGCGGGCGCGGGGGGCCCGCACCGTCCTGGTCAGCCTCGGCGCGGAGGGCGCCGTGCTCGTCGACGACGACGGCGTCCGCACCGGCGAGGCGCCCGTCGCCCACCCGCTCGGCACGGTCGGCGCCGGCGACGCCCTCCTCGCCGGGTTCCTGGCGGCCGGGGCCCGCGGGCCGGCCGCGCTCGCCGAGGCGCTCGCCTGGGGCGCGGCGGCCGTGCGGACGCCGGCCGGCCGCATGCCGGGCCCGGCGGAGATCCACCGCGACACCGTGCGCATCCACCCCCGGCCGGACCTCGCCCGGCCCCTGCTCACCTGACGGATCTCAGTACCCACCCCCGATCGACAGGAGGCCCGAGATGGCCACCACGTACACCCCGGAGCCCACCGGCACCGGGTTCCGGGCGCACGTCCAGCGCGTCGGCGGCAAGATGGCCGGGATGGTCATGCCGAACATCGGCGCGTTCATCGCCTGGGGTCTGATCACCGCGTTGTTCATCCCCACCGGCTGGCTGCCCAACAAGGAGCTGGGCGAGCTCGTCGACCCGATGATCAAGTTCCTGCTGCCGCTGCTGATCGGCTACACCGGCGGGCGGATGGTGCACGGCCAGCGCGGCGCGGTGGTCGGCGCCGTCGCGACCGTCGGCATCGTCGTCGGCGCGGACGTGCCGATGTTCCTCGGCGCGATGATCATGGGTCCGCTCGCCGCGTACCTGCTGAAGCTGTTCGACGGGCTCGTCCAGGACCGGGTCCGCACCGGGTTCGAGATGCTCGTCGACAATTTCTCCGCCGGGATCATCGGCGGCGCCATGGCGGTCGCCGGCCACCGGGTGATCGGCCCGGTCATGAACACCTTCAGCGAGTGGGCCGGGGACGGGGTGAGCTGGCTCGTCGACCACGACGTGCTGCCGCTCACCTCCCTGCTGATCGAGCCCGCGAAGGTGCTGTTCCTGAACAACGCCGTCAACCACGGCGTGCTCGGCCCGCTCGGCGTGCAGCAGGCCGCCGAGACCGGCAAGTCGGTGCTGTTCATGCTGGAGTCCAACCCCGGGCCCGGCCTCGGCGTCCTGCTCGCCTACTGGTTCTTCGGGCCGCGGCGGCTGCGGCCGAGCGTCCCGGCGGCCGCCATCATCCACTTCTTCGGCGGCATCCACGAGATCTACTTCCCCTACATCCTGATGAAGCCGCGGATGATCCTCGCCGCGATGGCGGGCGGCATGACCGGCGTGGCGATCTTCGTGGCGACCGGCACCGGGCTCGTCGCGACGCCCTCCCCCGGCAGCATCTTCGCCTACCTCGCGCAGACGCCGCGCGGCGTCGGCAACTGGATCGGCGTCTACACCGGCATGCTCGCGTCGGCGGCCGTGTCCTTCGGCGTCGGCGCCGCCCTGCTCGGCTTCGGCAGGCTCGCCGAGCCCAAGGAGGACGGCGCCGAGGACGAGCTCAGAGAGGCCGAGCAGAAGACGGCCGAGAACAAGGCCGCGGGAGGGACCGCCAAGGAGGCGGCCGCGTCCTGACCACCACCACGTCCGATGGAAGGCACACCCACCATGAACGGCAAGGACATCCGCAAACTCGTCATCGCCTGCGACGCCGGAATGGGCAGCAGCGTCATGCTCGCCGGGCAGCTGCGCAAGGCGCTGAAGAAGAGCGACGTGACCGTCGAGCACACGCCCGTCGACGCGATCCCCGGCGACGCCGACGTGGTCGTCACCCACGCCGGGCTCGCCGACCGCGCCCGGCGCGGCGCCGGGGACGCCCCGGTCGTCACCTTCGAGGTCTACATCGGCGACCCCGCCGTGGACCGGCTCGTCAAGGCGATCAAGGACGGCGGTGAGGTCGGTGCCTGACCGGGCCGCGGCCCTGCTGGCACCCGAGGCGATCCGGCTGGACGCCCGCGCCGCGGGCCGCGACGAGGCCGTCCGCGTCTGCGGGCGGGTCCTGGTGGAGACCGGGGCCGTCGAGTCCGGCTACGTCGAGGCGATGCTGGAGCGGGAGCGCTCGATCTCCACCTACCTCGGCGAGGGCGTGGCCATCCCGCACGGCACGAACGCGGGGCGCGGCCTCATCCACCGCGACGCCCTCGCCGTCGTCCGGTTCCCCGAGGGGACCGACTGGAACGGCGACACGGTGACCGTGTGCATCGCGATCGCCGCGCGGGGCGGCGGGCACATGGAGATCCTCGCCGAGCTGGCCGAGATCCTCATGGACCCCGGCCGGGCCCGCGCGCTGCGCGAGGCGGCCGAGCCCGAGCAGGTCCTCGCGCTGCTCGCACCGCAGGCAGAACACCACCGAACGACAGGACAAGGACACACCGTATGAAGGTCGCCCGTTTCTACGCCCCCGGCGACATCCGGCTGGAGGACGCGCCCGAGCCGGCGCCCGGCCCCGGCGAGCTGAAGATCCGCGTCCGGAACTGCTCGACCTGCGGGACCGACGTCAAGATCTCCCGCTTCGGGCACCACCACATCGCGCCGCCGCGGGTGATGGGGCACGAGATCGCCGGCGAGGTGGCCGAGACCGGCGCCGGCGTCGCGGGCTGGGCGGCGGGCGACCGCGTCCAGGTCATCGCCGCGATCCCCGACGGCACCTGCGCGGAGTGCCGGCGCGGCCGCCGGACCGTCTGCGCCGCGCAGGAGTCGATGGGGTACCACTACGACGGCGGCTTCGCCGAGTACATGATCGTCCCGGCGAAGGTGCTCGCGGTGGACGGGGTGAACCGGATCCCGGACGGCGTCTCGTTCGCCGAGGCGTCGGTGGCCGAGCCGCTCGCCTGCGTCCTCAACGGCCAGGAGCTGGCGCGGGTCGGCGAGGGCGACGACGTCGTGGTGTTCGGCTCCGGCCCGGTCGGCTGCCTGCACGTGCGGGTCGCGCGGGCCCGCGGCGCCGCCCGGGTGTTCCTCGTCGAGGTCAACGCCGAGCGGCTGGACCGGGCCGCCGCGCTGGTCAAGCCGGACGCCGCGATCGACGCGAGCGTCGCCGACCCGGTCGCGGAGGTCCTCGCGCGCACCGGGGGGCGCGGCGCCGACGTCGCGATCACCGCGGCCGCGTCCGGCGCCGCGCAGGAGCAGGCGCAGCGGCTGATGGCGCCCGGCGGCCGGGTCAGCCTGTTCGGCGGGCTGCCGAAGGACGACCCGGTGATCTCCGTCGACGCCAACCGCGTCCACTACCGGGAGCTGTCGCTGGTCGGCGCGAACGGGTCGAGCCCCGCCCACAACGCGCGCGCGCTGGAGCTCATCGGGTCCGGGCGGGTGCAGGTGGAGGACCTCATCACCCACCGGCTCCCGCTGGACGCGCTGCACGACGCCCTGGACCTGGTCACCCGGGGCGCGGCCATCAAGGTCACGATCGAGCCCTGAAGGAGCCACGCCATGCCCGAACGCAGCGTCGTCATCGCCTCGGCGCAGGGCCTGCACGCCCGGCCCGCGCAGATCTTCGTGCACACCGCCGCCCGGCAGCCCGTCCGGGTGTCCATCCGGGTCGGCGACCGCGCCCCCGTCCCGGCGAGCAGCATCCTCGGCGTGCTGTCGCTCGGCGCCGCCCGGGGGACGGAGGTGACGCTGTCGGCCGAGGGCGACGGCGCCGCCGCGGCCCTGGACGAGCTGGCGGACCTGCTGGCCCGCGACCTGGACGCCGAGGAGCCCGACCATGCGTGACCCCGCGCCGGGGCCGGCGGCGGCCCCGGCGCGGGCGCGGGAGACCGCCCGCACCCGCCACAATGGGGCGGGACGGGACTGACGCGGGACGGGTGGGACGGTCATGTACGCGGAGGAACGGCAGCAGGCGATCCTTGCGCTGGCGCGCTCGAAGGGCCGGGTGGACGTGGTCGCGCTGTCGGAGGAGTTCTCCGTCACGACCGAGACGATCCGCCGGGACCTGACCGTCCTGGAGCGGGCCGGGACGATCCGCCGGGTGCACGGCGGCGCGATGCCGGTGGAGCGGCTCGGGTTCGAGCCGGAGCTGGCGGCGCGGGACGCGGTGATGACCGAGGAGAAGCAGCGCATCGCCAAGGCGGCGCTGGCGGAGCTGCCCGCCGAGGGGTCGATCATCGTGGACGCGGGCACGACCACGGCCCGGTTCGTCCAGCTGCTGCCGGCCGACCGCGAGCTGACCGTGATCGTGAACTCGCCGCCGCACGCCGCGGTGCTGGCCACCCGCGCCAACCTGACCGTGATCATCCTGGGCGGCCGGGTGCGCGGCCGGACGCTCGCCACGGTCGACGACTGGGTGCTGCGCCCGCTCGCCGACCTGTGGGTGGACGTGGCGTTCATGGCGACCAACGGCTGCTCGGTCGAGCGCGGGCTGACCACCTCCGACCAGGCGGAGGCGGCGGTGAAGCGGGCGATGATCGCCTCGTCCCGGCGGCGGGTGCTGCTCGCCGACCGCACCAAGATCGGGCACGACCACCTGGTGCGGTTCGGCGGGCTGCCGGACATCGACGTGCTCATCACCGACACCGGGCTGGACACCGACCTCGCGGCCGACCTCGCCGCCGCCGGGCCGGAGATCGTCCGGGCCTGAGCCGGTCCCCCCGGAGCCGCCGTCCCGCGCCGGTGGGGCGGTCGCGCGGGACGGCGGCGGCACCCGTCAGCCGGCCGCGGGGATCCCGTTGGCGGGCGCCTGCGGCTGCGGCGTCGTGTAGGGCTGGATCGGCCCGTCGCCGTCGTCGGTGGTGAGCGGCTGCCCCTCGGGCACGACGTTCTCGCCCTGGATCTTGCCGATCACCGCGCCGGTGTACCCGGCGTGCGACTCCTTGCTGTAGGCGAACGGGACGACGCCCGGCCCGGTGAAGTGCGACTTCTCCAGCGCCTCGACGAGGGCCTTGCGGGTCGGGTTCTTCCCGGCCGCCTGCAGCGCCTGCACGAAGGTGTAGGCGACCGACATCCCGTAGACGATGTTGCCGTTGAACGGCAGCTTCGGGATGTACTGGGCGTGGATCTTCTTGAACAGCTGCGTCCAGCTGTTGGAGGCGTCGCCTGGCGCCGCCAGGTACCCGTCGGTGATCATGCCCTGGATGAGCGGGCTGCCCTTGACCTCGGCGCCGCCCTTCTTGGCGAAGCTCTCCAGCAGCCCGGTGAGGGTGATCGGGTCGGATCCGACGTTGCTGACGACGAACGTCGGCTTGTAGTTCAGCTTCAGTGCGGCTAGCCGGAACAGCGCGGTGTAGGTGGGGATGCTGAACAGCACGACCACGTCGGCCTTGGACTGCGCGATCGCCTGGGCCTGCGCGCCGATGTCGGTGCTGCCCGGCTGGTAGGACTGCCGGGACACCACGTCGGCCTTCGGGATGTACTTGTCGAGGCCCTTCACGCCGTCCTGGCCGAAGTCGTCGTTCTGGAAGAAGTAGGCGACCTTCTTGCCGGCGAACGTCTTCTTGATGTGGTCGCCGAGGATCTTGCCCTCGCGGATGTAGTCGACCTGCCAGCCGAACGTCTGCGGGTGCTTCTGCGGCTCGTCCCAGCAGCCGCAGCCGGAGGCGACGAACAGGTCGGGCACCCGCTGGGCGTTGAGGTAGTCGACGACCTTGGAGTGGGTGGGGGTGCCCAGCCCGTTGAAGATCGCGAAGACCTTGTCCTGGAGGACGAGCTTCTGCGTGACGCTGACGGTCTGCGTCGGGTTGTAGGCGTCGTCCACGTACTTGTAGACGATCTTGCGCCCGTTGATGCCGCCGTTGGCGTTGACGTAGTCGAAGAACGCCTTGGACGCCGCGGAGTTGGCGCTGTACCCGGGCGCGGCCGGGCCGGTCAGCGGCTGGTGGCTGCCGATGGTGACGGTGGTGGCGGTGACGCCGGGCGCGGCCGAGTCGCCGCCGTCCCCGCCGTCACCGCCGCAGCCGCTCGCCGCGATCGCCAGGCTCGCCGCGGTCATCACGGCGAGCGCCCTGGTCCGCAGTCGCTTCATCTGCTCCTCCTGGGTGCGTGGTGGTGGGCCCCGATGTGTCGGTCGATGCGGAACCGCGCGGCCCGGGAGCTCGGTCGCGCCTGACGTGCGCGCGGCGCCGGACGGCGCCGCCGATGCCGCGGAGCCCTCCCTGGAGTCCGCGCGGGAAGGCCAGCGTCACCACGATGAGGACGAGGCCGTAGACGGCGAGGGGCAGGTTGGAGGCGATGTTGTGCGACAGGCCGGACGAGGACGACAGGTCGGACGCCCACGTCGGCACGTACACCAGGATCAGCGCGCCCCACACGGCGCCGGCCAGGCTGCCGAGGCCGCCGATGATGATCGCGGCGATCAGCTGGAGGGAGAGCGTGAGCGGGAACGCGCCGGGCGCGGCCAGCGTCGCGACCACCGCGAGCAGCCCGCCGCCGAGGCCGGCGCAGGCGGCCGAGACGACGGTCGCGGCGATCCGCAGCCGGGCGACGCGGACGCCGCTGAGCGCGGCGGCGATCTCGTCGTCGCGGCTGGCCCGCAGCGTCCGGCCGAACCGGCCGCGGGTGAGGTTGGCGAGCAGGAACAGCGTGATGACGGCGCCGAGGCAGGAGATCCACGCCTGCCAGCGCTCCAGCGGGAACGTCGCGCCGAGCGACTCGGGCGGCACCGGCGGGACGAGCGTCAGCCCGTTCTGCCCGCCGAGCAGGTCGGTGAGCGGCGCGTAGTTGGCGAGGCCGGGCAGCCCGACGGCGAACGCGAGCGTGGCGCCCGCGAGGTAGGGGCCGTGCAGCCGGGCGGCGACCGCGCCGACCAGCACGCCCGCGACGGCGGTGACGCCGGCCGCCGCCGCGAGGACGGCGGCGAGCGGCCAGCCCCAGTGCCCGATGACGAGCGCGGCGGTGTAGGCGCCGACGGCCATGAACGCGCCGTGCCCGAGCGAGATCTGCCCGCCGAGCCCGGTCAGCACGGTGAGGCCGGCGACCGCGCAGGTGAGGTAGGCGACCTGCGCGATCTGCAGGTCCCGGTAGGGGCCGACGGCCGTCGTCAGGAAGTACAGGGCGGCGAGCCCGGCGAGGGCGCCGGCGGTGTGCCGGGTGAGCGTCGAGCGGCGCAGCAGGTTCAGGACGGTGTCCACCGCGTCACACCCTTCTCGCCGTGCTCGCGGCGAACAGGCCGTTGGGTCTGACCATCAGGACGGTGATGAGGGCGGCCAGCGCACCGAACGTGACCAGGTCGGAGCTGACGTAGCCGGACACGTAGCTGAGCGCGCAGCCGAGCAGCAGCCCGCCGGTGACGGCGCCCACCGGGCTGTCCAGCCCGCCGATGACCGCCGCGGTGAACCCGAACACGAGCATCGCGTCGAACTGTGCGGGGCCGACGAACACCGACGGGGCGATCAGCACCCCGGCGAGCGACCCGACGAGCGCGGCGAGCGCCCAGCCGAGGGTCAGCATCCGGCCGACGCGGACGCCCTGCAGCCGGGCGATCTCCGGCGCGAACGCCGACGCGCGCAGCCGCAGCCCGAGGTCGGTGCGGACGAACAGCAGCGTCAGCAGCACCATCACCGCGGCGACGGCGCCGATGACGAACAGGTCGAACGGGGACAGCAGCAGCCGCGTCCCGGCCACCGACAGCCCCTTGATCGTGAACGCGGGCGGGTAGGAGTGCGGCGTGTCGCCCCAGATCATCCCGGCGCCCGCCTGCAGCAGCACGTACAGGCCGAGCGTGACGATGACGGCGTTCAGCGGCGGCTTGTTCTCCACCGGGCGGACCACGACCCGCTCGATGACCGCGCCGAGCACCAGCCCGGACGCCAGCGCGACGCCGAGCGCCAGCCAGTAGGAGCCGCCGTGGTCGATGACGCTCCAGGCGAGGAACGTCGTGAACATCAGCATCCCGCCCTGCGCGAAGTTCACGACGCGGGTGGCCCGCCAGATCAGCACCAGCGCGAGCGCGACCGCCGCGAACACCATGCCGGAGGTGATGCCGGCGAGCGTGAGATTGATGAAGCGCACCATCAGAACCCCAGGTAGGCGTGGCGGAGGCGGTCGTCGGCGGCGAGGGTCGCGGCGGGCTCGGCCGCGACGACCGCGCCGAGGTCCAGGACGATCGCGCGGTCGGCGACCGACAGCGCGCTGCGGGCGTTCTGCTCGACGAGCAGGACGGTGCGGCCGTCCTCGTCGCACAGCCGGCGCAGCACGGCCATCAGCTGGGCGACCACGCGCGGCGCCAGGCCGAGGGACGGCTCGTCGACCAGCAGCAGCCGGGGCGCGCCGGTGAGCGCCCGGGCCAGCGCGAGCATCTGCCGCTCGCCGCCGGACAGGGTGGCGGCGGTCCGCGCCCGGCGCTCGGCGAGCGGCGGGAACAGCTCGTACATCTCGGCGACCCGGCGCGCCAGCGCGGCCCGGTCCCGCCGCCACAGCCCGCCGAGCCGCAGGTTGTCCTCGACGGTCAGCTCGGTGATGACGCCGCCGCTCTGCGGGACGTGCGCGACCCCGAGCCGGACGATGTCCTCGACCGGCAGCCGGGTGAGGTCCGTCCCGTCCAGCTCGACGCGGCCCGCCTTCGGCCGCAGGAGCCCGGAGAGCGTGCGCAGCAGCGTGGTCTTCCCGGCGCCGTTGGCGCCGAGCACCGCGGTCACCGAGCCCTCGTCCACCGACAGGTCCACGCCGCCGAGCGCGCGGACGGCGCCGTAGTGGACGGTCAGCCCCTTCACCTCAAGCACCCGCGACCTCCTCGCCGAGGTAGGCGTCGAGGACGGCGGGGTCGTCGCGGACCTCCGCGGGCGCCCCGCTCGCGATGACCTTGCCGAAGTCCAGCACCACGACCTGGTCGCAGACGCTCATCACGAGGTCCATGTGGTGCTCGACGAGCACGACCGCCGGGCCGCCGCGCAGCCCGCGGATCAGCTCGGCCAGCTCGTCCATCTCCGCCGCCGACAGCCCGGCGGCGGGCTCGTCCAGCAGCAGCAGGTCGGGCTCGGCGACCAGCGCCCGCGCCAGCGCGACCCGCTTCTGCACGCCGTAGGGCAGCTGCCCGGACAGCCGGTGGGCCTCCCCCTCCACGCCCAGCTCGGCGAGCCGGGCCATCGCCCGCTCGCGCAGCGCGGCCTCGTCGCGGTCGCCGCGCGGCAGCGCGAGGAGCCCGGACCAGAACCCGGCCCTGGCGTGCCGGTCGGCGCCGACCATCACGTTCTCCAGGACGGTCAGCCCGGGGAAGAGCCCGAGTCCCTGCAGGGTCCGGGCGATGCCGAGCCGTGTCAGGTCATGTGGCCGGTGCCGGCCGAGGACCCGGCCGCGCCAGCGCACCTCCCCCGACACCGGCCGGACGAACCCGCACACGACGTTGAAGAGGGTCGTCTTGCCCGCGCCGTTCGGGCCGATCACACCGGTGACCCGGCCCTGCGGCGCGGAGAGGGACACACCGTCCAGGGCGACCAGCCCGGCGAAGCGGACGGTCACCTCTCGTAGTTCCAAGTTCGCGGAGGAGCCGGACATAACGCCTCACCTCGCCGATGAAACAGCGTGAATCCCCCGAGGCTGAAATGCACATACCGACTGGTCGGATTCCATGAAGATAGAATCATCGGGCGCTCCCGGTCAACAGCCGGTGCGCAGGTCCCGATACGGCCCCGCGCCCGCGCCGCCGGTAGGCTGTCGGCGATCTGCGGGCGGCCGCCGCCGGGACGGCGCGAGATCCCGGGGCCATCCCGGAACGGAGGTGGAGTGATGACGCAGGCGCCCGTGAACCGGATCCCCGGCAACCTGCCGCTGCCCGACCGGCTGCTCGCCGTGGCGACGCGCATGTTCGCCGAGAAGGGCTTCGAGAACACCTCGGTCCAGGAGATCGTCAACGCCGCGGGCGTCACCAAGGGCGCGATGTACCACTACTTCGGCTCGAAGGACGACCTCCTCTACGAGATCTACCACCGCCTCCTCGGCCTGCAGATGTCGCGCCTGGAGCAGATCGCCGACGGCCCCGGCACCGCCGAGGAGCGGCTGCGCGCCGCCGCCGTCGACGTCCTCAACACCTCGTTCCGCTACCTGGACGACTTCACGGTCTTCTTCCGCTCGACGCACCTGCTCCCCCGCGACCGCCGCGAGGCCGTCCGCGCCGAGCGCCGCCGCTACCACGAGCGCTTCCGCGACCTCGTCGAGGAGGGCCAGCGGGCGGGCGCGTTCCGCAGCGCCACGCCCGCCGACATCGCCGTCCACTTCTTCTTCGGGACCGTCCACCAGATCGGCGTCTGGTACCGCCCGGGCGGCACGCTGGAGACCGAGGCCATCAGCGACCACTACGTGGACCTGTTCCTGAACGGCCTGAAAAACTAGCCGCGCTCACTGAACCGAATACCGAAGCCCATTCGGTAATGGCGCGGCGCCACCCGGATTCAGGGCTTCTCGATCTGCTCGACCTTCAGGGTCGCGTCCTTGTGGTGGGCCCGCAGCGGCTTCTTGTCGAACTTGCCCACGGTGGTCTTGGGGATCTCGTCGATGAAGGTCCAGTACTCGGGGACCTGCCAGCGGGCGACCTTGTCCGCGAGGAACGCGGCGAGCTCGGCGGCCGTCGCGGCGGCGTCCGGGCGCAGCACGACGCAGGCGAGCGGGCGCTCGTCCCAGCGCGGGTCGGGGATGCCGATGACGGCGGCCTCGGCGACGGCGGGGTGGGCCATCAGGTGGTTCTCCAGCTCGACCGAGGAGATCCACTCCCCGCCGGACTTGATGACGTCCTTGGCGCGGTCGGTGATCTGGAAGAAGCCGCGGTCGTCGATGGTGCCGATGTCGCCGGTGCGCAGCCAGCCGCCGTCGAACTTCTGCGGGGCCGGGTCGCGGTGGTAGGCGCCGGTGATCCAGGGCCCGCGGACCTCGATCTCGCCGACGGCCTCGCCGTCCCACGGCAGCTCGGCGCCGGAGTCGCCGACGATGCGCATCTCGACGCCGGCGGCGACGCGGCCGGACTTCAGCCGCCACCGCATGTCCTCGTCGGTGCCGGGCTCCACGCCGGGCGGCGGGAACGCCATGCCGCCGAGCGGGCTGGTCTCGGTCATGCCCCAGCCCTGGATGATGCGCAGGCCGTAGCGCTGCTCGAACCGCTCCAGCAGGACGCGGGGCGCGGCGGCGCCGCCGGACGTCCCCGCGCGCAGTGACGACAGGTCGATCTCGTGCCGCTCCCCGTGGGCGAGGATGCCGTTCCAGATCGTGGGCACGGCGGACGCGAGCGTGCTGCGCTCCGCCTCGATGAACTTCACCAGGTGCTCGGGCTGCATGAACGGGCCCGGCATGTGGAGGGTGGCGCCGGACAGGAAGGCGCCGTAGGGCAGGCCCCACGCGTTGACGTGGAACATCGGGACGATGGTCAGCACGCGGTCGGCCTCGGTGATGCCGACCATCGACGCCGACTGCACGGCCATCGCGTGCAGGAACGTGGAGCGGTGCGAGTACACGACGCCTTTGGGGTCGCCCGTGGTGCCGCTGGTGTAGCACATGGACGCGGCGGAGCGCTCGTCCAGGTCCGGCCACGCGAAGCCGGGCTCCTCGGCATCGAGGAGGTCGCGGTAGCGCAGGACGGGCGCGCCGTTGCCGTTGCCCTCCAGCGCCGACGCGTCGCCGTCGCCGACCACCACGAACGCCTCGACGGCGGGGAGCTCGCCGACCACCCGCGCCAGCAGCGGCACGAGGGTGTCGTCCACGATGACGACCTGGTCGTCGGCGTGGTTGATGATGTGCGAGAGCTGCTCGGGGAACAGCCGGATGTTCAGCGTGTGCAGCACCGCGCCCATGGCCGGCACCGCGAAGTACGCCTCCAGGTGCTCCTGGTTGTTCCAGCAGAACGTCGCGACCCGGTCGCCGCGCCGGACGCCGAGCCGGGCCAGCGCGGCGGCGAGCCGCTCGGCATTGCGGGCGATCTCCGCGAACGTCGCGCGCCGGGGCGGGCCGCCGCCGGTCCAGGTCACGCACTCGCTGCGGCCGTAGACGCGCGCTCCGTGCCGCAGGATCGCGGCGACCGACAGCGGAAAGTCCTGCATCGTGCTGGGGATCATGGCAATTCTCCGAAAGACGCGCGGCGGCGAACGGCCGGCGAAGGGAATGGACATCGCACATACCGACCGGTCGGTTCACCATAATTTCCGCGGTGCGCCGCCGTCAACGCCCGGGGCGCGGGCGGCCCGCCGTGATCATTTATGCGGGCCGGTGCCCGGGGAGCCGTCCCGCAGCGCGGCGAGGCCCGCGCGCAGCAGCGGCTCCACGGCCGCGCCGACCGCGCCGAACCCCTCCCCCACGGTCTGGCCGCGCAGGTACCGGTAGTGGATGCCCTCGGAGATCACCGCGAGCTTGAAGCAGGCGAGCGCCACGTAGAAGCCGATCGAGGACACGTCGCGGCCGCTCCGCGCGGCGTAGCGGGCCACCACCTCGTCCGGCGCGGGGAAGCCGGGTGCGCTGGAGGCGTCCCGGCCGCCGGGCGCCGGGGCGCCGCGCCCCATGTAGACCAGCAGCAGCGCGAGGTCCGTCAGCGGGTCGCCGAGCGTCGCCATCTCCCAGTCGAGGACGGCCGCGATCCGGTCGCGGGAGTCGACGAGGAGGTTGTCGAGCCGGTAGTCGCCGTGCACGATCGCGGGCGCCGCCCCGGCGGGCGGGTCCGCCGCCAGCAGCGCGTGCAGCTCGTCGGCGGCGGGCAGGTCCCGGCTGCGCGAGGCGTCGAGCTGCTTCTTCCAGCGCCGCACCTGGCGGGCGAGGAACCCCTCGGGGCGGCCGAAGCCGGCGAGGCCGGCCGCCGCCGGGTCGACCGCGTGCAGCGCCACGAGCGTGTCGATCATCCGGTCGGCGATCCGCGCCACCCGGTCCGGCCCGAGCGGCGCGAGCTCGGCGGCGCTCCGGTACGGGACCCCCTCGACCATCTCCATGACGTAGAACGGCGCGCCGATCACGTCCGGGTCCTCGCACAGCGCGTAGGTCTCCGGGACGGGCACGGCGGTGCCGGCGAGCGCGGTCATCACCCGGTACTCGCGCGCCATGTCGTGGGCGGTCGCGAGGACGTGCCCGAGCGGCGGCCGCCGGACGATCCACGAGGAGCGCCCGTCGGTCACCTCGTAGGTGAGGTTGGACCGCCCGCCGTCGACGACCCGCGCGCGCAGCGGCCCGGCCGCGGCGCCCGGCCGGACCCGCTCGAAGTACGCCCCGAACCGGTCCAGCGCCAGCCCGGGGACATCGGACTCCTCGAATACCCGCATGGTCTCTCCTCGCCGTCCGAAAGCCTTGTACCGTCCGGTCGGTATGGCGCAGGATGCCGGAGGGCCGCGCACTGCGAGCGGGCATGGCAAGGGTCCGGCACACGCCGCCCCCGGGCAGGTATCCGCACGTAGATAAGACCATACCGACTGGTCGGTTTTCAACGGCGCAACTTATTGCCATTCGAGCGCGGCGGGATTACCGTGACCGCACGACGGACGGCGGAGCGGCGCTCCGCCGCCGGTCGGGACCGGTTTCTCGGGGGAGAACAGCGCCCGGAGGAGTTCCTGAATGCCCGTTTCCTCGTCCACCGACGCCGGCGCCGCCGAGGGCGCCGCCGCGCCGGGCCTCGCCGCCCGGCTGTGGCGCCGCGACCTGCCGCACTACCCCGAGACGGGGCGCCGCTACGGCTATCTCGCGATCGTGGTCGTCACCACGATCGTGCTGTACTACCTGCTCTACATCCAGTACGCCGTCGCGACGTCGATCATGACGCACTACTCGATGTCGTTCGGGTACTTCATCCTGCTGTCGGTGATCGGCAACGCGATCGGCGCGTTCGCCTCGCTGCTCGCCGGGCTCGCCGACCGGTGGGGCCGGGCGAACCTCGTCGTGTACGGGCTGCTGGTCGCCGGCCTGCTGGTGCTGGCGCTGCCCTCGTCGCCGGGCAAGCACACGTTCCTGGTGCTGTTCGCGCTGCTCAGCTTCATCGAGGGCATCGTGCTGGTCGCGACCCCGGCGCTCATCCGCGACTTCTCCCCGCAGCTCGGCCGGGCCACCGCGATGGGCTTCTGGACGATGGGCCCGGTGCTCGGCAGCCTCGTCGTCACGACGGTGACCAGCGCGACGCTCGACACCTCCAGCTGGCAGGACGAGCTGCGCTACTCCGGGTACGCCGCCCTGGTGGTGTTCGTCGTGGCGCTGTTCGGGCTGCGGGAGCTGTCCCCGGCGCTGCGCGACCAGATCATGGTGAGCATGCGCGACCGCGCGCTGATCGAGGCGCGCGCCAAGGGCATCGACCCCGAGCGGCAGGCGACGGGCCACTGGCGGCAGATGATGCGGCTGGACGTCGTCGGGTCGGCCTTCGCGATCAGCGTCTACCTGCTGCTGTACTACGCGGCGGTCGGCAACTTCGTCATCTACTTCTCCGCCACGTTCGGCTACAGCGAGCAGCGCACCAACGGGCTCGCGAACTGGTACTGGGCGGCCAACGCGGTCGCGCTGGTGGTGGCGGGGCTGCTGTCGGACAGGCTCGGCGTCCGCAAGCCGCTGATGCTCGTCGGCGGCATCGGCTCGGTCGCCGCCACGGCCTACTTCGCGCAGCTGGCCGTCCACCCCGACACCGGCTACTACACCTTCGCGTGGCTGTTCATCGCCATCGGCGTGTTCGGCGGCTT
The DNA here is from genome assembly GCF_043197915.1 of Actinomadura geliboluensis. Classification (NCBI taxonomy): domain Bacteria; kingdom Bacillati; phylum Actinomycetota; class Actinomycetes; order Streptosporangiales; family Thermomonosporaceae; genus Actinomadura; species Actinomadura geliboluensis. Next base: position 123,996 of record NZ_JBICUA010000012.1, on the reverse strand, counting down.
GGCGTACGCGCCGTGGATGGCGGGCTTCACCGAGACCGTCGAGAAGCACAACCCGGCGGCGACCGCGACCGGGCTCGCCGTGTGGGGCTGGATCCTGCGGCTCGTCGTGGCGGGGTCGGCGGCGTTCGTCCCGCTCGTGGTGACGTCGGTGACGCCGCTGGTGGAGCACGGGCACGAGGTGCAGGCCGCGTCCAAGGAGGCGGCACCGGCGCTGGCCATCGTGAACCAGCATCCGCAGCTGTTCGCGGAGCTGGGCAAGTACCCGGCCGGGCAGGCGCCGCCGGAGCTGCAGGCGCGGGCCGCGAAGGAGGTCGGCCTGCCCGGCCTCGCCACCGTGCAGAAGGCGCAGCCGCAGCTGGCGGTGCTCAAGGAGCACGGCGCCGAGGTACAGAAGGCGTCCGAGGAAGGCCCCGGCCAGTGGCGGACGTGGTGGTACGTCTGCCTGGGCGGCCAGCTGGTCTTCCTGCCGTTCATCTTCATCATGACGGGGCGCTGGAGCCCGAAGCGCGCCCGCGAGGACGCCGAGGCGCACCAGCGCGCGATCGAGAAGGAGCTGGCGGCGCTCGCGAAGGAGTGACCGCCGCCGCGGGACCACCGCGGAACACGAGCCCCCGGCCGGGCCCCTCCCCCCGGCCGGGGGCTCGCCGCGTTCCGGCCGCGCCGCCGGCCGGCAAGATACTTAGTTTGACTAACATATAAGCCGGTGATACACCGGAATCCGGTTCCCCCGCACACTCCGACCGACCACCAGAGAGCCGCGTATGAAACCAGCCATGCAGGGCGGGGCGGGCGCGCAGAGCCCGTTCCGCCAGCCGAAGGCCGTCTGGGCCGTCGCGTTCGCCTGCGTCATCTCGTTCATGGGCATCGGGCTCGTCGACCCGATCCTGCCCGCGATCTCCGAGGACCTGAACGCCTCCCCCAGCCAGGTCACCCTGCTGTTCACCAGCTACCTGGTGGTCACGGCGGTCGCGATGCTGGTGACGGGCTTCGTGTCCAGCCGCATCGGCGCCAAGCGCACCCTCGTCGCGGGCCTGGCCCTGATCGTGGTGTTCAGCGCCCTCGCCGGGACGTCCGGCAGCATCTCCGGGATCATCGGGTTCCGGGCCGGCTGGGGGCTCGGCAACGCGCTGTTCATCGCCACCTCCCTCGCCGTCATCGTGGCGTCGGCGAGCGGCGGGCTCGGCGGCGCGATCATCGCCTACGAGTCCGCGCTCGGCCTCGGCATCGCCGTGGGGCCGCTGCTCGGCGGGGTCCTCGGCGACATCAGCTGGCGCGGCCCGTTCTACGGCGTCGCCGCGCTGATGGCCGCCGCGCTGATCGCCACCGTCGTGCTCGTCGAACCGCAGCCGAGACCCGCGCGCAAGACCTCGATCGCCGACCCGATCAAGGCGCTCCGGCACCGCGGCCTGCTGATCATGAGCCTGACCGCGCTCTGCTACAACTGGGGCTTCTTCACCGTCCTCGGGTACGCGCCGTTCCCGATGGAGCTGAGCGCGATGAGGCTCGGCCTGGTCTTCACCGGCTGGGGGCTCCTCGTCGCGGTGTTCGCGGTGTTCGGCGCGCCGCTGCTGCAGCGCAGGTTCGGCCTCGCCCGCACCCTCTACGGCAACCTGGCGCTGTTCGCGGTGAACGTCGCGGTGATCGCGGTCTTCGTGAACTCGCAGAAGGTGCTGGTCATCGCGGTGATCGTCGCCGGGATCTTCATCGGCGTGAACAACACGGTGACCACGCAGGCCGTCATGATGATCGCGCCGGTGGAGCGGCCCGTCGCGTCCGCCGCCTACGGGTTCGTCCGGTTCATCGGCGGCGGCCTCGCGCCCTACGCGGCGGGGCGGCTCGTCGAGCACACGAACATCCACGTCCCGTTCGCCATCGGCGCGGGCGTGGTCGCGCTCGGCATCGGGGTCCTCGCCCTCGGGCACCGCGACCTCGCGGCGGCCGAGCGCGGCCAGGCCGAGGTCGACGCGGAGGCCGCCCGCGGCGAGCCCGGCGCTGAGATCACCGAGGCTGCGGAGACCGGCTCGGGGTCCGGCTCGTAGCACGGCCGGCCGCTACGCACCCGCGCGCCAAAAAGCGCCGATTCTTTCTGCGCGCGGGTGCGTAGCGGCGCGCGCGCACCAAGCGTTAGATCGGGTGCCATGAAGATCGCCGCGCGGGCGGCGACGATCGTGGCAGTGCTCGCCGCGCTCGTCGCCCACCCCCTGCCCGCCGGGGCCTCCGAGGACGCCCCAGGAACGTCGGAGCACACCATCGCCATGGGCTTCTGGAACCGGCCCTACCTGCTGCACCTCCCGCCCGGCCGGCCGGCCGGGAAGCCGCTGCCGCTGATCGTCGCGCTGCACGGCGGGCTGAACGACCCCGAGTACGTCCGCAGGCAGAGCGGGCTCGACACGGTCGCCGACGCCCAGGGCTACGCCGTCGCCTACCCCGAGGGGTTCCTCGGCACCTGGAACGCCGGGGCGTGCTGCTCGTTCGCCCGCTGGGCGGGCATCGACGACATGTCGTTCCTCGACGAGCTGATCGAGACGCTGGTGAAGCAGGGCGTCGCCGATCCGCGCCGGGTGTTCATGACCGGCTTCTCCAACGGCGGCGGCATGGCCTACCGGTACGCCTGCCAGCGGGCGGAGCGGCTCGCCGGGATCGCCGTCGTGTCGGGCGCCCTCGCCATCGGCTGCACCCCGGCGAAGCCGGTGTCGGTGCTGGCGTTCCACGGGACGCTCGACCCGTCCGTGCCGTACACGGGCGGCGGGAACATGGACGCCGACGTCCACTTCCCGTTCTTCGCCGTGCAGGTCGTCATGGAGTTCTGGCGCTGGGTGAACAAGCTGCCCGCGCTGTCGTGGCCGGTGCCGGGCGGGCCGGACGGCTGCGTCGGCACCGGGCCCGGTCCGCTGCTGGTCGCGCTGTGCACAGAGCAGGGCGGCGGGCACGAGTGGCCGTCCTACGCCAGCCGGATGATCGGCGAGTTCTTCGCGGCCCGGCCGTCCCTGCCCGCGAGCTGACGGCGCACGGGCAGGGACGGAGGGGCGGGCGGCGCGGGGGACGCCGCCCGCCCCGGGTCAGCCGGCCAGGCTCCGCGGGCGGATGTCCTTCCAGTTGGCCGTGACGTAGCCGATGCACTCCGACCGGGAGTCGGGCCCGAAGACCGTCGTCCAGCCGGCCGGGACGTCGGCGAACGCCGGCCACAGCGAGTGCTGGCCCTCGGCGTTGGCGAGGACGCGGAACGTCCCGTCGGGGTCGTCGAACGGATTGGTCATCGCGCCTTCCTCTCTCTCCTCTAGACGGCCGGGGTGACGCCGGCCGAGCGCCGGGCGATGGACCGGACGATCTCCCCGGTGCGGACCGCGGTCATGGACAGCAGCGACGAGGCGATCCCGTGGGTGTGCTCGGTCGCGCCCTGCAGGTAGACGCCCCAGGAGCGGCCGGGGGCCGTGGCGACGCGGTAGTCGCGCTCCACGACGGGCCGCCCGTCGGGGCCGGCGAGGCAGTCGCCGCCCGCCTCGCCGAGCAGGTCGAACGGGTCGCGCTCGCGGTAGCCGGTGGCGTAGACGAGGGCGTCGGCGTCGAGGTCGGCGGCCTCGCCGGTGGGCAGGAAGCCCACCCTGACGCGCACCGCGCCGCCGTCGTCCCGGACGTCCAGGACGCGGGAGGCGTTGAGGATGCGCAGCCGCTCGGCGCCCGCGACCTTCTCGGCGTAGGCGCGCCGGTACAGCTCGTCGATGAGGTCGAGGTCGACGACCGAGTAGTTGGTGTTGCGCGAGTACTCGAACAGCATCCGCTTCACGTCGTCGGGCGCGGCGTAGTAGTGGTCGACGGCCGCGGGGTCGAAGATGCGGTTGGCGAACGCGCTGTCGTCGGCGGGCGAGTACCCGTAGCGGGCGAAGACCGCGCAGACCTCCGTCCGCGGGTAGGTGCGGTGCAGGTACTCGACGGCCTCGGCGGCGCTCTGCCCCGCGCCGACCACGACGACCCGGCGCGGGTTCCAGCTCTCGCGCTCGCCCAGCCGGGTCAGCAGGTCCTCGGTGTGCCAGACGCGCTCGCCCGCCCGCACGCCCTCGGGCAGGACGGGTTCGAGCCCGACGCCGACGACCACGTTGCGGGCGAGGTGCGTCTCCAGCCGGTCGTCGCGGCGCACCACGACCTCCAGGACCTCGTCGTCGCGCGGGCGGAGCGCGACGACCTCCGTCCCGTAGCGGACGCGGTCGGCGAACGCGGCGGCCGTCCATTCGAGGTAGTCGTGGAACTCCACCCGGGTCGGGAACATCGTCTTGTGGTTGACGAAGTCGACCAGCCGGCCGCGGGCGTGCAGGTAGGCGAGGAAGGAGTACCGGCTCGCGGGGTTGCGCAGCGACACCAGGTCCTTGAGGAAGTGGACCTGCATGGTGGCGCCGTCGATCAGCATCCCCCGGTGCCAGCCGAACCCCGGCTGCTTCTCGAAGAACACCGCGTCCACGCCGGGGCCGTCCGCGCCCCGCCGCTCGTCCTCCTCGGCGAGCGCGACGGCGAGGGCGAGGTTGGACGGGCCGAAGCCGATCCCGACCACGTCGTGGACACGGGGCTGCATGCGCTCCTCCTGCATCAGGCGGACTTCACCTTGCCGGCGGCCTCGGCGATCTTCGGGACGACGTTGTCGACGACGTACGGGACGGCGAGCGGGGTCGGGGTGCGCAGCGGCCAGAACGCCTTCAGGTCGAGCGGGACGTAGGAGCCGCGCTTGACGACGGCGAGGTCGGCGAACAGCTTGCCGCCCTCGATCTTCTTCTGCGTCGCGGCGTCGTCGTTGTAGTGGCTGAGCAGCACGTCCACGTCCAGGACGGAGATCTTCTCCATGCTCAGCTCGGCGGCGAAGCCGTCCCCGGGCAGCTTGGCGAGCTGCTCGGGCAGCGTCATGCCGAACTGCTCCAGCAGCTTCACGCTGGTGTCGTCCTTGGACTTCATCACGCCGATGTTGCCGTTGGGGAAGACGCTGGTGAACGCGAAGCCCTTGCCGTTCAGCTCGGGGTGCTCGGTCTTCACCGCAGTGATCTTGGCCTCGACGTCGGCGACGAGCTTCTTGCCGTCGGCCTCGCGCCCGACGGCCTTGGCGGTCTGGAGGGTGATCTGCTGCCAGGTGTCCTCGGCCGGGCCGGTCTGGTAGGCGACGGTCGGCGCGAGCTTGGAAAGCTTCTCGTACTCCTTGTCGATGTAGAAGTCGCCGCCTGCGAGGATGAGGTCGGGCCGCAGTGCGGCGATCTCCTCCAGGTTGAACCCGGCTTCGCCCGCCTTCAGCAGCTTGGGCTTGGCACCGGTCAGCTCGGGCGCGGTCCAGGGCGCGAGGCCGTCGGGCTGGACGCCGGTCAGCTCCGCCATGCCCGCGGGGGTGACGCCGAGCGCGAGGAGCGCGTCCTGGTCGACCTCGCCGAGCGCGACGATCCGCTTCGGCGCGGACTCGACCTTCGCGGTACCGAGCTTGTGGGTGATGGTGACCGGGAACGCCCCGGCGGACTCGCCGCCGGAGGAGCCGCCGGCGGGCTCGTCATCGCCGCCGCACGCCGCGAGCGTGCCGAGGCTCAGCACGAGCGCGGCGGAGGCGGCCAGGCGCCGCATCTTGGTGCGCATAGAGGACCGGTGTCCTTCCAGGATCTTCGGGGGGTTGCTGATCAAGGATCTTAGGTTAGCCTCACCTAACCTCGCAATGGGTGCGCCGGTATGAGGCGGCTCACCTCGGCCCGGCCGGGCCGAGCCGGGCCAGCAGCCCCGCGACGGTCGGCGCCGCCATCAGCGCCGCGACCTTGAGGTCCGCGCATCCGGGCTCCCTCCTGATCCGCCGGACGAGCCGCATGGCGAGCAGCGAGTGGCCGCCGAGGTCGAAGAAGTCGTCGTCCGGGCCGACCTCCGGGACGCCGAGCTCGGCGGCGAAGATCCGGCAGAGCGCCGCCTCCCGGTCGTCGGTGCCCCGCGCCGCCGTCGGGGCGGCCTCCGCCGTGACGGCGCGCGCGGTGAGCACGGAGGGCAGCGCGCCGACCCGCGCGCCGGGGTCGGCGGCGACCGCCTCCAGCACGCCGATCAGCCCGTCCGCCAGCGCGGCGATCGTGCCCCGGTCGAACAGGTCGGCGGAGTAGTCGACGATGAGCCGCAGCCCCTCGCCGTCCTCGCGGAAGATGAAGTCGAGGTCGAACTTGGCCGCGCCCGGCCCGAACAGCGCCTCCCGCTGCTCCAGGCCGGGGAACCGCACGTCGCCGACGCCCTGGTTCTCATAGCCGACCATCACCTGGAACAGGGGGTTGCGGCCGGGCACGCGGCGCGGGCGCAGCGCCTCGACGACCGCCTCGAACGGGAGGTCCTGGTGGGCGAGCCCGGCGAGGTCGGCCTCCCGGACGCGGGCGAGCAGCTCCGCGAACGACGGGTCGCCGGACACGTCCGCGCGCAGCACGAGCGTGTTGACGAAGAAGCCGACGAGGTCGCGGGCGGCGTCCTCGGTGCGCCCGGCCACGGGGCTGCCGAGCGGGATGTCGTCGCCCGCGCCGGTGCGGTGCAGCAGCGCGGCGACGGCGGCCTGGCAGACCATGAACATGCTGGCGTTCGCGTCCCGCGCGACCTTGCGCAGCCGGGCGGCCAGGCCGGGGGGCAGCTCCGTGGCGAGGGTGCCGCCGCGCTGCCCGACGGTGCCGGGGCGGGGCCGGTCCACCGGCAGCGGGATCTCCTCGGGCAGGTCCGCCAGGGCGCGGACCCAGTGGTCGAGCTGCCGGGCGTGGACGCTGCCGGGGTCGAGGGGGTCGCCGAGCAGCTCCCGCTGCCACAGCGCGTGGTCGGCGTACTGGACGGGCGGCGGCTCCCATGCCGCGGCCCTCCCGTCCAGCCGGGCGGCGTACGCCTCGGCGACGTCGCGGGCGAACGGCCCGAACGACCACTCGTCGAAGGCGATGTGGTGGAAGACGGCGAGCAGCAGGTGCTCGCGCTCGCCCTCCGGGAACACCGCGACCCGCAGCGGGACGTCCCCGGACAGGTCGAACGGCCGGGCGATCACGTCCTCGGGCGCGCAGTCGGCGACCTCCAGCACGGGCCGCGCCTCCTCCGGGGGCAGGATCCGCTGGTAGGGGGTGCCGTCGTGCTCGGTGAAGACGGTCCGGAGGCTCTCGTGCCGGGCGGTGACGTCGCCGATCGCCGCCTCCAGCGCCGCGCGGTCGAGGTCGCCGCGCAGCCGCACCGCGAGCGGCAGGTGGTAGGCGCCGCGCGGGCCGTCGTCCTCGCGGAGCAGCTGGTCGAGCAGCCACAGCCGGCGCTGCGCCGACGACAGCGGGATCCGCTCGGGCCGCTCCCGCGGCGCCAGCGCGGGCCGGGGCTCCGCGCCGGCGTCGCGGTGCACCCGCTCCGCCAGCTCGGCGACGGTCGGCGCCTCGAACAGGTCGCGGATCGAGAGGTCGGCGCCGAGCACCGCGCGGGCGCGGCCGACGAGCCGCGTCGCGAGCAGCGAGTGCCCGCCGAGGTCGAAGAAGCCGTCGTCGATCCCGGCGCCGGGGGCGTCCAGGACCTCGGCGAACAGCGTGCACAGCAGCCGCTCGACGGGGGTGCGCGGCGGCCTGCCAGCCTTGCGCGGCCCGTCCTGCCCGGGGTCGGGCAGGGCGCGCCGGTCGAGCTTGCCGTTGACGGTGAGCGGCAGCGCGTCCAGCGTCATGACCGCGCTCGGCACCATGTAGCCGGGCAGCCGACTCTTGAGGCTCTCCCGGACGCGGGCGGCGAGCACGCCGTGGTCGCGCGCCGCGACGGGGTTGTTCGCGTACGCCTCCGGGGGCCGGCCCGGCTCCGCCGGGAGGTTCGCCGCTCCCCCGCCGAACACGGCGTCGTAGCGGCCGGGCCGGTCAGAGGGGGTGAGTACGGCGTCCGGGAAGAGCGCGCGGAGGGTCTCCGGCTCGATCCCGTCGCGGGTGGTCAGCGCCTGCCCGGCCTCGTCCGCCGAGCCGCCGTCGCGCAGCGTCCGCCACGCTGCGGTCTCGCCCGACAGCCGGGGGTCGGGGATCCCCCGCACCCGCAGCGGGCCCGCCGGCCTGGTCTTGAGGGCGTCGAGGGTCGTCCAGTCGACGGCCGGGGTCCGCGGCGCCGGCGGGGCGTCCTTGCGCAGGACGACGTCGTAGCGGTGGCGGGTCAGCTCGTTGTGGTGCGTGCCGCGCTTGGTGAGGACGTCCACGCGGGCGGGGCCGTCCAGGGCGGTGAAGAAGGCGGGGTCGAGGAGGAGTTCCTTCTCCATCCGGACGGCGCGCTCGACGGCGTCGAGGTCGCCGCCGCCGCGGCCGAGCTGGATCGCGGCGTGCAGGCAGTGGACGGTCCGCAGGTCGCGGACGTCGCCGATGAACAGCGCCCCGCCGGGGGCGAGGAGCCGCATCGCCTTGGCGATGACGTCCCGGAGGTAGCCGGCGCCCGGGAAGTACTGCACCACCGAGTTGATCACGATGGTGTCGAAGTGCGCCTCGGGGAGGCCGGCGGTGTCGTGGGCGGGCCGGCAGCTCAGCCGGACGCCCGAGTCGTCACCGAGGTCGTGCCTGAGCTTGGCGATGACGGGTTCGGAGAAGTCGGTCCCCCAGTACTCCTCGCTCTCGGGGGCGAGGCGGGTGAGCAGGAGGCCGGCGCCGACGCCGATCTCCAGGACGCGGCGGGGCCCGGACCGGCCGGAGAGCGCGCGGATGCGGTCGACGGTCGTCTCCCGCCATTCGCGCATGTCGTCCAGGGGGATGGGGGCGCCGTCGTAGCTGCTGTCCCAGCCCGCGAACTCCTCGGCGTGGACGACCGTGCCGACCTCCGTGTACTCGGCGTCGTAGATCTGCCGCCACTCGGCGAGCTGCTCGTCGGCGGCACCCTCCCGGGAGCCGTCGGGGACGATGTAGCCGACGAGCCGCTTCACGCCGGGCACGCCGGTGTCGGCGGCGACGACCGCCGCCTGCCCGACGCCGGGCTCGGCGGCGAGCGCGGTCTCGATCTCCTCCAGCTCGACCCGGTAGCCGCGGATCTTCACCTGGTCGTCGGTGCGGCCGAGGAAGTCGATGTTGCCGTCCGCGCGGACCCGGACGAGGTCGCCCGTCCGGTACATGCGGCCCCCCGCCGACGGGTCGGTGCGGAAGGGGTCGGCGACGAAGCGCTCGGCGGTCAGGTCGGCGCGGCCGAGGTAGCCGCGCGCCAGCCCGTCGCCCGCGATGTACAGCTCGCCGGGCGCGCCGGGCGGGACGGGCCGCAGCCACGCGTCCAGGACGTACCCGCGGGTGTTCCAGATGGGTTTGCCGACGGTCGGGGTGGCGCTGTCCTCGGTGCCGCCGCCGAGCGTGTTGATCGTGTACTCGGTGGGCCCGTACAGGTTGTAGCCGAGCACGCCTTCGGCCCGCGCGAGCCGGTCCCACACGGAGGCGGGGACGGCCTCGCCGCCGAGCAGGACGAGCGGCGGCCGGTGCCCGCCGTCCAGGAGCCCCTCGTCGAGGAGCTGCTGGGCGTAGGTCGGGGTCACGTTGATGACGTCGACGCGGTGCCGCCGCAGGTAGGCGGTGAGCGCCTCGGCGTCGCGGCGCAGGTCCTCGTCACAGACGTGCACCTCGTGGCCCTCGATGAGCCAGAGCAGCTCCTCCCACGACATGTCGAAGGAGAACGAGACGGTGTGCGCGATGCGCAGCCGCCGCCCGGCGGAGGCGACGACGGGGTCGAAGATGTGGGCGCGGTGGTTGAACTGCATGTTGGTGAGGCCGCGGTACGGCGTCACCACGCCCTTGGGGCGCCCGGTCGAGCCGGAGGTGTAGATGACGTAGGCGGGGTGGTCGAGCCGTCCGGGGGTGCCGGGGGCGAAGCCGGGCAGCTCGTCCGGGGACGGGTCGGTGCCGGGCAGGTCGGCGAGGACGCGGGCGGTTTCGGGGTCGTCGAGCGCTAGCGTCGTGCCGGAGAAGGCGAGGCCGGCGGCGATCTCGCGGTGCGAGACCAGGCAGGCCGGGGCGGCGTCCCGCAGCATGAAGTCGAGCCGGTCGGCCGGGTAGTCGAGTTCGAGCGGCAGGTAGGCGGCGCCCGTGCGCAGGACGGCGAACAGCGCGACGACCATCTGCGCGGAGCGCGGCAGCGCGAGCGCGACGACCTTCTCCGGGCCCGCGCCGTTCGCGAGCAGCAGCCGGGCGAGGCGGTTGATCTCGGCGTTCAGCTCCCCGTAGGTGAGCCGGACGTCGGGGAGGGAGACGAGCGCGAGGTCGTCCGGCTGCTCGGCGGCGCGTGCGGCGAGCAGTTCCGCGACGGTCAGCTCGGGGACGGGGTGCCGCGCGCCGTCCCAGTCGCGGTGGAGCCGGTCGTGCTCCTCGGGCAGGAGCAGGTCGAGCCGGTGGCAGGGCGTCTCCGGGGCGTCGGCGAGCCGCTGGAGAACGGAGACGTACCGGTCGGTGACGCGTTCGGCCTCCGCCTCGGTGAACGCGTCGCCCCGGTACATGACGCGCAGCCCGGTGCCGGGCTCGACGACCATCGTGATCGGGTAGTGGGTGGCGTCGCGGACCTCCCGGCCGAGGACGCGCAGGTCCCCGTCCGGGCCGAAGCCGCGGTCGGTCGGCATGCCGGGGAAGTTCTGGAAGACGAACAGCGTGTCGAACAGCGTGCCGAGGCCGGTGGCGCGCTGGACGTCGGCGAGCGCGACGTAGGAGTGGTCGAACAGTTCGGACTGCGCCGCCTGGACGCGGTCGAGGACGGCGGCGAGCGCGTCCGCAGGGCCCGCCTGCACCCGGACGGGGATCGTGTTGAACAGCAGCCCGACCATGGATTCGACGCCGTCGACGTCGGGGTGGCGGCCGGAGACGGACGCGCCGAAGACGACGTCGTCCCGTCCGGTGAGGCCCATCAGGACCAGGCCCCACGCGGTCTCGAAGAGGGTGCCCGGGGTGACGCCCCGGTCGCGGGCGACCGCGTCGAGGCGCCCGGCGAGGCCGGGCGGCAGCGGCCGGTGCAGCTCCCCGGCGGCCGACAGGTCGGCGGGCTTGTCGACCAGTCCGGGGCGGACGAGCGCGGGCTCGTCGAAGCCGTCGAGCGCGCGGCGCCACGCGTCCACGGCGGCGTCCTTGTCGCGGGTGCTGACCCAGTCGAGGAACGCGCGGAACGGCGGGACCGGACGGGCCAGCTCGGCGGCGGCGTCGGTGTAGGAGTCGAGCAGCGAGGTGACGAGCAGGCCGCCGGACCAGCCGTCCAGCAGGATCAGCTCGGAGGTCAGCACCAGCCGGTGGTCGTCCTCCGCGAGGGTGGCGAGGGCGAACCGGATCAGCGGCGGGCGGCCCGGGTCGAACGGCTCGGAGCGCTGCGCGTCGATGAACGCCTCCAGGCCGTCGCGCGGCACCTCGGCGTGCGTCCACGGCACCTCGAAGCCGTCGGGGACGAACTGCACGGCGCGGTCGCCGTCCGTCCGGAACCCGGCGCGGAGGTTGGGGAACTTCTCCAGCACGGCGCGCGCCGCGTCCGCCATCCGGCCGGGGTCGACGGGCCCGGACAGCGTCACCACGGCCTGCTGGACGTAGATGTCGCGGCCCTCGCCGGCGAGCATCAGGTGGAAGAGCAGCCCCTCCTGGAGCGGGGACAGCGGCAGCTCCCCGGCCGGTTCGGGGTGGAGGGCGGGCGCGGTGCCCGCGGTGGCCGCGGCCGCCCGCGCCAGGGCCTCGACCGTCCGGAGGCGGAACACGTCGCGGACGGTGAACGACAGCCCGGCGCGGCGGGCGCGGGCGACGAGGAGCGCCGCGCTGATGCTGTCGCCGCCGGTGCGGAAGAAGTCGTCGTCGGCGCCGGCGGCGTCGCGGCCGAGGACGCTCGCGACGAGCCGGGCCAGGACGCGTTCCGGCTCCGTCGCAGGGGCGCGGCCTGCGGCCGGCCGACCCGGCTCGGGCAGCGCGCGCCGGTCGACCTTGCCGTTCGGGTTGAGGGGCAGCTCGTCCAGGACGACCAGCTCGGACGGGACGAGGTAGCCGGGCAGCAGCTCGCGCAGCGACGCCTGCACGTCCTCAGGGTCGGCGTCACCGGTGATGTAGCCGACGAGGCGGGACCCGTGCGCGGCGACGGCGGCCCGCCGGACGCCCGCCTGGGCGGCGAGTGCGGCCTCGACCTCGCCCGGCTCGATCCGGAACCCGCGGATCTTCAACTGCCCGTCGGCGCGGCCGAGGAAGTCGAGCCCGCCGTCCGGGCGGCGGCGGACGCGGTCGCCGGTCCGGTAGAGGCGGGAGCCGGGCGGGCCGAACGGGTTCGCGACGAACCGCTCGGCGGTGCGGGCGGGGTCGCCGAGGTAGCCGCGCGCCAGCCCGTCGCCCGCCAGGTACAGCTCCCCGGCGGGGACCTCGCGGAGCGCTGCGTCCAGCACGTACGCGCGGGTGTTGGCGATCGGGGTCAGTCCCCCACCTTCGCCGGGCAGGGCGATGAGGCTGTCGCCGGCCGCCTCCGAGCACCCGTACAGGTCGATCAGCCGGGCCGGGACCTTCGCGGCGAGCGCGGCGGGCAGCGCCTCGCCGCTGCTGATCCAGGTGGTGACGGACGGCGGCAGCCCGTGCTCCGCGAACGCGGCGAGCAGACTCGGGACGAGCGTGACGAGCCGGACGCCGTGCCGTTCGATGAACTCGGCGAGCGCGACGGCGTCGGACGCGGTGGCGTCGTCGGCGATGGCGACGGTGTCCCCGGCGGCGAGGCCGCCGAGCAGCTCGGTCGTCCCGTCGATGAACGCGGGCGAGGACTTGGCGACGCGGACGCCGGGCGCGGCGAGGCCGGCGCCCCAGGCGAGCCGGTTGGCGAGGCCGCGCTGGGTGCCCGCGACGGCCTTCGGCGTCCCCGTCGACCCGGACGTGAAGACCACGTACGCGGGGTGGTCGGGGTGGAGGTCCGGCCGGGCGCGGCGGGGCGCGTCGCGCGGCGGCTCGTCGCGGCCGAGGACGAGCAGGGGCCGCACCGCGTCCAGCATCGCCTCGATGCGGGCGGGCGGGTAGGACAGGTCGAGCGGCAGGTAGGCGGCGCCCGTCTTGAGCACGGCGAGCAGCGCGACGGCGAAGTCGTCCGAGCGGGGCAGGGCGAGCGCGACGACCCGCTCGGGGCCGGCGCCGGCGGCGGCGAGCCGGTCGGCGAGCGCCTCGGCGCGGCGGTCGAGCTCGGCGTAGGTGAGGGCGGTGCCGCCGAAGACGACGGCGGTCCGGCCAGGGGTGCGCGCCGCCTGCTCCTCGATGAGCGCGGCGGCCGTCTCGACGGGGAGCTCGCGGGCCGTGTCGGGGTGCTCGACGGGCGCGCCGAGGGTGGAGAGCCGCCGTCCGGGGTCGGCGGTGACCTGGGCGAGCAGGTCCCCCAGGCCGTCCAGGAGACCCTCGATCGTGGCGGCGTCGAACAGGTCGGCGGCGAACGCCGCGAACCCCTGGACCTCGCCGTCGCCCTCGGCGAAGTACAGGTCGAGGTCGAACTTCACGCCGCCGGTCCCGGGCAGGAACGGCTCGGCGCGGACGCCGGGCAGCGCGAGCCGCACGTCGTCCAGCCGCTGGTGGACGATCATCACCTGGAACAGCGGGCTGCGGGCCAGCGAGCGCTCCGGGGCGAGCCTGTCCACGACCCGCTCGAACGGGACGTCGGCGTGGGAGAACGCGGCGAGGTCGGCGGCGCGCACCCGCTCCAGCAGCTCGGCGAACGCGGGGTCGCCGGACAGGTCGGTGCGCAGCACGAGCGGGTTGACGAACACCCCGACGAGGCCGGCGAGGTCCTCGTCGGCGCGGCCGGCGATGGGCGAGCCGAGCGCGATGTCGTCGCCCGCCCCGGACCGCTGGAGCAGCGCGGCGACGGCGGCGTGCAGCACCATGAACACGCTGGTCCCGGTGTCGCGGGCGAGCCGCCGCACCCCGGCGGCGGGGAGCCGGAACGGGACGAGCCCGCCCCGGTGGCTCGCCTCCGCCGGCCGCGGCCGGTCGAACGGCAGGACGGTCTCCTCGGGCAGGCCCGCGAGGGTCCGCGCCCAGAAGTCGAGCTGCGGCGCCGGGTCGGGTGCGGCCTCGCGCTGCCAGGCCGCGTAGTCGGCGTACTGGACGGGCAGCGGCTCCCAGGCGGGCGCGCGCCCGTCCCGCCGGGCCTCGTAGGCGTGCGCCAGGTCGGCCAGCAGCGGCGTGAACGACCATTCGTCGGCGGCGGCGTGGTGCAGGAGCAGGATCAGCGACCAGTCGTCGTCGCCGGTCCGGATGAGGGTGCCGCGGACGGGCAGGTCGCGGCCGATGTCGAAGGCGTGCGCGGTGGCGTCCCGCTCGATGGCGGCGAGGCGTTCGGGGGTCTCGCCGCGCGCGTCGACGAGGGAGAGGCCGACGGCGGTGTCCGGTGCGAGGACGCGCTGGACGGGCAGGCCGTCCGGCCCCTCGACGAGCAGCGTGCGCAGCGCCTCGTGGCGGGCGACGACATCGCCCAGCGCCGCACCCAGCGCATCCGCGTCCACGGGGCCGTGCAGGCGCAGTCCCAGCGGCAGCGCGTACGACGCGGACGGGCCGCGCAGCCGCTCCTCCAGCCACAGCCCGCGCTGCGCCGCCGACGCCGGTACGATCGCGGGCCGCTCGACGTCGCGGACGCGGACCGCGTCCGTCGCGGTGAGCCGGGGCGCGAGGGCGGCGACGGTCGGCGCCTCGAACACGTCCGCGATGGACAGCTCGGCGCCGAGCACGGCGCGCGCCCTGGCGGCGACGCGGGTGGCGAGCAGCGAGTGCCCGCCGAGCGCGAAGAAGTCGTCGTCGATGCCGACGCCCTCTTCGCCGAGCAGCTCGGCGAAGATCGCGCAGAGCGCGGCCTCGCGGGCGTCGCGCGGGGCGCGTCCGGAGACCTCGGCCTCGGGGGCGTGCAGCGCGGCGCGGTCGAGCTTGCCGTTGACCGTGCGGGGCAGCGCGTCGAGGGCGACGAGCGCGGACGGCACCATGTACTCGGGCAGCGCCCTGGCGAGCGCGTCCCGGAGCGCCGCGGCACCGGTCTCCCCGCCGGAGGGGACGTAGTAGCCGGTGAGGCGGGGCTCGCCGGGGCGGTCCTCGCGGACCACGACGGCGGCCTGCGCGACGCCCGGCTGCGCGGCGAGGACCGCCTGCGCCTCCGCGGGCTCGATCCGGAAACCGCGGATCTTCACCTGGTCGTCGGTGCGGCCGAGGTACTCGACCGACCCGTCGCGGGCGCGGCGCGCGAGGTCGCCCGTCCGGTACATGCGGGAGCCGGGCGGCCCGAACGGGTCGGCGGTGAACCGCTCCGCCGTGAGGTCGGGGCGGCCGGTGTAGCCGCGGGCGAGCTGCGCGCCCGCCAGGTACAGCTCGCCGGGCACGCCGGGCGGCACCGGGCGCAGCCGCGCGTCCAGGACGTACGCGCGGGTGTTCCAGAACGGGGTGCCGATGCCGGTCGCGGGCAGGTCGGCGGACGTCGCCCAGATCGTCGCCTCGGTCGGCCCGTACATGTTGGTGGCGAGCGCCGCCGTCTCCGCCAGCGATTCGGCGAGCACGGCGGGCAGCGCCTCGCCGCCGACCAGCACCCGCAGGCCCTCCAGCGCGGCCGGGTCGAGCGTGCCGAGCAGCGACGGGGTGCCCTGGACGACCGTGGCGCCCTTGAGCAGCCCGGCGAGCGCGGCGGGGTCGCGGACGTCCGCCCGGCCCGCGAGGACGACGGTCGCGCCGCTGATGAGCGGGGCGAACAGCTCCAGCGCCGCGATGTCGAACGCGATCGTCGTCACCGCGACGAGCCGGTCGCCCTCGCCGAGGCCCAGCCGGTCGCGGGTGAGGAGGAGGAAGTTGGCGAGCGCGCCGTGCGGGATCTCCACGCCCTTGGGACGGCCGGTCGAGCCCGAGGTGTAGATGACGTAGGCGAGCTGGTCGGGGCGCGTCGCGGCGGGCGCCGCGCTCGCCGGCTCCAGGGGGCCGTCCAGGACGAGGAGGTCGGTGGTGCCGGGCAGGACGTGCGTGGTCTCCGGTGCGGCGATCGCGCACAGCGGCCGGGCGTCGTCCAGCATGTAGGCGAGCCGGTCGGCGGGATGGTCGAGGTCGAGCGGCAGGTACGCGGCGCCCGCCTTCAGGACGCCGAGCAGCGCCACGACGAGGTCGGGGGTGCGGGGCAGCGCGAGCGCGACGACGCTCTCGGCCCCGGCGCCCCGGGCGCGCAGCTCCGCCGCGAGCGCCGACGACCGCTCGTCCAGCTCGGCGTAGGTGAGGGACTCCGCCCCGGTCTCGACGGCCGTCGCGCCGGGGGTGCGGGCGGCCTGCTCGGCGAACAGCGCCACGACGTCGGTGTCCGGCACGGGATGGCCGGTGTCGTTCGCGTCCTCGATGAGGGCGCGCTCGTCCCCGCCCATGAGCTCCAGGGCGCCGATCGGGCGGTCCGGGTCGGCGACCGCGTCGGCGAGGAGGGTCTCCAGGTGGGCGAGCAGCGCGTCGATGCGCTCGTCCTCGAACAGCTCGCGCCGGAACGTGGCCTCGACCGTCATGCCCCGCGGCCGGACGAACGCCTCCAGCGACAGGTCGAAATGGGTGGTGCCGTTGTGGACGTGCGTCCAGCTCGACGTGATCCCGGGCAGGTCGAGTTCGCCGATCTCCTGCGCGAGGAACAGCAGCATGGTGTCGAAGAACGCCGACCGCCCCCGGCCCCGCGCGGGGCGGAGCTCCCGGACGATCCGGTCGTACGGGAGGGCCTGGTGCGCGAAGCCCTCGGTGACCGTCGCGCCGGTGCGGCGCAGCGCCTCCCGGAACGTCGGCGCGCCCGACAGGTCGGTGCGCATCACCAGCGTGTTGCCGAAGTTGCCGACGAGCCGCTCGGTCTCGGCGTGCTCCCGGTTCATCACCGCCGACCCGACCGCGATGTCCTCGGACCCGGTGTAGCGGTGCAGCAGGACGGCGTACGCGGCGAGCATCACCATGTACGGGGTGAGGTTCTCCTCGGCGGCGAGGCGGCGCATCCCCTCCGTCACCGCGTCGTCGAAGCGCCGCGCCCGGCGCCCGCCGCGCTCGGTCGCGGCGGCGCCGCGCGGACGGTCGGCGGGCAGGTCGAGCGGCGCGGGCGGCGGGTCGAGGCGCCCGCGCCAGTAGGCCAGGTCGGCCTCGTCGGCGGGCCGCCGCTGCTCCCACTCGGCGTAGTCGGCGTACTGGACGGCGAGGGCCGGGAGCCCGTCCGGGTCCCCGGTCGCGGCCGCGCGGTACAGGGCCGACAGGTCGCGCGACAGCGAACCCCAGGTCATCCCGTCCCACGCGATGTGGTGGACGACGAGGACGAGCGCGTGCGCGTCCTCGCCGAGCTTCAGCAGCTCCAGCCGGATCGGCCGCTCGCCGCGCAGGTCGAACGGCAGCGCGGCCAGTTCCGCCGCCCGCGCGTCGGCGTCGTCGCAGGGGACGGGCGGGAGGTCGAGGGAGTCGTCACCGGTGACGACCTGGACGGCGCTCTCCCCCTCGGCGTCGGCGTAGGTCGTGCGGAGGACGGCGTGCCGCCGGATCAGGCCGCGCAGCGCCTCTTGCAGCGCGCCGGTGTCGAGCGGCCCGTCCATGCGGACGAGCAGGCAGACGTTGTAGGCGGGGCTGTCCGGGAACGTGCGGTGGTGCAGCCACATGCTCTGCTGCGCGTAGGAGAGGGGCGCCGGCCCGTCCGACCCGCGCGGGGCGATCCCGGACGTCCCCGGCCCCAGACCGGCCTCGGCCATCATCCGCCGCATCAGTTCGCGCCGCCGCGCCGTCGTCGTCTGCACGCCCGCTCTTTCGTCCGACTCCATGATCGCGGGTTAGGTTAGCCTTGCCTATGGACAACGCACAAGGTTAGCCTTACCTAACTTGATCTTCTGGCCGCAGAGGGAGTTGGCTGCCTTGTCCATCGGTCTGCGCACTGATGCGAACCCCACGGAGCTCGTGCTGGAACGCACCGCCGAGCCGCTCGCCGTCATGGCCCGGCTGGCCGGGTCCGGCCTCTTCGGCGACTACGTGGTGTACGAGCGGCCCGGCTCGTGGACGTTCGCGGGCGGCGTACTCGGCGAGGTCGTCCTCGACGCCGACACCGTCCACGTCCGCTGGCCGGGGCGCCCGCCGTCCACCGGGCCCTGGTCGGGCCGCCCCGCCGACGCGCTCCGCGACACCTTCGCCGACGCCCCGCTGCCCGCCTGGAACGCCTACGGCTGGATCGCGTTCGAGTTCGCCGCGCCGCGCCCCGCCGGGCGGCTCGCGCACCTGATCGTGCCGCGCACCGAGGTCCGGATCGAGGACGGCCGCGCCCGCGTCACCGGCGCCGACGCGCAGCGGGTCGCCGCGCTGCTCGCCGAGGCCGGCCCGGTCGCCGGGACCCCCTCCCCCGTCGACGTCCGCGTCGACGGCGACGCCTACCGCGCCAAGGTCGCGGCGGCCGTCGCCGAGATCCACGCGGGCCGCTACCAGAAGGTCATCGTCTCCCGCCGGCTGGACGTCCCGCACCCCGTCGACGTCATCGCGACCTACGCGCGGGGCCGCGAGGCGAACACCCCCGCCCGCTCGTTCCTGCTCGACCTCGGCGGCTTCCAGGCCACCGGGTTCAGCCCCGAGGTCCTCGCGACCGTGGACGCCGGCGGCCGCGTCATGACCCAGCCCCTCGCCGGGACCCGCGCGTTCGGCGCCGGCGCCGAGACCGACGCCCGCAGCCGCCGCGAGCTGGAGAACGACCCGAAGGAGATCTTCGAGCACGCCGTCTCCGTCCGGACGTCGATGGAGGAGCTGCGCCGCGTCTGCGACCCCGCCACCGTCCAGGTCACCGACTTCATGACGGTGAAGGAGCGCGGCAGCGTCCAGCACCTCGGCTCCCGCGCGTCCGGCGTCCTCGCGTCCGGCCGCTCCCCCTGGGACGCCCTGGAGGCCCTCTTCCCCGGCGTGACCGCGTCCGGCATCCCGAAGCCTGCGGCGATCGAGGCGATCACCCGCCTCGAGGACCGCCGGGGCATGTACTCCGGCGCCGTCGTGGCCGTCTCCCACGACGGCTCGCTCGACTCGGCGCTCGTCCTGCGCGCCCTCTACAGCGAGGACGGCCGCGCCTGGCTGCGGGCCGGCGCCGGGATCGTCAGCGCGTCCACGCCCGAGCGCGAGTACGAGGAGACCTGCGAGAAGCTCTCCAGCATCGCGCCCTACGTCGTCCGCCGCTGACCCGCCGCATGGCGGGTAGGGGACCCGCCATGCCGGAACTTCCCGATGTCGAGGGCTTCCGCCGGGTGCTCGCCGAGCACGCCGGCGAGCCGATCGCCGGGGTCGCCGTCCTCGACGCCGGCGTGCTGCGCGGCGTCACCGCCCGCGCGCTGCGCGACGCCCTGCGCGGCCACCGGTTCGAGGAGCCGCGGCGGCACGGCAAGTGGCTCATCGCCCCGGCCGGCGGCCCCGTCCTCCTGCTGCACTTCGGCATGACCGGCTCGCTCACCTGGCACGACGCGGCCGAGCCGCGGCACCGCCACGACCGCGTCGTCTGGCGCCTCCCCGGCGGCGAACTGCGCTACCGCGACATGCGCAAGCTCCAGGGCGTCCACCTGGACGACGCCGGCGAGGTGCTCGGAGACCTCGGCCCGGACGCCCTGGAGGTCTCCCGGCGCGACATCGCCGGCCTCCTGTCGCACCGCCGCGGACGGCTGAAACCGACCCTGACCGACCAGACCGTCATCGCGGGCCTGGGCAACCTGCTCGCCGACGAGATCTGCTGGCGCGCCCGCGTCAACCCGCTGCGCACGGCCTCGGACCTGGACGCGGCCGAAGTGGCCGCCCTCCACCGCGCCCTGCGCCGCGTGCTGCGCGACTCGGTCGAGGCCGAACGCGTCCCGCCGCGCCGCACCTGGCTCACCGGCGCCCGCGACAGGCCCGACCCCGTCTGCCCCCGCTGCGGCACTCCCCTGTGCAGCCGCCGCGTCTCGGGCCGCCGGACCGTCTGGTGCCCGGCCTGCCAGCCCGCGCGAGGCGAACGCGGGCGCTGAGAACGCTCAACGCCCGCGATCACGTGCCGCCGCCGTGGTTCACGCCGTGGCCAGGTAGCCGGCCAGGCCGTCCAGCAGCATGGCGCTGCCCTGCTCGGCCTGGTCGCGCTCCTCGGCGCCGTCGAACGTCTGGGACAGGGTGATCTTGGTGCGGTCGCCGTCGGCGGCCAGCTCCATCGTCATCAGGACCTGGTCGCCGCCGCCGGGGACGTCCATCCCCATGACCAGGCGCTCGTTCGGCACGACCTCGGTGTAGACGCCGGTCAGCGGGACGCGGGCGCCGCCGGGGATGACCATGACCGAACTCCAGGCGCCGCCCGGCCGGACGTCCAGGGAGACGTCCTCGGCACTGGCCCACTTGCCGTAGACGGCGGAGTCGGTCCAGGCGTCCCAGACCTTCTCGACCGGGGCGTCCAGCGTGCGGGTGATGGCGTAGTCGAAACCGGCGGTACCCATGGCTCTCCTCCTTCTCCGGCCCCCGCTCGGTGGGGGCCCGACTGGCACTGAAGCTATAGTAACGATCGATGACAGTCAAGAATTGTGACTATTTTCCCCGAGCGCCATCGGCGCGCACTCCACGAGGACAGCACCCGGGTATGACATTGCGGGAGGATGCCCGGGTGACCAGCAAGACACATGCGAAGGATCCCGATGCCGAAGCGTGAGCTGTACATCTCGGCGGACGTCGAGGCCGACGGGCCGATCCCGGGCCCGTACTCCATGCTGAGCTTCGGCCTGGCGGCATGCGGCACCTACGACGGACGCGACTTCACGCCGCTCGACCCGGCCAAGTCCACGTTCTACGCGGAGCTGAAACCCATCAGCGACGACTACGTCCCCGAGGCGCTCGCGGTCAGCGGCCTGGACCGCGACCGGCTCACCGCCGAGGGCTGGACACCGGCCGAGGCGATGAACGCGGCCGGCGCCTGGGTGACCCGCGCCACCGCGGAGGCGGACGCCGCCTCACCGGTCCTTGTCGCCTACCCGCTCGGCTTCGACTGGATGTTCCTGTACTGGTACTGGACGCGTTTCGCCTCCGCGGGCTCCCCGTTCGGGCACTCAAGGCACCTGGACATGAAGACCCTGTACGCCGCCAAGGCCGGCGCCATGGTCACCCGCTCGACCAAGCGGCAGATGCCCCCGGAGCTGCTCTCCGACCGTCCGCACACCCACAACGCCCTGGACGACGCGATAGAACAGGCCGAACTCTGCCAGAACCTCACCCGCTGGCCCGGCCGAGACCGGACGTAACGTCGTCGGATGGCGTTACCACCACCCCGAGCGCAATCCGCCCGCATCACCGAGGTCGACGTCCTCCGCGGCTTCGCGCTCTTGGGCATCACGCTGGCGAACACCGTCACTCTCACGGAAACACTATCCTCGGCGACAGGCGGCCTCGGCCACTGGGCCTTTGAGACCCTCCTGCACCAGAGGTTCTTCCCGATCTTCTCCTTCCTGTTCGGGCTGAGCTTCGGGCTGTTCCTGGACGCCGTCCAGGGGCGGACGCGCAGCCCCCGCCTGCTCATGATGGCCCGCCTGGGTTTCCTGGTGCCCTTCGGTGCGCTGCACCGCCTGCTGCAACCGCGTGAGGTCCTGCTGACCTATGCCGTCGTCGGCATCCTCGTGCTGCTCCCGGCGTCCTACCTGCCCGGTTGGCGCACGGTGCTGGCGCTGGGGACCGCCGCCACCGCGGCCGCGGCGCTGCTCGCCGGCGGCAGCACGCTCATCCCCGGCCTGTTCCTGATCGGCTTCGCAGCGGCGAAACACGGCCCGGACAGACTGCTCACCCTCCCGACGAGCCGCATCTGCACGGTCTTGGCCATTGCTTCCGTAATCGCCATCGCCCTGAACGTCCAGCAGATCTACTACGGCTCCGAATCCACCTCACGTGCGGCGACCGTGGCCGGACTGGCGACGGCCGCGACCTACGTGATCGCCATCGTGCTCCTACTCCGTACACCGATCCGACACGCGCTGCGCCCACTGGCGCCCGTCGGCCGCATGGCACTGACGTGCTACATCGCGGCCACGCCCTTGATCCTGATATCCGATCAGGCGTTGCACATCGACGGCGGCTATGGAATTGCTCTCGCCATCGGCATGGGCGTGTTCGTGACCGAACTGACTTTCAGCATGCTGTGGCTGCGCCGCGCCCGATACGGCCCACTCGAATGGGTGTGGCGTTGCCTGACCTGGTGGAGCTTCGTACCGAACAGCTCACGCGGGTCCTCGCGGCATGGTCCGGCCGGGCCGCGGTGGTCTCCGTCCCGTGACGGGTGCCGATAGCGTCCGTCCATGGACGTACCCGACCTGGCGGACCTGATCTGGCTCTTCGAGGACGAACCGACCTCGGAGTACGACGACGTGACCTGGCCGGTCGGCCTGCAGGGCTTCCGCCTCCGGCGGGGCACCCGCGAGGTGCTGTTCTCACTCGACGTTTGTCGTTGCGTCGGCCGGAAAGCCCGCGCGAACCGCGCGACCGCTTCGTAGGCTGGCGCGGTGATATTCGGGGTTTTGGGGCCGCTGGCCGCCTGGACGGACCATGGCGAGCCCGTCACGGTCCCTGGGCGCAAGGTACGGGCGCTGCTGGCGGACCTGCTCGTCCACGAAGGACGCGTCGTATCGTCCGACCGGCTCGTCGACGACCTGTGGGGCGACACGGCGCCGGCCGATTCCACGGCCGCGCTGCACGTGCGGGTGTCGCAGCTGCGGCGGGCGCTGGCGAGCGCCGAGCCCGGCGCGCGCGACCTCGTGGTGTCGCAGCCGCCCGGCTACGCGCTGCGGGCCGCGCCCGGCGCCGTGGACGCGGCGAGGTTCGCGCACCTGGCCGAGCTGGCGCAGGCGGCGGACGACCCGCGGACCAGGGCCGGGCTCCTGACGGAGGCCCTGGACCTGTGGCGCGGCCCGGCCCTGGCCGACTTCGCGGACGAGGAGTTCGCGCAGGCCGCCGTGACCCGCTGGGAGGAGCGGCGGCTGGCCGCGGCGGAGGCGCTCGCCGAGGCGCGCCTCGCCCTCGGCGAGCACCGCGAGCTGGTCGCCGAGCTGGGCGAGCAGGTGGCCCGGGAGCCGTACCGGGAGCGGCTGCGCGCGGCGCACATGCGCGCCCTCTACCGGGCGGGCCGGGTGGGCGAGGCGCTGGAGAGCTACCAGGACCTGCGCCGCCGCCTCGCCGGCGAGCTGGGGCTCGACCCGAGCCCGGAGCTGACCGCGCTGCACGCGGCGATCCTGGCCGGCGACCCGTCCGAGCGGGCGCCGGCGCCCGCGCCGCGTCCGGTGAAGCCCACCTCGAACCTGCCGGCCCCGGTGACCGAGCTGATCGGACGCGACCACGACGTCCGCCGCGTCCGCGAACTGCTGGCGACGGGACGGCTCGTCACCCTGACCGGTCCGGGCGGCGTGGGCAAGACCAGCGTCGCGCTCGCGGCCGCCCACGCCGTGGCCGACGCGTACCCGGACGGCGTGTGGCTGGTCGACCTGACCACGTGGGACGGGCGCGGCGACCCGGCGGAGACCGTGCTGTCCGTCCTGTCCATCCCGGACGTGCCGGGCGACGCGGAGACGGGCACCGGGGCGCGGCTCGCGGCGGCGCTGCGCGAGCGGCGGATGCTGCTGGTGCTGGACAACTGCGAGCACGTGATCGAGCCGGTGGCCGAACTGACCGGTGGGCTGCTGCCGGCCGCGCCCGGCCTGCGGGTGCTGGCCGCGAGCCGGGAGCCGCTGCGGCTGCGCGGCGAGGCGCGCTGGGACGTGGAGCCCCTCGACGTCCCGGGCACCGACGACCCGGACCGGCTGTCGCGGTCGCCCGCCGTCCGGCTGTTCCTCGCGCGGGCGGGGCTGGACCCGGCGCCGGAGACGGTCGCCGCCGTGGCGGAGGTGTGCCGCCGGCTGGACGGCATCCCGCTCGCCCTCGAACTCGCCGCCACCCGCGTGCCGGCGCTGGGCGTCGCCGAGCTCGCGGCCCGGCTGCGCGTGCCGCGCGACCGGTTCGGCCTGCTCGGCACGGGCCCGCGGGACGCGCCCGCCCGCCAGCGCACCCTGACCGCGGTGATCGACTGGAGCTGGCGGCTGCTGACCGGGCCGGAGCGGGCCGTGCTGCGCCGCCTCGCCGTCCACTCCGGCAGGTGCACGCTCGACGCCGCCGAGGCGCTGTGCGCCGGGGACGAGGTCGAGCCCGGCCAGGTGCTCGACCTGCTCGCCGGGCTGGTGGACCGTTCCCTCGTCGTCCGCGCGCCCGGGCCCCGGTTCCGGCTGCTGGAGTCGGTGTCGGCGTTCTGCCACGACCGGCTGCGGGAGGCCGGGGAGGAGGCGGAGCTGCGCCGCCGGCACGCCGACCACTACCTGGCGCTGGCCGAGACGGCCGATCCGCGGCTGCGCGGGCCGGGCCAGCGCGAATGGCTGCTGCGGCTGGACGCCGAGAACGCGAACCTGCGCGCGGCCCTGGACTCCTTCTGCGGGGACGGCGCGGCGGAGCGCGCGCTGCGGCTGGCCGGGACGCTGACCTGGTACTGGTTCCTGCGCGGCCGGTTCACCGAGGCCGACCGGGCGCTCGCCGCCGCCCTGGACGTGCCGGGCGAGGCGTCCGCCGGCGTCCGGGCGAAGGCGGCGGCCTGGCACGCCGGGCTGGCGCTCCTGCGGGGGCGGGCCGGGGCGGAGCGGGTCGCCGAGGTGCTGCACGACGTGGAGGCGGTGGCGGATCCGGTCGAACGCGTCCGGGCCCAGTGGTTCATCGCGAGTTCGGTGATCAGCTTCGGCGACGAGACGACCATCGCGAAGCTCCTGGCGTCCGCCCTGGGCACGGCCCTCGCCACCGGGGACCGCTGGGGCGAGGCGGCGGTGCTGAGCATCCGCACCGTCCTCGCCCACATGCGCGAGGAAACGGACGCCCTCGAACACGACGCCCGGCGCGGCAGCGAACTGTTCGCCGAGCTGGGCGACGAGTGGGGCGTGCTCCAGGCCGCGAACTGGCTGATCGGCCTCGCGGACATGGCCGGCGACCACGCCGCGGCGGCCAGGCTCGCCCGGGACGGCCTCCGCATCGCCGAGGATCTCGGGCTCTGGTCCGACGTGACCGACCTGCTGAGCTGGCTCGCCTGGACGTCGGTGCAGGCCGGCGACCACGCGAGCGCCCGCGAGCAGGGCGAGCGGGCGCGACGGCTGGCGGCCGAGCAGGGGCAGGCCGGGGAGGTGTTCGCCACCATCTCGGTGGCGTTCGCCGCGCGCCGCGGCGGCGATCTCGACGAGGCCGAGGAGCACCTGCGCTGGCTGCTGGCGACGGCCCGGGGGCGGCAGACCGAGGAGAGCCGTCCGCCGTACCTGCCGATGGTCCTGGCCGAGCTGGGGATGCTGGCCGCGCGGCGCGGCGACCCCGCGACGGCACTCGTCCACCACCGGGAGGCGTTCGCGGTGTGCCGCGACCAGGGCTCGGCGCGCGGGATGGCGTGGGCGCTCGCGGGCATGGCGGAGGCGCTGGCGCTGGACGGACGCTCCGGCGTCGCCGCGCGGCTGCTCGGCGCCGTGGAGACCACCCGGCGCGGGACCGTCCTGCCGCCGTCGCCCTCCGACCGCGCCGAACTCGACCGGATCACGGCGGCCGTCCGCGACGCGGAGCCCGATTTCGACGCCCTTTTCCAGCAGGGCTCCGAACTCACGCCCGAACAGGCCCGGTCCCTCGCGGACGAGGGCCGGGCCTGACCGGGGCACCGCCGTCTACTTCGGGACGTAGACGTGGACGGCGATCCCCGACGCGAACTGGTTGACGTCGGCCAGCTTCAGGTGCGTGGTGTCGAAGCCCGCGTCCTCGAACAGGTGCCGGCCGGCCCCGACGATGACGGGGAAGTACCAGAAGTGGAACTCGTCGACCAGGCCGTGCTCGACGAGGGTGCGGTCGACCTCGCCGGTGCCCCACTTCAGGATGTCCTTGCCCGGCTGCTCCTTGAGCTTGGCGACCTCCTCGGGGACGTCCTTGAGGACGGTGGCGTTCCACTTGGGGGCCTCGGTCAGCGTCCGCGACGCCACGTACTTGGGCATCGCGTTGATCATGTCGGCGCCGGGGTCCCCGGCCCTCGACAGCCACGCGTCCGCCATTCCCTCGTAGGTGACCCGTCCGACGAGGATGGCGTCGGCCCTGGTGATCAGGCCGGCCGAGTAGTTCTTGTGGTCCTCGTCCCAGTAGGGCATGCCCCAGTGCTGCGGCTCCGCCCGGGACGCCGTCGACGGCGTGGTGTCGTTGATGACCCCGTCCAGTGACACGAACGTCGACTCGATCAGCTTGCGCATCGTGCTGCTCCCTCTGTCCTCCGGCGGCTCCCCGCCGGTTCGATGACTCCAAGCTGCCGGAGGGGCCTTACGGTTTCCTTCAGGTCCCCCATCGACGCGCCGTAAGGCGACTCTGCTGTGCTTGTATATGCCGGTGTGACGGCTCCCCTTTATGTGCCCGTAGGGACTTCGGCAGAGCGGACTGCGGACAATGACGAGCGGGTCGTGCGCGTCCTGGCCAATACCGAGCAGCGTCTCGCGGCCCGCGTCGTCGACGGCGCCGTGGCGTTCGTGGTGGTCATGGCGGGCCTTTCGCCGGTCTATGTGGTCGGCCTGTTTTTCGAGGACGCCTCGTTTTCGTGGATGACGTGGGTGGGCATTCCGGCCGTGTTCCTCGGGGTCTTCGCCATGGTCCTGCTGCGTGTCGGGGGGATTGCGCGGTGGGGGTGCACGGTCGGGCAGCGGGTCGCCGGGATCCGGGTGGTGCGCCAGGAAGACGGGATGCGGCCGCCGGGGTGGTACAGGTCTTTCAAGCGGTACGCGCTTCCCCGGAGTTCGTCGTCCATTCCGCTGATCACTGATCCGTGGGAGCACAGGAAGGACGGACGGCTCGGGCAATGCCTGCACGACCGTCGGGCCAAGACGGTCGTCGTCCTGGCGCAGGCGCCGCCCGCGCCTGCGGAGAGCGGTGGGCTGGCGGTGCTCGGGTCTTCCGGTTCGGGTGCGGTGGGGGCTGACCATGTGCGGCGCTGGGAGAGGCGGGAGCGTCGGTGGCGCGTTGCGCTCGGCTCCATTGCCGGGGTCCTCGGAGTGACCGTTCTGGCGGCGCCGGTCGTCATCGGGCTCACGGCCGGTAGGGCTTCATCCGGCGGGGCTTCATCCAGCGGCGGTCCGGCGTTCGAGGTGAACACCTTCTACGACGATGACATCCGGTTCGAGAACGCCTTCGGTGGCGCCTCGGAGACCTACGAACGTACGGCGGCCGAGGTGCTGGACGACGAGAAGGGCTGCCGCGCCGGTGCGACCAGTGAGCAGGCCCGTGGTGTTCTGCGGCAGGCCGGGTGCGAAGGGCGGATCGAGATCGCGTTCAAGACCCCGGACGGGGTGCTGGTCAGCAGTCACGTCCTCAGGTTCGCCAATCCGGGCGCGGCGGGTGATGCCGCGCGGCGCTTGCGGCATACCGATCTGCGGTTCGTGCCGGGTGGCGACCTGGAGCCGCCGGGCGGGGCGCAGGTCGGGCAGGTGGGGAGTCAGGATCGGTATGTCGTCGCGACGACCGCCGTATCGCCCGCGCAGCCGGATGCGGCGGGCAAGGCGAAGAATGCCTTCCGGTTCATTCAGGCCCCTACTCTCAGCGTCATCCTCTGGCTGTGAGGGCGGGGATCGGCCGTTTCACCCGCCGGCCGCCTCTCGCCGGCGGCCGGTGGGTGACGGGGTCGCGTCAGGAGGCCGCCACTCGGGCCGCCAGGGTCTTTTTGCTGATCTTGCCTACGGGGGTGCGGGGGAAGGCGTCGGCTGTTTCCAGGCGGTCGGGGAATTTGTAGGCGGCGAGGCCGCGTGTGCGGAGGAACTCCTTGATCTCGGGGAGGGTGGGGGCCTTTCCGGCGTCCCTGATGATGAGGAAGGCGCAGGTTCGCTCGCCCATCATGGGGTCGGGGATGCCCACCACGGCGGCGTCGTGGACGGCGGGGTGGGCGAGCAGGTGGTTCTCCAGTTCCTCGGCGGAGACCTTGTCGCCGCCCCGGTTGATCTGGTCCTTCTCGCGGCCTTCGACGATCAGGTGGCCGGACGGGAGCTGCCGGACGAGGTCGCCGGTCCGGTAGTAGCCGTCCGGGGTGAAGGAGCGGGCGTTGTGCTCGGGGGCGCGGTAGTAGCCGCGCAGGGTGTACGGGCCCCGGGTCAGCAGTTCGCCGACCTCGCCGGGGGCCACCTGCTTGCCGTCCTCGTCGACGATCCGGATCTCGTCGGCGGGTGAGAGCGGGCGGCCCTGGGTCCGTTCGACGAGGTCGGCCGGGTCGTCCAGGCGCGTGTAGTTGAGGAGGCCCTCGGCCATGCCGAAGACCTGCTGGACCTGGCAGCCGAGGGTGCCCGGCACGTCGGCGGCGCGTTCGGCGGCGAGCTTCGCGCCGCCGACCTGGAGGAGTTCGAGGGACGAGATGTCCTCCTCCTGCCAGGACACCGCGTCCAGCCAGAGGAGCGCGATCGGGGGGACGACCGCGCAGACCGTGGCGCGCTCGCGTTCGATGAGGGGGAACGCCTCGTCGGGCGAGCCGGACGGGGACAGCACGACCGTGCCGCCGGTGGCGAAGACGCCGAGGATGCCGGGGCAGGCCAGGGCGAAGTTGTGCGCGGCGGGCAGGACGACGAGGTAGACGGTGGCCGGGGTGAAGCCGCAGACCTCGGCGCTGGCCTCCAGGTTGTAGACGTAGTCGCGGTGCGTCCGGGGGATCAGCTTCGGCAGGCCCGTCGTGCCGCCGGAGAGCAGGAAGACGCCGATGTCGGACGGGGACGGCGGCGCGGACGCGACGGGGTCGGCGTCCACCGACGCGAGCGGGGTGAACTCCTCCGCGTCGCCGTCCACGACCACGTGGTCCACGGGGAGGGCGCGGGCCATGGCGCGGTAGTCGAAGTCGCCGTCGCGGTCGGCGCAGATGTAGGCGCGGGCCTCCGACAGCTCGCACAGGTAGCGGATCTCGCTCTCGCGGTGGGCGGGCAGCGCCAGGACGGGCGCCGCGCCGATGCGGACGAGGGCGAGGAAGGTGACGACGAAGGCGGTCGTGTTGGGGAGCTGGACGACGACGCGGTCGCCGCGGCCGATGCCGAGGGCCAGGTACCCGGCGGCGGCGCGGGCGGCGCGGGCGTCCAGTTCGGCGTAGGTGAGGCGGTCGGCGCCGGCGACGAGGGCCGTCCGGGACGGGTCGCCGCGCAGGACGTCGCCGAGGAGGCGGTCCGTCCAGTGGCCGTCGGCGGTGTAGCGGGCTTCGAGGTCGGCGGGCCAGGGGGTGAAGCCGTCCATGCTCACCGCCCGGCCAGCTGGGCGGGGGCGCCGGGGACCGGCTCGGCCGGGTCGGAGCCGAGGGCGACGATGCGGTTGGCGGCGTCGACGTGGACGACGCGGGGCTCGTGGCGGTCCCGGGCGGACTCCTCCACGGACGCGTAGGTGATGATGATGACCATGTCGCCGGGCTGGACCTGGCGCGCGGCGGCGCCGTTGACGCCGATGACGCCGCTGCCCGCCTCGCCGGTGATGGCGTAGGTGACGAGACGGGAGCCGTTGGTGATGTCGACGACGTGGACCTGCTCGCCCTCGACGATGTCGGCCGCGGCCATGAGGTCCGCGTCGATCGTCAGGGAGCCCACGTAGTGCAGATCCGCCTGGGTGACGGTCGCGCGGTGGATCTTTCCGTTCATCAGCGTCCGCTGCACCGGTTCGTCCTCTTCTCCACGATCAACTAAGGCTAGGCTTACCTTAGCTAATCCCCCGGCAGAGGAGAACCCCGAGGATGCTCCGGCGACTGGCCATGGACATCAGTCCGCTGCGCGACAGCAGGCCGTTCCGCAACGTGTTCATCGCCCGCACGGTCTCGGTCTTCGGGATCGGGATGCTGGCCGTCGCCCTGCCCGTCCAGGTGTACGACCTGACGGGCTCGACCGTGCACGTCGGCGGGGTGTCGGCGGCGGAGGGGTTCGCGCTGCTCGCCGGGTTCCTGTGGGGCGGCGCGCTCGCCGACAAGGGCGACCGGCGGCGGCTCATGCTGCGCGCCCGGACGGCCGCCGGGATCGGGTTCGTGCTGCTGGCGCTGAACGCGTTCCTGCCGTCCCCGTCGCTCGCCGCCCTGTACGCGCTGGCCGCGTGGGACGGCCTGATGACCGGCATCAGCGTCACCGCGCTGCTCGCCGCGACGCCCGCGCTGGTGGCCGCGGACAAGCTCGTCGCGGCGGGCGCGCTGAACGCGCTGACCGTCCGGCTCGGGTCGATGGCCTCGCCCGCGCTCGGCGGGGTCATCGTGTCGGCGTTCGGCGTCGGCTGGAACTACGCGGCGGCCGCGGCCGGCACCCTCGGCACGATCGGGCTGCTCACCACGCTGCCGGTGCTCAAGCCCGAGACCGCGGAGCCGCCGGGCAACCCGCTGAAGGCCG
Organism: Actinomadura geliboluensis; assembly: GCF_043197915.1. NCBI lineage: Bacteria > Bacillati > Actinomycetota > Actinomycetes > Streptosporangiales > Thermomonosporaceae > Actinomadura > Actinomadura geliboluensis. Next base: position 93,710 of record NZ_JBICUA010000012.1, on the reverse strand, counting down.
TCGGGGACGGGTTCCGGTTCGTCGCGTCCCACCGGGTCGTGGGGTCGCTGATGCTCCTCGGGCTGCTGTTCATGGTCGCGGGCGGCATCCCCGTGCTGATGCCCGCGTTCGCGGAGCGGAGCCTGGACGGCGGCGCCACCACGGTCGGGCTGCTGTTCGCCGCGCCCGCGTGCGGGGCCGTGCTCGCGTCGGTGACGAGCGGCTGGGCGGGGTCGGCGCGGGCGCCGGGGCTGGCGCTGCTCGTCGCGTCCGTGACCGGGTTCGCGGCGCTCGCGTGCCTCGGCCTGGCCCGCCATCCGGCGCTCGCCGTCGCGATCCTGTTCGCGTACGGGTTCGTCCAGTCGATCGAGGAGATCCTGCGGTACGGGCTGATCCAGTCGCACACGCCCGACTCGCACCTGGGACGCGTCAACGCGCTCTGGGCGGCGCAGGAGACCGGCGGCGGCGCGATCGGGTCGCTGGGGGCCGGGGCCCTCGGCCGGTACCTCGCGCCGGGCGCCGCCATCGTCCTGTACGGGACGGTCAGCGCCGTCCTCGCGCTGGCGCTGGCGCTGACCCTGACCGGGCTCCGGACGGCGAAGATGCGCCCGGAGCCCGAACCCGGCTGATCAGCCGAGGCGCGCGGCGAGCTCCTCCTCGGTCATCGCCTCGACCTCCAGCCAGATCGCGGCGACGGCCTCTAGGCGGCCCGGCTCGTCCTCCAGCTCGGTGAAGCGGCGGCAGACGCGCGCGACGGTCCGCTCGGCGAACAGCACCCGGACCGGCAGCGCGGTCGTGTCGAGCGCCTCCCGCAGCCGCGCGACCACCGTGGTCGCGAGGACGGAGTCGCCGCCGAGCGCGAAGAAGTCGGCGTCCGCGCCGACGCGCTCCTCCCCCAGCACCTCGGCGACGATCCGGGCCAGCACCTTCTCCAGCGGCGTCGCCGGCTCGGCGTAGGGCGCCTCGCCCTTCTCGGCGGCGGCGAGCGCGGTGAGGGCCTTGCGGTCGACCTTGCCGTTCGCGGTGAGCGGCAGCTCGTCCACGCGGACGAGCCGTTCCGGCACCATGTGCGGCGGGAGGAGGCCGCGGGCGTGCTCCAGCACCTCGTCGAGGTCGCCGGACGCCACGACGGCCGCGGCCAGCTGCCCGCCGGCGAGGAGCGCGACGGCGCGGCCGACCGCAGGGTGGTCCTGCAGCGCGGCCTCGACCTCGCCGAGTTCGATGCGGAAGCCGCGCACCTTGACCTGGTGGTCGCGGCGGCCGAGGAACTCGATGGCGCCGTCCGGGCGGTAGCGGGCGAGGTCGCCGGTCCGGTACCAGCGGGCGCCCTCGTGAATGACGAACCGGTCGGCGGTGCGCTCCGGGTCGCCCGTGTAGCCGTCCGCGACGCCGGCGCCGCCGATCCACAGCTCGCCGGCGACCCAGTCGGGGCGATCGCGGCCGAGCTCGTCCACGACCCGGCACGCGACGCCGCGCAGCGGCACCCCGTACGGGACGGCGTGCCAGTCGGCCGGCACCTCCCCCGCGACCTCCTGCACCGTGGAGTGGATCGCGGTCTCCGTCGTCCCGCCGAGCGCGACGAACCGGCAGCGCGGCGCGCGCTCCGCCAGCAGCGCGGGCAGGTGCGCACCGACCCAGTCGCCGCCCAGCAGGACGAGCCGCAGGCTCTCGGGGCGGCCCGCGTGCAGCAGCATCTCCAGCACGGACGGGACGCAGTTCAGCACGGTCACCGACCAGCGGCGCACCAGGCCGGCCCAGCGGGCGGCGTCGCGCCGCTCGTCCTCGTCGGGCAGGACGACCGCGCCGCCCGCCGACCAGGCCGCAAACAGGTCGAACACCGACAGGTCGAAGTCGAGCGCGGAGATCGCGAAGGTGACGTCGTCCTCCCCGATCGCGAACCGCTCGGCCAGGTCGCCGATGGTGTTCATGGCCGCGCCGTGCGGCACCTCGACGCCCTTCGGCTCGCCGGTCGAGCCCGACGTGAAGAGCACGTAGGCGGCCTGGTCGGGACGGACGGCCACCGGCTCCGGCAGCGGCTCGGCGTCGGCGGGCCGGCCGGCGGGCACCGTGCCCGCGACGCCGACGCCGACCTCGGACTCGCCGGCGGGGACCAGAAACGCGGCGACGGCGGCGCTCGCGCGGATCTTCGCGCGGCGGGCGTCCGGCTGCTCGGGGCCGATCGGGACGTACGCGGCACCGGCCGCGAGCACGCCGAGGGCGGCGGCGACCTGCGCGGGGCCCTTCGGCAGCTCGACCGAGACGCGGTCGCCGGGACGCACACCGGCGGCGACGAGCGCGGACGCGATGCGCAGTGCGCGGGCGGCCAGTTCGCCGTAGGTGAGGGTGCCGTCGTCGCCCCAGTGCAGGGCCGGAGCGTCCGGGCGGCGGCGGGCGTGCTCGAAGAAGCCCTCGGTGAGCGTGCGCGGCGGCGGGGCGGGGGTCGCGTTCAGCACGTGCCGCACGCGGAGCTGGGACGCGGGAGCCGCGACGCCGAGCGGCGCCGACCAGTCGGCGTCCGCCGCGCCCAGCCGGGTGATCGCGTCGGTGTAGGCGGCGAACATCGCCTCGGCGACGCCGTCCGGGAACGCCGGGACGCGCACGTCCCAGTTCAGCAGCAGACCGCCGGACACCTCGGTGACCTGCGCGTCCAGCAGCACCTGCGGGCCCTGCGAGATGATCCACTCCGGCTCGCCGAAGTGCTCGCGGACGCGCTCGCCGAACAGCTCCCCGAGGTTCAGCGCGCTGGTGTAGACGATCGGCGCGAGGACCTGCTCCCCGCGCCGCCGCGACAGGTCGCGCAGCACCTCGAGGCCCGAGTAGTCGCTGTGCGCGCCCGCCGTGTGCAGGTTCGCCTGGAGCCCGCGCGCCCGCTCGACGAACGGGAGGTCCTCGCGGAGGTCGGCTTCGAGCATGATGGAGCCGGTGAAGTCGCCGACGACCGCGTCCACGTCCGGGTGGACGGGCTCTCGGTGGAACAGCGGCAGGTTCAGCAGGAAGCGCGGCGTCGCCGACCAGGCCCCGATGACCTCGGCGAACACGGCCGCCAGCGCCATCGCCGGGGTGACGCCCTCGGCGTGGGCGCGCGCGATGAGGCGGGCCTTGTCGTCCGGCGCCAGCCAGTGGTGCAGGCGCTCGACGCGGTCGCCCGGCTCCGGGACGACGGGCAGCTCGGGCGGGCCGGGGAGGCCGGCGAGGCGCTCGGCCCACCACGTCCGGTCCTGCTCGCGCGCGGCGGCGCGCGGGTCGTCGGCGAGGTAGCGGGCGTAGCCGTACCGGATCGGCGCGAGCGCCTCGCCCTCGTACAGCGCGGCGAGGTCGGCGAGCATGACGCGGTAGCTCATCGCGTCGGCGGCGACCATGTCGACGTCCAGGTGGAGGCGGGCGGTGCCGCCGGGGAGCAGGCTGAGGCGGGCGTCGAAGACGCGGCCGTCCTCGATCGGGAGGCGCTGCCGCGACATCTCGGCCCGGATCCGCGCGAGCTCGGCGTCCGGCTCGTCCGCCGACCGCAGGTCGTGGACGGTCACGGCGGGCCCGGGCCGCTCGGGCAGGATCCGCTGCGTGCCGTCGTCGGACACGGCGACGCGCAGCATCGGGTGCCGCGCGGCCAGGTTGCGGACGGCGTCCTCGAACCGGGCGGGGTCGATGGCGCGGCCGTCGAGCTCGACGTACAGGTGGGCGGCGACGGAGCCGAGCGACTGGCCGGAGTCGCGGCCGATCCAGTAGGCGTGCTGCATGAGGGCGAGGGGGAAGGGCTCGTCCGGCTCGATGTCGGCCTGCTCCACCACGGGCGGTCCGGCGGCGGGCGGCCCGGCCGCCGGCTCCACCTGGCCCTTCGCGGCGAGCAGCTCCCACCATTCGGCGAGCGTGGGGCGCTCGGCCAGTTCGGCGAAGCGGACCTCGATGCCGCCGCGGCGCAGCCGGCCGGTCAGCTGCATCAGCCGGATCGAGTCCATCCCGAGCTCGATGAGGTTGTCGTCGGCTCCCGCGTCCTCGCCCAGCACGTCGGTCAGCGCGGTGTGCAGCTCTTCCCAGGTCAGCACGGAACCCCTCTCAAAATTAGGTAAGGCTAACCTAATTCAGGGGGTTTCGGCCGTCAACGCCCGCCGCCGCCCGGCCGGGACGATCAGCGGCGTCTCGGTCTCCGGGTCCGGGATGACGCGGCACGGGAGCCCGAACACCCGCTCCACCAGACCGGCCGTCACGATCTCGGCGGGCGGCCCCTCGGCGAGCACCTCGCCGTCCCGCATCGCGATCAGGTGGGTGGCGTAGCGGCAGGCGTGGTTGAGGTCGTGCAGCACCGCGACGAGCGTGCGGCCCTCCTCGTGGAGGCGCGCGCACAGGTCGAGGACTTCGATCTGGTGGGCGATGTCCAGGTACGTCGTCGGCTCGTCCAGCAGCAGGATGCCGGTCTGCTGGGCCAGGACGAGCGCGAGCCACACCCGCTGGCGCTGCCCGCCGGACAGCTCGTCCACCACCCGGTCGGCGAGGTCGGTGACGCCGACCGCGTCCATCACCTCGGCGACGACCGCCTCGTCCTCCCGCGACCACTGGCGCAGCAGGCTCTGGTGCGGGTAGCGGCCGCGCGCGACGAGGTCGCGGGCCGTGATGCCCTCCGGGGTGAGCGGCGACTGCGGCAGCAGCCCGAGCCGCCGCGCGAGCCGCTTCGGCGGCAGCGCCGCGATCGGCTCGCCGTCCAGGTAGACCGTGCCGGCGCGGGGGCGCAGCAGCCGGGCCAGGGCGCGCAGCAGCGTCGACTTCCCGCACGCGTTCGGCCCGACGATGACGGTGAACGACCCGTCCGGGATCTCCACGCCGAGCCCTTCGGCGACGACGCGCTTCTCGTAGGCGAGCGTGAGGTCCTCCGCGCGCAGCCGGGTCATGTCGTCCCCTTCCGTCCGGTGGTGGACAGCAGCCAGGCCAGGTACACGCCGCCGAGGACGCCGGTGACGACGCCCACCGGCACCGCGACCGGCAGGTGCAGCGAGATGAGGTCGCTGCAGGCGAGCAGCGCGGCGCCCGTCAGCGCGGCGGGCAGCAACGGCGCGCCGGGTCGTCGGGTCAGCCGGCGGGCGAGCTGCGGCGCGGCGAGCGCCACGAACGGGACGGGCCCGGCCGCCGCCGTCGCCGCCGCGACGAGGCCGACCCCCGCGACCGTGAGCAGCGCGCGGGTGCGCTGGACGGGCACGCCGAGCGCCTGGGCCGCGTCGTCGCCCAGCTCCCCCATGCCGAGCGGGCGGGCGAGCAGCAGCGCCGCCGGGACGAGCACCGCCAGCGCGAGCGCCAGCGGGACCGCCTGGTCCCAGTCGCGCCCGTTCAGGCTGCCGGTCAGCCAGAACGCGGCCTCGTACGCCTCGCGCAGCTCGGCGCGGGTGATGAGGTAGGAGTTGAACGCCTCCAGCATCGCCGCCGCCGCGACGCCGATCAGCACCAGCCGGACGCCGTGCACGCCGCCGCCGGGCCGGTAGGCGACCAGGTAGACGGCCAGGGCGGTGACCACCGCGCCCGCGACCGACGAGACAGTGATCGCGACGGCGCCGCCGCCGAACACGAGGATCTGCAGCAGCGCGCCCGTCGCCGAGCCGGTGGTGAAGCCGATGAGGTCGGGACTGCCGAGCGGGTTGCGGGAGATGCTCTGGAAGATCGCGCCGCTGAGCCCGAGCGCGAGCCCGGCGAGCAACCCGGTGACGGCGCGCGGCAGCCGCAGCGTCTGGACGATGAACTCGGTGGCGCGGTCGCCCTGCCCGACGACGGCCCGGACCACGTCCGGCGGTGAGATCGGGAACTCCCCCGACCCGACGACGAGGACGGCCGCGCAGGCCGCGACCGCCGCCAGCACCCCGCACACCGCCGCCGCCCGCGGCTCCCACCGCAGCGACACGCCGCCCGCGCGCAGCACTCTCATAGGTCGCGCGTCCTCCCCCGCCGGACCATCACCGCGAACAGCGGCGCCCCGAGGAACGCGGTGACGATGCCGGTCTCCAGTTCGCCGGGCGCGACGACCCGGCCGATGATGTCGGCACCGAGCAGCAGCACGGGCGCGAGCAGCAGCGAGTACGGCAGCACGAGCCGCTGGTCGGGGCCGGCCGCGGCGCGGACGATGAACGGGACGGCGAGCCCGAGGAACCAGATCGGCCCGGCCGCGGCCGTCGCCGACCCGCACAGCAGCACCACGGCGAGCGCGCCGAGCGCCCGCGTCCGGCCGGGCCTTGAGCCGAGGGCGCGGCCCGCCTCGTCGCCCATGCCGAGGGCGTTCAGCGGGCGGGCGAGCAGCAGCGCCAGGACCGCTCCCGCCAGCACGAACGGCAGCACGCGGTAGAACACCGCGAGCTCCCGCCCGCCGAGCGAGCCGACCTGCCAGAACCGGAAGCCGTTGAAGTTGGCCGGGGTGAACAGCATGACCCCGGCCGTCATCGCGCTGAACACGGCGTTGAGGGCCGCGCCGGCGAGCACCAGCCGCGCGGGCGACGCGCCGCCCCGCCCCCGCGCGCCGATCAGGTAGACGAGGACCGCCGCGCCCGCCGCGCCGGCGAACGCCGCCCACACGTAGACGAGCGGGTCGCCGGCGTCGGCGAGGCCGATGACGAGCACGACCGCGAAGGCGGCGCCGCCGTTCACGCCGAGCAGCCCCGGCTCGGCGAGCGGGTTGCGGGTGAGCGCCTGCATCACCGCGCCGGCGAGGCCGAGCGCCGCGCCGACGGCGATGCCGAGCAGCGTGCGGGGCAGCCGCAGCTCGTGGACGATCAGCTCCGCCCGCGACCCGTCGTCCGGGCCGAACACGCCCGGCAGCACCCGCCCGAGCGGGACGTCCCCGGCGCCGATCGCGAGGCTCGCCACCACCGTCGCGAGGAGCACGGCCGCGAGCAGGGGCAGCCAGATCCGGTGGGCGCCGCGCCGCCCGCCTCGCTTCGCCGGGGTCGTCGGCGGGCCGGTTCGCGCGGGGGACAGCACGATATGAGGCTAGCCTAAGCTAACTATCCCGGTGAAGGCGGCTCATCGAAGAATGTGGCGGCCCTGGCGACGACGCCGCAAGGGGCCAGGTCAGGGCGCGGGGTGGTCCGGGTGCGCGAGGAGCCACGCCCAGATCTCGATCGGGTCCTCGGCGGTGTGCTGCGCGCCGCAGTGGCAGACTCCGGTGAGGGTGTCGGAGCCCGGCGACCACTCCACCCGCAGCCGGCCCGCCGCGGGGCCCGCGCCCCGGCCCGCGCTCATCGGGCCGTCTGCCGCGCCAGGATGCGGCGGGCGGCCAGGCCGCCGGTGTCGATGTTGATGGACAGCTCCTGGTAGCCCTCCGGCTCGGACGCGATGACCTTCTCCAGGACGTTCAGCGCCTCCACGTCCTGGAGGACGACCGTGCGGTTGCTGTCGGCCAGGAACTCCGACACCTTCTCGTCGTCCAGGGCGAAGTCGCGGGCGACCAGCCAGAAGTCGTGCGTGCTCGTCTCGGTCTCGGGCGTGATGGCGTAGCCGACCTCGACGTGGAACGCCCGGGAGTCGTCGCCGTCGGGGCCCGGCTCCACGCCGGTCGGCGCGATGCGGCTGTGCAGGAGGTAGAGGCACGGCGGGTGGTACTCGATGTCCTGCCAGCGGTCGATGCGCCCCTCGATGCCCGTCGACTCGGAGTAGAACGGCGGGCACTCCACGTCCTTCATGCGGCGGCTCACGTAGACGATGCCCGCCTCCTCGTCGACCTCCGTGTTGATCGGGGTCTGCGCCACCTCCGGCGTGCCGATGTAGCCGGCGTGCAGGTAGGTCTCGTGGGACAGGTCGAGCAGGTTGTCGACGAGCAGCCCGTAGCGGGCGGCGAGCGGCTCCATCCCGCGGACGGTCGTGTACTCCGGCGAGTCGAACCACGCGGCGCGCGGGATCGCGGACGCGTCGCCCTCGCCGTCGCCGATCCAGACCCAGATGAACGAGTCCTGCTCGACGACCTGGTAGGCGCGGACGCGGGCGGTGCGCGGGACGCGGGCCTGCCCCGGCACCGCGACGCACACGCCGTCGGGCGCGTAGGTGAAGCCGTGGTAGCCGCAGACGATCCGGTCGCCGTCCCGGTTGCTCTCCGACAGCGGGAAGCGGCGGTGCACGCAGCGGTCGGCGAGCGCGACCGCCTCCCCCGCCCGCGTCCGGTACAGGACGAGGGGCTCGCCGCAGATCGTCCGGGCGAGCAGGCCGTCGCCGACCTCCCGGCCGTAGGCGGCCACGTACCACTGGTTGCGTGCGAAGACCATGGGTCGCTCCTCCGTGGATGGCAGGGTCACGACGACCATCGCGGCGGGCGGGTGACCCGGGCCACAGCGATTCCGTCCAGCGGAAGAAGTCCGGCGGAAGAACAGGTCAGCGGTTGTGCAGCGCGGTCTCCGGCGGGCGCAGGGCGCGGGGCGCGCCGAGCGCGCGGGAGATGCCGCGGGCGCTCGCGCGCACGACGGGGATCAGCGCCCGCGCGTCCCACCCGTCGGACGGCACGACGATCGCGACGGCCGCGACGACCGTGTCGTCCGGGCCGTAGACGGGCGCGCCGACCGACAGGGCGAACGTCTCCACCTGGCCGTCGCTGATGGCGACGCCCGCGCGGCGGACCTCGGCGAGCACGCGGCGCAGCTCCGCGCCGGTGCCGATCGTCCGGTCGGTGAAGCGGCGCAGCGGCGCGGCGATGGCGCGCTCCTGCAGCGCGGGGTCGGCGTGCGCGAGCAGCGCGAGGCCGACGCCCGTCGCGTGGGCGGGCCACCGCCCGCCGACGCGGGAGAGGACGTGCACGGCGTCGCGGGCGGAGATCCGCTCGATGTAGACGACGTCGAGGCCGTCCAGGACGGCGAGGTGGACGTTCTCGTGCGTCGCCTCGTACAGGTCCTCCAGGAACGGCATCGCGGCGGCGCGCAGCGCGGGGCCGCGGGGCGCGAGCGCGGCGACCTCGAACAGCCGCAGCCCGATCCGGTACAGCCCGGCGGCGTCGCGTTCGAGCGCGCCCCAGCACGCCAGCTCGCCGACCAGCCGGTGCGCGGTGGACAGCGGCAGGCCCGCGCGCCGGCTGATCTGGGTGATGGTGAGCGCGTCGCGCTCGGCGGAGAACGCCTCCAGGATGTCCAGCACGCGGCTGGTGACCGTCGGCCGGCCGCCGCCGGCCGGGGGCCGTGCGCTCCCGCCGCCCGCCGTCATGGGTCGCCGTACTCCTCCCGCAGCCGCGCCTTCAGGATCTTCCCGGCGGCGTTGCGCGGAAGCTCCGCGGCGAGGACCGCCGACTTGGGAATCTTGTAGCGGGCCAGTCTGCCGGACAGCGACGCGATCACCTCCGCCGGGCTCACCTCGGCGCCGGGGCGCGGGACGAGCACGGCGCGGCACGCCTCGCCCCAGGCGGCGTCCGGGACGCCGATGACCGCGCACTCCGCCACGCCGGGGTTGGCGGCGAGGATCGCGTGCTCGACCTCCGCCGGGTACACGTTCTCGCCGCCGGAGATGATCATGTCCTTGATGCGGTCGACGATGTAGGCGTAGCCGTCCGCGTCGAGGCGGGCGGCGTCGCCGCTGTGGAACCAGCCGTCGCGCAGCACGGCGGCGGTGTCGGCGGGCCGCCCCCAGTAGCCGCTCATGACGTGCGGGCCCTGCACGACGACCTCGCCGGTCTCGCCGGGCGCCGCGTCCGCCATGCCGGGGCCGACCACGCGCACGTCGCTGAAGAAGTGCGGCACCCCGGCCGAGCCGGCCTTCGGCACCGCGTGCTCGGCGTCCAGGAACAGCACGCCGGGGGCGGCCTCCGTCATGCCGTAGCCCTGGAGGAACGTCAGCCCCCGCCGCTGGTAGGTCTCGATGAGAGACGGCGGCACCGGCGCGCCCCCGCAGGTCAGGATGCGCAGCGAGGACAGGTCGGCGGCCTCCCAGCCGGGTTCGCGGGCGACGCGCTCGAACATCGTCGGCACCCCGAACATGAACGTGACCCGGTGCTCCTCGACGAGGGAGAGCGTCGCGGCCGGGTCGAACGCGGCGACGAGCACGCACGCGCCGCCCTTGAGCAGCACCGGCAGCGTGAGCATGTTGAGCCCGGCGGTGTGGAACAGCGGCGCCGACACGAGCGCCACCTCGCCCGCGACGAGGTCGTGGTCGATCAGGACGTTGATCGCGTTCCAGGTGATGTTGCCGTGGGTGAGCGTCGCGCCCTTGGCCCGCCCGGTCGTCCCCGACGTGTACATGATCATGCAGGGGTCGCCGAGCGCGACGGGCAGGTCCAGGGGGTCGCCGTCCGCGCCGGCGAGGAGGTCCTCGTACCCGCCGCCGAGCGCGACGCGCTCCCGGACGGGGCCGCCGCCGGGCAGTCCTTCGACCAGTTCCGCGTGCGACGGCGCGTGGACGAGCACGGACGCGCCCGAGTCGTCCAGCTGGTAGGCGATCTCGGGGCCGGCGAGCCGGGTGTTGAGCGGGACGAAGATCCCGCCGAGCATCCCGGTCGCGAACAGCGCCTCCAGGAACGACGGGTGGTTCGGGCCGAGGTAGGCGACCCGGTCGCCGGGCCGGACGCCGAGCCCGCGCAGCGCGCGGGCGAGGCGCGCGACCCGGTCGAGCAGGCCGGCGTAGGTGAGCGCGGTCCCCTCGTGGACGAGGGCGGTCGCCCGCGGGGTCTTGCGGGCGCGGCGCGCGGGCCACGACCCGAGTCCTTCGTTGCGCATGCGCGTCACCCCTCCGTCGGTTTCGAGGCCGTGCGGCGATCCCACCACGCGGCGGCGGACGGCACGAGCCCCTTCGGCAGGAACAGCACGACCGCGATGAGCAGCAGCCCGTAGACCGCGTAGGACAGCACGGCGGGCGCCGACGCGGGCATCCCCTCGCGGGTGCCGATGTCGTTGAGCAGCTGGAGCAGCAGGGTGATGGCGGTGGCCCCGGCGAGCGCGCCCCAGATCGTCCCGGCGCCGCCGACGACGACCATCACGACGTACTCGAACGACAGCAGGACGGGGAACGAGCCGGGCGCGACGTAGCCGATGTAGAAGGCGTAGACGCCGCCCGCGAGCCCGGCGAACGCGGCCGACAGGCTGAACACCGCCTGCTTGTACGCGGCGACCGGCACCCCGGAGGAGGCGGCGGCGACCTCGCTGGTCGCCAGCGCCCGCAGCCCGCGCCCCGGCCGTGACGCCACGATGTGCCGGGTGACCAGCACGACCAGCCCGAGCGCGGCGAGGGCCAGGTAGGCGTAGGAGACCTCGCTCGCGAACTCGTACCCGGCGATCCGGAGCCGCGGCACGCCCTGCAGGCCGATGTCGCCGCCCGTCCACTCCTGCCGTCCGACGAGGCTGAGCAGGATCAGCTGGATGGCGAGCGTCGCGAACGCGAGCTGGTGGCCGCGCAGCCGCAGCAGCGGGACGCCGACGAGCGCGGCGCACGCCGCGGCGGCGGCCGGGGCGAGCAGCAGCCCGAGCCAGGTCGGCAGGCCGTGCGTCGCGGTCAGCGCCGCCGTGTACCCGCCGATCATGGTGAAGGACGCCTGGCCGAGCGAGACCTGCCCGGCGTACCCCATCAGCATCGACAGCCCGACGACGACGGTCGCGGCCAGCAGGAGCAGGACGTACACCGAGACCTGCGTCGCGGGCAGCACCACCGGGGCGAGCAGCGCGGCGGCGGCGACGGCCGCCGCGGCGAGCGCGCCCGGGCCGGGCCGCCGCCGGGACGCGGGTGCGGCGGCCCCGGCCGCCGGCCGGTTCTTGCGGACGGACACGCTCATCGGGCGGCCTCCTCCTGCAGCGCGGTCCTCCGCGAGGCCCGCACCATCATGATCGCCAGCATCAGCGCCAGCGCGACGACGGTCTGGTAGGACGCCTCGCCGTAGCCCGCGACCATCGCCTCGGCGACGCCGAGCGTCAGCGCGCCGGCGAGCGCGACGACCGGGCGGTTCAGGCCGCCGAGCACCGCCGCCGCGAACCCGTTGGTGATCAGCAGGACGTCGCTGTTGTAGGAGATGGGCTGCAGCGGGGTGAGCAGCACCCCGGCGAGGCCGCCGAGCATCCCGCCGAGCGCGAACGCGAGCAGGCCCATCTTCAGCGGGTCGATGCCGAGGGTGCGCGCCGCGTACGGGTTGGACGCGCACGCGCTCAGCGCCTTGCCCGGGTAGGTGCGGCCGAAGAACAGCGCGAGCAGCGCGAACACGGCGGCGGCGACCCCGATGACGAGGAACGACTGCTGCTGGACGTGCGCGCCGAACACGGTGACGGCGCCGCGCAGCCCGGCGTGCGAGCGCGGGTTGTCGCCCCAGATCATGATCTCCACCGCGTAGGCGAGGAAGCCGACCCCGAGCGTGACGATCAGCGCCGACTGCGGGGACGTCCCGCGCTTGCCGGTGGCGGCGGCCCCGACCGCGAGCCCGACCAGGCCCGCCACCGCGACGGCGGCGGCCTCGGCGGCGCCGTGCGGCAGCCCGGCCGCCAGCAGGGACCCGGCCGCCATCCCGCCGACGACGGCGAACATGCCCTGCGCGAAGTTCACCACCCGGGTCACCCGGTGGATCGCGACGAGGCCGCTCGCCAGCAGCGCGAAGCCGCAGCCGGTGGCGACCCCGGAGATGAGGTACTGCAGGAAGGCGCTCATGTCTCCCCCTCGGTGCCGCCGCGCCCGCCGAGGTAGGCGTCGGCGACGTCGGGGCCCGCCGCGAGCTCGGCGGCGGTGCCCTCGGCGCGGACGCGGCCCGCCTCCAGGACGTAGCCGCGCCCGCACAGGTCCAGCGCCAGCCGCGCGTTCTGCTCGATCAGCAGGACGGCGAGGCCGCGCTCGGCGTTCAGCGCGCGCAGGTGCTCGGCGAGGTCGGCGGTGACGAGCGGGGCGAGGCCGAGGGACAGCTCGTCCACCACGATCGCGTCGGGCTCGGCCATCAGCGCCCGCCCGAACGCGACCATCTGCTGCTGCCCGCCCGACAGCGACCCGGCCCGCCGCCGGCGCAGGTCGGCGAGCTGCGGCAGCACCTCGTACACGCGCGCGGTGTCGCGCGCCCCCTTCGCGCGGCGGCGCCGCCACGCGCCGAGGACGAGGTTGTCCTCGACGGTCAGGTCGTCGAACATCTGCCGGCCCTCGGGGACGAGCGCGACCCGGCCGCGCAGGTCCACCCGTCCCGCCGCCGGGCGCAGCACGCCGAGGACCGCGTTGACCAGCGAGGTCTTGCCCGCCCCGTTCGGGCCGATGAGCGCGACCAGCTCCCCGGCCCGCACGGTCAGCCCGACCCGGTCGAGCGCGGTCGCCGTCCCGTACCGGACGACGAGGTCCTCCACCTCGATCACGGCGCTCACGCGGCTTCCTTCCCGAGGTACGCGGCGATGACGGCGGGGTCGTCGCGGATCTCGGACGGGGTGCCCTCGGCGATGAGGCGGCCGAGGTCCAGGACGGCGACCCGGTCGGCGAGGCGGGAGACGAACGCGACGTCGTGCTCGACGAGCATCATCGTCAGCCCCTCCGCGCGCAGGCCCTCGATCAGCTGCGCGAGGGCCTCCCGCTCGGCGGCGCGCAGGCCGGACGCGGGCTCGTCCAGCAGCAGGAGCCGGGGGCGGGCGCACAGGGCCCGCGCCACCTGCAGCGACCGCTGCTGGCCGAGCGGCAGGACGTCGGCGGAGCGGTGCGCCCAGTCGCGCAGCCCGACCCGGTCGAGCGCGGCCAGGGCGTCCGCCCTGATCGCGGCCTCCTCGCGGCGGTGCGCGGGGAGCCGGAGCACGGCGGAGGCGAAGCCGTGCCGGGTGCGGGCGTGCGCGCCGACCATGACGTTCTCCAGCGCGGTCATGCCGTGGAAGAGCCGGGCGCCCTGGAACACGATCGCGACGCCGAGCCGGGCGCGGGCGTGCGGCGGCAGCCGGTCGATCCGGCGGCCCGCGTAGGACAGGGTGCCGTGGTCGGCGGCGAGATGGCCGCTGATCAGGTTGAACAGGGTGGACTTGCCCGCGCCGTTGGGGCCGATCACGGCGCGGGTCTCGCCCTCGGCGACCGCCATCGCCACGTCGCGGACGGCGTACACGCCGCCGAACGCGCGACCGACGGCGCCGATCTCCAGCAGGGTCGTCATCCGGCCGCCTTCGCGGTCTCGGCGAGCTGCTTCATCGACCACTCGGTGGGGACGAGCTGGCCGTCCTTGACCTGGTTCATCGAGATGTCGGTGGGCTTCAGGCCGGAGTGGTCGGTCTTGGAGTAGGTGTACTGGCCGCACGGGGTGACGAGGGTGAGGCCCTCCAGCGCGTCCCGGATCTTCTCCCGGTCGGTGCCGGCCTTGTCGATCGCGGCGGCGAGCAGCTTGACGCCGGCGTAGCCGTCCATCGCGAACTGCGGGGGCTCGTAGCCGTACTTCTGCTTGAACGGCACGGACATCTCCTGGACGGACTGCTTGAGCTTCCCGTCCGGCAGATGCTCGCCGACGACGCCGATCGCGGACTGGACGTACACGCCCTCGGCGGCCTTGCCGACCGGGTCGAGCCACAGCTTGCTGGCCTGCGAGCCGGTCATGTAGAGCGGCAGCTTCAGCCCGGACGAGGGGTACTGCTTGGCCAGCGTGACGCCGGGCGCGCCGCTCGCCCACGCGACCAGGGCCTGCGCGCCGGAGTCGCGGACGTGGGTGAACAGCGGGCTGAAGTCGGACGCCGTCGTCTCGTAGGTCTCCTCCTTGACGATCTGGACGCCGTACTGGCCCGCGTACTCCTTCATGCCCGCGAACCCGGCCTTGGCGTAGGCGCTCTTGGTGTCGTACGCGACCGCGACCTTGGTGATCTGGTGCGCCTTGAAGTACCCGAGCATCGCCTGCGCGTAGGTCGAGGAGATCGCCGGGACGACGAAGGTGTACTTGCGGACCGGGTCGACCTGCTCGTCGGCGGGGGCCAGCGAGATGTAGGGGATCCGCTCGCGCTCGGCGAGCGGCTCCACGGCGAGGCCGACGTTGGAGAACGTCGAGCCGATGATCGCGGTGACCTTCTCGGACTTCAGCTTGTTGAAGTGCAGCACGCCCTGGTCCGGTGCCGTCTTGTCGTCGAGGGTGATCAGTTCGATCTTCCGGCCGTCGATGCCGCCGGCGCCGTTGAGCTGCTCGACGGCGAGCTCCACGGTCTTCTTCGCCTCGCCGCCGAGCGGCGCGTAGTTGCCGGTCAGCGACTCGATGAAGCCGATCTTGAGGGTGGATCCGGCGCCGGATCCACCGCCCGAGCCGCACGCGGCGGCGGCGAGGACGGTGGCGGCGAGAAGGGGGACGAGTTTGCGCACTGGGACCTCCCGGGGTGGGCGTGCCCCGAAGTTAGGCGTATTCTTCACGGCAGTCAATGATTTGCCCAACATCAGCGTGACGGCGGTCACCGCGACCCCGCCGCCGTCGTTACGCTGGCGGGATGACGGGAGCCGAACGGTTGAGTGCACAGAGCGCGGCCGGGCCAGTGCCGTCCGACGAGCCGTCCCCGAGGCTCCGGCCTCAGTCGCTGATGCTGACCTACCTCGGCAACTACGTGCTGGGACGCGACATCGCCGTGTTCTCCGGCAGCTTCATCGACACCTTCGCCCGGCTCGGCGTGGGCGAGCACGCCGTCCGCTCGACGCTGACCCGGATGGTCGGCCGGGGCCTGCTGGCGCGGCACCGCGAGGGCCGCCGCATGCACTTCGGGCTCACCCCGCGCTCGGAGGGGATCCTGCACGACGGCGAGGACCGCGTCTGGCGGCGCGGCGTGCTCAACACCGACTGGGACGGCAGCTGGACCGTCCTCGCGTTCTCCATGCCCGAGTCGTGGCAGCGCGTCCGGCACGACCTGCGCGCCCGGCTGACCTGGGCCGGGTTCGGGTCGCTCGGCAACGGCACCTGGATCGCCCCGTCCCGGGTGGACGTCCGGCCGATCGTCGCCGGGCTCAACCTGAACGGGCACCTGAAGGTGTTCGCCGGCCCGGCCGAGGAGCCGACGGACGTCCCGCACATGCTCCGCGAGGCGTTCGACCTCGACGGCCTCGCCCAGGGCTACCGCGCGTTCCTCGACCGCTGGGACCGCGCCGACCCGCTCCCGCACGCCCCCGACGACCTCGCCCGCTACCTGTGGATGACCACCGAGTGGCTGCAGCTCGTCCGCGCCGACCCGCGGCTGCCGGTCGAGCACCTGCCCGCCGGGTGGCCCGCGGTCCGCGGCCAGCAGGTCCTGCTGGAGCTGCGGGACCGCTACGAGGGCACCGCGCGGCGCCTCGCCGACGCCGCGATCGAGTACGTGCCGGTGGGCCGGCCGGGCGGCGCGACCGCATGATCCGCGCTCTCGCGGGTACGTCGCGTGCCCGGGGATCGACGGAAGGTGATCAGCATGTCTCTCGGGGCCGGTGACACCTCGGACCACGCCGCCGCCGACGCGCTGCACGTCCGCAGCGAGCTCCGCGGCCCCTGCCTGCTCGTGGAGGCGGACGGGGAGCTCACCATCCTCACGGCCGAGCGGCTGCGCGAGCACGTCCTCGCCGAGATGCGGGAGGTGCCGTCGCCGCCGCGGGTCGTCCTGGACGCCGGCGGGGTCGGGTTCTGCGACTCCTCCGGCCTCAACGCGCTCATCATCATCTGGAAGGCCGCGCACCGGGCCGGCGGCGAGTTCGTGCTGGCCGACCTGGACCGCCGCTTCCGGACGATCATCGAGCGCAGCGGCCTGGACCGGCACCTCGTCGCGCACCCGACCGCCGAGCAGGCCCTCGACGCGCTCGCCGCGGACTAGCCCGCCCGCCGCCCCCGGCATACGATGATACGGATTTCGTATTGTCGTCTCACGAGGGCGAGGGCCCATGCCACACCTCGACACCCCCGCCGGCCTCCCGACCGACTCCGCCGCCCCGGCGGCCCGTCCCGCCGGCGCGATCCCCGGCCGGGCCGAGACGGACCGGCTCCGCGAGATCCACAAGGGCATCAAGGGCGTGGACGCCGCAGGGCGCCGCTACCACCCGCTGAACCCCGAGGCGTACCTGTGGGTGCACGCGACCCTGTACCACGGCATGGTCGACCCAGTGCGTCTTCGGCCGCCCCCTCGGCCCGGTCAAGGAGGCGGCGCTGCTCGGCGAGTGGCGCGACCTCGCGCCGGCCCTCGGCATCACCGACCGCCACCTCCCGCGCTCCCCCGTCGCCCTCCGCGCCATGCGCCGGGCCCGGCGCGCGGGCGGCGGCTAGAGTCGGCCGCACGATGACCACCGACGACGAACTCCTGCGCAGCCTCCTCACCGAGGGGCCGCGGAGCGAGCCCCAGACCGACCGGATCCTCGACGCCGCCCTGCGCTCCTTCGAGGCCTACGGCCCGCGCCGCACCACGATGGACGACGTCGCCCGCGAGTCCGGGCTCGGCCGCGCCACCATCTACCGGCGCTTCCCCACCAAGGGCGACCTCGTCACCGGCGTCCTGCTGCGGGAGGCGCGGCGCTTCTTCGCCGAGCTGGACGAGGCGGTCGCCGCGCTGCCCACCCTGGAGGAGCGCCTCGTCGAGGGGTTCGCCGTCACGCTGCGGATCAGCCGCGAGCAGCGGCTGATCACCCGCCTGATGGTCGTCGAGCCCGAGCTGATCCTGCCGCACTCCACGGTCAAGGCAGGCCCGCTGCTCGCCGCCGCCCGCGGCTACCTCGCCGGCCGGCTCCGCACCGCGCAGCGCCTCGGCGCCGCACCCGCCGGCGTCGACCCCGAGCTCGTCGCCGAGATCCTCGTGCGCCTCACCCACTCCCTCGTCCTCACCCCCGAGGGCCACATCCCGCTCGACGACGAGGGCGCCCGCGCCTTCGCCCGCCACTACCTGCTGCCCATCGTCCAGACGTCCCCGGCCGGCGGGGACGGCGGCTAACCCGGCAGCGGGAGGGTGATGGTCAGGGTGGTGCCGGCGCCCGGCGGGCTCTCCAGGGCGACCTCGCCGCGCAGGGCGCGGACGCGGTCGGTCAGCCCGGCGAGGCCGCCGCGCGGGACCGGGGCCGCACCGCCCGCCCCGTCATCGCGGACCTCGGCCACGACCTCGCCCGCGGCGGCGCGGACGGTCACCTCGACCGCGTCCGCCCGGGCGTGCTTCACGGCGTTGGCGAGGGCCTCGCAGAGCGCGAAGTAGAGGGTCGTCTCGATCTCCGGCGGGAACCGCGCGGCGGGCAGGTCGAGCCGCACGGGCACGGCGGCGCGGGCCGCGACCAGCTCCATGGCCGGGGCCAGCCCGGCGTCGGCGAGGATCGCCGGGTGCACACCGCGGGCCAGGCCGTCCAGCTCGGCGACGGCCTCGGCGAGCTCGCGGCGGCAGCCGCGGGCCTGCTCGCGGGCCGCCGGATCCGCCGCGGCGCCCTCCAGCCGGGCGAGGGTCCCCTCCAGCGCGCGGAGCCGGGCGCGGGCGCTGCGCTGCAGGTCCGCGGCGAGCCGCTCGCGCTCGGCGGCCTGGACCCGGACGAGGCGCTCCTGCGCGTCCCGGGCCTGTTCGAGCGCGGCGCGCGCGGCGGCCTGCAGCCGGACGGTCTCCAGCGCCCGGCCGCCCGCGGTCAGCGCCGCCTCGACGAGCGTCCCGTGGTCGCGCAGCGCGGCGGCGAGGTCGACGGTGGCGAGGGGCTCCCCGCCCGAGGTGCGGACCTCGTGCCGCCAGCGCCCCGGGCCCGGCCCGTGCGGCGCGCCCGGCCGCCGGCCGTCCACGCCGACGTAGCCGCCGTCGGCCCACAGCCACAGGTCGAGGGCCGCGTCGCCGAGGACGCCGCGCAGGGCGTCGCGGACCTTCTCCACCGACACGGGCGCGGTGAGGCGGTGCATCCGCTCGGCCACGGTCAGCTCCGCCAGCCGGGCGCGCAGCGCGGCGAACAGGAAGACGATCGGCAGCGTCGTGGCGCAGAAGCCCTGCAGGAAGTAGACGCCGAGGACGTCGTCGAGCGTGACCGCGGTGCCGAGCAGGGCGCCCTGGACGGCCAGGGCGGCGCTGACGCCGACCGTCACGGCCGCCGCGACCGGGACGGTGAACGCCCGGTCCAGCCGCCCGGTCCGCGGCACCCGCGCGAGGAGGATGAGCACCAGCGCCCCGGCGAGCGCGGCCATCGCGACCGTCACCGCGCGCTGCGCGCAGCGGAAGACCTCCTCGTCGGGCCGGACCGACGGCCACACCGCGGAGGCGGCGAAGCCGTTCCACTCGGGCCGCGACACCGCGCACAGCAGCGCCTGCCCGCCGACCATGACCAGCACGGCCGCGGCCGTCCACAGCCGGGCGGGGGCGCCCGCCGGGCGGCGGCCCGGGTAGATGACGACGCCGACGCCGATCGCGACGAAGAACACCGACTGCGCGAACACCGACACGAGCGGCGCCGCGCCGCCGTTCCAGGCCGCCGACCACGTCGCGGCCCACGCCGCGGCGGCGACCACGAACGCCGCGCCGGTGCGGCGCCCGAGCCGGCCGGCGGCGAGCAGGCCGCCCGCGGCGGCGAACCCGCCGCAGCACGCCAGCGTGACCGCGGCCTCGGCGGGACGCCCGCGCCAGTACGGCCAGCCGCACGCCAGCGCGGCCGCCGCGATCACCGTGCCCGCGCCCAGGGCGCGGCGGACCCGCGCGCCCAGCCACAGCGGCCAGCGGGGGACGGCCCTCACCGCGTTCCTTCCGTGTCGTCCCGGGGAACCACCGTCCGGGATTGGGGTTTTCCCGGATGTGCGGGACGGGCGGCACCGGGAGCATGGGAGCGGGCCGGAGGCCGCGCCCCGGCACGGCCCGCGGCGCGCCCGGTGGCGTGCGGGGGCCACCACCGGGTCACCCGGTGCGACCCGGTTCCCGCGGCCAGTTTTCCGCACCGCGCACGGCGAGCGGGAGGCTCCGTTACCCGATCGATGCGCGCCCGCGGCGGCCGGCCGCGGCCGCTTCCGGTCAGCGGGTCTCCGCGGCCCGCAGCCAGGTGAGGACGGCCAGCACCCGCTTGTTGCTGTCCTGCGGGCCCGCCGCCCCGCCCGATGAGGCGATCTTCAGCTTGGTGAAGATCGCCCGCACGTGGTCCTCCACGGTCCGCGCCGACAGGTGCAGCCGCTTGCCGATCCCCGCGTTGGAGTGCCCCTCCGCCATCAGCGCCAGGACCTCCCGCTCCCGGCCCGACAGCCGGGACATCTCCGCCTCGCGGTGCCGCGCCTCGACGAGCCTGCTCACCACGTCCGGGTCGATGACGACCTCGCCGCGCATCACCCGCTCCAGCGCCGAGCGCAGGCTGTCCACGTCGGTGACGTGGTCCTTCAGCAGGTAGCCGACGCCGCGCGGCCGGTCGCGGAACAGCTCCATCGCCTGCGGGGTCTCGTTGAACGCCGACAGCACGAGGACGCCGATGCCCGGATGGCGCTCCAGCAGCCGGCGGGCCGCGACGACCCCCTCGCTGGTGAACGTCGGCGGCATGTGCAGGTCGACGATCACCACGTCGGGCGGGTCGCCGGCGACGCGGGCGAGCAGCTCCTCGCCCGAGCCCGCGGACGCCACCACCTCGATGCCGACCGTGGTGAGCAGGGTGACCAGCGCCTGCCGGAAGATCCCGCTGTCCTCCGCCACGGCTACTCGCATGGCACGTCCATCCTCACCGTCGTGCCCTCGCCGGGGCCGCCGCCGACTTCCACCTCGCCGCGCAGCGCCCCGATCCGGCCGGACAGCCCGGCGAGGTCGGCGGCGGGATCGCCGGGCCCGCCGCCGTCGCAGGTCAGCTCCGCGGCCACCCGGCCGTCCGCATGGCCCACCCGGACGTGCACCCGCGTGGCGTGCGCGCGGTCCACAGCGTACGACAGCGTCTCGCACAGCACGGAGTAAAGCGTGGACTCGATCTCGCGGGAGAACCGGCGCTCGGTGACGTCGAGCTCGACGCGCACGCCGACCCGCTCGGCGACGACCTCCAGCGCCGGCCCGATGCCGTCCTGGACCAGCAGCGCGGGCCGCACCTCGCGGGCCAGCTCGCGCAGCTCGGCGAGGGCCGCCACCAGCTGCTCGCGGCACGTGCGCGCGTGCTCCTTCACCACCGGGTCGCCCGTGACGGCCTCCAGCGTGCCGAGCATCGCGCCGAGCGCGAGGAGCCGCTGCTGCGCGCCGTCGTGCAGGTCGCGGGCGAGGCGCTCGCGCTCGGCGGTCTCGGCCCGGACGAGGCGGCGGTAGGCGGCGCGGACCTGCTCCAGGCCCGCGTGCACGCTCGCCTGCAGCCGCGCGGTCTCCAGCGCCCGGCCGCCCGCGGCGAGCGCGGCCTCGACCAGGGAGCCGTGGTCGCGCAGCGCGGCGCCGAGCTCCACGACGGCGAGCGGCTCGCCCGCCGCGTCCTCGACCCGGCGCCGCCACCGCCCCGCTCCCCCGCCGCCCGGGTCCTCCGGGCCGAGCTCGACGGGGCGCCCGTCGGTGTCGACGTAGGTGCGTTCCGCCGGCGCCCAGAACCACAGCTCCAGCGTCGGGTCGTGCAGGACGTCGCGCAGCGCGTCGCGGACCCGCTCCACCGACACCGGCGCGGTCAGCCGGAGCATCCGGCCGGCGACGGTCAGCTCCGCGATGCGGACCCGCAGCGCGGACGCCAGCAGGGTGAGCGGCACCAGCACGACGACCGCCCCCTGCACCGCGTACACCCGCAGCAGGTCGTCCAGCGGGATCGAGTCCTCCATGATCGGCCGCTGCGTCAGCGCGGCGGAGATGCCCACGAAGCCGATGGCGACCGTGACGGGGAGGGCGAGCAGCCGCCGCATCCGGCCCATCCGCGGCAGCCGCAGCATCAGCACGACGGCGAGCGACACGGCCAGCAGGACGTACAGGGTCGCGGACACCCGCAGGACGACCCGGAAGACCTCCAGGTCGGGGAACGGCGCGGGCCACCACACCGAGTCGCCGCGGAACGCCGCCCACTCCGGCTCCGAGGTCGTCCACAGCGCGGTCGGGCAGCCCCACAGCACCGCGCACGCCGCGGCCGTCCAGATCCGGTCGGGCAGGTACTCCAGCCGCCCGGCCGGATACAGCAGGACGCCCACGGCGAGCGCGAGGTAGAAGGTGGCCTGCGCGTACGGCGACAGGAGCGGGCCGATGGAGGCGTCCCAGCTCGCCGCCCAGTTGACCGCCCAGCAGACGGACGCGGCCGCGAACAGCAGCCCGGTGCGGCGGGTCCGCGGCCCGGTCGCGAGCAGCACCCCCGCCATGGCGATCGCGGCGCAGCCGACCAGCGTGATCGCGGCGGCGGCCGGATGGTCCCGCCAGTACGGCCACCCGGCCGGCAGCGCGAGCCCCGCCACCGCCGGCCCGGCGACGAGGGCGCGCCTCGTCTCCGCGCCGAACCACGGGGGCGACCTGCGCCGCCGCGGTGCGGAAATGACCACGACCATCCCCTCCATGCTCGGACCTCGGCGGGAGGTCCTGCCACCGGAAAGCCACGGGGCGCCGGCCCGTGCTTTCCCGGACGCCGCGGCGGGCGGCGGGACCGCACCGGAAGTGTCCCCGAGGCCGGGGCCCGCCGTCACGGTGCGTTATGCGATCGATGCGCGCGCCGTTCCGGCGTTCTCGTCCCGATCTCGCCGGACCGGAGTCCCGCCGGCCCGGGAGCATTCAGGACGCGCCTCCCTTGACGCGGGACGGCCCCGCGTCCGGACCCTGGACGCGGCCGAATCCGACCCGGCTGAAAGGAATTCACATTCACCGGGAAAACACCGCCGCCGGCCCGCGTTCTACTGGGTTGCCGGGCCGGGCGGGGAATGCCAGGATCGTTTCGCGGGAGCAATGGGGGACGCGGGGAGAAAGGGGCGCGGGGGAAATGGAGCAGACGACGGCCGTGCGCGGCCCGGGGCCGGGGGCCGGGCTGCCGGTACCCGCCGGCGCGGCGGGGCCGCTCGCCCCGTTCGCCGACCGGGCGCGGGTCCGGCCGCGGTACCGGGCGATCCTGGCGGTGGACATCGAGGCGTCCACGACGCGCACCGACCCGGTGAAGGCCGAGCTGCGCCGCACGCTCTACCGGCTGCTGGAGGAGGCGTTCAACCGCGCCGGAATCGGGCCGCGGCACCGCGAGGAGTACGTCGACCGGGGCGACGGGGTCCTCGTTCTGGTGCGCCCTTTCGACGAGGTTCCGAAAACGCTGCTGCTGCACCCGGTGGTGCCGCTGCTGTCCGCACTCCTCGCCGAATACAATTCGGCGCAGACGATCACGTCCGGCGGCGACCGGCGAATTCGGGTGCGGGTGGTGGTGCACGCCGGAGAGGTGCACAACGACGGGCACGGCAATTTCGGCGAATCCCTCGACGTCGCCTTCCGGCTGCTGGACTCGGCGGAGGCGAAGGGCGCCCTGCGGCGCACCCGCGGGCCGCTGGCGCTGGTCGTGTCCGAGGACATCTACCACTCCATCGTCCGGCACGGGTACGAGGGGATCCGCGCCGACTCCTACGTCCCGCTCGTCCGGCTGGAGGTCACCGGCCGCAGCCACCAGGGCTGGGTGCACGACGCCGGCGCCGCCCCGGCGCGCGTCCACCGGCGCACCGCGCGCGCCGCGCGCGACGGCCTGCCCGTGTGGCGGCGCCGCCTGCGCGCCCTCGCGGTCAGCGGCGGCGGCCCACGCCCGCCAGGGTGAAGGCCCGTTCCGGGTGCGCGGTCCCCGGCCCGTCGGGGCGCCACAGCGGGGTGAAGGTCAGGCCGGGCTCCACGAGGTCGAAGCACGCGACGATGTCGAGGATCTCGGCCCGGCCGCGCCCCCAGAAGTGGCCGCTGGTCGGCTTGAACACCCGGCCGACGTCGCCGCCGGACTCGGGCTCGGGCTCCTGCGTGATGTGCGTGAACACCAGGTGGCTGCCCGGGGCGAGGGCGTCGTGCAGCCGCCGCAGCACGGCGGCGGCCTCGGCCGCGTCCGGGATGAAGTGCAGGACGCGGTCGAGCACGACCGCCACCGGCCGCTCGAAGTCGATGAGCGCGCGGACCTCCGGGTCGCCGGCGACGGCCTCCGGGCGCCGCGGGTCGCACCGGACGAAGGCGGCCCGCCGCGTCCGGGCGAGCAGCGCGCGGGCGTGCGCCAGCACCACCGGGTCGCCGTCGGCGAACACGACGGCCGCGTCGGGCGCGACCTGCGCGGCGACCTCGTGGACGTTCCCGCGCGCGGGCAGCTTGCTGCCGATGTCGATGAACTGCCGGACGCCCGCGCGGGCGAGGAACCGCACCGCGCGGCCGATGAAGGCATGGTTCTCCCGCGCCGCCGCCCGCGCCTCGGGGATGACGGCGAGCAGCTGCTCGGCCACCTCCCGGTCGGCCGCGTAATTGTCCTTGCCGCCGAGCAGGTAGTCGTAGATCCGCGCCGTGTTCGGCGTGACCAGATCCACGTCGGCGGGAGTCCACCTCTCATCGGCCATCGCAAAGCTCCGATCGTCCCCGGTCAAATGATCGTCTCATGGAACGCGGAGTGCTCGCGCCGGAACCCACCGTGAGGCACGCCGGCGCGGGCTCAGTAAAGCGAGCACGGCAGAGCGGCCTAGTCGGGCAGCAGCGGGACCTGCACCCCCTGGTCGCGGTTCAGCAGGACGGCGCGGGTGATGGCGGACTGGCCGAACCGCTCCCGGACGCCGTCCACCGCGCCGTCCACGGCCATGGCCTGGTCGAACGGCAGCGCGAGCTGGACGGCCCGGTCGTCGTGCAGGTTCCCGAGCGAGACGCCGATCAGCGTCAGCCCCCGGCTCTCCACCAGCGGCGCCGCGGCGGCGAGCAGCCCCCGCGCCGCCGCCAGGATCGCGGGGGTGTCGGCGGTCGCCTGCGCCAGCGTGTGCGAGCGGGTGGCGCGGGCGTAGTCGCCGAACCGCAGCCGGAGGGTCACCGTCCGGCACACGCGCCCGGCCTTGCGCAGCCGTCCGCCGAGCCGGTCGACGAGGCCGACGAGCATGGCGTCCAGTTCCGCGGGCGACCGGCGGCGGCGGCCGAGGGCGCGCTGCGCGCCCATGGACCGGCGGCGCACGCCCGTCCGCACCGGGCGGGGGTCGCGGTTGAGCGCGAGCGCGTGCAGGTGCCGCCCCGCGCCCGGGCCGAGCAGCGACACCAGCGCCGACTCGGGCATGTCCGCCACGTCGCCCACGGTCTCCACGCCGTACCCGGCCAGCTTGGCGGCGGTCGCCGGGCCGACGCCCCACAGCCGCCGCACCGGGAGCGGGCGCAGGAACTCCAGCTCCCCGTCCGGCGGCACCACCAGCAGCCCGTCGGGCTTGGCGACGCCGCTGGCGACCTTGGCGAGGAACTTGGTGCGGGCGACCCCGACCGTGATCGGCAGCCCGACCTCCTCGGCGACCTCCCGCCGCAGCCGGGCGGCCACCTCCGGGGGGTCCCGGCGCAGCCCGTCCACGTCGAGGAACGCCTCGTCGATCGACAGCCCCTCGACGAGCGGCGTGGTGGCCCGGAAGACGGCGAAAACCGCCTTGCTCGCCGCGCTGTAGGCGCTCATCCGCGGCGGCACCACGACCGCGCGCGGGCAGAGCCGCCGCGCCTGCCCGCCGCTCATCGCCGTCCGCACGCCGTGCGCCTTGGCCTCGTAACTGGCGGCCAGCACCACGCCCATCCCGACGATGACCGGCCGCCCGCGCAGCGACGGATCGTCGCGCTGCTCGACCGACGCGTAGAACGCGTCCAGGTCGGCATGCAGGATCGTCGCGGCACCGGACACGAACATATGTTCGCATAGCCGGAGTCCGGGCAGGTAGGGGGCCCGTGGCGGCAGGACGCCGCCACGGGCCGCGGGGTGGGTGGTTACTCGTTGAAGAGGCGGCCGTAGTCGGCCATGGCGAGGGCGATGTCCGCCTGCGCCCAGAAGCGGTGGTAGGTGAAGGTCGGCGCGGTCGAGGTCTCGCCGTTGGCGTAGGCCATGACGCGCTGGTAGTCGGGGTCGCTCTTGTAGAAGGAACGGATGGAGATGAAGGTCGAGTTGGAGTTGATCGGGTCGCCGTTCGGCATGGTGCCCGTCCAGCCGGACGGGACGTAGACCGGGTCGGTGAGGCGGTTGTAGTCGGCCCGGGTCTCCTGCACCGACACGCCCTTGGCGTCAGCGTGCTTCCACATGGCGTCGAGCAGGTCCTTGGCGGCCTTCTTGGCGTCGGCGTCGCCGGACTTGGCGGCGTAGTACGTCAGGGTCTTGGCGTACGCGGCGGCCACGCCGACGTCGTTGGTGTAGTCCTGCACGGTGACGTGCAGGCCGGTGTTGGCGGGCGGCATGCCGCTGGCCGACGACCAGTTCGCGTCCGGCTGCCCGGTCCACTTGAGCGTGGACGGGATCTTGATGCTGCCGGTGGACGGGTCGACGGTCGTCTGCGACAGCGCCCAGGAGACCCACTTGTCGAGGATCGCCTTGGCGTTCGCGTCACCGGTGACCTGGTAGTACTCGGCGACGCGCTCCATCGACCACGCCTGGAAGCCGAACCACTGGTTGCTCGGCGGGTCGTGGTAGACGGGCTGCCAGTCGTAGGCCATGCCGTAGAACTCGGTGAGGCCGGTCGGCGGGGTGCTGTAGCTGCCCTCCCAGCTGTTGGTGACGCCGCCGGCGATCCCGCCCTCGGCGGACTGCAGCCACTTGTAGAGCTGCAGCTGCCGGGTGAGGCTCTTCTCCCAGTCGGCCTTGGCCGTGGCGCCCTTGGGGGCGAGCGCGGCGTCGTTCACCAGCGCGTAGGCGGCCAGGGGGTTCTGGTAGCCGAAGTGCGAGGCGCCGTCGCCGATGCGCCAGGCCCAGCCGGCGCTCGTGTCCGTGGCGCCGCCCCAGGCGTAGTACCAGGACAGCAGGTAGTGCTCGCTGTCCTTGCCCGTCCCGGCCGGGCAGGACGTGGCGGGGTGGCAGTCGCCGATCTTCTTGAAGTACTTGTCGAAGAAGGAGTAGCGCAGGTAGTCGCCCATCTTGCCGGCCTTGGCGACGGTGGCCGAGACGGAGCCGGCCTTGCCCTGCTCCGCGGCCCAGGTGTTCGCCCAGTACGCGGCCTGGATGGCGCGCGCGTCGGCGTCGGGGGCGTCGGTGAACTTCCACTGCTTGGCGTAGGACGAGTCCTTGATGAACAGGTCGAGGTAGCCGTTGGTGCCGCCGAACGCGAACTTGTCGCACGTCGGCTGCGGGACGGTCTCGAACACCGACTCCTGGGCGCCGCGCTGGTAGGTGTTGATGTAGGACGGGCCGTCGGCGCTCGGGCCCTCCTCGCAGCCGCCGCCCGGCGTGTTGCCGTAGCCGTACACGTTGTCGACGTCCTGCAGCCAGTGCATGCCGTAGATGTCGTCGGTGCCGTAGGCGGACTTCAGCTCGCTCGCGATCGGGTCCTGCCCGACCGGGATGTTGCCGTCGATCTGCGACGGGTAGTCGCTGACCTCGGGGTGCTCGGCGGCGTAGGTGGCGGGCTTGGAGGCGTTGTAGAAGGAGTTCGTCGGCTGGTCGTCGTGGGTCGGGATCATGTACTTCTCCATCAGCGCCCACGCGGCGTTGAAGGGGGCCCAGTTCTGCGTGACCTTGCCGTACATGGCCTCCAGCCAGATGAGGTAGCTGTAGGCCTCGGACGTGGTCTCGTGCCCGTGGTCGGGCGCCTCGACCATGAAGGTCTCGACCGAGTGGTACGGGATGCCCTCGGGGCTGAAGTAGCCGTTCGCCGGGTCCTTGATCTTGTTGTACTGGTCGAGGAACCGCTGGGTGTAGGTGTCGCCGCCGGTGGCCACCTCGGTCGCGGTGACCGTGGCCGCCGCGTAGCCGGTCGCCGACGAGGTGAACGTCGCCTGGCCCGTGCCGGAGTCGTCCGCGGTGATCGTCACGTTCTGGGCGGTCGACCAGTTCTGCGGCGTGAACGTGAGCGATCCGCCGCCGGTCACCGACAGGCCGCTGTTGCCCGCGGTGCGGGCGGTCGTCACGGTGACGTTCGAGGACGGCGCCTCCGACAGCTTCACCGCGTACGCGGCCGTGGAGCCCTGCGCGATGGTCAGCGTCGCCGGGTTGGCCACGACGCTCGCCTCGGCCGCGACCGTGATGCCGACCGGCGCGGACTCGGCCGTGCCGCCGGCGCTGTCGGTCACCTTGGCGTAGAGCGAGTAGCCGCCCGCGGCGGAGGGCGTCCAGTTCAGCGCGTAGGGGGCGGTGGTGTCGGCGGCGCCGAGCGGGCCGTCCTGGTCGAAGAACTCGACCTTGGAGACGGTCGCACCGGTCCCGGCGGTGGCGGTCGCCGCGAGCGGCACCGAGGCGCCCACCGAGTAGGTGGCCCCGGCGGCCGGGCTGGTCAGCGCCACCTTCGGGGCGGACGTGCTGCCGTTGCAGGGCGTGCCGTTCAGGGTGAAGGACGTCGGGTCGGTGTTGGTCCCGCTGTAGGTGAACTGCGCGCCGATGTTCACGGTCGCACCGGACGCCAGCGCCCCGTTCCAGCTCTCGTTCTGGACGGTGACGTCCTGGCCGGACTGCGACCACTTGCCCGACCAGCCGCTCGCCAGCTTCTGGTTCCCCGCGTAGGAGTACTTCAGCGTCCAGCCGTTCAGCGCGTCACCCTGGTTGGCGATGTCGATGCTGGTCGTGAAACCGCTGCCCCAGTCGTTCTTCTTGTAGACGACCTTGCACGCGGCGGCGGCGGCGTGCGCGGGCGCCAGCACCCCTAGGCCGCTGCAGAGCAGGGTCAGCGTCGCGCCCACGGCCGTGAACGCGCGCCATCGTTGCCGTCTTCTCACCTTTGTTCCTTCCTGAGTCACCCGGCGTGCGGGCATGCCGGGCTCCACCGCCGGCGGACTCCGGCGGTGGCGTCTCCTTCAAGGGGCGCGCCGCGAGGCGGGCGCGCGTCAGGCCGGGGCCGTCAGCCGGACTCCCGGATGATCAACTTGGTGCGCAGCACCACGCGGCGCTCGGTGTTCGGCCGGCCGCCGGTGCAGGCGCGCAGCTCGCGGGCGAGCCGGGCGCCGAGGTCCTCGGCGGGCTGCCGGACGGTGGTGAGCCGGGGCCGCACCTGCCGGGCGACGGGCGCGTCGTCGAAGCCGACGACGGCGACGTCGTCGGGCACCCGCCGGCCGGCCCGGCGCAGCGCGCTGAGCGCGCCGACCGCCATCTGGTCGGACGCGGCGAGCACGGCGTCGACGTCCGGCCGGCGCTCCAGCAGCCGGCGCATCGCGCGCTCGCCGGACAGCCGGCCGAAGTCGCCCTGGCAGACGAGCCCGTTGACGCCCATCCCGGCCTCCCGGGCGGCGAGCCGGTAGCCGGCCAGCCGGTCGACGGCCGCGCCCATGTCGGCGGGCCCGGCGATCGTGCCGATGCGGCGGCGGCCGGTGGTGAGCAGGTGCCGGACGGCGGCGTGCGCGCCGCCGCGGTTGTCGACGTCGACGTAGGGCAGCGCCACCTCGTCGAGGGGGCGCCCGGCCAGCACCACCGGGGCGCCGGCCGCGGCCTGCACCAGCGGGGCGACCTGGTCGCGGCGGGCGCCGACGAGCAGCACGCCCTCGGCCCGGCCGCCGCGCAGGTAGCCGGTGGTGGCGCGCCACTCGTCCGGCCGACCGGCCATGAGGACGACCAGCGGCGCGCGGCCGTCCAGCTCGCGCCGCACGCCCCACAGCAGGCGCGCGAAGTAGGGGTCGCCGAGGACGCGGCAGGCGTCCTCGCACACCACGGCCGCGATCGTGCCGGAGGACTCCCGGTCGGGGGAGCCGCCGCGGCGGCGGACGTAGCCGAGCCGCTCGACGGCCGCCTCCACCTGGAGGCGGGCCGTCCTGCTGACCCGCGCCGAGCCGTTGAGCACGCGGGACGCGGTCGCGGGCGACACGCCGGCGAGCTCGGCGACGTGGGCGAGGGTCGGGGGCCGGTCGGGAAGGGCGGGGTCTTCGGGATGGGTGAGGGTCACGCTTGAGCACTCCCTTCGGGGGTTCCCGGGCCGTCGCGGGGGTGGGACCGGGTCGGGAGTAGTGGGAGCGCTCCCAAGAATCCGATCGGACGCCGATTGTGTCAAGGGTCACAGGCCAAATGGATGCGCGGAATGGCTCCCCGGTCCCTCACCGCGCGCGCGAGCCGCCGTGAAAATTCGTGAAAGGAATGGAACAGGGGTTCCATGCCGTGTCCGGGCCGTTCTACGTTCACCGCAGTCCAGGAGTGGGAGCGCTCCCAAGCGAAAAGTCACGACGTGAAAGCCGAGATCCCATGAGATCGCCTTCCCCGCGCACCGCCGCGGCGGCCGCCCTGACCGGCGCGCTGTGCGCGGCGGGCTCGCTCGCCGCCGCCGGCGCCGTGCTCGGCGCGCCGCCGGCCCGGGCGGCCGTCGCCTGCGAGGTCGCCTACACCACCAACGACTGGGGTACGGGCTTCACGGCCGCCGTCACGATCACCAACCGCGGCGCGGCCGCCACCGGGTGGACGCTGACCTACTCCTACACCGGGAACCAGCGGCTGGCGAACGGCTGGAACGGCCGCTGGTCGCAGTCCGGCGCGGCCGTCACCGTCCAGAACGAGAGCTGGAACGGCGCCCTCGCGACAGGTGCGTCCGTCCAGGCCGGAGCCCAGTTCACCTACAGCGGCAGCAACGCCGACCCCACCGACTTCAAGGTCAACGGCACGGCCTGCAACGGCGACACTGGGCCCACCGATCCGCCGACGCCGCCCACCACTCCCCCGCCCGGCGGGCCGGCACCGGAGCTGAAGGTCTCCGGCAACGCCTTCACCGACGCCGCCGGCAACACCGTCCGGCTGCGCGGGGTGAACCGCTCCGGCGGCGAGTTCGCCTGCGTCCAGGGCAACGGCATCTGGGACGGCCCGATGGACGCGGCCTCGGTCGCCGCCATCAAGGGCTGGAACGCCAACGCCGTCCGGGTGCCGCTGAACTCCGACTGCTGGCTCGGGCTGGACAACGTCGACCCGGCCTACCGCGGCACCGCGTACCGGAACGCGGTGCGGAACTACGTCGGCCTTCTCGAAGAGAACGGCATCACGCCCATTCTGGAGCTGCATTGGAGCCACGGCCTGTGGACCGGCAATGACAACCATTGCGCCACGGCCGCCGCCGAATGCCAGAAACCGATGCCGGACGCCGAATACGCGCCCGAGTTCTGGCGGCAGGTCGCCGCCGCGTACAAGGACGACAAGGCCGTCGTATTCGACCTGTTCAACGAGCCGTATCCGAACAACTTGCAGGTCATGGACTACGGCCAGTCGTGGAAGTGCTGGCGGGACGGCGGCGCGGACTGCACCGGCCTGACCTACGAGGCCGCCGGGATGCAGGACCTCCTCGACGCGGTCCGCTCCACCGGGGCCGAGAACGTCGTGATGGTGGCGGGCAGCAGCTACTCCAACGACCTGTCCCAGTGGCTCGCGCTGAAGCCGTCCGACCCGGCCGGCAACCTCGCGGCGGCCTGGCACTCCTACAACTTCAACTACTGCAGGGACGCGGCCTGCTGGGACCAGCAGCTCGCGCCCGTCGCCGCCGCGGTGCCGCTCGTCGCCGGCGAGATCGGCGAGAACACCTGCGGCCACTCCTACGTCGACACGCTGATGGCCTGGCTCGACGCGCACGCCGCGTCCTACCTCGGCTGGACGTGGAACACCTGGGACTGCTCCAGCGGCCCCTCCCTGATCAGCTCCTACGACGGCACCCCGACCGCGTACGGAGCAGGGCTCCGCGACCACCTGCGGTCAGCCCGCTGACCCACCGCTCCCTGACCCACCGCCTGCAACACGCCCACCCCAACCAGATGGAGGAGAGACCCGCATGAAGCACCCCCCTGCGCGCAGGAGGCCCGGCGCCCGCCGCGGCGCGGCCGCCGGAGCGGCGGCCGTCCTGCTCGCCTCAGGCACGGTCGCGCTGGCCCAGGCCCAGGCCAGCGCGGCCGCCGGCTGCACCGTCGAGTACACCGCCAACGACTGGGGCACCGGCTTCACCGCCAACGTGAAGGTCACCAACCTCGGCGACGCCCTCAGCAGCTGGACGCTGGAGTGGGACTTCGCCGGCAACCAGCAGGTCACCAACGGCTGGAACGGGACGTTCGCCCAGTCCGGCAAGCACGTGACCGTGAAGAACCCCAGCTGGGGCGGGGCGCTGGCCAAGAACGCCTCCGTCACCCCGGGCTTCCAGGCAACCTACTCCGGCTCGAACCAGGCCCCCACCCGGTTCACGCTGAACGGCACCGTGTGCGACGGGTCGACGGGCGGCCCCACCGACCCGCCGACGACGCCGACGGATCCGCCGACCGACCCGCCGACCGGTGACCGCGTCGACAACCCGTACTCGGGGGCGAAGGTCTACGTGAACCCGGAGTGGTCCGCCAACGCCGCCGCCGAGCCCGGCGGGAGCGCGGTCTCCGACCAGCCGACCGGCGTGTGGCTCGACCGGATCGCGGCGATCAACGGCGTGAACGGCGGCATGGGCCTGCGCGACCACCTCGACGAGGCGCTCTCCCAGGGCGCCGGGGTGATCCAGCTCGTCGTCTACGACCTGCCCGGCCGCGACTGCTCCGCGCTGGCGTCCAACGGCGAGCTCGGCCCGAACGACCTCGACCGGTACAAGACCGAGTTCATCGACCCGATCGCGGGCATCCTCGGCGACGCCAAGTACGCCGACCTGCGGGTCGTCACGGTCGTGGAGATCGACTCGCTGCCGAACCTGATCACCAACGCGGGCGACCGGCCGACCGCCACCGAGAACTGCGACGTCATGAAGGCGAACGGCAACTACGAGAAGGGCATCGCCTACGCGCTGCAGAAGCTCGGCGCGCTGTCGAACGTCTACAACTACATCGACATCGGCCACCACGGCTGGATCGGCTGGGACGACAACTTCGGCCCGACCGCGCAGCTGCTCGCCGACACCGCCGACATGTCCGGCTCGAAGGGCAACGTGGCCGGCTTCATCACCAACACCGCCAACTACGGCGCGGTGAAGGAGCCCTACTTCACCATCAACGACTCGGTGAACGGCACGTCCGTCCGCCAGTCCTCGTGGGTCGACTGGAACCGGTACGTGGACGAGCAGTCCTACGCGCAGGCGTTCCGGCAGGAGCTGATCAGCAAGGGCTTCGACTCCGGCATCGGCATGCTCATCGACACCAGCCGCAACGGCTGGGGCGGCGCCGAGCGTCCGACCGGGCCCGGCCCGCAGACGGACGTGAACGCCTACGTCGACGGCGGCCGCATCGACCGCCGCATCCACCTCGGCAACTGGTGCAACCAGGCCGGGGCGGGCCTCGGTGAGCGGCCGAAGGCGGCGCCCGCGACGGGCATCGACGCCTACGTGTGGATGAAGCCTCCGGGCGAGTCCGACGGCGCCAGCGAGGAGATCCCGAACGACGAGGGCAAGGGCTTCGACCGGATGTGCGACCCGACGTACACCGGCAACCCGCGCAACAACAACCACATGAGCGGCGCCCTGCCGGACGCGCCGCTGTCCGGGCACTGGTTCTCCGCGCAGTTCCAGGAACTGCTGCGGAACGCCTACCCGCCCGTCCAGTAACCGGCCCCTCCAGGAAAAGGCCCCGCGACCCGCTCCCGGTCGCGGGGCCTCTCCCTGTCGCGGGGCCTCTCCCTGTCGCGGGGCCTCTCCCTGTCGCGGGGCCTCTCTGTGCCGGGGAGCCGTGCCTCGGGGCCGGGCCGCGTGCCCGTGCGCCGGCCGGAACGGGAGCGGCCCGCGGCGTCCCCTGTCGGACGCCGCGGGCCGTGTTCTGTTGGGAGCCGGGTTCTGCTGGGAGCGGTTCGATCGGGAGCTTTCAGGAGGTCATGCAGTGCGGTTCGACGTCGGTGGCCGAACTGGGGGCGTTCGCGGTGAACCCGAACGTCGTCGAGGCGCCGACGGCCAGCGACCCGTTCCAGCTCGCGTTCTTCACCGTGACGTCCGGGCCGGACTGCGTGAAGGTGCCGTTCCAGAGGCTGCCGACCGTCTCGCCGTTGGCGAAGGTGAAGTGGGCCATCCAGCCGCTCAGCGGGAGCGTTCCGGTGTTGGTGACCTTGACCTCGCCCTGGAAGCCGCCGCCCCAGCTGTTGACGGAGCGGTACTCGGCGGAGCAGACCATGCCCGGCGTGCCGGGCGGGTCGGTCGGGTCGGTAGGCGGGTCGGTCGGGTCGCCGTCGCCCTCTCCGACGCCCGTCACCTCGCCGTTGCCGCCGTCGAACACGACGTCGGAGCAGCCGTAGAACGTCTCGTTGCTGTCCGAGCGCTGCCACACCGTGTAGATGATGTGGCGGCCGCTCTTGCCGGACGGGAGCCGGGCGTTCCAGTGGTAGTAGGCGTCCTCGCTGCCGGGCGAGCCGACGCTCGGCGGGTCGGTGGCGCTGTAGAACGGCTGGTCCTCCAGGTCGTCCCAGCTGAGCGGGCGGGTCGGGCTCCAGGTGTCCTTGGTGATGTAGGTGCGGAACGTGCCGGGGTGGGCCGCCCACTTGTTGTACCGGAACTCGATGTCCGCGCCGGACGTCAGGTGCGTGACCGGCCAGTCGTCGCGGGCCAGGTCGTAGCCGCTGAAGTCGTACACGACCGCGCCGCCGCTGCACAGCTTCCCGTCGGGGATGAAGCCGCGGGTGCGGCCCGCGCCGTCCGAGCGGAGCACCGCGAACCAGTTGTACAGCGAGGTGGTGCCGCTCTGCGCGACGGCCGCCGCGCACGCGGGGTTGTGCGGGACGATCTGGCCGGTCGAGGTCAGCCCGTCCTTCCAGCACAGGTACGTGCGGCTGCCCGGCACCATCATCGCGCCGTGCGCGGACGCCGGCACGGCGGTGATCAGGGCGCCCGCCAGCATGGCGGGGCCGAGCACCGCCCCCGCCGCCAGCGCTCTTCGTCGTCGCTTTCCCATCGTCCTCCCGTCCACGGGCCGAGGAGAGTCCTGTCCAGGCGGACGCTAGCTCCGCGCCGGCGGGGCCCGGAACGGTCCTTTCACCCTTTCATCGAAGGGCGGTGACGGCAGGACCATACGGCCCGGACGGCGTCGTCCGGGCCGTGCCTCGGGCGGGCTCAGCCCTTCGTGGCACCGGCGGTGAGCCCCCCGATCAGCTGCCGCTCGGCGATGGCGTAGAAGGCGATCGCGGGGACCATGGCCAGCACGATGTAGGCGATGACGAGCGCGTAGTTCGTCGAGTACTGCCCCTGGAACTGCTGGATGCCGACGGGGATCGTCTGCCACTTCGGGTCGGCGAGCACCAGCAGCGGCAGGAAGAAGTTGTTCCAGCTCGTCACGATGGCGAGGACCGACACGGTGCCGAGGGCGGGCCGCGCCATCGGCAGCAGGATCCGCCAGAAGAACCCGAACCGGGAGCAGCCGTCCATGACGGCGGCCTCCTCCAGCTCGCCGGGGATCGTCCGGAAGAAGGACCGCAGGATGATGATCGTGATGGGCAGCGCGAACGCGGCCTGCGGCAGGATGATGCCGAGCGGGTTGTCCAGCAGCCCGAACGAGCGCAGCAGGACGAACAGCGGCAGCACCGCCACCGCGGGCGGGAACATCAGCCCGGCCGCGAACAGCGTGAAGAAGAACTCCCGGCCCCGGAAGGCGTAGCGGGCGAACGCGAACGCCGCCAGCGCCGACACCGCGACGGTGATCAGCGTGGTGGCGACGGCGATCAGCACGCTGTTGGCGATCTGCCGCCAGAAGTCGCCGGACGTCAGGATGCCGGTGTAGTTCGACACCTTCCACGGGTGCGGCAGCCCCAGCGGGTCCGCGGTGAGGTCGCCGGTGGTCTTGAAACCGGAGATCACCGCGTACAGCAGGGGGACGACGACGAACGAGCCGAGCACCCACACCAGCGTGTGCCGGGACAGGCTCCGCGCGAGGCCGGCTCTCATCGGCGGCCTCCCGCGTTGGTGACGGCGCCCTGCAGGTCGCGGCGGAGCGCGTAGCGCTGGTACAGCAGGGAGAAGACCATGCAGATGAGGAACATGGCGACGCTGATCGCCCCCGCGTAGCCCATCTGGTAGCGCTTGAAGCCGAACTGGAACATGGTGACGGCCATCGTCTCCGTGGAGTGCGTCGGCCCGCCCGTCGTGGTGACCCACACGAGGTCGAACAACTGGAGGGAGCCGATGACGGACAGGAACACGCTGATGCGCAGCGTCGGGCCGAGCAGCGGCAGCGTGACGCTGCGGAACCGCCGCCAGGGGCCCGCCCCGTCGATCGCGGCGGCCTCCAGCACCTCCGACGGGATGCCCTGCAGCCCGGCGAGGTAGATCATCATGTGGAAGCCGAAGTACTTCCACGTCATGACGGCGAACAGGGTGGGGAGCGCGGTGTCGGGGTCGGCGAACCACCGGCCGGCGAGGTCGCCGAGCAGCGGCAGGTCCCCGACGAGCTTGTCGGCGAGCCCGCTGCCCGGCAGGAAGATGATGCCGAACAGGACGCCCGCGATCACCTCGGACAGGATGTAGGGCGCGAAGAAGATCGCCCGGTACACCGCCCGGCCGCGCATCCTCTGGTTCAGCAGGACCGCGGTGCCGAGCGCGATCGGCAGCTGGACGGCGATCGAGAACACGATGATCAGCAGGCCGCGCCACAGGTCGCCGCGGAAGACGGGGTCGTCGGCGAGCTTGCGGTAGTTGCCGAGGCCGACGAAGTCCTCGGGCCAGCCGAAGCCGCCCCAGCGGAAGAAGCTCGTGTAGAACGCGACGAAGATCGGGATCAGGACGAAGAAGAAGAACAGCAGCAGGGCGGGCAGGAGGAACCAGGTGCTGGACGCCCAGCCGCGCAGCCGCTCCCCCGCCGACGCCTCGGGGCCCCGCCTGCGCGGGGCCCGTGCGGCGTGCCGCGGCCGGTCGTCGGTCGTGGCGGACAGGGTCATTGGCTCTTGGCCACCTTGGTGACCGACTCCGTGACCTGCTGGGGCGTCTTCTTGCCGCCGATGAGCGCCGCCACGCTGTCATTGACCTCCTGGCCGACCGCGGGCGGGAACGCCTGGTCCAGGTAGAGCTGGAACCCGGTGGAGCTGTTCAGCGCGTCGGCGACGAGCTTGCGGTTCTTGTCGAGCTCGCTCTCGGCGCCCTTGACGACCGGCATGAAGGCGCCGGACGAGACGAGCTTCTTCTCGTTCTCCTGGTTCATCAGGAAGGCGAGGAAGTCGATGGCCTCCTTGGGGGCGTCCTTGCTGAGCGCGTGCCCGTTGCCACCGCCGAACACCTCGGTCGCCTGGCCCTGGCCGCCCTCCACGCTCGGGAAGGGGAACCAGCCGAGGTCCTCGCCGAGGTCCTTGCCGGAGGCGTCCTTCTGCACCGCGGGCGCCCACTGCCCCATCAGCTCCATGGCGGCCTTGCCGGCGCCCATGGTCGCGGCCTGCCCGCCTGGCGTGTCGTAGCCGGCGTTCTGGAAGCCCTTCTGGAAGGGGTCGAGGTCGGCGAGCTCCTTGACCTTCTGGCCCGCGGAGACGAAGGCGGCCCCGCCGAAGTCGTTGGCCTTCTCGGCCTGCTGCAGCGCGGGCAGGCCGCCGATGCGCATCGCGAGGTAGGCCCAGTAGTACATCTCGGGCCACTTGTCCTTGCCCGCGACCGCGATGGGGGTGACCCCCGCGGACTTGAGCTTGCGGACCGCGTCCAGGTACTCGGTCCAGGTCTTCGGGGTGTCCTTGATCCCGGCCTTGCTGAAGAGGGCCTTGTTGTACCAGAAGCCCACCCCGCCCATGTCGTACGGGATCGCGTAGGTCTTGCCGTCGAACTGGTAGGGCTTCTGCGACACCGGCGTCATCGTGTTCAGGATGGCGGAGCCGTCGGAGGTGACGTCCTTGACCAGGCCGGCGTCGATCTGCTGCTTGAGGACCCCGCCGCCCCAGGTGACGAAGATGTCCGGCAGCTTCCCGGAGGCGGTCAGCGCGGTCATCTTCGACTTGAACGCCTCGTTCTCCAGGTTGGTGAGCTTGACCCGCACGTTCGGGTGCGCGGCCTCGTAGGCCTTGGCGATCTGCGGGTAGAGCGTCTTGGACGGCTCGGTGGTCGCGATGTCCATCCACTCGATGGTGACCTTGCCGCCTCCCGAGTCGCCGTCGCCGCAGGCGGCGAGGAGGGGCGCGGCGGTGATCGCCACGGTGCCCGCGGAGACCGCGGTCAGGAACGAACGGCGCGACAGGTGCGGAATGCCCATGGTGGCCTCCTGGATCGGGGGTGGGCTTGGCCGGGGACCGGCGGGCGGGGGGAACCGTCCCGCTTCGAAAGCTTTTCGAAACTCTTCGAGCTTGCCGTTGCCGTGGAACTCTAAGAAAGGGCCACCCCAGGGTCAAGGCTTCGCCGCCCGTTGACCTAAATGAAATGTTGAGAAGTGGATCCGGGGGGCTAGGAGCGAGCGAAACATTGCGATACTGTTCGCAATCGTTTCCCTCGGGGAGGAGTGAAGCGTGCCCGTGCGCACCACCGATGAGATGCCGGACCCGCCGGCCCGGCCCACCCTGGCGCTGATCGCGTCGCAGGCGGGGGTCTCCCCCGCCACGGTCTCCAAGGTCCTGAACGGCCGCACCGACGTGGCCGCCGCGACCCGCGAGCGGGTGGAGGCGCTGCTGCGCACCCACAACTACCCGGGCCCGGGCGGCTCCCGCCGGGCCCGCAGGTCCGGCCTGATCGACCTGGTCCTCGCCGGCCTCGACAGCCCGTGGGCGGTGGAGATCCTGCGGGGCGTGGAGGCCGAGTGCGCCGAGCACGGCACCGGCGTCGTCGTCTCGCTCGTCCGCGACGACGACGCCCGGCCGCCGAGCTGGCAGAACCTGCCCGCGCTGCACCACAGCGACGGGGTCATCCTCGTGACGTCGCGGATGACGCGCCGCCACCGCGAGCAGCTGGAGCGGGCCGGTGTCGGCCTCGTCCTGGTCGACCCGGTGAACCTGCCGGACAGCGACATCGCCAGCGTCGGTGCCACCAACTGGGCGGGCGGCCTCGCCGCCACCGAGCACCTGATCGAGCTCGGCCACCGCCGCATCGCGATGATCGGCGGCCCCGCCGACATGCTCTGCACCCAGGCCCGCCTGGACGGCTACCGGACGGCGCTGGAGCGCGCCGGGATCGAGGTCGACAAGGACCTCGTCCGCTACGGCGACTTCCACCACCAGGGCGGGTTCGCCCGCACCCGCGAGCTGCTGGAGCTGCCCGTGCCGCCGACGGCGGTGTTCGCGGGCAGCGACGAGCAGGCCATGGGCGCCTACCAGGCGGCCCGGCTGGCCGGGCTGCGCATCCCCGAGGACCTCAGCGTCGTCGGCTTCGACGACCTGCCCACCTGCGAGTGGCTCTCGCCGCCGCTGACGACCGTCCGGCAGCCGCTGGAGGAGATGGGCCGCGTCGCGGCCCGCACCCTGCTGCAGCTGCTGGACGGCCGCCCGCCGCTTACCCCGCGCGTGGAGCTGGCCACCGACCTGCGTGTCCGCGCCTCCACCGCGCCGCCGCCCCCCACCCCGCCGGTCCACACGGAGGAACGATGACCGAAGCCGTCCCGGCCGCGAGCGCGACCCGCGAGCCCTGGCAGGACCGCGAGTCGCCGGTCGCCGAGCGGGTCGCCGACCTGCTGGCCCGGATGACGCCGGAGGAGAAGGCGGGGCAGCTCGCCGGGTTCTGGGCGATGCCCGCCGAGCCGGGCGAGCCGGTGGCCCCGATGGAGGACGACTCGCACGAGACCGCCCCGGCGCTCGCGGACGTCGTCGACCGCGGCCTCGGCCAGCTCACCCGCGTGTTCGGGACCGCTCCCGTCCCGGCCGCCGAGGGCGTCGCGCGGCTCCGCGAGCTGCAGGGCCGGGTCGCCGCCGGCAACCGGTTCGGCATCCCGGCGATCGCGCACGAGGAGTGCCTCAACGGCTTCATGACGTGGGGCGCGACCGTGTTCCCGAGCCCGCCCGCGTGGGGCGCCGCCTTCGACGCCGAGCTCGTCGGCGAGATGGCCGCCGCGATCGGGGCGAGCCTGCGCGCGGCCGGCGTGCACCAGGGCCTCGCGCCCGTGCTCGACGTGGTCCGCGACGCGCGCTGGGGCCGGACGGAGGAGTGCATCGGCGAGGACCCGTACCTCGTCGGGGTCCTCGGCACGGCCTACGTGCGGGCCATGGAGGGGGCCGGCATCGTCACGACGCTGAAGCACTTCGCCGGCTACTCCGCCTCCCGCGCGGGCCGCAACATGGCGCCGGTGGCGATCGGGCCGCGCGAGTTCGCCGACGTCGTCCTCGAACCGTTCGCCATGGCGCTGCGCGCCGGCGCCCGCTCGGTCATGCACTCCTACACCGACGTGGACGGCATGCCCTCCGCCGGCGACGAGCGGCTGCTGACCGGGCTGCTGCGCGGCGAGCTGGGCTTCACCGGCACCGTCGTGGCCGACTACTTCGGCATCTCGTTCCTGGAGACCCGGCACCGGGTGGCCGGGTCGCGGGGCGAGGCCGGCGCCCTCGCGCTGCGCGCCGGGATCGACATGGAGCTGCCGACGGTCCGCTGCTACGGCGAGCCGCTGATCGAACTGGTCCGGTCGGGCGCGGTCCCCGAGGAGCTGCTGGACCGGGCGGCGGGCCGGGTGCTGGCGATGAAGGCCGAACTCGGCCTGCTGGACGGCGTGCCCGGTGATGACGTGCCCGGTGATGACGTGCCCGACGACGGGGACGCGCGGGCCCTCGATCTCGACCCGCCCGAGCACCGCGCGATCGCGCGGCGGCTGGCCGAGGAGTCGGTGGTGCTGCTCGCCAACGACGGCGTGCTGCCGCTGCGCTCGGGCGACGGCGTCGTGGTGGCGGGGCCGCTCGCGGAGGACCCGTTCGGGATGATGGGCTGCTACACCTTCCCGGCCCATGTCGGCCGCCAGCACCCCGAGCTGCCGCTCGGCGTGGAGATCCGCACCGTCGCGGACGCGCTGCGCGCCGAGCTGCCCGGCGTCCGGGTGGCGGGCTCGAAGGACGTGTTCGTCGCCGACGACGCCGACATCGAGGCGGCGGCCGCCGCGGCCGCGGACGCCGAGGTGTGCGTGCTCGTGCTCGGCGACCGGGCGGGGCTGTTCGGCCGCGGCACGTCCGGGGAGGGCTGCGACGCCGAGACGCTCGCGCTGCCGGGGCGGCAGGCGGAGCTGGCCGAGGCCGTGCTGGACACCGGCACGCCCACGGTCCTCGTGATGCTGAGCGGGCGCCCCTACGCGATCGAGGGGCTCGCCGACCGCGCCGCCGCCGTCGTGCAGGCGTTCTTCCCGGGCGAGGAGGGCGGCCCGGCGGTCGCCGGCGTGCTCGCCGGGCGGGTCGACCCGTCCGGGCGGATGCCGATCAGCGTGCCGCGCCGGGCGTCCGGCCCGCCGGTCACCTACCTGCGGTCGCCGATGGACGGCGGGCACGACTGGAGCGCCGTCGACCCGGTCCCGCTGTACCCGTTCGGCCACGGCCTGACCTGGACGACGTTCGAGTACTCCGGCCTGGAGGTCGGCGAGCGCGCGGCCACCGACGGGACGGTCACGGTCAGCGCGGCGGTCCGCAACACCGGCGACCGCGCGGGAACGGAGGTCGTCCAGCTGTACCTGTCCGACCCGGTCGCGTCGGTGGTGCGGCCGGTGCGGTGGCTGGCCGGGTGGGCCCGGGTGCGGCTGGAGCCGGGCGAGGCGGCCCGGGTCGCGTTCGAGGTGCACGCCGACCGGACCTCGTTCACGGGCGCCGACCTGCGGCGCGTCGTCGAGCCCGGCACCGTCGGGGTCGAGGTCGGGCGGTCGAGCGCGGACCTTCCGCTGCGCGGCTCGTTCACCCTGGACGGGCCCGTCCGGGAGCTCGGCCCCGACCGGGTCATGACCGTGCCCGTCGAGGTGACGCCGCTGTGACCCGGTTCCTGAACCCGGTGCTGCCGGGCTGCCATCCCGACCCGTCGGTCTGCCGCGTGGACGGCGACTTCTACCTCGTGACGTCCACGTTCGAGTGGTTCCCCGGGCTGCCGGTGTTCCACAGCCGCGACCTGGTGCACTGGCGGCAGATCGGGCACGCCCTCGACCGGCCCGATCAGCTGCCGCTGGACGGGGTGCCCGCGTCGGGCGGCCTGTACGCGCCGACCCTGCGCCACCACGACGGCACCTTCTACCTGGTGTGCACCCTCGTGGACGGGACGGACTGGTCCGGGCACTTCGTGATGACCGCGTCCGACCCGGCGGGGCCGTGGTCGGACGCGCACCGGCTGGACGGCGCGGGCATCGACCCGTCGCTGTTCTTCGACGACGACGGCCGCGCCTGGTGCACCGGCACGCGGCTGACCGGCCGGTACGAGGGGCACACCGAGATCTGGCTGCGCGAGTTCGACCCGGCGGCCCTGGCGCTGACCGGCGACGAGCACGTGATCTGGGACGGCGCGGTGAAGGGGTCGATCTGGTCGGAGGGCTCCCACCTCTACAAGATCGGCGGGCGGTACCACCTGCTCACCGCGGAGGGCGGCACGGCGCTCGACCACGCGGTGATGATCGCGCGCTCGGACTCGGTGACCGGCCCGTACGAGGGGAGCCCGCGCAATCCGGTGCTGACCCACCGGAACTTCGGCACCGGCCACCCCATCGTCGGCACCGGGCACGCCGACCTGGTCGAGACGCCGGACGGCGAGTGGTGGATGGTGCTGCTGGCGATGCGCCCGCACCGCGGCGACCGGTGCGTCCTCGGACGCGAGACCTTCCTGGCCCCGCTCGCCTGGGAGGACGGCTGGCCGGTCACCGGCGGGCGCGTCGAGCCGAGCCACCCGGTCCCGTCGCTGCCGCCGCATCCGTGGCCGGCCGTCCCGCGAAGCGGGCAGTTCGACGGCCCGGAGCTCGGCCCGGAGTGGAACATGCTGCGGCCCCCGCGCGAGCGGTGGTGGAGCCTGTCCGAGCGGCCGGGGCACCTGCGGCTGCGCGTCCGGCCGGAGAGCCTCGCGGACGTCGCCAACCCGTCGTTCGTCGGCCGGCGCCAGCAGCACCACGACTTCGCCGCCTTCACGGCGCTGGACTTCGTCCCGGCCGACGAGGAGTGGGCGGGGCTCGCGCTCGTGCAGAACAACGACTTCCACGTCCTCCTGGTGTCGGCGGCCCAGGGCGTGCTCCTGGTGAAGCGCGAGCAGGGCATCGAGACGGTGCTCGCCATGGCGCCGCCCGCTCCCGGACGGGTGGGGCTCGGTTTCGAGGCCCACGGGCGCTGGTACCAGGCGTCCTACAGCGCGGAGCCGGGCATCTGGACGCCGCTCGGCGACCCCGTGGACGGCGACATCCTGACCAGTCAGGTCGCGGGCGGCTTCACCGGCGCCTACATCGGCCTCTACGCCACGTCCAACGGGCGGGCGAGCGCGAACCACGCCGACTTCGCCTGGTTCGAGTACACCCCGCTCCCGGACGCGCCCTAAAGCAGCAGCGCGGGGTCGGCGATCACGCGTTCCACCACCAGGCCGGCGGCGCCGAGGACGGCGGCGCCCTCGGCGAGGCCGGAGACCTCGACCGGCGGGACGCCCCGCCGCAGCGATCCGGAGCCGCCCGCGAGGACGTCCTGGAGCGGGGGCCGCACCCACGCGGCCAGCGGCGAGAACACGCCGCCGAGGACGATGGTGTCGGGGTCGATCAGGTTGACGACGGAGGCGAGCGCGCCGCCGAGCGCCCGCCCGGCCCGCGCCACCGCGCCGAGCGCGGCGGCGTCGCCCGCCTCCAGCCGCTCGACGAGCCGCCCGACCGAGCCGCCGGGCCCGCCGGCGGGCCGCGTCACCGGCAGGCCGGCCGCGCGCAGCATCGCCTCCTGCCCGGCGACCTGCTCCAGGCAGCCGCGCCCGCCGCAGGAGCAGGGCGGGCCGGCGGGCTCGGCGATGAGGTGGCCGAGCTCCCCGGCGAAGCCGTGGGCGCCGCGGAAGACCCGCCCGTCCACGACGATCCCGGCACCGATCCCGATCTCGCCGGAGACGTGCACGTAGTCGCCGAACCGGGCGCCGCCGCCGAACCAGAGCTCGCCGAGTGCGGCGAGGTTGGCCTCGTTGTCGTACTCGGCGGGCAGCGGCGCGGCGAGGCCGGGCGCGCCGGTGACGGGGACGTCGGTCCAGCCGAGGTTCGGGGCGTGCCGGACCACGCCGTTCTCGCGGTCGAGCAGGCCGGGCAGCGCGACCGCGGCGCCGGCGACGGCGAGGCCCTGCCCGGCGGCGGCCGCGACCGCCTCGGCGGCGAGCGCGGACAGCGCGGCGAGCACCGCTCCGGGCTCGCGGCCGCGGTTGTCGGCGCTGACCACGTGCCGGTAGCGGACCTGCTTGGCGAGGTCGAGGACGCAGGCGGCGAGGTAGTCGACGTTGACCTCCAGGCCGAGCCCGGCGGCGCCGTCGCCGTGCAGGGAGACGCCCACGCCGGGCCGGCCGCGCTCCCCCTCGTGGACGAGCGCGCCGTCGCGCACCAGCCCGGCGCCCTCCAGCAGGGCGACGAGGTTGGAGACGGTGGTCTTGGTGAAGCCGGTCAGCTCGGCGAGCCGCGCCCTGGTCACGGGCTGGTGGCGGGCGACCCGCTCCAGGACGACGGCGAGGTTCCGCTCGCGCATCGTCGCGTGCCGGACGGGGGCGTTCGCGGACTTTGTCATGAATGAACCCTAAATGAAGCGCGACTATAGGCAGGGCTGCGGCCCTCTGCTACGTTAATTAGTCCACGCTCTTTACGAAAGGGGTCGGGATGGCCGAGAGCCTGGTCGCGGGCGTCGACTCCTCCACGCAGTCGACGAAGGTCGTCCTGTGCCGCGCCGCCGACGGCGCCGTGGTCGCGGAGGCGTCCGCGCCGCATCCCGACGGCACCGAATGCCACCCCGACCACTGGTGGAACGCGCTCTCCCAGGTCCGGGAGCTGCTGGAGCGGGCCGACGCGGTCGCCGTCGGCGCGCAGCAGCACGGCATGGTCGCGCTCGACGGCGGCGGCGAGGTCGTCCGGCCCGCGCTGCTGTGGAACGACACGCGCTCGGCGCCGCAGGCCCGCGCGCTCGTCGCCGAACTCGGCGGCCCGAAGGCGTGGGCGGAGCGGACCGGCAGCGTGCCGGTCGCCTCGTTCACCGTCACCAAGCTGCGCTGGATGGCCGAGCACGAGCCCGAGAACGC
The DNA here is from genome assembly GCF_043197915.1 of Actinomadura geliboluensis. Taxonomy (NCBI): domain Bacteria; kingdom Bacillati; phylum Actinomycetota; class Actinomycetes; order Streptosporangiales; family Thermomonosporaceae; genus Actinomadura; species Actinomadura geliboluensis. The sequence goes on along the minus strand of NZ_JBICUA010000012.1, from coordinate 48,937 downwards.
GCGCCGCACCGAGCGGGTCATGCTCCCGCACGACTGGCTGACGCTGCGGCTCGGCGCCGCCGAGCCGGTCACCGACCGGGGCGACGCGTCCGGCACCGGCTACTGGTCCCCGGCGACCGGCGCCTACCTGCCCGACCTGCTGCGCGCCGCGCTCGGCCGCGACGCCGAGCCGCCGCGCGTCGCCGCCCCGGGCGAGCGGGTCGGCGAGACCTCGTGGGGCGCCGCGCTCGGCCCCGGGACCGGCGACAACATGGCCGCCGCGCTCGGCCTCGGGCTGCGGCCCGGCGACGTGGTCGTCTCGATCGGCACGTCCGGCACGGCGTTCGCCGTCGCGGACGTCCCCGCCGCCGACCCCTCCGGCCTGGTCGCCGGGTTCGCCGACGCGACCGGCCGGTTCCTGCCGCTCGTCTGCACACTGAACGCCGCGCGGATCCTGACCGCCGCCGCCGCGATGACCGGCGCCGCTCTCGACGAGCTGTCCGCGCTCGCGCTCGCCGCCGAACCCGGCGCCGGCGGCCTGACCCTGCTGCCCTACCTGGACGGCGAACGCACCCCCGACCGGCCGGACGCGACCGGCGTCCTCGCCGGGCTGACCACGTCCAACGCGACGCGGGAGAACGTGGCGCGGGCCGCGGTGGAGGCGCTGCTGTGCTCGCTCGCCGACGCCGTCGACCACCTGGCCGCGCAGGGCGTCCGGCCCCGCCGCACGCTGCTGATCGGCGGCGGCGCCCGGTCCGCCGCCGTCCAGGCGCTGGCCCCGGCGATCCTCGGGACGCCGGTGACGGTGCCCGAGCCCGCCGAGTACGTCGCGCTCGGCGCCGCCCGCCAGGCGGCATGGGCGCTCGCCGGGACGCCGGAGCCCCCGGCGTGGCCGGCGCCGCCCGCGACCGAGCACACGAGCGACCGCACCGAGACGGGCGTCCGCGAGCGCTACGCGGCGCTGCGCGACTCCGCCCCGGAGATCTGAGGAGGAACCCCATGAGCGACTACACGCCCACGCCCGAGGACCGGTTCTCGTTCGGCATCTGGACGGTCGGCTGGCAGGGCGTCGACGTGTTCGGCCCCGGTACCCGGCCGCCGATGCCCGCCGACCGCGCCGTCCGCAAACTGGCCGAGATCGGCGCCTACGGCGTCAACTTCCACGACAACGACGTGTTCGACTTCGACGCCTCGCCCGGCGAGCGGCAGGAGAGGATCGGCGCGTTCCGCAAGGCCCTCGACGAGACCGGCCTCGTGGTCACCACCGCCACCACCAACCTGTTCGGGCACCCGGTCTTCAAGGACGGCGCGTTCACCGCCAACGACCGCGACGTCCGCCGGTTCGCGCTCCGCAAGGTCATGGACAACCTCGACCTCGCCGCCGAGCTCGGCGCCAAGACCTACGTGTGCTGGGGCGGGCGCGAGGGCGCCGAGTCGGGCGCCGCCAAGGACGTCCGCGCCGCGTTGGACCGCTACAAGGAGGCGTTCGACGTCCTCGGCGCCTACGTCGCCGACCAGGGCTACGACCTGCGGTTCGCGATCGAGCCGAAGCCGAACGAGCCGCGCGGCGACATCCTGCTGCCCACCATCGGGCACGCGCTCGCGTTCATCCAGACGCTGGAGCGCCCCGACGACGTCGGCCTGAACCCCGAGGTCGGGCACGAGGAGATGGCCGGCCTCAACTACGCGCACGGCCTCGCCCAGGCGCTGTGGCAGGGCAAGCTGTTCCACATCGACCTGAACGGGCAGCACGGCCCCCGCTACGACCAGGACCTGCGCTTCGGCGCCGGCAACGCGCGCGGCGCGTTCTGGGTCGTCGACCTCATCGAGAACAGCGACTACAGCGGCCCGGTCCACTTCGACTTCAAGCCGCCGCGCACCGAGGACGACGAGGGCGTGTGGGAGTCGGCGGCCGCGTGCATGCGCAACTGGCTGATCCTGCGGGAGAAGGTCCGCGCGTTCCGCGCCGACCCCGACGTCCAGGACGCCCTGCGCCAGGCCAAGGTGGAGGAGCTCGCGCAGCCAACCCTCGCCGAGGGCGAGGACTGGCGCGCCGTCCGCGCCGCCACCGCCGACGCCGAGGCCCTCGGCGCCCGCCGCACCGCGTTCGAGCTGCTCGACCAGCTCGCTCTGGAGCACCTCTACGGCGTGCGCTCCTGAGACCGTCTCCCTGGAAGCCCGCCCCCTTGGAAGCCCGCCCCGCCTCCCCGGGGGCGGGCTTCCGCCTTGCCGCGGCGACGGCCGGCTAGGGCGCCGCCAGCGCCTCGGTCGGCGCGAGCCGGGCCGCCCGGAGGGCCGGGTAGAGGCCGGCGACGCCGCCGATGAGCAGGGTGGCGAGGATGCCGCCCGCCATCGCCCAGACCGGGACGACGGTCGGCCAGCCCTGCGTCACGGCGAAGACTGCGGTGACCACGATGCCGATCGCCACGCCTCCGACGCCTCCGAGCGCGGCGAGCAACTGCGACTCGGTGAGGAACTGCAGCCGGATCTGACCGCGGGTCGCGCCGAGCGAGCGGCGCAGGCCGATCTCGGCACGGCGTTCCAGGACGGAGATCACCATCGTGTTGGCGACGCCGACGCCGCCGACCAGCAGTGCGACGCCGCCGAGGCCGAGGAGCAGGCCGGTGAACGCCTTGTCGGTGGCGTTCTGGGCGGCCAGCGCGTCCGAGGGACGGCTGACCTCGACCTCGTTCGGCGCCTGCGGGTTCGCGGTGGCCGCGAGCAGGTCCCGCACCGTCTCCACCGCGTCCTTGCGTGCCCGGGTGTAGACGGTGGTGGGGTGGCCGTCGAAACCGAGGTGGGCCGTGGCGGCGTCCCAGCCGACGAGCGCGGCCGAGTCCAGCTCCGGCGCCAGCTGGGTCGGTTCCAGGATGCCCACCACCGTGAACCACTGCGAGCCGAGCCACACCTGGACGTTCGGCGTCGACACCCCGAGCCGCTCAGCCGTGTCCGAGCCGAGCACCACCGCCGGGTACTTCGCGGTGCCCGCGTTCAGCCACGTCCCGGTGGCCATCGTGAGGCCGATGGTCTTCGGCAGGTCGAGACGGGCCGCGAGGACGCTGATCCCGCCGCTCTCGCCCTCCGGGATGTGGTCGTTCCGGTACACGTTGGTGTCGCTCAGCTTCGCCGTCGCGGACGCCGACTCGACCTGCGGCATCCGGCTCACCATGCCGACGGACTCCTCCGGCAGCTTGGAGTCCTCCCCGAAGAAGTCCCGGCCGGGTCCCACCGTGAGCAGGTTGGTGCCGAGCCGGTCGAGCGTCGCCTGCAGCTGGGCCCGGCTGGACGTCGAGATGCCGACCACGCCGATCATCGCGGCGATGCCGATCGCGATGCCGAGGGCGGACAGGAACACCCGCATCGGGCGGGACCGCAGACCGGCCGCGCCGACCCGCAGCACGTCGCGCGGGCCGAGCCGCGCCGGTCCGTCCCCGGGCGGGGCCGTCGCGTTCCCCGCGCCGCCGTCCCCCGTGCCGTCCTTCTGTGCGCCGCCGTTCATCGGGCCCTGCCTTTCTGGGGGCGCCCCCCAGACCCCCGGGCCCGGCGGCCCGAAAATCCTCGCTTCGCTGCGGTCATCGGGCCCTGCCTCTCTGGGGGGCGACCCCCAGCCCCCCGGGCCCGGCGGCCCGAAAATCCTCGCTTCGCTGCGGTCATCGGGCCGCCTCCAGCCGTGCGTCGTCGTGCACGATCCGGCCGTCGCGCATCCGCACCTGCCGGGGCAGCAGCGCGGCGATGTCCCGGTCGTGCGTGATCAGCACGACCGTCGTCCCGCCGCCGGACAGCTCGCGCAGCAGGTCCAGCACGCCCGCGCCCGACGCCGAGTCCAGCGCGCCGGTCGGCTCGTCCGCCAGCAGCAGCGCGGGCTCCCCGACGACCGCGCGGGCGATCGCGACCCGCTGCCTCTCCCCGCCGGACAGCTGGTGCGGCCGGTGGCCGAGCCGGTGCCCGAGCCCGACGCGCTCCAGGGCGCGGCGCGCCCTGCGGCGCCGCTGGGCGAGCGGCACGCCCCCGTACAGCAGCCCGTCGGCGACGTTGTCGAGCGCGCTGACCCCGGCGGCGAGATGGAACTGCTGGAACACGAAGCCGATCCGGCGGGCACGCAGCGCCGACAGGCGCCGGTCCGACAGCCGCGACACGTCCGTGCCCTCGACCAGCACGGTGCCGGCGCTCGGCCGGTCGAGCGTGCCGAGCAGGTGCAGCATGGTCGACTTCCCGGAGCCGGACGGCCCCACGATCGCGACCAGCTCGCGCGCCTCGACGGTCAGCGACACCCCGTCCAGCGCGGTGACCCCTCCCGGATAGGTCTTGGTCGCCTCGCGAAGTTCCACGACCGGGCTCACGAGGGCACCCCGACCTTCATGCCCTCGGACAGTCCCGATCCGGAGATCTCGACCCGGCCGTCGGTGAAGACGCCCGTCTCCACCGGCACCGTGCGCACCCGCCCGCCCTCCACGACCTGGACGGCGTAGCCGCCGTCGCCCTGCGCGAGCAGCGCGCCGATCGGCACGGCGAGGACGTCGGCATGCTTGTTCGCGGTGACGTGCACCTCGACGGGCGCCTTGTCGTAGGAGCCGAGCTTCCGCTGGCTCGCCACCGCGATCTCGACCTCGACGGTCGTCGGCTGGTCCTGCTGCCCTTCCTTGGCGACCTTCCCGACCGAGGTGATCCTTCCCTTGACCGTGTCGCCGGACGGCAGCTCGATCTCCACCTCACCGCCCTTCTTCGCCAGCCGCTGGTACTCGACGTCCAGGTCGACGCTCACCACGCGGGTCGTGCCGGTGTAGGTGAGGACGGCGCCGCCGATACGGTCGCCGACGTTCGCCTTGCGCTCGGCCACGCGGATCCGGCCGGGCGCGACGACCGCCGAGCCCGGCTGGATCCGGCCGGTCTCCTCCAGGCCGAGATCGTCCTGCCAGCGCTTCACGGCCGCGGTGGTGGAGGAGCCGAACGTCTTGTCGACGGTGAACCCGGTGTAGCCGAGGGCCCGCAGGTTCCGTTCGAGCTGCAGGACGTCGGCGCCCTCCGCCCCTTCGGCGAGCGCCCGGTACAGCGGCAGCCTCCCGTACAGCAGCGGCACCGGCTTGTTGTCGACCCGGTACACCGACCTGCCTCTGGGGATCACCGAGCCGGGCCCCGCCAGCCAGGTGAGGGTGCCGCTCCCGGCTCCGGCGATGGTGTGGGTGTTGCCGTAGCCGAGCGTCCCGTCCACGTCCTGGGTCTCGACGAGCGTGGTCCGCTCGATCGCCGCCGTCGCGGGGGGCAGTGAGCTGTGCGCGGCGGCCGGGTCGCCGCCTCCGCCCAGCCCGGCCGTCGCGAGACCCGCGCCGCCGGCCACGATCACACCCGCCGCACCGAAGACGATCACGCGTGTCCTGGCCACTAGTCGCCGCCGACGGTCGTCGAGGGCCCCTTGCCGCCGTCCGGCGCGTACTTCGAGCACGCCTTCTGCGCGTTCTTGAACCGCTGGCTCCCCGGGTCGACGCCGGTGCCCTTCCCGGCTTGGATCTTGATGCCGCCGTCGGGGTCGGGATCGGGGAACTCGCTGATGCCGTTGTCGCGCATGCACTCGGACATGGCGCGCATCTTCGCCAGCTCCTCCGGCTTCGGCTTGGGCGGCTTGCCGCCGTTCGGCATCAGGTGCGCGCACTTCTTCTGCGCCGCCTGGATCTTGCCGTCCGTCTTGCCAGGACCGCCCTTGCCGGGCCCGGCGGACGCATGGATCTCGACCCGGCCGTCCCCGCTCGGGTCCTTCATGTCCACCCCGTTGTCGCGCATGCACTGGGCGAACTTCCGCATCTTCTCCTGGTCGCTCGCCTTCTTGGCGGTGCTGCTCGGCCCCGCGCCCTCGCCCTCGGCCCCGCAGCCCGGCAGGCCGAGGGCGAGGGCCGGAACCAGCGCCAGTGCCGCGAGCGTCTGTCGTCGCATCGATCGGTCTCCTTGTCGTCCCGCCGGACGGTGCGCCGGCGGCGACCGCAAGTTCAGCCCCGGGCCGGTAACCCCGGCGTAACCGGATCGCGTTATGCCGGCGTTACGCCGCCTCCCCGAAGCTTGTGCGGCAGGACGCGCCGGGCGGCGCGTCCCGGAGACGGCAGGGGACGGAAGACGTGCGGGTACTGATCGCCGAGGACGAGCGGATGCTCGCCGATTCGATCGCCGAGGGGCTCCGGGCCGAGGCCCTCGCCGTGGACGTGGTCTACGACGGGGACGCCGCGCTCGAGCGCCTCGGCGTGCACGACTACGACGTGCTCGTCCTGGACCGGGACCTGCCCGTCGTGCACGGCGACGACGTGTGCCGGGCGGTGGTGGAGTCGGGCGCGCTCGTGCGGGTGCTGATGCTGACCGCGGCCGTGGCCGTCCCGGCGCGGGTCGCCGGGCTGCGGCTCGGCGCGGACGACTACCTGACCAAGCCGTTCGCGTTCGAGGAGCTGGTGGCGCGGATCCAGGCGCTCGGCCGGCGGTCCCGCCCGGCCGCGCCGCCGGCGCTGGAGCGCGCCGGCATCCGGCTCGACCCGGCCCGCCGGGAGGTGTACCGCGACGGCCGGTACGTGCACCTGGCGCGCAAGGAGTTCGGGGTGCTCGCCGAACTGCTGCGCGCGCAGGGCGCGGTCGTGTCCGCCGAGCGGCTGCTGGAGAAGGTGTGGGACGAGCACACCGACCCGTTCACCAACACCGTCCGGGTGACGCTGATGAAGCTCCGCCGCAGGCTCGGCGATCCCCCGGTCATCGAGACCGTCCCGGGAGTGGGGTACCGGATTCCATGACGCACGTCACCGACCGGCTGCGGCCGACGATCCGGATGCGGCTCACCCTGCTCTACACCGGCCTGTTCCTGTGCGCCGGGATCGTCCTGCTGGGGCTGACCTACCTGCTGCTGAAGAGCAGCCTGCCGAGGCAGGCCGACCCGGTGGACGTGAACCGGGTCTTCGCGAGCGCCCCCTCGGAGTGGTCGCTCACGCCGCCGCCGGGCGGGCGGCCCCCGGAGGCCACTGTCCAGAGGTTCAAGGGGGTGCTGACCCAGGAGCGGGAGAACTACCAGCGGGAGACGCTGAACGCGCTGCTCACCCAGGGCGGCGTCGCGCTCGGGCTGGTGGCCGCGGCCGGGCTCGGGTTCGGCTGGCTGCTCGCCGACCGGGCGCTGCGCCCCGTCCACACGATCACCGAGACGGCGCGGCGGGTGGCGCGCAGCCACGACCTCACCGAGCGGATCTCCTACGAGGGGCCGCGCGACGACGTCAAGGAGCTGGCCGACACCTTCGACACCATGCTCGGCCGGCTGGCGCGCGCGTTCGACGGCCAGCGGCGCTTCGTCGCGAACGCCTCCCACGAGCTGCGCACCCCGCTCGCCATCAACCGGACCCTCGTCGACGTCGCGGTGCGCCGCCCGGACGCCACCGACGACGTCAAGCGGCTCGGCGAGTCGCTGCTGGTGGTGAACGGCCGGCACGAGCGGCTCATCGACGGGCTGCTCACGCTCGCCGGCTCGGAGAACGCCGTGGCGGACGCGGCGCCGCTCGACCTCGCGGACGTCGCCGGGCACGTCCTGGAGCAGGCCGGACCCGAGGCCCGCGCCCGCGGCGTCACCACCGACCGCAGGCTCGGCCCGGCGCCCACGTCCGGCGATCCCGTGCTCGTCGAGCGGCTGGTGCAGAACCTGGTCGAGAACGCGGTCCGGCACAACCGCGACGGCGGCGAGCTGTCGGTCGCCACCCGCGGCCGGGACGGCTGGGCGGAGCTCACCGTCGCCAACACCGGGCCGGTGGTGCCCGGCTACGAGATCGAGACGATCTTCGAGCCGTTCCGGCGGCTCGGCAACGACCGGGTGCGGTCCGACCGCGGCGCCGGGCTGGGCCTGTCGATCGTCCGGGCGACCGCCACCGCGCACGGCGGCACGGTCACCGCCGTGCCGCGCCCCGGCGGCGGCCTCACCGTCACCGTCCGGCTGCCCTCCCGCGCGCCCGCCGGGGAACTCGCGGCGCCCGGGACGGGAGATCCGGCGCGATCGGGGTAGCGTCAGCCCAATGACCAGTGCGCAACTGCTCACCGACGGGTTCGGCAGGATCAGGGAGGTCGTCCACGGCGCGGTCGGCGGGCTCACCGCCGAGGAACTCGCGTACCGGCCCGCCGAGGGCGCCAACTCGATCGCGTGGCTCGGCTGGCATCTGACCCGCATCCAGGACGACCATGTCGCCGGCGCCGCCGGCACCGGCCAGGTGTGGACGGACGACGGCTGGGCCGACCGGTTCGGCCTGCCGCTGGACGTCTTCGACACCGGGTACGGGCACGGCCCCGACGAGGTCGCGGCGGTCGAGGTCGGGTCGGCGGACCTGCTGACCGGCTACCACGACGCCGTCCACGACCGGACGATCGAGTACGTGTCCGGGCTGACCGACGCCGACCTGGAGCGCGTCGTCGACCGCTCCTGGGACCCGCCCGTCACGCTCGCCGTGCGGCTCATCAGCGTGATCTCCGACGACCTGCAGCACGCCGGCCAGGCCGCCTACGTCCGCGGCCTGCTGGACGAGGGCTGAACGACGAGGGCTGAACGCGGCGCCGGCTAGGCGTCCCCGAGCGGGACGCGCCAGACGAGGACGGTGCCGCCGCCCGGCCGGTCCCGGGTGGTGAAGGACCCGCCGTGGCCCTCGGCGCGCTCGCGCATGTTGCGCAGGCCGCTGCGGCGGCCGCCCTCGGGGATGCCGGCGCCGTCGTCCTCGACCCGCAGGGTGAGGTCGTCGCCGACGTCGACGACCACGGCGGCCTCGGTGGCGCGGGCGTGCCGGGCCACGTTCGACAGCGCCTCCCGGACGACGGCGAGGAGGTCCTCGCCGACCGCGTCGCCGACGGCGGTGTCCAGCAGCCCGGCGAGCCGCACCGACGGGGCGAACCCCAGCCGCTCGGCGGCTTCGTCGACCACCCGGTGCGTCCGGCTGCGCAGCGACGCCTCGTCGGGCGGCGCCTGCAGCGCGAAGATGGTGGAGCGGATCTGCCGGATGGTGTCGTCCAGGTCGTCCACCGCCCGCCGCACCCGCGTCGCCACCTCCGGCCGCTCGGTGATCTTGACGGCGGACATCAGCGTCATCGCGGTGGCGAACAGCCGCTGGATGACGGTGTCGTGCAGGTCCTTGGCGATCCGGTCGCGGTCCTCCAGCAGCGTCAGCCGCTCGGTGTCGCGGCGCCGGTCGGCCAGCTCCAGCGCGACCGCGGCCTGCCCGGCGAACGCCTCCAGCAGCCGCCGGGTCGCGTCGGTGAACGGCGCGCCGCCCGGCGGGTCGATCACCATGATCGTCCCGCGCGCGGCGGCGCCGGTGCCGAGCGGCACCACCAGCAGCGGCCCGACCGGCGCCTCCGCCGGCGCGCCCGCCTCCCGGACCGCCGCCGAGCCGTCGGGCAGCCGCAGCGCCGCCCCCTCGGCGAACACCTTCCCCGACACCGAGCTCTCGAGCGGCAGCCGCTTCCCCAGCAGGTGCCGGGCGCCGTCGCCGTCGACCGCCTCCACCACGGCCTCCCCGCGCGCCTCGTCCACCAGGGCGACGCCGCTCAGCCGCGCCCCGGCGATCTCCCGGGCGCGCCGGGCGACGAGGTCGATGACCTCGCCCGTGCCGGTGCCCGACAGCAGCGCCGTGGAGATCTCCGCGGACGCCTCCAGCCACCGCTCGCGGCGCCGCGTCTCCTCGTACAGCCGCGCGTTCTCGATCGCCACGCCCGCGGCCGTGGCCAGCGCGGTCACCACGACCTCGTCCTCGGGATCGAACTCGCCGCCGCCGGCCTTCTCGGTCAGGTACAGGTTGCCGAACACCTCGTCCCGGACGCGGATCGGGACCCCGAGGAACGTCTTCATCGGCGGATGGTTCGGCGGGAAGCCGTAGGAGTCCGGATGCTCGCCGAGGTCGGGCAGCCGGATCGGGTGCGGCTCGCGGATCAGCAGCCCGAGGATGCCGCGGCCGTGCGGCCAGTGCCCGATCGCCTCGGTCTCCGCCTCGCTCACCCCGGCCGTGACGAACCGGGCGAGCCGCTCGCCGTCGTCGCCGATGACGCCGAGGGCGCCGTAGCGGGCGTCGACCAGGGCGGTGGCGGCCTCGGTGATCCGCCGCAGCACGGTCTCCAGGTCGAGCTCGCCGCCGATCGAGACGACCGCCTCCAGCAGCGCGTGCACCCGGTCCCGGGTGGCGCGGGCGGTGTCCAGCCGCGCCTGCAGCTCGGCCAGCAGATCGTCCAGCTTCAGCTCCGGCAGGACGAGCCGTGCGCGTTCCTCCCCGGAGCGGGACTCCTCACTCACACCGCCAAGTATTCCGGCCGGGTCCGGGATGCCGGATTCAGGGCCGCGGTAACGGCCGGGGCCGCCCGGCCGCGGCGTCGGTGATGAGGCGGGACCAGCGGGCGCCGATGTGGTCCAGGTCATGGCGGCGCACCGACCGCAGCGCCTGCTCGCCGAGGCGGTCGCGCAGGGCCGAGTCGGTGATCAGCTTGCGCAGTGCCGCGGTGAGGGCGTCGACGTCGCCGTTCGCGACGAGCAGCCCGTCCGCGCCGTCGGTGATCAGCTCGGCGGGCCCGTGCGGGCAGTCGAACGACACGACCGGCAGGCCCATCCCCATGGCCTCGATGACGACCATCGGCATGCCCTCGCGGCGCGAGGACAGCGCGTAGACCGACGCGCGCCGCATCTCGGCGGGCAGGTCGGGGGTGCGGGGGCGCAGCTCCACCCGGCCGGTCAGGCCGAGCTCGCCGATCATCGCGTGCAGCCGGTCCCGGCGGGCGCCCGACCCGAAGATGCGCAGCGTCCAGTCGGGATGCTCGGCGGCGATCGGCGCGAAGGCGCGCATCAGCAGGTCGAAGCCCTTGGTCCGGACGAGCCGCCCGGCGGCGAGCACGACCTTGTCCTCGCGCCGGGAGGGCGGGTCCGGCAGTGCCGGCGCGGCGTTCGGGATCCGCACGATGCGGACGCCGGCCCCGGCGAGCGCCCGCGCGTAGTCGGCGCGGGCGGCCTCGGTGAGCGTGGCGAGGACGGTCAGCCGCCGGTACCCGCGCACGACCTGCCGGTGGAGCGCGGGCTGGTAGGAGCCGAGGTTCATGTGGTCCTGCCCGATCACGGCGACGCCGCGCGGGGCGAGTTCGGCCGCCAGCAGGACGAGGGAGGGCCGGGTCCCGATGAGGACGTCGGCCGGCGTGCCGTACAGGATGCGGAGGAGCCGGACGTCCGTCCACAGGGTCATGTGGCGGAAGGACGCCTCGTCGGCCGGCACGAGGAGGCTCGGCAGCCGGCCCAGGAGCCGGGCGGGCCGGCTCCGCCGGGCGAACCGGTCGTCCGCGTAGGTGACCGCGACGCCCTCGGGCAGCGGGAAGAACGGCTTCTCATTGCCCTTCAGCGCGCTGACGATCTCGACGTCGTGGTCGCGGGCCAGGTGGCCGCACAGGTTGAGCACGGTGCGGATCGTGCCGCCGGTGCCGTGCGCGTTCTGCAGGAGGACCCGCACGCGGAGCCGGTCGCCGCGGCGCGGCGGCCGCCGCCACCGCAGCGGGCGCAGTGTGAGGAGCGCCGCGCGGCGCAGGACCCGATGCGTCCTGCGCCGGACGCGGCGGCGAAATCGCAGCGGGCGTACCGGTTCGTTCACCTCGTCCCCGTTCGCAGACGGCCTTTTCCGGCCCTCTGCCCGTTCCAGGACGGGTCAACGCCAACCGGTGGTCAACGCCCTTCCCGGGCTTCCCCGGCGGTGGTCGGCCGCCGGGGACCGGGGACGGTCAGCCGGTGGTGACGCTGCGGTCGAGAGCGCTGCCCTTGACCCAGCGGCTCCACGACATCTCGTAGTAGCTCCAGCCGTTGTTCCAGTCCAGGCCGCGCTTGCTGCCGGTGATGATCACCGGGTCGCCGCGGTAGGAGAAGTTGTAGAACCAGCGGGCGTCGGCGGGCGGGGAGTTGACGCAGCCGTGGCTGACGTTCTGCCGGCCCTGCGCCCACACCGTGGAGGCCATCGAGTGGACGTACTCGCCGCTGTTGGAGATCCGCACCGCGAACGGGATGACCTCCTTGTAGCCGCCGTTCTTCTTGTCCTTGGGGTCGACGCCCATCCACTCCGACGTCATGATCGCCGGATTCTCCTTGCCCATCGTCAGGTGGATGCCGCTGGTGGTGAGGAAGGTGTCGACGCCGTTGACCACGCGGCCGCCGCGCCCGGCGCTGATCGGCCAGGAGCGGACCGTCTTGCCGTTCTCCTTGACGATGGCCTTCTTCTTCTTGGTGCTGATGTGCGTGATGTGCGAGTCGCCGATGCGGAAGGTGCGCGTGAAGTCGGTCATGCCGTAGGTCCGCTTGCCGGACCTGACTCCGGCCAGCCGGGCCTTGAGGGCGACCTTCTGGTTCGGCTGCCAGTACGTGCCGTTCTTCGTGCGGAAGACGACGGTGGTGTCGTTCATCCAGTACCACGCGCCGGTGGCGGGCTTGGTGGACTTGACCTCCAGGGCCTTCTCCACGGCCTTCTTGTCGGCGACCGCCCGGTTGAAGACGACCTGGATCGGCATGCCGACCCCGACCTTCTCGTTCTTGCCGGGCGTGACGTCGACGATCTCCAGCTGGTTCGCGGCCTTGGCCGTGGCGAACGAGGCGTTGACCGTGGCCGACTTGCCCTGCGGGCTCTTGGCGACCGCGGTGACCTCGTACTTGGCGCCGGGACGCAGCGTCCGCGACTTCCAGCTGGTCTTGTCGGCGGCCATCTCGCCGGTCACCGGCCTGCCCTTGAGGGTGACGGTGACCTGCTCCAGCGTCCCGCCGACCGCGGTGACGACCACGCCGGCCTCCGGCTTGGCCTTGGTGTTGCCGTTGCCGGGGTCGATCGTCACCTGCGGGACGCTCGCGTCCCCCTTCTCCCCGACCGTCACGCCGGAGTCCTTCTCACCCCCGCTGCACGCGGTCGTGAAGACCAGCACGACCCCCGCGATTCCCGCGCCCGCCCGAACACCTGCGGAAACCCTCCGCTGCACCGCGACCTCCAGTGACCCCGCCGTCTACCACCAGCGACATTAGCGACAAAAGACGAGGATCATGCCACGACTTGGGGTTTTGGCCGGTGTCCGAGATCAAAGCGTTGCACGGCGGCGGCCCTCGCCGCGGGGCGCGGCCCTCAGCGCAGCGCGCTGCCCTCGCGCCACTTGTCGAAGGACAGCTGCCAGAAGCTCCAGCCGTTGTCGTACTCGACCTCGCGGTCGCTGCCGGTCAGCTTGATGATGTCGCCGCGCTGCATGATGTCGTAGTACCACTTGGCGTTGGCGGGGCTGATGTTCAGGCAGCCGTGGCTGACGTTCGCCGACCCCTGCGACCCGACCGACCAGGGCGCCGAGTGGACGTACTCGCCGCTGTTGGAGAAGCGGACCGCGTAGTTGACGACCGTCTTGTAGTAGCCGGGGTCGCCCTCCTTCCGGCCGGGCGAGATCATCGTGACGGGGTTGCCCTTCTCCATCAGGAGGTGGACGCCGCTGGTGGTGGTGTACTCCCGGGTCTGCCCGTTGCCGGCGCTGAACGGGATCGTGCGCAGCTTCTCGCCGTCCCGCGTCACGGTCATGCTGTGCTCGCCGATGTCGCCGGTCGTGACCTGCTTGGCGCCGATCGTGATCGCGGCCTGGGAGTCCTTGGCCCCGTACACGCCGCCGCCCGCGTTCACCCCGGCCAGGGCGGCGTTGAAGCGGACCGTCTGGTGCGGCTGCCAGTAGGTCTTCGTGCGGTAGACGACCTGGTCGGGCGCCAGCCAGCGCCAGGCGCCCTCGACGGGCTTCTCGGGGGTCACCCGCAGCGTCCGCTCGACGGCGGCCTTGTCGGCGACCGCGCGGTCGAACCGGACGAAGATCGGCATGCCGACGCCGACCTTCTCTCCCTTGAGGTTCGGGGTGACGTCCACGATCGACAGCGTCTTGGCGGGCTTCAGCGTGGTGAACGAGCTGGTCACCGTGCGCGCCTTGCCGCCGTCGCCGGCCTGCGCGGTGACGGTGTAGGACGTGCCGGGCGTCAGGGTCCGGGTGGAGCGCCAGGTCTTGCGGCCCTCGCCGTACGCCCCGGTGATCGCGGCGCCCTCGCCCTGGACGGTGACGTCGCGCAGCTCGGCGCCGGACGCCTTCACCTCGATGGTGCCGTCCGGCTTGACCTCGGCGGTCCCGTTGGCGGGGGTGATCGTCACGGCGGTGTCGGATCCGCCCGCGGCGAGCGCGCCCTCGCCGCCGATCGCGCAGCCGCTCACGAGCATCGCCACCGCGCCCGTGCCCCCGGCCAGCCCGAGGCCCACACGACCCTTGATCGCCACAAATCCCCCAAATGCTCTTGATTCACCCCGTGCCCGGTGAATCTACCTGCATATGGAGACGCCCCGAACCCGGTGAAGGTTCGGGGCGTGCGGCGGGAGAACGCCGTTCAGGCGGCCGTCGTGGACGGGGCCGGCTCGCGGTTGATGCGCCGGACGAGGCGCTTGAAGCCCCACACCGACACGGCGATGCCGATCGCGCCCAGCCCGGCGACGATGCCGGTGCGGATCCACAGGTACATGCTGATCGACTGGTTGAACAGCATCCACAGGCTGACGCCGACGTTCGCCAGCAGCACCGCCGACCACAGCAGCGAGATCCGCAGGAAGAACCGGTGGACCCTGTCGTGCTTGTAGAAGGCGTCCGGGATCGGCGCCATGTCCTTGGCGAGCTTCATGGCGAGCGGCTTGCCGAGCGGCACCGAGGCCAGGAACGCCATGCTCACGCAGAGCGTGCCCAGGGTCGGCTGCAGGAAGTAGATGACCGCGCTGTGCGTGGCGGCCGCCAGGCCCGCGCGGACGGTCACGCCGACCGCGGCCAGCATCAGCATCCCCGACACCGGGTGGCCGCGCACGTAGCGGTAGATGATCCCGCCGTAGACCCAGGCCACGGCGGCGACCAGCGCGCCGTTCAGCCCCAGCAGCATCAGCGCGGCGTAGAACACCGCCACCGGGGCGATGACGCCCTCCACGAAGCGCGGGAGCGCGTGCATGAGCAGCGCGGTCACCCGCGGCAGCTCGAACACGTGCTGGCCGGGCTCCGCCGGCGTGGTCGCCGTTCGTTCCATCGAGTACTGTGCTCCCCGGTCGGCGTGCATGGACTCGGATGTGGTCACGATTCGCCCCACCGTACGTGATGATCCGCGCGAGTCCGTCCGTTTTCAAACGAACCGGCACGCGCGGCCTGTTCCCTCCTTAGTTCGGCCCCCGGCGCCGCGGGGTGCGGGCCGCGGCCGCATGCGGCCAGAATCGAACCGCCGCCCCGGCTTTGTTTCCGACTTTCGGCGTCCCTCACCTCGCTAATCGGGCGGAGACGGCTGGACGTCCCTGGCGGCGGCGTAAATCGCGCGCAGGGTCACCGCCACCGACGGCCTGCGCACGCTCGCGGTGCGGGTGACGGCGTAGACCTCGCGGGCGAGCGTGCACTCGGGGATGCGCCGGACCGCCACGCCCCGGTCCCCGGCGGCGAGGGCCAGCGCGGGCACCGCGGTGATGCCGATGCCCCGCGCCACCAGGCTGAGGATCGTGTGCAGCCCCTCGAACTCCCACGGCACCGGGCGGGCGCCGCCGACGGTGTCCAGCAGCCGCTCGACGGCCTGCCGGGACGGCTCGCCGGGCGGCGCGGCCATCCAGGGCTCCTCGCGGAGCCGCTCCAGGTCGACCGGGCGGGACGGGTCCGACATCGGGTGCGCCTCCGGCACCACCAGGACCAGCGGGTCGCGGCGCAGGTGGAAGAACTCCAGCGCGGCGGGCGCCTGGTCGGGGACCTTGCCCGTCCAGTCGTCGATGAGCGCGATGTCGACCTCGCCGCTCTGCACCTGGCGGATGCCCGCGCCGGGCGCGGTCTGCCGCAGCACGAACGTCAGCCCGGGGTGCTCGCCCAGGCTGCGCGCCAGCGCGGGGGCGAAGGCGACGGCGGCGGTCGGGAACGCCGTGACGACGATCCGCCCGGAGGGGGCGTCGGCCTGCGCCGACAGCTCCGCCTCGGCCGCCTCGACCATGCCGAGGATCTCCTCGGCGCGCTCGGCCAGCCGGCGCCCGGCGTCGGTCAGCTCGGCGCTGCGGGCCGTCCGGTCCAGCAGCGGGACGCGGGCCTCCCGCTCCAGCGCGGCCAGCTGCTGGGAGACCGCGGACGGGGTGTAGCCGAGGGCGGCCGCGGTCGCGGCGATGCTGCCGCGGCGGGCGAATTCGGCGAGCAGCCGCAGGCGGCGCACTTCGAGCATCAGCTCAGCTTACGGTAACCATCGGTGAGACTCGCTTGTAATGATGCTTGCAGCGGGCAAGAGTTAGTCGAGCCCGGCCGGGCCGTACACACGGGGATTCCACGGTTGCCCACCGTCACTTACGCATGCCCTTTGGAGCATTGATGCCTGCCCAGAACCAGTCAGCACCCGTCCGGCCGCTGTCGTTCGCGCCCCGCCCGGTCCCGCTCTCGGCGACGCTCGCGGTGAACGAGGCGATCGCCCGCAAGCGCAGGAAGGGCGAGCGCGTGCTCCCCCTCGGCTTCGGGGAGGCCGGGATCCCGATACATCCCGCCCTGGTCCGCGAGTTGGAGTCGGCCGCGGACCGGGGCGCCTACGGCCCGGTCGCCGGGTCGGCGGCGCTGCGCGCCGCCGCGGCCGGCTACTGGAGCCGGCGGGGGCTGCCCACCGACCCGGCCGCGGTCGTCGCCGGGCCCGGCAGCAAGCCGCTGCTGTTCGCCCTGCTGACCTCGCTGGGCGGCGACGTCGTGGTGGCGGCGCCGAGCTGGGTGAGCTACGCCGCGCAGGCGTCGCTGGCGGGCGCCGAGCCGATCCGCGTCGCGACCCCGCCGGGCGAGGGCGGCGTGCCGAGCCCGGCGCTGCTGGCCGACGCCGTGGTGCGGGCCCGCGCGCGGGGCCGCGAGGTCCGGGCCGTCGTGGTGACGCTGCCCGACAACCCGACCGGGACGCTGGCGTCCGAGGAGACCGTCCGGCGGCTGTGCGCGGTGGCGCGCGAGCACGACCTGGTCGTCGTCTCCGACGAGATCTACCGCGACCTGGTGCACGACCCGGCGCGGCGGGTGCCGAGCCCCGCGCTGTACGCGCCCGAGCGGACCGTGGTGACGACCGCGCTCAGCAAGAGCCTCGCGGCGGGCGGCTGGCGGCTCGGCGTCGCGCGGCTGCCGGACGGGCCGTTCGGCGGCGCGCTGCGCGACAGCCTGCTCGGGGTGGCGAGCGAGCTCTGGTCGAGCGCGCCGGCCCCCATGCAGCACGCCGCCGCCTACGCCTTCGCCGAGCCGCCCGAGCTGGTCGAGCACGTCGACCGCAGCCGGCGGCTGCACGCCGCGGTCGCGGGCGCGGTCGCCGACCGGTTCGCCGCCGCCGGGGCGCTCGTCAAGCGCCCGGAGGCCGCCTTCTACGTCTACCCCGACTTCGGGCCGCTCCGGGACGTCCTGCACGAGAACCACGGCGTCCGCACGGCCGGCGACCTCACGCACCTGCTGCTGGACCGGTACGGGGTCGGCGTCCTGCCCGGCAGCTCGTTCGGCGACGCGCCCGCGGCGCTGCGGATGCGGGTGGCGCCGAGCCTGCTCTACGGGGAGGACGACGAGCAGCGCCGCGCGGCGCTGGCGTCCCCGGCGCCGACATCCCTGCCGTGGATCGCGAGCGCCCTGGACCGCCTCGGCGAGGTGCTCGCCGATCTTTCGGTGAGCGTGACGGCCGGTGAGCCGGCGCTCACCTGACGCGAGAGAAAAGGAGGGCCGCGGGCCGCCGTAAAGGCGGTCCGCGGTCCGCCGTGTGAGGGGCCGGAAACGGACCGTCACCGCGCGGGAAACGGCGGCCGGGAACGGCCGTGTAAAGCTTCCCCGCCCGGTCCGACCGGCACGGATAAGCGTGGTGTAAGGTCCAACGACGCACGGGGCGAACGTCACTAATCGACCAGCGGCAGGGCATTGAGACGCCCGGCCGGCCTCGCCCGTGGTAAACCCAGGACGAGCGCGAAGTCACGTGAGTGATGAAAGAAGGCGAGGGGGCCCGTCATGAGGCATGCACGGGACGGGGCTGCCGCGGCGATGAGCGCCGCCTCCAGGATTCTGGTCGCGCGGGGCAAGAACGAGCCGCAGGAGATGGAGAACCCCGACGTCGCGTGGGGCCAGCGGGCCCGTGACGGGGTCTGGGTGCCGACCAGGGACGGCCAGCGCATCCACCTCGGCATCGACGCGACGGCCGCCGACACGGTCGCGCAGGTGCTGCGCCCCAGCCTGCGGGTCTTCGTCGGCGTGGACGTCGACACCGACATCGTCGCGCAGACCACCGCCGGCGGGGTGCGGCTGCTCACCGTGATCCACGGCCCCGACGCCCCCTCGGAGTTCAGGTTCGCGGTCTCCCTCGCCGACGGGCTGGCCCTGGAGTCGATGCCGTCCGGCGGCTACGACGTCGTCCACCTGCGCTACGGCGCCACCGTGGGCCGCCTCTACAACCCGTGGGCCAGCGACTCGATGTTCCGCCAGGTGAAGGCCGACTACACGCTCGAGGGCACGGCCGTCACGATGCGCATCCAGCACACCGACGCCTATTACCCCGTCGTCGCCGACCCCCACTACGAGCGCTGACCGGCCGCCCCCGGCGCGGCCGCCGGTCAGGGGCGTGACCCCTGGGTCGTCGGGTCCTCGAAGTCGAGTTCCCGGCCGATCTCGCGGAGCGTCCCGGCGCCGATCCGGCCGTCGCGGTACAGGGCGCGCAGCTTGCGGCGCTGGGCCCTGACCAGCTCGCCGCGCACCCGCCGCCCGGCGGGCGCGCCCCCGCCGCCCCCTTCGCCCGCCGCCTCGGCCGCCCGGTCCCGCCGGTCCAGGAGGTAGTGGACGCGCTCCAGCCGCAGTTCGAGCATCTGCCGGAACGCCTCGGCGGTCTGCTCGTCCACGTCGTCGTCCTCGGCCAGTTCCGCGAGCCGGGCCAGCGCCGCCTCCAGCCCTGCCTTGCGGGCGAGCATCGCCTCGGCCCGCCGGCGGTCCGGCTGCGCCAGGCCGAGGCGGCGCAGCAGGACCGGCAGCAAAGGCGCCTGCCCGACCAGCGTGACGAGGACCACCAGCGCGGCGACGATCACCAGCAGCCCGCGCTCGTCCCCCACCGCGGCGGGCAGCGACAGCGCGATCGCCAGCGAGATGGCACCGCGCATGCCGCCGAGCCCGATGACGAGGCGCTCCCGCCGGCCGAGGCCCCGTTGGCTGCGCGGCCCGCCGGGCAGCAGCCGGGCGAGCGGCCCGTTCCCGAGCTGCCACAGCACCCGGACGCCGATCACGACGGCGGACACCGCGAACGTCGCCGCCGCCACCATGCCCCAGGTCTGGCCGCCGGGCGCGCGGAGGATCTCGCGGATCTCCAGGCCGAGCAGCACGAACAGCGCCGACTCCAGCAGGAATGTCAGGATCCGCCAGAACGTCGTGCCGGCCAGCCGCGACGCCGGCTGCAGCACGCCCTCCCCGCGCGTGCCGATGTAGAACCCGGCGGTGACGGTGGCGAGCACCCCGGAGACGCCGACGTGGTCGGCGGGGATGAACGCGATGTAGGGGGTGACGAGCGAGACGATGATCTGGCTGACCGGGTCGCTGATCCAGCGGCGCACCCAGCGGACGGCGAACCCCACGGCGAAGCCGTAGGCCACGCCTCCGAGGACGATCTGGACCACCCGCACCGCGCCGTGCCCGGCGGTGAAGCCACCGCCCAGCGCCTCCACCGCCAGCATGAAGATGGTGAGCGCGGCGCCGTCGTTGATCAGGCTCTCGCCCTCCAGGATCGTGACCATCCGGGGCGGGGCGCCGAGCCGCTGCATCACCGCGGTCGCGGCCACCGGGTCGGTCGGCGACACCGCGGCGCCGAACGCCAGCGCGGCGGCCCAGCCGACGGCCGGCACGAGCGCGTGGACGGTCGCCGCCACCGCGACCGTCGTGACGGTGGTGAGCCCGAACGCCAGCGTGAAGATCGGCACGGCGTCGGCGCGGGCCTCGCGCGGCGCGGTGAAGAAGGCCGCGTGGTAGAGCAGCGGCGGCAGGAAGCCGAGCAGGACCAGCTCGGGCGGGACGACCACGCCGGGCAGCGCGGGCACGAACCCGGCGGCCATGCCGAGCAGGACCAGCAGGATCGCGTCCGGCATGCGCAGCCGCTCCGACAGCGCGCGGGCCAGCAGCACCACGGCCGCGACGGCCAGGAAGACGATGAAGAGCCGGTCCTCAGCCACGGTCGTGATCCTCACCGGATCGCGGCCGGGTACGCGCGCGGCGGCGCCGCCGGGTGGAACGTTCCGGCCGGATCGGGCCACCGGGCGCGCCCGCGCGGTGCGCCGGGGCGGACCCCTGCGGGCGCGGCCGGCGTCATAGGGTGGGGGCCACGGGCCGCGTTCCGGCCCCGGCGAGGGCGCCGGGAGCACGACCGCCCCGGTCCCCCGAGACTGGAGTCATCGTGATCTTCACTCATGACACCGAGCACGCGCTCGCCGTCGTCGTCGACCTGATCAACACCGGCGCGGCGACGTCCGGCGCCGAGGAGCTCGGCGGGCTGCCCGGCCTGCGCGCGTTCGTGGACCGCAACTCCTTCAGCGACGTGGACCAGCTCACCGAGGCCGACCTGGTCCGCGTGCTGGACCTGCGCGCGCGGTTCCACGAGGTGTTCCGCGCCGGCGGCGTCCCGGCCGCCGTCCGGCTGATCAACGAGATCGTCGGCGAGGTCCGCACCACCCCGCACCTGACCGACCACGACGGCTACGACTGGCACGTGCACTTCTTCGCGCCGGGCGCCCCGCTCGGCGAGCACCTGGCCGCCGACTGCGGCATGGCGCTGGCGTACGTCGTGGCGGCGGGCGAGCTGGACCGGCTGCGCACCTGCGAGGCGCCGGACTGCTCACGCGTGCTCGTCGACCTGTCCCGCAACCGCTGCCGCCGCTACTGCGACAGCCGCACCTGCGGCAACCGCATGCACGTCGCCGCCTACCGGGCCCGCCAGCGCGAAGCCGCGCACTGACGGCGCACGGAGCGGAGCGCCGGCGAAGCGGAGGGCGCTGTCAGTCCCCCGGGGGTCCGGAGGTCGTCCCGAGGTCGGCGACCGCGGCCAGGGCGCGGCGGGCGGCGGCGACGTCGTGGACGCGGAAGACGCGGGCGCCGAGCAGCGCGGACACCCCCAGCACGGCCATGGTGCCGACGCCGCGCCGGTCGACGGGGCGGCCGAGCGTCTCACCGATGAAGTCCTTGTTGGACACCGCGACCAGTACCGGCCATCCGGTGGCGGTCAGCTCGCCGAGCCGCCGGGTGATCTCCAGCGACTGGCGGGTGTTCTTGCCGAAGTCGTGGGCGGGGTCGATGAGGATCGCGTCGCGCGGCACCCCGAGCGCGGCGGCGCGCTCGGCCTCGGCGGTCACGTGCGCGACGACGTCGGCCACGACGTCGTCGTAGCCGACCCGGTGCGGGCGGGTGCGGGGCTCCAGGGCGCCGGCGTGCGCGCAGACCAGGCCGATGCCGTGCGCGGCGGCGACCTCGGCCAGCCGCGGGTCGGGCCCGCCCCAGGTGTCGTTGAGCAGGTCGGCGCCGGCGCGGGCGACCACCTCGCCGACCTCGGCGCGCCAGGTGTCGACGCTGATCACCACGCGGGGGTGCCGCTCGCGGACGGCGGCGACGAGGTCCACCACGCGGCGCAGCTCCTCGGCGACGCCGACGTCCTCGCCGGGCCCGGCCTTCACACCGCCGATGTCGACGATGTCGGCGCCCTCGGCGACGGCCCGGTCGACGGCCTCCAGCGCCGCGCCGAAGCCGTAGGTGGCGCCCCTGTCGAAGAACGAGTCGGGCGTGCGGTTCACCACCGCCATGATCGCGCGGGGTCCGACCTCGCGCCCGTTCAGCCGCAGCGGCGGCGCGTCCGGAGAGCTCATGATGGGTCTCACCGTGGCATACGGGCGGCCCGGCGGGCGAACCAGAAGTGAATTCGGTTCAAACGGTGCCCTCCCTCGTCATCGCCCCTCCGTGGTCGGTAATCTCATAAATCACGCTCGTTACGGGTTCCACCCGTGGTGGGCCCCACATCGGACCTATTTCAGCCATGGAGGATCCGCTGTCCAGGCGAGCACTCATCACCGGCATCACCGGACAGGACGGCTCGTATCTGGCCGAGCATCTGCTTGAGCTGGGATACGAGGTCTGGGGCCTGGTGCGGGGGCAGGCGAACCCCCATGTGTCGCGGCTGCGCAAGCACATCGGCGACGTGCAGATCACCACCGGCGACCTGCTGGATCAGGGCAGCCTGATCTCGGCGGTGGAGCGGGTGCAGCCCGACGAGGTCTACAACCTGGGCGCGATCTCCTACGTGCCGATGTCGTGGCAGCAGGCCGAGCTCACCGCCGAGGTCACCGGGATGGGCGTGCTGCGCATGCTGGAGGCCATCCGCGTGGTGTCGGGCATCAGCCCGTCCCGCACGCCGGGCCGCGAGCAGATCCGCTTCTACCAGGCGTCGTCCTCGGAGATGTTCGGGATGGTCCGGGAGACGCCGCAGAACGAGCGGACCCCGTTCCACCCGCGCAGCCCCTACGGGGTCGCGAAGAGCTACGGGCACTACATCACGCAGAACTACCGCGAGTCCTACGGGATGTTCGCGGTCAGCGGCATCCTGTTCAACCACGAGTCGCCGCGCCGCGGCGCCGAGTTCGTGACGCGGAAGGTGTCGCTGGGCGCGGCCCGCATCAAGCTGGGCCTGGCCAAGGAGCTGCGCCTCGGCAACCTGGACGCGCGGCGCGACTGGGGCTACGCGGGCGACTACGCGCGCGCGATGCGGCTGATGCTCGCGCAGGACGCCCCGGAGGACTTCGTCATCGGAACGGGCCAGACCCAGTCGGTGCGGGAGCTGGTGGAGTTCGCGTTCCGCACGGCGGGCCTCAACTGGGAGGACCACGTCGTCCTGGACGCCAAGTACACCCGTCCCGCCGAGGTCGACCTGCTGTGCGCGGACCCGAAGAAGGCCCGCGAGCAGCTCGGCTGGGAGCCGGAGGTCACGTTCGAGGGCCTGGTGACCATGATGGTCGAGTCGGACCTGCGGCTGCTGTCGCAGTCCGCGCGGCCGGAGGACGAGCCGTTCAGCCCGGACCACTGGTAAGCATCTGATGCACGCGTGGCACGATGCATATATGGCCACTTGTGAGCATGTGCAGTCCCTTCCGGCGGTGGATCCGTCCCCGAACACCCCGCAGGGGTGCCAGGAGTGCCTGGCGGAGGGCACTCGGTGGGTGCACCTGCGGCTGTGCCTCGCCTGCGGTCACGTGGGCTGCTGCGACTCCTCCCCGATGCGGCACGCGACCGCGCACTTCCACAAGGAGGGGCACCCGATCGTCCGGTCGTTCGAGCCGGGCGAGGACTGGCGCTGGTGCTTCGCCGATGAACTGATCGTCTGATGCCGGACGTCCCCCTGCGCAGCGGGCCGGGACGGTGGATCCTGCTCGCGACCGTGCTGGGGTCGGGCATCGCGCTGCTGGACTCCACGGTCGTGAACGTCGCGCTGCCCGCGCTGGCGCGCGACCTGCACGCCGACATCGCCGGGCTGCAGTGGACGGTGAACGCCTACACGCTGACCCTCGCCGGCTTCATCCTGCTCGGCGGGTCGCTGGGCGACCGGTTCGGGCGGCGCCGGGTCTTCCTCATCGGCGTGGTGTGGTTCGCGATCGCCTCCGTGCTGTGCGGGCTGGCGCCGAACATCGAGATGCTGATCCTCTCGCGGGCGCTGCAGGGCGTCGGCGGGGCGCTGCTCACCCCGGGCTCGCTGGCGATCATCCAGGCGTCGTTCGCCGCCGACGACCGGCCCCGCGCGGTCGGCGCCTGGTCCGGGCTCGGCGGCGTCGCGAGCGCGATCGGGCCGTTCGCGGGCGGCTGGCTGGTCGAGGCGGCGGGCTGGCGGTGGGTGTTCCTGCTGAACGTGCCGCTGTCCGCCGTGGTGGTGCTGGTGGCGGTGCGGCACGTCCCGGAGAGCGTCGACCCGGACGCGCACGGCCGCTTCGACGTGCTCGGCGCCGTGCTGGCGGCGCTCGCGCTGGCCGGGACGACGTACGCGCTCACCGAGGCGCCCGGCGGGAACGCCGCGCCGCCGGTGATCGGCACCGCCGCCGTCCTCGGCATCGCGGCCGCGGCGGCGTTCGTGCTGGTCGAGCGGATGCGCGGCAAGGGGCGGCACCTGCCCGGCGCGCGGTGGGGACGGGCGGCGCCGCAGCCGATGCTGCCGCTCGGCGTGTTCTCCTCCCGGCAGTTCTCCGCCGTCAACGTCGTCACGTTCCTCATGTACGGCGGGATGGGCGTGATGTTCTTCCTCGTCGTCGTGAACCTCCAGGTGGTCTCCGGGTTCTCGCCGATCGCGGCGGGCACGGCGCTGCTGCCGGTGACCCTGCTGATGCTGCTGCTGTCGGCGCGGGCGGGCGCGGTCGCCCAGAAGATCGGCCCGCGGCTGCCGATGACCGCGGGGCTGGTGGTCGCCGCGGTCGGCATGCTGCTCGTCGGGCGGCTCGGCGAGGGCACCTCCTACGTCCGGGACGTGCTGCCCGCCGTGGTGGTGTTCGGGCTGGGGCTGTCGGCGGTGGTCGCGCCGCTCACCGCCACCGTCCTCGCCACCGCCGACGTCCGGCACGCCGGGGTGGCCAGCGGCGTCAACAACGCGGTGGCGCGGGCCGCCGGGCTGCTGACGGTCGCGGCGATCCCGCCGCTGGCGGGGCTGACCGGCGACGCCTACAACAACCCGGCGGACTTCTCCCACGGGTTCCAGATCGCGATGGCGGCGAGCGCCGTGCTCCTCGTCGCCGGCGCCGTGCTCAGCTTCTTCACCATCGGGAACGACGCGCTGCGCACCCCGGCCGGGGCGGCGGTGGAACCGGAGTGCAGGCGCCACTGCTCGGTCGCCGCCCCGCAGCTGCAGCCGGAGCCGGACACCGTCCCGGCCGCGGAGGCCGGCGGCCCGCCGGGCACGCGGAGCTGACCGGCGGGCGATTCCCCGGGCCGATTCCGGCATGTCCGGGACCGGAGCTGTTCGTTGGCATACGGTCGGCACATGAATCTGCGGCAGCTGCGCTATGTCGTGGCGACCGCCGACCACGGCACGATGACGTCGGCGGCCCAGGCTCTCTACGTGGCCCAGCCCGCGCTGTCGCGGGCGGTCCGCGAACTGGAGCGCGAACTCGGCGTGGAGCTGTTCGCCCGCTCCGGCCGCGGCGTGGTCCTCACCCCCGAGGGCGAGCAGGTCGTCCGGCAGGCCCGCATCGCGCTCGGCGCCGTCGAGGCGATCGAGGGGCTGTCGGTCGCCCGGGCCAACGGGCGCGGCACGGAGCTGCGCATCGCGGTCACCGCGTCGCTGGAGCCGGAGCTGACCGGCCGGCTCGTGCCCGGCTTCGCCCGCCGCCAGCCGGCCGTCCGGGTCCGGGTGGTGCGCTGCGCGGACCGCGACGCCGTCGCGGCGGCGCTGCGCGCGGGCCGCGCCGACCTCGGGCTCACCGACCTGCCCGTGCCCGGCGACCTGTCGGCGCACCCGTTCGAGCAGCGCGAGGTGGTGCTGGTCTCGCCGCCCGGGCTGCGGGTCCGCGAGCCGGTGCCGCCGGCCGCGCTGGACGGCATGCGGCTCGTGCTGCCCGCCGCCGGCGGCCCCCGCCGCGCCGAGATCGACGCGGTGCTGCGCCGCGCCGGCGCGACCCCGGTCGCCGCGGTCGAGTCCGACGAGCGGGGCGCGTGGCTCGGCTGGGTCCGCGCCGGGATGGGCTCCCTGCTCTGGTACCGCAACCAGCTCGACGACACCGAGGGGGTGGCGGTCCGCTCGTTCATGCCGCCGATCACCCGCATGATCGGGCTCGTCCACGCGCACCGCCGGCTGCCGCCCACCGCGCGCGACTTCCTCGCCTTCGCCAAGGAGACCGGCCGCGACGCGCACCGCTGACCGGCGGCGGCGTCCCCGGCCGAGTGGGGGACGCCGGACATGCCATGATCTGGCGGGTGGAGACGACGCACGCACTCTGGCTGCTGGCCATCCCGGTCGGGGCCCTGGCGGTGGCCGCCGGGGCGCGGCGCGCCGGGCTGCCCGCCCCGCTGATCCTGGTGATCGCGGGCCTGGGGTTCTCGTTCGTCCCCGGGGTCCCCGAGTTCCAGCTCGACCCGGAGTTCGTGCTGTACGTGTTCCTGCCGCCGCTGCTGTTCGCGGCGGCCTGGCAGAGCTCCTTCAGCAACCTGCGCGACAACGTCTGGTCGATCGGGCTGCTGTCGGTGGGCCTGGTGCTGTTCACCGTGTTCGCCGTGGGCTACGCGGCGCACCTGCTCGTCCCCGGGCTGCCGCTCCCGGCGGCGTTCGTGCTCGGCGCGATCGTGGCGCCGCCGGACGCGGTCGCGGCGGTGAGCGTCGCGCAGCGCCTCGGCCTGCCCCGCCGGACGACGACGGTGCTGGTCGGCGAGAGCCTGTTCAACGACGCGACGGCGCTGACGGCGTTCCGGGTGGCGCTGATCGCGGCGACCGGCGCCGGGTTCACGCTGATGGAGGGCGTCGGGCGGTTCCTGTTCGCGGCGGCCGTCGGCGCGGCGATCGGGCTGCTGCTCGGGCCGCCGCTGCACTGGCTGCGGACCCGGCTGAAGGACCCGCTCGTGGAGAACGGCATCGCGCTCGTGGCGCCGTTCGCCGCCTACCTGCTCGCCGAGACCGTGCACGCCTCCGGGGTGATCGCGGTGGTCGTCAGCGGCCTGTACCTCGGCCACCGGGCCACCGAGTCGGCGGCGGTGACCCGGCTGATCGGCCACTCGTTCTGGAAGGTCATGGTCTTCCTGCTGGAGTCGGTGGTCTTCCTGCTCATCGGGCTGCAGCTGCCGCCGGTCGTGCACGGCCTGTCGGACCGGAGCTGGCAGCAGCTGGCCTGGTGGGCGGTCGCGGTCTTCGCGGTCACCGTCGCGGCCCGCTTCGTGTGGGTGTTCCCCGCCTCCCGGCTCCCCCGGCTGCTGTCGCGGCGGGAGCGGGAGAGCGAGGACCTGGGCTGGCGCGGCCTCACGGTGGTGTCGTGGGCCGGGATGCGCGGGGTGGTGTCGCTCGCGGCGGCGTTCGCGATCCCGTTCACCGCGTCCGGCGAGCCGTTCCCGGGCCGCGACCTGATCCTGTTCCTGACGTTCACGACCGTCCTCGGGACGCTGCTCGTGCAGGGGCTCACGTTCCCGGCGCTCATCCGCGTGCTGCGCATCGGCGGGGACCGCGAGCGCTACACCGACACCGTCGCGGAGGCCGGGGCCCAACACGCGGCGGCGCGGGCGGCGCTGGAGCGGCTGGAGGAGCTGAACACCGCCGAGGCGCTGGACGCGGCGGTGGTGGAGCGGCTCCGGCAGCTCGCCGAGCACCGGCAGCTGCGCGCCTGGGAGCGGCTCGGCGGCGGGACGGGCCCGGCGGGCGAGGAGGTGCCGACGGCGACCTACCGGCGGCTGCGGCGGGAGATGCTGGCGGCCGAGCGCGAGGTGTTCGTCCGGATGCGGGACGAGCGGCGCATCGACGACGCGGTGCTGACCCGCGTCATGCACGAGCTCGACCTGGAGGAGGTCGCGCTCGACCGCGACTGAGCGGCCGGCGCGGGGCCGTCGCCCCGGCCGCGGCGGGCACCGCGGCCGGGGCTCCGGTCAGGACGACCCGTTGAGGGGCTGCTCGGGCAGCTCGACGGCGTAGGACTCCTTCACCACGTCCAGGTGGTGCCAGGACTCCCGCACCGTCGCGCCGGGCACCGAGCGGACGGCGTCGAGCACGGCCACCAGCTCGCGGCGGGACGCCGCCTCGGCCTGCCCGACGATGTCGTACCGGCCGAAGCCGGTCGCCAGGTAGCGGACGCCGTCCTGGGCGGCGACCGCGTCCGCGACCTTCCGCAGCCCGCCGCTCACCACCAGGCCGAAGCCGCCGAGCTCGGCGGCGCCGAGGGCGAGCGGGTCGGCCAGCCCGGTGACCTGGATGACGCCGGTGCGCATGAGCCGGACCACCCGGGCCCGGGTGGCGGCCTGCGACAGCCCTATGACGTGCGCGAGCCGGGTGTAGGGGGCCCGCCCGTCCCGCTGCAGCTCGTGCAGGAGCCGCCAGTCGATGTCGTCGAGGGTGACCTCGCCGAGCTCGCGCACCACCGAGTGCTTGTCGCGCACGGTGGACACCGACCGGAACACCTCCGCCGCGCGCACCCCGGGGAGGGACCGGATGTGGTCCACCTCGGCCGCGAGCGCGGCGTCGTCGCGCGTCCGCACCTGGGCGACCGCGTCGTACGGTCCGGCGGTCAGCGCGGCGAAGCAGACGGCGGGCCGCTCGGCGACGGCCTCGGCCACCTCCCGGGCGGAGCCGTCCACGGTGACCGAGACGTGCCCGATCGCCTCCGCGCCGACCACGGCCGCGTGCACGATGCCCACGACGCGGACGACCTGCGTTTCGAGAAGGTGCTGCACCCGTGCCCGCACGGCCGTGCGGGAAAGCCCGACGCGATCGGCGAGCGCCTGGAACGTCGCCCTGCCATCCCGCTGGAGCTCGCGGACGAGCACGGCGTCGACCGCATCCAGCACGGCTCTCCTCCTCGACGTGTCATGAATCGGTTTGTCGGCAACTGCAAGATCATTCCATTTCAGGACGGTAGGACGTCAAATATTGATCTTGCCCGTGTTCGCCATGCCCGGCGGCCGTCGAAGCGTCGGCGACCGGATCGGCACGGCGACGTTTCCGGCGCCGTGAAAACCGGTACGGCAGCGCAACGCTGCCGGACGGGGGCACGGCGGGCCCGGACCGGGCGGGGGGCGCGCGGGGTGGTGCCGGTCACTCCGGAAGACGGCCGCGCGGGCGGCGGGACGGGCGGCGGGGCGGGGCCGGCACGCCGGGGACGGGGCGGCGCGCGGCCGCGGTCGGCGGCGCGGGCGGGCCGGTTCGCGGCGCGGGCGGGCATGGCCGACCGGGCCCAAGTGCGTGACCTGCATGCGCTTCTCCCGGGGGTTCTGCCGTCACGCCCAATTACGGCGGGTCCGCCGCCGTCCGCGTGAGACACATGTAAAAAAAGTGCATCGTGGGCGCAGTTACGTCAAGAGGTAACTTTACAGAGAGCCAAGCCCCACGTTGCACCGTTTTCCACCGGGTCAGGCGTTTCACTTTCGTCCTGCCTGGAAGAGCCCGGGGACATCGCCGCGGAGCGGCCGGTCGCACCCCGGGGACACACAGTCATCACCCCTGGGCACGGGGCCGCGGCGGCCCCGCGGCACCGCGTGGCGGGACCATCGCCGGGTATGGCGGAGAATGTACGGTGGCCCAGCCACCCCGGATCCGCGATTGGTGTGTGTAGTACAGCCGTGCACCTGCTGAACGGTGAGCGTTCCGCTCACGACCTGACCTACAACGACGTCTTCATGGTCCCGCGCCGCTCTGCGGTCGGTTCCCGCCTGGAGGTCGACCTGTCGACCTCCGACGGCAGCGGCACGACGATCCCGCTCGTGGTGGCGAACATGACGGCCGTGTCCGGCCGCCGGATGGCCGAGACCGTCGCCCGGCGCGGCGCGCTCGCCGTGCTCCCGCAGGACATCCCGGCCGACGTCGTCGCCGAGGTGATCGGCTGGGTCAAGGGGCGCGACCTGGTCGTGGACACCCCGATCCGGCTGGACCCGGGCAGCACCGCCGGGGACGCGCTCGCGCTCCTGCACAAGCGGGCGCACAACGCCGTGATCGTGGTCGAGGACGACCGCCCCGTCGGCGTGGTCACCGAGGCCGACTGCCAGGGCGTCGACCGGTTCGCGCAGCTGCGCGACATCATGTCCCGCGACCTGGTGACGCTGCCGGCCGGCGCGGACCCGCGCGAGGCGTTCGACCGGCTGCACGAGCGCGGCCACCGGCTCGCCCCGGTCGTCGACGCCGGCGGGCGGCTCACCGGCGTCCTCACCCGGACCGGCGCGCTGCGCGCCACCCTCTACCGGCCCGCCGTGGACGCCGCCGGCCGGCTCCGCATCGCCGCCGCGGTCGGCGTGAACGGCGACGTCGCGGGCAAGGCCAAAGCGCTGCTGGAGGCGGGTGCCGACCTGCTGGTCGTCGACACCGCGCACGGGCACCAGGAGAAGATGCTGAGCGCGCTGGCCGCCGTCCGCGGCCTCGACCCGGCCGTCCCGGTCGTGGCGGGCAACGTGGTGACCGCCGAGGGCACCCGCGACCTGATCGAGGCGGGAGCCGACATCGTGAAGGTCGGCGTGGGCCCCGGCGCGATGTGCACGACCCGGATGATGACCGGCGTCGGCCGCCCCCAGTTCTCCGCCGTGCTGGAGTGCGCCGCCGAGGCGCGCCGCCTCAGCCGGCACGTGTGGGCGGACGGCGGAGTCCGGCACCCGCGCGACGTGGCCCTGGCGCTCGCCGCCGGCGCCGCGAACGTGATGGTGGGGTCCTGGTTCGCCGGCACCTACGAGTCGCCCGGCGACCTGCAGCGCACCGCCGACGGCCGGCTCTACAAGGAGAGCTTCGGCATGGCGTCCGCGCGGGCGGTGCGGCTGCGCACCGCCGAGGACTCCCCCTTCGACCGGGCCCGCAAGGCCCTGTTCGAAGAGGGGATCTCCACCTCGCGGATGTTCCTGGACCCGCGCCGCCCCGGCGTGGAGGACCTGATCGACCAGATCGTGGCGGGGCTGCGCAGCTCGTGCACCTACGCGGGCGCGCGCACGCTGGAGGAGTTCCACGAGCGGGCCACGGTCGGGATCCAGAACCCGTCCGGGTTCGCCGAGGGGATGCCGCTGTCCACGAGCTGGTAAAGCATCCGGAGAGTCGATGATCCGCGCCGGGCTCCCCAAAACGGGGTCCGATTCTCTATCCTGATCAACAGCTGCACCAGAGGCAACACCCGCTCGCATTCGGTCGACTCCCACGCAACCTTTGCCCGGTTCCGCGCGTCCATCATGTGAGCCGGGGCTTAAATCACCGTGGGTGGGAATCGGAGCGTACATGGGTCGGTCGTCGAGTCGGCACGCTCGGGACGGGGGCGGGGACGGTCCCTCCGGCGGGGGGCGGGGTCTCTCCCGCGCTCTCGCGCTGACCCTCGCGTCCGCCCTGGTCTGGGGTGTCGCCCACGTCGTCACCGGCCGCAGGATCGCCGGCTCGCTGCTGCTCGCCCTGTGGGCGGCGATCGCCGCCGCGCTGGCCGCGGCCGCCACCGTGTACCGGTCCGACCTGCTGCACCTGGCCGTCCAGCCGGACGTGGTGCAGCGGGTGGCGGCCGCGCTCGTCGCGTTCGGCGTGCTGTGGATCCTGGTCGTGATCCGCTCGTACCAGATCCTGCGGCCGCTGGGCATGTCGATCAGCGCGAAGACGCTCGGCGCCGCGTCCGTCGCGGTGATGTGCTTCGCCGTCGGCGTCCCGGTGGCGTGGTCGGCGCACAGCACCTACGTCTACCGGGACGCGCTGACCAGCATCTTCCGCACCGGCAGCGAGAACGGTAAAAAGGTCGACACCGAGGACCCGTTCAACGGGCAGGCCCGCGTCAACATCCTGCTGCTCGGCGGCGACGCCGCCGCCGACCGCACCGGCGTGCGCACCGACAGCATGACGCTCGCCAGCGTGGACACCGAGACCGGCGACACGGTGCTGCTGAGCCTGCCCCGCAACCTGGAGCGCTTCCAGATGCCGCCCGGCCCGGCCCGGGACCGGTTCCCCTACGGCTTCACCGGCGACGGCCCGCTGAACCCGGGGCTGCTGAACGAGGTGTACGAGTACGCCGAGCAGCACCCGGACGTGGTGCCCGGCGTCCCGAAGAACCACCGCGGGCCCGAGCTGCTGAAGGCCACGATCGCGGGCATCCTCGGGCTGCGCGTCGACTACTACATCCTCGTCGACATGTTCGGCTTCGCCGACATCGTCGACGCCATGGGCGGCGTCCGGCTCAAGATCACCGAGCCGATCCCGTACGGGCAGCAGGGCGCGGTCCTGCAGCCCGGCTACCGCAAGCTGGGCGGCAAGGAGGCCCTCTGGTACGGGCGCTCCCGCACCAACAGCAGCGACTACGTCCGGATGGGCCGGCAGAAGTGCCTGATGCGCGCGATCGCCGAGCAGGCCGACCCGCAGACCGTGCTGACCAGCTTCGACAAGCTCGCCGCCGCCGCCAAGCGCACCCTCGCCACCGACATCCCGCAGGAGCTGCTGCCCGCGCTGGTGAAGCTGTCCAACAAGGTCAAGGACGGCGCCGGGATCCGCAGCCTGCAGTTCGTGCCGCCGCTGATCTACACCGGCAACCCCGACTTCAAGCTGATCCGCAAGCTGGCGTCCGAGGCCGTCAACAGCGACCCGCGCGCGGTGAGCGCGAGCGGCTCCCCGAGCGCCTCGCCGAGCGGGCCGGAAAGCCCCTCGTCGGGTTCGCCGGGCACGTCGTCCTCCCCCAAGCCCGACACCAAGCCGGTCTCGCTGGAGGACAGCTGCCCGTGACCGACCGCGCCCGCGCGGGTGGATCATAGAGGGAGACGACCTCGGCGAAAGGGCGGGTGAGGGTGCCTCTGATCCAGGGCTGCGACGCCTTCCAGGTGGCGATGCCGCGCGGGCGGCGGCCGGAGAGCGTGCTGGTCCGCCTCGCCGGCGGCGACGCGGTCGGCTGGGGCGAGATGGCCGTGCCCGGCGGCGCCGCGGGCGCGGACGCCGCGTGGGCGGACATCGAGACGCGGATGGCCCCGGCCCTCATCGGGCTCGACTGGGACCGGCCCGAGGACGTGTCCGCCGCCGCCGACCTCGGCGCCAGCGAGGCCGCCGCGGCCGTGGACACCGCCTGCTGGGACCTGTGGTGCCGGACGCGGGGCCTGCCGCTCGCGCACGCGCTCGGCGGCACCCGCACGTCCATCGTGACGGGCGCGCGGATCTCCCCGGAGCCGGCGCTCGACACGGTCTCGGCCCGCGTCAACAAGGCGGTCGGCGCGGGCCACACCCGCGTCACGCTGGACATCCGCCCCGGCTGGGACATCGAGCCCGTCCGGGTGATCCGGCAGGCGTACCCGGCGCTGGCCCTCGTCGCCGACGCGGGGCACGCCTACACCGAGTCGCCCGAGCACCTGGCGGTGCTGGAGGCGCTGGACGCCTACGGCCTGGCGGCGGTGGAGCGCCCGTTCCCGGCCGGCGACCTGGCCGCGCACGCCCGGCTGCAGCTGCGGCTCCGCACCGCGGTCGCGCCGGCGGTCGGCGACCTGGAGACCCTCGACGCGGCGCTGACGGCGGAGGCGGGCCGGGCGCTGCACCTGCGGCTGGACCGGCTCGGCGGGCTGACCGCCGCGCGCAGCGCCCACGACCTGGCGTACGCGGCGGGCTGGGACGTGTGGTGCAGCGGCACCGGCGCCTTCGGGATCGGGCAGGCCGCGGCGGTGGCGCTGGCCGCCCTGCCGGGCTGCACGCTGCCGAGCGACGTGTCGGACCCGGCGGGCGGGCCGGTGTTCGTGACGCCGCCCGTCCGCTCGTCCGGCGGCGTCGTCGGCGTCCCGCTCACGCAGCCGGGCCTCGGCCACGAGATCGACGAGGCGCGCATCGAGCGGCTGGCGACGCGCCGCATGCGCCTGACGGCGTGACCGGCACGGCCGCCGACGCGGCGCCCGCCGCGGTCTGGGTGGTGGCGGGCGCGCCGGGCGCCGGCAAGACGACCGTGGCGGAACTGCTGCTGCGGCGCCTGCGGCCGGTGCCCGCACTGCTCGACAAGGACACGATGTACGGGCCGTTCGTGGCGGCCGTCCTCGCGGCGGCCTCCCGCGACCCCGGCGAGCGGGAGGGCCCCTGGTACGACGAGCACGTCAAGAAGCACGAGTACGCGGGCATGACCGCCACGGCCCGGGAGATCCGCTCGCACGGGTGCCCGGTGCTGCTGAGCGGGCCGTTCACCGGGCAGATCCGGGACGCGGCCCGGTGGGCGGAGTGGGTCGCGGCGCTGGGCGGGGCGCCCGTCCGGCTGGTGTGGATCCGGTCGGACGCGCGGACGCTCCGCCACCGGCTGGAGGCGCGCGGCTCGTCCCGCGACACCGCCAAGCTGGCCGCGTTCGAGGCGTTCACGGCGCGGATGCGCCCGGCGGAGCCGCCGCCGGTGCCGCACGTCGCGGTGGACAACCGCCTCGGCGCCCCGGTGCCGCTGGAAGCCCAGCTGGACGCGCTGCTCGGCTGAGCGTCCGGCGGGCGGGGGAATGCGACTGGCGGAGGCCGCACGGACCTCCGCCAGCGCCGGCCGGGCCGCCGTGCCGGCGGCCGGCGGGATCAGACGTTGATGTTGATGTTGGTGTTCTCGTTGTCGTTGTCGCCGTGGCCGTGGCCGTGGTGGTGACCGTGGCCGTCGTGGTGACCGCAGCAGCCGCAGTCGCAGTGGGCCATGGCGGGCGCGTGGACCGCGGGCGCCGCCGGAGCGGCCGAGGCCGCCGCCGCAAGGCCGAAGAACCCGGCCAGGGTCGTGCCGGCCGTCAGGACAAGAACCGAGAGAAACCTGCTCATTTGATCGTTCCTTTCGCCCTTCCGATACTTCCTCCGCGATCCTCTCCGAGGAAGTACTTAGAGTGGTCAGATCACTACTCTAAGTAAGGCAAAGGATGAGTGTCCGTTGCTCCGGCCGATCAGTAGGACTTGGGCAGGCCCAGGGTGTGCTGGGCGACGAAGTTGAGGATCATCTCCCTCCAGGTACGAGCTGTCCACTGACGGAGCAACACCTTCCCACCCGTCTCTGACCTGCGACATTGAAAGCTCGCCTGGCCTGTTTTCGTTACGACCACGCTAGGACCCGTACCGAGCACGCCTCGGCCCGCATGATCATCTCCCGTTCGTCTCCCACCGAGGGGGCGGGGACTGGCGTGCAACAGGGACGACCGCAACCCCGCGCGGCCGTCCCTCCCCCGGCGCACAGAACCGGTCCTGTGCGCCCGTTCCGGGTGTTTGAACCCTGGCCGTGGAAGAGATTCGGCTGGTGTAGCGTCGGATCCGACACGTTCCTGGGGGGATACGCGTCACGGCAACGAGAGGGCCTGCTGTATCGGGGGGTGCGGCAGGCCCTCTCGC
This sequence comes from Actinomadura geliboluensis, assembly GCF_043197915.1. Classification (NCBI taxonomy): domain Bacteria; kingdom Bacillati; phylum Actinomycetota; class Actinomycetes; order Streptosporangiales; family Thermomonosporaceae; genus Actinomadura; species Actinomadura geliboluensis. The sequence goes on along the minus strand of NZ_JBICUA010000012.1, from coordinate 13,989 downwards.
ATGTCTGGCCCCTGGCGGGGCGCAGCGCTCAAGGGGTTGGCGCGTCCGCCTGGAGGGTGTCGAGCGTCAGGGCCGGGTCGATCTGGCGATCACTGCGGACTGCGGCTCGGTGCGCGCCTGCTGGAGGGGCACAACAACGCGCGTGGCCAGTCCGCTCCCAGGCGTCTTCCTTCGGGAGTTCGCCCTGGACCGGGCACGCATGAGCTGAGTGCCTCCGCCGCTCGCTCTGCCGTCCCGTTAGCGAGAGGGTACGGAACGCCCCTCGATGCAAGGCGAAAGCGCGGCCGGTGGATCACTCCAGGTCCTCCCACCCCCAAGGTTCCGCGGGGCGCCCATCCGGTTCCCGCCCAAACACGCCCACGGGTGCTATCCGGTCAGACAGCGTGACAATCTGCTCACCGGCCCCGACATGCCGCAACACCCTCAGCAGGCGGGCGACGGCGGCCGGGTTGTCGAGTGGGACGTGCGCGGCGGCCCGGTCGGCCAGCGCCACCAGCTGCTCCCCGGCCCCGACATGCCGAAACCCGTACAGCAGCTGGGCGACAGGGTCCGGGTTGTCGAGGGGAATGTGGGCGGCAGGGTTGCGAGCCACGAGCGCGGCGACCTGCTCGGCTCCAACCTCCCGCAACCCGTACAGCAGGGTGGTGACGGCGTCCGGGTCGTCGAGGGAAATGTGCGCGGCGGCCCGGTCGGCCAGCGCCACCAGCTGCTCCCCGGCCCTGACCTCCCGAAACACGCCTAGCGAGCGAGCGACAGCGGCCGGGTCGTCGAGTGGGACGTGCGCGGCGGCCCGGTCGGCCAGCGCCACCAGCTGCTCCCCGGCCCCGACCTCCCGAAACCCGGACAGCAGCTGGGCGACCTCGTCCGGGCTGTCGAGGGGAACGTGCGCCGCCGGATCACGAGCCACCAACGCGGCGACCTGCTCCCCGGCCCCGACCTCCCGAAACACGCGTAGCAGGCGAGCGACAGCGGCCGGGTCGTCGAGGGGGACGTGCGCGGCGGCCCGGTCGGCCAGCGCCACCACCTGCTCACCGGCCCCGACATGCCGAAACACGCCTAGCAGGAGAGCGACAGCGGCCGGGTCGTCGAGGGATACGTGCGCCGCCGGATCACGAGCCACCAGCGCAGCGACCTGCTCGGCTCCAACCTCCCGCAACCCGTACAGCAGGGTGGCGACGGCGTCCGGGTTGTCGAGGGGAATGTGGGCGGCGGGGTCGCGAGCCAGCAGCGCGGCGACCTGCTCACCGGCCCGGACCTCCCGCAACCCGTACAGCAGACGAGCGACGGCATCCGGGTCGTCGAGGGGAATGTGCGCGGCGGCTCGGTCGGCCAGCGCCACCACCTGCTCACCGGCCCCGACCTCCCGAAACTCGGACAGCAGCAAGGCGACGTCCCGCGCCTGATCGAGGGACACGTGCGCGGCGGCGTGTGCCGCTGGGCGGAAGTCGCCGGGATGCAGGACGTTCAGATGGCCGACGAGCCTGCACGCCGCCAATGGGTCGCCGTGGGTGGTGGCGTTCTTGTGGAGTTGTGTGGCGTCGCGGTACAGGCCCCGGTCCCAGGCGGCGTTGCCCAGCTGGCGCAGGTCGGCGGGGTGGGCGTGGGCGGCCGCAGCAACCCAGAATCCAACAGGTGGAATGTGGTGGTTACGGGTGGCGCGGCCGTGCTGATCGAGGTAGTCGGCCAGCCGGTACACCGGACCGCCACCGGGTGCGGCGGCGGGCGAGCGGGTCCGTTCCCGGTCGTTGCGGCGCTGGATGATGCGGGTGACGGGCCCGCGGGCGCCTTTGCACGGCCGGGAGGTGTAGGCCAGGGCTTGTTCCAGCCAGTTCTCGTCCAGCTGCTCGTACTGGGTGTCGGTCAGATACGCCGTGGCGGCCTGTTCCAGCAGCGGCAACGGCAGGGCGTTGCGGTGCCCCATCCGGCGGGCGTCCATCGCCGCCCACATCAGAGCCTTGGCCTCCGGCGGCGCGGTGGCCAGCCGGTCCAGCAGTGCCGGCCCGCCGGCCAGGTACTGGGTGATCTGCCCGTCCTCGGCACGGTCGGCCGCCTGCTCCAGCCGCGCATCGGCTCGGGCGGCCTGCCGGAGGGCGTCCAGGTCGGCGCCGGTGAACGATTCGGGCACCTCGATTACCGTGCCGTCCAGCAACTGCCGCACCTGCGACTCGTGGCAGCGAGTCAGGTCGGTGTGATGCCCGGGCCACAAGGTGCCCAGCACCAGCACCGGTGCCCGGCTCGGGTCGGTCAGCAGGGTGCGCAGCTTGGCCGCGACCCGTTCACCGGCCTCACCGCCGCCCAGGTAGTCCTGGGTCTCGTTCAGCCACACCACCGTCCGCGGCCCCACGCGGTCCAGCTCCTGCACCGCCGCTTCGGCCCGGCTCGGATCGAACGGGTGCCACAACCGCCACCCCTCCTGCCGGTCCTGCAACCGGTGCAGGGCCTCCCAGCAGGCCCGGGTCTTGCCCGCCGACGACCCGGCCACCAGCACCGCCATCGCGCTGTGCCTGGCGGCTGCCCGCTCGACCACCTGGGCGAGCCGATCGTCATGCGCCCGCCGCACATACGGCGGCAACAGCGGCGCCGACCCGCCCGCCCGCTCCGAGGCGATCGGCCGGTGCACCTCCAGCACGAACGGGTCGGTCACTTCATTCAGCGGCCGGCCGACGCCGGCCCTGCCGCCCCCGGTATCCGGCGGAGCGGGTGCTTCGCCGCGCGCCTTGCCGGCTCTGTCGGCGGTGAGTAACCGTGACCACACGGCCTGGGGGTGCGGCTTCTCCCTGGCCCATTGGGCCAGCACGGAACCGACCTGCGTCAGCTGGTCCAGGTCGCGCGGCAAGGACTTACCGGTCGACCACGAGTTCACCGTGGTCAGCGGCACATCAGCCTGCGTGGCCAATCGGTCCTGCGACACCGGCTCACCATGGTGAATCGCTTGATCCCACAACCGGGCGAGCTCGTCCAGCACCTTAGAAGACGTATTTGGGCCGCTTTGTGGACGAAACGGACTGCCCACGCTCACCCTCCCGCACCACCGGATCCGACCCGGATCAACCCGGACCCTTACGTTTCCAGCAGCGTAACCACCGCGCACTCAGCCGGATCCGCATTCCATGGGATCGCCCTGATCCGGTCCCGCAAATGGGTGTTCAACAGCCTCGACGACGTGAGGGAGCACCCCGATGAGCACGGTCCAGATCCTGTCCCTGCTGCTCGCCCTGTCCACCGCACTCAACATCGCGGTCACCACCGGCCTGCTCACCCGCAGCACCGGCGCCGGCACCGCCAACGCAATCCTGACCGGCGCCGGCACGGCAGCCACCTTCCTCGGCTTGTACCTCGCCGCCGTCGCCGCCTACCACTGAGCACCATCGGCAACGGGGACGGCTTGGGGCGCGTACCGGCACACCGGCCGAGGTCAGGCATGCCTCGCCTCGGGCGGGAGACGGTAGTCGGTGGGCAGCAGCGCGGCGGCGTCGGCGGGCGGCAGCCGCCGCCACACCCGGCCGGTGCCGGGCTCGGACACTTGGACGACCTTCAGCGGCGGCGTGGTCAGCCGGCCGCCGTGGACGGCGATGCGGCGGTGCCGGCGGCCGTCGTGGACGGTGTCGGTCTCCTGCACGGTGACGGCGTAGCCGGCGGGGTCGATGAACACCGCATACCAGGCGCGGGCCTCCCGCTCCTCGGCCCGGCCGATGTCGAGCGGCACCCAGCCGTCGCAGCCGCAGGCCGGGTCCGGGCAGGTTCCGCCCCTCCGCCCCTCCGACAGGCGCGGCCGGGCGGGTGAACGGTCCTGCCGCCCGGCGATCATCGGGCACGCGCGGGAGGTGTATGCGGCGCACGCCGTGCACAGCGGCGGCTCGTTGAACTGCCCTGCGGCGAGTTCGTCGGGGCCGCCGAACAGCACCACGGGACGTCCGGCGGGACGGTCGCAGACCTGGCAGCGGGTTTTGAGCCAGGACCGCTCCAGCACCGTCTGGTGGCGGGCACGGAAGTCGACACCGCCGCCGGTGAGCCGCACGTTCACCGCCGGGATCACCAGCCCGCCGATGGTGGGGCGGTGCGCACACGACGCCGGAAAGTCGGTACCGGGCACCGCATCGCCAGTGCGTCGATGAAGGGTTCGTCCCATGCGGGCAGCCCGACTCCACGAGGAGGCTGCCACTCGCCCGGTCCCGCCCGGCTGCCGCAGCCCGCGCTGAGAGCATGCGGGGCGGGGCCGTATAAGCCGTGCCGTTCCACGAGTGGCCGTCAGATCACCGCCCACCATCAGCGGATGAACGCGGCGGTCTAGGCCGGGCATGTACACGACCGCGAACTGGCGGTGTGGCTGCCGATCAAACGGAGCATCACCCCCACGGGATGCGGCACAGCCAGAAAGTCTGGATGGACGAGGACCCGATCCCCACCGTCCTCAGCGCGACCGCATGGGGCAGGCGATGCCCGACATCGGGCGGCACCTACTCCCACGCGTTGGAGACGATGCGCGAACGGCTCGTGACGGCGCTGCAGACGCGCAGGGAGACTGCGCTAGAGCAGCGCGCGGCAAAATGCCCGACGTCCCCGGTGCCACTGCTGAACGACCTGCTCGCCAGACAGTAAGAAAGATCATCTCCCGATCGTCTCCCAAACGCCATCTCTACTCAGCCCGGCCGGGCCCGTCTACTTCAAGGCCCGGCCGGGCTTGAGCAGGTCCAGGGGGTGCGCCTCAGTAGGACTTGGGCAGGCCCAGGGTGTGCTGGGCGACGAAGTTGAGGATCATCTCCCTGCTGACCGGGGCGATGCGCATGAGGCGGACGACGCCGGCGAGCATCCCGACGCCGTACTCGGTGGTGAGGCCGTTGCCGCCGTGCGTCTGGATGGCCTGGTCGACGCAGTGGATCGCGGCCTCGGCGGTCGCGTACTTGGCCATGTTCGCGGCCTCGCCCGCGCCCGCGTCGTCGCCCGCGTCGTAGAGCCAGGCGGCCTTCTGCGCCATCAGCCGGGCCAGCTCCAGCTCGATCTTCGCGGCGGCGAGCGGGTGCGCGAGGCCCTGGTGGGCGCCGATGGGCGTCTTGAAGACCTGCCGGTCCCGGGCGTAGGCGGTGGCCTTGCCGAGCGCGAGCCGGCCGATGCCGGCGCCCATCGCGGACGCCATGATCCGCTCGGGGTTGAGGCCGGCGAACAGCTGCAGCAGCCCGCCGTCCTCGTCGCCCACGAGCGCGTCGTAGGGCAGCCGGACGTCGTCGAGGTGGCAGACGAACTGCTTCTCCGGCGACACGATCTCCATGTCGATGGGCGTATAGGTGAAGCCCTCCGCGTCAGTCGGGACGATGAAGAGCGACGGCCGCAGGTTGCCCTTCTGGTCCTGCGAGCGGGCGACGAACAGGACGGCGTCCGACTCGTCCACGCCGGAGATGAACGTCTTCTGCCCCTTCAGCACCCAGCCGTCGCCGTCCCGGCGCGCGGTGGTGGTGATGCGGTGCGAGTTGGAGCCGGCGTCGGGCTCGGTGATCGCGAACGCCATCTTCACCGACCCGTCGGCGAAGCGCGGCAGCCAGTGCCGGCGCTGCTCCTCGGTGCCGGACCGCGCGATGATCGTCGCGCAGATCGCCGGGGACACGACCATCAGCAGCAGCGGGCACCCGGCGGCGGCCAGCTCCTCGCACACGGCGGCGAGGTCGCCGATCCCGCCGCCCCCGCCGCCGTACTCCTCCGGCACGTTGACGCCGAGGTACCCGAGCCGCCCGGCCTCGGCCCACAGCTCGTCGGTCTTCTGCCCAGCCCTGGCCTTCTCCACGTAGTAGGAGGGGCCGTACTTCGCGCCCAGCTCGGCGACGGCCGCGCGCAGCGCCCGCCGCTCCTCGGTCTCGACGAAGCTCATGCGGGGGTCCCTTCGGTGACGGCTTCGATGACGGCGAGGACGGCGCCGGACTCGACCTGCCCGCCCGCGGCGACGTTCAGTTCCGCGACCGTCCCGGCGGACGGGGCGGTGATGCGGTGCTCCATCTTCATGGCCTCCAGGACGACGAGGACCTGCCCCTCGGCGACCTTCGCGCCCGCCTCGGTCTCGACGCGGACGACGGTCCCGGGCATGGGGGCGAGCAGGGAGCCCGGGGCGAGCCGGCCGCTCGGGTCGGCGAACCGCGGGACGGCGGTGAGCGCCACCGGGCCGAGGCGGGAGTCGACGTGCACCGCGTCCCCGACCGCGGTGACGGCGAACGTCTCGCGGAGGCCGCCGCGGTCGAGGACGACCCGGTCCGGCGCGGCGCTGACCAGGGAGGTGTCCGGGCACAGCTCGGAGGTGAGGCCGTCCCTGTGCAGCAAGTAGTCGACGTCGACCGTTCCGTACGGGCCCTCGAACGTCCGGCGCTGCGGCCGCGACCGCACGTTGCGCCACCCGGACGGCAGCCCGCCGAGTACGGGCGCCGCCGACCGGTTCGCGGCGGCCAGCGCGAGGGCGGCGGCCAGCGCGGAGACCCGCACCGCTGCCTCGTCCGCCAGCGGCGCCGCCAGGGCGCTCAGGCCGACGCGGTCGAGGTAGCCGGTGTCGGTGTCGCCGTCCAGGAAGCCCGGTTCCTCCAGGATGCGGACGAGCAGGTCCCGGTTCGTGGTGAGGCCGTGGATGCGGGCGCCGCGCAGGCCCGCGGCGAGCCGCCGGGCGGCGGCGGGCCGGGTGGGAGCCCACGCGATCACTTTGGCGAGCATCGGGTCGTAGTGGACGCCGACCTCCGCGCCGCTCTCCACGCCGCTGTCGAGCCGCAGCCCGTGCTCCGCCGGGACGGCGAACTCTGCGTCCGCGCCCGGCACCTCGAAGGTGTGGAGGGTGCCGCTGGCGGGGCGCCAGTCGTGCGCGGGGTCCTCCGCGTACAGGCGGACCTCAATGGCGTGGCCGCGCGGCTCCGGCGGGGCCTCGGGCAGGCGGGCGCCCTCGGCGACCTCGATCTGGAGCCGGACGAGGTCCACCCCGTACACGCATTCGGTGACCGGGTGCTCGACCTGGAGGCGGGTGTTGACTTCAAGGAAAAAGAAGCGGCCGTCGCGGGCGAGCATGAACTCGACCGTCCCGGCGCCGGTGTAGCCGATCGCGCGGGCCGCGTTCGCCGCCGCCGCGCACAGCTCGGCGCGCAGCTCCGGGCCGACGGCGGGCGACGGCGCCTCCTCGACGATCTTCTGGTGGCGGCGCTGGATCGAGCATTCGCGCTCGCCGAGCGTCCAGACGGTGCCGTGGGCGTCGGCGAGGACCTGCACCTCGATGTGCCGCGCGTCCTCCAGCAGCGGCTCGCAGAACACGGCCGGGTCGCCGAACGCCGACTCCGCCTCGCGGCGCGCCGCCGCCACGGCGTCCTCGAGGTCGCCGGGCGCCCGGACGATCCGCATGCCGCGCCCGCCGCCGCCGGCGGACGCCTTGACCAGCAGCGGGAAGTCGGCGGCGGTCACCGCGGCCGGGTCCAGCTCCGGCAGCACCGGGACGTCGGCGGCGGCCATCAGCTTCTTGGCCTCGATCTTGGAGCCCATCGCGGCGATCGCGTCCGGCGGCGGGCCGATCCAGGTCAGGCCCGCGTCCAGCACGGCCCGCGCGAACCCGGCGTTCTCCGACAGGAACCCGTAGCCGGGATGGACGGCGTCGGCGCCCGCGCTCGCCGCGACGGCGAGGAGCCGCTCCGCCGACAGGTACGTCTCGGCCGGGGCCGCCCCGGGCAGCCGCCCGGCGGTGTCGGCCTCGCGGACGTGCGGCGCGTCCGCGTCGGGGTCGGAGAACACCGCGACCGTCCCGATGCCGAGGCCCCGGCAGGCGCGCAGCACGCGGCGGGCGATCTCGCCGCGGTTGGCGACCAGCACTGTGTTGATCATTGATTCGCTCACATCCGGAAGACGCCGAAGCCGTCGGCTCCGCGCACGGGCGCGTTGTGGACGGCGGACAGGCACAGGCCGAGGACGGTGCGGGTGTCGCGCGGGTCGATCACGCCGTCGTCGTAGAGCCGGCCCGACAGGAAGAACGGCAGCGACTCGGCCTCGATCTGCGCCTCGACCATCTCCCGCATGGCGCGGTCCTGGTCCTCGTCGTAGGCCTGCCCGCGCGCCTCGGCGGCCTGCCGCGCCACGATCGACAGGACGCCGGCGAGCTGCTGCGGCCCCATCACCGCCGACTTCGCGCTCGGCCAGGTGAACAGGAACCGGGGGTCGTACGCCCGGCCGCACATGCCGTAGTTGCCCGCCCCGTAGGAGGCGCCCATCACGATCGAGATGTGCGGCACCCTGCTGTTGGCCACCGCGTTGATCATCAGGGCGCCGTGCTTGATGATCCCGGCCTGCTCGTACTCCTTGCCGACCATGTAGCCGGTGGTGTTGTGCAGGAACAGCAGCGGCGTGTCGCTCTGGTTGGCGAGCTGGATGAACTGGGCCGCCTTCTGCGCCTCCGCGCCGAACAGAACGCCCTGCGCGTTGGCCAGCACCCCGACCGGGTAGCCGTGGACGCGCGTCCAGCCGGTGACGAGGCTCGTGCCGTAGAGCGGCTTGAACTCCTCGAACCGCGAGCCGTCCGCGATCCGGGCGATGACCTCGCGCGGGTCGAACGGGACCTTCAGGTCCTCGGGGACGATGCCCGCGAGCTCTTCCGGGTCGTACAGGGGCTCCTCCACCGGGCCCGGCGCCGGGCCGAGCTTGCGGTGGTTGAGGTTCCGGACGATCTGCCGCCCGAGGCGCAGCGCGTCCGCCTCGTCGGCGGCCATGTAGTCGGCGAGGCCGGACGTGCGGGCGTGCATCTCCGCGCCGCCGAGCTCCTCGTCGTCGGCCTCCTCGCCCGTCGCCATCTTCACCAGCGGCGGCCCGCCGAGGAACACCTTCGCGCGCTCCTTCACCATGACCACGTAGTCGCACATGCCCGGGATGTACGCGCCGCCGGCGGTGGAGTTCCCGAAGACCAGCGCGATCGTCGGGATCCCGGCCGCGGACAGCCGGGTCAGGTCCCGGAACATCCGCCCGCCGGGGATGAAGATCTCCTTCTGCGTCGGCAGGTCCGCGCCGCCCGACTCGACCAGGTTGATGACAGGGAGCCGGTTCTCCAGCGCGATGTCGGACGCCCGGAAGCTCTTCTTCACCGTCCACGGGTTGCTGGAGCCGCCCCGCACGGTCGGGTCGTTCGCCACGATCACGCACTCGACGCCCTCGACGACGCCGATGCCGGTGACGACACTGGCGCCGACGGGGAAGTCGCTCCCCCAGGCGGCGAGCGGGCTCAGCTCCAGGAACGGCGAGTCGGGGTCCAGGAGCAGTTCGATGCGCTCGCGGGCCAGCAGCTTCCCGCGCTTGCGGTGCCGCGCGACGTACTTCTCGCCGCCGCCTTCGAGGGCCTTGGCGTGCTCGGCGTCCAGCGCCGCGAGCTTGTCCAGCATGGCGGCGCGGCGCTCCCGGTACTCGGGGCTCCGCGCGTCCAGCGTGCTCTTCAGGGTCAAAGGAGTGCCTCCGGGATGTCGACGAGGCGGGACCGCAGCCACTCCCCGAGGGCCTTGCCCTGCGGGTCGAACCGGGTCGAGGCGGATACGCCCTCCTGCAGCAGCCCCTCGACCACGAAGTTGACCGCACGGAGGTTGGGCAGGACGTGCCGGTGGACGGTGTGCTCACGGGTCTCGGGCAGCAGCTCCTTGAACCTCTCCACGGTGAGGAAGGGTTCGAGCCAGGCCCATTGGGCGCCGGTCCGGGCCCAGACGCCGATGTTGGCGTCCCCGCCCTTGTCCCCGCTCCGCGCCCCGGCCACCCGCCCGAGGGGCACCGATGCCACCGGCCCTTGGGGGACGGACGCGGCGTCTTCTTGCTCGCCCGGCGCCGCGATCGCCTCAGTGATCGGCGCCGTGACCGGTGCCGGGGCGATCGGCACGCGAGTGCCGTCCGGGGTGACGGCGACGTGCTCGACCGCCTCGTTGGGGACGTACGCCGGCGAGTACACCCCGTACGGGCCGCCCTTGCCGGGCGGGGAGGTCATCGTGAAGCCCGGGTACCCGGCGAGGGCCAGCTCCACCGCCGCGTTGCTGAACGCGCGGCCGACCTTGTGCGGGTCCGGGTCGAGGACGGCGCACCGGAGCAGCGCGGTCGCCTCCCCCTGCGTGGCCGGGTCGGCCTTGGCTGCGCCGATGAGCGTCCACTCCACCCGGGCGGGCGGCGCGTCGCCGAACGCGGCCGCCATCCGCGCCTTGACCGACTCCGCCTTGGCCTCGATGCCGAGCCCGGTGAGGACGAACGTCATCTCGTTGCGGTGGCCGCCGAGGTGGTTCAGGCACACCTTGGTGGACGGCGGCGGCGGTGTCCCCTTTACGCCGCTGATCCGCACGCGGTCGGGCCCGTCCTGGGCCAGCTCGATCGTGTCGAAGCGGGTCGTCACGTCGGGCCCGGCATAGGACGGCGCGCCGATCTCGTAGAGCAGCTGGGCCGTGACGGTCTCGGTGGTCACGGCGCCGCCGGTCCCGTCGTGCTTGGTGATGACGCTGGAGCCGTCGGCATGGATCTCCGCGATCGGGAAGCCCGGCGCCTTTACATTGTAGATTTCTTCGAAGAAGGCGTAGTTGCCGCCCGTGGCCTGGGCCCCGCACTCCAGGACGTGCCCGGCGACGGTCGCGCCCGCCAGGGCGTCCCAGTCGTCTCGCGCCCATCCGAAATGCGCGGCGGCCGGGCCCACCACCAGCGAGGCGTCGGTGACGCGGCCGGTCACCACCACGTCGGCGCCGGCCTTCAGGCACTCGGCGATCCCCCAGGCGCCCAGATAGGCGTTAGCGGTGAGGGGCGCTCCGTAAGGAGAATCCGTGAAGCCGAGCTCTCCGGCGCGCGGCAGCAGGTCGTCGCCCTCCACATGGGCGACGCGCACCTCGATGCCGAGCCGCGCGGCCAGCTCGCGCAGCCGGTCGGCGAGCCCGCGCGGGTTGAGCCCGCCGGCGTTCGCGACGATCGCGGTGCCCCGCTCCACCGCCAGCCCGAGGGACTCCTCCATCTGACGCAGGAACGTGGTGGCGTACCCGGCGTCCGGGTCCTTCATCTTGCCGCGGCCCAGGATCAGCATCGTCAGCTCGGCGAGGTAGTCGCCGGTGAGGACGTCCAGCGGCCCGCCCTCCAGCATCTCCCGCACCGCGGCGAAGCGGTCGCCGTAGAAGCCCGAGGCGTTCCCGACCCGCAGCGGTTGGCTCATGGCTGAACACTGCCAGCCCCGCCCGAAAAAATCAATCGCGCATGATTGTTTTTCTGCGGGCCCGTTTGGTTGACTGGAAGCCCGTCGAGCCGAGGAACCCATGACCGCCCAGGCACTCCCCCGCGAACCGCAGCAGGACCGCAGCCGCGCCACCCGGCGGCGCCTCCTGGAGGCCGCGATCGACTGCCTCGCCTCCGTGGGCTGGGCCGGCACCACCGTCGCCGTGGTCGCCGAGCGCGCGGGCGTCTCCCGGGGCGCGGCCCAGCACCACTTCCGGACGCGGGAGGAGCTGGTGACGGCCGCGGTCGGCTACGGCTCCGAGGTGCGGATGACCCAGATGCGCGAGCGCCTGGACGGGCTCGCCGGCCGCCGCCCGTCCACGCTGGACGTGGTGGCCCTGCTCGGCGAGATGTACACCAGCCCGCTGTTCCGCGCCGCGCTGCAGCTGTGGGTCGCGGCCAGTTCCGACGAGCAGCTCCGCGCGCAGGTGCTCCCCCTCGAAGCCCGCGTCGGGCGGGAGGCGCACCGCCTCACCGTCGAGGCGCTCGGCGCGGACGAAAGCGTCCCCGGCGTCCGCGAGACCGTCCAGGCGACCCTCGACCTGGTCCGCGGCCTCGGCCTCGCCGACCTGCTCACCGACGACTCGGCGCGCCGCACCCGCCTGCTGACCCAGTGGGCCGCCACGCTCGACCGGGCCCTCGGCCGCTGACTCCGCCCGCCACGCCCGGCCCGTCCGGCCACGCGGTCAGAGGGGGATCTCCCGCAGCGGGTCACCGCCGTCGATGAGGAGGCGGCCGCCCGGCGCCAGCACCGCGGCAATGCGCCGCACGGCGCGGCGCCCGGCCTCCGGGTGGCGGCCGTCGAGCGCCCCGACCCGCACGGCGAACACCAGGTCGAAGGGCGCCTCACCGGCCTGGAGCGCGAAGTCCTCGATGGCGGCCCGCCGGACGCTCATCCGCCCGGACGCGATCTCCTCGTCCGCGGCCGCCTCCGCCTGCGCGACCGCCTTCGCGGACCGGTCGATCGCGAGGATGTGCCCGCCGCCGTCGAGCCGGGCCGCGACGGCCCGCGCGGCGGCCCCCGGTCCGCAGCCGATCTCCAGGACGCGCATGTCCGGCGTGAGCGGCAGCGCGTCGACGATCTCCTGGAGGCGGGGCGAGAGCGGCGGCATGGCCTCACCGTAGAGCACCGCTCCGACACTGGGCCGGTCCGGTGGACGCGTCCGCGGGCGCGCGAAAAACCGCCGGCGTGTCGCGAACCCGCACCCGCGACGGGCAGGAACGCCTGCCCACCAGGTCAGACGCGCCTCCGGCCACTTCTCCGCCGGCCACCGGCGTGACAATCTGTGTTCGCCCGACTACGGATCGGCGCCATCTCGGCGCCGCGGGTGAAAGGAGATCGACATGGCGAAAAGGACATGGCGCCTCGTGGCCGCGACCGCGCTCTGCGGGGCGGCCTGCCTCACGGTGGCGCCGCCCGCCCAGGCGACGAGCTGCTTCTGGGAGGACCCGGGCCAGCAGGGTTCGAGCCGCTGCTACGACAACAACGTCCAGGACTTCGGCGGCCAGCGCTTCCCCAACGGCCACAACGTCCAGCAGACGGCCAGCTCGTGGCGGAACCTCAACACCGTCTGGAACGAGGTCGTCTACAGCGAGCCCAACTTCACCGGCCAGTCGCAGGAGCTCGAGGACGAGACCGACGGGAACCTGAACCCGGGGATCAACGACCACCTCGGTTCGTTCGACGCGGCCTGACCCGATGAGAGGGTCCGGGCGTGGAACCCCGCGCCGCCCGGACCCGCCATTCGCGATGCGAGAGAGGCACCCACCGTGAACCACGCACGGGCGACCGCCGCGCTGCTCGTCCCGCTCGTCCTCGCGGGGTGCGCGACCCAGCGCCCGGACGAGCCCGCCGTCCGCGTCCGCCACGTCGGCGACGTCGACGCGCTCACCCTCCCCCTCGACGCCTACCGGACGAGCCCCGCGCAGCGGAGGACCGTCCAGCGCGCGGAGAAGAAGCTCGTGTCCGCATGCCTCCGGCGCTACGGCATCACCTTCGACCTCGGAGACCCGGCGCCCCCGCCGTTCTCCCAGAACGCCCGCCGCTACGGTCTCGCCGACGAGGAGCGGGCGGGCAGGCTCGGCTACAGCAGTCCCGAGATCACCGAACGGCCGCCGCGGCCGGACCTGCCGCCGCGGGCGCGCAAGGCCGCCTGGGGCGACGGGCCGGCGAAGATCCGCGGCCGGGACGTCCCGGACGGCGGCTGCGTCGGCGAGGCCGGCCGGACACTGAACGCCGGCGCCCGGCCCGACGGAACGCTCGCGGACCGCCTGGCCTTCACCAGCCTGCGAACGGCGGCACAGGACAGCCGCGTCCGCACCGCGTTCGCCGCCTGGAGCCGCTGCATGAAGCGGGCGGGCCATGCGTATGCGACGCCGCGGGACGCCAACCGCGACCGGCGGTTCATCGACGGGCCCGGACACCGCGTCACCGGGGTCGAAACCGCGACCGCCGTGGCGGACGTGCGGTGCAAGCACGAAGCCCGCCTCGTCGACATCTGGGCGAGTGTTGAGGCCGCTTACCAGAAGCGTCTGATCGCCCGGCACAAGACCGAACTCGACCGGGAGCGCACGGCCGTCGCCACCCGTCTCGGCAACGCGAACCGAATACTGACCGGGTCGCCCCGAGGCTGAGAAATGAGAAAGGCCCCGCCGAAAACGGCGGGGCCTTCCTGCAATATGAGTCCGGCGGCGTCCTACTCTCCCACACGGTCTCCCATGCAGTACCATCGGCGCTGAAGGGCTTAACTTCCGGGTTCGGGATGGGACCGGGTGTTT